>JAAVCG010000045.1 GCA_014802435.1 Bacteroides sp. | reverse complement strand
TATTCTGACTCGCGCCTCAACACCAACGACCTGGTCTGGAACGCCCGTGTTGCAAAAAGCATCCTCCAAGGCAACCTCACCTTCGCCCTCGACGGCTCCGACATCCTCGGCCAACTGAGCAACGTTCGCCTGACCATGAACTCCCAGGGACGCACCGAGGCGCGTTACAACACCCTCCCCCACTATGCGATGCTCCACGTCATCTACCGCCTGAACATCCAACCCAAAAAGAAATGAATGACAGAGAAAAATCGCCACAAAAACGGGGTGTAGAAAAACTAATTTTAATACATATTGATAATCAATAAATTAAGCCCTGTTTTGTAGAAAATTCAATTTGCTCACTTTTGCTTGAAATCCAAATTTTATATGTAACTTTGCAGCAAAATCATCCATTAAAAAACAACCAATCATGACTACGCCCAAAATCTCTGTTTGCATGCCAATGTTTAATGCCTCGCGCTATTTGCGCGAGTGCATTGACAGCATCCTGGCGCAAACGTTCACGGACTTTGAGCTCCTCATAGCCGACGACGGCTCCACAGACAATAGCGTAGAGATTGTGGAATCATACACTGACCCGCGCATCCGCCTCATCCGCCGCCCTCACGATTACATTGCGACACTTAACTGCCTGCTCTCCGAAGCCCGCGGAGAATACATCGCCCGCATGGATGCCGACGACGTCATGCTCCCCAATCGCCTCCAACTCCAAGTTGACTATATGGATGCCAACCCCGAAGTCGACGTCCTGGGCGGCGGGATTATAGTCTTTGGCGATGGGTTAGAATCTCAGCTCAACTGCATAGAAACTGTATCCATGATTGAAATGATTGATTCCTGTGCGTTGGCTCACCCCACAGTTATGATGAGAAAGGCAACTTTACAAGGTCTTGGCCTCAACTATTCGCCTAATCACGCCTATGCCGAGGATTACGAGTTATGGGTACGAATGTTGGAAGCGGGTTGCACTATACGCAATCTCAATCAGCCTCTTATTCAATACCGACGTTCTAAGCAGCAAATATCAACGATTCATGCCCAAAAACAACAAGAATTAACGACCAACATTAAAAGGCATGCAATCCGATGGATGATCCACAAAACTTACGAAGTGTTAGACACGGCCACCGATATACGGCACTCTGACTGCCAGCTTACCGTAGTCATTCCTTTTCTTAATGAAGGAGATGACGTGGTAGAAACAGTCAGAAGTGTGCGTGAGACTGCCGGTATGGACGTTGAAATCGTGATTATAAACGATCATTCTACAGACAATTATGATTACGAGAAACGGTTACGTCCATTTTGTGTCAGGTACTATGAGAACTCTATGCGCCTTGGGGCAGCCCTGTCAAAAGAGCGTGGAGTTCAACTAAGCCCTACCCCCTATTTCATCATACTTGATGCACACATGCGGTGTCTGACTCCAAATTGGCATAAAATACTCGTTAGCAAAGTCAAAGAAAATCCAAATACACTTTTCTGTTGCAAAACCATTCCGTTCATTATGGACGGAAACCGGCCCAATAGTCAGCCTATAAGAGATAACAAGGCGGCATACCTGACGTTCATAGAGGATACCTATATTCCCGGAATCCGATGGTTAGAAGAAGTTGAACGGAGCGTTCCGGGATTGAAGCCCGATGAAATATGCGCAATACTTGGGGCCTCCTACGCTTCAAGCCGCCAATATTGGGATCTGATTCATGGAATGAGAGGACTGCTATCGTTTGGATGCGAAGAAGCGTATCTGAGTCTTAAATCATGGCTTGCAGGCAACGGGTGTCATTATATCTCGGAAATCATTTTCAGCCACAAATATCGTAACAACGCGAGTTATTACCTATCAAACAATACATATGTCTACAACTATCTTGCTATTTGTCGGGTGCTTTTACCCCAAGCATTTGAGTGCAGAGCGCTGATTCATGCGCGAGACAATGATATTGACTCCTATGTAACGGCCACTGTATATCTTGAAGAGATGAATCCCATGTTGTTGGAGATCCGTCAATGGATAAAACAAACCCAGTTAAAAGATGTTCAGCATATAATTGATTTGAATCACTGTGCATCAGCTGTTCAAAACAAGATTGATTCAGTTGAAAACCTTGAATTCCTTAAGTCAGTGGCAGAACGCCTTACGCCTTCAATGTCCGTCGGTTTATTAGATGGAGGGGCAACCGGACAGTTACTATTTCTCCTGCTTTTGGTCAATATCTTTCCTGATTTGGAGAACAGATATGAACCCTACTGTCAGAAATTGTATGGACAAATGAATCAAACCGTTGATTGTCACCTCAAGGAATACTCTATTAAATCCGGAATTACGGGTATAGGTATCGGATTAGTTCAGATGAAACAATTCGGACTTATTGAAGATTCAGTAGAGGAGACCCTGAAACAGATTGACAGGCAATTGAATGAATTATCACCCTGCAGAATCCGAGATGATTCTTTTGCCTCCGGTATTGGAGGTATACTGTGTTATGCCGTAACTCGACTCAGCGTCAGCAGTCAATCTCACTGTTTTGAGCCGGAATTTATCAGCGAGTTACAAAAAGCAGCACAGAGACTGGTATCAATCAAATGTGACCTGAGAACGACCTTATTTGCAGCTCAGTTTCTAAAGATATCCGGAACTGGAGAAGGAGCATTTAAGCAACTGACTCCTATGGACATCAATAAACCTAATCGGTTTATTCCGCAAGAGCCATCTCTATGGCTAATGGACGGGGCTAACATACTGGGCTACGCAACAGAAATTGCTTATCTTAAATATCTTTGTAACAAATATGAAAAAAAGCAGATATAATCATATTCGGCTCATACAAGGACAAACTGTCTTATTTAACGTAATGTCAGAAAAGATTTGCGTTATGGATTCCCTTTTAGGGGAAATCTACACTGCCAATGAACCTGATATTATTCAAGATAGACATGCGGAATTCTACTCTTATTTGTGTGAGAATGAATTTTTGATTGACGAGAGTGTGGATGAAGTAGCGAAATTAGAAAAATTATGGGAAGAAAACGATAATTCTGAATCAAATTTCAGCGTTATCATTAATCCCACACTCAATTGCAACATGAGTTGCTGGTACTGTTATGAGCAGCATGAGGGCAACTTAAATATGCGCCCGGAACTGCTTGAGGCGATTAAACGACTGATCTTATCAAAATTTTCATTACCCACATTAACAAGCTTCCATTTAGGATTCTTTGGAGGAGAGCCATTATTGAAGTTTGACTCAGTTTGCAAATCACTGATGGATTTCACACGCTCTATCAACTTGGAGTACAACAAAGTTATATCATTTAGCTTCGTTACTAACGGATATCTTTTATCAGAGGAAATAATTAAGTATTTCAAACAAATTGGCTCCCCGATAAGTTTACAAATCACACTGGATGGCAACCGACACCGTCATGATATGGTCAGAAAGAACCGAAACGGCAATCCATCATACGATACAATTCTACATAATTGCAAAAAATTATTAGAGTGCCCGAATGTTCACCTGACGCTTAGATGCAACTTTACGAGTGACAGTATTGCTTGTTTCACAGATGTTATCACCGATTTGAAACAAGTTTTGGGAGATGAACCCGCTAATATTAATAATCTTACAATAGATTTCCATCGTGTATGGCAAGATCAGAACCGGCAGATTTCTAATCGCGACGATATCACGATAACAGAAGAAACTGTAAAGAAATTGTTTGCCAACGAGGGATTTAATCTGACTGCACGGAAGGACATTAATCGATACAGATGCTATGCTGACCGCATGAATCATGCACTGATTAACTTTGACGGTAACGTCTTTCGATGCACGGCCAGAGACTTCACTCCACAACGAGCAGAGGGCAAGCTCACTGAATCCGGAGAAATCGTATGGAACACCCTTTCAGACGAGCGTAACCGGATTAAATGGGCCAATCTAACATGCAAATCCTGTGAGATTTATCCTATATGCAGTGGAAACTGTTCCCAGTCAAAATTGGAGCAGGGAACGCAAACAGGATGCAGCCATCATTATTCACAACAGCAAAAACAAGATATCATAACCCGCAGACTTAACCTGCTCATTGAGCAGGCGAAGCAATAACCATTTCTATCATTTAATTAATTCTTTTTCTTATGAAACTGAACAAACTTCTAACTGACGAGGTGCGCTCAACGTTTACACCTCTCACTCAGGATGCAGAGGGTGAGCTCAAAGGAGGCTTTGGCTCATTGCTCGGTACTGCATCACCATGCGACGATGATGCCGCCAATAATTGCCTATGTCCCGACAACAATTGTAACTGTTCGAGTCGCCAACAGAGTGACCCTAAGAACAACTGTAATTGTAAGAATGGGGAAGATCCCTATCAGCCACTTGTTGGAGGCAATAACTGCAAATGCGCAGGTGGCGTTAATAATTGCAGCTGTAATGGAACCTCTACGAAAAGCTCTAACGGGCTTTTCCTCCCTGCTCTCTTCTAACTAAAAAATGGTTATCAGACAGCATAGCGAATCATCAGCACTGTCTGATAACCTGATTCTAAAACAAATTAAAAAGCTATTGTATTTATGAGAATGAGTCACTGTCGGTTTTGGTTGGTTATTTGCATGGTTATTTCTTCTGCTATGATAAGTGTGTATGCGGAATTTTCTTTCTGGATCAACGGCAATATCGTTGATGCGGAGACGGGAAGGCGTATTTATGGCAGTCAGGTTGAGGTAAGAGATTCTTTATCAAATGACTTGATTGCAGAATTTGAGGATGACAGTCCCGGCGCACAATATATGATGTATTATGGAGATAAAGCCTTTAATAAAGAAGTATATTTTAAGGATGAGAATGTAACGACAGACGCAATTTTTAAGATTACCCATAAGGATTATAAGCCATTAAGGCTTTGTTTGAATTATCCTAAGGATATTAGTCCTAATTGCGATTTGGACACCATCTGGATGGTGCCGTCCGACAGTGAATTGGATGCCAAGTCATTGATTCGTTTGCGTGAAGTAACCGTAACGGCAACGAAAGTCAAAATGGTTATGAACGGGGATACGATAGTTTATAATGCGTCAGCGTTTAATCTTTCGTCGGGATCGATGCTTGATGCTCTGATAGCACAGCTGCCCGGAGTACAGTTGAGCAGCACGGGAAACATTACCGTTAATGGCGAACACGTAAGCAGTCTGCTCGTTGACGGCAAAGACTTCTTTCAGGGCGACCCAACGGTTGCTCTGCGCAATCTGCCGGCCTATACCGTCAAGAATGTTCAGGTCTACCGTAAGGACCCTTACGATGGCCGGGATAAGCTTACGGCATCGCTGCCTAAGGAGCAGTTGCCAATGGTTATGGATGTGCGCCTTAAGCCTCAGTATCAGCAAGGGTTTCTTGGGAATGTATCGGTGGGCTATGGCCTGCCCCGCAATCGCTACTTAGGGCGCTTGTTTGGCCTGGAGTATCTTAAAAACGGACGCATTTCCGCGTATGCCCAAACAAATAATGTTAACAATGAGGGGGCCGGACCGGGAGTATTACAGTCAGACTGGAACGAAAACCTCAACAGCTCCGGCCAACGCAATGTCCTCAAAACCGGATTAGACCTTCTATGGGGCGGAAATTTTGGAAAAAACAAGTATAACGGATGGAACAAAAGTTACGAAATCCGAGGTAACGTTATTTACTCTCGCATTGACGATAATAAGCAGACAGTCACCTCATCCACTCAATTTCAGCCACAGGCTCAGGACGTCTTTTCGCGTTCAGTACGCAAACAGTCCGGGCTGAGCCATAATGTTAACGGAAATCTTAGATTGGATCTTAGAAACATACCCTACTTTCTTTCCCCTAATTTATATATATATTTCAATATGCCTGTAACCTTTTCCACGGGCAGGGGCAACAGCATCTCGCGGTCGGCCAAATTTAACAAAATGCCGGCAGAGAACAAGCGGGGAGATGCCATAGGTATGATTTTCGGAGAAAAATCGGCTGAATATGGCTCACAGAATGATGCCATCTACAAAACCGAGACAAGTAACTCAGACGATTCCAGACACTTCTATGGAGCCGCTCATTTTAATCTTCACAATATATTAAAAACAATGACATTCAAGGGTGGTCAAACTGTTAGCCACGACATGAATATTGATTTAAACTATACTGATGATAAGGAAACGGGGGAACTTGACCGAATTATTGACTATATCCAACATGAAAATCCCGGCATCAGTCAGATTCAGCGCTCGCGAAATGATCATCAAGATTGGACAATGTATTATAGTTGGCATTTAATCTTTGGACTTAGAGATATCAACGAACATGGGAAGGATCTCAGACTTATTATCAGCCCACTCTATTCTTACAGCACCATCACGGGCAATAATCGGCTCTATGAACTTGAAAATCCTTTCCAGTCACTGACAGAGGCAATTCTTGACGCTAACAATTCTTATTTCTCTGATCAGACGGTCAATAAAGCTAATTTGAGAGTCAGATTATACTATCTTAGAGCAGTTGGGAAATATTGGTTGAACTTTACCATGAATCTTGATGGAGGATTAAATAATACGCATCTGATCTACCGGCGAGGAATCCTCAACGAGGACATTTCACGACTCAGATGGACCTACTCTCCTGACTTTGATATTTCACTGGATGACAATAAGGGCAATAAGATGCAGCTCAACATGGGGCTTAATCGCTCTCTTCCATCGCTCATCTCCATGCTCAGCACGGTTGATAATGCAGACCCGCTCAACATCTACATGGGAAATCCGAATCTCAAACCGGCCACAACCCTCAATGCCTCGCTCTCTTATCAAGCAAAATGGAACCTCAAGGAGCGAAACCTTAAACTGAACCTGAGCCATTCCTATTTCTGGGACCGACGCTCACAGTATCGAGGCTATGACCCCTTGACGGGAGTCTCTACGTTTATGCCGGTCAACGTCAGCGGAGCTTATACCATCAATGGTTCGGCAGACTTTTCCAGCCGACTTGACCGGAACAAACGCTGGTATCTGACGTCATCAACCGGCGCATCCTATGAAAATATCCCTGACTGGATGAGTCTCAACAATAATGAGGCGGAACTCAGTAAGGTCAGAAACTTCTTCCTGTCGGAAAATCTGCGCATCAACTGGTTTGTTGCCGAGGGATATGATTTATCAATCGGCGGCTATGCCGGATGGAGAAACGCTTCATCGCCCCTTGAAGGTTTTGAAACCATTAATACGGTTAATCTATCGGCTAAATTCTCGGCCAACATCAAGCTGCCCTGGAAATTTGATTTCTCAACGGATGTCAGCTATCATCATAGATATGGCTACTCTGACTCCTCGTTTAACTCGGGTAACTGGGTATGGAATGCCTCAATTCAGCGCTCATTCCTTCAAGGAAGACTTAACGCCAAGGTTGATGCCTTTGATATTCTCGGGCAGATTGACAATATTTCAACGCAAATCAACTCGTTGGGACGCACGGAAACCTGGACCAACTCGCTGCATCGTTACGTGATGTTATCGCTCTCATATCGATTCTCAATCATGCCCCGAAATGCAAAAACCGCCCTCCAATGAAGTTTACCAGGCAATTTGACCGGATGGATTGCGGCCCGGCGTGTGTGAGGATGATTGCCTCACACTTCGGGCGCACTTACCCGCTGAGTTATCTGCGGCCCCTGGCCCGGTTGACTCGCGAGGGAGTCAGCATTGCCGGCATCCGCCATGCCCTGGAGTCGATAGGGATGGAATGTGCTTCCTTCCGGATGACTCCCTCACAGCTCGCCGAGCTATGCCCGCTGCCGGCAATACTCTATTGGGAGCAGAGGCATTTTGTCGTCCTGGAAAAGGTTACGCGCCGGGGGAAGTTCATTGTCTGTGACCCGGCCTTCGGGCGCCATCAGATGAGCCGCGCGGACTTTGAAAAGGGATGGCTCAACGGCGAGACGGGAGTAGTCATAGCGGCGGAACCGACCGAGGCTTTCTATGAGAAGGCTCAGGTTAAGCGCAGGCATAGTTTCATCGACTTTGCCCGAAAGTATATCTTGCCCTATAAATTGCAGCTGATTCAGTCGTTTCTGGCAATGTTCGTCGGGCTGCTGTTAGGGCTTATTTTGCCGTTTTTGACTCAGGCCGTCGTCGACCAGGGGATTGCCAACCGCAATATCGGGCTGATTTATGACATTCTGATTGCGCAGCTAACTTTGTTTGCCGGACAGTTTGTCATGTCAATGATAGGCTCCTGGGTGACTCTCTATATGAGCACGCATATCTCCATCACTATTTTGCGAGATTATCTGGCCAAGCTGCTGAAGCTCCCGGTCAGTTTTTTTGACACCAAGAGCGTCGGCGACTATCAACAGCGCCTCGGTGACCACTCGCGCCTGCAGTCATTCATGACCGGGAGCACCATCGAGACTTTGTTTTCGCTCTTTTCCGTACCTTTTTATCTTATCATCATAGCATTTTATGCACCGCCAATCCTCATCGTTTTCATTGGTTTCACGGCCCTGAGCACGGGATGGATGGCCTATTTTTTCCGCAGGCGCAAGGCCCTGGATTATGAGCAGTTTGCCGTCAGCGCTGAAAATCAGACCAAGCTCTATGAAATGATGTCAGGCATCACGGACATCAAGGTCAACGGCTATGCTGACTATAAGTTGCAGGAATGGGAGCGGCTTCAGCAGCGCCAGTATGACATGAGTCGCAAGTCGCTGCGCCTCTCTCAGCTTCAAAACACCGGGTTTACCATCATCGGGCAGCTGCGTAACATCATCATAACGTGCTGGATAGCCTTAGGAGTTGTCAATGGCGACCTGACCCTTGGAATGATGATGAGCATCAGCGCCATCATCGGGATGGTCAGCGGCCCCCTGGGGCAACTCATCGGTTTTCTGCAGCAATATCAGGACGCCCGCATCTCGCTCGAGCGCTCTCAGGAAGTTCATCTGAGCGACACGGAGGACTCCCTCTCGCAGCTCGCCGTCCCCGCTGATGCTCCGCAAGACATCGAGCTGCGCGACGTCACTTTTTCCTATACGGGCACTGACGACAAGCCGGCGCTAAGCAACGTCACGTTTACAATCCCGGCCGGGCGGATGACGGCCATTGTCGGCGAAAGCGGCAGCGGCAAAAGCACCCTGATGAAACTCCTGCTGAAATTCTATGAGCCGACGTCGGGCCAAATCCTCCTTGGCGGGAGGCCGCTGAGCGGGTTCACGGCCGAGTCAATCCGCCGGCAGTCAGGAATAGTCATGCAGGATAACTTCCTGTTTTCAGACACCATCCGGCGCAATATCATCATGGGAGAGGCCGCCGATGCGGAGCGCTTCGAGGCGGCGCTGGCAACGGCATGCCTCGATGACCTCATCAGCCGACATCCGCTGGGTGCCGACATGAAAGTGGGGAGCGAAGGGCTCGGAATCAGCGGCGGTGAACGCCAGCGCGTCATGATTGCCCGCGCCGCCTATAAGAATCCCCTCTACCTGATGATGGACGAGGCTACCTCAGCCCTCGATGCCGAAAATGAAGCCAAAATCACCGCAAACCTTGACCGGCATTTCAGTGGCCGCACCCGCATTGTGATTGCCCATCGCCTGAGCACGGTTCGCCAGGCCGACCAAATCATCGTGCTTCGCCATGGGCGCGTCGTCGAGCAAGGAACGCACTCGGAACTCACGGCCCTCGGCGGATATTACTTCACCCTGATTCAAAACCAACTCGAACTGGCCGACTAATGAACAATCTCATCTCAAAATACGGCACTTTCATCATCATTCCGCCCCTGCTGGCCATCATTGCCTGCATAGCCCTGCGATTTAACGTCACCATCCGCGGCGATGTGACCCTCGTCCAGACCGCCCCGGGCGAAATTACGGCCTATCTGCCCCCGGATGCCCCTCTGAGCGACACCCTGAGAGTTGAAACCACCGACTTCGGCACCCTCACCCTACCCCTCATCACCTGCTGCCGCGAACCTTCCGCCCAAAAGGCCACCTGCCACGGTACCCTCCCCGCCGACGATACCCTCCTGCGCGCCTCCATCACCATCGGCACCAAACCCCTCTACTCCATCCTCCTCCACTAACCCCCCAAGCCGCCCCCTCCGAAAAATTCGGAGGTTTTCATAGAGGAAAGTTAGTAATTTTTTCGGAAATTATATGTAACTTTGCCCCAAAATAATTGATCATAAGTTATGGACTCCTCAAATGAAATAATCATCTACCAAAGCAGCGACGGCAACACTCACATTGACGTCAAGTTTTCAGGCGAAACCGTCTGGCTCACCCAACAACAGATGGCTGACCTCTTTAAGTCATCAAGGAGCAACATTGCAGAACATATCAAGCATATTTATGAAGAAGGTGAACTTGATGAGGAGTCAACCTGTCGGAAATTCCGACAAGTTCGACAAGAAGGCTCCCGTCAGGTAGAGCGCGAACTCCCGTTCTTCAATCTGGACATGATTCTTTCTCTTGGTTATAGGATTCGGTCTGCAACAGCCACTCACTTTCGCCGTTGGGCGTCGGAACGCCTTAAGGAATATATTATCAAGGGGTTCACCATTGATGATGAACGCTTAAAAGGCAATGGCGGAGGAGCCTACTGGCGCGAATTGCTTGACCGGATTCGTGACATCCGCTCCTCTGAAAAAGTCATGTACCGTCAGATCCTCGACCTGTATGCTACGGCTGTAGACTATGACCCACGGAGTGATACTTCGGTTCAATTCTTTAAAATTGTTCAAAACAAGTTACACTTTGCAACACATGGCCAGACAGCTGCCGAGGTAATCTTCAAGAGAGCTGACGCAAACTCCCCACTCATGGGATTGACCTCATTTTCAGGCGATCACCCAACTCTAAGAGATGCCAAAATTGCTAAGAACTATCTAAGCGCAGAAGAGTTGAAAATCCTCAATAATCTTGTATCGGGATACTTTGACTTTGCCGAAATTCAAGCAATGCGACGTAGGCCAATGTACATGGAGGATTATGTTCAACAACTTGATAATATACTATCTTCAACAGGCGAAGCAGTCCTGAAAAATTCCGGCTCAGTCAGTCATCAACAAGCCATGGCCAAAGCAGAAGAGGAGTATCATAAATTTCAAGTACGTGAACTTTCCCCAGTAGAACGTGCATATTTAGCGACAATTAAAAAACTCAACGAGAAAGTTAAGAAAAACATAAAATGACAAAGAAGATTTTTCTGGCAGGAAATAATCATAAAGCGCTGCGGTTAGTAAATAATTTCAACGCAAAGTTAGGAGAATCATCCAGACATCTGACGAATCCAACTCCTGTCCACCCTCTATATAAAATAAGAGGCTGCGCCTATTTTGACACAGCCTCCGGGGTTATGGAGTTAGTGGGTGGGCCAGAGGAGTTTTGTGGTGTCGTAGCCGCGGCGTTGGGCTTCGGTGAGGATTTTTTCTTTTATTTCGGGGGAGATTTGCGGGGTGCGGGAGAGAATCCACAGGTAATCGTCGCTGCCGCTGCCGATTAGGGCATATTGATAGTCATCGTCAAGAAGCATCACGCGATAGTCTGAATAAAACGGGCCCCAGAATGATACGCGGAGCAGTCCCGGAGTGTCCGTAAACTTGGCAACGCCTTTTGCTTCAGTGGGTTTGCCGTTCTTCATCCCCGTATTCAATACAGTGACGTTGCCGTCATCGCGAAGTTCATAGTGGGCCTTGGTCCGGTCCATTCCGCGCTCAAACCGATGGTCATAGCGCGCGATTTCATACCAGTCGCCCAAATATCGGCTTCGGTCTAAGTCTTTTACTCCAACGGAGTTATCGACAGTCAGTTTGCTGCATCCTACCAGTAGGCAAAGCAGCACGGATAAGCTAAAAATCTTTTTCATGTTGCTTGGATTTTAGGGTGTTGTTGAAACTTTTTCACCGGTTTAACAATCTCACGCACCTAAAAATCGCCGCCCTACCGAAGATTTAACGATTTTTAGTAACCCCACCCTCGCCCACAAATAAAAAAATGGCCGGGCACCCTTTCCAAGCTGCCCGGCCATCAGTGTGTGCCTTAAGTATCAAAGATTTCTCCGACTAACAATCTACCCCGCAAAGTTAACAAATTCCCCCATTCCCCCCCAAATCCAAATTGTCCAAATTCACCCCACTATAAAAAAAGCCCCGCCTCAAACCGAACTGCACCCCAAAAGTTGAACACAAAACTTTTGGGGTGCAGTTCAGAGAAAAACCGCTTCTTTCGTTGGATTTATGTTTATATCAGATGTTTTAATGCATAATTTTCGCCATCGGCGAGTGACAATAAGCCTTTTTTGCTTCTTGTCAATGGCTTTGATTATTTTTCGACAGACCTTATCAAGAGGCATTACCCAGAACAGACTTTCTCCTTTTGCCATACGGGTCTCAACCAGTCCGGGACGAATTTAGTTATATGTTCAGGACAACTTCGTACCATATCGTCCAACAATTCTCTCCGCCTGCCGACAACAATGACGTTATGCCCCGATGAAACATAATGCTCCCATAGATTATGACCAATGCCGGATGTGGCTCCTATAATTAGAATATTCATATTCCTATTTCATTATCGCGGAGTTCGCGCTTGACTGTTCGCCGACTTCGTTGCCTCGCTGGACTTTCTTGCCGTAAC
>JAAVCG010000044.1 GCA_014802435.1 Bacteroides sp. | reverse complement strand
CGATCCGCCGCACCCGTCAAAAAGCCCGCAGCGCGGGCGAAAGAGTTTAGGCACGTCCGCCAGGGCGTGTAATGACGGGAACGCGACCAACAACAGAGCCGCATAGCGGCGACAGATATGTCGCTCCTATGGAGCTCACAGGGTAGACAGCCCGACTCATTTACACGCCCTGACGGACGTGCCTACGTTCTGACGACCCGCTACGCGGGCCTCTCCCGGTCATGTACCCTCTTGCATCGACTTGGCGGCGGATCGGAATCCGCCTTTCCATAGGTTTTTTGTGAACTTTTTTGCGAGTAGGGGTGTTATATTATCGAAAGACACACAGAAAGAGATTGACTTTTTTCATTGTGAAAGAAATGTGATAATGATTGGTTTATTATTTGACGAGGAGTGACCGAGATGGCCACTCCCCGCTGATTTTTTGCCCAACCCAAACCGAAACAGAGATGAGCAATTACTCCATAAATTTACAAACCATTGCGGAGATTACGGCTCCGAAGACCGTCCATAAGAACCATCCGGCATTAACCTTTAACCAGCGCCCTAACTTTTCACACCATGATAATTTTAGTTCAGATGAATACTGTTCAAGAAGCTGTGTGATTTGCGCTTGCACTTCAAATGCTTCAACATACTTTTGCAAAGCATCATCTTTACCTGCGGATTCGGCCTCTTTAGCAGACTTAAAAAGTTCAAAATTCAGCCGCTTTTTCTCGGAATAACTTGGCCAAAATTCACCCCCTCCAACTTTAAACCAATGGTATCCAAAGAGCTTTTCACTCCGCCTCATCAGGTCTTCAACCATCATATGATGATACTTCAAAGTATCTAACATAGCGCGATATAAATGGCCCTCAGCCTTTGAGATTCCATTCGATAATGGAGTTTGGCATTGCTGACCAAAACACCTGGCCAAATGGTCATTCAGCGCCCGAATCTCGTTTAAGACCGCGACCGGAAGCTTATTTCCATTCCTCTTCTTTACTGCCATAAATATTGGCCTGAAGATGGCATAGTTATGAAGTAATGCTCCGATTTGATTGTTATCATCTTTCATAATTTATAAAAAATTTGCAACAATCAGTCCTAAAATAACAGAAATTGCAGTTGAGAGCACAAATTTAACAATAGTTGAAACGGACTTTTCCTGTAATCGCCCAACGGCAAAAATTGATTGTTTATGTTCAACCTCAAGAGCCTCAATCTGACGAAACACGGTGATGGCCCGTGAAAAATTCCCAGCATCAATGGCCCTCTGAGCATCAGCCATCATCTCGCTATAACCGGCATAAAACTCTCCGTTGCCGACAGATTCTAAATACTGGAGTTGATAACGGCTCTGTAATTCCTTGTTATGATTTTTATATGAAGAGGTTACATACTCTTGTAATATCCTGATAACTTTATCAAGGTTCTTTTCACTTTCATTGAGTCTCTCAATAGAACTATCACAATGATAACCTACCAAATTATCAAACATTAGGATAATGCCGCCAAGAATTACTTCCGGGAACTTCATTTCCCTTGCCTCATACTCTATGATGAGCGGACGTAACTCCAAATTGTATCTGCGATAAAGAGACTCTATTCGCTCCATAGGTCTAAAACCGGGCTATGCTCTTTTTAATATCAGCATAGTAAGCAATTCGACCCGTCTGCAAATAAACCGAACCTCGCGGCGTAACATCTCCGGAAAAGCGAAATGAGTTTTCATCAAGTTCCATGTCTGACTGTTCAAACCTTGATTGCTCCAAGGCTTGAAAGTCCATGCCACTGACTATTTCACAGGCATGCTTGAGACCGGGTGTCATTTCAAATTTCATGACGCAAATTTACGAATTAAATCCGTAATTGACAAGAATCAGCAGAAAAAAAATGAAAAATGAGGGATTTTTTGGGGAATTATTTGGTCAGTTGGGATTTTTTTTGTAATTTTGCCCCGCTAAATAAGGCGAAAAACTATACTGCTAACATTTAACCAATTAAATAACAAATGATTATTGTACAAGTAAAAGAAGGCGAAAACATTGAAAAGGCCCTCAAAAAATTTAAGCGCAAGTTTGAAAAAACCGGCATCGTGCGTGAGCTGCGTGCCCGTCAGGCTTTCGAAAAGCCGTCTGTTGCTAACCGCAAGAAGATGATGAAGGCGGTTTATGTGCAGCAGCTTCGTTCGGTTGAAGATTAAGCGCTGACATTTTCGCTTTTTCGCCTATAACTCTCTTATTTGGCGAATGATAGAATCTTTCTTAGAATATATCCGGTGTGAGTTGACATTGTCAGCTTGCACCGTTTCGGCATATACGATAGACTTGCAGGAGTGGGCCGAGTGGGCCACTAACGGCAAACCGGAGGAGCTTGACCCGGGGAGCGTCACACAGAGCGACTTGCGCGCCTGGGTGGCCTATCTGAGTCGGAGGGGCCGCTCTGCGCGCACCATCCGGCGCAAGGTTTCGGCCCTGCGCTCATTTTTCCGCTATCTATGTCGCCGCCACGGATTCCAGTCTAATCCTGCCGCAGAGCTGCAGACGGCGCGCCCGGATAAGATTCTGCCCTCATTTGTTCGCACCGGCGAGATGAACGCCATCATTGACACGGAGATTGACCCGACGGACTTCGAAGAGGTGCGTAACAAGCTGATTCTAACGATGTTTTACACCTGCGGACTCCGCTGCTCGGAGCTAATCAATCTGCGCGACGCCGACATTAATTTACATTCGTGCGAACTAAAAGTACACGGAAAGCGTAATAAGGATAGGATACTTCCCTTTGGGAAGGAACTCCGCGAGCAGATTGAGGCCTACAGAGAGCTGAGGCCGAGCGGCCCGGGTCCGGAGGGGGAGTTTTTCACGCGCTCCAACGGTCTGGCCCTCTATCGCAAAGCCGTTTACAACCTGGTCCATGAGGCTCTGCAAGGAGCCACCGTCGGCAAACGTTCGCCTCACGTCTTGCGCCACACTTTTGCCACTGATATGCTCAACGGGGGAGCTGACATTGACGCCGTCAGGCGCCTGCTCGGCCATTCCTCATTGGCCACCACTCAGGTCTACACCCACGTCTCCTTGCGAGACTTAAAAAATAATTATCAACAAGCCCATCCAAGGGCACAAAGAAAAGGAGAAAACTATGGAAATCAAAATTCAAGCAATCCACTTTGATGCTACCGAAGCCCTCGAGCAGTTCGTCAACAAGAAAATTGAAAAACTGGCCCGCAAGAACCCTGAAATCCTGCTGGCCGAAGTCAACCTGAAGGTTGTCAAGCCCGAAGCGGCCAAAAACAAGGAAGCAATCATCACCATCAAATATCCTCAGGCCGCCGACATCGTCGTCAACAAGACCGCCGATACCTTCGAGGAAGCGATTGACCTGGGCATCGCCGCACTCGAGCCCCAACTCGAAAAAGTAAAGGCTCGCAAATAAGCGCCCCCTCTCTCGCGCCTAAAACCATACCCATCAGGGCGTTACAAGACTCTATCAGAGAGCCTTGTAGCGCCCTGATGAAATTAAATGAAATGAAAATATCGGCAAAATTTTATATGTGTCTAAAAAAATTTCACTATATTTGCAGTTAAATTATCCTCTTTATACTTAGAAGATAAGAGATGACTACGCCAACAGGGTCACAATTATGTTCGTCGGTCGCCGGGACTGACGACCGCGAAGCGCGCCCAAAATTCTGGATGGCGTTTTACACTCGGCCGCGGAGCGAGAAGAAAGTCCGCTCATTCCTTGACGGCCTCGGCATTGAAAATTATCTCCCGGTGCAGCACCAGCTGCGCCAGTGGTCTGACCGGAAAAAGCTCGTGGAGGTAGTTGTCATCCCGATGGTTATTTTCGTCTTCGCGGAGAAGGAAGACGTTCTCAAAATCCTGACCAATTCTCTGATTCTCAGGGTGTTAAATCAAATAGGGGGGGATAAACCCGCGTTTATCCCCGCGGACCAAATCGAGCGCCTCAAATTTATACTCGGCCAATCTGACTATCCGGTAACTTTTGACCCCACGATTTTCAAGGTCAACGACAAAGTGAGAGTCATCCGCGGCCCTCTGATGGGCCTGACGGGCGAGATTTTAGCCTGCGATGACCAAATGTTAGAGCTCGCCGTCCCCGTTGGAATCCGGGGCGCGGCCCGCCTGACCATTGACAAAATCGACGTTGAAACAATCTGACAAATAACACATTATGCTAACCACTATAAACTAATCAACGCAATGAAACACCTGTTTTTACCCCTGATTGCCGCCCTCTGCATTTGCGGAGCAGAGGCTCACGCGCAAACCACCCCCACCGTTGCAAACCCTGACTACTGTTTCCAGGTTTCAGCCTATGCCGGAGCCAACAGCCAGGCCTCAAAGGATATGGGTATTGAAGGCGTATGGAAAAAGAACGTCTATCAGGACCTGTTTGTCAACGTTGGTCTCTCGCTGGCCATGGACTACACTAAAAACATCAACAAGCTGACCAATTCGCGCAACATGTTTGAAGTCGGAGTGCCTGTCCAGTTAGAATATTGCCGCCTCGCCTTTGGCAAGAGTTCATTCTATGGCCTGGTAGGTGTCGCCCCGGTATTTTACACCACACTGAGCGCCAAGGCCTGGAGCTCCTCCGCCGGACACATTGTTAAGGATACGAAGAAAAACGGCTGCGTCTTCTCCCCCACCCTTGAAGGCGGTATGAACATTCCGCTGCAGAACACCCTTATCCGCCTCGGCGTCTTCTACAAATCAAAAGTCAACTGCACCCCCGACGGCTATAATGTCTACCGCCACGTGGCCGGAGTGAACTTCATCGGTCTGAAGGCCGGCGTTATTTTCTGAGTCGACAAAACCGCTTGAACCTCTCCCGGTCGACTAACTCCACCTCCCGTCTTGCCAGAAACACTCTGATGCTTTACTTCAGAATGTTTCTGGTAATGGGCGTTTCGCTCTTTACTTCGCGGATAGTCCTGCGTCAGCTCGGCGCGGTTGATTACGGCATCTATGGCGTCGTTGGCGGCATCATCGCCATGCTGTCGTTTCTCAACGGGGCGATGTCAAATTCAACCGTGCGGTTTCTCTCCTTTGCTCAGGGGCGCGAGGACCAGGCGCGCGCCACTCGCACTTTCCGCACCGCCATTGCCATCCATATCCTCCTGGCATTCATCGTCATCGCGCTTGCCGAGACTCTGGGCCTATGGTTTCTGAACCATCACATGACGATTCCCGCCGATCGCCTTTCCGCGGCCAACTGGGTGTTTCAATCCGCCGTCGCCGCGTTTGTGTTCTCCATTCTCCGCACTCCGCTCAATGCCGTCGTCATTGCCCGCGAACGGATGGAGATTTTCGCCCTGCTGAGCATAATTGAAGTGGTCATGAAATTGATAGTGGCGCTCTCGCTGACCCTCATCCTGAGCCACAAACTGAAGGTCTACGCGCTGCTGAATTTGGCTACGGTCATCATCCTGGTGCTGGCCAATCTGCTCTACTGCCGCCACTGCTTCCCGGAGTGCCGGACAATCCGCCCGACGTTTGACAAGGAGATGTTTCGGCCGATGGCGGGATTCATGTCATGGAGCGCCTTCGGGTCATTCTCCTGGGTGGCCAGAAATCAGGGCTGCAACATTTTGCTGAACGTCTTCCTCGGGCCGACGGTCAATGCCGCCTACGGGCTCTCGATGCAGGTCAACTCCGCAATCAACAGCTTTGTCCAAAACTTCACGACGGCCATCAACCCGCAGATAACCAAAACCTACTCAGTCAGCGACATCCGCCAAACCGAACGCCTGATTACCTACGGATGTAAATTCTCATTCTATCTGCTGCTGATTCTGTCATTTCCCGTAGTGATGGCCATTGAGCCGATACTCAAATTCTGGTTAGGCAACTATCCGGCTTACACTCCGGTTTTCACTCAGATAGTGCTGATAATCTCACAGATTGACTGCTTCGCTTACTGCATATCAGCCGGCATCAGAGCCTCCGGACGGGTAAAGGCTTATGAAATCACCATAGGGACCATCCACTTTCTGAGCCTGCCGATTGCCTATCTGCTTCTGCGCTCGGGGGCCGCTCCGCAATCAGTCTTCATTGCGATTGCCCTGCTCTCGTTCATGGCTCTATTTATCAGGCTCCGGCTCCTAAAGGACTGCATCCCTGAAATTTCCATCTCCGGAATTTTACGCTCGGTCTTCCTCCCCGCCGGGGCGCTCGCCGGAGTCTGTGCGCTGCTCTATTGCGGTTATCAGCATCTGCAATTGGCGCAAACCGTCAGCCCGCTGCTGACCATCGCCGCCTCCATACTAATAGTCATCGCCCTTGAGGCAGGAATCGGGCTCAACGCCAGGGAGCGCAAATTTATCCGCCAATTCCTGCTTAAACCGTCAGCTAAAAAAGATGCGCAATAACCTACTTATTCTCATCGCTTTGCTCCTGACCGGTGCCCTCTGCGCCTGCCGCGCTCCCCGCCACGTCGAGGAAGCAGGGAGAAACCGAGTGGTCCACCTGAGCCTTGACGACGTGGATTTCTTTGCTGACCTCATCCGCAACCGGCAGGATTATGACTCCCTTTTTCAGCACCCGCTGATGGCTTTCCTGAAGGATTTACACCGGAAATACGGCATAAAAATCACTCTCTATGCCTTTGAACGATACCCTGACGGCCAAGGCGAGCTCCGAATTGACCGTATGCCGCTGAAATTCCGTGATGACTTCCGCAAGTCAGCTGACTGGCTCAGAATAGGGTTCCACAGCCCGCGCGCCGAGTTTGACAGTCTCGTCACAGTGGCGGATTTCAAGAAATCATATGACAACGTGAACTCAGCGATTGCTCAATTTGCT
Source organism: Bacteroides sp. (assembly GCA_014802435.1). GTDB lineage: Bacteria > Bacteroidota > Bacteroidia > Bacteroidales > Muribaculaceae > UBA3263. The sequence goes on along the minus strand of JAAVCG010000044.1, from coordinate 40,542 downwards.
GATTCATCAATGATTGCGTCAACCCTGAGACTCCATTATTACTTCGGACCTGACTCGCTGCTGAACGCGCTGACGGGCGTCAAAACCCTGCTCTGTTGGGATACGGGCACTGCTCAGTCCTATAATCTCTCCCCCGCTGAAACTTTGACCGTCAATAACGGTAAAGAAATCAGGAAAAACAACATCGCTTACCGTCGAACCGACCGCCGAACGGATGATAACATCTATATTGTCAACGACTTGACCGAGCTTAAGGAGGCCGGCGCAGATACCCTCGTCATCTTTGCCCACCAGCGGAAAATTCTGCCCGATTCCCGCGGAAAAACCGGTATTGCAAAACTTAAGATGCAGGCCTGGCAACACATTAACCGCTCCGCATTTCAAGAAACTATAAAATGGCTCAATGAAAACGGATATGAATTCTCATTCCTCGAAGAAAGATAAACTGAAAAGATTTTTCGACATTTCCGTGCCGGTGACCACATGCAATCTTCACTGCGATTATTGCTACGTAACCACGCATAATCTGACGACGGCGGAGATTATGCCGCTCAACTTCTCCATTGCCCATATCCGCCGGGCGCTTTCACGCGAGCGCCTGGGAGGAATGTGCCTGCTGAATCTCTGCGGTGCCGGCGAAACTCTTCTGCCGCCTTATATCGTTGAGCTGACGCGTGAATTGCTCGAGGAGGGTCATTACGTAATGATTGTTACAAACGGCCTGCCCACAAAACGCCTCAAGGAATTGACCGAACAGATTCCCCCGGAGCTGCAAAAACACCTGCTGCTAAAAATCTCGTTCCATTTTATGGAGCTGAAATCAAAGGGGCTGATTGACAAGTACTTTGCCAATGTGCACCTGATTGAGCACAGCAACATCTCCTTTACGGTCGAGATGACGCCCTGCGATGAAGAAATCCCTTATATTGAGGAGATTAAGGAACTTTGTCTCAAAAATCTCGGCGCCCTGTGTCATGTGACCGTTGCGCGCGATGAAAGCAAACCGGAGATGCCGATACTTTCCGCGCTCTCGCGCGAGGAGTATATCCGGACCTGGGGAAGTTTTGATTCCGCGCTGTTTGACTTCAAGATGTCAATTTTCAGCAAGCCGCGCCCGGAATTTTGCTATAACGGACTCTGGGGCGGAGTCATCAGGCTGGGCTACGGCGAATTGGTAAAATGCTATGCTCTTAGAAGCACACGCATTTTTGATAATCCTTCGGCTCCGATTGATTTCTGTCCTATCGGTAAATGCCCTAAGCCTCATTGCTTTAACGGACATTCATGGCTTTCTTTAGGAATGATTCCGGAACTGATAACGCCGACTTATCTGGAAATGCGTGACCGCGTCACTGCCGACGGCCGCCACTGGGTAGGCGAGGAGATGCGTCAGTTCCTGTCACAGAAGCTATCTGACAACAACGAACACCTGTCGGCCGAGGGCAAACGGCGCGCCATGCGCAAGAATCGAATCAAAGAATTGACTTACCCTATCCGACGCCTGACTTACCTGATAGTAAACGGACAATGGAGTGCTTTGAAAAAAAAATTACTGAGCTTCGTCAAATAATTGAGCGTCAGCTCAAACCGCTCCTTGGCGAGCGGGTGCTGATTGCCGATGCGCCATTTTATGATAATATCGGCGACTTGCTCATCTGGCAAGGTGCGCTGGATTATCTCCATGAAAACGGCCATAAACTCGTCGGCAGCTACGGCGCGTGCTTCTTCCCGTTTCCTGACTTGGATAAGGATGTCACCATCCTGATGATGGGGGGCGGCAACTTCGGTGATTTATGGCGTCCGCTCCAGGACAACAGACTTGAAATCATTGCCCGCTATCCGGAGAACAGAATCGTTATGCTCCCGCAGTCAATTTGTTATCAAACCCCGGACCTGATAAATCATGACTCCGACCTGATGGCCCGCCATAGTGACCTGCATCTCTTTGCCCGTGACCGGACAAGTCACGACATTCTGCGGGAGAATTTCAGCCGGAATCACGTCTATCTCGCCCCGGACATGGCCTTCTATGTCAACTCCGGCCTCTTGGGCCCCTATCGGAATCACGAAGAAGGAAAAACCCTCTTCCTTCTCCGCAACGATAAGGAACTCCCGCCTTCCGCCCCGACGGCCCTGCCGGAGGCCGACGTCACCTCTGACTGGCCGGTACCGGAACGGACCAAGCGACTGATCCGCAACCTGAAGAGAGCCAGGCGGATTTCAAGAGACTTCCGAAGCCACGGCCTGCGCCTGCGGCCCATTGAGAGCGCAATCACCTTCTGCGGCAACAGATTCATCCGCAATACCCTGACCCGCAAAGGATGTGAATTTCTCCGGCCCTTTTCACGCATTGTAACCACTCGCCTCCATCCGATGATTCTGTCATTGCTGCTCCATAAGCCGGTGGAATATATTGACAATACCTACGGGAAGATTTCGGCCTTTGCCGAGACCTGGCTCCATGATTTCCCCCCGGTTAAAGCCTATGGAAGAGATTAAAATTTCGGTAATAGTCCCGGTCTACGGGGTGGAAAAATACATCAGCCGATGTGCCCGCTCCCTGCTGGGCCAAACAATGACCGACGGCGTGGAATTTATCTTCATTGATGACGCCACTCCGGACCGAAGCATTGAACTGCTCTCCGGCATTATCGGCGAATATCCCGGCGTGGTCCCTCAAGTAAAATTACTGAGTCATTCCCGCAACCGAGGCCTCGCGGCGTCCCGCCAGACCGGACTCGATGTCGCCCGCGGGGAGTATGTCCTTCAATTGGATAGCGATGATTACTTTGAGCCGGATATGCTTGAAGTGATGTATCGGGCCGCCGTGGCCAATAATTCTGACGTAGTGGTGGCTGACTTCTTTTATTCTTATCATGAAGGCGATGAATATCAGAAGTGCTTTGTTGCTGACAGCAAGGAAGTCCTGCTAAATAACATTATTGCAACCTGGCGTCCTGAAAAAAATACGGCCTATGCCTACGTCTGGAACAAACTGACCCGGCGAAGCCTCTTCACTGAACACAATATCCGCTCCTTTGAGGGCATAAACGTTGGCGAGGACCTAATCGCGACCATCCGGACAATATATTATGCCTCCGTCGTCACGAAGGTTGACCGCGCATTCGCGCATTATAATAAGCATAATATCGGCTCATATACTCATGACGTGTCAGTAACAAGCACCCGCCAGCGCATGAGGGCCACAGACGTCGTCGCCGACTTCCTTAGCCCGAAATCCCCGGCCTATAATCAGACGCTTAATGAACGCCGATTCAGAAAACTCCTGATGGCTATTGTTAACTGCAACAGGGCAGATATTCAGGAATGTATCTTAATGTGTCCCGGCCTTTATTCTGATTATGAAAAACTCAAGCATCTCGTTCCTCCTTACTGGCGACTGCCTTACAAGTATGCCTTGCAGGGAAAAACAGGGCGATTTGTCTTCCTACGCAATCTGATTTTGCCCATCCGTAAATTATACCGATTCCTTCGCGCCGGAGTCCATCCCAAACGTGCAATCAGTCAATGAGTTCCAATAGGGTTTATCTGATTATTTACATCCTTGCGTTTTACTCGGGGATTATATGGCTGTTTTATCGCCTGAACAGACGCCGGCAGCGTATCCTCGTTTTCCACCATATCATCCCTGACCATCTCATTAACAATACTTTTGAGCAACAAATAGTATGCTCCTCCCAATCACACTTTGAGCGCCTCATTGACATTGTGAATAAGCGATTTGAAGTTACGACTCAAATAGGAAAGCCAAACTCCGCAATAATCACTTTGGATGATGGTTCGCGTGCGGCTCTTATCGCCGACCGGGTTTTAACCAAATATGGCAACAATGCCTATTTTTTCCTTCCGCTCTCTTGCGTTAATGGCGGCCCGTTATGGATGAACAAGATTATGGGATGGATAGCCTACGTTGCTCCCGGGGAATACTCCATTGCAGGCAAAAAGTATGATTTCAACTCTCAATCTTCCCGACGTAAGGCTTACCGGGCCATCACTGACTCAATCCGTAAGAACGGTTACAATTACCTGTCCATTATTGAGCAATTAGAGTTAATTTGCCCCTTTGAACAACTGAACGTCAGTGAAGAATACTCAAATCTGCGTTTCCAAGGATTGACCGATGAAGATGTGACGCAATTAAAGAAAAAAGGCCATAAAATCGGCGGCCACTCCGTCAATCATGATGTTCTTTCTCTCCTCACTGCTGAAAAGCTGAAAGATGACTTTAAGCAATGTGGAGCTCAAATCAATAAACTATTCAATTGCAGCTTATATGCCTATCCTTTCGGTCATCAACGTGACGTTTCAGCCGAATGCATCAGGGAATGTGCCGCAGCAGGGTTTACTGCTGCCGTCATGAATGAATACGTTCCAGAGGAGACCGCTTACACTTTGTCACGCATGAACATAAGCCGTTACACTTCCGGATATGAAATTGAAGCGGAATTATCCGGCTTTAAACAATGGTTAAGGCATTTCCGCCGATTAGAGAAACTCTTTCACAAAATATGATAAAAAACTTCATTCAAACCAACGACTTAAAAGAAGACAGAATGTTTGAACCCAAAATGAATAATAAAGTCGCTGTAATCGGGCTTGGCTATGTCGGGCTGCCGTTACTTTGTCATATCTCAACAAAATATCCCTGTATGGGGTTAGACATCAGCGAAAAAAGGATAGCGGAACTATCTTCCGGCATAGATAATAAAAACTGCATAGACAAGGAATATCTACAGGGGCTCAAGAACGTCAAATTGACAACCGACTGGAACGCATTAAGGGAATGTAACATATTCATTGTCAGCGCACCGACGCCAATAGATGAACACCGACTTCCGGATATAACCAGCTTAAAGAATATCTGCTCAAAACTCGGAGAGGTAATCACCCCGGGAAGCATCATCATTTTTGAATCGACCGTAGCGCCCGGCACTACCGAAGATATCTGTATTCCTCTTATTGAGGAATCGGCATCTATGTCATTGAACAAGGATTTCGCCGTTGGATTTTCTCCGGAAAGAATAAATGTCGGAGACAAAATACACACCTTGACCACCGTGCCGAAAGTCATTTCAGCCTCTACCCCGTCAGCTTTATCGGTCATCTCAGAGCTATATGCTAACGCTCTTGGATGTAAAACCGTCACAGCACCCTCAATCAAAACCGCCGAGGCCGTCAAGATATATGAAAATGTACAGCGTGATGTATTGATTGCCCTGGCTAACCAATATTCAGAATATTGCCAGGCAGAAGGCATTGATATTTATGAAGTAACCCGTTGCGCGGCCACCAAATGGAATTTTGCAGAAGTTTATCCCGGACTTGTCGGAGGGCATTGCATTGGTGTTGACCCCTATTACCTCATCTCCAAAGCAAATTGCATAGGCATTAATATGGATTTAGTTGAAAAGGCCCGAAAAGTAAATGAAGCCGAAACCCTTAAAGTCATTGACAAAATCCTATCATCTATCAAATCAGAAAATGCTAAAAACGTTCTGCTTGTTGGCTTAACATATAAACCGAACACCTCTGACCTGCGTAACTCCAAGGCATTGGAGATTGCCGTAGATATTTCCAATAAGCTCAGCGAGGTGTCATTATATGATCCGCATGTATCCAAATCTGATTTACCTGCGGCGCTTCAACCGTTATATTGCGGAGAACTGCCTGATGACAACGATTTTGACGCTGTAATCACCCTGGTAAGTCATTCATCTGTCAAATCACCTGTCGGTAAAAAAGTCAACATTCATATTTTCAAATAACGGAACTATGACAATAGATTTCGTGCTCCCCTGGGTTGACGATAGCGACCCCACATGGCAGCAATCTCTAAGAGAATATGCCCAATCAGAAAAAGGCGATGCCAGACCGGTGAGATTCAGAGATTGGGGGACTTTAAAATACTGGTTCAGAGGGGTTGAAAAGTTCGCCCCGTGGGTGAACAACATCTACTTCATTACTTGCGGACATTATCCTGATTGGCTGAACATCAACCATCCGAAACTCAGGTTTATAAAACACTCTGACTATATTCCGGAGAAGTATTTACCCACCTTCTGTTCTCATACCATAGAACTTAATCTCCACCGGATAGAGTCCCTCTCAGAGAGATTCGTCTATTTTAATGATGACACTTTTATCGTTGACCGGATTGAGCCCGATCGCTTCTTTGTTAATGACAAAGTGAGGGATATCGCCGTCCTTGCCGCCAGCCAGCCCAGAGGAAACATTAGAGATTACATCATGGCTAACACTACCGGATTCATCAACCGCTTCTTTGACAAAACCGAAGTGTTCAAGAAGAATCCAAGAGGCTGGTTCAGCCCCTGTTACGGGAAATTATTGCTTCGAACCCTTGCCTTATATCCTTATCCGGCGTTTACAGGGTTTTATAACCCGCATCTCCCGAATCCGTTTTTTAAGAGGACTCTCAAGGAGGTTTGGGACCTGGATTTTCAAACGCTTGACCAAACGTGTTCCCATAAATTCAGGGATTACCGCAATGTAAATCAATACGTATGTAGATACTATCAGCTTGTCAAAGGATTATTTGAGCCGATAAATCCATGGAAGACCTCCGCCACTTACCATATCAATAATAATGAGATTCTGACGAAGGCTATCGAGGTCATAACCAATCAGAAAAAGGCGATAATCTGCGTCAACGATGGCGACAAAACGGATTTTGAACATTCAAAGCCGCTTTTATGTGAGGCTTTTGATAAAATTCTCCCTGATAAATGCTCCTTTGAGCTTTAAACCTCAGTAATGGCCGCCCGCGACTATAACAAACCGGTTTTTCAGTTTATCATACTCTCTTTCTGCATCGTCTTCGGGGCATTTATCGTCGGCTCCATGTTTTTTGCCAAGGAGAGTATTGAACAGCCGTTTTTGTTAATCGAGACGGCCTGCGGGGCAATCTGCATCGGTGGCCTGGCGCTCAGTTTGAGGATTAAAAATATCAATCAGCTGCTCTTCTGCGTCTTCGTCGCCTCGTTTGCGGTTTCATTGGCCACTCGTCTCTTCTTCCTTGATTACTATCAGAAGCCATTCGGGTTGGCCGTGGATAGTTATAATTATGACAAAATGGTCATTCCCCTTTTGCAAAAAGGGTTCTCCCATCTGAACAAGAACCTGGAGACTGATGATTTAGGCTATACGTTTACCCTCTATAATGTCTATAAATTAGCCGGATGGGTAGAACTTGGCCGCGGGCTGATGCTGCTGTTGAATTCCTCATTATTGGTGGGCTCTTCTTATTTGCTTTTCCGGCTTGCGCTCATTATGGATTTTTCAGTCCGCGAAGCAATCATTGCCGCCGGGCTCTATGGATTTAATCCTTTCCTGTATGTAAATTCCGCCGTCGGGCTTAAGGAGGTGATTTTCTGCTTTCTGATAATAGCGTCATTATTTTTCATGCTTAAGTGGAAACTCCGAAAGGGCAGCGGGAATCTGATTCTATGCCTTGGATTCATTATCTCCACTCTGTTTTTCCGCACGGTGATATGCCTGATGCTGTTGATTTGCATGGCATTATGCGTCGTCATCAATGATTCCAATAAAAAGAAGATGCTCCGGATTCTGGTTATCGTCGGAATCTGCTCCCCGATATTTGCAAATATCATTTTGGAAGCGTTTGCCGACGTTTCGCTGGAACATGTAATGAGAATTGCGCAGGCCCGAAATACCTCCATCGGCTCCGGCTCCAAGGGACTTTTGGTCCAGGTATGTGCCGCCTTCTTGGGGCCATTTCCCAATTTCTTCAAATTGGGGCAATATGTCCTGCTGTTCAGCGGTGGAATCCTGCTGAAAAGCATACTCAATCTGTTTTACTTCATTGGAGTTTGGAAGGTTATTCAGAATCTTGACTATAAGTTCTTCCCGCCGGCTCTATATTCGGTGTTTGGTATAATCTTTGTGATGCTGTCCGGAGTCGCCCTTGATATGCGTTTCGCCATAACGTTCCTTCCGGCAACGATTCTCATAGTCCTCCATGGCATCCGGGGGCTCAGGATGTCCGGATATTTTTACCTTTACCTAACCGTCTTAGTCATCATTACCGCCTTTTATAATGTCAGATAAGAAGATTCTCCTGGTCAATAACGGATACCCCTCGGAGCGTTATCCGAATTATACCGCTTATATCAGAGACATGGAGCTGGCCCTATCACGGGCCGGATATAGGGTGGAGCCTCTTGTTATTAAGTACGAAAAAAAGATTTCTCCCCTCTATAAATTGCGTAAGTATCTCCGGTTCTGGCTCTCCTGCCTGACTAAACGCGGAAATTATGATTTCATCTATATCAGCCATCTCCCTCATGTGTGGCCCATCATGCTGAACCCCTTTTTGAGACGCAGAAAGTTCATAATCCACTGGCAGGGTGATGATTTAGCCGGGAAAAGCACCCTTTCGGCAATCACATTACCCCTTGCCGGAAGATTCATCAAGCAGGCGGTCAACGTGGTCCCCTCCCGATATTTCTCAACTATCTTGAATAAAAAATATCCGGGGACGGAAGTTCATGTTTCGCCCAGCGGAGGAGTGGATACGGAGCTATTTTCCACTGACCGGAAGCCCCGGAAGGACTTCACCATCGGGTTTGCATCAGCCCTCATCAAGGAAAAAGGCGCCGAAACGCTCATTTATCTCATTGGGCGCCAAAAGGAAATAGAAGCCGCCACCGGACGCAAAATCGCCTTCAATATCATCAATTATGGCAGCAAAGCCGAATATTATCTCAAGCGGATACAGCAATCGGCCCCTGACTCCTGCAAGGTCTTTAACCGCATGAGCAAAAGCCGGATGCCGGAGTTCTATCAATCAATTGACCTGCTGCTTTTTCCCTCGCAGCGTGAGGGCCTCGGCCTCGTCGCTCTGGAAGCCATGAGTTGCGGAGTGCCCGTCGTAGCCCCTGACATCTGCGCTTTCCCGGAATACATCGAGCCGGGAGTGACGGGCGAACTCGTTGAGCCTCAGGCCGATGAGGCGCAACAAAACCGCGCGTTTCTCGCCGCCGTCATCAAAGCCATCAACAGCATTGAGACCTACAGCCCGCGCCGGATTGTTGAGGAAAACTATTCAAGCGCCTCGGTGACCACCGGTTATCAGAAACTCCTTGACTCCTTATGAATCGGATAGTTAACTCTCTCACCGCGCTTCAAAAGTATTGTGAAGCGGAGGACTTCAAGGGATGGGACCCCTACGACGGCCTCAACTCGCGAATATTCAATGCATTGCCGCTACTGAAAAACTCCGCCATCTGCCGCCTGATTATGATTCAGCTCTTCAAGCGTAACCCCGTCAACCTGCGGCGAATAGCCATGATTCCTAAAGATTACAATCCTAAGGGTATAGCACTATTTTTATCAGGCTATTGTAATTTATACGAAGCTGTGATTGCGAATCCGGCTTTACAACCCGGGCTCGATTCTCCGGACCAATTATTAGGACAGATTGACTATCTGGCAAATTTATTGATTGACATTCGTTCGAAAGGTAATTATCACGGGGCCTGCTGGGGTTATGAATTCGGGTGGCAGTCAAAAGCTTTCTATCTACCGGCCTATACTCCAACTGTTGTTGTCACGGCTTTCGCTGTGGATGCTCTTCTCAGGGCATATCAGGTCACCGGGCGTTCAGAATATCTGGAAATAGCGTTATCCTCTGAGAGGTTTATACTTGAAGACTTAAACAGGATACCCAAGGCGGATGGTTTTATGTTTTCATATTCTCCACTTGACACCCGCGCCGTTTACAATGCTACTCTGTTGGGGAGCAAGACCCTGACAGAAATATATAAGTATCAGAACGCAGATAGATTAATGAATCAAATCACTCAGTCTGTAAGGCCGGTCCTGGCAATGCAAAATCCTGACGGTTCATTCCCTCATAGTGATCAGATTGGGAATAAATGGAGGGATAACTTCCACACGGGCTTCAAACTTGAAAGTTTAGTCCGGTGCAACCAAATATTATGTGATGAGGCGGTTGAAAGTGCAATTGAAAAAGGATATGAACATTGGATATCTAATTTTTTTAACAGGGAAACCGGCATTGCCCTATATTATGAAAAGGATTCCATAAATTCCAGAGTTGATCTTCATTGTTTAGCTCAAGCCATTCCGTCACTTTATCATCTTAATAAGTTAGGAAAGGAATTCCCCTTAGCAGAGAAAACAATCAATTGGGCTATAGACAATATGCAGTCACCCGATGGCGCTTTCTATTATAGTAAAAAGGGAAATCGACTAAATAAAATCAAGTATATGAGATGGCCTAATGCCTGGATGTTCTATGGCATGAGTTTTTATCTGAAATACATTTCTGAAAATGGTAAAAATTAGAAACTTCATTCGTCTTGTTGCGATATTCATCAGGTATTTTATCCTTACCCGGATATATGGAATGGATATTTCGAGAACGGCAAGGATATCATTCGGCGCTAAATTGGACAAAACTAATCCAAAAGGCATACATATCGGAGAGGAGACCTTTGTTGCCTCGGGTGCCATTATACTCTCTCATGATTTTTGCAAGAATAAGCATGCTGATACTTATATAGGAACGAGATGCTTTATCGGAGTCAATGCCGTTATTTTGTGTGGTGTCAGTATCGGTGATAATTGTGTGATAGGCGCCGGGGCTATTGTGACCAAAGACGTACCTTCAAATTGCATTCTCGCCGGGAATCCCGCAAGAATTATCCGTGAAGGGATTACGACAACTAAGTTTGGACAACTTGTGAATAATGAATGAGATTATTCTTAATGGTATAACCGTCAGCGTATTTAACGGCTTTGATGATCTGCTCGGATTTGTCAATGCCAGGAAGACCCTTCTCGTTGCGGTAAATGCAGAGAAAGTCATCAATCGTGACCCCCTGATTAAAAAGATAATCAACACCAATATAGGTTATCTTGACGGGGTCGGCCCCGTGCTGGCCGCCCGACGCAAGGGAGCGGCTGACGCATGTAAGATTCCGGGGTGTGAATTATGGCTAAAATTAGTGGAGCGTTTCTGTCATACCAAATCGTTCTATCTGCTTGGAAGCACCGCCCCGGTCGTTGAAGAGACCGCCCGCAAGCTCCGGCAAGAGTTCCCGGGAATCAACATTGCCGGAGTCCATGACGGATACCTCACCTCCGAGGCCCTGAAAAAGGAGGTTATCAGCGATATTGTCAGCAAGAAGCCTGACGTGGTTTTCGTCGCCATGGGTTCGCCAAGGCAAGAGTTATTAATGGATGAACTCCGGGAAATCCACCCGGCCCTATACATGGGGTTGGGCGGCAGTTTCGACATCTACACCGGGCGAGTCAAGCGCGCCCCTAAATGGTGGGTGGACCATAATCTGGAGTTCGCTTATCGCCTCGTCAGGCAGCCTAAAAGGTTCCGGCGCCAGATTCATCTGGTAAGATTCTTATGGTTGCTCCTTACTAATAAATTATAAATGAAAAGGATTCTTCTCGTTTTTGGCACTCGGCCCGAGGCCATCAAGATAGCGCCTGTCTATCAGGAGCTGATGAATCATCCTCAGGACTTCGAGCCAATCGTCTGCGTGACAGGCCAGCACCGGCTGATGCTTGACCAGGTCCTTGATCTGTTCAATATCACGCCCCGTTATGACCTCCGGATTATGGATAAGGTCAATGACCTTTATGACCTGACGGCGCTCGTCCTGACCGGGATGCGCCGGGTGTTGGAGGAAACGAACCCCGACATGGTGCTCGTTCATGGCGACACGACAACCTCGGCGGCCGCCGCCCTCGCCGCCTTCTATCGGCAGATTCCCGTGGGCCACGTCGAAGCCGGACTCCGAACCCGCAATATCTACTCCCCCTGGCCCGAGGAAATAAACCGACAGCTCACCGCACGCATCGCCGCAATCAATTTTGCCCCAACGCCGCAATGCCGTCAAAACCTTATCAATGAAGGGATTGATGACTCTAAAATCATCGTGACCGGCAACACCGTAATCGACGCCCTCAATTGGGTCATCGCCAAAATCAACTCGTCGCCTCAAATCCGCAGCGCCATTAATCAGGAACTCGCGCAGGCCGGCTATGACCCCCTGAGGCTCCGGGGCCGCAAACTCGTCATTATAACGGCCCACCGTCGCGAAAACTTCGGCCCGGCGCTTGATCGCATTTGTCATGCCGTCAGCCGGTTAGCCCGAGAGTATCCTGCCGTTGACTTCATCTATCCGCTGCACCTCAACCCTAACATCAGGCAGGCCGCACGCCGACAATTTGAATCCGGCGATGCCGCCCCGGAGAATCTCTTTCTGATTGAACCCCTCAGCTATCTGACATTCGCCGCCATTATGGCCGAAGCGGCTGTCATTCTGACCGATAGCGGCGGAATTCAGGAGGAGGCGCCCGCTCTGGGGATTCCCGTCCTCGTCATGCGCGAATCAACCGAACGGACCGAAGCTCTCGGCCCGATGGTTAAACTCGTCGGCACTGAAACAGAACGCATTATTCATGAAACCTCACTTATACTTGACAACTCATCTAACCCTCAGGATTTTATCAACCACCGGAGCTGTTACGGCGACGGCCACTCCTCAGCCCGAATCGTCAACGCTCTGAAACAAAAAGATTTATTATGAAAGCTTGTTTTATAGGTTTAGGTTATATCGGTCTCCCTACGGCCATCATCGCCGCCAATAAAGGCCTCGAAATCATAGGGGTAGACATCAACCCCTCAATCATTGAACAAACTAACCGGGGCGTTTCCCACATTGCCGAAGACGGACTCCGGGAATTGCTCCAAAAAGCCGTCAACAGCAAAAACTTAACCGCCTGTGATGCCCCCGTGAAGGCCGACGCATTTTTCCTCTTTGTCCCCACTCCCATCAACACTCAGCGCAAGCCCGACATCGGATTCGTCGAAGCCGCAACCCGCTCGGTTATCCCCCTGCTCGAACCCGGAAATCTTTTTGTCATAGAGTCAACCGTCCCCGTCGGCACTACCGAACAGATGGCCGAACTGATTTTTCAGGAAAGACCCGAGCTGAGAAACAATATCTTCATTGCCTATTGCCCCGAAAGAATGATTCCCGGAAAGGCCATCTATGAACTCACTCATAACGATAGAGTTATCGGAGGCATAAACGACGAATCAGCCACAAAAGCCGCTGAATTTTATGCCAAATTCGTCGACGGAGAGATACACACGACCAATACCCGCACCGCCGAGATGTGTAAACTCGTTGAAAACTCCTTCCGCGACGTGCAAATCGCCTTTGCCAACGAGCTCTCAATAATTTGCCATAATGCCGATATCGACGTCAGAAACCTCATCTCCCTCGCCAATCTCCACCCCAGAGTCAACATCCTCAAACCCGGATGCGGAGTCGGCGGCCACTGCATTGCCGTCGACCCCTACTTCCTCATCTCCAACTTCCCCGACGAAACGGCCCTCATTCAGCAAGCCCGCAAAGTCAACACTCACAAAACCCAATGGTGTATCAAAAAAATCAAAGAGAGCATCAATAATTTCGAACGGGAACATAAACGCCGCCCGAAAGTTGCCATGATGGGACTCGCCTTCAAACCTGACATTGACGACCTGCGCGAATCGCCCGCAATCGACATTGTCAGCGAAATCATGAAACTCAGCAACAACACGGAAATCATGATTTCCGAACCAAACCTCTCCAAACACCGCTTTTTCAACCTCACGGACTATAACGAATCCTTCCGCCAGGCCGACATCGTAGTCTTCCTCGTGGCCCACACCCCATTCAAAACCCTCCCCGCCGACCCCTCCAAAATCACCCTCGACTTCTGCGGCATCCACCCCTAAGATTTGCGGAAACCCGACAATTTTGCCCAAAAAGATTTGCGGAAACCCGACATTCTTCGTAACTTTGCACTATAATTCAGCAAATTATAAATCCCTCCATAATCTAAACCAAAATACGCCTATGGAAAGGCGGATTCCGATCCGCCGCTACTGTCGGGCGGAAACACTCTCAGGACGCATCATGTCGCGTCCGCGGATAATTAGCGTGAATTAATTCGCAGTCAATGCAATACGCACATCCCTGCAGGGAGGGTGTTGCAAAACTCATGATTTAGCGTAAACTACCGGGCTCCGTGACGTCCTCGCCACGAAGCCCGGTCTTGCCGCCAAAGGTTCAGCATACGCTCGTCTCAGTACTCTATAGTGCGGTAAGTTCCAGGACTACAGACGTGTAATGCTCATGGGAGAAGACGTTAAGACCTACTTTCATCAGATAGTCACCCGTGTAAATCTTATTTTCAGAGGAGAATGATGATGCAGAACCGGGAGCAACGTTTATCTCTCTTACCAGATATTTCACATCGGGCTCAAGTCCGCGCAATTTCACCGGTGAAAGCTTACCATAGAACCTTGGTGAAAGATTGTAAGCGAAAAGTACAGCCGTCTTCTTTGATTTACTGACATATTCCACTGCCGCATGATTCGTGTCATAGGGGGAAACAAGACGATATTGATCGCCGTCCATCACTACGGGCTGCAGACGCTTCCAGTTTTCAACAGCAGTTCGGCAATATTCGAGTTCATTGGCAGTCAATTGCTGAAGTCCTATGTCGAACCCGAGTTTACACATTGCCGCTACATCCGTACGAAATTTAATTGAAGTGTTTTTATTCCAGCCGGTCACATGTGCCGCCATTGCTTTGGCCGGGAAGAATTGAGAGAAGCCCCATTGGATATAAATGCGTTCAACTGGATCCGTATTATCAGAGCACCAGAATTCAGTGAAATACTTAAGTGCCTCATAATCACATCGGGCGCCTCCACCTGAACAAAGCATCATCGGAACATCAGGATATTTATCCTTTATCCGGCTGAGGACCTTATATATGCCACGGATATGATCCACATAAAGCCGGCTTTGTTTATCCTTGGCATAAGGTGAATAGATATTGGTAATGGGACTGTTACAATCCCATTTGAAATAGGCGACATCGGGATTCTCAGTGAGAATATTGTCAACGACATTGAACACATGGTTCTGCACTTTAGGGTTGCTCATATCCAGAACAAGTTGATTACGATAATAATATGTGTCGCGATTAGGCTGTTCAATCACCCAGTCAGGATGTTTCTCGTAAAGCTCACTCTCAGGATTTACCATTTCAGGTTCAATCCATATGCCTAACTTAACATCAGCCTCTTTTGCGGCATCAACGAGTGCAGGAATTCCCCCCGGGAGTTTATCCGGATTAGCATACCAGTCGCCAAGTCCGGCATGGTCATCTTTACGCGGATATTTATTGCCGAACCACCCGTCGTCAAGAAGAAACATGTCTACTCCAAGGTGTTTGGCCTCTGTCATCAACCCGGCAAGAACGTCCTGATCAAAATCAAAGCCGGTATTTTCCCAGTTGTTGAGTAGAGTCAGACGCTCTCCTTCACCATCTTTAAGTTGATATTTGCGAGCCCAATCGTGGAGGTTTCTACTTCCCTGGCCCACACCGTCATAACTGATGGTGAATATAAATTCCGGGGTGGTGAATACTTCGTCGGACTGTAACTCATAGGCTGAGGCATAGGGGTTTATCCCGGGAATAACACGCAGATTCCCAACATTATCAACCTCAAACGTAAACCGGAAGTTTCCCGTCCAGCCGAGAGTACCCATCAGAACTTCCCCTCTGTCTTCTCGGGCAGGTTCATTAAGTCCGATTTCAAAGAAAGGATGAGTATGCATAGCCGCACGGCTGCCCAGCTTCGTATCAATCACCTTTTTGCCGAACTGAAGTTTCTCAGTGCTCATCTGAGCCTCTTTCGCCCAGTCACTACTAAATTCAGTGAGCCAGTAGGCAGGTTCATTAAAATAGAGCATAGCTGAAGCATATTGGAAAAGCGTTATGGGACCCTTCTCTTGATGATGAATCTCCGTCCATGTCTTTATGACATTCTCCTCAATGTAAGCAACATAGTTGAGGGTAACGTTGACCGGATATTGGTCATCACGGAGATTTATTTTCGTAAGCACCCCTCCGGCAACCTCCTCCTGAGTGGAGTTCTCATAGTAAAGATATGTTGTCATATTGCCATCTGAATGAGTTAATCCGAGAGCCGGCTCAAAGAAGTCTTCATTTCCGGAGGTTGAGTAAGCCTCCCATCCTCTCGTAGAGACTGAACCGTCAGAACCTGCAAATTGTTCCCAGTGGAAGTTGGTCAAGTCTTCTATATGACGAAGTTTCGGACCAAGATACGTCTGATACAAACGATTGTTAGGACCAACTTCAAGGACCAGATCTGTATTGTCAGTCGCGATACGGATTATTTTTCTTTCTCCGGTCTGTGCCCCGGCCGAGAATGCCATGAGGGCAGTGAGAGCTGCTGATAATAATGGTTTCATGTTGATTTTTAGGTTAATTATTTGTTTAAAAAGAATCTTTTTTACCTTGATATATACTGAATTGGCTTATAAGGAGTGGTTAGAATTTCAGTGTGGCGCTGAATTCAACAGTAAACGGACGCAGATAACTCCCGCTCATATAGTAATCTTTGTAAATTTCACTGTCTTCCTTGCTTAAAAGTTCGGCGCCATTAATTGTTCCACTTGCACCCTTTTCATTTAAAAAGTTTATGATAGTACACCCCAGGTCAAGATGCTTGTTCACACTCCAGTTGACACCTCCAAACGTCTCCCAGCGTCCATTAAAGAAAAGGGCATTAGTCAAGTTAGCGTATGTCTTTCCGAAATAACGAAATGAGAGCCAAAAGCGGAATTTATCGTTAAGCTGATAACTTGGGTCCAGTTCAATAAGGACCTGAGGAATCTCCTTGACGATATTTCCATTAGCATTAAGGTCCGGCACGCCTTCAAAAGGTGACTTGATGAAATAGTTATCGTAAGTAGGCCTCTGAAGAGTCAATAGGGCATGTAGGTTAAATCGATTGAACGGGTGAATTTCTGCCGAAGTTGTCCACCCAATCGTCCTGATGCCATAGATTAGCAGAGTGGTTTGTGATTGCGTCGTACCCGGCTTGGTAACGTTTTGTTGGTCAATATTATTAGACTTGGCTATATATGTCAACATCGACGTCAGATCAAGCAGGTTATTGCTATAACTAAATCCCGCTCTGATCAGAGGAATAGTTACACGCTTATATTGCATCTCAGTAGGGCCGACACCTGCATATTCATTGATGCGAGGATAGCGCGTGGCCACCGTAGCATCTGCAGTCAGGCCGAAATGGCGATTGAAGTTATATGTTGCTTGAATGGTGGCGGCATAATTAATTTTATTCTTCAAAACATTGCGAGGCTCAATTCTAACGGTGGTCATATTCCCCTCGTCATCGGTATAGGAATGAACATCACCAATGTGAAAACCTTCATACCTGGCATAAGGTATTTGAGAGGCCCTCATACGGTAATGCTCCAATCTTCCTCCAAAATAAAGATTGAACTTAGGTGTGATTTGCCAGTTGTCTGTAAAGTATATTGCGGCCTTGTTTTCATATCCTCTCGTAAACTCCGAGGAAAGTTCATTAAAACCATGGAATTGACTGAATGTGCCGTCTGAATTATATTTAAACAGTATGTCAGGATACGGTGATACGGTTCCGGTCCATTGAAAGGATGATGAATAATAATCAAGATGGTAATACCATTGGTTCAACCCCAACCGAAGAGAATGATTTGCCAACGATTTATTTATTTCTGCCGTCAGAAGGACGTTAGTCACCTTGCCTCTATGAAGCCATGTGCGTCGCCCTTCCGCAAGGCCAATGTAGGGTGAGTCTTCGCCCTCTTTATAAAGCATATCGGCAGGAGTGGTCTCAAAAATTGAACTTCCTCCGAAATCACAATAATCTGCATGTGGAGCCCTCAAAACCTTGGAGTTGACATCCAGTTTGTAACCATCGTTGAACCCATAATCAAAATGAGCGGTTATTTCATGGGCAAAGCTGGCTGTAAAGTCTCCCCAACGCCCTTTCTTTATCTTGCCGTCTTTGACATCCATATATTCAAACTCTCCTCCCGGGGGCGCATAGGAAGTAGTGCCAAGTGGGAACCCGGGAATTTCTCCCACGCTTCCATCGCCTGCATAGATAAAAGGCGCACTGTTAATCATTGAACCTAAAGCATTGCTTTTTGAGAATTTATACAGTATGGTCAGTCTTCCCCCGTCAAATAATCCGGTCAGGCCGGCACGAAAGATTTGCGTACGATCAGAAAAGTCCGTGAATTTCACCTTGAAATATCCGGGGTCAAAGTTCTGATAAACACTCGCTGTATAGAGCCATCGGTCTCCATAACCGCCGGAGATATTAAAATCAAAATTCTGCCAGCCGAAGGTATTGGTTCGATAATTAAAAATTGCTTTAAACTCTTTTTGACCCACGTTAGAATAGCAGTCAATGCTATAGGCAATATTTCCGGTTCTGATGGCAGACTCCATTGGATTCATAAGCCCTACCGCCCCCAGACTTGCATCACTGCGCCAATGTCGGGCCAGCTGATAAACGGTCGACGAATAAACAACGGGTAAAAGGTTCTCATAGACATTAACGTCTTCACTTGGTAGTCCTATCTGTATCTCGCGGGGTTTGGTGGCATCCGAAGCATTAAGCATAACGTTGCGCTCCCGGCCATCAGCGCCGGCCGACAGGCTGGCAGCATTCTCCTCTGCCATTGCAACGGCGGGAAAAAATAAAAATCCCGCAATTGCCATAATTATTGTAAGGCTATCTTTCATGGGTATGATATTAATTGGTGATGGCGCAAAATTACATCTTTAAGCCTCAAATGTCAATATAAAGTAAGGCCCAGGTAGTAAGCAAGTACGGAAACAAGATTATATCAACCTATATTTCCGCATGTTACGTATTAATAAAAGAAAAATGCAGGTAGTATTGCAGGAGTGATAAATAAGTGCTACCTTTGCATATTCTTAAATTTAATCAAGATGAAAACATCAACAATAATATCCGTGTTACTTTTAATCCTTGGATGCATGACAGCATGCTCGGACGACTCTTCTCTGGATCGCCTTGATGAAACTATCAAGCAACGAGAGCTTTTCCTAAACATCAAGAAGAACCGGGTGGACAGCATTCGCCATCTCTTAACGCCGGACATTGACCGACAGCAACGGCTCAACATATATAATGAGCTTTTTCAACAGTATCTAACTTTCAATTTTGATTCAGCCCTGATGTACGTTGACTATGCTTCAGACATAATAGAACCGACCGACGGTTACGAACTGCAGACTCAAGTTGAGATTCACAGAGCTCTCTCTCTTGCCACTTCCGGGCATTTCAGTCACGCTATAAACATCCTAAAAAGAATTGACTCGACAAAGTTGCCGCCAAGTCTATTGGAGGAATACTTCTCGGCTTGTGAATGGACCTACGGAGTATGGGCAGCCTATTCTGACAAGCGCACAATAGCGCCTGAATTTAATCAGATGAGTCTTGCCTATCTTGACTCCCTTATAGCCGTTACGGACGTCTCCAAACCAGAATACACTTATCGATTAGCAGAAAGGCATCTTCGACAGCATAATCTTAAGGACGCTAAAAAAGAATATTTAGCCACCCTCGCGCGCATCCCGGTTGAGAGTAGGCTATATGCACAAGCGGCCTACGCTCTTGCATCGACCTATCGAGACATGCAGAACAAGGAAAAATATAAGGAATGGATGGTCAACGCGGCGATTTCTGACCAAAAAGTCCCGCTTAAAGAAAACCTGGCTCTGCAGCAGCTCGCCATCTTCCTGAAAGAGGAGGAAGGAGACATTAAACGCGCTAATTATTATCTGGAACTCGCCCTTGAGGATGCCATATTCTATAATAACCGGCTGAGAATGTTGGAAGCAGCTGAAAAAATACCTGATATTACCACCGCATATCAGAACACTATCAATGCTCAGAACAAACGTTTAAAATTCTATATTCTGTTGATAGGACTCCTGACTATTTTATTAGTGGTGGTGACCGCCTACATTCATCGCCAACGCAAGATTGTCTCCCGCTCAAAGGATGAAATGGAGCATCTCAATGAAAAACTGAGAGAACTCAACATGCAACTGAGTCAAACAAACAAATCCCGTCAGGAGTATGTAAGCTTGTTTATGGACCTTTGTGCCACCTACATAGAGAAACTCAACCGATTCCCTATCATATTGAAACTGAAAGTCAAGAATATGGGAGACCTTAACTCTGTGGCAGATCGTTATGTCCGTCCGACAGATACTGAGACCAGAGAGATGTTTCAGAACTTTGACTCAGCATTTCTCAGAGTATATCCTGACTATATCCGGCAATTTAATGCTCTTCTCAGACCTGACAAACAAATCTATCCCCGAAAAGGGGAACTGTTAAACACTGACTTACGTATTTATGCCCTGGTGAGGATGGGCATCACTGACAGCAATAAGATAGCAACTCTTCTGTTCTTATCTTCTCAAACGATTTTCAATCATCGCACTCAGGTAAGAAATCGGGCAATTGACCGCGATAATTTTGAAAAAGAAGTGGCTAACTTATGTGAAATATACCCATAAATAGGAGGGGGGGGACGAAAAAGAAAAAGAGGGGCGCATCACGCGTGCCTCTCTCTCCATTCATCACATTATGCTTATTGCTTTTGTTTGTTATCTATTACAAAACAGGGCTCTAACTAAAAATATCTGGATTCCACCACGTCCCAGTCAACCAGGTCCCAAAGCTTGGTGAGGGCTTCGGCGCGGCGGTTTTGATAGTCAAGATAATAGGCGTGTTCCCAGACGTCGAACGTCAGCAGGGGAATGAGCCCGTGAGTCAGAGGCGTTCCGGCATTGCTTTCGGCCGTAATGAAGAGTTTGCCGTCAGCGTCAGCGCTGAGCCAGACCCATCCGGAGCCGAAGAGCGAGGTGCCCGCCTTGACGAAGTCTTCCTTAAACTTCTCAAATGAACCGAAATCGCGGTCAATCGCCTTGCGGAGGTCGCCTGAGGGTTCGCCGCCGCCGTCAGGATTCAGGCTGAAGAAATAGAATATATGATTCCAGGCCTGGGAGGCGTTATTGAAGAGCGGGCCGGAGCTTTCGCGGATAATTTCTTCAAGCTCCATGTCTTCAAATCGGGTATCCTTGATCAGGGAGTTCAGATTGTCAATATATGCTTTTTCGTGGACTCCATAATGGTAATGGACGGTCTTTGCAGAGATGACGGGCTCAAGGGCCGCTTCATCATAAGGAAGTTCAGGTTGTACGTATATCATAATCTCTTAATTGTTTTTCAGTGTGTGTTTTTCGTTATCTTTGCCTTTAAAACGCCGAAAAGCGGCTGAAAGTTTGCATAAGTGAATAAATTTTATTACTTTTGCGTGTTAAAAATTATCAATAAACCAATCACGACACTAAAACTTTATACTCTCACCCATGAAAACCATTCTTAGGACGTTGATAGCGTCAATAGTTCTTGCGTTTGGAGCCACGGGCTCGACATTCGCAGCTCTGCTTGAGTATTCAACGGTTGATAACCCCATCTGGTATCAAATCCGGTTTACCAACGGCGATGCTGCCATCTCTGACGCCGGAAAGGGCCAGAATGCCGTTACTGCCGTATCAGCCAACTCTGACAATCAGAAATGGCAGTTTATCGGCTCTAACAAGTCATTCCTGCTCCGCAGCAAGTCAGGCAACTATCTTGACTTCAACGCTGACCGCTTCTGCACCTCCGCCAAGGGAACCCCGCTGACCATCACGGCCAACGGCGCAAACTATGAAATTGGCCGAGTTGGCGTTGACATGAACATCAACCAATGGGGCGGACAAGGCGCCGGAAAGCAGCTCGGAGAATATAACGCCGGCGACAAGGGCAATCTCCTTAAGGTCTATGATCTTGAGGGCAATGCCGTCACTCTCGGCCCGGATATGCCCGAATTCTCAACCAATGATTCCGAGACATGGTACTTCCTGAATTTCCAGGCCGGAAATAACGTGATGGTTTCAGCCGGCACCGGAAAGAGCGTCACCCGCCAGGCTGCCAGCCCCGTCAGCGCCGCTCAGTGGAAGCTCGTCGGCTCTCAGGATAACCTGCAGATTATCAACGGCGACGGCGAATACTTAGTCATCAGCGGCACTACCAACGACGGCTGCGTCAAAGCCGCCACCAAGCCTTATGCTGCCGGATTCTCTCTCGTTGCCTACGATGGCGCAACCCATAATCAGGCCTGGGAAATCAAAGACAACGCCTCTGATGCCTCCGGCAATGCTTTCATCAATCAGTTTGGCGGCACCAACGCCGGCGGACAATTCGGCCTCTGGAAACACAATGACGGCAACAATGCCCTCAAGTTCATCCCCGTTGACGAAATGGTTTATGGCGAATTTGCCATCAAAGGAACCGAGGACTGGACCCCGAGCCATCAGAACGTGCTCTGGTACAAGGCTCCCGGAACCGACTGGATGCACTGGGGTCTCCCCATTGGCAACGGTCGCTTCGGCGCCCAGATGCTTGGCGGAGTTACTGAAGAAGAGGTCTCATTCACGGAAAAGACCCTCTGGAGCGGCCGCAGCACTGACCATGGCGGCTCCGGATACACCGGCTACGGCTCCTTCCAGGGCTTCGGCAATCTGATGATCAACGCCCTGCTTGACGAAACTCCCTTTGGCTGGGACGATGCTTCAGCCGTCACTAATTATTATCGCTACCTCGACCTTGAAACCGCCACTGCCGGAGTCGCTTTCAGCACTGCCGACGGCTCCGTTGACTTCTCCCGCGAATTCATTGCCTCTCACCCTGATGGCGTAATCGCAATCCATCTGACCGCCTCAAAGCCCGGACAGCTCTCTCAGCGATTCTCATTCCAGCCCGGAGTGGTCCACGCCAATAATCCCGGCCTGGAAGACCCCGTTACTTACAGCGCCGACGGCTATGCCTCATTTGGCGGCTCCCTGGAAACCATCAGCTATGAAGCCCTCTTCAAGGTAATCCCTACGGGCGGACAAATGATAGCCACCGACAATGGCATCGAAGTTCGCGGCGCCGACGAAATCCTCGTAATCCTTGCCGGCTCTACGGACTATGACTGCGTCTCTCCGACCTACACCTCAGGCACTTCCGAACTCGCCTCAGCCGTAAAAGCCATGGCCGATGCCGCCGCCTCTAAAGGTTGGGAAGCAATCTATTCTGACCATCTTGCGGATTATCAGCCCCTCTTTGGCCGCGTAAGCCTCAGCATTGACGGCGCTCAAAACGATATGCCCACTGACGAACTCAAGTCAAAATATAACACCGGCAAGGGTCCCAAGGCCGTATGCCGTCAGCTCGAACAGCTCTATTTCCAGTTTGGACGCTATCTGGCCCTCGGCTCAAGCCGCGGAATCGCCGTGCCCAATAACCTCCAGGGAATCTGGACCGGATTTAACCGCAACCGCTGGTATAGCGGACAGATTCAGCCCTGGAATGCTGACATTCACGCTAACATCAACATCGAGATGAACTATTGGCCCGTAGAGCCCACCAACCTCTCCGAGACCCATATGCCTTTCCTGGATTATATCATCAATATGGCCACGGTTCAACCTCAATGGCGCGAAAACCCCACCAAGTTCGTCTCCAATCCCGCCTCAACCAAGGGATGGTCAATCTTCAACGAAAACAATATTTTCGGCGCCGGCTCAAACTGGGGCAACAACTATGTGGTTGCCAACGCATGGTATTGCACTCACCTCTGGCAGCACTATCTCTTCACCCTCGATGAGGATTTCCTCCGCCGCTCACTCCCCGTCATGTGGGGCGCATGCGAGTTCTGGATTGAACGCCTCAAGTTAGTCAAGGGCGAATATCTCTGCCCCAACGAGCAGAGCCCAGAACATGGCCCCGACAGCGAAGACGGTGTGGCCCACGCTCAGCAGATTGTTGCCGAACTCTTTGACAACACCCTCGCCGCAATCGAAGCCATCGGCGAAGAAAACTGCGGCATCGCGGCCAATGACATCGCCACCCTGCGCGAACGCAACGAAAAACTTGACCGCGGACTCCACACTGAAAAGTACACCTCCGCCAGCGGATGGACCGCTAACGGTGTCAAGAAAAACTCCCTCATTCTGCGCGAATGGAAGTATAGCGCCTACACCGCCGGCCAGAACCAACACCGCCATCTGAGCCATCTGATGTGTCTCTATCCCTTCGGCCAGGTACCTCCCACTTCTGAATTCTTCACTCCCGCCGTCAACTCCCTCAAGCAGCGCGGCGACGGCGCAACCGGATGGTCCATGGGATGGAAAATCAACCTCTGGGCCCGCGCCCTGGATGGCGACCACGCCCACGTTATCCTCAAAAACGCCCTGACCGGAGGCTCCTCTAACAATCTCTATGACCAGCACCCCCCCTTCCAGATTGACGGCAACTTCGGCGCAACCTCCGGCATCACTGAAATGCTCCTCCAGAGTCATGACGGAGTCTACCTCCTCCCGGCTCTCCCCTCTGCCTGGACCGCCGGCGAAGTAAAGGGCCTCAAAGCACGCGGAAACTTCACCGTCGACATCAATTGGGACAACAAGAAGCTCAAAGAGGCAAAGATTGTTTCAAACAAGGGCTCAATGCTCCGCCTCCGCTCCTCTGACCTGGTCAACACCCGCCTCACCATCAATGGCCAAGTGATTGAACCCGAAGTGAATGCAACCCGCAACTTCACGGAAATCCCCACCGCCGAGGGCGACGTCATCACCGCTGAATATGACCCCGAATATACTCAGCCCAACGTTGTTACCGACCCTGAGGATGCCATCGCAGAAGTAGGAGTTGCCGGCCCTTTAGCCGTCAGCGTCAGTAATGGCCTGGTAACGGTCAACGGCGCAACTTCTCTGACAGTTTTTGACATGACCGGGCGCGCCATTGCCCGCGGTGTCAACTCCGCAAAGGTTTCAGCCAAAGGGCCCGCACTGGTCCGCGCAACAGCCTCTAACGGCGCTGCCCAAACCTTTAAGGTAATCATCTAACCAACTCTAAACCCGAATAATCCAAACTATCAGAGCAATCAGAAACATAGCCTGATTGCTCTGATATCCTTTATTAGACCATCATGAAACGCTTTCTGCTTATTTTCACGATTTTAGCCGCTTTGTTTGCTTATGGAAACGACCTCAATGATGCCCGCCGGCGCGTATGGAACGAATACAAGGCCTCGCTGCCTGAAATTCTCCCCGCCCCGATGCCGCTCGACAGCGCCTGCGGCGGCTCATGGGTAATCCCTGATTCGCTGGAGGCCGACGCCGTCATGGACTTCTTCTTCGGAGTCAAGGGGCAGGCCGAACGCTATCCGCTCTTCATCTATCTCCATGGCTCCGGACCCCGCGACTATGAATGGGCCACAGGCCTCAAACTCGCCTCAATCTTTGATGACGCCCCCTCGGCTTATTTCATCCCCAGGATTCCGCGCGAAGGCGAATACTTCCGATGGTATCAGAGAGGGAAACAATGGGCCTGGGAGCGACTCCTTCGCGCCGCCTTGGCCTCTGACTTCATTGACCCCTCAAGAATCTATCTCATTGGCATTTCCGAGGGCGGCTACGGCAGCCAACGCCTGGCCTCATTCTATGCCGACTATCTTGCCGGAGCCGGACCGATGGCCGGAGGAGAACCCCTGAAAAACGCCCCGCCCGAAAACCTCGCCAACACAGCATTCTCCCTCCGTACCGGAGCAGACGACGCCGGATTCTACCGCAACTTGCTGACCTCATATACCGCCGCCGCCCTTGACTCCCTCGCCGCCGCCGACTCCGCCGGCCGCTATGCCCTCCATCTCGTCGAACTCATTCCCGGCGCCGGACATAGCATCGACTATCGCCCCACTCCACAATGGCTCAGCCAGTTCAGCCGCAATTCTTCGCCCCGACATCTAACCTGGGAAGACTTTGAAATGGACGGACGCCGACGCGACTCCTTCGGCAACCTCAAAATCATCTCACGCCCCGAAGAAGCCGAGGGACAACGCACACGCTATGACCTTGACATCCACGACAACAACATCTCCCTGACTGTCACCACCGTAACCTACACCTGCACCGAACGTGACCCCCACTGGGGCATCGAGCTCAAATTTCAAAAAGAAATGCACCCCGCCAGAGGAGGCAAAGTCAAAATCTACCTCGACGAAAACATGGTCGACCTCTCCCGCCCCGTGCGCCTCACCGTCAACGGCCAAGAGCAATTCAACGGCCTCCTCACCCCCTCCGAATCAACCCTCCGCGAATCCGCCACCGACTTCGGCGACCCCACCCGCCTCTTCCCCGCCGCCCTCACCTGCACCCTCCCCTAACGAATGGTATCATCAGTATTGCCGAAACGTAATACTCTATAACCCAATGGAAAGGCGGATTCCGATCCGCCGCCACCTCATTGCCTATGTCCCCGACTCGAACCATAAAAAGAGGGTGTTAGCGAAAGCAACCGGGCACCGTGGCGCCCCCGCCACGGTGGCGCGTCAGCGCCAATATTACCATATAAAAACTGTATACCAATTCATTGAAGCGAATATTGTGGAGCTTGCGCTCCACCGTGGCGAGGGCGCCACGAAGCCCGGTCATCTACTCACCCTGGGGTTTGCAATACCTCGGATAACTAAAGTATAACCCCGGCGGGATATCCACAAGGAATCTAATCAACTATATTCAGCTATATAACAAACAGTTATGCATTTTGCTAAATTCTTGTATATTTAACATTATTTAACTAAAACTGCACTATTTTTAGATAAAATCATCGTATCT
Organism: Bacteroides sp.; assembly: GCA_014802435.1. Lineage (GTDB taxonomy): Bacteria > Bacteroidota > Bacteroidia > Bacteroidales > Muribaculaceae > UBA3263. Next base: position 13,803 of record JAAVCG010000044.1, on the reverse strand, counting down.
TTGCAGCTAAAAGGAGGTAATAATGTACAGAAAATTAAAACTTTACGGAAGAAGGACGGTACTTTGCCTGTTGTTCGTTGTCTTAGGTCTAAACGGTTTTGCCGGGACTTTTAAGTTAGGGAGCGCAAAGGTTATTCTTACAATGGAAGCTGACGATTCTTCAGCGTTTGAGGGTATTAGGCCCATTATTGTATCATCCTCTCTCCTTGGAGCGCCCTATAACACTGAGGAAACTCCGATGAAACGTATCGAGTCCGGAGTATGGACTGCGGAGATTGAGACTGAACAGCCATCGTCTATTGTTTCATTGATAATTTATTCGTCAGATTCTTGTTTGGCAATGAATCTGATTAGAATTGAACAAAATGACTCAACAGTAGTCTGCGCTAAAAGACTCCACGATGGAGTATGGAATTTTTCAGTCAACTCTGATGACCCTATTAATAAAACCTGGGGATATAGTTTTATTTCAACGCCGGAAAATTTGGCCACATCATTATCAAGAAGAGAGGTTACATTGTCCTCAATTTCTTGCGATTTATCGACCAGATTTAATAAAGCTGATTTTAATGACCATAGAATCGTCGGGCGGACGTTTCAAGAAATGTTTGAGGAACGAACGGATTTTTCCACCGAAAATACCTGGCAGAAATGTGTAGAACCTTGGTTCTCCAATAATCTGAGATATGGTTTTGCCGCGGCCTATGAATTGGCTTATAGAAAAAAAGCAAATGAATGGTTTGGCATTCCACGGGATAGTGTTCCGGTCTATCCGGATGAATATTATAATTTCCTTAAGGATATAGACTTGTCAGATGAAGCGTTCTTTACGCATATGCCCGTTAGTTTTACTCCGTTTTATTTCAGTTATCAACTATTATCGCGCTTTGAAGATATTCCGTCAATCGGGGATATGGCACCGACTGACTGGAAAGCGATTGCAACCAAGCGACTTACATCGTTGGGGATGAATTTAACGCCCAATTTTATTGATTTCCTGCTTGCTACAGCCTATCTTCGTCAGATTAGAGAAGGAACAACCTTGACGCCCGCCCAAATTCAGAACGTTTCAACGGCCTTCTCGGATGACCTTGACAAAATCATACTTCAAAAAAATGATGAATTGGTGGAAGTGCAAAAACAGGTAGAGATTTTTGATGCCAACAGGAACAACAACCGCTACCCGACTCATCAGCAAATATTTGCCTCCCCTAAAAATAAAAAAGAGCCGCGCAAGCGGCTTCGACTCGCCGAGAGTGGCGCTTTGGCGTCATGATGACCAGAAGGCGAGTCTTCTCCCCAGTGCATCAACAGCCCAATTTTTATTTTGTATTTTGAATTTATTTTTGTAACTTTGCATAAATCAAGTTAATCAACTCCGCTATGATACGCTCAATTCCAAACCCACCGATGGAACGTGATGATATTGAACGCTTCCACCTGAACCTGGAGAAACATCTCCGGGGCCCACGTAACGCCAAAGAGTGCCAAGAACTTGAAAGCCAACGAGCTGAAACATTGGCAAATGCCAACAAAATCATAGCTAATTGTGGAGGGAAAAACCCCCTGCTCGGATATTGACTTCAAAGTTCGCCTCATAGAATCTGCCGATTATCCCAAATTGGCAGAATTTACTTGTGGTGTACCAGTGCTTGACCGCTTTTTTCATCACGAAGTTGAAGAATGTGTCAAATACCATTACTTGTCAGCCTACATCGCCACAACTATGTCTGACGAGATAGTCGCCGTCTTTACCCTCATGAACGACGCACTCATGATTGACAGCCAAAGCGCTAAAGAGGACCTAATTGACGATATTCGCTTTGAGAAAGCCGAAAACATAGTGGATTTTTTCAACCGCCAGACCTCGTATCCGGCAATCAACATAGGCCATCTTGGAGTATCTACCAAATATCAACGACACAAAATAGGCAAAGCTATTATTGACCTGGTTGCTGCGACATATTTCAACCATACCCTTGCGGGGTGTCAGTTTATAACTGTTGATGCGCTCAATCGCAACGACACCATTAAATTCTACCTTAGAAACAGCTTTTTCTTCCAGACCACCCGGGACCAATACTCATCAACAAGACGAATGTATCGGATACTATAATCAAACGGGGGAAATTTACTTTTTCAGTTTTCGTTTTTCATTTATTTTTCGTATCTTTGCGCTAATTTATGGAAATGAAAGTTGACGTCGATGCCGTGTTGCGCTCCCGAGCGCCCGGCTACCATAAGTGGATTCCCCGCCCTCTGATCAAGGGTTTGGAGAAATACATCTGCCAAGAACGCCTCAATGAGCTGCTGGAGATTACCGCCGGGCTTCGTGGGGCGGAATTTTGCCATAAACTCCTGGAGGAGATGCAGGTTACGACCCGATTTGAGGATATGCCGGAGCTTGATGCCGTGCATCCGAATCAGGTCACTTATGCGTGTAACCATCCCCTGGGAGCCTTGGACGGGATTGCCCTGATTGAGTATCTGACCAAGCGCCATGGGGTTGAGCCCTACTTCGTTGTCAATGACCTGCTGTCGATTCTCAAGCCTCTTGACGGGGTCTTTATCCCCATCAATAAGCATGGGGCGCAGAGTCGCGGGGCCGTCAGCGATGTTGATGCCGCGTTTCATGATGTGTCGCGCCCCGTCGTGATGTTTCCCGCCGGGCTCTGCTCGCGCAAGGGGAAGGATGGCGAGATTCGTGACCTGAAATGGAACAAGATGTTTGTCAATAAAAGCGCCGAAACGGGGCGTAAAATCATCCCCCTGAGGTGTTTTTCAGAAAATTCGCCGTCGTTTTATCGTTTCGCAAAGATGAGGGAAAACCTCGGCATCAAGTTCAACATGGAGATGATAGCCCTTCCGCGCGAGTTTGTCCATTCTCAGGGCAAGGTGCTTGAATTCCGCGCCGGCAAGCCCATTGCGGCAAACCTGCTGCCCAAAGGGTCAGCGGCTATGGCCATGGCGGCGGGTATCCGTGACCATGTCTATTCTCTCGAACCGTTAAGTTGATTAAATCAAATACACCTATATAATACATAATGCCTGAAAAAGTAATTGACGAAGTCCCCGTATCGCTCCTTGAGGCTGAACTCAATGAGTCAACCTTCCTGCGCAAATCTAACAAGGGAGGCAATGAGCTCTACGTGGTCGACGCCCACACTTCACCTAACACGATGCGCGAAATAGGGCGCCTGCGCGAAATAGCCTTCCGCGCCGGCGGCGGTGGCACGGGTTTAGCCTGCGACATCGACGAGTTTGACACGATGACTCCTCCCTGCAAGCAGCTCGTGGTCTGGGACCCGGAACAACGCCAAATCATCGGCGGTTACCGCTATATCCTCGGCAAGGACATTGCCATTGAGCCGGATGGCTCGCCGCGAATCGCTACGGCTCATCTTTTCCGCTTCTCGCCGGAGTTCATGAAGGATTATCTGCCTTACACGATTGAACTCGGACGCTCATTCGTGCGCCTCGAAGCGCAGGCCACCCGCTCAACCAAGGCCATCTTCGCCCTGGATAATCTCTGGGACGGCCTGGGCGCGCTGACCGTGCTCCATCCGGAAATCAAATATCTCTTCGGAAAGGTCACGATGTATCCGGAATATATCACGGAGTGTCGCGACATGATTCTCTATTTCCTCCATAAGCATTTCCCGGACCATGACAATCTGGTCACTCCCATCCATGCCCTGCCGCAGACTCCTGATCTGAAGGCCCTGGCCGAGGCTTTTCCCGAGGGGACGGAATTCAAGGAAGATTACAAGAATCTCAACCGCATGATTCGCGAGCGCGGAATCAATATTCCGCCCCTGGTCAATGCCTACATGAACCTCTCGCCGACGATGAAGGTCTTCGGCACGGCCATCAACCGCGAGTTTGGCGACGTTGAGGAAACCGGCATCCTCATCACCATTGATGAAATCTTCGACGAAAAGAAAAAACGTCATATTGAAACTTTCAACGTATGCACGAAATAAAAAACCGCAAAGCGGTCATTGACTTCAAACTGACTGAAAATATCCCTTTAGGGGCTTCTTACGGGTTGCTGACCCTTGAGAGCGCCGCCGAGCTTCCGGCGATTCAGCCCGGGCAGTTTGCCCAGGTGCGAATCGACGGTTCGAAAGAAACATTCCTCCGCCGCCCCATCTCTATCTGCGAGGCCGGGGAGCGACACGTCAAACTCCTGGTGCGCCGCGCCGGCCCGGGCACGGATGCGCTTTTGCGCACTGAACCGGGCGCTACGGTCAACTGTATGCTCCCCCTGGGCAACGGCTGGACCCTCCCGGCCAAGGCTGACCCGGAACTGAAGCTCCTGCTCATTGGCGGCGGAGTCGGAGTAGCCCCCCTCCTGGCATTAGGCAAGGAGCTGAAATCCCGCGGATATGCGCCCGAATTCCTCCTGGGGGCGCGCTCGGAGGCTGATTTGCTGATGCTCGACGAGTTCAAGGCCCTGGGAACCGTGCATATCACCACTGATGATGGCTCGGCCGGAACTCACGGAGTTGTCACCGCCCATAAGCGCCTGACCCACCCCGCCGACCAGATCTATTGCTGCGGACCGATGCCGATGATGAAGGCGGTGGCCCGCGCCGCCTCCCGGCTGGGCGCTCCCTGCGAGGTCAGCCTCGAAAATGTAATGGCCTGCGGTCTCGGCGCCTGCCTCTGCTGCGTTGAGAAGACAATGCGCGGCAACGTCTGCGTCTGCACCGAAGGCCCTGTCTTCAACGTTAAACATCTCTTATGGCAAGATTAAGCGTAAACATAGGCTCTCTGCAGCTCAAAAACCCCGTATTGACCGCCAGCGGCACCTTCGGCTATGGCGAGGAATTTTCTGACTTCCTGGACCTTAGCCGCCTGGGCGGATTCGTCGTCAAGGGCACCACACTCCTGGCCCGCGAAGGTAATGACTATCCCCGCATGGTCGAGACCCCTTCAGGAATGCTCAATGCCGTCGGCCTGCAAAACAAGGGCGTCAAATACTTTGTCGACCAGATTTATCCGCGCATCAAGGATTGCGGCTCGGAGGTGATTGTCAACGTTTCGGGCGCGACGATTGATGACTACGTCGGAGTGGCCGAGCGCCTGAGCGCCCTGAAAGGCATCCGCGCCATCGAGGTCAATATCTCCTGCCCTAACGTCAAGCAGGGCGGCATGGCCTTTGGCACCACAACCAAGGGCGCCGCAGCCGTCACCGCCGCCTTGCGCAAGGCCTGGGAGCGCACCCTGATTGTCAAGCTCAGCCCTAATGTGACTGATATTGCGGAGATTGCACGTGCGGTTGAGGGCGAAGGCGCCGATTCCGTCTCGCTTATCAACACTCTGATGGGCATGGCCATCGACGTTGACCATCGTCGGCCCTACCTGAGCACCATCACCGGCGGTCTGAGCGGCCCCGCAGTCCGCCCCGTAGCCGTCAGAATGGTCTGGCAAGTGGCCAAGGCGGTGAAAATCCCCGTGATAGGCCTCGGAGGCATCACTTGCGGACGTGACGCCCTGGAGTTTCTCATGGCGGGCGCAACGGCCGTAGAAGTCGGCACGGCCAACTTCCTTGACCCGGCCATCAGCGTCAAAATCGTTGACGAAATTGAAGAATATTGCCGCCGAAACAAGATTTCAGACATTCGCGAGATAATCGGTATAATATAAGCTATTTTAACAATATTTAACACTGAGTTAACTCGGAATTTTGCGGAAAATTCTTAACTTTGACCACTTATATAATGTTAAGGAGTTCACAAAAGCATCATTTTTTGTGACTTTTTAACTAAAAATAAGTGAAAACTTACGTCTTTACCTTGAAATTATTAACAAACCACAATCATCAATCACAGAATGAGAAAAAACTCTTTACCCTGGCGCTATGCCCTTAACGGGCTGGTTGCCTTTGCCATGTTGGCTCCCGTAGCTGCGACGGCCGCTCCCGAACCCTCGGGCGCTCCGCAGGCTCAGGCGCCCGCCGGCAAGCGCGCCGTGACCGGTACGGTTGTTGATGCCGCCGATGGCGAACCCCTCCCCGGCGCTACCGTTTCCGTTGTCGGCGACAAAACTGCAATTACCGCAACAGACATTGACGGTAACTTCTCAATCAATGTCCCCACCGGTAAAAACGTCACCCTCCTCGTTACCTATGTAGGCTATAAAGAAGCCCGCGTACCCATTGAAGACCTCGGCTATGTTAAAGTCTCAATGAAGGGCGATGACAATACCCTCGACGAAGTCGTAGTTGTCGGCGCCGGCACTCAGAAGCGTGTCTCCGTAACCGGCGCTATCACCTCCGTCAAGGGCGACGAACTCAAGCTCCCCTCAACCAACCTCACTAACGCCCTGGCCGGTAAGATTGCCGGTGTCGTTGCGCAGACAACCTCCGGTGAGCCCGGTTCTGCCGCTGAATTCTATATCCGCGGTATCGGCACCTTCGGCGGCCGCGCTACTCCTCTTATCCTCTTGGACGATGTTGAAATCTCTGCCAATGACCTTAACTTCGTCCCCGCTGAAAACATCGAGTCTTTCTCAATCCTCAAGGACGCTTCCGCAACGGCTATCTATGGTGCCCGCGGTGCTAACGGTGTGATGATCGTCAAGACCAAAGGCGGTGACTATAACTCTCAAACCCGCGTCGGCGTAAGCTTCGATGCCTCATTCAACTTCCTCGACAAGTTCCCCGAGTTCGTTGACGGTGGCCGATACATGGAGGTCTATAACCTGGCCCGTCAGAGCCGCGGCGGCGACCCCGTATATTCAGCCAACGAAATCGAATGGACCCGCACCGGTGCAAACCCCTATCTCTATCCTAACGTTAACTGGAACGACATCCTCTTCCGCAACATGGCTTCCCGCCAGCGCGGCAACGTTAACGTCAGCGGTGGTGGTTCTAAGGTGAAGTACTATATGTCAATCGACGTTCAGCATGAAGATGGTCTTCTGAACACCTCCAAGCTCTACTCCTGGAACAACAACATCCAGCTCTATAACTACACCTTCCAGAACAACATCTCTTATAAGGTGACCCCGACCACCACCATCAGCATGAACATGAATGCTCAGGTGCGTCAGAACACCGGCCCCAACACCGGCGCCGCCTCAATCTTCGCCATGACCCTGTCAACCACCCCGATTTCATTCCCGGTGACTTACCCCGCTCAGGAAGGCGACGAATTCGTGCGCTACGGTTCCCGCAAGTATTCAGAACACACTCTGCAGAACCCTTATGCAGTGCTCAACACCTCTTATCAGCAGACTAACCAGACTACTCTTAACACCGTAGTCAAACTCAACCAGGACCTCGACTTCATCACCAAGGGCCTGCGCTTTGAGGCTTGGGTGAACCTGAAATCTTGGAGCCAGATGTCGTTCAACCGCACTGTGACCCCCTACTATTTCACCAACCAGGGCGCTAAGTATGACGCCATCACCGGCCAGCTCACCCCCGTTGAAAACATGCGCACCGTAGCCCTTCAGGAAGGTACCGTTTACCTGAATGAATCAGCCCTCGGTCGCTCCTCTGACCAGACCTTTGAAATCCAGGCCCGCTTTGACTGGAACCGCAAGTTCGGCCTCCATGACGTCAGCGCTATGGTTCAGTATCGTCAATGGGAATATCGCGGCGACGTGCTCCCCAACCGTAACCAAGGCTTCTCTTTCCGCGCTACTTATGACTACGCTCACCGTTACCTCGTTGAATTCAACGCCGGTTATAACGGCACCGAACGTCTGGCCAAGAAAGACCGCTTCGGATTCTTCCCCGCAGGTTCTATCGGCTGGGTTATCTCTAACGAACCCTGGTTCGCTCCCGCATCTAATGTCCTGACTAACCTTAAGCTTCGTGCTTCTTACGGTCTCGTAGGTTCTGACGCCCTTCAGAGCCCCGGCGGATCTCACTTCCTCTACATCGACAAGATTACCGGCAACAACATCTCCGCAATCTCCTGGACTGCCGGTGACTATGACTCTTCTCAGACTTCAGGCGGCGGCCCGCAGGTTACTTACTATGCAATGCCCGGTCTCGGTTGGGAAAAATCTCGTAAGGCCGACGTCGGTATCGAATTCACCCTCTTCGGCGACTTGAACATCAATGCCGACCTCTTCTGGGAACACCGTTATGACATCTTCATCTCTCGTGAAGCATGGCCCGGCTCTCTCGGTTATGACGCCGCAAAACCCTGGGCTAACTCCGGTACGATGGAAAACAAGGGTGGTGAACTCTCACTCTCTTATAACAAGCGCATCAACAATGACTGGAACTTCTCCGTGCAGGGAACTTTCACTTACTCTGAAAACAAAGTGACCAACTGGGACGAAGCAGTTAAGCCTTACGCATGGCTCATGGGCACTAACCTCCCCGTATCTTCTTCACGCACTGACGGCTACATCGCTGAAGGCCTCTTCAAGAGCGAAGAAGAAATTGCCAACTCTCCCCAACAGAACCTCGGTTCTAACCCCCAGGTAGGTGACATCAAGTATCGTGACCTCAACGGTGACGGTCAAATCACCTCTGAAGATAAAACGATGATCAGCGAATATGGCCGCGTGCCCCGTATCCAGTATGGTTTCGGCGGTACCCTCAACTGGAAGGCCTTCGACTTCGGCTTCCAGTTCACCGGCTCAGCCAAGCGCACTATCCTCATGGGCGACGTTCACCCCTTCATGGAAGGTAAGACCCCGCAGGCCGATGCCCGCAACGTCCTCGCCTGGATTGCTGATTCTTTCTATGATCCCATCAATGACCCCGACAACTTCGACGTTGACTACCCCCGTCTGGGTACTCTGCAGACCGACGTGTCTAACAATGACCAGAACTCAACCTGGTGGATGCGTAATGGTTCATTCCTCCGTCTGCGTAACGTTGAGCTCGGCTGGCGCTTCCCCTATGGCCGCGTCTACGTTTCCGGTCAGAACCTCGTGACCTTCAGCCCCTTCAAGCTCTGGGATCCCGAACTCTCAGCATGGAACTCTTACCCGATGCAGAAAACCGTCTCTGTCGGCGTTCAGGTTACCATCTAATTCCTCCCTCCTTTTCAATCTAACAATCATAGAATTTCTTAACAATGAAAGTTAAAAACATATTCAAATACGCCTCTCTTGCGCTTGCAATGGGCACTCTCGCCGGAGTTACCTCATGTAACTACCTCGACGTCGTGCCCCCGGAACAGCCCGGCTTGAGCGACGCAATGAAGAATCACTCTAACGCCCAAGGATTCCTCTATTCCTGCTATAACGGCGTCAGCCAGCGTGACTTCTCACCCCGCGACTATCGTTCCGGCCTCAATGCCGCTAACGATGAATTCCTCATCCCTGAAACCTGGATGGCCGTCGACGGTCCTACCTCTTACGCTATCATGCGTAACACCCTGCAGACCACCGCTACCAACTATGACCCCAAATTCTGGGACTCTTACTACTCTGCAATCGGCCAGACCCTCCTGTTTGAGCGCGAACTCCTCAGCGAAGGTAGAAAGAACTCCGTTTGTGAAGACCCCAATGAAGAAGAACTCTGGCTCGCCGAGTCTCGCTTCTGCCGCGCCTTCTATCACTATCAGGTACTCCGCATCTACGGTCCTGTGCCCATCACCGATAAGTTCATCGCCATGGACACTGACCCCTCTAACTATCCCGGCCGCGTTCACGTTGACGGTGTAGTTGACTGGATTGCCAACGAACTTGAAGAATGTGCAAAGGTCTTCGAACGTCAGGAAATGCAGACCCGCTCTCATGAATATCAGGGCCGCGCCACTTCAGTTATCTGCTATGCCCTCCAGGCTCGCCTCTATCTGATGGCCGCTTCTGACCTCTGGAACGGCAAGTTCCCCTATAAGACCTGGCGCAACAAAACCAACTCCAAGAACCCCATTACCGGCGAAGATTATGGCAACAAACTCTTCTCTGATACTTACGAATCTTGGAAATGGGAACGCGCCCTCGCAGCTTGTATCCGCGCTTATCATAAGGCTCAACTCGCCGGATATCGCCTCTACACCATTGAAGACGCCGCCCACATGGACGCTGACGATGTCCTCGCCGATGCTATCTATATCCCCGGCGAAGAAAACATGACCGCTCCCGCCAACATGCCCGAATGGTCAAAGGAGGACTTCAAGGAAACCGTGCGTATGCTCCGTTACCTGAACACCACCACCCCCCACGAAGGCAACAAGGAAATCATCTGGTCTAACCAGCAGGTGGTTTACGGTATGACTGACTCCCGTCTGCCCCGTCGCGTGCTCGAAACGACTGAAACCAACTCCAAATGGAAAGAAGGTTGGAACGGCGTCAGCCCCACCCTCTACACCGTTGAACACTTCCTTAACGCTAACGGTCTGACTCCCGGTCATGACTCTTCTATGCCCAAGGCTTCATGGTATCAGCTCGCCGGCTTCACCGGCGACCGCGCTAACGTCATGAACATCTGCGTCAACCGCGAACCCCGCTTCTACGCCTGGATCGCCTTCGACGGCGGCGACTACCTCACCCTGCTCAACGACGGCGACCCCAAGCTGCTCAACATGCAGAACGCCGAAATGCAGGGCCGCGGACAGGGCGAACGTAACTACTCCGTTACCGGATTCCTCTCTATGAAACACGTTGACCCCCTGTCAAAGTGGGCCGCCAACAATGGCCAGTGGACCTCCGGCAAGAACTCTCCCGACGTACTCATCCGTATGGCTGAAGTGATGCTCAACCTCGCCGAATGTTTCGCCGAGATGGAAGACCGCGGCATCGCAATCCCCACCGGTGACTATGACCTCTTCCCCAACGTTACTTACACCGCTGATGACATGACTCCCTCCGGCGCTGAAGCTCACGAGCCCGACGGCGGCAAGGTCAACATCCTCAACTTCATGGCCGAAGCTGACCTCGGCTCTAACGCCAAGGAAGCTGCCATGAACCTCGTTAACCAAATCCGCAGCCGCGCCTACGTCGCTCCTCTGACCGAATCTATGATCGGTATGGTCGACGACGCACGCAATACTTCCCGCTCTAAGGTTTGGACCCTCACCGAATGGGTGCGCAACGAACGCTTCGTTGAACTCTGGGACGAAGGTGTACGCTACTTCGACGTGCGCCGCTGGGTTGCCGGTGACGAATATTTCGCTTACGGTATGCGTGAAGGCCTCAACGGTCTGAAGGTGAAGCCCACTTCCGACGAATGGCACACCCCCATCATGATCAACTCTCAGTATACCTTCCACAAGCGTCAGTATCTCTGGCCCCTCTACCAGAGCGAGGTTTATAACAACCCGCAGATGGTTCAGGCTCCCGGTTACTAATCAATAATCCATTTTCACAATCTGAAATCTCACAACATGAAAAAATTATTTATAGCATCCGGTCTGCTTGCGCTGATGGCCGCCGCCACCTCCTGCGACAAGTATGATATCTATGACGACCAGTATGGCGACGTCATGCTCATCAAAGACGGAGGCGACGTTGACATGGACGTCTATTCTACCGACGACTATGCTGACCGCTACATCTCAGTCATCAAGGGCGGACACTCCCCCGAGCGCGTTTCTCACGCTAACCTCCGCGTCATGACCAACGACGACTTCAACAAATACGTTGAAGACAACATCGGTGAAAACTTCTCCGGTCTCGGAATCGTTGACGCTGACCTCTTTGACCTCATTGACGCCAACGGTAACGTTACCAAGTCAATCGAATACACCTTCTCCGGCGAAAATGACCGCTACTTCGGCGCTACCCTCCGCGTTAAATCTTCTGAATACTGCAAATGGTATCGCTCACCCGAAGTCCAGGCCCAGCTCGCAAACAAGGAATTCATTATCCCCATCGGCCTCTACTCTGAAACCGACTCCGTTAATGAATATAACAACGTCCTGATGGTTTCGCTCAATGACCTTGACCCCGTCATCACCTGCGACGTCCCCGACGGTGGATTCGACATTGAAGAACTCTCTCGCCGCCGCCTCATCAACGATGCCGGCAAGGGCCTCGTCTACGAGCCTGAAGTCTACCTGACTCTTCCCTGTAAGAACCCCTGGGGATTCGGTGTTCGCATCGTAGAACCCAAGGCTGCAGCCGTTCCTGAATACGCCGACGAAAAGAAGAGCACCCCGCTCACTTACCTCAAAAACGACAAGGAATCAACCGACAAGGAAACCGGAGTCGTTACCCCCGCTGTGACCCGCTGGGAAATCACTGACCGCCGCGAATTCGAGGTCTACAAGAGCGATGCCCTCACCGGTACTGAAGAAGCTTACACCGTAAACTTCCCCGCCGGAGTCACCAAGGCACGCATCCCCCTGAAAATCTACCTCGATAACATCGACCCCAACGAAATGCTCAACAAGAACCTCGTTGTGCCTATCGTTATCGAAAACAAAACCGCCAAGAGCCGCACCAACGCCATCGCTTGGGACGACAACGAAAACAAACCCTCTTGGGACGTTGTCAAGACCCTCATCACCGCAACCACCTTCCAGGTCGGCGTAAAGGTAATCGAAGCCCCCATTGACCTTGACGATTCCTGCGTTACCTCTAACGACTGCGAACCCTCTGAAGGCTCAATCAACGGCCTCTTCGACGACGACCTCTCAACGTTCTTCCACTCCGGATGGACAGTGGCCTTCGACCGCAGCGCCCCCTACGGCTCTTACCTTGAAATCACCCTCCCCGAAGAAATTGACGCTGTCTACTTCAACATTACCGCACGAAGCACTAACCCCTGCTCACCCAAGAAGATTGACCTCTACTACTCTAACGAGATCGACAATGAAAACTCATGGGTGAAGTTCGCCACCGCAACTAACACCAAGAAGCTCGCCTCAGGTCAGTCATTCGAAATCGGTAAGATTGACAAGATGTATCAAGCACCCGAGACCTTCAAATATCTCCGCTTCTGCGTCATTGAAAACGACAAGGGTGAAAACCTCTGCTCTTCCTCTACAACAATCTACTGGAACCTCGCCGAACTCAAACTCTACGGCAAAAACAGCAAACTGTAACCCCCACTTCCCCCAATACCACAGGAGGCCCCACCCGGGACCTCCTGCTTTTTTTTATGGAAAAAACGCCCTCAGCCCCAACACCTATGGAAAGGCGGATTCCGATCCGCCGCACCCTCGCACAAGCCGAATAGATTTGCGGGCCGTAAGACCAGGCGGCGGATCGGAATCCGCCTTTCCATAAAGCAGATGAACAGCCCTCGACAAATCAAAAGTTCTCCAGCACCCTATCTAACAACCTATTAGAGCCTCGGAGAGGCGATGTAATGACTAACCCCAGGCGCGAGCCCAATGCAGTTAAAATAAGCCGGATCTATACAAAATCATAGCGTTATCTGTTATAAGTAGAGAATTTAAACAGATAATGCTATGAAGCAACTTGAGTACATCTATAACGAAATATTCAATGAAATTGTTGACCTGAGCAGTCGGAGAGAAGTGTTGGAGAAATTCATTGTAAAATCCGGCAGATACGAAGATCCCTCAAGAGTATTTGTCCGCCATACAAGACTGTCGCTGTCGCGTTTGCTAACTTTTATGATAATGCCACGCGCGGGCAGCAACCAAAGTGAACTGGAGATGTTTTATGATAGACTCGGCATTAAGCCTCCTTCCAAAAGTGCGTTTTCAATCAGTCGTAAACGCATTTCTCCCAGCTTGTTTCAATTTATAAACAACAGGATAGTGGATAACTACTATCGTAAAATGTCCGTAAAGAAATGGAAAAATAAATTGATCATTGGAGTTGACGGTACGACGCTCACTATGCCGAGAGGGGCACGCTTTGAACCTCTGTTTGGCTATGCGACTTCAACACAAAACAAGTCTACAAGGG
>JAAVCG010000043.1 GCA_014802435.1 Bacteroides sp. | reverse complement strand
GCAAAAGCCTCCGGGCTTCGTGGCGCCCTCGCCACGGTGGCGCGCAAGCGCCATAAAAGCACCATAAACATAGACGGAAACAGTGGAGCTGGCGCTCCATCGTGGCGGGGGCGCCACGATGCCCGGTCATCTACTCGCCCCAAAGAGCCCCTGTGCGGGTTGAAGCGGCGACCGGAGCAGGCGGCGATGAGTTAAAGAAAGTTAACGGAATAAACCTTCGGAAAGTCTTGGCGTCTTAGAATCGTAAACCGAATGAAAAACCTCTAAAACAAGAAAATGACAATGAAGAAATTTTTGATGACCCTGGCCGTAGTGGCCATGACCGCCGGAGCCGCAATGGCCCAGAATAAAGATGACAATAAGGCCTGCACCAATGATTGCGCCCAAACCGAGCAATGCCAGAAGCAGGACTGCAATCAACCCGCCTGCTGCAAGAAGGGTGGCCCCAAGCAAGCCTGCGAGTTTGAAGGCCTGAACCTGACCGACGCTCAGAAGGAGCAAATCAAGACCATCAAGGAGGAGCAGCGCGCTGCCGCTCAGGCCAAGAAGGAAGCCGCCAAGGCTCAGAAGGCTGAAAAAAAGAATGCCCGCCGGGAAGGCCGCAAGGCTTATCTGGAGAAAATCAAGGCTGTACTTAGCCCCGAGCAGTATGTGCAGTATCTTGAAAATCTGGTGACCCGCGGCCATGATGGCCACAAGGCAATGGGTCGCGCTGACCAGCAGAAGCGCTTCGATAAGAACGCTCCCCGCAAGGTTGGTGACCGCGCCCCCAAGGCAGTGAAGGCCGCCAAGGTTATGCCCGCCCAGAAGGCTGAGTAACCTACCCCATCGCCAATAAAGACAATCTATTACCTATCTATAAACAACTTCCATTCCCCCGGGCTGCATTTTCCCTCGTTGATGAGGGGAATGCAACCCGTTAATCTGTTAAAAAAGGGCGTTTTTCGTGAGAAAAATGGCAAAAATTCAATTTTTTTTGACTTTTACCCCCCCCCGTTAACAATAATTAACACTTTTTCGCGTTATAGTATAAGAATTATCCATAATTTTGCACCCTAAAAAGTAATCACAATCACACCACCTTTATTCTTTCCAGTAATGCGAAAGTCACTGAAAATCATAGCCTCTCTCGCCTTGGCGGGACTTTCCTTCCCGTCGCTCAACGGGCGGGAAACTGCGCTGAAAACGAACATCCTCTATGACGCAACAGCAACCGTCAACCTGGGAATCGAGCAGGCCGTATCGCCCAAATGGAGCATAGACCTGAGCGCGAATCTCAACGCATGGAACATGCAAAAAGGAGCGCGATGGAAACACTGGCTCATCCAGCCGGAGGGGCGCTACTGGTTCTGCCAATCGCTTGACGGACATTTCCTTGCCATGCACGCCCTCGGAGGCCAATATAACGTAGGCCACTGGACCGACGGCGGAATCTGGGGCATGAACATCGATAAGTTCAAGCATAACCGCTATCAGGGATGGTTTGTCGGCGCCGGAGTTGGCTACGGCTATGCCTGGGCCCTGTCAAAGCACTGGAACCTGGAGGCGGAGATTGCCGTCGGCTATATGTATACGCGGTTTGACACATATGAATGTGAGAATTGCGGGCGCAAAATTAGCGAAGACAATGATTATCATTACGTTGGACCGACCAAGGCAGCCTTGTCGCTGGTCTATGTTTTCTAAAAAAAATATCTGACCCTCTATGAAGCGAAACATCCTAACAATAGCTGCGATGGCCCTGTTTGCCGCCTCGGCATCGGCCAACACTGAAACCGTCAAGGAGATGAATCTCGACGTTGAAAACGCCAAGATGAGGCTCCATATGGTTGTTGACCCCTCGGAAATCAACGTCAAGTCAACCCAGGCCGCCATCTTCACCCCGATGGTAATCACCGCCGCGGGCGACACCATATCTTTCCAATCTGCCGGCATCTACGGCCGCAGAAACCTCATTAACGCCGAGCGCCTCGGCAAGCAACTCCCCGCAGAGTTGCTCAGCTCAGCCGTCGGCAATGAAATCACCATCGGCGAGTCGCTGGACTATACTCCCGAGCTCAATGGCGCCCGCCCGGCCCTGAAAGTGGACCTCTACGGATGTGCCGACTGCCTGAAATGGACCAAACTCTTTGAGGGTCAGCCCTGGGAAGCCCCGACGTTTGACCCCACAGAGGAGATTGTCTTTGAGGTGCCGACGGCCAATGTGGTCAAAGAACGCGCTGCCTCAGGCCGCGCCAACGTCGAGTTCCCGGTAAATCAGACGGTTCTGCTGCCTGACTTCCGCAATAACGCTGACGAGCTCGCCAAAGTGGCCAAGACGATTGACTCCGTCAAGAATGACCCGGACATCACCATCACGGCCATCTACCTCAAGGGCTTTGCATCGCCTGAAGGCTCTTATGCCAACAATACCCGCCTGGCTGAAGGCCGCACCGAGGCCCTGCGCCAATGGATTCAGCAGCGCTATCAGTTGCCCTCAAACCTGCTCCATACTTCCTATGAGCCGGAAGACTGGGAAGGACTCGTAGCCGCCCTGGAAGCCGACCCCGACTTCCCCAATCGCGAAGGCCTGCTCGAAATCATCAATGACCCCAGATATGAGCCTGACGCGCGCGACTATAAGATGCGCATAACCTATCCCGAGGCCTATAAGCGCATGCTCAACGAGATTTATCCCTCGCTCCGCCATACGGACTATCGCGTTGAATACATCATCCGCTCCTATTCTACCGCAGAGGAGGTCATGACCGTCATCGAACAAGACCCGACGAAGCTCACCGCTGCTGAATATTTCCTTGCAGCTCAGAGCCTTGACCCGGAAAGCGAGCGCTATGAGGAGCTCATCATGATGGCCGCAAAATATGACCCCTCCAGCGAGGCCGCAAACCTCAACGCCGCCTCCATTTCACTCAAACACGGCGACCTCCCCGCGGCCGACAGCTATCTGGCCCACGCCGGAAAATCGCCCGCAGCGGAATATACCCGCGGACTCCTGGCCGTTGAAGCTGACGACCTCCGCGCCGCCGAACAACACCTGCGCAACGCCCTCAATCAGGGCTACGAACCCGCCGGTGCAGTCCTCGAAAAAGTCTCTCACCTCAAGAAATTTCAGAAATAATAAACACAAAACACATATCTTAATATGAATAAAGTCAAATTACTCTCCGCAGCCCTCATGGCCCTTGCCCTGACCGCCTGCAACGACGATCCCATCGCCGACAAAAAACCCTTAGGCCCGGCAGGCTCTACTGAGGGACAGTTCATTGGTGTCAGCATCACCAATGCCGCCAACTATGGAAGCCGCGCCTTAGGTGATCAAATCTATGAAAACGGCACCATAGCTGAAAACAAAATTGACGATTCTCAGCTCCATTTCCTCTTCTTTGACCGCAACGGCGACCCCTTCATCATGGACCGCAGCGAAAGCTATGGCGACGGCGTTGACGTTGACACGCCCTTCGATAAGGCCGGCGAAAGTAACTGGATCAAACCCGTAAAACTTGCCGGACAAACTAGCAACGTGCAGTTTACCAACACCGGAACGGCCAATGCCGTGCTGATTCTCGGTAACGCCACTAACGCCTACAAGGGTGTGCGTCCCTCGCGCCTGATTTGTATTGCCAACGTTGATGATGCCACCATCATTGCCAAATACGTCAACAAATCAATTCCCGAACTCCTCCAGGAATTTGGCGATGACAACAACACCAACGCCCCGATCCACACCACTCTGACCACCCCCGGACAGGACGGCAAGGAGAACTTTATCATGACCAGCTCAACTTACTTTGACGGCACTACGGTGCGCTGCTGGTCTGACATCACTGACCGCAACTTCCGCTCGCAGTCAAGCGAAGCCATGCAGAACCCCGTTCAAATCTTTGTTGAACGCCTCGCTGCCAAGGTTTCAATTGCCGCACTGCCTGAAAAGAAAGTAGTCATGCAGGAAGATGCCGATGAACTCAAACCCCTGGAATTCACCTATTCTTATGTTGAAGATGGCGCCGTCAAGGTCAGCGACCCCGTTAACGTCGTTGTCAACCCCCTGGGTTACATTGTCAACAATAAGGCCCGTCAGAACTTCGGCCTCAAGCACCTGATGAACGGCAATAACTCTTCATCATTCTTTGCCAAGGCTGATGACTTCAACAAGGGCTACCGCTCATTCTGGGCTTCTACCTCTTCTTATCACGAAATCCAGCAGTTCCTCCCCAACGACTTCACCGCCCCTGAAAACGCCTTCACCAATGGCCAATACCTCTTCGCCAACACCTCTGACCCCTTCCTTAATGGCGACGACAATGACGGCGTAGACTCTTATCGCGGCAACGTCAACTTTGCCCGCAGCTATGCAACGAAGCTCCTCGTCGGCGTGAACCTCTACACCGTCCCCGTCGGAACGGAAGATGTGCAGGTTGACGTTCAGCAACCCGCTCAGCTGATGCTCTGGGGCGGAATGTACTTCACTCCTGAGGCCCTCTGCATGACCCTCGAGGAAGACAACACCGGCACTGTGCTCACCGCCGCCGAAAAGGCTGCCGGATGGAAGATCTGCTATGCCCGCGTAGCAACCAACAGCCGCGACCCGAAGACCGGCCACTGCCACGTGACCTTCTTCAAGACCACCCGCAACGAACTGGCACACCAAAACATCACCCAGGCCAACGGCGGTCTGCCCAACTACACCAACGAAAGCCTCCAGCGCATCAGCACCAACAATGTGCCTGCCGCGCTCTACTGGAACGGTATGGGATACTACATCATCAACATTGCCAACAACACTTACGCAACCAAGCTTGATGAGCAGCCCCTGATGTATGGCGTTGTCCGCAACCACTCCTACGTCTACAACCTCACTAACTACGTAGGCCTCGGAACCCCCGTGACCAACCCCAATATCCCCACCGAACCGGAAAACCCCTCCGAATCTGACGGCTACATTGCTGCCAAGCTCAATGTGCTTGACTGGCGCGTGATTTCTCATAACACCACCCTGCAGTAATCCCCCGCCCGCGATTCACCAACAAAACTAAACCCATAAACCAAGTCAGCCGGGGGAACTGCCCCTCAAAGACTGAGCCGACTCCCCCGGCTGACCTGTTTTTACTTACTTATCCAAACAAGCCAAATCCATTTTTATCCATTTCTTTAGCAAACGATTGATGATGAAACTTAAGCATATACTTCTTGCCGCTATCGCCGTGATGGGATTCACCTCCTGTGGACTCATTAACGATGAGAGCGATTGCGTGGAGTCGGCCAACATTTTCGAGTTCAGCTATACGAAGAATCTCAAGTTTGCCGATGCTTTCCGTGCAGAAGTCAAGTCCGTTACCCTCCTGGGATTTGACCGCAGCGGAACCCTGGTCTACGCTCAGCGTGCCCGTCAGTCGGAAATGGGCCCGGAAGGCAACCGGATGACCGTTAATCTCGCTCCCGGAAAGTATGATTTCCTGGTTTGGGGCGGCGACTATGATGACCACTTCAATATAGCCTCAGCCAAAATCGGCGAAAGCAAGCTCACGGACTTCACCTGTCAACTCCTGACGGAGGACTCCCACCCTGACTCTCCATCCGCTCCTCAAACTCATGGCCATAGCGACAAGTCGCTGGAACACCTCTTCCATGCCCTGGTTACTCTGGACCTGAACTATGCCTCTCCCTCCAATCCGAATATCCACATAATCGACCTCACTAAGGACACCAACTCAATCCGCGTAATGCTCCAGCAGCAAAGCACGGAATCAGAGCTCAAGGCTGACGATTTCATCTTTGAAATCACTGACCGCAACGCTCACCTCAATCATGACAACACCATGCACTCAGACCTCTCCCAGGGCCACGTTATGTATCACCCCTGGCACATGGCTGAAGGCTCTACTGAATATGACGCTGACGAATCCCGCGCCGCAGAGGGCAGAATCAACGTGGTCCTCGCCGAGTTGACCACAAGCCGACTCCACCCCTCTAACAACACCACCCTGACCGTGCGCAAGCGCGACACCGGACGCGTCCTCTTCTCAATCCCCCTGCAGAAGTATTCCCTGATGATTCGCAACCAGGCATTCGCCTCCATGGACGATGAAGAATACCTTGACCGTCAGGACAACTTCTCGCTGACGTTCATTCTTGACGAAAATCAAAAATGGACCTCAGTGGCCATCAACGTGCTTGACTGGCGCGTGATTTACACTAACTCTGACCTCCATTAATCGAGACAATAACAATGACAGCTCTTAACGTTCATAACATACTGACCCGTCTGACCCGAAGACTCAGCCGCCTTCCCCTGATGATGGCTCCCCTGGCTCTTCTGGTCGGCCTCTCAGCCTGTGACGACAAAAACGAGCCCCTGACCTCCTCCCCCTCAGGCCCCGAACTTCCTGAAGGACGAACGTTTCTCACCTTCGTCATGTCAACTGACGCTCAACAAAGCCGCGCAGCGGCATGGGGCGGACCGACATGGGGCGACGAATATGAAAACGAAGCCGGCAAGGACTTCGAAATGAAGATTCGTGCCGACAGGGTCCACGTCGCCATCCTGAAGTCCGACGGAACCCCTATCCTCAACAGCGCCGGCGAAGCCATGGGCAACTACTTTACCGCTAATAACGGCGCCGACATCATGCTCCTGCCGATTCCCGGCAACTCTTACTCCTTCTATGCCTACATCGACGTCAGCGACCTCCGACTCTCCCGCGGTCAGGACTATATCGTAGCCGTCACGGCTAACTATACCAATAACGACATCCCCCGAATTGCACGCCTCTCTGACACCACCTTCCGAATGGACTCCCTGGCCGTGCATAAACCCTCTGAAACCGTTGACCCGACGGAATACTATAACGGCGGAATCCCCATGTATGGAGTGCTCCGCTGGCGATGCGGAACCCTCGACGAACCTGACGGAAACTATGACCCCCTCAGCATCGGCACTGTCCATATGCTCCGCTCCGTCTGCAAGATTGAAGTCCTCCTCCCCTCTGAGGAACAATCCGAAATCGCCCCCTTCATTGAATTTAACGACGAAAGCAAACCCCATCTGGCCTTTGTCAGCGGCAAACACCTCAACAAGACCGGATTCATTACCCCCAAGAAAGAAAACTGGCTTAACAACTCCATAATCCAGACTCCCAACATCTCGTTTACCAACTCCTATAACGAGCGTCAGGACCGCTGGACCGCCCCCAATGGCGAAGAACCCCACCTCTATCTGCCCGCCGCCATCAAGAACGACGACGGCAAGATTATGGGCTACTACATCTACCTCCCCGAGGCAAGCGGCCAGAGCATGGAGCCATATGACGACGCACTGCGCCTGAACGTCAGCGTCAACTTCACCCCGGAAGGCGAAATCGCCCGCCAGCGAACCATCACCGGCACCCTCTTCCCCTCAATCCCCTACGACGAGGAAAAGCAGTCCTATCCTGCCGACGCCAACTATAATCGCTGGAAACTAACCCGAAATCATATCTATCGGTTCACGATTACCGGAGTGGCCAACGAGACGTCGCTCGTCTATAGAGTTTCCACCTCCGGAACGCAGATAATTGATGTTCCAACATTTGATTGACACCAAACGACATGAAACTTAGACATCTCAACATATCATTGCTCATCCTCCTGCCGGCCCTGCTGACCCTGATGGGACTCAGCGCCTGCACGGATGACTATCTATATAACAGCGTCAAAGGCGGACTCGCCCCCGGCCAGCCCGTGGAAATCTCCCTCGGACTCCAAGTCCCCGAGGCCGAGGATGCCATCGTAGGCTCCCGCGCAACGACTGACTCCGAGACTGACCATACCGTCTATGACCTCTATCTTTTCATCTTTGACCAAAACACCAATGAACTAAAATCAAAATATTACTTCCCCCAAATCAACTCATCGGCCACTACGCTCTGTGACCCCGCCTACAGCACCACCGGCTCCGCCGCAGTGCTTCGCAACCGTAACGGTAACAGCAGCACCTCCGGAATAATCGAAAAAATCCATACAACCACCGGCCCGTCACGTATCGTCGGTGTCGCTAACTGTAACCGTAAGGGCTCGGCCATGATTCTCAATAAGCTCAGCAAGGTTGAAAACATCAGCGACCTGCGCGAAATCATGGTCTCCACCGTCGACCCTGACTCCAAGATGCCTGACTTCGAACAGTCGCTCACCGTCATGAGCGGATATTACTGCGACAACAACGACGAACACCAGGAACACCATATCAACACCCCCTGTGACTTCGTCTCTGACATCTCTGACGATAACACCAACAACCACAAAGGATACGTCAACATTGACAGCGAACGACTCAACGGCACGCTCTGGCTCACTCCCCTGCAGTCAAGAGTCAAATTCCTGGTGCTCAGCGAAGGTCCCTCTGACCCCAACGGGGTAATCCCCGCCGGCAAGTTTGAGCTCCAAAGCTGGCAAATCTATAATCTCCCCGGAAGCACCCCCCTCTTTTGCCGAGGATATGCCGACGATAACACTCCCCTGGAGCCCAATCCCGTCCGGACCCTCGTCATCACCCGTTTTGACCGCGAAGACGAAGTCGTCAAGGACGAACTCCCCGCAACGGAGACCTACGACGGCCTCTATGGCTTCAACTTCTTCGTGGCCGACAATCACCCCGGACGTGGCAACGCCGACAACATCAAAACCTACGGCGACCGTGCCCGATGGACCGGCGAAGACTATACGAACCATACCAATCCGGAAGACAAAACATGGACCAACGCCCCCGCCGGCGCCACTTTCGTAGTGCTCCGCGGAACTTACTCCGGCGCCTCATGGGTCACTGAAGATGACGGCACCGCCGAAGGAAGCCGCACACTCAAAAACGTCACCGGCGACGTTACCTACACCATCTTCCTGGGCCATAACTCCGGCTCAGGCCCTGATGCTGACAACACCGACTTCAACACCTACCGTAACTTCAATTATACCTACATTGTCCGCGTTGCCGGAGTAGATAAAATCACCGTCGAAGTCAACAAGGACGAAGAAGACCGCCCCGACAGCGAAGGCGACATCATCTCTACTACCTCCAGCACCATCAATCTCGATGCCCACTATGAGCAGCGAGTCGTAACCATCACCAAACAGAGCGTAATTGACGCAATCAAGGCCGATAACCTCCAGATTAGCGTCACGGTCCCCGTATTCCAAGTGACCCGCCGCTCATACAAGTTCAACCCCGAAAATCCGGACGATGACCCCAATACGGCTCTCCCCTACATGGAATGGCTCGAATTCTATGAGCACAAACCCGAAGAGGTCAACCGCCGATACATCCACTATACCGACGCACGCGGAAACGGGGCCGAAAAGAAAACCCTCGACGCCAAAAAGTTCATGCAGCGCCTCTATGACTACGCCAACGACGAAACCGCGCCTGATGAACTCACCTTCACCGTCTACTTCAGCGAATATCTCTATACCCAACATCCCGTAACCGGAGCCGAAGTCTCCTGGAAAGACCTCCTGCGCAATGGCCAGTCGCGCCGATTCACAATGCTCGGCACCTCAAAGTTCTCAACTGACCATAACAGCTCCTATACCACCTCCGGCACCACCTTCGTGCAGCGCTGCATGCAGACAATCTATGATGTCAACATGGCCGACCTCCAGCAAGGATGGGCTACGGAATGTATTGAAGAAGACCTCTTTGAAGCCGGAGTGGCCGGAATCCCCCTGGGAACGTATAGCCGCAATCCCGGTTATCAATACAATAAGAACCGATTTGACGTCTCAAAATTCGGTCGTCAAAACTGCTGGCGCGCCAATTCCGGACCCGAACACGACACATGGGAATACAAACTCATGATTAATGACGAAGGATACCTGAATCGCCCCACCAATCAAGGCGCAGGCGTTCTCAAAAACGAAACCAACCTCCTCTCCGCCTGCCTCCAGCGTAACCGTGACCTCAACGGCAACGGACTCATTGACCGCGAAGAATTCGTCTGGTATATCCCCTCGCTCGAACAGATGCAGCTCCTCTACATCGGCTACGGCGCCCTGACCGACGATGTGCAGCTCTATAACGTTCAGCGCGAATCAAAAGAGGGTAATGTCACCGCCTCCGAATATAAAAACCGCCACTATCTGACCTCCAGCCTCAATAAAATCTGGGCCGAAGAGGGTGTATCATTCAGCGCCCTATCCCTCGGACAGACCACTACCACCTCATGGGACTACGACGAGAGATACTACGTCAGATGTGCCCGCTCGCTCGGAACCAGCGGCGAACACCTCGACGGCATCCCCTGGAATATTCAGGATTATCCCGACTATCAGTTCGAGTCAATCTTTGAATATACCCCCTATGCAAACGAGATTGAAGAAACCGAAGATGGCGAAATTGCCAAATTTCAGGACCATAAGCGCGGACGCATAACCATGCGCTACCTCAATTCGCAATCGCTCATCAATGTGCCCCGTTTCACGGAAACTCCCGGCCGAGTCCTCTCATTCTCTGAAAATAACTTCCCCACTTTCCAGTTTGAAATTGCTGACACGGTCATCAACATTGACCAGGCAAACACCTCATTTGCCGTCAACCAAACTCAGATGGAAGGCCTCTTTGAAGCCCTCCGCTCCGAACCTGACTTCTCGCCCTGTAACGCAATCGGCCCCGGCTGGCGTCTGCCGACAATCACCGAGCTCACAATCATGCAATGGGCTTGGAACGAAAACTGGAACAAAAACATCGCTCAGGACTTTGTCAATGACCCCGGATTCAAGGAAAAATTCCCAAATATGAACGAAAACAACATCGGGAACTACATCTGGTATGCCTTTGCCGGCAGCAGCGGCTCATGTAACCTCCTGTCGCGCACACAGTATCATTACCGTTACGTCGGCGCCGATGGACTGCACCCCTCGTTCAATAACCGCGTCCGCACATATCATGTCTATGAGATGACCAACGGCGACGGAAAATTCTCCATCGATAGCCGCGACCTCTCAACCCACAACAAAAACATGTCAATCCGTTGCGTACGCTCTTACACTACAGCTCAAGCCAATGCACCTGCTCAATCTCCTGCCGCCTCTCGCGCTGCTCTTAAGCGTGGGGTGCGCAAAAAATAACCAAACAATCCCCTCAGCCCCCGCTGAGGACTATCCCCTGCCCTCCGTGTCGCCCTCAATCAGGGACCCTCACGAGAGGGCTTCCACTATTTGTGCCCGATTCTGGGACGATGCCGTTTTCCCCCCTGCCGACGTCCCCGCCGACTCCGTCAGCCCCGCCTTGCAGCAAGCCATGGCCAATTTTGCCGCCATCGCTTCCATGGCCTCATCACCTGACTCCATCGCCGCCGGAGTAAACCAAATGCTCAAAAAAGGAGGCATCGACCGCATAATGCCCCTGGCTGAACGCTATCTCTTCGACCCCAACTCCCCCCTGCGCTCCGAAGAAACGTTCCTCTATTTCCTCCAAGCTGCACCCCAATGGGAGCGAACCGAACTCCTCCTCCCCCAGGTGCTCAAAAACCGCGTCGGAACCACCGCCGCCGACTTCCCCTATGTTGACTCCAACGGCCGCCGGGGAACCCTCCACGAATTCCTCCGCACCCATGGCGAAACCCTCGTCTACTTCTTTGACTCCGAATGTAACGTCTGCAAAGGCCTCATTCCTCGCGCCGCCGAAGCCGCCCAAGGCCGCCCCGTAATCGCCGTCTGCCCCGAAGTTAACGCCGCCGCCTTCAATGAAGTCCTCCCCCTCTTCCCGCAGGACTGGACCGTCGTCCGCGACCTCGGCCAAATCGACGCCCAAGAACTCTACATCTTCCCCGCAATGCCCTCCGCCTACATCCTCTCCCCCTCCGCCCAAGTCCTCGCCAAAGACCTCCCCCTCTAACCCGGAATGAGCATCGAAGATAGTGCAAGCCGTCCCCGGGTTGTGGTCTGTGGATGTATTTTATTGTGAAGCTATTGCAAAACTCATGATTTAGCGAAAGCCACCGGGCTCCGTGGCGCCCTCGCCACGGTGGCGCGTCAGCGACACATCTACCAGACATTGAGGCGAAAAGCGTGGAGCTTGCGCTCCATCGTGGCGAGGGCGCCACGAAGCCCGGTCATGTACGCATCCAAAGTTCTGCCTCACCGCCTTTACATAAAGCCCGGCGGGCTTTCACCTCTTGTTAACCCGCGGTTGAGAAGCTACCGCGGGATGCCGGCAACCATCACACATACTTACGACCCGGGATGGGTCGCACTATCCCGGTCTTGGACAGAGCCGGGGGCCTGGCGAGTCGGGTGCGGGGAAAGGTTTGCTTCGTCTGGATTTCCGTTTTGCTGGTCAAAAAGGGAACTCGGCGGTTAAATGTGGTTAAAAAGGCGTATTTATTCTTTATTATGTCGCTGAAATTGTTTAATTTTGCAGTGAAATTTACTCACGTTAAGGCAAAAAAGATACGTTAAAACCATATTTATGAAGCGAATTCTCCAATTATCGGCTGCTTCTATCGGACTCGCAGCCCTCGCAACCCTCAGCGGTTGTGGAAAATCCGACCAGGCCGCTCAAATGGCCGCTATGATGAATCAGGCTCCCACTTTGGCCGTAATGACCGTAGAGCCTTCTAATATCGAGTTGGAAAGCCAATATCCGGCTACTATCAAGGGTAAAACTGACATTGACGTGCGCCCCCTTATCAGCGGAACTATCACCGCCGTCCATGTTGACGAAGGCGCACAAGTCTCTAAGGGCCAACTGCTTTTCACTATTGACCAGGTGCCCTATCAGGCTGCCGTCACTCAGGCCGAAGCCGCTGTAAACGTTGCCAAGACCGCCGTGCAGACCGCTGAAATCTCCGTTGAGAGCAATCGCGCGCTGCGTGCCAAGAACATTATCAGCGAGCACGCCATGCAAATCTCTGAAAACCAATTAGCTCAGGCCAAGAGCCAGCTCGCTCAGGCCGAAGCCGGACTCGTTAACGCCAAGAAGAACCTCAGCTATACTCTGGTGACTGCTCCCTCTGCGGGCGTCGTTGGCTCAATTCCCTTGCGAGTCGGTGCGCTGGCCTCTCCCTCCGGCCAGGCCCTGACCACTGTCAGCGATAACTCTCAGGTCTATGCCTACTTCTCACTGACCGAGCGTCAGATTCTCGACATGACCGATGCCGGCGCCAAGAGCCTCAATGCCGCCATCGCCGCCATGCCCCCGGTAGAACTCAAGCTCGCCAATGGCTCAATCTATCCTCAGAAAGGCAAGGTTGCAACGGTTAGCGGAGTGATTGACGCCTCAACCGGTGCATCAACCGTGCGCGCCCTCTTTGATAATGCCAACGGAGTGCTCCGCTCAGGCTCTACCGGCATGGTTATCATCCCCGAACAGTTTACTGACGTAATCGTTATTCCCCAGACTGCCACCGGCGAAATCCAGGGCAGCAAGTACGTCATGACCGTCGATAAGGACAATGTGCTCCACCAGCAGATTATCCAGATTGACCCGCTTCAGGACGGCAAAAACTATGTAGTCACCGAAGGCCTCTCTGCCGGCGACCGCATCGTGACCGAAGGAATCGGCACCAAGGCGCGTAACGGCATCACCATCAACATTGCTGAATAAGAAGAAAAATGAAATTAGACAGATTTATTAACCGCCCGGTACTCTCGACGGTTATCTCTATCTTCATTGTGCTGTTAGGCTTGATCGGGCTCGTCTCCCTGCCTATCACACAATTCCCCGACATCGCACCGCCTACTATCTCCGTTTCAACCCAATATCCGGGCGCTAACGCTCAGGCCGTGCTCAACTCCGTGATTGCCCCCCTTGAAGAATCAATCAACGGCGCCGAAGGCATGACTTACATGGAATCAAGCGCCACTTCCAACGGCTCGGCGACAATCACCGTTAACTTCGAGCAGGGATTTGACCCGAACATGGCCGCCGTCGATGTCCAGAACCGTGTCTCCAAGGCTACTAACCTGCTCCCGGCCGAAGTGGTTCAGGTAGGCGTCACCACTCAGAAGCGTCAGAGCTCAATGCTCGTCGGTATCGCCCTCTATGACACTACCGGAGTCTACTCTCAGGAGTTTCTTGACAACTACATGAAAATCAACGTCGTGCCCCAGCTGCAGCGCGTCTCCGGTGTAGGTGACGTGATGTGTATGGCCGCCGACTATTCTATGCGTATCTGGCTCAAGCCCGACGTGATGGCTCAGTATGGCCTCGTGCCTACCGACATTTCCGCCGCCATCGCCGAGCAGAACGTCGAAGCCGCCCCCGGTACATTCGGCTCACAGGGCAATCAGTCGTTCGAGTACACCATGCGCTATAAGGGCCGCCTCGTCACTCCGGAAGAGTTTGAAGACATAGTGGTCCGCGCATCGTCCAATGGCGATGTCCTCTACCTGAAAGACGTTGCCGACGTTGAACTCGGCCGCGTTACTTACGGCTTCCGTAACATGCTCAATGGCCATCCCTCATCATTCGCCATGGTGTTCCAGACCGCCGGCTCTAACGCAACCCAGATTATCAATGACTGTCTCGCCGAAGTTGACAAGATGAAAGCCGACCTCCCCGCCGGCCTCGACTTCGCAATCCCCATGAACAACAATGACTTCCTCTATGCGTCGATTCACCATGTGATTCAAACCCTCATCGAGGCCTTCATCCTTGTGTTCCTGGTTACTTACCTCTTCCTTCAGGATATCCGCTCGACGATTATCCCCGCAATCGCAATCCCCGTGGCCCTTATCGGCACATTCTTCCTGATGAACATCATCGGGTTCTCAATCAACCTCATCACTCTGTCGGCCCTCGTCTTGGCCATCGCCATCGTGGTCGATGACGCCATAGTCGTCGTCGAGGCGGTTCATGCCAAACTTGACGTAGGCTACAAGTCTGCACGCAAGGCCGCCATCGATGCCATGTCAGAAATCGGCACGGCTATCATCTCCATCACCCTGGTCATGATGCTCGTGTTCATCCCCGTATCATTCATGAGCGGCACCTCCGGCGTGTTCTATCGTCAGTTTGGTCTAACAATGGCCATCGCAATCGGATTCTCCGCAATCAACGCCTTGACCCTGTCGCCCGCCCTTTGTGCCGTCTTCCTCAAACCCCATAAGGGCGAAGAAGACGAAACCAACTCAACCGTTGGCGCCCGCATCAAGTCTAACATCACTGACTCGGCCAAGAAAACCGGCTCCCGCTTCGTCTTCCCCGCATGGGTCACCACCCTGCTGCTGACGGCAACTATCGTCTTCATGGTCCTCGGATGGTATGACTTTGAAAACGTCACCAAGAGCCTCATTGCCTGCGCCGTGGCCGTCCTGGCCCTCATCGGTCTCTTCTCCCGCCGATTCAAGGATGCCTTCGAGCGCTCTTTTGAAGGCCTGAGCAAGGGCTATCGCAAGGTCTCCAACTTCTTCATGCGCCATAAGATAACCTCGTTCATCTCCGTAGTAATCAGCGTGGTAATCCTCGTTTTGCTCATGCAGTCCACTCCTACCGAGCTCGTCCCCGCCGAAGATACCGGCACCCTGTTCTGTATGATTGACATGCCTCCGGGCACTTCTCAGGAACGTACCATTGAAACCATGGACCAGGTTCAGGGCATCCTCTCCAAGATTCCCGCAATCGAGTATGCTCAGCAAATCGTCGGCTACTCATTCATTGCCGGCCAGGGTTCAACTTACGGCACATTCATCATCAAGCTCAAAAACTGGAGCCAACGCTCCAAGGCCGAGAGCGCCACGGCCATCATCGGCCAAATCTACGGCGCCGCCTCTCAGGTCGTTAAGGATGGCCGCGTAGTGGCCTTCGCCCCGCCGATGATTTCCGGTTTCGGTGTGACCAACGGTTTTGAGCTCAAGATGCAGGACCGCACCGGCGGCGACATCAACGAGTTCTATGCCATTGTGCAAAACTTCCTTGGCGAACTCAATCAGCGCCCCGAAATCCAGCAGGCCTACACCACCTTCAACCCGACGTTCCCGCAATATAAGATTGACATTGACGCTGCCAAGGCAAAACAAGCCGGCCTCAGCCCCAGTCAGATTCTCTCTGCCCTCCAGGGCTACTATGGCGGTATGTACGTTTCAAACTTCAACCGCTTCGGTAAGATTTATCGCGTAATGATGCAGGCCAACCCTGAAAGCCGCGTAAGCCCCGAAACTCTTGAAAGCATCAAGGTGCGCAACGCTCTGACCGGCGAGATGGCCTCCGTCAGCAACTTCATCACTCTGGAGCGTATCTATGCTCCTGACTTGCTGAACCGCTTCAATATGTTCACGTCAATCTCCGTAACCGGTCAGCCCGCCAACGGATTCTCCTCCGGTCAGGCCCTCGAAGCAATTGCCCAGGTGGCCTCTCAGACCCTCCCTCAGGGCTATGGCTATGAATATTCCGGCATCACGCGCCAGGAAGCTAAACAAGGCTCAAACTCTACGGCTATCATCTTCGGCCTCTGCTTGCTCTTTGTCTATCTGCTTCTCTCGGCCCAATATGAGAGCTACATCGTTCCCTTCGCCGTAATTCTCTCTATTCCGTTCGGTTTGATGGGCTCATTCATCTTCGCCAAGATTTTTGGCGTCGCTAACAGCATCTACTTCCAGATTGCGCTTATCATGTTGATTGGTCTTTTGGCCAAAAACGCCATCCTGATTGTAGAGTTCGCCCTTGAACGCCGCCGAACCGGCATGAGTATCGTCAATGCGGCCATTCAAGGTGCCGGCGCCCGTCTGCGCGCAATCTTGATGACCTCTATCGCCCTGATTATCGGTCTGCTCCCGCTGATGTTCTCAACCGGCGTTGGCGCCGTCGGCAACCGCGCGCTCGGAACCGGCTCTATCGGCGGTATGCTCATCGGCATGATTCTCCAGCTCCTGTTCGTGCCTGCCCTCTTCGTGATTTTCCAGAAGATTCAGGAAAAGATTTCTCCTCTGAAATGGGAAGACACCAATAATGCGGGCATCGGCGCCGAAATCGAGCAATACTCCCGCTAAAAAAAGAACTCTATCAGCTCCTTTTTGACCCATTAGACAAGTAAATAAAAAATGACAATTTCAAATAAAATAGCATCCGGAATCCTGGCAGCGGCTTTTGCCGCCGCTGCCTCCGGCTGCCACATATATCAGAAATTCGAGATGCCGGATTCTTCCGCTCTCACCCGCGAATATGTCGAAGCTAAGGCCGCCGACGTCGACTCAACCGCCCTCGGAGCCCTCCCCTGGCAGCAGGTATTCACGGACCCCGTGCTCACGGACCTCATCAATCAGGCCCTTGAAAACAATACCGACCTCAAAAACGCCAAGCTCAACATCGATGTGGCCCACGCCAACATGCTCGGTGCCCGCCTGAGCTACCTCCCCTCAGTGGTCCTCGCGCCACAGGGCGGAAACAGCGCAACTAACCTCCCCGGAGGAAGCTGGAACAACAAAAACTGGACCTACAGCATCCCCCTCTCCGTCAGCTGGGAAATTGACGTTTTCGGCAAGACCCTCAACTCAAAGCGTTCCGCTGAAGCTGCCTTTGAAATGAGCAAGGACTATGAACAGGCCGTCCGCTCTCAGATTATCGGCGGCGTTGCAAACTGCTATTACACCATCTCCACTCTCAACGCTCAGCTCCAACTCCAAAAACAAACCGCTGAAATCTGGGCCCAAAGCGTCGAGACGATGAAAGCCGTCAAGGAAGCCGGAGGCACCACTGAAGCTGCCGTCGTGCAATCCACTGCCCAATATTACTCCATCCTCGCCTCTATCAAGGACCTGGAAACGAGCATTGAGCAGGCTAACACTACCCTCTCGCTCCTGCTCGGTCAGATGCCCCAGACCTGGCCCATCGAGCCCGGACTCGCCGTCGCTCTCCCCGCCGAGTTCAATGCCGGAGTGCCGATGGTGGCCCTCGCTAACCGCCCCGATGTGCGTGCTCAGGAACGCCAGCTCGCAATTGCTTATTACACTACCAATTCCGCCCGCGCCGCATTCTATCCCTCGCTCTCAATCTCTGCCAACGGCGGATTCACCAACTCTCTGGGCAACATGATTTTCAACCCCGGAAAATGGTTTGTCAACCTTGCCGGACAGCTTACTGCCCCGCTCTTTTCCCGCGGCCAGAACATTGCCCGACTCAAAGCCTCCAAGGCCCAGCAGGAACAGGCGCTCAACACTTTTGAATACACCGTCATGAAAGCTGCCGGCGACGTCAGCAACGCACTCACTGCCTATGAAAACGTTTCTGCAAAGCAGGAAATGCTCCGCAAGCAAGTGGACTGCATGGCTCAGGCCGTCGACATTACCGAGACACTCTTCACTAACAGCGCAACTAACTATAACACGACTTATCTGGAAGTGCTCACCGCCCAACAGAATCTCCTCAGCACTCAGATGGGAATCCTCAACTGCGGGCTCAGCCGCTCCCAGGCCGTCGTTAACCTCTACCAGTCACTGGGCGGAGGCGCCGAATAATTAATCTCCCTTAGAACTGCAAAGATATGATCTCTAATCTCGCTTTCGTTGACCCCTCCGCCAAGATTGGCGAGAACGTCACCATCCACCCGTTTGCATATGTCGACGCCAACACCGTAATTGGCGACAACACCGTCATCATGCCCTATGCAAGCATCATTGCCGGCACGACTATCGGCAAAAACTGCAAGATTTATCAGGGTGCAATCGTTGGCGCTGACCCGCAAGACTTCCGCTGGAAAGGCGAAAAGACAACCTGCACCATCGGCGATGACACCACCATCCGCGAAAATGTAATCATCAACCGAGGCATCGACCCCGAGCGCGGAACCAAGATTGGCTCCCTCTGCTTCATCATGGCCAAGTCTCATATCGGCCATGACTCCGTGATTGCTGACAAAGTGGTTATCGGCAATGGCGCCACGGTGGCAGGCGACGTCAACATCGGAACCTGCTCAATCCTCTCCTCTAACGTAATTCTCCATGAGCGCAGCCAGGTTGGCGACTGGGTGGTTATCAAGGGCGGCTGCCGCATTGGCAATAACGTGCCCCCCTTCGTAATCATCGCCCATAATCCCGCAACTTTCTTCGGAGTCAACGCCTGGATTATGAAGAAACACGGCTATAGCGACGAGGAAATTGACGATATCGCCAAGGCTTACCGCCATCTCTACCAGAGCAGCACCTCCGTCTTCAATGCCCTCAAGCGCATCGAGGCCGACGTCAACCCTTCAGCTAACCGCGACATGATTATTGACTTTATCCGCGCGAACAATCTCCGAGTGGTCGGTGCAATGATCAATGACACAGAAGATTAACCTTCGGACGATTCTCCAATACATAGTCCCGCCGATTATCACGGTGGGACTTTGCATTTTTCTCTATCGTGACATGGACTGGACCGAGGTGATGAATGGGCTCAAGAGCTGTAACTTCCTGCTCTTAAGCCTCTTCCTTATCTGCAACGTCATCTCCATGATTGCCCGCGCCATGCGCTGGCGCATCCAGCTCCGCGCAATGGGGCTTTCACCTCGTTTTGGTGAAATGTTGCGCTCAATCTTCGGAACTTACGCCGTCAATCTGATTTTTCCCCGCCTGGGCGAGATTTGGCGTTGCACATATATGTCAAAGGTCACCTCAAGCCCCTTCAGCGGAATCTTCGGCTCCATGATTGCCGACCGCCTGGCTGACACCCTGGTAATCTTCCTGATGAGCGTGCTCACCTTCATGTTTGCCGCCCCGGCCATGGCCGAGTTTGCCGCCGAATCAGACCTCGCGGCCCGCTTAACGGCCATTATATCCTCTCCCTGGGTCATCTTCGGGGTGTTCATCCTGTTCATTTTCTGCATCCTCTGCATCTACTCGCCAGCGCGCATATTTGTCCGCATCCGCCAATTTGTCAATAAAATGTGGCAGGGATTCACCGCACTCTTCACCATGGAGCGCGGCCAGGGCCTCTGGCTCCTGCTGACGGCCATTATCTGGGTAGGCTATTGCGCCGGAATGTTTTTTTCGCTCTATTCCTTTCCGCCTACTGCCGCCCTGCTCGCCTCTAACGGCTTCCTCTGCGGGCTGCTCGCCTTCATTTTCGGCTCCCTGGCAATGGCCGTCCCCTCTAACGGCGGCATCGGGCCATGGCAAGCCGCCGTGATGATTTGCCTCTGCGGAATCTACGGAATGGAACCTACCGCCGCCCTGACCTTCGCCACCATCAACGTGGCCTTCTCAACTCTCCTGACCATAGCCCTCGGCCTCTACACTTTTGCCGTTCCCTCTGGCCGATGAGACACTCAAAAAGCCGCTCCCCTCAATCTCGGGCAGCGGCTTTTCTCATTTTAATTGGGCCGAAAGCTTTTTAGCGGGCGGCTTCTGCCTCGGCTTGCTTAATCATGTTCTCATTAGCTGAGATGAAGATTTCAACTCGGCGGTTCTGAGCGCGACCTTCAGCCGTCTCGTTAGAGGCAATGTAGTTGGTCATCGGCAGGCCCTGAGCCTGAATGCGGTTTGCAGCGATGCCACAGTTTTCAAGATAAGTGCGAACGGCGTCGGCGCGGCCGGTGCTCACCTTCTGGTTAGCGGCCATTGAGCCGGTATTATCAGTGTAGCCGTAAACCTGCACGTCGGTTTCAGGGTTATTCTGCAGTGAAAGGGCAAATTCGCTCAGGTCAGTGCGCGCAGCAGCTGAAAGAGTGGTGCCGTTAGTGGGGAAGAGGATACCGCCGTCAAAGGTGACGCGGATAGCCTTGAGGCCGTTAGCGTCAGTGGCTTCTTCAACCTTGGCATTTTCAATCTTGCGCAGTTCCTCAGCCTGCTTGTCCATCTTGCGGCCAATGAGCGCTCCGGCGCCCGCGCCTACTGCCGCACCTACTGCGGCACCGATGCCGGCACCCTTGCCGCCACCAATCAGGGCGCCTACTCCGGCACCTAATGCTCCGGCACCACCGGCGCCGATCAGGGCACCTTTGCCCGTGTTGTTCATTCCGCAGCTGCTCAGAAGCATCGTGCTGCTAAGAGCACATACTCCAAGAATTTTGGTCAATTTTTTCATAATAATTTTTTAATAGTTGATAAAAATTTTCAGCAAAGTTACGCTAAGATAACGTATAATCCAAAAAAAATGCGTAAGTTTGCATTGTTTTTAACACATTTTATGGAGAAGAATTCTAAATCCGGTGGATTGATATGGGTTCATTTAGGCGCCATCCTTGCCGTGACCGCTTGGGGCGTATCGTTCATTAACACCCGAGTGTTGATGGACACGGGCTTCACACCCGTTGAGGTTTTCCTCTATCGATGCATCATCGCTTACCTCTTGCTCTTATGCTTCAGTTTCCGTGACCTGAAATTTAAAAATCTGCGCCATGAGCTGCTGTTCCTCCTCTGCGGAATTTGTGGCGGCTCCGTCTATTTCGTGGCGGAAAACACGGCGCTGGTCTATACGTCGACGACCAATGTCTCCCTCATCACCTCCACATCGCCCCTGATTAACGCCCTGCTCGTCGGCCTCCTGTATCGCGACGAAAGGCCCAGCCGCGGCCTGGTCATCGGCTCCTGCATTGCAATGGCGGGAGTCGCAATGGTTATCCTCGGCGGGGGAGAATCCTCCGGGGGACATGCCGCTGAATCCGAGGCGCAAATAATTGGCGGCGGAGTGCTCGGCGATGCCCTCTCGCTGATGGCCGCCCTCTGCTGGAGCATCTATGCCCTCGTGCTCCGCAAGCTTAACCCCTACTATTCAGCAATCACCATTACGCGCAAAACCTTTTTCTACGGCCTGCTGACCGCCATACCCTTCATCTTCCTCGAACCGTCTGTAATCTCGCCGTCAACTTTCCTTGAAACAAAAGTCTGGGTCAACCTCCTGATTCTCTCGCTTTTCTCCTCCTCGCTGGCTTATGTTATCTGGGCATGGGTTATCGGCAAAATCGGTGCCGTCAAGGCCGGAAATTATCTCTATTTCCAGCCAATGGTCACTCTGATTTTCTCCGCTATTATATTAAACGAAATGGTAGGCATCTGGGGCATCATCGGCTGCATAGTGACTATTATCGGAGTCTATGCGGGCGAGAAACTCAGCCTGCGTCAGCGACTTATTCCGTAACTATGAACTGGGACAAACTCATCTCTGACAAGCGTTTCGGCCTTGAACATTATCATCAGGACCGTCCCGGCCAAACGCGCTCCGACTTTCAGCGTGACTATGACCGCCTGGTCTTTTCGTCGCCCTTCCGCCGCCTGCAGAACAAGACTCAGGTGTTTCCCCTTCCGGGAAGCATTTTTGTTCATAACCGGCTCACTCACAGCATGGAAGTGGCCTGCGTCGGACGGTCAATGGCGCGTGAGGTGGTCGGCGCCCTCTTGCCCCGTTATGCCGCCGAGCCCTGGGTCATGAAGCTCCATGACCTCCCTGACATCGTTGCCGCCGCCTGCCTGGCCCACGACCTCGGGAATCCCCCCTTCGGGCATAGCGGCGAAAAAGCTATCTCCACGTTTTTCAGCGAAGGAGCCGGACAGGCTCTCCGCTCAGAGCTGACCGCTGACCAGTGGAGCGACCTGATTAACTTCGAGGGAAATGCCAACTCCTTCCGCCAGCTGACTCATCAATTCCAAGGGCGCCGCAAGGGCGGGTTTGCCATGACCTATTCAATGCTCGCCTCCATTGTCAAGTACCCCTATGAGAGCCGAATCACACCCAAAGCTAACAAATTCGGCTTCTTCTGCACTGAAATTGAAAGCTATAAGCGCATAGCCGCCGAGCTCGGTATTCCCCGCCTGGAGGGCGAAGGAGTGGCCTTTGCGCGCCATCCCCTGGTTTATCTCGTTGAGGCCGCTGACGATATCTGTTACGAGGTCATGGACATTGAGGATGCCCATAAGCTGAAAATCCTCAGCCATGATGAAGTCAAGCGCCTGCTGATGGGGTTCTTTGATGCCGAGCGACGCGAGCATATGGAGGAAGTCATGAGCGACATTTCTGACCCCAACGAGCGGGTTGGATATATGCGCTCCTGCGTAATCGGCCATTTGGTCAATTGCTGTGCGGAAACCTTCGTCGAGAATGAAGAAGCAATCCTTCGCGGCGATTTCAAGGGCTCCCTCCTTGAAAATATCCGTCCCGACGTGCGCCAAGCTTATGAGGAATGTAACCGCACATCCTGGGACCGCATTTATCGCGCCCCGGAAGTGGTCGATATCGAGTTGGCCGGTAACCGAATAGTCACCTTCCTGCTTGAAAAGCTCATCCATGCCGTGCGTTTCCCGGAGGAGAATTATTCACGGCTGCTCCTGAGCAAGGTCCCCGGACAGTATGACGTAAACTCCCCTGATTTATTCACCAAGGTCCAGGCCGCCGTTGACCATGTCGCCTCCATGACTGATGTCTATGCCCTTGACCTCTATCGCCGACTCAACGGCATGTCCCTCCCCGCCGTATGACCCGCCGACTGCCCCTTTATATAATAATGTGTCTGGCGGCCTGTCTCAAGGTTGCCGCCGCTACTTATTCGGTCAACGAGATTCCTAATGTCCATGTCGCAGACAGCACCCGCTTCGTCTCAAACCCTGACGGCATCCTCTCCCCCGCCGGCGAAGAAGAGCTGAACAATCGCCTGAGGGTTATCAACGGCGCGACGTCGGCCGAAGTGGCAGTAGTCATCGTTGACGATATTGACGGCGACATTGACAATTTCGCAACCTCCCTGTTCAAGCTCTGGAAACCCGGCAAAAAGGACACTAACAATGGCCTGATTCTCCTCATTGCAAAGGATAGCCGCAAAATGGCGTTCCGCACCGGCGCCGGACTGGAAGGGCTGCTCCCTGACGGCCTCCTCGGCTCGATTATCCGCCGGGAAATGGCCCCTAAATTCCGCAACGAGGACTATGACGGCGGAGTAAATGCCGCAATATCAACCATCTCTGACATCCTCACCAAACCGGAGGCACGCGAGGAAATCCTCAGCAAGTATGCCAACGATTCCGGCGCCGAGGATGACTTCTCAGGCGATGGACTGTTTCGCATCTATCTCACTCTGGCGCTGATTGCCTCGCTCATCGCCGTCATTATCCTCTGCGCCAAGCTCCTGAACACTGCCGGCAAGGACCGCCATACCCGTTATCTGGCGCTTGACAGCATCTATCCGCTGCTGCTTTTCCTCTCGTTCGTAACCTTAGGAATGGCCTTGGTGGCCCTGATTCCCCTCCTGCTGATTCGTCATAACCTCAGGCGCGGAGTTCATAAGTGTCCAAAGTGTGGCTCGCGCATGCGCCTGATGGATGAGGAGCATGATAATGACTTCCTCTCCCGCGCTCAGGACCTTGAAGAGCAAATAGGCTCGATTGATTATGACGTCTGGGTCTGCCCCAACGATGGCGAAACCGAGATTATCCCCTATATCCAGCGCTCGTCGGCCTATAAGGAGTGTCCCGTTTGCCATGCAAGGACCCTCCGAGTAGTCAGTGACAGAATAATTGTCCGGCCGACAACGTCGCGCGAGGGGCTCAGACAAATCACCTGCCGCTGCCTCAACTGCGGATTTGAAGACCATGAAAATCAGCGCATTCCGCGTGAGGCGCCCAAGGTTGTAATCCTCCCCGTCGGCGGCTCCGGAATCTCCGGCGACTCCGGAGGATTTGGCGGCGGAAGCTTTGGCGGAGGATTCACTTCCGGCGGCGGAGCTTCCGGAAGCTGGTAAAACAAAACTGCCTCAATTCTATCCAAAAATAGAATTTTTTCCAAAAAAATTTGGTAATGTTAAAAATGTTTGATAAATTTGCAAGAACTTAACGGGCAAATTCATGCTCTGCAAGTAACCTTAAACAACAGGAAAACTAACAATCAATCAATAACTAATCATTTAACTTTAAGCATTTTAAACAAAATGGAAGCAAACTCCACTGCCCCCGTTAAGGGCCACGCCCCCGTTAAATCTAACGTGACAGGCATCAAGAATGCATTCTGGGTAATCATCGCATGTTTCGTTGTTGCCGTATGCGCATTCCTGTTCTTCTTCGGCCACCCAAGCAACTTTGACTACGAACTGGCCGACGGCGCAAGCGCACCCGCTTCAATGTGGTTCTTCGATGGCGAAGCCCACCCCGCCAACCTTATCGGTACCATCTTCAAGGGCGGCATCATCGTGCCTATCCTTCAAACCCTCTTCCTTACCGTAATAGTTCTCTCCGTTGAACGTTACATCGCTCTCTCAAGCGCTAAGGGTAAAGGCAACATCACCAAATTCGTTGAAAACGTTAAGGTGAAACTCCAAAAGAACGACATCGCCGGCGCGCTCGAGCTCTGCAAGACTCAGAAAGGCTCTGTTGCTGCCGTTGTTAGCGCTGCCCTCATCCGCTATGAAGAAATGGACAAGAACACCGTCCTCACCAAGGAACAGAAAGTACAGACCCTCCAGAAGGAAGTGGAAGAAGCTACCGCTATGGAAATGCCCACTCTCCAGCAGAACCTCCCCATCGTTGCTACCCTGACCACTCTCGGTACTCTCGTCGGTCTTCTCGGTACTGTAATCGGTATGATCAAGTCATTCCAGGCTCTGTCTGCATCAGGCGCTCCTGACTCTACCGCACTCTCTACCGGTATTTCTGAAGCACTTGTGAACACCGCATTCGGTATCGCTACCGGTGCCTTCGCCGTTATCTCTTACAACTACTACACCAACAAGATTGACAACCTGACCTACGCTATCGACGAAATCGGTTTCTCAATCGTTCAGACCTTCCAGGCTACTCACTAATCCCTTATTACTCATTCAATAACTCTAATTATTAATTAAGTAATATGGGAAAGCCTAAAGTAAAAAGAAAGAGCACACTCATCGACATGACCGCGATGAGTGACGTGACCGTTCTTTTGTTGACTTTCTTCATGTTGACCTCAACCTTCCTCGCTAAAGAGCCCGCTACGGTTATCACCCCGAGCTCCGTCAGCGAAATCAAGGTGCCGATGGAAAACCTCGTGACCATTCTGGTCTCAGGTGCCGAAGCCAAGAGCGATGGCTCCCTCAATCGCGCCGTGGAAGGTAAAGTGTTCATCGGTCTCACCGGCGACACTGACTCAACCTACTCATCTGAAAAGATGCGTAAGGACCTCCTCGTTGAAGCTCAAAACCGCTACAACGACATGCACCCTGACGCGAAAGTCAACTTCACCCCCTCACAAATCTCGGCTTTCTCCAAACTCGGAATGTTCGGAATGCCGATGAAGGACCTCCCTGCCTTCCTCGACCTCCCCACTACCGAACAGGATAAAATCATGAAGGAATTTGACCCCAACAAAGTCGGAATTCCTATCAATGACAACCGAGACGTCACGAAGCTCAACGAGTTCCAAATCTGGATGGACGCTATGCAGCGCGTAGCTCAGGAGTACAAAAACAACGGTTCTACCGACGGTCGCGGCGAGCCCCTCGAACCTAACGACAAGCTCTACAAGGCCCTCAAACAAACCGGTGAAGGTATCGCCGTCAAAGCTGACAAGGATACCCCCTACTCCACCATCCACTATGTACTGGACAACCTTCAGACCCTGAAACTCAACAAGTTCACTCTGATGACTGCCCTCAAATCTGAAAACGACTAAGTAATCATGGCACAGATAGAACAATCCGACAAGGGCGGCAAGAAAAAGAAAGGCGCCCAAAAGAAGATGTCGATCCACGTGGACTTCACCCCCATGGTGGATATGAACATGCTGCTGATCACGTTCTTCATGCTCTGTACGACCATGATTAAGTCACAGACGCTGTCGATCGCGCTCCCCTCGAACGAAAAACTCGAGGAAAGCCAGCAGAACAAAACCAAGCAGTCTGAAGCAATTACCCTCATCATCGACACCGAACGCGATGACAAAGGTTTTGTGGTAAGCGAAACTGACGAAGCAACCGGCAATACCTACCCCAAACACATTGTCTACTACTTCGAAGGAAAGCCCTATGAAGGCTCTTTCAAGGACAATGACGTGGACGGAGACAACTTCATTGATGCTGACAAACTCAAACTCAAGGAACAGCGCTTCCGCGGAAACACGGACGGCATGTCTAACGGCATCCGCGCTATCCTCCACGAACGCAACAAGGAAGTACTCGCTCAGGTTGACGAACTCAAGAAGCAATGGAAAGCCGGCGAACTCGCCAAGGGCAAAGAAGCAAATGACTCCGTCTTTGACGCCCGCGCCCGCGAAATCCGTAATGACTCCACTCTGACTCGCCCCGTGGTCATCATCAAGGCCGCGCCCAATGCAAGCTATGAAGCAGTCATCTCGGCTCTCGACGAAATGCAGCTTAACCAGATTTCCCGCTACCAGATTGAAAACATCAACGCTACTGACTCGCTGATGATTTTCTCCTACCTGAAATCTAAAGGCAGACTCCCCCAATAATCCCGTGATGAATTAACCTAATGTTAAACCGTAAAAACTGAAAAAGACATATGGCAAAAGACGTAGATCTTTCATCAAGGGAATGGACCGAAATCATATTTGAAGGCAAGAACAAAGAATTTGGCGCCTATCAGCTCCGCAATGACTCAGTTCGCCGCCACAATATGGCTATGATTTCCGTTGTAGTGGTTATCATCGTCGCTCTCCTCCTCAGCCTCCTCGTTGGTCGCATCGAGCAAGCTGAAGAAACCGTTATCGCCTCTAACGAACAGGTAATGGCAAGCGTCGACACCGCTCAGGACGAACCCGAAGACGAACCCGAAGACGAACCCGAACGCTTTGAAGAACCCGAAGTGGAAGAAGTTCTCCCTGAAGAAGTCCTCAACACCGTTAAGGTTACTGAGCTCGCCATCGTTGAAGACGACCAAGTCAACAAGGAAGACGAAATCAAAACTCAGGACGAACTTAAGGAAACCGCCAACGCTTTCGGTCAAACCGACTTCAATGAAGGCACCGACGACGTTACCGTCGTTCGTGAAATCAAAGACGAAGTGG
This sequence comes from Bacteroides sp., assembly GCA_014802435.1. Taxonomy (GTDB): domain Bacteria; phylum Bacteroidota; class Bacteroidia; order Bacteroidales; family Muribaculaceae; genus UBA3263. The sequence goes on along the minus strand of JAAVCG010000043.1, from coordinate 10,376 downwards.
TCGTTGAAGAAAAGAAACCCGCTCCCGCCCCTGAGCAAATCTTCAATGCCGTTGAAGAATCGCCCAAATTCCCCGGCGGCGACAAGGCAATGTATGAATTCCTCAGCCGCAACATCCGCTACCCCGAAATGGCTGCCCAAAACAACATTCAAGGCCGCGTAACCGTTCAGTTCGTGGTTGAGAAAGACGGCTCCATCGGCGAAGTTAAGGTTGTCCGCGGTAAGGACCCCGACCTGGACAAGGAAGCTGTTCGCGTGGTTAAATCCATGCCGAAATTCATTCCCGGTAAGATGAACGGTCAGGCTGTACGCGTTTGGTACACCCTCCCCATCAACTTCAAGCTCCAGAGCTAACCCAAACCCGAAACCAACCCCAAAACCCCGGACTGCCCCGCGCAGCCCGGGGTTTTTCACATCCTCCCCCCCCCACGGAAAGGCAGATTCCAATCCATAAAAATGACCTCGGAGAGGTCGCGTTATTGGTAGCCCCAGGCGCAAGCCCAATGCAGTTAAAATAAGCCGAATTCATCGCAAAAGGGAATGTCCTATTCGTTATAGCACGTGTTATGTCGAACTGCAAAATGGCTTATTTTAACTGCATTGGGCGCAAGCCTGGGGTACTGGTTGCGTTATTTTTGAGGGCAGCCTCGGAGAGGCGGTGTTATGTCTGCGCCAAAACGCCGCCTCTCCGAGGCTCACATGGTCTTGTGGTACACCTGTCCCCGCGCTCGCGCCCGGGGTTACCAATTACACGACCTCTCCGAGGTCTTTTCTATGGAACGCACAATGACATTTGCAGTTCACAACACATAGCCTGTGGACGGCGGATCCACCCATAACAAAACTCTTAAATACTCGATGCAAAGCGAGGGCGGCGGATCGGAATCCGCCTCTCCATAGGTTTCGCGGCCGTGAGGGCAAAAAGATTGATGACATTGTTGTAAACACATGAACAGGATAAATGACCGGGCTCAGTGGGGCGGACGGCCATCTCTCGGGCGCGAAGCTTATGGAAAGGCGGATTCCGATCCGCCGCAACAGTCAAATCCTCCCTAAACACAAACCATAAATACCCGAATGATAGCGAGTGCGGCGGATCGGAATCCGCCTCTCCATAGGATTCGCTACCGTGAGGGCAAAAAGAATGATGACATTGTTGCAAACACATGAACAAAATAAATGACCGGGCTCCGTGGTGCGGACGGCCATCTGTCAGGCACGAAGCATATGGAAAGGCGGATTCCGATCCGCCGCCATAGTAAAACCCACCCTAAATACAAACCATAAATACCCGAATGATAGCGAGTGCGGCGGATCGGAATCCGCCTCTCCATACTTTCTTCCCCTCGAGTGCGGCGGATCGGAATCCGCATCTCCATATTTTCCTCGCCTCGAGTGCGCGGAGCGGAATCAGCCTTTCCATATATTCTTGCTTCGGCGGCGGATCGGAATTCGCCTTTCCATGGGGTTATCAGGTGACTTGCGGCAAAAAAAGTGGCGAAAAACTTGCGCGATTCAGGAAGTTTTTGTAAATTTGTCGCACAATTTGGAAAACTATGGCCGAAAAGGTACATGATATATACTCTTCAATTATCTCAAAGGTGCATATTCTCCTTGAGCGTCAGGCTATGCTTGAAGAGAGCCTCAGCCAAGCGCGAGCGGAACTGAAAAAAGCCACCGATGAGAACGCCAAGCTCCAGCGGGAGAATTCTACCCTCAAAGCAGACTTGGAGTATATGAAAGTGGCCCGAACATTGGCACCTGACCCTCAGAAACTTGCCGATACCCGACAGATGATTTCCGGATTGATACGCGAAATTGACCGCTGCATTGCCGAACTCAACGCATGCTGACTCTCCCCCCGGTCACCCATCCATGAAATCATAATAAATGCCACAAACTGACAAGCAAAACATAACCATTCGCCTCGCCGGCCTCCCGAAGATGCCCCTCTCCGTTGAGCGCGCCGACGAGGAGCTGATGCGTCGTGCTGAAACGCTTGTCAATGAACTATGGTCACGCTGGACCCGAGGCAGTTATGCCGCCGAATCGCAGCTCGCCGTCATGTCGCGAGTGGCTTTCCAATTTGCAGTGCTCTATCTTCGCGGCGAACGCAGCCTCAAGCAGATGGAGCAACTTGATTCCGAACTAAGCAAAATAATTAACCAATCAACAGATAGCACTCAAACCACTTAAACTCACATTATGATAGGAATAATAATTACCGCAATCATAGCTCTGGCAGCGGGCGCCGCCATCGCCGTCATCGTTCAGCAAAACATGGCCAACACCCGCGCTAAGACAATCATCGAGGAAGCGAAAATCAAGGCCGAGGGCCTCAAAAAAGACAAGCTCCTTGAGGCCAAGGCTGAAGGACTGAAAATCACCTCTGAAGCTGAAAAGCAGGCCAATCAGCGCATGCAGAAAGTGCAAAACGCCGAATCGCGCGCCAAGCAACGCGAGCTCCAGCTCAATCAGCAACAAAGTGAGAATCAGCGCGCTAAGAACGACAACGAAGCAACCCGCACCCATCTTGAAGCTCAATTGGCAGTTTGCGAAGAAAAGAAAGTTGAGCTCGACAAGGCCCATCAATCCGTGCTTGACACCCTTGAACACATCTCCGGCCTCAGCTCTGAGGAAGCCAAGGAGAAACTCGTAGAGAGCCTCAAGGATGAAGCCAAAACCGCCGCCGCCTCCTATATCAACGAAATCATGGATGAGGCCAAGCTGACGGCCAATAAGGAAGCCAAGCGCATCGTAATCCAGACCATTCAGCGCGTAGCCACGGAAACCGCTGTTGAAAACTCCGTCACCGTTTTCCATATCGACAGCGACGAAATCAAGGGTCGCATCATTGGTCGCGAGGGCCGCAACATCCGCGCCCTTGAAGCCCACACCGGCATTGAAATCATCGTTGACGATACCCCCGAGGCTATCGTCCTGAGCGGTTTTGACCCCGTTCGCCGCGAGATTGCCCGCCTGGCGCTTCATCAGCTCGTGGCCGACGGACGAATCCACCCCGCACGCATTGAGGAAGTAGTAGCCAAAGTGCGCAAACAGGTTGAAGAGGAAATCATTGAAACCGGCAAGCGCACGGCCATTGACCTCGGCATCCACGGCCTCAACCCCGAGCTGATCCGCATGGTCGGCAAGATGAAGTATCGTTCATCCTACGGTCAGAACCTCCTGCAGCACGCCCGCGAAACGGCAAACCTCTGCGCCGTAATGGCCTCAGAACTCGGCCTCAACCCCAAGAAGGCCCGTCGCGCCGGATTGCTCCACGACATTGGCAAAGTGCCTGACGAAGAGCCCGAACTGCCCCACGCACTCCTGGGCATGAAACTGGCCGAAAAATATAAGGAAAAACCGGACATCTGCAACGCTATCGGTGCCCACCACGACGAAATTGAACCCACATCGCTTCTGGCACCCATCGTGCAGATTTGTGACGCCATCTCCGGTGCCCGCCCCGGTGCGCGCCGCGAAATCGTCGAGGCCTATCTCAAGCGCCTCAATGACCTTGAGCAGCTTGCCCTGAGTTATCCCGGCGTCATCAAGACCTATGCCATTCAGGCCGGCCGCGAACTGCGCGTAATTGTCGGCGCCGACAAGATTGACGATGCCGAAACTGAAAAGCTCTCGGCTGAAATCGCCAAGAAGATTCAGGATGAGATGACTTATCCCGGCCAGGTTAAAATCACCGTGATTCGCGAGACCCGCTCCGTAGCCTTTGCAAAATAATCCGGACCTATGGACGAGATTATTGACATTAATAATGAGGCCGAGGACGTAACCCCGGTTTCATCAACCCAATTTCGCCGCTGCGACATCTGCAAGTCGCCGCGCGGGAAGCTCAATGCCTACAACTGGATTGAGGACATCCCCGGGGCGATGGAGACCTGCCCCATCGTTGAAGTGCTCTTCAAAAACACCCGCAAGGGCTATTACCTGAACTCCCTCGGGCTTGACCTGACCGTTGGTGACATGGTGGCCGTTGAGTCCTCGCCCGGACATGACATCGGCAAGGTCTCACTGACCGGACCGCTGGTAAAAATCCAGATGAAGCGCGCCGGAATCCGCAAGGACACGGAATTGCGCAGAGTGTTCCGCATAGCCAAACCCGCCGACCTTGAAAAATATGAGGAGTCACGCGCCAAGGAAGAGGAAACGATGATTCGCGCCCGCCGCCTGGCCGAGGAATTAGGCCTGAACATGAAGATTGGCGACGTTGAATACCAAGGCGATGGCAACAAGGCTATATTCTATTACATTGCCGATGAACGAGTTGACTTCCGCCAGCTCATCAAGGTGCTTGCCGATGCCTTCAAAGTGCGCATTGAGATGCGCCAGATTGGAGCCCGCCAGGAAGCCGGCCGCATTGGCGGCATCGGCCCCTGTGGACGCCCACTGTGTTGCTCCACTTGGATCACCAACTTCATGAGCGTGGCAACCGGGGCCGCCCGCATCCAGGACCTCTCGCTCAATCCTCAAAAGCTTGCCGGACAATGTGCCAAGCTCAAATGCTGCCTCAACTATGAGGTTGACGCCTATCTTGAAGCCTCACGCAAACTGCCCGCAAAGGATATTCATCTGGAAACGGCTGACGCGACATGGTACTTCTTCAAGGCCGACATCTTCAAGGGAGAAATCACCTACTCCACTGACCGCAAGATTCCCGCAAACCTGACGACGATTGACCGCGAGCGCGCGTTTGAAATCATCGAGCTCAACAAGAAGGGCGAAAAGCCCCTCCAGCTCCGTCGCGACGAAGAAGTTGAAGCCGAAGCCGCGCAAAACCGACCCGTTGACCTCCTTGATCAAGACAATATCAACCGCTTTGACAAGAAAAAGCGCAAGAAAAAGCGCAAACCAAAGCAGAAAAATGACAAGCAAGACCCGAAACAAGACGCGAAATAAGACGCTGGCCACGGCCGCTGCCTTGTTCGGACTCTTGATGTCGGCCTGTTCGGCTCCTGATAATGACTACTCCGCCTTCTCAACCGTTGACCCTGACGGCTGGGAGTATGGCCACACCTATGTCTACCGCCCAGAGATTTCAGACTCCATAGCCCGGGGTACTCTCTGCGTGATGGCCCGCCACAGCAATGACTATCCCTACCGCAACCTATGGCTGGAAGTCTCCTATCAGCAGCTCCACCCTGACAGCACCATCACCTTCCGCCGCGACACGGTCAATTTCACCCTCGCTGACCTCTACGGCAACTGGACCGGCTCAGGCCTGGGAACCTCCTTTCAGGCAACTGACACCGTTGCCACGGACTTCATGCTGATTTCCGGAGCCCCGATCCGGGTGCGCCACATCATGCGCCAAGACCGCATCCCCGAAATTGAACAAATCGGAATAATCTTTGAAGAAAAATGAACTATCCTCTCGACATATGCCTCCTCTCCCCCGATGAGCAACACCGCAGAATCAGCGGGCTCCAACTTGAAGTGCCCGCTCTGATTTCGGATAATGCCAACCTCTTCTATCTGACGGGGCGAGTTTTTTGCGGCTATCTCTATCTGGAGCCGGGCCGCGAGCCGCGTTATTTTGTCAAGCGCCCCTCAGAACTTCGTGGCGAAGGAATCTCCCTGATTCGCAAGCCCGAAGAAATAGGCCTCAGCTGTCCGCGCCTCGGCCTTGAGCTTGACTCCCTGAGCTATTCTCAGGCCATGCGTCTGCAGGCCGCCCTCGGCGCTGACGAAATCATCAACGTCAGCCCCAAAATCATGCTTGGCCGCGCCGTCAAGACCCCCCTCGAACAAAAACTCCTGCGCGAAGACGGAGTGCGCCATGCCGCCGTCTACTCCCGGATTCCCGGATTGTTTCGCGAGGGAATGACCGATATTGAACTCCAGGCCGAAATCGAACGCATTGACCGCCTGGAAGGTTGCCTGGGCCAATTCCGCGTCAACGGCCCCGACATGGAAATCCACATGGGCAACGTAATCACCGGCCGCAATGCCGACACTCCCTCGCCCTACGACTTCGCCATGGGTGGCGCCGGGCTATCCCCCTCGCTCCCCGTCGGCGCCAGCGGCGAAGAAATCAAGCCCGGACAGGCCGTCATGATTGACATGAACGGCAACTTCAACGGCTACATGACCGACATGACCCGCACCTTTGCCTGCGGAAAGCTCTCTGAAAAGGCCCTGCGAGCCCATCAATGCTCAATCGACATTTGCCATACCCTTGCCTCCCTCGGCAAGCCCGGCGCCGAATGTAAAGCCCTCTATGAAAAAGCCAAGGAAATGGCCCACGAGGCCGGACTTGAAGACTGCTTCATGGGCCATAAATATCATGCCGGATTCGTCGGCCATGGAGTCGGCATCCAAATCAACGAGCTCCCCGTGCTCGCCCCCCGCTCAAAAATGACCCTGACGGAGGGTAACGTGATTGCCATCGAGCCGAAATTCGTCATTGAAGGAGTTGGAGCCGTCGGCATTGAAAACACCTATATCTGTTGCGCCGACGGACTCGAATGTATAACCCCCGCCCCGGAAGCCCTCACTCAGCTGCTATGAACGTTCCCGCAAAAGATGAACCGATTCTGCGGCGCGTAGGCGCCGTCGCTGATAGTCTCGGCCTCGACGCATATGCCGTCGGCGGCTACGTCAGAGACTGCATTCTCGGGCGCGAATCCAAGGATATTGACTTCGTAACCGTAGGCTCCGGAATAGAACTGGCACGAGCAGTGGCCGCCGACCTCGGAAAGGGCGCCCACCTGAGCGTGTTTAAAAACTTCGGAACCGCCCGCATCAACCGCCGCGGACTTGAACTGGAATTCGTCGGCGCCCGCAAGGAAAGCTACTCTCATGACTCAAGGAAACCAATCGTTGAAGACGGCACCCTCGAGGACGACATCTCGCGCCGCGACTTCACGGTCAACGCCTTAGCCCTGCGCGTCAATGCCGACGGGTTTGGCGAAATTATCGACATGTATGGCGGCCTGCAGGACATGGAGCGCCGGATTCTCCGCACTCCCCTTGACCCTGACATCACCTTCAGCGATGATCCCCTGAGAATGATGCGCGCCGTCAGGTTTGCCACTCAGCTGCGCTTTGCCATCGCCGCTGAAACCTATGAAGGCATCTGCCGCAATGCCGAGCGACTGGAAATAATCTCCCGCGAGCGCATTGCCGATGAACTCATGAAAATCATGCGCGCGCCTAAGCCCTCCATCGGCTGGCGACTGCTCATGGAAACCGGGCTCCTCCACTTTATTCTCCCCGAACTGGAAGAGATGCAGAAGGTCGACACCGTCAACGGACGCGCCCATAAGGATAACTTTGACCATACGATGAAGGTCCTGGACAATGTCGCCGCCAAGTCTGACGACGTCTGGCTCCGCTGGGGCGCCCTGCTCCATGACATTGCCAAACCGCAAACCAAGCGCTGGGACCCCAAGATTGGCTGGACATTCCATAATCATAACTTCGTCGGAGCCAAGATGATTCCGCGCCTCTTCCGCGAGCTCAAGCTCCCGATGGGGGCCGAAATGAAGTTCGTCACAAAGATGGTGGAACTCCATATGCGCCCGATAATTCTCAGCGAGGAAATAGTGACCGACTCGGCAGTGCGCCGCCTGCTCTTTGATGCCGGCGACGACATTGAAAGCCTCATGACCCTCTGCGAAGCCGATATAACCACCGGACGCCCCGAAAAGCTCCGCTCCTGCCTGGCTAACTTCGCCATAGTGCGCCAAAAACTCGTGGAACTCGAAGAGCGTGACCGCATCCGCAATTTCCAGCCCCCGATTACCGGCAATGACATCATGCACATTTTCGGCATACCCCCGTCAATGCCCATCAAGACCCTCAAAGAGGCTATTAAAGACGCCATTCTTGACGGCAAGATTCCTAACGACCGACAGGCCGCCTATGAATTCATGCTCCCCTTAGCAGCCGAAATCGGACTCACTCAAATTAACGACTTACCCCCGGAGGAACAACAATGTACATCGTCACAAAAAGATTAGAAATATCAGCCTGCCACAGGCTCCAACTCAGCTACCCCAGCAAATGCACTAACCTCCACGGCCACAACTGGATAATCACCGTCACCTGCCAGAGCCGCACTCTCAACTCTGACGGTATGGTCGAGGACTTCACCGCCATCAAGGAAATGGTTCAAGGCCGCCTGGACCATGCTGACCTCAACGCCGTACTCCCGTTTAACCCGACGGCCGAAAACATTGCCCGATGGATTTGCGAGCAGATTCCAACGTGTGTGCGCGTCGACGTACAGGAAAGTGAAGGTAACGTAGCCAGCTATCTGAAAGACTGATGAGAGTCAACGAAATTTTCTATTCCCTTCAGGGCGAAGGCCACTTTACGGGTTGCCCGGCGATATTCGTGCGCTTGAGCGGCTGCAACCGTGCATGCCCCTTCTGCGACACTGATTTTGCCTCCTTCACTGAGATGACCGAAGAGGAAATCGTCAATGCCGTCAGCACTTTTCCGGCTGAAATAGTGGTTATTACCGGCGGTGAACCCGCTATGCAACTGACCGATAGCCTCGTCAGAAAACTTCACGCCATCGGCAAGCGCGTCCATGTTGAGACCAACGGCTCCCTCCCCCTCCCCGAGTCACTTGACTGGGTGACATGCTCCCCCAAGACACCCCCCTACGGCATCCAGCGCATCAACGAACTCAAACTCCTCTTCACCCCCGGAGTTGACCCCGAAACCGTGGCCGCCACCCTCCCCAAAGCACAAATCCTCTCCCTTCAACCCCTTGCCGGCGAAGACCCCGCCCCCACGATTGACTATATCCTCGCCCACCCGGCCTGGCGCCTCTCGCTCCAGACCCACAAACTCCTCCAAATCCGGTAAGCCCCTCCATCCCCATGGTTAGGCAACACTCCCTGAGGCGGCGGATCGGAATCCGCCTCTCCATAGGAAGCACAGCCGGGAGGGGAGTAACGAAAGCAAAAAGATGGTCAGCAGGGCGCTATGGAAAGGCGGATTCCGATCCGCCGCCTCGTCTGTGGGTTATTTTGTTTTCAGACGAAATCCAATCAACTATGTAGCTTATAGCCGTTGCATTAACCGTGGTGTTCTTTAGATTTGGATTAATGTCTCCTGTATGTGGAATATTAGACTGGGATGATGACAGCAGGCAATAGCCGGTATTCATATAGGCCAAGACCTTGCTGCCATGATTTGATGCGGAAAGCGCTGACTCTGCGGCTTTAGCATTCTCGTACCATTCAACGAGACTGTCATTAGTGCCGTAGACACAGAGAACCGGGCATTTGACTTTCTCTAAGTATTGCGTCGGGACGAAATATTTTAATTCTGCAAACCCAGAAGGAAGCATTATGGAATCACAGGTTCCGCACAGAGTGCCATCCACTTGCTTGCGAAAATTTTGCGAATCGCCCATTTGCATATTGGCCATATAACTTCCGGCTGTCAGTATTCGCCTCAGTGCATCCCTTCCACTTATTCCGAGTCCGGAAATAAGGACCAATGATTCAGGCGAAGATTCCGCGGCACACATAGTTGCAACAGCCGAGCCCATGATTCCGACACCAATCATATTATATTGTGAGATAGAGGAGGAATGGGTACTCAGATAGTCACTAAATTCAGCAACAGCAGCCTGCAGCTTTCCTTCTTTGACAATAAGGGGGACTATATCAAGGCCCTCACCTGAGTTATGACAAGCATAACTCGCCTTAATTGAATCAACTACGCTCTCCTCAGCGCTCCCTGAGTAAAAAGCAAAAGTAACAGACTTAGCCCCAGCTTCCATCGAAACGATTGAAAGCAACAAGCAAAACAGAATGAAAGACATTTTCTTCATAACTTATTGTTTTTAAGGAGTTTTAAATTCGCAGCAAATATATGACTAAAATTTGAGGATTACAAGTAACTCGTCATTATCTAACATTATTTAACTATTTCTCTGATATCAAAATGGAGATTTCCGCCACTAATCATCCTCGCTCACCCGGCCTGACGCCTCTCTCTTCAAACCCAGTAAGCCTCTCCGCCCAAGGGTTTGGCGAGGCTCCATGCGGGGGGCGGCGGATCGGAATCCACCTTTCCATACGAAGTGAAAATACATCCGATTATTTGGTCAAAATAAAATTTTTAATTAACTTTGCATTCCGAAAAAGTGTCACAAATGACGTTTCTTCGGAATATTATGAGAATAGAAAGAACTATATATCTTGACAAAGTTATAGAAAGTCGTCATAACGGAATGATAAAGATTATCACCGGGGTTCGCCGAAGTGGTAAATCTTTCCTTCTGTTCGATTTGTTTGCCGACTGGTTGGAGGCAGAGGGTGTTTCATCTGATCATATCATTAAAATAGATTTGGAGAACCGCAGAAACAAGTCTCTCCGCAATCCTGACAATCT
>JAAVCG010000042.1 GCA_014802435.1 Bacteroides sp. | reverse complement strand
TCCCCCTATTAAGGTGGCCATAGCGCAAGGGTTCCACCTCTTCCCATTCCGAACAGAGAAGTTAAACCTTGCTACGCCGATGGTACTGCGAAAGCGGGAGAGTAGGTAACCGCCCCTTCTTCAAGCGGCCGAGTCCAAACGGACCCGGCCGCTTCCTTTTTATCCCCGCTGTCGCTGCCCTTTCGGCCGCTCTTTGACCCTGAGGCTGCTCACTGCGTTCGCTGAACTGGTTTGCTTGCGGGGCCGCTCACTGCGTTCGCTGAATGGTTTTCCTGACCGGGGCCGCTCACTGCGTTCGCTGAACTGGTTTGCTTGCGAGGCCGCTCACTTCGTTCGCTGAACTGTTTTGAGGGCGGGGCCGCTCACTGCGTTCGCTGAACTGTTTAGCGAACGCAGTGATTGGACACATTTGTTTTCTGCAAGCGGCACGGTTTTATAGAGACCTGAGATGGGTTTTGCGTTTTTGAGGGTTACTTTTGGTTTTGTCGGGGATTGTTTGTATCTTTGCGATATGACAAGCAAAGAATTTGATAGATGCGTAAATACTTCCCGCAAATCTGTCGGGAGCGAATATGGCTGGAAAAAAAGTGGTTACGTTAGCTATAAAATAGTTAACGGTTATTTCTTTTACCTGTTACACCTTGTAAATGCAAGTATAGATCTACGTGTTAAGCCATTTTACGCAGATGATTTATGGTGTGATATTTTCCATATACCAGAAGCCAAGAGACCGATAAGTCTGCGTGGCAATGGCGCATTTGCGTTGCCGGGGGAGCCCATTTCGTCTTATGATACTTTCCCAGGTAACAGTAAAACTTATTCCGAGTCAATTATTTGGGATATTTGGGAATCTGTATTTAATGAAGTTGAGTCTGATATACGTAATTTTGTATCTAAAAATCCGTCTGCGGACTTGTATATGCCTCCCTCTACTAACGCTCGCGGAGACATCTCTTTATCATATCTTGTTGCATTATTGCATAATAATAGAATATCGGATGTTATAAAGCTCGTTAATACCGCTCATCAAGAGGGTCATTGCTCTGGAATGGTCAAAGTTAAATTGTTTGAGGAGGAAGAAAAAGATGGTTATTCCTTTATCTTAGACTATGCTAATGCATTAAGTTAAAGGCTTGTTTTTTATGGCATAGAACTGCTTGTGGATCTTTGCGGAGTAGACCGTTTTTTGCTTGCGGGGCCGCTTACTTCTTTCGCTGAACTGGTTTGCTTGCTGGGCCGCTCACTTCGTTCGCTGAACTGTTTTGATGGCGGGGCCGCTCACTTCGTTCGCTGAACTGTTTTGCTTGCGGGTCCGCTCACTTCGTTCGCTGAACTGTTTTGCTGAAGGGGTGGGTGCGGGCGGCCTTTGGGGGGCCGCCCGGGTGGGGTTAGGATTGGAGTTTGAAGTTTACGGGGAGGGTGTACCAGACGTTGACGGGTTTGCCTTGCATTTTGCCAGGGGTGAATTTGGGGAAGGTGCGGACAATGCGGATTGCTTCGCCGTCGAGTTGGGGGTCGACGCTTTTGACTACTTTTGCGTCACCGATGGAGCCGTCAGCTTTGACTACGAATGAGACGATGACTTTTCCTTGAATGTTTCGTTCGGCACATTCCTTGGGGTAGCGAATGTTTTTTGCGAGGTATTCGTACATTGCCATTTCGCCTCCGGGGTATTGTGGCGCAATTTCTACGGTGGTGAAAACGGCGTTGTCGTCTTCAGTTTTTGCGGCGTCATCGTCAGTGAGGGTGGCGTCATCTTCGACGGTGATGATTTTTTCGGGCATGTAGGCCTCGGCTTGGGATGCGAGAATTGAGGATGACGCGAGGGTTAGGACTGAGATGCCTACGGGGAGGAGCGCAAGGCTACGGAGGAGTCCATGGCTCAGGAGTGATTTTTTTTGCATCATAATTATGCGTTGTTTAAGAGGGTGATTAATAATGCTATCGGCCACGGAGTTCGCGAACCTCCGTCCGGATGCTTTCGAGATGAGCAGGAGTTGATAGTATTTTGGGTCGAATCCGGCGTTTAAGACTGCACGGTCGGCCTGAAATTCATGGGCTGTTTGGAGGAGCCTTCGGAGCATTGTGATTGCGGGGCAATACCACGTCAGGCATCCAATGATGTTTAAGAAGAGGAGGTCGATCCAGTGACGGGCGGATTTATGAGCTGCTTCATGTGTCTTCAAGATTTCGCCGTTGGTTTGGTAGTCGATGGGTGACATTATAATCCATTTGGCCCAGGTGAAGGCTATCTGATTCTTATCAGGGCTTATCAGGACGTCGTCAATGGCTTCTGAGCGCCTTATGATGAGGATTATCCGGAGGAGAGAGCGGGAGAAGCGTAGGAGGGCAATAATTAGCCCTATTAGATAGATTATGGAGAGGATATTCCAGGCGGTCAGGGTGGATGAGGGAGCGGGGAGGGCCTGCTGAGAGAGGGTTGAGTCGCTGAGTTGGTTGGCGAGTTCGGGTTCAGAGTCGATGACGAAGAACGGGCGGGAATGCCATCCAATGATGAGGGGGAGGATGGCTGCGATGACGGCGATTAAGACGGCCATGAGGATTGCGGGGCGTCCGTATGGGGTCAGATGGACGCGGGTCAATCTGACGGCACTGTACATCAGCAGCAGTGCAGCGGAGCAGACTAAGGATGAGAGAAAGAGGAGGGAGAGGGTCATTTCGGGTCTGATTTTTGTTGCACCATTTGGATGAGTTCCCGGATTTCGGCGTCGGTCAGCTTTTCGTCGCTTATCAGGGCGCTGATTGCTCCTTGGAGCGAGTTGTTGAAGTAACGGCTGATGACGCTCCGGAGGGCGGAACGGGAGTAGTCCTGAGCGCTTATTGTTGGGTAGAATCGATGGTTATGGCCGATGGCTTCATGTGCGAGGACACCTTTTTGTTCCATGAGTCGGACGAATGTAGCGACGGTGTTAACGTGTGGCTTTGGGTCCGGAAGCCGGTCAAGGAGTTCACGGACAAACATGGGGCCATGTTGCCAGAACAGGCGCATGAGTTCTTCTTCACGTTCGGTCAGTTTGATATGCTTTGGCATAGGATGATTTTTCGGTTAAGTTAATTAATGACGGTGCAAAGTTAAACTAAATTTTTTAATTTTCCAACTAAAATGTTTAGTTTTTTTGAAAAAAAGAAAAGACAATCAACAGAAAGAGTTAATTGTCTTTTCCAAGAGTGTCCGAAATGAGACTCGAACTCACACGACCAAACGGTCACTACCCCCTCAAAGTAGCGCGTCTACCAATTCCGCCATCCGGACATCTTGTAGAGAGCGAAAAACGGGACTCGAACCCGCGACCCCGACCTTGGCAAGGTCGTGCTCTACCAACTGAGCTATTTTCGCGTATGTTAATGTTCTCTTTAAAATCAGCCTTTCGCTGAAGTTGAGCGAAAAACGGGACTCGAACCCGCGACCCCGACCTTGGCAAGGTCGTGCTCTACCAACTGAGCTATTTTCGCAAGTGCTTCGTTGTTTTTGCAGTGCAAAGTTAGGGACTTTTTTTGAATCTACCAAATTTTTTAGCAAAAATTTTCAAACTTTTTTATAAGCCATTGAAAATCAGGGTGCAAAAATTGGCCTTTTTTTCGGGTCTGAGAGCCGTAGGCGACGGCATGGGCCTTACAGGAGTGATAACAGCGAAGACAGAACGCACAATTTTCAGTCCACTGCGGGCGGCCATCCGGTCCGGCGGAGATGTTTTTATTCGGGCAAAGGGCAATGCAGCGGCCACAGGCGAGGCATGCGGCGGTTGAATGAAACTTGGATGCCTTCATTAAGTAGCGGAAGAAGGCGGGGTAGATTACTGCGGATTTGAGGGCAGGGAGAGCTCCGCGCCTGATATCGGTTACAATTTCGCCTGACATTATGGACCGGGCAATATTATCGACTCTATCGGCGGCATCTCGGAGCTTGCGGTCGGCTACCGGGCGGGAATCGACATCCATGAACGGGAGGCAGACATAAGTGTTAGGCATCCTGACGGAGAATATTGAGCCGGCGGAGCCTTCGCGGCTTTCAACGAGTCGGCGCCACTGGCGGTCAATATTTCCGGTATCGTCGCCACAGGTGCAGACCATATGGCAGACTTTGCCGCTAAGGTCGAGCTGCTCGATGTGTTTAACGACCACGGGGGGCACTCCCCAGCTATAGACGGGGAATACCCAGATTTCGGCGGGATAATTCGGTGGCAGTTTGAGTTCGAGCCGATTGGCGACTGCGGCTGAATTTCCCATGCCGGAAAAGCAATGAATCATGAGTTAATGGATGGTGATTTTAGTGGCTCCGAAGCCATATTCAAGGAATGAGGCGTCTTGGGCCTCACAGCGGGGATATTTCAGGCGCAGGCGGTCGAGAATGGCCTTTCGGAGTACGCCTTCGCCTTTGCCATGGATGAAGATTATTGAGGAGCCGGGCTTTTTGGCGATTTCCTTCATTTTGCGGTCAAAGATTTCGAGCTGATATCCGAGAATTTCTGCGGGCTGCATTCCGGCTGTGGAGTCCAGGAGCTCTGAGGCATGGAGGTCGACCACTTCGGGTTCACCTAAGCGGTTTTTTTCAGCGGGGATGCTTTTCTTTTTCGGTGAGGGAGTCAGTTCTTCCGGTGCGGTCAGTCGGTCATAATCAGTTGGGCGGAATATTTTTCCGTTGGTGACTATGGGGATTGTGAGCACGGGGACTGTTGAGTAAGCCGTCGGGGTGAAGCAATGGAGCTTGGCCAGTCTGGTGACGTCGAATCTCTGTTCCATACCCATTGGGGGCAGGAGCTCAAATGGTTCATCAGTCATGACGGCAAAGAGGCGCACGGCGATGTTTTCAAAGCGGTTAAGCTCAGTTGGGAGGAATTCGCCAAGGAACTCCTGCGACGAAGGCTCTGCAACTCCCTCGGCCACAAGAGACCATTTAGAGTCGAGTCTATCACGGGAGCAGACGGCATAATGGAGCGAATAATTTGAATCATTGACCAGATAAAAGTCAAAGGGGCTTACGGAAAGCCTCTTGATTTCCTGCGGCTCAAAGAGGAGGCAGACATTGAATCCGGCAGCCTTTTGGCGCGGGCGTGCCGGGGCTTTCTCCGGCCGGGGGGACCGGGCGGACTTTTCGGACCAGTCAGACTGGTCTGACAGGTCAGACTTGGCGGACTTGGTGGACTGGTCTGATTTTGGGGGGGTGGGGATTGCTACGCATTGGGTGAGGAGGACCGGGGTTTCGAAGCCGTCGGAGTCTGTAACATAGGCAGTTTTGCCTTCAATGCGGGTGATAGTTCCTCCGCCAATATCATTAAGAAATCGAACTACGTCGCCTATTTTCATGAGAATAACGCGCGAAATGCCTCTTCGACTTTCGATACCTCCTGAACTTGGATTTTAAACTTGGAAGTGTCGATGCCTTTGAGGTTATGTTTAGGTATTATGATTGTTTCCATTCCGAGTTTTTCGGCCTCGGAGATCCGTTGTTCAATTCGGGATACGGGTCTTAACTCGCCGTTGAGCCCCACTTCACCTGAGAGGCAAACCGTGCGGGGAATGACCATGTCGACATTGCTTGATAGGATGGCGCAGATGATAGCGAGGTCCATTGCGGGGTCATTTATTTTCATTCCTCCGGCAATGTTGAGGAAGACGTCTTTCTGAGCCAACTTGAATCCTACACGCTTTTCGAGGACGGCAAGGAGCATGTTCATCCGCTTGGAGTCAAATCCGGTTACGGAGCGCTGTGGGGTGCCGTAGGCCGCGGTAGAGACGAGGGCCTGGGCCTCGATCAGGAACGGGCGCGCACCCTCCATCGTGACCCCGATAGCAGAGCCGGAGAGCTCATTGTCAGAGTTTCCAAGGAGCATTTCGGCGGGGTTAGTGACCTCGCGCAGCCCGCGCTGACACATTTCATAGATTCCGATTTCAGACGTAGACCCGAAGCGGTTTTTGATTGCGCGGAGAATGCGAAACATGTTGTGCGTATCGCCCTCAAAGCGGAGCACTGCGTCAACGATGTGTTCCAGCACTTTAGGCCCGGCAATGCTTCCCTCCTTGGTTATATGGCCAATGAGGATAACCGGGACGCTGCTCTGCTTGGCATAACCGAGAAGGCGGGAGGCACATTCACGCACCTGACTGACCGACCCGGCCGATGACTCCAGGGCGGGGTCAGCAATGGTTTGGATGGAGTCAATGATTACGAGCCCGGGATTGATGTTTTCAATATGAGTGAATATATTGTCGAGCGAAGTTTCAGTGACGATATAGCAGGTGTCGCTGACTCGGCCAATGCGGTCAGCACGCATTCGGAGCTGCATGGCGCTTTCCTCGCCGCTGACGTAGAGGACTGTGCGCTTGCGAATGCTCAGGATGTTTTGCAAGACGAGTGTAGACTTGCCGATTCCCGGTTCGCCGCCCACGAGCACCATGGAGCCCGGGACGAGTCCGCCGCCGAGCACCCGGTTTAGCTCACCGCTGGGCAGGGGGATTCGCTGTTCCTGTTCGGCAGAGATTTCGCTGACCAGCTGAGGGCGGGAGATATCGCCGGCGGTCAGGCGGAGTGTGCCTCGCGGGCCCTTGGTCGACGCCGAAGCGGGGACTTTCTCCTCCACCAGGGTGTTCCATTCGCCACACGCGGGGCATCGGCCCTCCCATTTTGAAGCCTCATTGCCGCAATTGCTGCAAAACCATGCTGATTTATATTGTTTTTTACCCATAGATTCGACGGGAAAGTTCAGAGATGATTATTCCGGACGCCATTGCCACATTGAGCGACTCAACGGTTTGCCTTCCGGGCGGAAAAGAGGGAATTTTCAGGCGGCATGAGCAGGCAGCGGCCACATCCGGGGAGATTCCGTTTCCTTCATTCCCCATAACTATAACCGGGGCGGGGGATAGGGCGATTTCAGTCTGATAGAGGTTAGCGCCGTCAAGAAAAGTTCCAATCACGGGGCGGGGGGCCAAGCGGCGGAGCTCGGCGGCAAGTTCAGGGACGCGATGCACGCGCACTCGGCCCAGGGCGCCCATCGTTGCCTGGACAACCTTGGGCGCAAAAGGGTCAGCCGTTCCGGGTCCGGCAAGTATGTCAGTGATTCCAAACCAGTCAGCCAGGCGGATGATTGTCCCCAGATTTCCGGGGTCCTGGACGGCATCGAGGGCTATGGTCATGGATTCCCCGGGGCGATATTCGCCGGCCTCGGGAATCTCAAAGATGGCAATTACTCCCTGCGGCGACTGTTGAAGCGATAGGCGCTCAAGCTCCGATTTCTCGATTATAGAGGCTTGGATTTCCGGATGAGCCTCGGCCCAGGCGGCCGTCGCATAAAGTTCACGCAGACTGAAAAGGGGGAGGCACTCAATGACGCAACGGGTGCCTTCAGCAATGAAGACACCCAGCTGATTCCGTCCCTTTGCGGAAGCGAGGGAGCGAATCTCTTTACGTTTATTTTGGCTGAGGGCGCACACGGTCAAAGAACGGGGATTTACTTGCGCAGCTAAGGGCTATGGCCTGGACGGCGGTGCATCCGGGGAGGAGTCCGAGCTGCTGCGCGGCGAGTCCGGCGGAATACATCACACGGGAGTCCATGCGGAGGTCGGCGGCGATGGCACACGCAGAACCTATGGCAATGCCGACGTCGATCGTATTGAATGCGCAGGGCACATTGTCAGGCTTTTCCGTGCATAGCGGATAGCCGCAGTGGCCGCAGTTGAGGCCCATTGTTTCCTGCCGGGTTCCGATGATGACGATACATTCGCCCTGGAGGATGTTTGCGGCATCGCGGAGCAGGCCTCCGCGTCCCAGGGTCTCGCCCATCTGCTGCAGATGAGCGCTGACGGCCTTGAGGTCATCGCCCTCGACGATGGCACATTCAATCAGGTCGACGCCCTTGGCTTTCGGGGCGGTGCGGGCGGCAGAGAGCATCTGTTGAGCCGCGCTGATTACGCGCTCGTGGCGCGTTTGTCTTTCTTCGTAAATCATTGCTGATAGGCCTCGAGGGCGTCGGTCAGGAATTTCTTGAACTTGGGGATATCTTCGTCATAGCTGTAAGAGCCGGAGAGGGCATCGCCGTTATTGTTCAGCACCATATAATAGGGCTGGGAGTTAGCGGCAAACTTATAGCGCTGGAGGAAGCTCCATTTTTCGCCAACGGTAGTGATAGCCACTTGCTTTCCGTTTTCTTCAACGGTGAAGGGGACTGCCAGGGGCTGCTTATCGTCAACCATCAGCTCGATGACGATGAAGTTTTCGCCGAGGAGGGCTGAAATCTCGTCGGTATCAAACACGGCGCCTTCCATCTTGCGGCAGTTGACACAGCCATACCCGCTGAAGTCCATCAGCACGGGCATATTATTCTCAGCGGCATAGCGCATACCTTCGTCATAATCATGGAATGTGCGGAACTCGCCCTGAGTGTAAAGGTTGAAGTCCTGAGTGAACAGCGGGGGCACGAAGGCGCTGACGGCCTTGAGGGGAGCGCCCCAAAGTCCGGGGAGGAGATAGACGCTGAAGCTCAGTGAAATCAGGGCCATGAAGAAGCGGCCGACGCCGGTTGACTGTGAGGGAGTGTCATGCGGGAAGTTGATTTTGCCGAGGAGATAAAAGCCGAGGAGGGCAAAGATGATAACCCAGAGGGCAATGAAGACTTCGCGGTCAAGGATATGCCATCCGTAGGCCAGGTCAGCCACGGAGAGGAACTTCAGCGAGAGGGCGAGTTCGAGGAATCCGAGAATAACCTTAACGGAGTTGAGCCAACCGCCGGAGCGGGGCATCTCCTTAAGCATTGACGGGAACATAGCAAAGAGCGCAAAGGGAATTGCGAGGGCGAGGGCAAATGCACCCATACCGACGGCCGGGCCGATGTAATTGCCCATGGTTGCGGCCTCAACGAGCAGAGTGCCGATGATGGGGCCGGTGCAGCTGAACGATACCAGGGCCAGGGTGAAGGCCATGAAGAAGATGCTCAGCAGGCCCGTGGCGTTTTCAGCCTTGGAGTCTATTGAGTTGCTCCAGCGGGAGGGTAGTTTGATATCGAATGCGCCAAAAAATGAAACGGCGAAGACCACGAGCAGAGCAAAGAAAATCAGGTTGAACACCGCATTAGTGCTCAAATCGTTCAGCTTGCTTGCCCCGAAAATCATTGTGACTACAAGGCCCAGGAGCAGATAGATAACGATGATTGATGCACCATAAATGCAGGCCTCACGCACCGACTTGGCGCGTGAGCTGTTTTTCTTAAGGAAGAAGCTGACTGTCAGCGGAATCATGGGCCAAACGCAGGGCGTTAGCAGCGCAATCAGTCCGCCAATGAATCCCCAGAGAAAGATGCTCCAGAGCGAAGCGCTTTCAATGTCGGTGGCCTCCGATTCATTAATTACGGGTTGCCACCATTGATGGCTCGTAGGGTCAAAAGTGCCGACCGAGGCCGTCATCACTGCGGCTTCTTCCTCAACATCGCCATACTTGAAGTCAAACGATGAAGGCGGGATGCAGTTCTGGTCGTTGCAGGCCATGAAGTCAATTGTTCCGGCCAGGGCATAATTTTCATCAGTGATTGTAAATTGCTGAGTCAGGGTGATTTGGTGTTCCCAGAACATCAATTCGGAGTCATAAACCGAGTCAAAGACCTTGATCGGGGCCTCTGAGGGGGTCAGTTCGCCCAGGAGTTCCAGGCCTTTGAGGTAAGAGAATGAGATTGACGTGGGGTCCGGGCCGTCGACGAGTTCCGCCGGGAGCTCCGTGGCATAGAGATGCCATCCGTCGTCAATCTTGGCCGTCAGGGTCAGGGTGGCGGTTTCGCCCTCAGTGGTGAAATCAGAGGTCCAGGTGATGGGGTCAAGCAGCTGCGCGCACAGAGATGACGGCAGAATGACCAGCAGACAAATCAGTAACTGTTTCATTGATTGGTAGATTCAAATTGTTGAAGAATTGAGCGCAGTTCCTCGTCAGTCGTAGTCAGGCGGGAGCGACACTCTTTGATCAGTTCGGTTGCGCGGCGTGTACATTCCGAGAGCTTGTCGATGTCACATTTCTCGCTCTGCATATAATTGAGAATCTGACCAAGCTCGGAAATCGCCTCATTGTAAGAAAGCTCTTTAACCGGTTTAATATCCATAAATACAAAAATTTTACCGCAAAGGTACGAAAATAAATTAAAAATGCAAAATACAAAGTACAAAGTAAATTAAAAATGAAAAGCAGAACATACAAAGTACAGAATACAAAATACAAAGTAAACTTTTTGGATGAATTAAATTGTTGACTCGGATTAATACACGCTTATTATTCGCGGACGCGACATGTCGCGTCCCTACCATAATGTGAATATCTCGTCGATTGCGAGTTAATTACGTTTGTAGGGACGCGACATGTCGCGTCCTGCCGTCTGTGTGTGCGGAGAATGGACCGGGTGGCTTTCGCTAAATCGGGTGGCGGGGTGAACTTGGGAGGGGGGATGGGTGTTGTAGTTTCAGGAATAATATTTAAAGATTTTGAATGATGACTGCAATACTTTATGCTCACCCTTATGACGGCAGCTTTAATCATGCGCTGCTGACTGAAATCGTTGAAAAGTTGAAATCTCAGGGTAAATCCTTTGAGGTTATGGACCTGTATGCCGACGGGTTTAACCCGGCGCTTGAGGCTTCGAGCCTTCGACTTTATAGCCGGGGAGAGACGGCCGACCCGCTCGTTGAGCGCTATCTGAAAATCCTCCTTGAGGCGGATGAGATGATTATGGTGTTCCCGATTTGGTGGGGCATGATGCCGGCAATGGTCAAGGGGTTCTTTGACAAGGTGATGCTGACCGGGAAGGCATATCAATATAACGCCGAGGGCGAGTTGGTCCCTGACCGGGTTGACATCAAGCGCACGGTCATGGTGACGACCTCGCAGGCCGATACGGAGCGTTTCCGCCCGTTTTTCATTGATTATTTCAAGCCGTTGGTTTTGGAAGCCGTCGGCATGAAAAACTTAGAGTGGTATAATTGCCCGCAGACGGCTCATGGGCCGCAGGAAAACCGCACGGCGTTTTATCAGAAAATTTACTCGGAAGTGTAATTGGAAACGTTATGGATAACAGGATTATCGTAGGGATTGGCGAGGTTCTTTGGGATTGTCTTCCCGGAGGACGTAAACTTGGCGGAGCGCCGGCCAATTTTGCCTATCATGTTTCGCAGTTCGGGTTTGAGGGCTGTGTTGTCAGCGCCGTCGGTGAAGATGAGCTTGGGGCGGAGGCTCTGAGTCAGTTTGCCGATAAGGGTCTGAACTTTGAGATTGCCGAAGTGGGCTTCCCGACGGGGACCGTGGAGA
The DNA here is from genome assembly GCA_014802435.1 of Bacteroides sp. Taxonomy (GTDB): domain Bacteria; phylum Bacteroidota; class Bacteroidia; order Bacteroidales; family Muribaculaceae; genus UBA3263. The sequence continues at coordinate 20,668 of JAAVCG010000042.1, read as the reverse complement.
TTACGCTGGATGCCGATGGTGTGGCTGCCTATGAATTTGCGTCAGATGTGGCCTGGGATAACATTCCTTTTACTTCGACTTTCAAGGAGTTGGCCGGGAAATGTCGGGCCGTATGCTTCGGGTCATTGGCGCAGCGCAGCGCCGTCTCCCGCGCAACGATTCAGCGCTTTGTCCGCGCCGTTCCGGCGGATGCATTGAAGATTTTTGACGTCAACCTGCGGCAGAATTTCTATAGCCGGGAGCTCCTTGATGAATCGATGGAGTTATGCAACGTTTTGAAAATCAATGATGAGGAACTGGAGGTTATCCGTGAGCTCTTTGACTTGCCGGAGGGCGATGTTAAGACTCAATGCAGGGCGCTGATTTGGAGCTACGGGCTGAAAATGCTGATACTGACCTGCGGCGAAAGGGGCAGCCATGTGTTTACCCCTGATGAAGATTCATTTCGGTCGACTCCTGAAGTGGAAGTGGCCGATACGGTCGGCGCCGGCGATTCATTTACCGCCTCATTCATCGCCTCGATACTCTCCGGGAAGTCCCTTGCGGAATCCCACTCCATAGCGGCGCGGACGGCGGCCTATGTTTGCACCCATCCCGGCGCGATGCCCCCGTATCCTAAAGGGTAGGGAGGAAGCGGCGATGGATAATTTCTACGGCTTCCGGGGCGGGGTGGACCTCGTCGGCGGCATAGAATTTATAGTCGCGAAGCTCGTCAATCAGGATTTCGTAGGCGGGAAAATAGTCGGCACCCTTGAATGAGTCTATGGCCAGCAGGAGGGTTGCCTTACTGAGCTGATTGCCGTGGAGGCCATCGGCTTTATGGCGTATGGGGCTGACGGTGAAGATGAAGCGTTTGTCGCTGAATTGTTCAATCAGCGGCTGCCAGGCATTGACAATTTCGTCAACCGAGAGGCGGCGGCGAATAAATTCGCGGTCAGGCAGTTTATGGCAGTTGCAAACAACTTCGCCCCGGCGCTCAAAGACATAGGCTGTGCCAAAGGTGATGATGACGTCAGAGGCGCGGCTCAGGGCCTCGCCGCCGATTTCCATTGAGCGGTTGATTTTTTCAATGGCTTCCTCGGGGGTGGGGGCGGCAAGGCGGGTATGATGGTCGAGCGAGCGCCAAAGGCCCTGGACTTCAATGAGTTCATTGGCATCATATCGGCGCCCGCGGGCCAGGTTGACAAGGGTTTTCGCCGCCGAGAGGGGATTATAGACGTTGCCCGTAGGGTTTATGCAGACGTCAAGACCGTCGGCGGCAAGCAGTTGGCCCACTTCGGTTGTGAAGCAAGAGCCGAGCATCAGCAGAGAGGGCGCCGTCATAACATCTTGTAGTCTATGCTCAGGACCTGAAACTCCGTGCGGCGGTTAATCTGGTCGGCGGCGTCCTGATCTTCCTCGCTGAGAGTTTCGATAAATTCGGGGGTCAGCTCCGTTCCTTCCTCAAACTGAGGGAACTCGCGGGCGAGCTTTTTGGTAATAACCTTTGGGCGTGATTTTCCATAACCCTGCGGCTGGAGGCGGTCAGGCTCGATTCCGGCGGCAATCAGATAGTTGATAACGGAATCGGCGCGACGCCCGGAGAGCTTGAGGTTATATTCATCAGAGCCCCAGCGGTCAGTGTGAGAGGCCATTTCGATGGTGACGTTAGGATTCTCGCGGAGAATCTTGACCATCTCGTCGAGGGCGTCCTTAGATTCGGGGCGCAGAGTGGCCTTGTCAAAGTCATAAAAGATGTTTTCAACGACCACGGGCTTATTTATGGAAGCGAGGATGAAGTCTACGCCATATTCGGCGTCTTCCTCGGCGGTGTCAGACGTGAACTCCTGGCGGGCGTTAAGGTATCCTTTGGCGCCGGCGAGCATCGTGTAGCTTACTCCGCGCTGAAGGGGGAAGCGGAAAGAGCCGTCGTCCTTGCCGATGGCTTTTTGGTTAGAGCCGTCGTTGCCGACGATGCGGATTATGGCGTTGGCCACGGGTTCTTCATCGCGGTCAATGACCCATCCGCTAATCCAGATCTGGAGGTCGGGGAGTTCAAACGTGTAGATATGGTCATAGCCGCGGGCATCGCCGCGCGAGGAGGAGAAGAATCCGCGTTCGCTTCCGGTGGGGTCAAAGGTGATTCCGAAGTCATCGCCCGCGCTGTTCATCGGGACTCCCATGTTTTCCACTCTCCAGGCTCCGGAGGGGGTCATTTGGGCGCGGAAAATGTCGAGTCCGCCAAGTCCGGGGCGTCCGTCGGTGCTGAAATAGAGCAGGGAGTCCGTGCGCATATAGGGGAACTGCTCATTGCCGGGAGTGTTGATGAATTCGCCGAGGTTTTCAAGCGAGCCGGCGCGCTCCTTGAGGTTGATTCGCCAGAGGTCGTAGCCCCCTTGTCCGCCCGGCATATCGCTGCTGAAGTAGAGCCAGTTGCCGTCAGGGCTGACTGCGGGATGGCCATAGCTTGACAGCGTATCAGCCGTGATTTCAAACTTTTGGGGGGCGCTCCATGAGGCGTCGCTGCGCTGCGAAGTGAAGATTTCAACCGTAGTGCTGGCGTTTGGTTCGCGGCGCGCACGGGTCAGATACATTGTTTGGCCGTCGGGCGAGAAGGAGCAGATGCCTTCTTCCACTTCAGTGTTGAGTTCGCCCTCGGCCGACTCGGGTTTTTGCCATTGACCCTGTTCGTTTTTGCGCATCACCCAGATGTCGGGCTTCTTTGTTCCGGTGATTTCGGAGCGGTTGTCGCCCTTGACTTTTTCGTTTGTCGTCGTGTAAAAAAGCTGGTCGCCGTCGGCTCCTAAAAACATCGGGGCATAATCCGAGCGGCGGGAATTGACGAGTTTATGTTGGCGAACAACGTAGCGAGTGGGCTGTTCGCGCAGTTGGCGAGCCTGTTCGGCGCCGGCCAGTCCGGTTGCGGCTTCCTGATTATCAGGGGCCAAGGCAAGGAATTCTTTATAGGCATTGATTGCCGGGGCATATTTGCCCTCGGCATGGAGGCTCTGGGCCAGGCGCAGGGTGGCCATCGAGTCAGCCGCGCCATAGCGGATTGCGTTTTGATAAGCCGCGGAGGCGCGGGCATCCTGGCCCAGGCGGCGGTAACATTCGGCCATTTTCAAGGCAACTTCGCCGCGCTGGAGCCTTTCTTCGCGCTTGGTCAGTCGGTTATAAATCTTTCGATAGGTGCGAGATGCGTCGTAGAACTCGCCGCGTTGCATTTGCTCATCGGCCACTGAGAGCTTCGCCCCCCCGCAAGCCGTCAGGCACAACAAACCGATGATTATGATGATAAATTTCTTAGTCATGACGTATAATTAACGTTATTTATCGGTTCATATTGCGCATAATTTTTATTTTTTTGTTAAATTTGCACTACAACACTAAACCCTAAACAAAAAACACTAAACACTAAACACTAAACTATAAACTCTAAACCATAAACCATAAACCATAAACCATAAGACATGAAGCAAGAAACTCCGGTATTGCTGCTGACCGGTTATCTCGGCAGCGGGAAGACTACTCTTCTCAATCATATCCTGACTAACCGTCAGGGAATCCGCTTTGCGGTAATTGTTAACGACATTGGCGAGGTTAATATCGATGCCTCGTTGATTCAGAAAGGCGGTGTAGTAGGCCAGACTGAAGGGGCTGATGACCTTGTAGCGTTGCAAAACGGGTGTATTTGCTGCTCGCTGAAAATGGACCTGATGAAGCAGCTTGCCGACATTATCGCCACGGGAAAATTCGACTATATTGTCATTGAAGCTTCCGGGATTTGCGAGCCGGCGCCGATTGCACAGTCAATCTGCACCATGCCTCAGTTCGGGGGCGAGTTTACGGAGCATGGAGTTCCGCGCCTTGACTGCATCGTGACGGTTGTTGATGCGCTGCGCATGGCCGCCGAATTCGGTTGCGGCGAAAACTTGCAGGCCGAGAAGTTTGACGATGATGACCTGGAGCGCCTGGTCATTGAGCAGATTGAGTTCTGTAACATCGTTCTGCTCAACAAAATTTCAGAGGTCAGCGCCGAGGAGGCCCGCCGGGTGCGCAAAGTGGTGCGCGCATTGCAGCCCACGGCGGAGATTATTGAGTGTGATTATGCCGACGTAGACCTTCAGCGGCTGCTCAACACCGGGCTTTTTGATTTTGAGAAGGTGGCAACTTCCGCCGCATGGGTTCAGGAGCTCGAAGGACATCATCACGAAGAAGAAGAGGAGGAAGAACATCATCACCATCACCATCATGAGCATGAGCATCATCATGACCATGAGCATCATCATGAGCACGGGGAGCATTGCACTTGCGGGCATTGCCATGCCGAAGGACATGACCATGTTGAGGAATACGGGATTCAGACGTTTGTTTATTATCGCCGCCCCGGATTTGACCTCAATAAGTTTGACCGGTGGGTTTCACAGCAGTGGCCGCAAAACGTTATCCGCTGCAAGGGAGTGCTTTACTTCACTCAGAATCCTGACATGAGCTATCTGTTTGAGCAGGCCGGCCCGCAGAAGAATCTCAAGGAGGCGGGCTATTGGTTTGCGACGGCACCCGCCGAGGAACTGGAGCAATTTATGGCGCGCGACCCGCAATTGCGCCGCGACTGGGACGCTGACTATGGCGACCGCATGGTTAAGCTCGTCTTTATTGGTCAGGGGCTTGATCGCGCGGCTATTTCTGCGGAACTGGACAGATTATAAGTTTTATAAATCTTATAAATTATATAAAACTTATTGGGCGTAAAATAAAAAAGAGCGGCTGAAAAGCCGCTCTTTTTTTATTGTGGGGAAGGTTAATTACTTAACGAGAGTCTTCACGCCATTGATGATGTAGAGACCCTTACCGGCCTTGGCAACCTTGCGACCCTGGAGGTCATAGATGCCGGCAACCTTGGCGGTAGCGTTGATTTCTTCGATGCCGTCAGGAACTTCTTCACCGGCGGTCTTAACTTCGATCTTCCAGCAGTTAGCGTTAGCGAAGTACTGGTTACCGGCATTCCAAGAGTCAACGATGTAGCCCCAAGCGCCGTTGTCGCGGCAGAGGTAAGTGGTGTTACCTTCGGGGTCGGTTGATTCGAGGTGAGCGATGTTGGTGGTGTTCTTGAGGTAGTTGGAAGCTTCTTCGTCGTCGAGGTCGTAGCCGAGTTCTTCACCGTAGGTGTCAACGATTTCCTGATTAGCTTCGTTGAAGGTGATGTCCTGGATAGCGGTAGCGTTAGCGGAGAAGGTGAAGATAGCAGCGAGGTTAGGATCGGTGGTGAGGCCCCAGGTCATAACGTTGGTGTCAACGTGGTTCCAGAAGGTGTCTTCTTCGTCTTCGGGTTCGTAGCCGATTTCGTCGATCATGCTTTGTTCGAGGTCGTCCCAGTTGCCGTGCTGACGGATGTAGTTTTCACCGTTCTTGAGGCGATAGCCATTGCCGGCCCATTCCATGGTCCAGTCGCAAGTAGCGTCAGCTTCGAGTACGCAGGTAACGGCGGGATAGTCAACGATTTCGAGAGAACCGTCATACTTGATTTGGCCAACGCCGTCGGCTGAGAGGTAAGCATTGCCAACGTTTTCTTCTTCGCCGTCTTCAACAGCTGACCAGTCGCGGATAGCGAGCATCTGCTGGAGGGTGATGACGGTGCCGTCGCCGGCGAGGGCGATAGCGCGGAGGTATTGAGCCTGCATGTCGCCTTCGATCTGAGCTTCGTAAACGTCAACGTCTTCCTGAGAGTTAACCTTAGAAGCGTCAACGCTCATGTTGTTGATGGTGGCGATGATAGCTTCGAGCTTGTCAGCCTTGTCAGAGCCATAGAGAGCGGGGAGGTTAGTGAGATAACCGAGGCGATCAATGGTGGATTTCTTTTCTTTTTCGAGGATGTCAGTAACCTGAGCGCGATAAGCCTGAGCTACTTTTTCCTTATAGTTTTCAATAGCCTTTTCAACGATAGACTTGTCTTGAACAGCTTCTACCTTGAAGAGAGAACCGTTGTTGATACGAACGTTGTCGTTTGAACCGGGGTTGAGGGGGTTCCAGGTGCGGTTTACACCAACGAAGCCATATTTGAGCTTAACGGGCTGTTCAACCATAACGGGTTCGCCGTCTTCGTCGAATACGAGTTCACCGTTTTCGTCACGTTCCTGAACTTCTTCAGTTTCATCGGGAGAATCAACTTCGTAGTTGTAGGTAACGTAGTTGTTCATGTCAAGACAGCTGTTGGGGTTAACAACGTTGCCATCTTCGTCAGCAACCTTATTGGCGTTAGAAAGAGCGAATGCATCGGTAGAGAATTCTTCGTCTTCAAAGCCAATGTTTTCCATCTGTTCTTCGGTGAGGTTGATAACGTAGTAGATACCCTTACCGGTTTCAGAGAATGACATTGAGGGACGGCCGTTAACGTTTTCAGCGTTCTTTTTGACAGCACCGCCGATAACAGCATTGTGGATATAAACACCGTTTTTAACAGTCTTGGCCTTTTCGAACCACCAGTAAGTGGTTTCGCGGTCCATACATTGGGTCATGGCAGAGAATGCAGTCCAGAACTTGTTGTCAACGAGAGCGAGACCCATGTAGGGGAAGTCCATGATGTTAGGAGTAGGTTCGCCGTTCCAGAGGAATTCGGGCATCCAGAGAGTAGAACCGCCGGCATCGTCATGGCCAACTACTTCGCCTTCAGCGTCAACGATGTCGCCGGCAGTGAGTTCGCCGTCTTCCATGTTAACATAGTTCAGGCGTGCAGCACGCATGTTTTTAATAGTGTAGTAGACGGGATTATCAGCAGTGGAGACGGTGATACCGTTGATTTCCTCTGCAGAGCCCATCTGAGTGCCTGCTGCGAAAGCAGCAAGAGCAAGAAGAGTAAATTTCTTCATGGGATTGAAATGATTGATTGTTAGGTAATTATGATGAATTATTTTTTATCGTGAGGTAATAAGAGCTATAAAGCTACGCGCAAATGTACGCATAAATTTTGGAATTTGCAAATTTTTTTCGCCGAAAGATTTTTTTGGGGGGTGAATGGCGGATTTCGGTGTGAGGGAGGGGTAGTGTGACTCGTCCGCGGCTCGTGAGAGTATAACAAAGGTGAAAGCCCTGTCGGGCTTTGTTTAGAAGGTGGCGGTTAGGGTCAGGCCGTAGGCGGTTTGGCCGTTGAGGGTGATGGGGCCGGGGTGAGATTGGAGTTGGAGATGGCGGGCGCGGGCATATTTTCGCGCGGGATTGCCGCCGATGAGTCCAACGACTTCATTGACCGGGTCAACTAAGAAGGCGACGATATTGCCGATAATCGGCGAGCCCCAGAGGCAGTAGTTATTCGCGACCAGATAGCGCTTTGCGCGGAAAAAACCTTCGCCCATGACGGCTCCGACAAGCGGAGTGATGAAGATGTCTTGCCAAGAGGGGCGCTCCATGAATGCTTCGATGCCGAATTCCCAGCATATGGTGCTGACTCCGGCTGAGAAGAGGAGCGAGCCCCAGAAGCTGAGGCCGTTAGAGCGGGCGGCCATGAAATAAGCGGCGCCGGAATAGGGGTGGAGCACGAAGTTAAACATCGGGTTGTCATGGTCCCATTCGGGTCCTTCCTTGATTACGTGGTTGACCCAGCGGGTGCCTAAGGGGACGCGCTGGAGAGCGGCGCGATTCCATGTGGTTGCATCCTCGGGGAGCATTTCCAGGACCGTCAGGGCGGCGACATAACAGCCCGTCAGGACTCCGGCGTTAATCCATATTCTTTTCCAGTCCGGGACTGAGAAACCGAGGTTGAGGTTCTGCTCCGGATAGGCGTAGATGGTATTATTATAGGCGTCGGGGGGTAGGAGAATCGGGGCCTCGATGGGTTCGAGGACCGTGTCAGGCATCGCCGGGGATTGAGCGGCGGCCGAGCCGATGGTGAGGGCGGCAAATATGATGAAAAAAGCGAGTCTTCGTTGCATAATATCAAAAGCATCTATATGTGTGTTTTGATATTAAAACGCGTGACTCGGCTTAATTGTTTATTTGCTCACTCAGAATAGCGACGGTTCGGGCGGCGGAGGCGGGGTTTTGCCTAAGTGCTGATAGGCCAGGAGGGTTACTTCGCGGCCTCGGGGAGTGCGTTTGATGAATCCTTCCTGAATCAGATAGGGCTCAAAGACGTCTTCAACCGTTCCGGGGTCTTCGCCAATGGCCGTAGCTATCGTGGTGACGCCGACGGGGCCGCCATTGAATTTGTCAATGATTGTGCGGAGGATTTTATTGTCGATTTCGTCAAGTCCGAATCGGTCAATATTGAGCGCTTCCAGTGCATAGCGGGTGATTTCGGCGTCGACCTTTCCGGAGCCTTTGACCATAGCGAAATCGCGGACGCGGCGGAGCAGCGAATTGGCAATACGTGGCGTACCGCGGGAGCGGAGGGCAATTTCATGAGCGGCCTCAGCGGAGCATTTTATTCCAAGGAGGCCGGCGGAGCGGAGAATGATTCGCTCGAGGGTTTCATGGTCATAATGCTGGAGATGGAAGGGCACACCGAATCGGGCACGCAGGGGCGACGTGAGCAGGCCGGAGCGAGTAGTTGCGCCAATTAGGGTGAAGGGGCTGAGAGTGAGCTGCACGGAGCGTGCGCCGGGCCCCTTGTCAATCATAATGTCGATTTTGAAGTCCTCCATTGCCGAATAGAGGTATTCTTCAACGACGGGACTCAGGCGGTGAATCTCGTCAATGAAGAGGACATCGTTTTCCTCCAGGGAGGTGAGGATTCCGGCCAGGTCGCCTGGCTTGTCAAGGACGGGACCGGAGGTTACTTTGAAGCCGACTCCCAACTCATTGGCAATGATGGCGGCAAGAGTTGTTTTTCCCAGTCCGGGAGGTCCATAGAGGAGGGTATGGTCAAGGGCTTCATGGCGCATACGGGCAGCGGCCACGAAGACTTTGAGGTTTTCAACGATTCGTTCCTGGCCATTAAAGGAGTCAAATCCGGTAGGGCGCAGGGCTTTTTCAACAATACGTTCGGAATCAGAACGCGGAGTCCTGACGGCCTCGGCACGAATGTCGAGGTCGTCAGAATCCGGTTCGAATTCATTAATGTCAGCTTTCTTTTTAGCCATTTAGTGAAACTCCGGCTGTTTTGTCTGCTTCGTTCTGGAGGCGTTGAGCTTCCCAACCGAGGGCTGAAGCGCCGAGGACTGCGGCGTCTGCTTCCTTGAGTTCGGAGGGGAGAATCTTAATGTCGCGCTGGAATTTCAGGCAGTTGGCGCGGTAGGCCTCACGCATGGGCTTGAAGAGCATTTCGCCGGCCTTGGCCAGACCGCCGAAGATGATGAATGCTTCCGGCGACGAGAAGGTGGCGAAATCAGCGAGAGCTTCGCCGAGCACACGGCCGGTGAACTCAAATACGCTCTGGGCGATGGGGTCGCCGGCAACGGCAGCGTCATAAACATCCTTGGAGGTGAGATCACCTGAGGGGATGTTACGCAGCAGGGAGGGAACGGAGGGCGAGGCATCGAGGAATTCCAGAGCGGAGCGCACTACACCGGTTGCGGAGCAATAGGTTTCGAGGCAACCGTTACGGCCGCAACCACAGGGGCGACCTCCGCGGCGGGAAATCACGTGGCCCAGTTCGCCGGCGAGTCCGTCGGCGCCATAAATCATCTGACCGTTGGCCACGATGCCGGAGCCGACACCGGTGCCGAGCGTAATCATGATGAAGTCCTTCATGCCGCGGGCGGCGCCATAAGTCATTTCGCCGATGGCGGCAGCGTTAGCATCGTTAGTAACGGCAACGGGGATACCGAACTTGGTGCGGAGGCTCTCAGCCAGGGGAAGTGAGCCGCTCCAGATGAGATTGGCCGCATTATCGATGGTGCCGGTATAGAAGTTGGCATTAGGGGCACCGACACCGATGCCGCCCACTTTATCTTCGGCGCCTACTGATTTAATCATCTTGGAGGCTTCAGAGTAAAGCTCGTCGATATAATCCTGAAAAACGGGATGCTGTGCGGTTTTGATAGCACCTGAAACGATTACGGTGCCGCGAGCGTCAACAAGGCCGAAAACCGTGTTGGTTCCGCCGATGTCAATACCGAGAACGTAAGGTTTATTCATTTTCTGATAAGTTTTTTATGGTGGTTAAGGTTATTGAGATATCTCTTTTAACGCTTTGAAAGTCATTAAAGTTTATCCACTTCCAGGTCACCGTTGATGACTTCTTCCCAGGGGAGGCCGTTGAGGGCGAGTTCAGCCAGGAAGGGGTCCGGATCAAACTCTTCAACGTTGTGCACACCCTTGAGATTCCATTTTCCGGTGAGGAACATCATCGCGCCGACCATTGCGGGAACGCCGGTGGTATAGCTGACGGCCTGCATTCCGGTTTCACGATAGGCGGCTTCATGGCTGCAGTTATTGAAGATATAATATGTCAGGGGTTTTCCTTCCTTGTCAAGTCCGGAGATGCGGCAGCCGATTGAGGTTTCGCCATGATAGTTCTCGCCCAGGTCCTGGGGATTGGGGAGCACGGCCTTGAGGAACTGCAGGGGCACGATTTTGGTGCCGTTATATTCCACTTCGTCAATGCGGGCCATGCCGATGTTTTGGATTACTCGCAGATGAGTGAGATATTCCTGGCCGAAGGTCATCCAGAAGCGTGCGCGCTTGATTGAGGGGAAGTTCTGCACGAGGCTTTCGAGCTCTTCATGATAGAGCAGGTAAGAATCGCGGGCGCCGATGCGCGGATAAGTCAGCGAGCCATGGATTTCCAGGGGCTTTGTGGTGACCCATTTTCCGTCTTGCCAGTAGCGGCCGTTCTGAGTGATTTCGCGGATATTGATTTCGGGGTTGAAGTTGGTGGCGAAGGCCTTTCCATGGTCTCCGGCATTGCAGTCAACAATGTCGAGATACTCCATCTTGCTGAAATGATGCTTGGCGGCATAGGCGGTGAAGACTCCGCTCACTCCGGGGTCAAATCCGCAGCCGAGGATTGCGGTCAGTCCGGCCTTTTCAAAGCGTTCACGATAGGCCCACTGCCATGAATATTCAAAATGGGCCACGTCCTTGGGCTCATAGTTGGCCGTGTCAAGATAGTTGACGCCACACTGCAGGCAGGCCTCCATGATTGCCAGGTCCTGATAAGGGAGGGCAAGGTTGATGACCAGTTCGGGGTTATGGCGCTTGAGCAGGGCCACTATTTCGTCAACATTGTCAGCGTCAACGCGGTCAGTAACGATTTTCGGGGCATTGGGAACCGATTTGCGGATGGCTTCGGCAACGGCGTCACACTTGCTCTGAGTGCGTGACGCAATGCATATTTCCGGGCCGAAGACCTCAGGATGTTGCGCACATTTATGAGCGGCAACAGTGCCGACGCCTCCGCAGCCAATAATTACTACTTTGCTCATTTAATTGAAAAATTTGGGGGTTAGGGGATTAATATTGTTCACTGGCAGAGGGGAAATCAACGGCCTTGACGTCAGAGACATAGCTTCCGACGGCCTGCTTGATTGTTTCACCGATTTCAGCATATCGGCGCAGGAATTTGGGGGCGAAACCCTGGTTGATTCCGAGCATATCCTGCATGACGAGGACCTGGCCGTCCGTTCCGGAGCCGGCGCCGATGCCTATGGTGGGGATAGAGAGCATCTTGGTGACCTCTGTTGCGAGGTCGGCGGGGATTTTTTCCAGGACGAGGGCAAAACATCCGGCCTCCTGAAGCATCAGGGCGTCGGCCTTGAGCTTGGCGGCTTCGGCTTCAGACTTTGCGCGCAGGGCGTAAGTGCCGAAGGCGTTGATGCTCTGAGGGGTGAGGCCCAAATGGCCCATAACGGGGATTCCGGCATTGACAATGCGCTTGACGCTATCGATGATTTCCTCGCCGCCTTCAATCTTGACGGCCTCGGCGCCGCTTTCCTTGACTACTCGGATGGCGCTTTCAAGGGCCTTGAGGGAGTCGCCCTGATAAGTGCCGAACGGAAGGTCGCAAACAACGAATGCGCGCTTGACTCCGCGAACCACACACTGGGCATGATAAATCATATGGTCCAGGGTCATCGGCAGAGTCGTTGAGTACCCGGCCATAACGTTAGCGGCAGAGTCGCCGATGAGGATGGCGTCAATTCCGGCCTCGTCAATGAGCTTGGCCATAGAGTAGTCATAGGCAGTCAGCATGGCGATTTTTTCGCCCTGCTGTTTCATCTGCGCCAGGCGAACCGTAGTCACCTTGCGCTTGTCATCAGTAGTGTTAGTTGACATTTCTTATTTAATGATAGGATTTTCTGATAAATAATCAAGGAGTTCTTCGTAGGCCACTTTCGGGGAGGAGGCAACGACTTTGGCGCGGGTCAGCGGCTCCATATAGTCTCCGCCGTTGGCCAGATAGTCAATCGTTGCGATTCGATAGGTGCGGTTCGGGTTGATGTCAGAGCCGGCAGGGATTCCAACGGCGATGTCGCCCCCGCGGGCGTCCATCACTTTGAAGGCTTCAATCAGGTCCGCGCCTTTGATGTCGATGACTACGATGCGATTATTAAACGGCATCATGTCAATGGCTTGGCCCTCAGTCAGCGGCCCGGGATTCCAGGTTACTCGCAGTCCGCCCTTATTAGAGATTGCTCCCTCAACTCCGGAGGCGAGTTTGCGCCCGCGGTCAAGGACAAAATTGCCTGCGAAGTCCCACATTTTCTGTGACTTGTTGTTGAGCGGTTCGTCAGTGGCAACCCGGCCTACTTCATGAGCATAAAGCGAATCAACTCCGGCGCGATAAGGCTCCAGGGCCTTCATCAGCTCTTCGTCGCGGCGGGAGTCCAGACGGGAGTCAACGGGGATAATCTTTTCAGTGACTTCCCCCGTCGTCAGGTTGATTTTGGTCTCGCCAAGATAGCGTCCGTTTTTGCCTAACTGACAAATCAGTACGGGATTACCATCAGCGCCAGTGACCTGCTCGGCGGGGTCGAGGAGAGTGTGGCTATGTCCGCCGATAATCAGGTTGATGCCTGAGGTCCGGGCGGCAAGTTGGCGGTCGCCAAACAGGTCTGGGTTCTCGTCGGAGCCGTTATAGCCGATATGGGTGATGGCCACTACATAGTCAACCTTTTCGTCGTTGCGCAGGCGGTCAATCGTGGCTTGCGCCTTTTCGCGCCAGGGGAGAAACGTCACTCCATCATAATTTCCCTCGGCCACCATCCCTTCCGGGTTAAGATTGATGGCCATGAATCCGATTTTCTTTCCGGCCGCCTCCTTAATATAATAAGGCGCGAACTTGGCGCTCAGCAGCGAATCCGCGAACTCATAATTTGAGGCCAGGAGGGTAGGGCGGGCCTCGGCGAGCATATTTTTCAGCCCGTCCATGCCGTTGTCAAACTCATGATTGCCTAAAATCTGCAGGTCATAGCCGAGGCGGTTGAGCACTTCCTGCTCCACTTTTCCCTTGAAGAGATGGAAATAGAGCGTGCCCTGAACAATATCGCCGGCATCAACAACCATTACGTTAGGATGCTCGGCGCGGATGCTGTCAATCAGTACTTTGCGGCGCAAAACTCCGCCCATGTCGGTTGACTCTTCCGGGTCAATCATGCTGTGAGTATCATTCGTATGGATAATGACGAGCTCCTCCGGCTCGGAAGTCGAAGAGCACCCGGTCAGCCCTAAAAGGGCGGCGATGAAAAGAATTTTGGTTAGTTTCATATCCCGCAAAGTTACAAAAAAAATTGAGAAATTACAATAAAATCGGCTTTTCCTCCGTTTTTCTCATATCAAAATTACTAATTTCTAATTACCAGTTACTAATTAAGTGAGGGTTTTCCGCCAGATATTCATCTTGATGATGATAGGCCTTTTAGGGTCGTGTTCCGCCAAGAAGAACACGGCCGCTACGCGCAAGTATCAGGCCTTCATTACCCGTTATAACATCTACTATAACGGCAACGAACACTATAAGGAAACGCTCGGCGAGATGGAGAAAAAATATGAGGATGACTATACGACTCTCCTTTATCCTCATCCGGCGGAGGCGAAATCAAACCCCAAGGCTCCGCAACCCTCAGGCGATTTTACCCGCTCCATTGAAAAGGCTCAGAAGGCCATCCAGCTCCGCAGCATCAAGAAGCGCCCCAAGCGCAAAAGCGGCAAGGCATCTGACGAGTATAAAAAATGGCTCAAACGCGAGGAATTTAACCCCTTTCTCCATAACGCATGGATGATGATGGGGCGTTCACAATATCTCAACGGTGACTTTTCAGGCGCCGCCGCCACTTTTTTCTATATCTCGCGCCATTTTTCATGGCTCCCTGAAACCGTTACGGAAGCGCAATTATGGCAGGCCCGCAGCTATGTGGCCTTTGACTGGGTCAACGAGGCCGAGGCCGTTTTCAAGCGAATCAAACCCGCGCAGCTGACCAATTCCACCCTTCGCGAGCTCTATGACTTCGTCGAGGCCGACATTGCCGTCAAGCGCAAGGATTATGCCGCCGCTATTCCCGCCCTCCAGCGGGCCATCAAGGGCGCCAAGGGAGCCCAGAAAACCCGCCTGCAATATCTTCTCGGACAATGCCTTGCCCGCCAGGGTCGCCGCGAAGAGGCCTTTAAGGCGTTCAAGGCCGCGGCCGAGGGTGGGGGAACCACTTATCGCACCAAGCTCAACGCCCGCATTGCCCAGAGCGAGGTCTATTCCGGAAAAGACATCACCCCCGAGGTAAAGGCCCTCAAACGCATGGCCGGACTTGACCGCAATAAAAAATATCTTGACCAGATCTATTATGCCATCGGCAATCTTTATCTCAGCCGCGGCGACACTCTCCATGCCATTGAAAATTATCTCCTTGCCTCTGAAAAATCAGAGCGTAACGGAATTGAAAAGGCAATTAATGACGCCACTCTCGGTCAGCTCTACTATGAGCAGGGAAAATATGACCTTGCCCAGCCCCCCCTGAGTAGCGCCGTCCCGATGCTGCCGGAAACTTATCCTGATTATCAGCAACTCAAGCGCCGCTCTGATGTGCTTGATGAGCTCTCGGTCTATGCTCATAACGTTGCGCTCCAGGACTCCCTGCTGCGCCTGAGCGAGAAGCCCGAGGAAGAACAGCTGAAAATCATCAATAAGATTATTGACGAACTCAAGAAGAAGGAAAAAGAGGAAGAGGAAGCAGCCCGACGCGCCGAACATGAGGCCGAGGCTAATGCCAGCTCCGCCGCTAATAATAATCCGAATGCGCCCACTCAGTTCCAGATGGGCTCGACGGATGATTCATGGTATTTCTATAACACTGCCGTAGTGGCCTCCGGGCGCACCGAATTCCAGCGCCGATGGGGCTCGCGCAAGCTTGAAGATGACTGGCGGCGCCGAAACAAATCCTCCTTCTCGTTTAATGATTTTGACGAGTCGTCTGACTCGTCCGACTTGTCAGACTCGTCTGAGTCATCTGAGAACTCTGATGGCTCTGAAAATCAGGAGCCCGCTGACCCCGAGGCTGCCAAAAAGGCTGCTGACCCTCACTATCCCGAATATTATCTCGCCCAGATTCCAAAGACCGAGCAGGACAAACAAACTGCCCATGAGGTCATTCAGGAGGGACTCTATTCCATGGGCTCCATCCTGAAGGATAAGCTCGAGGACTTCCCCACCGCTCGAAAGGAATGGAACAGGCTCCTGGAGGACTATCCGGACAATGTCTATCGGCTCGACGTCTATTATAACCTCTATATCATGCTGATGCGCCTGGGGCAGACCGCCGAGGCTGAACATTGGCGCCAACTGATTATCTCTGACTTCCCTGACAGTAAGTATGGAGTTGCGCTCCTTGACCCCGACTATATTCAGCGCTTGCGCGAAATGCCTGAGGCTCAGCGCATGATGTATGAACAGGCCTATGGGGCTTATCTCGCCAATAATAATGCGCAGGTCCATCATTCTTATCAGGAAATGATGAAGAAGTATCCCGTCAGCGAGGCTATGCCCAAGTTCATGTTCCTTCATGCCCTGGCCTATGTGACTGAGCGCAAACCTGACGAGTTTAATCAGACCCTCCGCGAACTCCTTGAGCGCTATCCTGACACTGACCTGACCCCCATGGCGTCGGCTTATCTGAAAGGTATGGCCCAGGGGCGAAAGCTCAATGAGGGAGTCTCCAATAATCGCTCCATGCTCTGGGATATCCGCCTGGGCTCTCTCCCCGAAGGCGAAGAAGGAGCCGAGGGCGAGGGCGCCGAAGCCGAATTCATCTTTGATGAAGACGAGCCGCAATATCTTGCCCTGGTCTATCCGACGGACAAGGTCAACGCCAACCTGCTCCTATATAATATAGCGCGCCATAACTTCAACTCATTCATGGTGCGTGACTATGACCTCGAGCCTCTCAATTACGGCCAATTAGGCATGCTCCTTATCAAGACTTTTGACTCCCTGGACGATGCCGAGGAATATCGCACCATGCTCGGGCGCTCCGAGATTGCCACCCTCCCTGAGGAAGTGACCCCCATCATTATCAGCGCCCATAACTTCCAGCAGCTCATCAGCTCCGGAAGCTCCTTCGAGCAATATTTCCGCGCCGCCGCAGCGGCCCTTGAGCCCGAGCCCGAAGAGTCTCCCGCCTCTGAATCTGACTCCGAGCCCGAATCTGACCCCGAGCCCGAGGAACTCCCCGCCGAGCCCTGAGAATTTGTATATCTCGCAAATTTTGTGTAAATTTGCGCCCATTAATAATAAAGAATTTAAGTATGGCAGTAGAACTCCAACATCTTACGAAACGTAGCGAAAACTATTCGCAATGGTATAACGACCTCGTACTCAAAGCTGACCTCGCCGAACAGAGCGCCGTGCGCGGGTGCATGGTTATCAAGCCCTATGGCTATGCCATCTGGGAAAAAATGCAGCATCAGCTCGACAAAATGTTCAAGGAAACCGGTGTGCAAAACGCTTATTTCCCCTTGCTTATCCCCAAGTCATTCCTCTCTCGCGAGGCCGAACACGTTGAAGGTTTCGCCAAGGAATGTGCCGTCGTTACTCACCATCGTCTGATGAACGACCCCAATGGCGGCGGTGTCGTCGTAGACCCCGAAGCACGCCTGGAAGAGGAGCTGATTATTCGCCCGACTTCTGAAACCATCATCTGGAACACTTATAAAAACTGGATTACCTCTTATCGTGACCTCCCTATCCTCGTTAACCAGTGGGCTAACGTGATGCGTTGGGAAATGCGTACCCGCCTCTTCCTTCGCACCGCCGAATTCCTCTGGCAGGAAGGCCACTGCGCCCATGCCACTGCTGAAGAGTCTGAGGCTCGCACCGTCGAGATGATTAATCTCTATGCCGACTTCGCCGAAAAATATATGGCTATGCCCGTAATCAAGGGCGTAAAGACCGCCAACGAACGCTTTGCCGGCGCTGTCAATACTTACACCATCGAAGCCATGATGCAAGATGGTAAAGCCCTCCAGTCAGGCACTTCTCATAACCTCGGTCAGAACTTCGCCAAGGCCTTTGACGTGACATTCGTAAATAAGGACAACAAACCCGAATACGTTTGGGCTAACTCATGGGGCGTATCAACCCGCCTGATGGGCGCTCTCATCATGACTCACTCTGACGATAACGGCCTCGTGCTCCCCCCGAATCTCGCCCCCATTCAGGTTGTAATCGTGCCTATCTATAAGAACGAGGAGCAGCGCAACGCCGTAACCGAAAAGGTCCACCCCATTGTCAACGCGCTCCGCGCCAAGGGCATCTCCGTGAAATATGACGACGCCGACAACCGCCGCCCCGGATTCAAGTTTGCCGACTATGAACTCAAGGGTGTGCCCGTGCGCCTCGCTATCGGTGCCCGAGACCTTGAAAACGGAACCGTCGAAGTTATGCGCCGTGACACTCTCCAGAAGGAAATTGACCAACTCGACACCATCGTTGACCGCATTCCCGCTCTCCTTGAAGAAATTCAGGAAAACATCTTCCAGAAGGCCCTCAAGCAGCGCGAAGAAATGACCGTCAAAGTCGACACCTGGGAAGAATTCACTCAAGCCATTGAAAAAGGCGGATTCATCCTCGCGCCTTGGGACGGCACAACCGAAACCGAAGAACGAATCAAAGAACTGACCAAGGCCACCATCCGCTGTATCCCCCTCGGCCAGCCCGATGAACCCGGCGTTGACATGCTCACGGGCAAACCCTCGCCCCGCCGAGTCCTCTTCGCCCGCAGCTACTAAAAACCGGAAGTTTAACAGTGGTTGAACAGTAGTTAAATGTTAAGCGAACGAAGTGAGCGGCTAAAACCACCGTTCAACCACCAAAAGACATAAGGGAGCCGGGCGGTTCGTCGCGCGCAGTTCTTCGTGACTGCGTGAGGAAAGTCCGGGCAACACAGAGCACCATAGTTTTTAACGGAAACCTGTCGGAATAAATAACGGCAGATTAGTGTGACAGAAAATAACCGCCTTTCACCATTTCAAGGTGAAAGGTAAGGGTGAAAAGGCGAGGTAAAAGCTCACCGGGCCGAATGGCGACATCCGGCGCCGCACACATTATGGGTTGCAAGGTCAAGTATACCGGCAATTAAGGGTTGCTCGCCCGCTGCCGGGGGGTAGACTGCTACTTACAGAAGCGCGCCGTGGCAACACGCCGCTCAGATAAATGACGAACCGGGCGCGACGGTTCGCTCCGCGATAACCGCCGCCCCGACATAACCCGGCTTACAACCCGGCTCCCCTTTTTTCATTTAAAGCGCCAATCCCCTTAAGGCGCTTTTTTTATGCCCTCCCCCTATGGAAAGGCGGATTCCGATCCGCCGCCCGGTCTGAGGAACCGCAAATCCCCCGCAAATCCGAATGACTTACGCAAGGTAGCCAAACAGATAAGTTAGCGAAAGCCACCGGGCTTCGCGGCGCCCTCGCCGCGATGGCGCGACAGCACCACAGAAAACCAATGGAAAGGCGGATTCCGATCCGCCGCCCGGTCTGACCCCCCCCGCAAATCTACATGGCCTTGCGCGAGGTGACGGCGGATCGGAATCCGCCTTTCAATAGGTTTTGTGCTTAGTTATTAGTGATGTATTTTAAACGCTGTAAAGCGATGCGAGTAAATTCTTTTAATACATCAATGGTATTGTGCTCTCCTTTGGAATGAACTGATGATTCTGTAAGAACAAGTGCTTCGCCAACTATCATATTACCTCTACGATAAGTAAAGGCAGCAAAGGGACATCCAATAGTACCCAATTCCATACTGTTATGATATAGTTGACAATCCTCCGGAGTGACAAATCCAAAAATTGAATCATCACAGTTGTTAAGGAGAACATTCATCTCTCTAAAATGATTCTCCGGGTCAGATGGAACACCGTTAAGAAAAACTAAGTCAGTTACTCCCAAAGTAACGGCGTTAGGGTCAGACTGCTGATTTACTGGAACAAAATGTAAATGAAGAGGTTCAAGTTTTGAGGTGCGTGTGTCGCCGCGAGGAACTTTCTGTTTAAAAATTTCCTCAACCATCTGTTCTTCCGCTTCGCTGAGTACATATGAGGGTTGGCCATAGAAGGGTTTGCCTAACACAAACGACTCTTTTTTCTTCTTTCCAAACAATTTGCTGAATAGTCCCATATAATTTACTGTTAGAGTTACTACTATATATTTTATCTATAAGGATGTCGCTTAGAACGAAAAGATTAGTCTGCTTGAAGTTCTGCTATCTTTGCTTGCAGTTTTGCAATTTCTTCTGCTTTCTTGTTGTCAAGAATACTGGCGACTTCATCGCCCCATTCCTGTTCAACCGTGGCTTTCTGTGCGTTTGTTAACTTCATCAGAAATAAATAGATAGGTTAAAGTTATAAAATAAGTCTTTTTCTCTGACCGCAAAGATAGTGTTTATTTTAATAAACTCCAAATTATTCTTCATCTTCCAACCCTATTTTCTTTTTAGTTCCTGATAACTGATTGTTAATATATAGACCAATCCCAAAGATAGAAGCAGAGTTGATTAAACGCTGTGCAAATTACTCCAAGCGGTGAAACGATGAACCCTGCTACATTTATACCAATACCAATTAAGAACGCAATACAGAAATTACATAAAAATAGAGGCTGTGTTAAAATAGGCGCAGCCTCTTTTTGCGATGTGTTGAAAAAACATAAAACAAAGCATTGACTTTCTCAAGCCGGGGCTTTGTTATGTCATATCCAACGCCATAAACGACTACTCATTCCGAGCCTCTTTAATCGAATAATTTAGGTTTATTGACAGTCAATTTTTGACTTGTCAAGTAGTTTCCTGACTTCGCTTACAATGTCATACATGGAAATTTCCCCAATGTCAAAAGTTAAAGAATGTTTATAATCCCACTCATTAACTTCTTCATTTCAATGCCTCGATTTTGGTAATGGTAGAATCCGGCAATATGTCTATGCCGTATAATAGATGGCTGCTCTGATAGCCCAGAAAGTTTATGTATTTGAGTTTGAGCGCGTATTTGTTTTGTGTTCTCGACATGTCAATGTTACCGTTATCATCAAAGCAAATTGCCTCGTGGTGAGCTATGCGGTTGCGGAAAGTCTTTATTTCTTGAAGCTCATTGAACACCGCTCGTTGGCCTAATCCATGTGTGCGGTTCGGAAATATACGCAAAAGATTCTGACCGCCCAATCGGTAAGGCTGACGAGTGAACAAATGCGTCCAAAAGCCGAAAGACACCGACGAAACGACACGGTCGTTTGTATATCGCCCGTTTTGCCGAAGCGTGGCAATTATACGAAG
>JAAVCG010000041.1 GCA_014802435.1 Bacteroides sp. | reverse complement strand
GATACACGCCCTAACGGACGTGCCTAAGCTCTTTCGCCCGCGTTGCGGGCTATTTGACAGATGCGTCGCAGGTGGGTACATGACCAGGCATGTGCTACTATGTTTTGCGGTTGCGGCGGATCGGAATCCGCCTTTCCATAGGCAGCACAACCCTTGTATATAAGAGTTATTGGCATTTCAAAAAACAGATCAAAGCTATGGAAAGGCGGATTCCGATCCGCCGCCACCGTTTATGCGGGAGGGTACATGACCGGGCATCGTGGCGCCCTCGCCACGATGGAGCGCGAGCTCCACGAACACGTCACAATCCTGTAATTGTGGCGCTGTCGCGCCATCGTGGCGGGGGCGCCACGAAAGCCCGGTCATAGCGGGGCGGAAATGGGGGTTATGTCGCAAGGGTGATACAAGGGTGTTACAAAATGAATACAGTGGGAACTATCCTTGGGGTGAGGGTGTTTGGCTTTCGAAAGGGCGACAAACCTGCCCTACTTCCTCGCCGAATAAGCGACCAAATCAATTATCACAGACCACAATTTTTCATAGTAAGTAAATAGTTTCTTAAAAAGAGTTCGGGAGGCGAGCCGCGATGGCCAGCCTCACGCAAAACATATAGACCCCGTTCCCCAATATTTGTTAAAGCTGAGGTCGCCAATCGTCACGCATCTGTGTCCGCTTGTTTCGGTTACGATGGTACCCCATCGCTCCCTCACTGCGCGAACACAGCTGCATAATGCTTGACGGCCTCAGCGTTAATAAATATTGGGGAATGGGGTCTTTTATTTCGGTATTTCAAAAATTTTTCGTAAATTTGCTCTAATGAAAAAAATTCTCTACCTCATATTTCTATTTTTTGCGCCTTTTTTGTTCATCGGTTGTAATAGGAATCAGGATGAACCGGAAGCGCCGGCTCGTCGTACCATCCTTGTTTATATGGCGGCGAAGAACTCGTTGGCGGGGTTTGATGCGTCAGACATCGGCGAGATGCTGAGGGCGAACATTCCCTCCGGTTGTCGGCTCTTGGTGTTCCGCTCTCCGCGGGGAGCGGCTCCTCAGCTTTATGAAATTTCCAAGGGCGAACTTAAGTCGCTGAAAATCTATGATGATACGGTCATCGGAGCCGATTCCGAGACGCTGATTCAGGTGCTTGCCGATGCGCGTAGCATGGTTAATTCCCGGCAATGGGGAGTGGTCTTCTGGTCTCATTCAACGGGCTGGAAGGGCGCCGTGAAAGCTCCGTCGGCCTCGCGCACTTTTGGCTATGAAACGGGCGGCTATGAGATTGAGCTTACTGACCTTGCCGATGCGCTGCGAAGCGTCCCGCCCCTGGAGTTTCTATTCTTTGATTCCTGCTATATGGGCGGGGTTGAAGTGGCCTACGAGCTGAGGGATTGTGCCTGTTACTTCGTTGCGAGCCCTTGTGAGGTTCCCATGTCAGGGATGCCTTATGATTTGACTTTGCCGTCGCTCTTCGATTCCAACACCCGCGAGGGTTTGAAGCGGGCGGTTGATATCAACGTTGACTATTATCTTGACAGCCCCAATGAGCGGTGTCCCTCGACAATGGCCCTTATCGACCTCTCAAAGATGGACAATCTTGCCCGCGCCTCTAAGGGGGCATATGCCCGCTCTCATGCGCCCTTGGACACTCCCCAGCAGCTCTCATTATCGACGGTCTACAAGAACCTTTTTGTTGATTTCGAGGACTTTGTATGGCTCACGGCAGATGAGGCCGATGATTTGGCCGGGGTGAGGCAGGCGCTCTCTGAGGCCGTTGTTCACGAGCGTCACTCCTCGCTGCTTTGGGGCGACGTCCCGTTGCTGAATATGTGCGGTTTGAGTGTTAATCCTCAGCCGTTTAATCCCGATTATAATTATCAAAACCTTTCATGGTTTAAAGACGTTATCCTTCCGTATGGATTTGAAGATTGAAAAAGGAATGGCCGTTGAGGAGGTCATCTCTATTCTGACACGCAGCCTTGTGGAGTTCTGTATCTCCCTGGTTGTGGCTATTTTAGTGTTCTATGCCGGTCGCTTCCTGATACGTAAAATCTATGGGGTTGTCAGTAAGCTGATGAATAAGCGCCATGTTGATGCCTCGATAATGACGTTTGTGCTCTCCGGGGTTCAGATAGTGCTCTATTTCATTTTGATAATCATCGTAGTCGGCATTCTCGGCATGGAGACCTCCTCGTTCATCGCTCTGTTTGCCTCGGCCGGCGTTGCCATAGGTATGGCTCTGAGCGGAATGCTCCAGAATTTTGCCGGAGGAGTCCTGATTCTGTTCCTCAAGCCTTACAAGGTGGGCGATTACGTTGAGGCTCAAGGCTTTGCCGGCACAGTCAAGGCCATCAAGATGTTTAACACGGAGATTACCACCCCTGACAATAAGACCATCATCATTCCTAACGGGCCGCTCTTTACCGGCTCGATTAATAACTATTCCTTTCAGCCTCGCCGACGGGTTGACTGGACCGTTGGAGTGGCCTACGGCACTGATTTTGAGCAGGCCAAGTCGGTAATCCTCTCAATCCTGGAGGCTAATGCCGCCGTGATTAAGAATGACTCAACGGCGCCGATGGCCGTCTTTCTTAAGGAACTGGCCGATAGCGCCGTGGTGCTGACGGTGCGCGCCTGGGTTAAGGAGGAAGACTATTGGGCGGTGTTTTACAACGTCAACGAGCAGATTTATAAGCTCTTGCCTGAAAACGGCGTGCAATTCCCCTTCCCGCAGTTGGATGTTCATATGATTCCCGCCGATGGATCAGCTCAGGCTTAACATCCTTGGGTGTGGGTCAGCCACTCCCTCTCTGCGCCATATGCCTTCATGTCAGGTGCTGGAACATCGGCGGCGCCTTTTCATGATTGACTGCGGCGAGGGAGCGCAGCTCCAGATGATGCGAATGCATCTGAAAATGAACCGTCTGAACGATATTTTTATCTCTCACCTCCATGGTGACCATTTCCTCGGGCTGCCGGGCCTGCTCTCAACCATGGCGCTCCATGAGAAGGGCCATGCGGTCACGGTTCATACCTTTGAGCGGGGCGCCGAGCTCTTAAAGTCAATGCTTGATTTTATTATTGGCGATACTCCCTTTGACCTCCGGTTTAACATCATCGACCCCACCCGGCGCCAGACGCTGATTGACGATAAGTCGCTGACCGTTACCTCCTTTCCGCTCTATCATCGGGTTCCTGCCGTAGGGTTCATCTTTGCCGAGAAGCCTAAGCTGAGGCATATTGACGGCGAGATGGCGCGGTTTCATGGCGTGCCGCCCTATGAGATGGAATCTATTCGCCGCGGAGCCGATTTTGTCAAGCCTGACGGCGAGGTCATTCCCAACGCGATGCTGACCACTGATGCTTCGCCCTCGGCCTCTTATGCCTACTGCACTGATACTATGTTTGACCGCCGCGTAGTGGCCTCCGTTCGCGGAGTCGACACTATTTTCCATGACTGCACTTATGGCGACGAATCAGCCCATCTGGCCGCCCCGCGAGGCCACTCTACGGCGCGTCAGGCCGCCGAGATTGCTCGCCGCGCCGGAGCCAAGAGGCTGATTTTGGGCCATTTCTCCAAGCGTTACGGCGCCGAGGAGGAGTTAGACCTTGCCCGCCAGGCCGCTGAGGAATTTTCCGGTGAGATTATTCTTGCTAATGAAGGACTGAAACTTGACTTATGACACCTGAAATCGACCTTAAAATGATGCTTGCGGCGCTGCGCCAGGCTCAGTTGGCCTATGATGCCGGAGAGGTGCCCGTAGGCGCCATAGTGGCCTTGGACGACCGCATAATCGGCCGCGGACACAACATGACCGAGGCGCTCCATGACATCACCGCCCATGCCGAAATGCAGGCCATAACCGCGGCCACTCAGACTCTCGGCTCGAAATATCTGCGCGATTGCACGCTTTACGTAACTCTTGAGCCCTGCCTGATGTGTGCCGGAGCCATTGCCTGGAGCCAGGTCTCACGGGTGGTTTGGGGCGCGGATGACCCTCGGCGCGGATTCTCTTACCTGACGCGGACCGACCGCCCGGCCCTACATCCGAAGACGGAGATTACCCGCGGACTCCTTGCCGACGATTGCCTGGCGCTGGTGCGCTCCTTTTTCGCCTCCAGGCGTTGAAGACGAGGTCTAAACGGCCACTGTTGCGGCAATGTGAGGGTGGGGGTCGTAGTCAGTCAGGGTGAAGTCCTCAAATTTGAAGTCGAAAATTGACTTTACGTCCGGATTCAGGTTCATTCGGGGCAGCGGACGCGGCTCGCGGGTGAGCTGCAGGCGCGCTTGCTCCAAATGGTTGGTATAGAGGTGAGTATCGCCCGTGGTGTGAATAAATTCGCCGGGTTTAAGCCCCGTGACCTGAGCCATCATCAGCAGCAGCAGGGCATAAGAGGCAATGTTGAACGGCACGCCT
The DNA here is from genome assembly GCA_014802435.1 of Bacteroides sp. Classification (GTDB taxonomy): domain Bacteria; phylum Bacteroidota; class Bacteroidia; order Bacteroidales; family Muribaculaceae; genus UBA3263. Next base: position 38,555 of record JAAVCG010000041.1, on the reverse strand, counting down.
AAGAAGCAGTCGGCCGAGCGCTGATAAAGCTGCAATGATAGCTTCCCGTCGGCCACATAGAACTGAAAGAACGCATGGCAAGGGGGCAGGGCCATTTCCGGAATCTGAGCGACATTCCAGGCGCTGACAATCAGTCGGCGGCTGTCAGGGTTGCGTTTTATCTGCTCTACGACCTCTGAAATCTGGTCGATGAAGCCTCCCTTGCCGTCGGGCCATGTGCGCCATTGCGCGCCGTAAACGGGGCCTAATTCGCCCGTTTCCGGGTCGGCCCACTCGTTCCAGATTCTAACTCCGTTTTCCTGAAGGTATCTGACGTTAGTGTCCCCCTTCAGGAACCATAACAGCTCGTGGATAATGGATTTCAGGTGGAGTTTCTTAGTCGTCACCAGGGGGAAACCCTCTGAGAGGTCAAAGCGCATCTGGCGGCCGAAGACGGAGATTGTTCCCGTTCCCGTGCGGTCTGTTTTTTCTATTCCGTTAGTGAGGATATCGTTCAGCAGGTCAAGATATTGTTTCATTTTCGTTCATGTCTAATTTGGGCATCATCAGGGGGTCAGAGAGCGTATGGCGCCCGAGGGTGTAGGTTATAGCGTCGTCAGGACATTGAGGGAGGCAGTCAAAGCAGACCACACACCGGCTCATGTCAATTATATGGTCTTGCAGGTCAATACATTGCGCCTTGCAGACATCAACGCAGCGCCTGCACTGGGTGCAGCGGTCAGTGTTAATGTCCATATGGAAGAGGGAGCGGCGCGAGAGCATCCCCAGGAGGGTGCCCATCGGGCAGAGAGTGTTGCAAAACAGGCGCCCGCGCAGAAAGGCCGTGATTGCTATCAGGGCGAAAATCAGGGCGCTGATTAGCGTTGCGCCAATCACTTGAGGCTGAGTTATGCGCTCGAGCATCGATTCATAAAGCCCGAAGGGGAGGAGCCAGCGCCGCGCAAAGGCCAGGCGGCTGACTAACAGCAGGAAGACTATGGCCAGGATTATGAGCCGCAGGGCCGTCAGTGGCTTTTTGTAGCGATAGACTCGCTCGCGCTTTCGGGTGCGGCTCGCCAGGTCCATCACTGCGCCTAAGGGGCAGAGAGTGGAGCAATAGATGCGTCCGAAGAAAAGCGTGATTATCAGCCAGATAGTGATGACTGAGAGGGAAAGCCCCAAGAGGGCTATTTCCGGTTGAGCCGCAATCAGTTCGCTGCCGATGGCCGTTGAAGTGGTGCCATAATGGAGCAGCGCGGCGGTTACGAAGAAGGCCGACGCCGCCTCGATTATGATGCGGAGAATCATCAGGATTCCCTGACCCCGGTTGCGGCTCAGCTCTTTCATCGGCGCCAGAAGGGTTTGACTTTTACCTCGCCGGGGGTGAACACCTTGAGCGCCTTATTGAGGCATTTAACGTGGATTTCTTGGCCCAGGGAGGCCACTTCGCCGTCAAGATGGGAAGGGCCGGGGCGGCGCTTGATGTGGACCTCCGGCGCGCGCAGATGGGCCACACGGCTTGATTCTCCTAACGCTCCGGTCATTATCTGCAGGCCGCTGAGCATGTGGCCGAGCCAGGTGCGTGATTTCAGGATGGTGACGTCAACCATTCCGTCTGAAACCGAGGCCCAGGGGGCGATGAAGGCGTCGTTGCCATACTGTGAGGCATTACAGCAGGCCACTATGAAGGCTGGCCCGCGATAATCGCCGTTAGGGGTTTTTATTTCATATTTCTGCCTCTTGTAAGTGAGAAAGACTTCAATTGCGGAGCGCACATAATTGCGCAGGCCGCGGCTGTCAGGGCGCGAGGCAAAGCGGTCACTGACGGCGGCGTCAAACCCCATGCCGAAGGTGCAGAAGAATGTCTCGTCATTAGCCGTGCAATAGTCAATCTTTTCAGAGCGGCCTTTGATAATCACGTCAATGGCCTTTTCCGGCTTCATCGGGATTGCCAGATGGCGCGCGAGGCCGTTGCCTGAGCCGCAGGGGATTATGCCCATCGTCGCGTTGGTGAAGACGAGTCCCTGGGCGGTTTCATTGACCGTTCCGTCGCCTCCGGCGGCAATTACAATCTCCGTTCCGGAGCGGGCGGCATTGGCGGCGAGTTCCGTAGCGTGGCCGCGATGCTCCGTGAAGACTATTTCCAGGTCTATTCCGGCCTTGGGGAGTTTTTCACGGGCGGCATTGATTGCGGCCTGCTTGGCGTTTGCGGAGGTGCCGCTTATGGGGTTGACTATCAGGAGTGCTTTCATTGCAGAAGTTTGGCTAAATCTTGTTCGGAAATAACGGTGAACACCGGTTTGCCCTTGGGTGAGAATCCGGGGAGGGAGAGCGACATCAGGTCGGCAATAAGGCCCTGAATCTCAGCGGGATTCATCCGTCGGGTAGGGCGGAAGGAAGCGGCCACTGCCATTGCGGCGGCAGCCCGTTCAGCCAGCGGGAGGGAGTCGCCCCGGGAGTCGGCAGCCACTTCGCGCACCGTCTGAATCAGCATTTCCGCGGGGTTACACCCGTCAGTGCCCGCCGGGACGGCATTGATTGCCCAGTCGCCGCCGCCCAGGGCCGCCAGGTCAAACCCCATTGCGGCGAGCCGCGGCTCCAGTTCGTCCATCAGCGGGGTCTCGGAGGGCTCCAGATGGGCCGTCTCCGGGAAGAGCAGACGCTGCGAGGCCGGGGCTGAAGTAGTGTTCATGAATCGGGCAAATAGGACGGTCTGATGGGCTCGGCGCAGGTCGATAATCCTCATTCCGCGGGCCTCTGTCAGGGCTACGTAGCGATTGCCGATGGAGAGCATCGTGGCGTCCGTTTCAGCGGGCTCAACGTCTTCCAGGCCATTGAGGGTAGAGGCTTCGGCGCGTTCGCTTTCGGCCTGTCTGAGGGCTTCTGAGCGGTCTGCCTCGAAGTTTTTGTAGAGTTCCTCCCAGTTTTTGACTGATGAGGGCTGATTGAAGGGATTATACCCTCCGGTCGAGGCCGAGGGAGCGTGTTGCGGCCTTGGCTCGGTGTCGCTGAGGTTCAGGGCGGGAATATCAGGGCGCTGTTCCTCAGTAAGTGTCTGGAAATCAATTTGCGGCGCCGTGTTATAGCGGCCTATGGTTTCCTTGACTGCCGCATAGAGAATCTGGCGGATGGCCTGCTCGTCTTCAAACTTGATTTCGTTCTTGGTGGGGTGGATGTTGACGTCAATGGTTTGCGGGTCCACTTGGAAGTTAATGAAGTAATTGGGCATCTCCTCGGCTGGGATGAGGCCCTCATAACATTGCATTATGGCCTTGTGGAAGTAGGGGTGGCGCATGTTGCGGCCATTGACGAAGAGATATTGCAGGGCTCCGCGTTTGCGGCAGTGTTCAGGGCGCACGATGAATCCGCTGAGCTTGACCAGGTCAGTGTCCGTTTCCACCGGAATCAGCTGCTGGTCAAGGCTTTTGCCGAAAAGGTCAATGATGCGCTTGCGCAGGGAGGCCGCCGGAAGCTTATGGAGCGTCAGGTCATTATGAATCAGCGAGAGCTCCACGTCAGGGTTTACCAGGGCGAGGCGCTCGAATTCATGGATGATATTTGCCATCTCGACGGAGTCCTTCTTGAGGAATTTGCGGCGCGCCGGGACGTTGAAAAAGAGGTTGCGCACCATCATGTTTGAGCCGGGGAGACACGCCTCAGGCTGCTGGCTTTCCACTTTTGAGCCGTTGATAATCAGGCGGGTGCCGCAATTGTCATCGCGGCGCATCGTGCGCAGGTCCACCTGGCTGACGGCGCAAATCGAGGCGAGGGCTTCGCCGCGGAAGCCCATCGTGTGGAGTTCAAAAAGGTCATCAGCCTTGCGGATTTTCGACGTAGAATGGCGTTCAAAGGCCAGGCGCGCATCAGTGGCCGACATGCCGCAGCCATTGTCAACGACCTGAATCAGCGTGCGGCCTGCGTCCTTGATGATGACGGAGATTTCCGTGGCTCCGGCGTCGACGGCGTTTTCAACGAGCTCCTTGACCACGGAGGCCGGGCGCTGAATCACTTCACCCGCCGCAATCTGATTGGCCACGGAGTCCGGCAGCAGCTTGATGACGTCGCTCATAGACGATAGCTGACGGTCAAGATGATTGAGTCATAGCCTTCAACGACTACTTCCTGGCCTTTTTTGATTGATTCCTTACATCCGGGGGCTATTACTTGCCAGTTATCGCCATCGATGCGTGCGCGGCCCGTCTCGCCCGGTTTGATTTCTTGAGTGACTATGGCGCGGCGTCCGAGCAGCGCTTCCATTCCGGTGCGGTCCGAGCGTCCCGCCTTTTTGAGTTGACGTTCATGCCAACGCTGAAAGACGGGAGCAAGGGCTGCATAGGCCACGAAAGAGCCGGCGGCAAGGATTATCAGTTCCCAGGCAAGACCGATGCCGCAAAGTTCACCAATGAGTGCTCCGATACAGCCGATGGCCAGACACATGGTCCAGAACATCTGAGTGAACACTTCTATAATCAGCAGCAGAGCCGCCACTGAAATCCATATTATCCAAACACTCATGGGCGATTTATTTAATTTTTGCGGTTACAATTTCGCCTCCGGCAAGAGTGGCGCGGACAATCACGGGTCCGGCCGGGGCGGGAGACTGGAGATTGAGTCTGCGGCCTTGAAGGTCAAAGGCTTCGGCCTTTTCAATCGGAGTCAGGATTATGATGCGCCCGTCAGCGCCGCGAATGGCGTTGAGCTTCCGGGCCGGGGCCGTCACTTCATTGATTGAGGAGGCGATGAAGGGCTTGCTGTCGCCGGAATTGAGCACGTAGTTATCGGTCATGTCGTCGGCGTTGAACCGATGGATAAATGAAACCACATGGAGGTTTGCAGCGTTCCAGTCCGATTTAAATTCAGGCAGAGTGAAATGATGCTCATAGAGTCCCTCAGAGTTGAATTCGAGCTTATCGCCGGTGCTGACGGCAGTCAGGTTTGCGCGGATAACTCCGTTATGGCGGAACTTCTCTACGAGGTCGGCCGGGGCATCATCGGCCACCTGGGCGTTCACTCCAAGCTGCGGCAGGTAAGAAGCAGTCGGTTTGATGTCATCTTCAATCAGATAGGCTGAGATGAAGACTTTGCCATCCTCGGTTTTTGAGCCGGTGCTCACTTTGCCTTTGACGGTGACTTCTGAGCCTTCCAGGCTGACGTTGACTTCTGCCAGGGCCGGAACCAACTCGGCTGAAACCATGCGCTCAATGTATTGCCGGGGGCCGATTTCGTTGGCGGCAGTGTGGATTATTTTTGTTTCGCCGGGCAGATAGGAGCGGTCATACATAATGGCCGGGTTAAGCTGATTCTTCGGCTCGCCGAAGAGGAAAAGAAGCTCCGTATCAATCGGTTGGGTCATCTTATCCTTTGCGAATCCGTCATGATGGGCCACATAAGTGTGGGGCTTGTTATATTCTGCGCGGGCTTCTTCAAGGTAATAGGCCATGAAGGGGCAGTTGGGGCAGGTCTGGCCGGTCCATTCTTCAATGAGGGGAATGCGGGTGAATACGTCGCGGGTCACATAGAGATGGGTCGTTGACTTATATCCGCTTATTTCTTGGCCGTTGACGGCACTGATGGAGCTGATAAAAGGGCGGTCAGTGCTCTCAATTGCGTCAGTCATCAGCGTTACGACCGTCTGGGCTACTCCGAAGGGAGCGATTTCCTCCTCGACGTCAACGGCGCCGTGGCCATAGTCAACGCTCAGGGTGCTGACGGGCTTGGATGAGAGGTTTTTAACGGTCAGAGTGGCCTGGAAGGGTGATTCCGGGGCGATGAGCTGCGGGAAGTCAGTGACCGTTGCTGTGGCGGCGGGAGCGGCGAGCACCTCTGCGTCGCCGTCAATGACGGCTTGAATCATCACGGAACCTTTAGAGCTTATGTCTTGCCATCCGGTGAGGTCAATGTTGATGAATCCCGTGGCCGAGGGGGCGGGGACATTGGCCGAAACTACCGGGTGATGGCCCGAGCCTTGGGTCTCGTTGGCGCGATAGCCAATGTAGATGTCTTCATCGCCGATTTCAATCGGTTCGCTGAATTTTACTTCGTTCCAGCCCTGGTCAAGGTAGCAGTCCTTCTTGATTGATTCGGCATCGAGCGAGCCTATGCGGGCAATGATTGAGGCCTTGCGTTCAACCATAGTGCGGAGTTTGGCGCGCACTCCGGTAATTTTCGAGCCCTTGAGGGCGGCCACCTGGGGCATCTCTGCCGGGCTCAGGCGAATCATCACTTCAAGGTCATTATTCTTGCCCGAACCGTGGGCATTGGCGTTTTCCTCCGTAACGTCCTCGGGACAGAAACCATAATTGAAGGTTTCTGCCCCGAGGATCAGGGGAAGGAGGAGAGTCAGTGACAGGAGAATCTTGTTCATTTAACGAGGATTTTCTTTCCGTTGATAATATTGATGCCGCGGATGGGAGCATTCAGGCGGCGGCCCTGCAGGTCAAAGATGCCGGCGGCGGCTGAGGGTGCTTCAATCTGCTCGATTGAGGAGAATTCGAATTCTTCATAGTCGGGCGAGATGGGCTCTTCAGCCGAGTTGATGATGTTGCGATTGAGGTTATCGTTAGTCATGGGGCGCTGAATGATAGCTACTACCTTCATGTGGTTAGCCTCCCAGCGGGGATTTTCAATCTCAATGTTATAGTTCCTGGTGAATTCGCCCGGTTCCAGTGTTTCGCCTTCAAAGGGGGTAATCATCTGGCGCACTACGCGGGCATGGGTGAAGGTGCCGTCAGGATACATTTCCGGAATCTTGGAGTCATCAGGAAATTCCTGAGAGTCAGAAACGACTCCTTCTTCAATCAGATAGAGGGTCATGGTTGCCTTTTCGCCGGCGGGGAGCACGTCAGCGATGCTGCCTGAGGCTTCAACGCTCAGGGTGCGGGTAGAGGCATTATAGCTGTTGGAGAGCTCTACGGAGGCAAAAGTCGGGGTGTTGAGCGCTTCATTCATGTAGTAGATCATTGCCTGCGGATAGAGGGTGGCGGTAACTACTGAAGTAGCCTTGCCGGCGAGGACAATTTCTTCCATCTGGATTGAGCGGTCAATGGTCTGCGAGGGGAGCTGAACAAAGTTAATGTTGCCTTCGAGACCAATGAAGAGGCGGTCAGCATCAGTCAGGGTAAACGTCGTTTGCGCGCCGTTAACAATGGCGGGAGTGTCCATCGGGTTCTGGCCGAACTTATCGTTAGAGTGTTGGGGCAGGTAGGTCATAAGGCCCTTGTATGGTTCCAGCGAGGGAAGGATGATGTCGTCCTGATAGACGCCTGACTTATGGTCATCTTCGGCCATGTATTCTTCAACTACGGGGCGACGGTGATGCTTCGCGGCTTCGTCCTGAGGAATACCGATAATAGTGAATTCATGTTTGGTGGTCTCGGCGTCGGCAAGGTTTTCTTCGCCGTTAACCTTGGTGATGGTCATCGTGTGGACGCCGGAACCCATAACGGGCAGGGGAATTTCCATGGCGTCGCGGTTGCCGGGAACGTAGCCAATCGGCATCCAGGCTTCCTGGTCTTCGCCAAAGTTGTAGGTCTGGATTGATTCGCTGTCTTCAAACGTAGTGGTCAGCTCAAAGCTGGAAATCGGCGTCGGGCCGTCGTTGGTGAAGTAGATGTAGCTCTTGACGGTGTTGTCAAGGATGCCGAATGAAGGAGCGTAGGCCGTCTGGATTGCCATGGCGTTGGTGTTGACTTCATCGGGGAGTTCAACGATGGCGCAGATGGCAATGTTGTTGTTAAAAATAAAGGGAATTGTCGAGATGTCTTCCCAGTTATCGGGCTTCTTGACATCAAGGTCATATGATTCGGCCAGATAGATTTTGTTTTTGCCGACTTGCTGATTGTAGGACGAAACACCGAGAACGTATTTGTTGGCTTCCACGCTCATGTAGATGCCGAAGTAGAGGTCAAATTTAACGTCGGCAGCTTCCGGAATCTTATATGGCTCGTCAAAAATCACGTGGTCCCAGAGGCCGGTATAGGGGATGGAAGGATTGGGGATCCAGCCGATATGACTGTTCTTACTCGTTTCCGGTTCGGAGAGATTCAGTTTGCCGTCAGTGAGGCTTCCCTTGCAGAGAAAGGCTTCGATTGGCAGTTCGTCAACGCCGTCGCCCGCAGCAATCTGCAGGCCTTTAATCGTGGCGCCCGGATAGGCTTGGAGGGTTCTGGCAGGGATGCGGATGGCAATGCCCATGTTGGCGTTATTAGTGTTCATGAGGCCGTCGGCGCCATAGACGTAAGTGTCATCTTTTGCGTCGCCGATGAGAATGTCCGTTGCATAGACATTGCTAAGGGTTCCAACTGCCAGTAGAGCAGAGAGTAACAGTTTTTTCATTTTAGTATGTGGTGTTGATTTATTTATTTCTAATGCAAAAGTACGTATTTATTCCGTTTTTTACAAATTTTTGCCCGAAAAATCGTTAATATTGCGTCATTTGGCCTGTTTTTCTCGTCAAAATTCCCGCCCAAGGGGTCCTCTGACCCCCGGAGCGCATAGTGGGGTGGGGGAGATTTCGCGCCTGATTTCGTCAACCAGGCCCTCCGCGATAAACGAGCGCTGGAGTGTCGGCCCCCCCTCAATCAGCAGTGATGTGACCCCCTGTTCATACAGTTTTCGCAGCTGGTCAATCAGCGGCTCCCGGCGGGTAAAGCGGACCCTCATCGGGGCGCGGCCGCCCGGATATTTTCGCGCGTCGAGCTTAGGCGAGTCCATCATTTCCGTTCCGGAACCGACGGCGATGGCGTCGAAGGTCGACCGGTAACGGTGAACGGCCACCTGCCCGCCCGGGGTTGAGATTTTCAGGGGCGGCTCCTCCGGTGAGCGGAGGCGGTCAACGAATCCGTCGGCGGTTTCGGCCCATTTCAGCGCGACGTAGGGGCGGTGAAGCTCATGGGCCGTGAAAAAGCGGCGGTTAATTTTGCGGCACTCTGCTGCAATTTCTTCCGGCGCCATTTTAACTTCGATTCCTGCCCCTCGGAGCATCTCGATTCCTCGCCCCTGGACCTTGGCAAAGGGGTCAATGCAGCCAACGACGACTTTCCTTATTCCTTTCCGTATTATCAGTTCGGCGCAGGGCGGAGTCTTCCCGTAATGAGAACATGGCTCGAGGGTCACATACATTGTCGCCGTTGTCAGGTCGGCGCCGCGGCGCTCGGCATCGGCCACGGCATTGACTTCCGCATGACCCTCGCCGCATCGCTGATGATAACCCTCGCCAAGAATCTCGCCGTCGGGCCCCGTAATCACGGCCCCGACCATCGGATTAGGGTGTGCCCCAATCTCGCCCAGACGCGCCAATTCCAGCGCCCGCCTCATATACTTCATCTCTTCCATTCGTTCTCTATCAGCCATTCGTAGGTCGGTTTTATTTCTATTTTGTATCCTTCGTGGTCTATTGTCTCTCTTTGGTTTTCCGTCAGCAGAGTGAGTTTATTGCAGTTGGTCCGTTTTGTGGCCATTATCAGGCCGTTTATTTCGCGCCTGTATGTTTTGGGATTGCTGATGTCGTATGACACTTGGATGGCCTCTATGGTTCGGTTTCCTTCCGTAATGATGAAGTCACATTCTCTGCGTCTGCTTTCGGATAGGTAGTAAACGTCGTGACCGTTTATCAGGGCATTTCTTTTCAGTTGAAGGAATATGATTGTTTCCATTCTCCATCCAAAGTTTTCACCGCTGAATGCGTCTGCCCGCTTATCCATCAGGGCCGGGTCGATACAATAGTATTTTTCGCCGACGTGTCTGATTCTGCTTTTGGCTGAATATTTATGGAGAGAGATGAGCAGAAAGGCCTGACTCAGATAGCTCAGATAGTTTTGCAGGGTGTTTGTTGACCTGAAATCTAATTCCTTGGCGGTTTTTTCTGCGGAGATTATAACCGGCGCAGTGTTCATCATGTTGTTTGCCAGGCGTTCAAATTGTGCTTGGTGGCGTATTTTGAAGCGCTGTTCAATGTCGCGCTTCAGGATTGCCTCGGTCAGGTCGTTGATGTATGCTCGCTTGTTTTCAATTTGGAGGAGTTGAGGAAATCCGCCTTGACGGAGGTAGTCAATGAATGCTCTGCGCCGAAGGGCTTTTTTCTCCGTGTAGGGGGAGTGAAGTTCAACGTCGTTACATTCGCAGTATTCCTTAAATGAGAGGGGAAATAGATTTATTACGTGATGGCGTCCCGTCAGGTGAGTTGCCAGGTCACTGCTGAGCAACTTGGCGTTTGAGCCGGTGATAACTATTTTCATTTCCCGGCGCAGGAGCCTGTTGACGAAGAGTTGCCAACCTTCTACATTTTGAATCTCGTCAAGAAACAGGTGAGTGAATTTGCCGTAAAGCGTGTATAGGGCTTCAAGCAGTGGGGTGAGGTCTGAGGCATTGAGCAGGGAGAGGTTTTCATCATCAAAGTTTACGTATGCGTAGTTGACTTTTGCGTCCCTTAACGCCTGGTAACACATTGTTGATTTTCCGCAGCGGCGTACTCCAATTACTACTTGGGCTAACGGGCTGTTTATCTCTATGAGGTCCTGCTCCATTCGCCGACAGAGTTTCTTGTTCTCTTTGGCTTCGAGTTCTTCTCGCTGGTCAGCAAGTATTTGCAGTAATTGGGTCTGATTTATCATATTGATTAATTTTACCGCAAATTTACGTTAAACTGCAGTATTTTGCAAGTTTTTGGGGTTTAAACTGCAGTATTTTGCAGGTTTTTGGGGTTTAAACTGCAGTATTTTGCGAGTTTTTGAGGTTTTCGATGAGGATTTTTGCTTTCGCCGGGCCTATGAGTTCGGTGAGTTGCGCCTCAGTGGTCTGGCGGATTCGGGCCATGGAGCGGAATTTCTTCAGGAGCAGTTCCTTGGTCTTGGGTCCTATGCCGGGGATGGAGTCTAATTCGCTGACTGTCTGTGACTTGCTGCGGCGGTCGCGATGGTGGGTGATGCCAAATCGGTGGGCTTCGTCGCGCATGTGTTGGATAACTTTCAGTGTCTCAGAGTTTTTGTCAATGTAGAGCGGGATGCTGTCGCCCGGAAAGTAGATTTCCTCCAGACGCTTGGCGATGCCGACAACTGAGATTACCCCGCGCAGGCCGATGGAGTCAAGGGCCTCTACGGCGGCCGAGAGCTGACCTTTACCGCCGTCGACCACTATCAGTTGGGGCAAATCGTCGGGCGATTCCTGCATCAGGCGCGTATAGCGGCGCGTGAGCACTTCCTTCATCGAGGCAAAGTCATCAGGCCCTTCAACGGTTTTGATGATGAAGTTGCGGTAATCTTTCTTGGCGGGTTTGGCGTTGCGGAAAACCACGCAGCTGCTGACCGGATTAGTGCCCTGAATGTTTGAGTTGTCGAAACATTCAATGTGTCGCGGCAGTTCCGGCAGGCGAAAGTCTTGCTGAATCCGTGTGAGCACTCTCATTACGCGCTGTTCTGGGTTGAGTTTTTCGCGCTGAACCTCCATGTCGATGCGCGCCTGGTTGGCGTTTCGTTCGCTCATCTGGAGGAGTTTTCGGCGGTCGCCTCGCTGGGGGATTACGAAGTTGATGCCCTCATGTGGAGTCTCCGGCATTTGGCCGACGATGACCTCGTCGAACTTCATTTGTAACCGCTCGGAGATTTCGCTCAGCGCATAGTCAAGAATCTGACCGGGAGTTTCGTCGAGCGAGCGGGTATAATGGAGCGTGAGGGCCTTGACCACGGCTCCCCGCCGCAGGTGCATATAATTGACGAAGACGTCCTTGTCGCCCTCGTCGCTGAGGCCGAAGACGTCGACCTGGTCAAGCACCTGGGAAATGATGACTGACTTGCTCTGGTAGCGCTCAATCAGGTCATATTTCTTTTTGAGTTCATGAGCTTCCTCAAAGCGCATTTCGGAAGCCAAGGTCTCCATTTGCTCCTTGAGATAGGTTTGCAGTTGGCCCGTTTCGCCTTTGAGAATCAGTTTTATCCGCTCGATGTTTTCCATGTATTCCGCATGGTCTACCATGCCGACGCAGCATCCGCCGCACTTTTTCAGATGATATTCCAGGCAGAGTTTTCCTTTGCCGCGGGCAAGATAGTCAGGGGTGATTGCGTGGCGGCAGTTGCGGATGGGGTAGAGTTCGTGGACCAGGTTGAGCACGGCTTTGGCTGAGGCTGAGTCCGTGTAGGGACCGAAGTATTTTGAGCCGTCCTTGAGGCGTTCGCGGGTCATGAATACCCGGGGGAAGTATTCATTGGTGACCACAATCCAGGGGTAAGATTTGTCGTCTTTGAGCAGGACATTATAGCGCGGCTTGTATTCCTTGATCATTGAGTTTTCAAGGTTGAGGGCGTCTTGTTCCGTCGGGACGACGATGTAACTTACGTCGGCAATGGCGCGAACCAGCAGGTTTGTGCGCACAACGTCGTGGGTCCTGTTGAAATAGGAGCTGACGCGGCGCTTGAGGTTGATGGCCTTGCCGACGTAGATTACCGTACCCTCGGAGTCATAGTAGGTGTAGACTCCGGGGGTAGTGGGCATGCGCGAGATTTTGTCGCGCAGTTCTTGTGGTTTCTGGTGCTTCAATAGGTAATGAGCGAGGTTACTTCAGCGTCGGCGGGGAGCTTGGCGCGACCGTTGAGGGCGCTGATTTCGATGATGAAGTTGATATAGATTTTCTTAGGGTTCATTGACTTGATGAGCTCATAGGCGGCGGCCATGGTTCCTCCGGTGGCAAGGACGTCGTCGTGGAGCACTACGATGTCATCCTCGGTGATTGCGTCGCGGTGGATTTCAATGGTGTCGGTGCCATATTCCTTGGCGTAGGTCGTCGAGATTGTGTCAGCGGGGAGTTTTCCGGGCTTGCGTGCGGGCACGAATCCGGCACCGAGTTCGTAGGCCAGGATTGAGCCGCCGATGAATCCGCGGCTTTCAATGCCGACTACCTTGGTTACTCCCTTTTCGCGATAAAGCTGAGTGAGGTCCCAGCCGAGCAGATGGAGGGCGCGGGCGTCCTTGAACACTGTTGTGAGGTCCTTGAAGATTACTCCCTTGGTGGGGAAGTCGATGACGTCGCGTACGAGTGACTTAATGTATTCCATTTTCGTGAAATGTGTTTGTTAATTGTTTGAAATATCGTTGTTTAGTTGTGTTCCACGTGAAACAAAATCATCTGCCTAACATCAGCAGCAGCACGTTGATATCTGCGGGTGAGACCCCGGGAATGCGTGAGGCTTGGCCGACGTTGTCAGGCTTCATCGCCGTAAGTTTCTGGCGCGCTTCAGTGCTGAGGGCATGGATGGAGGAGTAGTCGAGTTTGTCGCCGAGGGTGACGTGTTCCAGGTGGTTCATCCTCTCGGCGAGTTGGCGCTCGCGGTCAATGTAGCCGGCATATTTGAGGCGTATCTCCGTTGCTTGGATAACCTCTGGCGAGAATCTCTCAATCTCCGGAATGAGCGCGGCGAGATGGGTGATTTCCATCCCCGGGCGGAGGATTATTTCAGCGGCGCGGACTCCTTGGGTGGTCTCGGCCGACCCTATGTTGCGGAGCAGCGGATTGAGGTCGGCTGCCTTGAGTGAGGCGGAGCGCAGCAGAGTGGTGAGCGCTTCGATTTGCTCTTCCTTGTCGCGGAGAATATTGAGGCGGCGGTCTGAGGCCAGGCCGAGGCGGTGGCCCGTCGGGGTAAGGCGCAGGTCGGCATCGTCTTGGCGCAGGAGTATGCGATATTCGGCGCGGGAGGTGAACATACGGTAGGGCTCGTCAACGCCCTTGGTGACGAGGTCGTCAATCAGGACACCGATGTAGGCTTCGTCGCGTTTGAGCACCAGCTGTTCTGTATCGCGGACATGGGCCGAGGCGTTAAGTCCGGCAATCAGGCCCTGGCCGGCGGCTTCTTCATAGCCCGTGGTGCCGTTGACCTGTCCGGCAAAGTAGAGACCGGAAATCAGGCGCGTCTCAAGGGTGTGTTTGAGCTGCGTCGGAGGGAAGAAATCATATTCAATCGCGTAGCCGGGGCGGAGAATCTGCACATTCCTTAGCGCCGGAATCGATTGGAGGGCGCGCATCTGCACATCAAAGGGGAGCGATGATGAGAACCCGTTGAGGTAATATTCCGTCGTGTTGGCCCCTTCGGGTTCAAGAAAGAGATGATGCTCGTCTTTATCGGCAAAGGTGACAATCTTGGTCTCGATTGAGGGGCAATAGCGGGGCCCGATGCTTTGAATCTGCCCGTTATAGAGGGGTGAGTCAGGGAGCCCCTCGCGGAGAATCCGGTGAGTTTCCGGATTGGTGCGGGTGCTCCAGCAGGGCAGCTGAGGCAGAGTGGGGCCGCTTTCCGGCAGATAGGAGAATTTGCCGGGGTCAGCATCGCCGTCCTGACGGATGCAGAGGGTGAAGTCAATGGTCCGTGCATCGAGGCGAACGGGAGTCCCCGTCTTCATGCGGTCTGCTTCAAAGCCGAGGCTCTTGAGTTGCTCGGTGAGGCCCGTCGACTTCGGCTCGGCTACGCGTCCGCCACCAATCTGAGTGCGGCCCACGTGCATCAGCCCGTTGAGGAACGTTCCGGCAGTGAGGACCACCGCCTTGGCCGTAAAAGTCACTCCCCAGCCGGTTTTAACGCCCGTTACGCAGCCTCCGGAGGTCATTATTTCCGTCACGGAGTCTTGCCACATATAGAGGTTCGGGGTCAATTCCAGTTCGCGGCGCCATCGGCCCGAAAAGACCATGCGGTCAGCCTGTGAGCGAGGACTCCACATTGCCGGGCCCTTGCTGCGGTTGAGCATGCGGAACTGGATTGACGCGGCGTCTGTTACCAGACCCATAGCGCCGCCCAAGGCGTCGATTTCACGCACAATCTGCCCCTTGGCAATGCCGCCAACGGCCGGATTACAGCTCATCTGGGCTATCTTGTTGAGGTCCATGGTGACCAACAGCGTCTTGGCGCCCGTCAGTGCCGAGGCGCGGGCGGCTTCACAGCCGGCATGGCCCGCGCCGACAACTATTACGTCAAAGTCAAATATCATAGTTTGCTATTGTTTCTGAGAGCATTTCCAGGGCAGCGTCTTCATGTTGCTCCATGATTTCGCGCTCACCCGGTCCCTTGTCGTTGATTCCGCAGAGATGAAGCAGGCCGTGGGCAAGGACGCGATGGAGCTCGCGCAGCGGGTTCTGGTCAAACTGTTCGGCATTGGTGGCCACGGTGTCGAGCGAGATGTAAATGTCGCCGCTCACCATTGAGCGCTTGCTGTAATCAAACGTGATGATGTCCGTGTAATAGTCATGCTGCAAAAATTCGCGGTTGACTTCAAGAATGCCCTCATCGTCGGTCAAAATGTAGGTCAATGTGCCGATTTGCTTGCCATGAGCCTCGGCAACACGCGGCAACCAGAGACTGACAAGATCCTTGATGATAGCCTCCGGAAATTCTACGTTTTTAGTTAACCAGTTGATTGTCATTTATTTATGTAGTTATAGTGCACAACTTAATTCGCCGTCTCTACCTGCTCATTCAGCAAAAAAGGCGACAAATAACTCCCCAAAGTTACGAAATTTTTCTGACACTAAAAAGCTCTCACCAAAAATTCGCCTAACCCACTGTCCCTCAACCAAATCCCCCGCAAAACACCCTCTCAGAATCAAATATTCCCCCATTCCCGCCCACTCCCTCACCAAATATTCCCCCAAAAACAACTCATTATCTGAAAAATAATCCTTACCTTTGCAACATGACTAAACCTTAATCTGCTTAAGGGCGATTATTGCAAGTTGATGATGTTCGATAAGTTTTTTTGGGTGTTCATGCGCGCTTTCTGCAGGAAGAGCGAACTTGGCTGCTGGCGTGATGGGTTTTATTGGTGGTTTTCATGCGGTGAAACGTCTTAATTGGATAATAAATTCGACCGCAAAGTTTGGGAAATAGTCTGATGGTCGCGTAAAATATGGTAGTTGTGGCGCGGTCAGAGACACTATGGAGAGGCGGATTCCGATCTGCCGTTTCCGTCGTGTGTGAGGGTGTGTGGTGCAGTGGGGACTTGGCGGCGGATCGGAATCCGCCTTTCCATTGGGGGTAGAAAGCCCGCGTCGCGGGTCGTAAGAACGTAGGCGCGTCCGTCA
This sequence comes from Bacteroides sp., assembly GCA_014802435.1. Classification (GTDB taxonomy): domain Bacteria; phylum Bacteroidota; class Bacteroidia; order Bacteroidales; family Muribaculaceae; genus UBA3263. The sequence goes on along the minus strand of JAAVCG010000041.1, from coordinate 22,522 downwards.
GGGGTGTTATTGCGTATACGTTACCGATTGCCGAGCCAGTGTAGCGGCGACAGATGTATGTCGCTCCTACGGAGCTTATCATGCTTCTTTTCCGTTTATTAACACGCTCTTACGAACGTGCCTACGTTCTTATGACCCGCTACGCGGGCCTCCAAATGGGCTGACAAAGCCTATGGAGAGTAGATGACCGGGCATCGTGGCGCCCTCGCCACGATGGAGCGCAAGCTCCACGGTTTTCTCCTCTATTGGTTTTGTATGGCAGTTGTGACCTATGGAGAGGCTGATTCCGATCAGCCGTGTCCGTCGAGTGTGAGGGTGTGTGGTGTAGCATGGACTTGGCGGCGGATCGGAATCCGCCTTTCCATTGGGGGGATTAGGTGAAGAAGATGTAGGCGGCGAGGATGCCGGCGGCGGAGCCGGTTAGGTCGGCGAGGAGGGCGTAGGGGACGGCGTAGCGGGTTCGTTTGATGCCGACGGAGCCGAAGTAGACGGCGAGGACGTAGAACATTGTGTCGGTGCTTCCTTGGATTGCGGCGGAGCATCGGGCGACGAATGAGTCGGGGCCGTAGGTTGACATGAGGTCGACCATCATGCCGCGAGAGCCGGAGCCGGATAGGGGTTTCATGAGGGCCGTCGGGAGGGCTCCGACCCATTCTGTGTCGAGTCCGGTGAGACCGACTAACCATTGCATGGCTTGAGTGAGGATATCCATTGCTCCGGAGGCGCGGAAGACGCCGATGGCGACGAGGATGGCGACGAGGTAAGGGATGATTTTTACGGCGGTCTGGAAGCCATCTTTGGCGCCGTCGATGAAGGCTTCGTAGACGTTGATTTTTTTGCGCATGGCGGCGATGAGGAATCCGACGATGACGGAGAAGAGGAGGCAGTTGGCCATGAATCCGCTATAGACCTGCACGGCTTCCTGAGGGAGGGAGGAGAAGAACCAGACCATTGCGCCGACGAGGAGGGCGAGTCCGCCGAGCCAGGCAATGAGCACGGGGTCAGTCAGTCGGATGCGCTGCTTGATGCAGAGGGCGATGATTCCGACGAAGGTGGCGATGAAGGTGGCGGTCAGGATTGGGAGGAATACGTCGGTAGGGTTAGCGGCTCCGGCTTGGGCGCGATACATGATGATGCTGATGGGGATAAGGCAGAGACCTGAGGCGTTGAGTACCAGGAACATAATCATGGCGTCAGTGGCGGTGTCTTTTTCGCGGTTGAGTTCCTGGAGTTCTTGCATTGCTTTGAGTCCGAGGGGGGTTGCGGCATTGTCGAGTCCGAGCATATTTGCGGAGAAGTTCATGAAGATAGAGCCCATGGCGGGGTGGTTTTTAGGCACTCCGGGAAAGAGGCGCGAGAAGAGGGGGGAGACGAGTCGGCCAAAGAAGTTGATGACTCCGGCGCGTTCGCCGATTTTCATGAGTCCGAGCCAGAGGGAGAGCACTCCGGTGAGCCCCAGGGAGAGTTCAAATGCGGTTGAGGCAGAGGTGAATGTGGCGTTCATGACCGATGACCAGATGGAGAGGTCGCCGGAGAAGATGGAGACGCCGATGCAGACGGCGAATGCGATGAGGAAGAAGGCAATCCAGATATAGTTTAGCGCCATAGGAGGTTAGTTTCAGGTCCGAGGTTGAAAATGAGGTCTAAGATTGAGAGATTGGGGATAAATCCGAGGGAGTCGCGGCGGATTTGCCAGTAGGGTTGCGGTTGCCATTCGGGGATGGGCATGGGGTGAGATTCGGTCAGGGATAGAGCGACGGGATTAGAGAGTCCGAGAGCGCGGCGAATTGCGCAGTCAAAGCGGAAGTTGAGCTCGGCGACAGAGCCGAAGTCGTCTACTCCGATGAGGAGCGGGCGGAAATCGTCGGCATAGAATTCAAAATAGGGGGTGCGTCCATAGGCGCTTTCGATGGCGGTCCACATCAGTTGGAACCAGTCGTTATGGCGGCTGACGACGGTAGAGGCCCATGTGTGACCGTAGGGTTTGGCGATGGGGACGGTGAGGTCGAGAGGTCCGCGGGTATCGGCAATGGTCATTCTGTGGGCCGATTTTAGACGTTTGTCGAATCGTTCGGCGCCGCAAATTGTAACGGGTTCGTCGGGATTGATGGCGAGGAGCCTATAGTATGCTGCCGGGGGGCAAAACCTTGATGGGAGATTCACTTTGTTTAATTAGTAATTAGTAGTTAGTAATTAGTAATTTTTTTAATTAGTAATTAGCAGTTAGTAGTTAGTAATTTTTTAATTATTTGTTGTATAGGGTCTTGGTGATTGATTGGAGGAGTTTTATTAGTTCAGTGCAGTCAGCGAGCATGCTTTCTCCTTGTTTTTTTGAGATATATTCTTCGTCAGTTAGTAGTCTGAGCCAGAACTCGGATTCACCGGCTTCTTTTCGAGCAATGGATAATTTTGCGGCAAAGTCAGCCCTGGTTTGTCCAAATTGCCCCTCAATTATATTTGCTCCAATGCTTGTGCCGCATTTGAGCAGTTGCTTTGATAAAATATACTCTTTCTTTTCTTCACAAAGATATTTATATAATCTTACGCACCTGCGAGCGAAGGCGTAGCTTTTGTGTTTGACTATATTTTCCTTTTCCATAAAAATAATTACTAATTACTAACTTCTAATTACTAATTGCTGAGCATTGCGGAGGAGGCCGGGGAGTTTGGTTCGTTTTATTGGGGAGCCGCGGAAGATTGAGGAGAATTGTTCTTGGGTGAGGGTTTCGATGGCGTCGAGGGTGAGGTTTTTGATGGCGTCGGTGGGGGCAAATTCAGGGATTGGCGAGGGGAGGGTTTGGCGGTTGAGGGGGCAGACGGTTTGACAGACGTCACAGCCATAGAGTGAGCGGAGTTTGAGGCCTTCGGGGAGGGGTCCGCGGTGTTCAATGGTGAGGTAGCTGATGCATTTTCGGGCGTCGATTGCAGAGCCGTCAGGCGGGATGCATTTTCCGGGGCATGCGTCGATGCATCGGCGGCAGTTGCCGCAGGGGTCGGGTGAGGGGAAGTCAAAGGGTCTGTGAGAGGGGAGAAGGGCGGTTGTGAGAATGGTTGCGATGAAGCAGAAGGAGCCGAATCCGGGGACGAAAAGCTGGTTGTTACGGCCGATTTGACCGAGTCCGCTTTTTGCGGCCCAGTATCGTTCACGCAGGGGGGCTGAGTCGACGCAAATGCGGGATTCGCCGGGAATGAGGGCCGCAACGGGCTTGAGATAATCGCGGACGACGTCATGATAGTCCTTGCCGCGGGCATAGAGGGCAATAGGGAGCTGAATTTCGGCCTCAAACCGATAAGGGAAGGCAACAATCAGCATGGACTTTGCTCCGGGCAGGAGGAGCTCCGGATTGGCCCGGACGGGGTCATATTTTTCCAGATACTGCATTCCGGCCTGTTTTCCCTCTGAAATCCATTGCCTGTAGGCATTGACGGCCTCGGGTTCAACGGGGCTGACGGGGCATATGGCGTAAGGGAGGTTAAGCCGGAGTAGTGATTGCTCTAAGTTCAAATCCATTTTCCAGGAGCCATTCGATAGCGTCGGGGAGTGCGGCGATGGTTGTTTTGGCAGATTTTTCTGAGTCGTGGAACACGATTATGGAGCCGCTTCGGGCAAAGCGCTTGACGTTGTTGACGACCTCCTCGGGGGTGATAAGGCGGGCATAGTCGCGGGTGACTACGTCATACATAATCATGTTCAGGTGTTTCTGAATCGTATGTCCCTGTCGGAAGCTCAGCAGGCCGTGAGGGGGTCGGAACAGGGCGCTGTTGATGACTTCCTGGGCCTCGAGGATGTCACGGATATATCGGCGGAAGGAGGTTTTGCGTCCGCGCATATGGTGCATGGTGTGGTTGCCTATGGTGTGGCCGGCGTTGACCACTTGGCGATAAAGCTCCGGATAGCGCCGGGCGTTGTCGCCAACCATGAAGAAGGTGGCTTTGACGCCGTAATGCTCGAGAATCTCCAGAATCCGGGGTGTGGCTTCCGGAACGGGGCCATCGTCGAAAGTCAGGTAGGCGACCTTCCGGCCGGCTACCTGAATTCGCCAGATGGCCTCCGGAAAGAGGAGGCGATAGAGCATCGGGGGCTGGACAACCAGCCGCTTGAAGAGGTTCATCCCAGGAATTGATAGAGATTCACTCCGGTGGTTTGCATCACCTCCTCAATGAGCTTGGCAGTTGCTTCTTTTCCGGCAACTTCCTGATATTGCGACAGGAGGGAGAGGATATAAGAGTAATCGCCCTCGGAGTCGGTTATATGGTAGACTGCGCGGTCAGCGAGGCCTACTGAGGCAAACTGGGCGGGAGTCAGCGAGGCGAGCCATGGGAGATAAGGCGCCAGGCGGATGATTTCCTGCCGATAGATTTCAAGGCCTTTTTCAACGGCTTCCGGGTTTTGGAGCTGTCGACCGAGCTCAACATACATGGTGGCGATAGCGTCGCCTTCCTGCACTCCATAGGGGGTAATGCGGGAGGGGAGTTTCTCGGTCATCAGGTTGAGCACATCGAGGGCCTTTTGGTCTTTGCCTTCAAGATAGAGCGAGCGGACAATTTCCATGAGCGAATAGCGTGTAGAGGCAACCATTCGCTGGACGGTTTCGTCAAGATAGACGTCCTGGCCTCCTTCGGCGTCAAGTCCGCCCCAGCGGAATCGGTTCATGACGTTCTCATAGGCTGAATCATTGAGCGCCTTATAGGCAGCGGAGCTATAGTGGGGCTCAATCTTGCGCGCCATGCCGGTGTTATACATCCAGGGGTGGAGTCCGAGGTAATAATCATCGGCCACGGTATTGGCAATGTAGACGGGACGGTCCCATCCGCGGGCGGCGGAAGTGGCGAGAATGTCTAATGTCAGGGCGTCGCTCTGGGTCATTATTGACTGATGATTCTTCTTTTCGAGGATATCCTGCAGGTCAAAGACTATGTCGTCTTCACCCTTGAGGGAATCGCCGGGAATAATCAGGGTCTTGGCGCTGATGATTGGGTAAGAAACGCCATATGAGTCCGGTCCGGGGCCATAATATTCCTTGAGGAAGTCAAGCACGGGACCTTCAAAGGGAATCTCGCCGAGGTATCGCCCGTCAGTGTCTATGAATCCGCTTTGGCGTCGGTTGAGGCCGAGGTCCTGATTAGTGGCGAGCATATTGACGGGGAGAGCGTCGTAGGCGGGGAGTTTCTGCTGGGCGGCATACCAGTCAGTGGTCAGATAAGAGAGGTTGACCACACGGACGTCGGTGCGGAATCCTTCCACTTCCTGGGCATACCAGAGGGGGAAGGTGTCGTTATCGCCGTTAGTGAAGATGATGGCGTTCGGCTCAAGCGATGAGAGATAATTCATGCCGAAATCTCGGGCGGTGAATCGGCCTGAGCGGTCATGGTCGTCCCATGTCTGGGAGACCATCTGCAGGGGGACGCAGAGGCCCAGAATGGAGGCGACGATGGCGGCCACCATCGGCTGTTTCTCTTTGAGCAGGGAGTTTATGCCGTCAGCAATAGCGGCCACTCCGAGTCCAATCCAGATTGCAAACGCATAGAATGAGCCGGCAAAGGCATAGTCACGTTCGCGGGGCTGATTTGGAGTCTGGTTGAGATAGAGCACAATGGCCACTCCCGTCATGAAGAACAGGAAGAAGATTACCCAGAACTGGCGGATTCCCTTTTCGCCCTTTAGCGACTGCCAGAGCAGGCCGATGATGCCGAGGATGAGCGGGAGCATGAAGTAGACGTTATGTCCCTTGTTACCGGCGCCATATTCGGCGGGGAGGAGGCTCTGGTCGCCCAGGCGGGGAGAGTCAATGAAGGGTATTCCGCTAATCCAGTTTCCGCGGTTGATTTCTCCATTGCCCTGGAGGTCATTCTGGCGTCCGGCAAAGTTCCACATGAAGTAACGGAGATACATGTGGTTAAGCTGATAATTGAAGAAATAAGCGAGGTTTTGGGCAAAAGTGGGTCGGCGCTTCATGGATTTTACGGGAGAATCAGCCGTAGCCGTGGCCATGACCGTCTCCATATCGGCGGGCGACATTCCAATCCAGTTCATGTATTGCGACGCAAACTGGGCGGAATAGATTCGGGGGAACAACATGTTCTGTTCGGGGATGTAGGTATAGTCCGTCTTGGTCACGATGGGGACGTAGCGGTCCTTCTCGTCGGGGGAGGATTTGACGGTCTTTGCATAGCCGGTTTCTTCAGATGAGATTGCATTTCCGGCGGCATCACGCTGAACCTCAGAGGTGAACGTAGTGCCATAGAGCAGAGGGGTCTCGCCATATTGCTCGCGGTTGAGATAAGAGGCGAGGGAGAAGACGTTGTCAGGGGCGTTCTGGTTAATGGGCGTTTCCGCAGAGGAGCGAATCAGCAGCAGAGCATAGCTGGAATAACCGATGAAGATTACGAAGATGCTGAGGGCCACGAGATTGAGTGCGCGGATAGGGAGCTTCTTAACCCAAGCGAGCCAGCAGAGGAGCGCCGCCATGACGATGACGGGAATCAGGAGCGAGGAGCCGATGAAGGGAATGCCGCTGACGAGTACGCTCAGGGCAAATGAGGCCTTGATTCGGGCGGCAGAGCGCTGATGATAGAGCTCATAGATGGTCCAGATGAAGATAGCGAGGGCGGCGAAGGTATAGAAAATCACGCCTGAATTATAGCCGAGGCCGAGGGTGTTGACAAAGAAGAGCTCAACATACTGGGCCACTTCAACGAATCCGGGAACAAGGCCGAAGAGAATCAGCGCGACGATTACGAAGCTGACGAGCAGAGCCGCGATGGACCCCTTGGTTGAGGTATGGTTCCATTTGCGATAATAGAACACCAGGACAATTGCGGGGATACAGAGCAGATTAAGCAGATGGACGGCGATGCTGACTCCGATAATGTAGGCAATCAGAATCAGATAGCGGTCAGAGTGAGGCAAGTCGGCCCGGGCGTCCCATTTAAGGATGAGCCAGAAGACGATAGCCGTGCAGAAAGAAGAGAACGCATAAACCTCACCTTCAACGGCTGAATACCAGAAGGTATCGCTCCAGGCATAGGCCAGGGCGCCGACGAGTCCGGCCCCCATGCAGATAACCGTCTTGGCCTCGGAGAGGACTTCATCGCGCCGGCTGATAAGTCGGCGGGTCAGATAAGTGACGGTCCAGAAGAGGAGCATGATAGTTGCGGCGCTGAGTAGCGCGTTCATGGAGTTGACGGCCATGGCGACGCTGCCGGGTTCGGAGCCGACGAAGTTGATGAAGAATCGGGCGGTCAGCATGAAGATAGGGTTGCCCGGGGGGTGGCCCACTTCAAGTTTATAGCCCTGAGAGATGAACTCCGGACAGTCCCAGAACGAGGCTGTCGGCTCGATTGTCAGCAGGTATGTTGTTGCCGCAATGGCAAAACATACCCAGCCTAAAATGTTGTTGATGAGGTTGTAACGTTTCATTTACGGGTGACTTTTCCGTTGATGATGTAGAGGCCCTTGGTCGGGTTTACGACGCGGCGGCCCTGGAGGTCATAGATGGTTTGAGAATTGGCTGATGATTCGATTTCAGAGATTGATGATTCCTCAACCGGGCGGAGAGTGAACTGATAAGCGGCAAAGGGATCGATGGAGTCAGAAGTGGAGAGGAGGTCATCAGAAGTTGCAATCCAATAGTTGGTGTTGTTGTTATTGTTAACGTGCACGCAGTTTTGGATTGAGTGTTTGCCGTTGTGTTCAAGGATGATGTAGGTATGCCAGTCGGCTGAGAAGTCGGCCTTGGTGCGGAAAGTGGCCTTTTCATCGAGGGGAGCGCCGAGGCTTACGCAGCTGATTGCGAATCGGTTAGAGGTCTTGTCCGCCTCAATGGTGAATTGCTGGGTCTTTTTGGGTTCGCCGGAGAGTTCGGTGAACTTGGCCTGCGAGCCAACCTTGGTCAGGGCTTTGCCGGAGTCATTGAGAATCATGACGGTGGCAGGAAGAGTAACCTCGGTTGTGGGTTCGGGTTCGTCATTGACGGGGATGAACTCGAAGATGAAGTTCTTGACGTTATAATCGGCGCGGTCGCCGCGGTTGATTCTTGAAGAGTTGGCTTCAAGGAACTTGGTTCCGGCGTTTCCGCCGCATTGCAAGGCGTATTTACCGTTGAGGCGGGTGATGGTGTAGGTGTTCCAGTCGGCAGAGTAGGGGTTGACGCCAAAGTTACCTATCTCGTTGATGTAGCGGCCATCATGGAGGCTGATGATTGAGTATCGGCCGGTGTTGACGTCGATGCGCACCTTCCAGATCTGGCGGTTGGGGTTGATGTCATCTTCCTGTGTGCGCCATGAGGGGTTTGAGGGCGAGTTATTGGCTGCGCCGGTTCCGTTACAGAGGAATTTATTGTTATACTTGATGTAGTATTCGCCGTCGGCGAGGAGCTGCTGCGGGAAGAGGTCGGCGGGATAGTCAACGTTGAGGTCCTTGAAGGCGTTGACCTGATTGCCAAGGGTTTCAGTCAGGAACGGTTCGACATAGCGAGTGGCCGAGCGGGGATAGAAGCGCTTGATGGTGCCGCTGAAGTCGCGGTCAACGATGGCTGCGGCCTGAGCCGTTGCTTCCTCATATTTCTTATATTCGTCGATGAAGTCGGCGGGGGAGTCAGAGACGAGGATTTCGGCAATGTTAGTGAGGGCGAGGCCACGTTCGGCCTGCAGGCGGAAGTTGAGAATCCAGGCCGAGAGTTCGGCGGTCATCGTTGAGTTGAGCGCCTCAAGGGTCTGGGCGGCAGAGAGTTGCTTCTGGAAATATTCGCGATATTTTGCGGCATTTTCAGCTGAGAGGTCTCCACATTCGGTATTGAGGGCCTGGAATTCGGGCGTTTCGTCGGCGCGGCGGTAGCCGTGAGAGCTGCTGTAATAGTCAACGTGGCTGAGACAGAAAGTGCGGAAGGCCTCAGCGGCGTCAGGCATCAGTTCCTCAATGGATTGTTCCCAGGCCTCGGAGGGATTGAAGGCATCAGGATTCCAGGCGAAGTCAGCGAGGCTGAAGAGGGCCACTTTTGAGGCCTCGGCATATTCCATAGGGTTGGAGCAGAAGGCGCTGACATGGTTCTTGATGGCAGGGTCAAGTCCGGTCACGGAGCCCATCAGGATAGAGCCGCCGCCATAGTCATTTACGGGATAGTTGAGCCAGATGTAGGGTTTGCGTCCGGCCATTTCAGTGAAGCTCTGGAGGTTACCCACCTCGAGCATGTCCACTACGGAGCGTCCGGTCCACATGATTTTGACGTCAGAGTCAAGTTGAGCCATGGTGCTCATGTAATTATAGAGTCCGGCGCCGCCGAAGGCCGTGTTATAAGCCGTCGGGCAGACGCTGAGGGCGCTGACGTCAGAGTGCTTCTTGACGAAGTTGTCAGTGAGGTGTTTGAGATAGGCCACCTGCTGGGCAACGTTCTCGCCTGAGATATCGTCAAAGAAGAGGCTGAAATTGCGCACTCCTAATTCATACATTGACTCGAACTTGCTCACTGCTGCGGCATAATTGCTTTCGGCAATGGAGTTTCCGGGGTGCATGGCCCAGACGAACTTCACCTTATTGCGGTGAGCGGCCTCGGCGAGCTCGGAGATGAGTTTGCCCTCGGCAGCGGGATAGGGAGTTGCCCACTGGCCGCGATGGTAGGGGTCATTTTTAGGGCCGTAAGTATATTCGTTCATTTTGTGGCGTCCCATGAATTCAAACATGGCGATGCGCTCATCGTGGCTCCAGGGATTGCCATAGAAGCCTTCAATGATGCCGCGGATGGGAATTTCCGGAGTGTCGATAACTTCGGTTTCCGTAACGCTCGGGGCATCAAAGAGTTGCAGGAATGATTGCACGCCATAGAACTGACCGGGGCCGTCGGCGCCGCCAATGGTCACGTTGTTATTGCTGACGCTGAGATAGTAACCGTCGGCCTCAGCGGGGATTTTATCGCTGATGGAGCTTTCCTTGCCGCCGATGACTATTTCAATGGCGCCGTCGGCCGAGATGGGGAGCTTTTCAGAGAGCAGGCGCAGGGCGTCAGAGTCGGCGTCAGAGCCGGCGGAGAGACGGAAAGTGGCGTCGGCGGTGGTGAAGGCCGTGGCGGTTCCTGAGGTTTGCACCTTGGGAGTGGGGGAGATGGGGGCTGCGGAGGCTGAAAGAGAGAGAGCCACGGCAGCGAGAGCAATGATTTTTTTCATATGTGGTATTAATCGGTTACGGGAATAATTTCAAAGATGAAGTGATTTTCAGAGTTCTGGGCGCCTGAGATCTGGTCTCCGTCGACTCCCCAGAATTTCTGGCCGCCATTTCCGGCATTCTGAATTGAGAATTTGCCGTCCTGCTTGCGGATAATGTAGGTGTTCCAGTCTCGGTTATAGGGGTTTACGCCGAATTTGAACACTTCGTTGAGGTAGCGTTCATCCTTGCTGTTAACGATGGAGTAGCGCTCCGTGACGGGGTCAAGGCGGATGTGCCATTCCTGACGGTTGGGGTTGATGTCGTCAATAGCATCCTGGAATATGGGAGCTCCTCCCTTGGCTCCGGCATCGGGGTTGCCGAGCCAGCGGCCGTTATGTTTGATATAGTATGTTCCGTTTTCGAGCGTTTGCTGCGGGAAGAGGTCGGCGGGATATTGCGCGCCGGAGGCCTTGAAGATGTCGGCCAGCTGGCGTGAAGCGGTTTTAATCCAGGGTTTTACGTGGAGGGTGCCGGTTTGGACGCGGACGCTCTGGATTGAGCCGTCAAATCCGCGGGAAACGATGTTTTCGGCCTCGTCGGTCAGTGCGGCAAACTCCTTGTAAGAGTTGATGAATCCGTTGGGATTTTCAGCGAGGAGGGCCTCGGCCATGCGTGCGAGTTCAATTCCCTGGAGGGACTGCACCTGGAGGGCTACAATCCATTCGCGCACCTCGCTCAGGAGCGGGTCGCCGGCATCGGCCGCGGCCAGGAGCTCATTGGCGGCATTGCGGCGGGCCTCAAACCAGGGGAGGAATTGAATGACGGCTGCGGGCGTGATTTCAGGGTTTGCGGCCATAAGTTCGGCAAAATCAGGGGTTTCGCCATAGAATCGGAGCCCATGGACGCTCGGGGCGACATCGACGTTGTTAAGGCAGAATGTGCGGAAGGCGTCAAGATTCCCGGGCTCAAGGGCGGCAGTCGCGTTGAGCCAGGAGCGGTCAGCATCATAGGCCTCAGGGTTCCAGGCAAAGTCGGCAAGCTGATAGAGGGCCACTTTTGAGGCCTCGGCATACTGCATCGGGTTAGAGCAGAAGGCCGCAACCATCGGGGCGATTTCGCGGTCATTGCCCGTAACGGGACCCATCAGCAGGTTGTGTTGGCCATAATCGTTAACCGGATAGTTGAGCCAGATGAAGGGCAGACGCGTGGTCTGGTCCGTAAACCATTGGCAATCTTCGGTATTAATCATGTCGCAGACGGAATTCCCGGTCCACATGATTTCAATGTCGGGATTCAGGCCGGTGCCCATCTTCTGGAGATAGTCGCCGCCGCTCCATGCCTTGTTATACATTGTCGGGCAAACGATGAGGTTGCCGACGTCGGAATGTTTCTTGACAAATTCGCGGTCGAGGAAGTTGAGGTAATCAATCTGAGAGTCAACGCTCTTGGCTGAAATATCGTCAAAGAATATGGCAAAGTCCCTCACTCCCAGGTCATACATCCGGCTGAACTTATCGAGGGCCTTGGCGCGGTCCTCCGGGGTTTCAATAGAGTTAGAGGGGTGCATGGCCCAAACGAATTTCACCTTATTTTTATGAGCGGCGCTGACCAGTTCCTTCATTTCGCGGGCCTTATCGGCGGGATAAGGCTCATACCATCTTGAATGATGATAGGGGTCATCCTTGGGGCCGTAGATATAGTAGTTCATCTTGTTTCGGCCATAGAAGTCAAACTGGCTCAGGCGGTCAGTGTGGCTCCAGGGATTGCCATAGAAGCCCTCGATTACGCCGCGCTTGGGCATTGCCGGCGAGTCAATGATTTCCAGGGCGGCGACGCAATGAGCATCGCCGGCAGCAAGCTGGAGGAAGGTCTGCACTCCATAGAAAGTACCGACTTCATCAGCGCCCGCAATTATCACCCTGTTGGGCGACACGATGTTGAGGTAATAACCCTCGGCCACTTCGGGAATTTTCTCGGCAACGTTCTTAACGGCGTCATCGCCTCGTTCGCCAATGATGATTTCAACCGTAGGGGTTCCGTCGGTCTTCAAGTTGGCGCGCAAGGCATTGACGGCATCGGGGTCAGCCTCGTCGGCTCCCGTCAATTTATAGACAGCTTTCCGGGCGCAAAAGGCTGAGCCATCGGTGGTATGCATCTTTTGGGGCTCGGGAGAGATTGCTCCGGCAAGGGCGGGCAATAGCAGTGCCGCAAGGGTGAAGCGGAATTTCATGGAATGGGATAAATTGATTGGTAAGGGAGATGGTGGATTAGAACTCAAATGAAACGCGGCCAAAGAAGCTGAAATGCTCGCCCTTGGCCTTAAAGGGCTTGTTATAGGTCACTGTGGTGTTACTTCCGCCCTCGCGCTCATATTTTCCGGCAAATTGAGGGCCGATTTCAACGTTCATCGCCAGGCGGTCAGAGAACGGAATGCGGATGCCACACGCAACCTGAGAGTAAAGTCCGGCGCCGCCCTGAGTGCCTACTTGTCCGCCCAGGCGCACCCCGATGTGGGGATAAATTCGGCGCATATGTTCGCTGGGAAAGAAGAACTTACCCTCGGCAAAAATGGGAATCACTCCCTTGCCGCTATTAAACGAATGGATATAACCGGTGCCGATTCCGGCAAGGATTTTGGGCGTCACCATCATTCCGTGGGTTGTGGTGAACCCGCCGGCACTCCCCGGATAAGCTCCCGGAGAAGCTACTTCCAAGGCTATGTTACCGACATAGCCCGCATGAGGAACCTTATCATAAAGGTTAGTATTAGGCTTCGGTTTGGCCATACCAACCGAAGCAATCAGGGCGATGAGCCCCAACAGGATTTGTCTTTTCATAAGTAAAATGCGCATATATTACCTTGCAAAGGTACAAAAATAAATACAAACCACAAAATCCCTCCCCCGATTTTTAGACCAGAGCCCCATAGCGGTCCCCGATTTTTTAAGACCAGAGCCCCATAGCGGTCCCATTTTTTTTTAAGACCAGAGCAACTATAGCACTATAGCATTGCGGGCCCTGATTTGATTTTTTTAAGAAGGAGGAGCGTGCCCCTCCTTCTTAAAAAACATTATTGGGTACTCAATAAACTATAGTGCTATAGTTGCTCTGGTCTAAAAAACCTGGGAATGCAATGGAGCAATGGTCTAAAAACCGGGGGCCGCAATGGGGTTATGGTTCTTTAACGAAACGGTATTCGGAGGTAAATATGAGGTCAGAGAGTTCCTTTAGGTCTTTATCTATCTTTACGCCTTCAAACTTCTTTTCAATCCGTTGCTTCCAATAGTTGATTTTCTCTGTTTGCTTGTCCTTCTTAACCGGAATCTTGCGAAGAAGAGGCTTTATTTTATTTTGGGGTAAGTCTTTGCTTGCCTTCGTAATAATGGGAATTTCCGCATCAATCACCTCAAATGCGCTGAATTTATCCCACAAAAGGTAAACACACTTTAGTGGTCCAACAGTTGTTTTCTCGGGATCGGGTTTTTCGCTTATTTCTCTCAGTCCGCGAATCAGTATGCCGCCAAACTGCTTCTCAGTAGAAGCGAAAGTGAGGTCCACTCCACTTTGATGAAAGAACCATTCCCCGGCCTTGCAATTTCGTGGATAAGTGATTACATCCTGATGCTCAGGAGTAAACAAGTAAAACTCGATGTCGATGATTTCATATTCAACACCCCGCTTTGATATGACATAGCCATTCATCAGTAACTTGGCCGTCTCGCTGAAATAATTACTAATATCATCAGCACTCGCCGGACACGATTGTAATTGTTTAATTAATTCATTCATAATAACACAGTATTTGTACCCCACAAAGTTAACCAAAATCCCTGAAACAACAAAATCCCCATAGTCCTCCCGTTTTTTAGACCATAGCACCATAGCGGCCCCATTTTTTTAAAGACCAGAGCAACTATAGCACTATAGTTTTTTGACGCCCATTATTTTTTTAGGAGGAGGGACGCGTCCCTCCTCCTAAAAAAATTAAATCCGGGTCCGCAATGCTATAGTTGCTATGGGGCTCTGGTCTTAAAAAATCGGGGGAAGGCTATAGGGCTATGGTCTGAGGAGCTGGGCGAGGGTTAGGGCGGCCATGGCGTCGACGATGGGGACGGCGCGGGGGAGGACGCAGGGGTCGTGGCGGCCGCGGGCTTGGAGGATGGTGGCGTCGCCGGTGTCGGTGACCGTATGGACCGGGCGGAGGAGTGTGGCTACCGGTTTGAAGCCTACGCGGAAAATTATGGGCATGCCGTTGGAGATTCCGCCTTGGATTCCGCCGGAGTGATTGGTCCGGCAAGTTGGCTGTCCGTCAGGGCCGGGAGTGAATTCGTCAATCATCTCCGAGCCGCGCCGCAGGCATCCTTCAAATCCCATTCCAAATTCAATGGCTTTGGCTGCGGGGATGGTCATCATTGCGTTGGCGAGCATGGAGTTAAGTCGATGGAAATGAGGCGAGCCGACTCCGGCGGGCATCCCGGTGATTTGACATTCAATGATGCCGCCGATGGTGTCGCCTTCCTTTTTTACGCGGGCAATCAGCTCGGCCATGCGTGAGGCGGCTTCGGGGTCAGGGCATCTGACGGGGTTGGCCTCGATGGCTTCAGGGGTGATTTCAGAGTTTGGGTTCATGCAGATATCGCCCACTTGGCGGGTGTAAGACATGATGGAAATACCCTGAGAGGTAAGTAGTTGCTGACACATTGCGCCGCCAACAACCCTTGCGGCCGTCTCGCGGGCCGAGGCGCGTCCGCCGCCGCGATGGTCGCGGATTCCGTAGCGGGCCTGATAGGTGAAATCAGCGTGGGAGGGGCGGAATGTGTGGCGCATCTCTTCATAGTCGTTTGAGTGCTGGTCAGAGTTGCGGATGATGAATCCGATGGGGGTTCCCAGGGTCAGGCCGTCCATAATTCCGGAGAGGAATTCAACGCGGTCGGCCTCGCGGCGGGCGGTGGTCAGTGCGCTTTGGCCGGGGCGACGGCGGTCAAGGGCCGCCTGAACGGCGTCAAGGTCAAGCGGGAAGCGGGCGGGGAATCCGTCAATGACGCCGCCGATGGCCGCGCCATGGCTCTCGCCGAAGGTGGTCAGTGTGATGGTTTGTCCAAAGGTGTTCATTGTCAGGGAGTTTGAGTGAGGTCAGCAACTGTTGCGTTTACATAGGAAATAAGGTCGGCGGGAGCCAGGCGCAGTTGGAGGCCGCGCTGTCCGGCGCTGACGTAGATGGAGTCAAAGTCGAGGGCAGACTGATGGATATAGACCGGGAATGGCTTCTTCATGCCGATGGCGGTGCATCCGCCGCGAATATATCCCGTCAGCGGCAGCAGTTCCTTCATCGGAATCAGGTCAGCCTTCTTCGTAGAGTGGACTTTGGCGGCTTTTTTGAGGTCAATCTCCGTGTTGCCCGGAACGATGCAGACAAAATAGTCGCGGGGCTCGGCGCCATGGAGCACCAAGGTCTTAAACACCCGGTTGATATCTTCGCCGAGGGAATCGGCCACGTGTTGGGCGGCCAAATCCTCCGGGTCAAACTCATAGGGGATGAGTTCATAACTGATTTTTGCGCGATCAAGAAGGCGCGCGGCGTTGGTTTTTTGCATAATGCCACAAAATTACGAAATTTTTTCGTAAATTTGCACAATTATTTATGAAAACAGTCACTTCAGAGGATATTCAGGCCGCAAAACAGCGGTTTGGCATCGTCGGCCAGAGTCCGGCGCTGCTCGAAGCCATAGGTCGCGCACTGCGTGTGGCCCCGATTGACCTTTCCGTCCTGATTATAGGCGAGAGCGGCACCGGCAAGGAGTTTTTTCCGAAAATCATCCATAATGCCGGGGCCCGAAAACATGCGCGTTACATTGCCGTTAACTGCGGGGCGATTCCCGAGGGAACCATTGATTCAGAGCTCTTTGGCCATGAAAAAGGGGCGTTCACCGGGGCCGTCGGCTCCCGCAAGGGCTATTTTGAGGAGGCCGATGGCGGAACCATCTTTCTTGATGAAGTTGGCGAACTGCCGCTGACAACCCAGGCCCGACTGCTCCGAGTGCTTGAAACCGGCGAGTTTATCAAGGTTGGCTCCAGCCAGGTTCAGAAAACGAATATCCGCGTTGTGGCCGCAACTAACGTTGACATGGCGCAGGCCGTTGCCGAGGGCCGATTCCGTGAAGACCTCTATTACAGGCTCAGCACCGTGCAAATCAATGTGCCGCCCCTGCGCGAGCGCGGCGATGACATCATGCTCCTTGCCCGAGCCTTTGCCTCGGCCTTTTCTGAGAAATATCAAACTCCGGAGTTGACCCTCGATGGCGCCGCACGGATTTTGATGCAGACTTATCGCTGGCCGGGCAATGTCAGGCAGCTGAAAAACGTCGTTGAGCAGCTTTCGCTCTTCGAGGGGGGCGAAACGGTTAGCCGCGACACCCTGGCCGAATATCTCCCGCAGATGAATTATGCACCGGCGGTCATGTCGGCCGGCGGTGCTGCTGACCATTCTAATAATGTTTACGCGCGCGAGCGGGATGCCCTTTTTAATATGATTTTCTCGCTTCGCAGTGAAGTGGACCGTCTGCGGGCCCAAATCGAGGGCGCCGTATCGGCTGAGCCCGCGGTTAGTCAGGCGCCCTGTCTGCCTGAGTTTACTCACTTCACGGAGGCTGACGAGCCCTCACGCCCCGTCGCCCCGGGCGGCGGCAATCTCTCGCTTGAAGAGAATGAAAAGGAGATGATTCGCGAGGCCCTGGAGCGTAACGGCGGACGCCGCAAGCAGGCCGCCGCCGAGCTTAATATCAGTGAACGAACCCTTTATCGCAAGATTAAAGATTATGGACTGGAGTAAACATCTGATTCTTTGCCTACTCTTGCTGATGCTTCCGTTAGGAGGCTGTCGGGTCAGCTATAAGCTCAATGGCTCGGCGCTGGATTATAATATCTATCGGACCATCTCAGTGGGCAATTTTCCTATCCGTGCGGCGCTGGTCTATGCGCCTCTGCAGCAGACTTTTGAGAATGCTCTGTTGGACTATATTCAGCGAAACACCCGCTTGCAGACAGCCGTTGACGGCACTAATTCCGACCTCCAGATTGAGGGCGAAATAACTAACTATGCGCTCTCGCCTCAGGCCGTCGGAACCGATGCCTATGCAACTCAAACCCGACTGACAATCTCCGTCCGCGTAAAATACACCGACAATAAAAACGAGGCCAACGACGTTGACCAGACCTTCTCGGCCTACAGGGACTTTGACGCCTCGCTGATGCTCACCGATGTGCAGGACGAGCTCTGTCAGCAAATATCGGAAGAGCTTGTAGAACTGATATTTAACTCTACTCTTGGAAACTGGTAAATCGTTATGGAGCTGACTCAGGAAGAAATCAAAAGCTGGATTGACGGCGCTGTTCCCTCGGCTGAACGGGTGGAGGAGCTTCGGGGCGCCTACCCCTGTTTCTTGATGCCCGCGGCGATGAGGCTTCGCAACGGAGGCGCGGAGGTTGACTCTGACGAGCGCGCCCGGTTGACCGCTTTTCTTGCTCTCGGAGCGCCCGATTTGGAGCAGACGGCAATGGCGGCCGACTCTGATTTGGAGATCGATTTGGCCTGTTTTTACCCTCGTCCGGAGAAAAATACCCCCGGAACGGCTGATACGATTGAAAAATTTTTAAATACTTACGGAACTCATAATCCGGAGGAAGACAAGCTCCTTGAAAAGCTGATTTTTAACCCCGCCGTTGAGTATGCCCAGCAGCTTGCCGCCGAGGTTGAAGAGAGTCTTCCGCAGGCCGGCGAGGCCCCGGAAGGAAGTCAGGACGACTTGATTAACTCGTTCATACTCAAGAGTAAAGAGGGCGGCGCGCATTTTCATCCCGCTGAACCGGAAACTCCCGGGCCCGAGCCGGAAGAGGAGCCCGCGCCCATCAAGAAACCCGCCTCGACTGATGACTCTCTGTTGAGCGAAAGTCTGGCAAAAATCTATATCCGCAGAGGCAATTTTAAGAAGGCTTTTGAAATAATTAGCAATTTAAATTTGAATTTTCCAGAAAAAAGTCGTTACTTTGCAGATCAATTGCGCTTCCTTTCAACGCTCATTCGGCTTGAAGAGGAGCGCACTAACCGCACTAATAATAACAAATAATAACATAAACCAAGATGCTTTACACCATTGTAATTATCCTGACCCTGATTGCCGCAATCCTTCTGATTGGCATCGTACTCATCCAAAAATCAAAGGGCGGCGGCCTCGGCTCTACCTTTGCAAGCAGCAACTCCATTCTCGGCGTTCGCCGCACTAACGACGTCGTTGAAAAGGCCACCTGGTATCTGGCCGGCGCCGTAGCTCTGCTGTCAATCCTCAGTGTGTTCTGCGCTCCCTCGCTGACCAAAGACTCCGGCATCCGCAGCCAGCTCCCCGCATCGGCCGCTCCCGCCGCTACTGAAGCTCCCGCCGCTGAAGCTCCCGCCGCAGCTGCCGCTGAAGCTCCCGCCGCAGCTGCCGCTGAAGAAGTTGAAAACATTGAGGTTCAAGCCGTTGAAGCTCCCGCTGCTGAAACTCAGGAAGCCCTCTAAATAAGTCAAATTCTCCCCTTTTACTCCACTAACTCGAAAGTATGATTACTCAAGAGCAGCTAAAAGAGACCTTTGAGCGCAAGTTGGCGCTGAGGAGGTATCTTTGACGTCGACAATAAGAAAATCCAAGTAGAAGAAGAAGAACTCCGCACTCATGTCCCTGACTTCTGGGAGCACCCCAAGGAGGCCCAGATTCAGATGAAGAAAATCAAGGATCTCAAGGCCTGGATTGAGGGTTATGAGGATGTAGAGAAAGCCTGCGAGGAGCTGCAGATTGCCTTTGATTTCGTTAAGGAAGAACTCGTTACGGAAGAAGAGGTTGACGCGCTCTATGCTGACGCCATCACCAAAATCGAGGCCCTGGAGCTCCGTAATATGCTCCGCCGCGAGGAAGACAAGATGGACGTCGTGCTCAAAATCAATGCCGGCGCCGGAGGCACTGAGGCTCAGGACTGGGCTTCGATGCTCATGCGCATGTATCTGCGTTGGGCCGAACGTAACGGCTACAAAACCTCCATTGCCAACCTTCTCGACGGCGAAGAAGCCGGAATCAAGTCGGTGACCATCAACATTGAAGGCGACTATGCCTATGGCTATCTCAAGAGTGAAAACGGCGTCCACCGCCTGGTGCGCGTCTCCCCTTATAATGCCCAGGGCAAACGCATGACCTCCTTTGCCTCAGTCTTCGTGACCCCCCTGGTTGACGATACGATTGAAGTGAAAGTGGAACCGGCGCTCCTGAGCTGGGATACCTTCCGCTCCGGCGGTGCCGGCGGTCAGAACGTCAACAAGGTTGAATCCGGAGTGCGTCTCCGCTATCAATACACTGATCCCTACACCGGCGAAAAAGAGGAAATCCTCATTGAAAACACCGAGACCCGTGACCAGCCTAAAAACAAGGAAAACGCCATGCGTCAGCTGCGCTCCATTCTCTATGACAAGGAGTTACGCCACCGCATGGAAGAACAGGCCAAGGTTGAAGCCTCAAAGATGAAAATCGAATGGGGCTCACAGATTCGAAGCTATGTTTTCGATGACCGCCGAGTTAAGGACCACCGCACCAATCACCAGACGGCCGACGTCGGCGGAGTGATGGATGGCGACATTGACGCATTCATCAAGGCATTCCTTATGGAGTTTGCCGGCGAAGAAAAATAACCGATTATTTGGCAGTTAACTGAAAAATACGTATCTTTGCGCCTGAATTAATCCAAAAAACCAACAGATATTACTAATATAAATGGCAACACTTGAAAAAATTCGCAGCAAATCGGTGCTCCTCGTGAGCATCATCTTCGTTGCGCTTTTCCTCTTTATCATTACTATTATTGACAACCCTCTGAGCATCTTCATGGACAATTCAACGGTTGTCAACGTTAACGGCCAGAAAGTTAACATCGAGGAGTATCAGAAACGCGCTCAGGAAATCCGCGAACAGAACCCTCAAAACGAAAATGCCGAATCGCAAGCCATGCAATATCTCATCAGCGAAACCCTGATGAACCAGGAACTTGACAAGCTCGGCATCGTCGTTACCCCTAATGAAATTAACGAAGCCCTCGTTGGCGACAACGCTGTGCCCTACTTTGTCAACTACTGCATGCAGCAGTTTGGCGCCACTCCCGTTGATGTCCTCTCAATTATCCATGACCCGGCATCATACAACATCTCTGACGAGCAGGCCCTTCAGCTCAGCAACGCCTATAAGGAATTTGAAGACCAGGTTGAAAGCGGACTCAAGGCCCAGAAGTTCTATTCGCTCCTGTCCGGCACCATCAATGCCAACAAGCTCGATGCCCGCGCCGCTTTTGACGAAGCTAACACTTCTTACACCATCGCTGCCGTCGGCAAAAACATCTATACCGAGCGTGACTCCGTAACTGATGCCGAAATTCAGAAATATTATGAGGAGCATAAGGCCGCCTTCAAGCAGTCAGAGCCCATGCGCTATGTCCGCTATGTTGACCTTGCCATCACCCCCTCTAACTCTGACCGCCAGGCTGCCGTAAATGCCGTCCAGCAGGCTATGGCCCTCCTCGCTGAAAGCGATGCTGAAGGCCTTGAAGCCCTCCAGGGCGACGGCTCCTTCGTCATTGACCGCGTAAGCGGCGACGAAACAGCCATTCGCAACCGCCGCCTCGGCAGCCTCTCTACTTTTGTCAAGGAAGGTAACATCGGCGAAAGCCGCGTAGTCCTCAGCGGTGCCTTCAATGAATCTCAGCCCCGCATCGTTATTGCCCGCCTCATTGACCGTGAAACAAAGGCCAACGGCGCCACCGTGAAGCAGGCCGTCATTGACCCCGCTCAGAACCCTGACTCCGTCCTGGCCCGCATCAACGAAAACCCCGAAAAGGTTGCTGAAATCAACGGTGTTTTAGATGTGCAGGAATCCAAATTTGATTTCACTCAGATTCCCGACCAGATTGTTAGCGACCTCCGCGAGGCTGACGGCAAGTACATCAACCTCCACATGAACAATGGTGCCGTCGTTGCAACTGCCGTTGTGAAATACGACGAGCCTAAGGAAATCTACAACGTTCAGCTCGCCACTTACAACATTGAGCCCTCTCGCGAAACAATCAACGCGCTCAACACCCGCATGCGCGACTTCATGATTGTTGCCTCTCGCGCTGACGCCTTCAATCAGGAAAATGCCGCCCAGCAGGGCCTCTACGTTTACGATGCTCTCGTCGGCAACTCCAGCACCGGCATCAACAACCTCAGCGACACCCGCTCAATTGTTGGCTGGGCTATGGAAGACGCCAAGAAAGGCGAAGTCAGCCGCCTCTTCACCGACAATAAGAACACCCACATGACCGTGGCTGCTCTCGTCGACATCTACAACGGTGACTACACTCCCGCCTCTTATCCTCAGCTCCGCATGGAACTCGAACGCATGGCCCTCGAACAGAAACTCGCTGACAAAATCATCAACGATGTTCAAGGCAAAGGCTCCTCTCTGGCTGACTATCAATCTGCCCTCCAGGCCGCCTCAATCGATACCCTGCGCAACATCAACGTAGGCAACGCACGCTACGCTCAACTCGGCGGAATCCGTGGCGCCAAGAAAGGCGACCTCGTCGGCCCCGTTAACGTTAACGGCTCTGTGATGGTCTACGAAGTCCTCGACGCTCAGGAAGGCGAAATGCCCTTCGACGAAACCGCTAACGGCGCTCAATACAAGCGCTCTATGGAGCAATTCCTCCTCGGAAACCAGGATGCCCTGCTCCTTGGCGACGGCAAAATCAAAAACCGTCTCCTCAAATTCAACCGCTAAGAAAAGCAAAAGCAAGACAAAATCAAAGCAAATACAATTCCCCAAAAAACACCTATGAGATGGGCCCACGACGCGAGTCGCGGCCCATTTTTTTGCAATATACACGCTCATATGGAAAGGCGGATTCCAATCCGCCGCCAACGTCATGACACAGCATTGCGGCCCCTCTTTGACCGGGCTGATGGCGCCGACACAACCACAATATGGCAAAAATCGTGGAGCCCGGTCATGTACTGTCCCGCATAGACGGTGGCGGCGGATCGGAATCCGCCTTTCCATAGTTTTGACAGGCTTCTGCAATGTCTTTAACTCTTATACTTAAGGGTTGCTCAGCCTATGGAAAGGCGGATTCCGATCCGCCGTCAACGTCAAAATACAGCGCTCTGACCGGGCTTTCGTGGCGCCCCCGCCACGATGGCGCGTCAGCGCCACCTACACAATATTGCGAAAGTCGTGGAGCTTGCGCTCCACCGTGGCGAGGGCGCCACGGAGCCCGGTCAAGTACTGTCCTGCATAGACATGGCGGCGGATTGGAATCCGCCTTTCCATAGTT
>JAAVCG010000040.1 GCA_014802435.1 Bacteroides sp. | reverse complement strand
CTTTCCATAGGGATTGTGGCGCTGTCGCGCCACCGTGGCGGGGGCGCCACGGGGCCCGGTCATTTGCTGTGGCGGCGCTTTTGTTTGGGATTGGGTTTTGCTGTGGCGGCGGATCGGAATCCGCCTTTCCATAGGGCGGCGGATTTGAGTTCGTTTTTTTTTTGGTGGATTGGGGGTTTGTTGTTATATTTGTGGCGATAAATAAAGGATTTTTTTTATGGAGCAGAGGAATAAATATGAGGTTGTTGCTGTGGCTTATAAGTCGCGGTTTGTGTTTCGCACGGAGGCTGATTATCGTCGGGCTCTTGGTGCATCGTTTGAAACCATCGTGGGCAAGCGCGATTCGGCGCGCGACATGGAGGTTTATTATGGCATTCTTGCGCGCCGGGCCGATGAGGAGATGGATCGTCCGCTTGATGATATCATTGATGATTATCTGATAGCGTCGCGGCTTTATTTGACGCTTGATTGGGGCGACCGCACGCAGATTGTTTCGCGGCGGAAGTTTTGCCGGATGTTGTTTCGCCTGGCGGCCACGGCGGGGCGTCCTCTTTCGAGCGACGAGATGTTTCGGTTTAAGACGAAGGAGGCCGACGGAGGTCTGCTTGAGCTGTTTTTTCCCGACGGGAAGGAAGAGGCGCCGATGGTCATCATCTGCTTCATAGTGCTGTTTGCGTTTGGCGTCATTCGCCCGTGGAGCGGGGATAATTCCCGCGGGCGCGATTTCCGGGATAAGGAGACCCTTGACGCACTGAAAAAGTTGGCCGACCTGATAAGTCTGCTCAAAGAAGACACTCCGCGCCTGGGCTCGACGGAAAAGCCGCTGGCTTTTGACCAGTGGGGCGAGATGCTTGCGGGTTATCTTCGCGGGGAAGACGACCTTGAGGACTGCACTCCGCTGATGATGCTGAGGGTGGTTACGGACATTGCGCGGGCCTGTCGGTCGTTGGTGGTTTCTGAAGAGCAACGCCTTGAAGGCGAGCGGCTTCAAGGGCTTTATATGCATGGAATATGGATTGACGATGCCGACGCGGGGCGGACTCGCTTTTGGGTGTTTCCTGACAATCTGCTGGCGGCGTTTTGCTATCGGCGCAACGGAGTGGGGTGGGAATTGGATTCGTATGAACTGCGGGTTCGGCTGTCGATGCACGCAAGTTATTCTGACTCGTTTATGCTGATGACTCCTCGGGGGAATCTCAACTATACGCTTTCGCCCGAACGGATTTTAGACGGCGCGCAGATGGCCACGGGGAGCTGTGACCCCGAGCGCGACGAGGCGAGCGGCGAGATTACGCGAGTGGAGCTCGGCGAGGAGTCGCTTCGCTTTCCTCAATGGCTTGATTGGCGGACCTGGGAGCAACTTGCGCCCGACGATGCGCGATATAAGGAATTTCGTGGGGCCCTGACGGCGGTCTATGACCCTCAGAGCCCCCATTCGGTGATTTTCCGCAATTCGGCGCCGGAGCTTTCAGATAATGTGAATAATCTCGTGGGCCGCGACAATCGCTATCTCTACGTCTACGATTGGCGGCCCGGGCGTTTCCTGATTCGCGAAAGGCAGCCGGGAGTGTTCGTCTATGAAGGGAACACGCCACATTATGAAACCGAGCGGGGGCTTTTCGAGCTTGACATCACGGAGGAGCATCCTCTTTATGTGATTCCCGTCGATATGGCCGGGCGGAAATTCGGTAATCCCGAACTTGACCGTCTGGCCGCGATAATGACCGATGCGGCTAACATCACGGAGGCTTATATAATCCATTCGGCTCAGATTCCGTTTCCGCGCCTGACGTTTCCCACCTATGGGAGCTCGATAGGGCTTGACATGGAGCTCTTGGCCGCCGCCGGGATTAGGAAATTCACTCGCCGTCCGTTTTGACTTCCGGCTTTTTGCGCAAAATAAAGAATAGCACGGCCAAAACGGCGGCCACGACGCATCCGCAGATAATCGAGAACGTCGGGTCAAGTCTCAGTCCCTCAGGCGCCAGGAGGATATAGCTCACGGTGACCACAGTCATGAACAGCGCCGGGACGAGCGACACCCAATACCATCGGCCTTTGCGGGCCAGATATGCCGTGACGGCCCAGAGGGTAATCATGGCCAGGGTTTGATTGCTCCACGCAAAATAACGCCAAAGCACCTGGAAATCAACCATCATGATGGCAAACGTCAGGGCAAAGAGCGGCACGCAAATCATCAGCCGCTTCCAAAAAGATTTCTGGTCAATCCGGAAAGCGTCGGCAATGATGAGGCGCACGGAGCGGAGGGCGGTGTCGCCCGAAGTGATTGGGGCGGCAATCACCCCGACGATGGCCAGGAGGCCGCCGAAGGCCCCGAGCCAACCGATGGAGACGTCGTGGACCAGCGTGCCTGGAGTGTGGCCCTCCTGAGCCATATAGTCGGCCAATTGGGGATAGCCGCCGGTGAAGGCAATAGCGGCCGCGGCCCATATGAGCGCGACAATCCCTTCGGCCACCATGGCGCCGTAAAACACCGGGCGCGCCAGCCGCTCGTTGGTCAGACATCGCGCCATCATCGGCGACTGAGTTGCATGAAAGCCCGAGATTGCTCCGCAGGCAATCGAGATGAAAAGCATCGGGAAGATGGCGTGAGAGGCCGCCTGCGGGTGGCGGTTATGGAGTCCCCGGGCCATGCCGTCGGGAATCTGCACATCGCCAAAAATCATCACCCCCATGAGCGCCAGCGCCATGAAAAGGAGCGCGCCGCCAAAGACGGGATAGAGTTTGCCGATGAGTTTATCAATAGGGAGCATCGTGGCCAGCAGATAATAGAGGAAAATTGCTATGGTCCAGAAGGTCACGTCGAGCTTCGCCGGAGTCATCGATGCAAGGAGTCCGGACGGGGTCAACACGAAGACGGCGCCCACTAAAATCAGCAGGATTACGGAAAAGACGCGCATGACATGGCGCATGCCCGAGCCCAATTCATTGCCGACGGATTCGGGGAGCGACACTCCGCCCTGGCGCAGCGAAATCATGGCGGCGGTAAAGTCATGGACGGCGCCGGCAAAAATCGTCCCGAAGACTATCCAGAGAAAGGCCGCGGGGCCGAACATGATGCCCATGATTGCGCCAAAAATCGGCCCCACGCCGGCAATGTTCAGAAACTGAATCATGAACACTTTCCAAACGGGCATCGGCACGAAGTCCACTCCGTCCGGGCGCTCCATGGCGGGAGTCAGCCGCTTGGGGTCGACCCCGAAGATTTTTTCAACAATCAGACCGTAGACGGCATAGCCGACAATAAGCAATACGAGAGAAATGATAAACGTAGTCATAACATCGCAAAGTTAATCATTTTTTTCGAAACCAAGGGTAGAATCAAATTGTTTCAGCCGCATAAAGCGGGATATTCGTCATCCAAGATTCCCGGCGGTAGGAAGACATTGACAGCCTGTAAGCCTCGGGAGAATGATTGTCGGCCACAAATTGGCTCAAACTCTTGGCTTTCAAGTTCTCTTCCGCTTTAACCTCCAGGGGAACAATCTCACCATTCATTTGAATTAAGAAGTCAATTTCCAGTTTTGAATTGCTTTTTGAAAAATAATAAGGGGCATGATGGAGGATTAATTCCTGCAGCACATATTGTTCGGTTAGCGCGCCTTTAAATTCAACGAAAATCCTGTTGCCGTCAATGATTGTTTTTTCGTCGAGCTCAGTCATGGCCCCGAGTAATCCCAAGTCAAGGGCATAGATTTTAAATGCTTTAGGGTCTTCATATGCTTTGAGGGGAATTCTTGGAGCAGTAACGTTTGACACCTTATATATTAATCCGGCGTCAATGAGCCATTGAAGCGCTACTTCATATTCGCGAGCGCGAGCCCCTTCCTTGATGAGTCCGAAAATGAATTTACGGTTTTCTCGGCTAAGCTGAGTGGGGATTGAGTTCCAGAGTTGTCTGATTCGCGGCACGATTTCCGTTGGTGCATGCTTGGAGAAGTCTAAATCATAGCTTCTTAAAATGTCTTGTTGGATGGCACGTACCTCCTTGCTGTCTTGGCGCTGAACATATGAAAGCACGGCTTCCGGCATTCCTCCTATGTAGTAATACTTTTTCAGTAATTCGGTTAGCTTAGATGCAAACGAGTTAGCTATATCAAGGTTTTTCGCCTCAATGGCCTTGCGCAACATTTCCTCGCCAATGGCGTCAAGGAATTCAAAGAATGACATTGGCCTGAGGGTAAGAAATTGCACTTTGCCAACCGGAAATGACGTATGTTTATGAAGGGAAATGCCGAGGAGGCTGCCGGCGGCGATTACGTGATGTTCGGGAGCATTTTCGCTAAAATATTTGAGGGCTGTTACTCCGTTGTCGGCTTCCTGAATCTCATCAAGGAAGATGAGCGTTTCACCGGGTGAAATAATTTTTCCGGTTGCAATGCTGATGGTTTGCAGTATTCGCTCAATATTGAAATTATCAGCGAAGATATCGCGGAGATTTTTTTGGTTTTCAAAATTAATGTAAGCGAGGCTCTTATAGTGTTTTGCGGCAAAATCCATGACGAGCCAAGTCTTTCCAACTTGGCGCGCTCCTTCAATAATCAGGGGCTTACGTCGGGCGGAATCCTTCCATTTTATGAGGTCTTGAATCGCAAATCTGTTCATGTTTACAGCGGTTTTATCGGGTGTGTAAGAAAAGAAATCATCTGCAAAGTTACGCATAAAAATAGACAAAATCAAGGGCTGTAATCACATTTTAGGGACGAAAAACGTGAGGGTTTACACATTTTAGGGACGAAAAATGTGAGTGGATGCACATTTTAGGGACGAAAAACGTGTATCGGAGTCTGGGTTTGGCGGGGGCGGCGGATCGGAATCCGCCTTTCCATAGGGGTGTTGTGGGGTGGGGGAGGGGGAATCGGGCTTTGCGGGTTTTGTTTTTTCATATATTTTTTGTACCTTTGCGGCGTTTTTTATGAAGGAATATAGCCCTGAATATTTGGAGAAGATTCGCGAGATAATATCTCGCGGCGATACGGAGGCGGCTCGCAAGGAATTGGAGTCGCTCCATCCGGCAGATATTGCTGAACTCTATCAGGATCTTGACCTCCGTCAGGCCGAGTTCCTCTATAAGCTTCTTGACGAGGAAACGGCTGCCGACGTTCTTCTTGAGCTTGATGAGGATGATAGGCGCAAGCTCCTTGATGCGCTTCCCAATGAGGTGATTGCCAAGCAGATTGACCATATGGATACGGACGATGCTGCTGACGTGCTTGCCGAGATGGACAAGGAAGACCAGGAGGAGGTGCTCTCGAAGCTCGACGACGTTGAGCAGGCGGGCGATATCATTGACCTGATGAAGTATGACGAAGGGACTGCCGGCGCCTTGATGGGCACGGAGATGATAGTCGTCAATGAAAACTGGTCAATGCCTGAGTGCATTAAGGAAATGCGTCTTCAGGCCGAGGAATTAGATGAGATATATTATGTCTATGTTGTTGATAATGACGAGCGTCTGCGCGGGGTTTTGCCGCTGAAAAAGATGCTTACCCATCCCTCGGTCAGCAAGATTAAACACGTGATGGAGGAAGATCCGGTGAGCGTCAAGACGGACACTCCGGTTGACGACGTCGCGCAGGATTTTGAGAAATATGACATCGTTGCGATGCCGGTAATCGATGCCGTTGGCAGGCTCGTCGGTCAGATTACGTTTGACGACGTGATGGATACGGTCCGCGAAAGCGCCGAGCGCGATTATCAGTTGGCGTCAGGTCTGTCATCAGACGTTGAGACTGACGACTCCTGGTTTGCGCAGACCAAGGCACGCCTTCCGTGGCTTCTGATAGGGATTGCGGGTGGCATCGGTAACTCTATGATTCTGGGGAACTTTGAGGCGGGTTTCGCCACAAATCCGGCCATGGCTCTCTTCATTCCGTTGATTGGCGGCACGGGCGGTAACGTCGGCATTCAGTCGAGCGCAATCGTTGTTCAAGGTCTTGCCAACGGCTCATTGAACATTGCGCATGCTTCGAAGCAGGTTTTTAAGGAAATAGGCGTCGGGCTGCTCAATGCGTCGATCATAGCGCTGCTCGTGTTTATCTATAACTGTTTCCGGCTGGGCGCCAGTCAGGTAACGACGATAGCCGTCGCGCTGAGTTTGTTTGCCGTGGTGATATTCGCCTCGGTGTTTGGCACGTTTGTTCCGCTGACGCTTGAAAAGCTGAAAATAGACCCGGCGCTTGCCACGGGGCCGTTTATCTCCATCACCAACGATATTATCGGTATGGTCATCTATATGGGTATATCATCGTGGTTTCTCAGCCATCTGAGCGCGTTTGGATTGACGGTTTGATAAAAAATCGTTTAATAAATGCTAAAAAAACGGTTCAATTATTGCGCGTTGCAAAAAGTTTTTGTAAATTTGCAGTGCTGAAATTCAAGCAAATTTTTAAAACCCAATACTAATAAAACATTAAGTAACCAATTATGACAAAAGTAGGTATCAACGGCTTCGGCCGTATCGGTCGCTTCGTCTTCCGTGCTTCTACCAAGCGTGACGACATCGAGGTTGTTGCAATCAACGACCTTCTCCCCGTAGATTACATGGCTTACATGCTGAAGTATGACACCATGCACGGTCACTTCGACGGCACCGTAGACTACGACATGGAAAAATCAGAACTCATCGTTAACGGCAAGCACATCCGTGTAACCGCCTGCAAGAACCCCGCAGAAATCAACTGGGGCGCAGTAGGTGCTGAATACGTTGTAGAATCAACCGGTCTCTTCCTGACTGAAGAAAAGGCTCAGGCCCACATCGAAGCCGGCGCAAAATACGTAGTAATGTCAGCTCCCTCAAAGGACGCTACTCCCATGTTCGTTGTCGGCGTAAACGACAAGACCTATGCCGGTCAGACCTTCGTTTCTAACGCTTCTTGCACCACTAACTGTCTTGCACCCATCGCTAAGGTCCTCAACGACAAATGGGGCATCACCGACGGCCTGATGACCACCGTTCACTCAACCACCGCAACCCAGAAGACCGTAGACGGTCCCTCAATGAAGGACTGGCGCGGCGGACGTGCTGCCAGCGGCAACATCATCCCCTCCAGCACCGGCGCAGCTAAGGCTGTA
Organism: Bacteroides sp.; assembly: GCA_014802435.1. GTDB lineage: Bacteria > Bacteroidota > Bacteroidia > Bacteroidales > Muribaculaceae > UBA3263. The sequence goes on along the minus strand of JAAVCG010000040.1, from coordinate 41,878 downwards.
GGTAAGGTTATCCCCGAACTCAACGGCAAACTTACCGGTATGTCAATGCGCGTGCCCACTCTCGACGTTTCAGTTGTTGACCTTACCGTAAACCTGGCTAAGCCCGCAACTTACGACGAAATCTGCGCTGCCATGAAGGAAGCTTCAGAAGGCGAACTCAAGGGCATCCTCGGCTACACCGAAGACGCAGTCGTTTCAAGCGACTTCCTCGGCGACGCCCGCACTTCTATCTTCGACGCTAAGGCCGGTATCGCTCTGACCGACACTTTCGTGAAGGTTGTTTCTTGGTATGACAACGAAATCGGCTACTCTAACAAGGTGCTCGATCTCATCGCTGTCATGAAGAAGTACAACGGCTAATTTCTCTGCCGCAACACTTTCTTAAACAGAAATATTCCCCTCAGGGAGGTCCATTGCGGGCCTCCCTGACTTATTTCCGGGGCTGAACCAATGAGGATTGCCGAGCGTTAGGAAGTTAAAAACCTATTTATTTATGAAGACTCAGGGAATGACCTTTTGGACTGCTGACCGGATTATGCAGCTGATTATCGGTCTCGCCATAGGCGGGGTGCTTGTTTGGCTCCTTGTCTATCTGAGCGATGTCTTGCTGCCGTTTTTCGTGGCCTGCTTTGTTGCTTATCTGCTTCAACCGCTGGTTGAACGTAACCGCCGACTGATCAGGCGTAAGGGGCGAATATTGGCCTCGATTATGACTGTTTTGGAGGTTCTGATAGTTGTGGTTGCCGTCGTTTGGATATTCATGCCTCAGGTGGTCAAGGAACTGGATTCCCTGGGCGCGATTCTCCGCGAGATTCGCACCGGTCAGCGGCCGTTGCCGGCGGAGTTTGCGGGAGTAGTTGACTTCGTAGAGCGCAAATTCAGCCCGGAGGAGCTTAAATCAATGCTCTCGGAATTCCATCTGTCAACACTTATCAGCCGCGGTTCATCGCTCCTTGATGAATCGTTAGGAGTGATTTTCCAGGCTCTGTCGTGGGCATTGACGCTGATTTATGTGCTGTTTATTCTGATTGATTACCCTCAGATTGTACGCGGGTTCAAGCTGATTATCCCTTATAAGTATCGGCCGGGAGTTATGGGGATAGTTCGTGAGGTTCAGGAGAGTATGAATCACTATTTTCGCGGTCAGGGCTGCGTGGCCCTGTGTGCCATGGTGTTTTACTGCATAGGGTTCTCCATCGTCGGGCTACCGTTGGCCATCCCTATGGGAGTTCTTGTCGGCTTGCTTTATATGATTCCTTATTTCCAGTATGTTACGTTGGTTCCCGTGGCAGTTATTTGCTTTATTTATTCCCTTGGGGGCGGGGTTAGTTTCATGAGCCTTTTCGGCAAGTCGCTGTTGGTCTACGTTTGCAGCCAGAGCGTTTGTGACTATGTTCTGACGCCTCACATCATGGGCAAGGAAATGGGTCTGAATCCGGCGGTTATACTGTTGTCGCTTTCCGTCTGGGGTTCGCTCTTAGGGATTATCGGCATGATTATAGCGTTGCCTGTGACATCGCTGATTATGGCTTATTATGAGCGCTATATCTCAAATCCGCGCCCTCAATCTCATCTCGGCGGCGATTCGTCGGATGAGTCCTGAGGCCTCCTCGTCGCATCCGTCAAAGTCCTTGACGAAGATGGCGATTGCTATCCTTCGGCCATTGGGTAACTCAATGAGAGCGACGTCGTTATGAGCGGTGAGGAGACCATTTTCATCGCGGAATCCGGAGCCTGTTTTATGGGCGATTTTGACTCCGGGAATGTCGGCAAAGGCCTCGGAGATGCGGTCAGAGCCGGTTTGACATTCGCGCAGGGTTGATTGCAGAAATTCGCTATGCTGAGGATTGAGAATGGAGTCGGTGAAGAGGGTCTTAATCAGCAAAGCCGCGCCGGAGGGCGATGAATAATTCCGGCCGGCCAACGCATGATTCTCAAACATCTGATTTTCAGTGACCTCCATCCGGAAACTGCTCCTGGGAATCAGGGAGGCTATATAGCTGTCAGCGTCGTTGACCGACTGGATGTGGTCAAAAAGGTAATTGCTCGCATTGTTGTCGCTCTGAGTGAGCGTATAAGTTAGCAGCCGGCGAATAGGCAGGCGGATAATCGAGTCGGGATTCTCTTTCAACATCGGCGACCACGTCAGCGGATTCAATTCCGCGCGTGGAATCTCAACGATGCTGTCAATAGACTGCCCCGTCTGCTCAAAAAGATGAAGCAAAGCCACCGCCTGATGGAGCTTAAAGACGCTCATCATCGGGAACTTCTCCTCATCATTCACCGCCAGAGAATCACCCTCCTCCGCAATCATAGCATACCCGACCTCAGCGCGAGCTAAGCCTGAGAAAAGGAGCGATAATAGGAATATGATGAGAGGTTTCATTTGGTGAGGATGCGGGCGGTTAGGCAGGTTGGGCACCAGTGGCCGCCGAAGAGGACGGCGAGGGGGGAGGCGTCGAATTCGTGGCCGCATGAGCATTGCCAGCGGAGTTTATCGGCGAGGTTGCCGGGGGGCATTTCCGTTGAGAGGCATTTTCCGCCTTCGTGGGCGGCTTTTGCTTGCATATCGGTGATATTCAGCTCGTTGCGGGGCTTTGATTCGTCGAACCCATGGTCAAGAACGGGCTCGTAGGGGGGATTGCGTCGGTCGCGGGGTTCATTTGCCGGATATTGCTCAAGCTCAGGGAGTTGGTCGGCCCACGAGGGGATTGCGTCCCATTCTTGGAGCGAGCCGAAATGGATGTGGATTCGGTGCTGATTATTGTGTTTGCGCCAGTGGAGAGGGCCAAGTGCATTGCGTCCGGCAACCCATTTCATGCCCATTCGGACCAGAGGCGCCGGGGCCAGGGGCGCGAGTTTGAAGTACCAGGGGACCATCCGGGCCAGACGGCGGAAATAATCGTCGCAACTTTCGCCGCTGCGGAAGGGGACGAGTTCTTCAAGGCGGTCAGAGTCTTGCCACCATTGGCCATGGAAGTTCTGAGTGGCAAACCATTCAGCGCGGAATGATTTATGAGGCGGGGGACAGCCAAGGGCTTTGAGGAGGAGTTTTTCAAACTCATAGTTAGTGAGTCGGTAAGATTTTCCGGAGCCGATGTTATAGAAGCCGTTCCAGAACTCGGCGGGAGTTGACTCCTCACAGATATTGGCCATGAGTCGGCCGGAGTCTTCGTCAGTGGCCCATTCAAGGACTCCGCGCAGGGGGACATGGAATGTGATTGGGTCAGAGCCCTTGAAGAGCAGACCGGGATAGAGGATACCGGTTTGGCGCAGGCAGGTCCATTTTTTCAGACCGGAGTCAACTATTGCGAGTTCGGCGCGAATTTTTGACAGGGCGTAGGCATCGCCCTCGGATGCGGCGAGAGGGTCGCCGGTTCTTCCCCAGTGGAGGGGCGGGCGCCGGTCGCCGCTTTGGGCCACGGAGCCGATATAGACCACTCCGCAATTATCGGCATTATCGCCTTCAAGGACGGCGCGGGCCACGTTTTCAGCGGCCAGAACGTTGACTTTCAGGGTCTTTTCGGGGAAATAGTCAGCAGCCGGAGAGACCATTCCGCCAATATGGAGAACGAAGTCGGCCCCCTTGACAGCGCGCTTGACGTCGTCAAGATTCGTCAGGTCGCCCCAGACGACTTCAAATCCCTTGCGGGCGAGAAACGGGGCGAGTTTGCGTTCATTTTTCTTTCCGGGGCGGGCGAGGATGACGATGTCAAAACGGTCCGTGCGGTCGAGGAATTCGCGCAGAGTGGCCATGCCCATTGTTCCGGTGGCTCCGGTGATGCAGACTCTTTTTTTCATCAGAATTCAGAGGAGAAATGGAAGTTTATTTCGGGGAAGTCCTGGCGTGCCATGGTGAGCACATAGCCGGAATCAGCGAGGAAGACGTCGCGCCCTTCGCGGTCAATGGCCATGAACTGGTGTTTGCGTTTCTTGAAAGCAGCGAGGGCTTCGGGATTGTCACTTTCAATCCAGCAGGCTTTATAGAGCGAGATTGGTTCCCAGCGGCATTGTGCACCATATTCATGGAGCAGACGATACTGGATAACCTCAAACTGGAGCTGGCCGACAGTGCCGATAATTTTGCGGCCATTGAACTGATTGACAAAGAGCTGGGCGACGCCCTCGTCCATGAGTTGCTGAATGCCTTTTTCGAGCTGTTTTGACTTCATGGGGTCCTCATTTTCAATATATTTGAAGAGTTCGGGCGAGAATGAGGGGAGCCCCTTGAAGTGGAGGTCCTCGCCGGCGGTCAGGGTATCGCCGATTTTGAATGTTCCGGTGTCAGGAATGCCGACAATATCGCCGGGGAATGCTTCGTCGACAATGTTTTTTTTCTGAGCCATGAAGGCCGTGGGGGCTGCAAATCGGAGGGTTTTTCCGGAGCGGATATGCTTATAGGGGGCGTTTCGCTCGAATTTTCCGGAGCAGACCTTGACGAAGGCGATACAAGAGCGATGGTTGGGGTCCATGTTAGCGTGAATCTTGAATACGAAGCCGCTGAAAGCCTCCTCGGCGGGGTTGACCGTGCGCTCCTCGGCCTGCACGGGTTTGGGCGCCGGGGCAATTTTAACGAAGCAGTCAAGCAGTTCCTTGACTCCGAAGGTGTTGAGCGCGGAGCCGAAGAAGACCGGGGCGACGAGGCCTTCACGATATTCCTCAACGTTGAACTCGGGATAGACGCCCTCAATGAGTTCAAGGTCATCACGGAGTTTGGCGGCATCGGCGGCGCCTACGGCTTCATCGATGGCGGGGTCATTGATATCGGAAATTTCAACTCGCTCGCTGACTTTCTGCTTGTTAGGAGTGAAGAGGTCAAGGGAGTGTTCATAGATGTTATAGACCCCCTTGAACTTAGCGCCTATGTTGATTGGCCATGAGAGGGGGCGGACGGAGATTTTCAGCTCTGCTTCGAGTTCATCGAGAATCTCAAAGGGGTCGCGACCCTCGCGGTCAAGTTTATTGACAAAGATAATCACGGGAGTGTTACGCATGCGGCAAACTTCCATGAGTCGGCGTGTTTGCTGTTCGACGCCTTTTGCAACGTCGACCACGATGATTACGGAGTCAACGGCGGTCAGAGTGCGGTAAGTATCTTCGGCAAAGTCCTGGTGGCCTGGAGTATCAAGGATGTTGATTTTGTAGTCACCATAGTTGAAACCCATGACGGAAGTAGCGACGGAGATTCCTCTCTGTTTTTCAATTTCCATCCAGTCGGAAGTGGCCGTTTTCTTGATTTTGTTGCTCTTGACGGCACCGGCAATGTGGATAGCGCCGCCAAAGAGGAGGAGCTTTTCGGTCAGAGTTGTTTTGCCGGCGTCAGGGTGAGAGATGATGGCGAATGTGCGTCGGCGAGCTATTTCGTCAGTTAATGTTGCCATAAGTAATTGCGTTATTCAGGGAGTCAACCCAGTGAGGGGTTTCAACTCCATAGGTGAGTCTGATTTTAGAAGTGTTAAGTGCTGAAAACGGGGGGCGTTTGGTTCCGGCTCCGGCGGCAAAACTGTCAGAGCTGACGGGGCGGAGGTCCACCTGCCCGTTTAGCCCGGCCAGACGCAGAACGGCCTTTGCGAAGTCATAGCGGGAGCAGAGCCCGGAATTGCAGTAATGATAGATTCCGGGAAACCACTGGGGAGTGGATAGAATCTTCAGGATGGCGCGGGCCAGGTCATGGGCGTTTGTGGGCGAGCCGATTTGGTCGTCGACCACATTGAGTGACTTTTCCTCGCGGGCCTTGCGAATGATTCTTGCGGGGAAGTTATTTTCTGTTTCGAGATTGTAGAGCCAGGATGTGCGGATAATGATGCTCTCCGGGGCGAGGGCGAGCAGGGCCGTTTCGCCGGCACGCTTGGAGGTGCCGTAATGGTTAATGGGGTTGACCTTGGCGCTTTCAGAGTAGGCGCAATGGGTGAGGCCGTCAAAGACGAAGTCCGTTGATATATGAATGATTTTCGCGCCGAAACTATCAGCGGCGAGGGCTAATTTTTTTGCGGCGTCATTATTGACGGCGGTGCATGCGGCCTTGTCTTCCTCCGCGCGGTCAACATCAGTGAAAGCCGCGCAATTGACAATGTGGGTAATTCCCTCATCTTCAATCATGCGGTTAAGTTGCTCGCTGTTAGTAATGTCGAGGTCGGCATGGTCAGCATAGACGGCTGATGACGCCAGGGGGGAATCATTCAGCACTTTGCGCAGGGCTTTGCCTAACTGTCCGTTTGCGCCTGTTATGAGTATTTTCATCCTTCAGGTTAGATTTTTTTTCGTAAGAAATAGAGCGGAGTGGGCTCAAATCTGGGGAGGGCAATTATTTCAATGTCAGTGAGGTTTTCCTGTTCGCCGGAGCCGAAACGGAGGCCGGGGTTAATGGCCGCAAGGCTTTTGCGATGGGCCTCGACTGATTTTGCGGGAGTGTTATTATCGTTGCTCAGATGGCAGAGAAACACGTAGCGGAGCCCGGGGTGCCATTTGCGGGCGACGAAGTCGGCGCTGACCTGATTGTCAAGGTGTCCGTTGTCATGCTCAATCCGGGCTTTCAGATAGTCAGGATAGGGCCCGGTCAGGAGCATCTGCCGGTCATAATTGCTTTCGATGACCATGAAGTTGACATCGGTGAAATAGTGGTCCACGCGATCGGAGATGCAGCCCAAGTCAGTAGCGACGGCCATAGTCGTTTCGCCATGGCGGATATGGAATCCGCAATTGTCGGAGCCATCGTGCATCACTTCGAAGGGAGTTATCGTGAAGTTGCCGATGGTGAACTCAAACTCCTTATATATTGCGCGGTGATAGTCCTTTACGCGGCGGCTCATGGAGTGGCGTCGGAGCATTCCGTTGAGCACTCTGGGGGTACAGTAAACCAGCAGGTGGCGATGATTGCGCAGAAGGGAATAGACATAGCGCACGTGGTCGCCATGGTCATGGGTCAGGAGGATACCCTTAACGTGGGTCATCGGGATTCCCTGGGCTTTCAGTGCGTTTTCAACGACTGCGCCCTCCACTCCGGCATCAATCAGGAAGCCGCTGCGGTCATCGCCTATGTAGGAACAATTGCCGGAGCTTCCGGAGCCGAAGCTCATGAAGCGGAGCGTCTCCATCCGTCCGCGCAGGGCTTGCTCTTCCGCGGCCTTTTGGGCACGAATCAGCGGCGTTTCGCCTAACTGTTCGGCCGAGAAAAGCTCGGGATGACCCGAATCAGGATGGGTCAACGAATTTTTGCTCTTTTTCGTCGTCATGAGTAAAGGAGAAAAATCGTTGGAATCTTGTTATAGTCATATTTCTCTTTTCGCCAGCGCTCCAGGGGGAGAGTCTTGACTGACTGTCGCGGCCCGGTAAGGTCAGAGGCCACGCAGAGGAGCATGCGGGCGGGCAGGAGGGAGGCCAACTCGCTGATGAGCTTATTGTTACGATACGGAGTCTCGATGAAAATCTGAGTCTGGCGCTCGCGGTCAATGCGGCGCGTCATTTCGTTGAGTCTCTTGCGGCGTTCGCCTTCATCAATGGGCAGATACCCCTCGAAGGCAAAGCGCTGGCCGTTAAACCCGCTGGCCATCAGCCCTAAAAGCAGGCTGTTAGGCCCAACTAAGGGAATGACCTCCAGTCCGCGCCGCTGGGCAGCGGCAACGAGGTCGGCTCCGGGGTCGGCCACGGCCGGACATCCGGCCTCGGAGATGACTCCAATGGGTTGGCCCTTGAGGAGCGGCGCAAGCATTGACTCGACGGCGCCGGCGGGGGTATGCTCATTTAGCTCCGTGAATTGACACTCGTCAATGGGGAAGTCACGATGGGCGGCGCGCAGAAATCGCCGCGCACTGCGCAGGTTTTCAACGACAAAATGCCTGATGCCCCGCAGCAAATCAAGGTTTCGCTGCGGAAGAACCTCGGTTAAGCCAACATCACTTAGCCCAACCGGAAACAGATATAATGCCGGGCGCAATTCTTCCATAAATATGCCTACAAAATTACGAAAAATTTCCCGAACCTCCAAAATTTTTCCGCGTTGGCGTCACTACGCCGTCAGCGAACAGGATTAACGTTGGCGGATAGTCCGCAAGTTTTAGCGCATGGTATTGGTGCGCTGAAGCCGTGAATCTCGGAAACTCGATGTGACACGATGAAAATACCTGCTTGAAGCCGCACCGATGGCACCGGCGCTTTCAATCCCCTCTACATCGGCTGCCGAGACGTTCCCTTACCGCGACTCTTTCGCCCTGTCAATGTCAAGCGTAATCTAATTTCAGTAGAGGGGAAAATCACCACAACTGAAAATTTTTCACTAACTTCGCAGATATGCAAAGGCTCAAAAAAAATATGGCAATGGGTTGCAGTATCACCACTGTTACTGTTCGCTCTGATTGTGGTAATCATAAATTGGATTATCCACAATCTCGGTATGCCTGAATATACCTACTGGAAGAATATCTGGAAGCGATGATTTTACTGCCGAAAAACCGCTATTTTTCAGATAAATACTTTGCTGAAAATAGTTGTTTTTCTCGCGGATTTTTCGTAACTTTGTACCTATAAAAACAACTTCAAAACTCTCTGACTATGGCAGTAAAAGTATATGTAATTTCTGACCCTCTCGCAATAAATTTTCTCGTTGACGATGACATCGACGGCTTCAAGGAATACCTTGAATCTGACGAATATCTCGACTTCGGAATGCCCGAAGTGTTTGAGAACGAACAGCGGGCTCTCGCTTTCTGCGCCGGCCTGGGCTATGGCGCAAACGAAAGCGTCACCCCCGAACGCTATCCGCTCCGTTCGTGCGAAGAAGCTGACCTACCCTTCATTGAAGCCATCGAGAATTATTGACACCGTAAACAATATTTAACCTCAGTGTGCAATAATTTTGCCCCATTGCGCACTAATTTTGCATCCGGGTTCCAAATCTCGGATTTTTTTCGTACCTTTGTACCCTAATCGCGCACGCGCTGACAAAGACCATCATTTAAGAAACATTTCTTATACAACATAATAACGGAACTTCCGTGTAGTCGCACAAAGGTTTGGTCACCTGTCAGCACTACCCCGAAGTTCCTTTGGTTTACATGAGAGGTAACTATAATCTTGGTTTCATTTCTAATGAAGACATATTTGAGCATGTTAAACTCACAGTAGAATCTTATCGGCGAGAAATAACACTGCTTCAGTTCAATGAAAATATCGTAGACCCAATTAAACTTACATTTGACTCAAAAGTCTATGGTAAGACTATCCAACAAGCGATTGAAGATGAATGTTTCCGTCAAATCGATAAAAGTAATGCAAACCGCATAGGTTACTTCCATCAGAATCTCTTTCGTTACGCTGGTAATGGTTGGGTAGTACCTGCTCAAGGTTTTGATGTTGAAAACGACGAGCGTCATATTTATGTTGAATTAAAGAATAAGCATAACACAATGAACTCCGCATCTTCTCAGAAAACTTATATGAAGATGCAAGCCAAGTTACTTGATGATGATCAAGCAACTTGCTATCTCGTTGAGGCTATTTCTACAAAATCTAAAGATGATACTTGGCGAATTACTTTAGACAAGAAACCACGCTCTCATAATCGTATCCGTCGTATGTCAATGGATAAGTTTTACGAACTTGTCTTCGGTGATAGTAAGGCCTTTTACAAACTTTGTATAGCACTACCACAAATAATTGAAGATGTAGTTAATGAGAACAAATCTCTTGCTCTCAATAATACCGTATACGAAGAACTTACCAAAGAACATGCTGACCTTCTTACTGCGCTCTATCTATTAGCTTTCTCCACATACGAAGGCTTTGAACAAATCGTCTCAAAATAAAATGCAAGGTAGAACAATTTCTATAAATAATTTTGCTGATCTCCTCGGAGTATCAAGAGCTACTGTTGAAGCCTGGATTACCAGTGGTAAGTACCATGCCCATACTCAATCAGATGGTAGACGTTATTTTTATCTTGACGATGTCAAGGCTGCACCGGAAGTAGCAGCAATGTTATCTTCAACTTGGAATGATGAAAAAATAGTATCCCCGGTTAACAATTTTTCCTCTGCTGAACTTTTCGCTGGTGGCGGCGGATTGGCGCTCGGTATGGAAAAGGCCGGATTCCATCATGTCCTTCTCAATGAATTTGACCATAGTGCTTGCGAAACACTCCGCTTAAATCGTCCTGAATGGAATGTTATAGAGGGGGATGTACACGACATTGACTTTACTCCATATAGAGGAAAAATTGATTTCCTATCTGGTGGATTTCCTTGTCAGGCTTTCTCTTATGCTGGAAAACGACTTGGTTTCGAAGAAACCCGAGGCACCCTATTCTTTGAACTGGCACGTGCAGTGAAAGAGATTCAGCCTAAAGTTTTTATGGGCGAGAATGTCCGTGGACTATTCGAACACGACAACGGACGCACTTTACAAACTATTAAAGACGTTATTATTGAATTAGGCTATACGCTTATCGAACCGCGAGTTCTTCGTGCGATACAGTATGATGTCCCGCAAAAAAGAGAGCGCCTTATTCTAATTGCCATTAGAAATGACATAGCGCCTCATGTGGAATTCAAATGGCCGGATGTTTGTACTTCCGTAAGAACCCTTAGGGATGCTTTTTTTGCAGGTGAACTGTTTGATACTGATGTTCCAGAATCAGAAGGACAAAAATACCCGGACTCCAAATTTAAAGTGATGCAACTTGTCCCAGAAGGCGGCGATTGGAGAAATCTTCCTGAGGATGTAGCACGCGAGTATATGAAGGGTAGTTATAATCTTGGAGGCGGTAAAACAGGAATGGCTCGCCGCCTTGCTATGGATGAACCCAGTTTGACCCTAACTTGTGCTCCTGCCCAAAAGCAAACTGAGCGCTGTCATCCTCTTGAAACACGGCCACTCACTGTTAGGGAATATGCGCGTATTCAAACCTTCCCGGACGACTGGAAGTTTTGTGGAAATTTAACCGCGCAATACAAACAAATTGGTAATGCTGTTCCCGTAAATCTTGCGTGGGCAATCGGGCGTTCACTTATTAGACTTTTCAATGATATATCTAAATTAGATTTCACAATCGAAGATTCTGATTTAAGTTCAACTCGCCACTATCTCAAACTTCATGGTATTTTTGAGGGTATGGTGTGTGAGGAAAAAGTTGCGTACGGGGCTTCGCCTCATAAGTAATGGTGTTGCGGCGTTGCCAACGAGCTTTATTGAAGGGCGCCTAAGGTCGCCGCTATGCGGTTTCAGTTGCTGACTCGTATAGTAAAACCTTTCGGGATTTTCCGAGGGGGGTTGTTGTGTATGGCCTTTTCGCTTCATCGGAAGTATTGAGAATTATAGATTGTCAGGTTTTCCGAATTTCCAAAATTTTTCTGTCAGGCGGTTTGTAAACTGGGGGATGAAAAAGGAGGTCGCGCGGAGAGATGGGGTTGGCGCGACCTCTGTTAGATATGCCTGTGTGTGCTTTAGTCGATGATGTGGTGGAGGTTTCGCCGCAGGGGGGCGGAGAGGAGTGCGGCGATGGCTATTGAGCCATAGAAGGCTTCGGGGAGAGTGAAGGCGAGCATCAGCCAGAGTCCGGCGATTAGGGCGGCAATTATGCCGAGTCCATAGAGAGCTGTCAGGATTGCTGACCGGCGCAGGCGAGATTCGCGCTCGGAGGCGCTGCGGAGTGAGATGGTTGATTGCATAGTCTTATGTGTTTTGTTGGTTTTCACGCTGCAAAATTAGCGGGATGTCGGGCGGTAACGGTGCCCGGTTTTGTTAAATAATGTAAAATTGAGTATATTATGGTCTGAACACTGACAATTCACTTATTTTTTCGTAAATTTGCAGGGTAAATCAGATTTTGAAGAAATGAAAAAAATAGCAATTCTGCTTATGTTTTTGCCGCTGATGGCGGTGGCGCGCTCGGTTCGTGAGTATTTTCTTGCGGCGCCGATGGAACTTGTCGGCTATGTCGATGAGACGGCGCGTCTTGATATGATAGATTATTTTAATGCGGGGCAGACTGACCGCGCTCCGATGTCAAGCCGCAATCTGCGAGTGAAACTTACGGAACTGACTGACACGACGATGACTCTGAAAGCCGGCGATGTGCAGACAATCAGTCTGCGCCTTCTTCCGGCCAAGGCAGACACTGTTATTGCCGTGATAGAAACCATGGCGACTCCGGCGCTTGATTCCAAGCTTACTATATATAATAAGGAGTGGAAACCGATCCCCAAGGCCTGGAATGCCCCCGCGGATAAAGAATGGGGTAAGCATGAAGCATCGTTCTTGCTGACGGAATATCACCTGGAGGGCGACACTCTGACTTTGATTGATAATACGGCTCAATGGGATGAGCAGGTAGCCCCGGCGGTGAAGCAGCTGAAGTATGTCTGGCAACCTAAATCAGTAAAATTCAAGCGCTTGAAATGAACGGACAGCGGCAGTCACTGACACTACTTGAACTGCAGCAGGAGCTGCAGGCCATGATTTCGCAATTTGGTCGCGGAATCTGGGTTACGGCGGAGCTTAGCGATGTGCGCGAGCGCGGCCCGCACTGTTACATGGAGCTGATTCAAAAAGACGTGCAAACGGGTCAGACCGTAGCCAAGGCGCGCGCTACCATCTGGGCGAACGTCTGGAAGGGCTTGAAATATAACTTCCTGCGGGCTACTGGTCAGCAGTTTGCATCAGGATTGACCGTAATGGTCTGTCTGAATGCCGAGTATCATCCCCTTTATGGCATGAATCTCAATATTATAGACGTTGACCCGGCCTACACTATGGGCGAGCGCGAGCGTCGGCGTCAGGAGATTCTGAAACGCCTGGAAAAGGAGGGCGTATTGGATCTCAACAAGGAACTCGAGCTCCCTGAGCCCTGCCTGCGCATTGCCGTTATCAGTGCCCCCGGCGCGGCCGGATTCGGCGACTTTATCAATCAGCTGTTGCTGAATAATCCCCGGCGGATAGCCTTCCGCCCGGAGCTCTTTCCGGCACTGATGCAGGGGAGCGGAGTCTCGGCCTCGGTTAGGGGTCAGCTTGACCGGATTGCGGCGCGCCAGGATGAATTTGATTGTGTCTGCATTATTCGCGGCGGCGGCGCTTCAACGGACCTGGATGGGTTTGATGACTACGAACTTGCGGCCAATGTGGCCCAATTTCCGCTTCCGGTTATCGTCGGTATCGGGCATGAGCGCGATACGACGGTCCTTGACTTTATTTGCGCCGAGCGGGTTAAGACTCCTACTGCGGCGGCTGAACTCCTTGCCTCACGTGCGGAAGCGCTCCTTGACGATTTGCGCATGGCCGCCGGGGGGATGCTCCAGTTGGTGACTGATATTGTCGGCGATTCGCGCCAGCAGTTGGCTTATCTTGACGGCCAGGTGAGGAACCTCCCGCTGCAGGCGGTTGAGCGCGCCGGGCGCCGACTTGATAATGCGACGATGATTTTAGGTCAGATGGGAAGAAATAAGATTATGCCGATGTTTTCGCGCCTTGATCGTGCGGCGGATATGCTGAAATCCGTTTCGGCCAATAAAATTGCGCTTGCCGGGCAGAAATTGCAGTCGGCAGAGGCACTTTTGGGAGCGCTTTCGCCTCAGGCGGTGCTCAATCGCGGCTTCTCCATAACCCGCGTCAACGGCAAGACAGTGCGCTCGGCGGCCGACGTTGCCCCCGGCGATATTGTCGTTACTCAACTGGCCTCCGGAATCATAGAAACAAAAAAATATTAACAATTTTTTGCGAAGATAGGGCGTGTTTAAGATTTTTTTCGTAAATTTGCACCTAAATAGACAAAAACGTATTAAATAAAACATGATCACGTTATCCATTTCTAACGGCGTTCTGGCTGTTACAGCGGCACTTACGGGTATCGCCCTGGTGGCGCTTGCCTTGTTGGTGGCCGGTTTGATGTCTCCGCGCTCTTATAATGAGCAGAAGGGTGAGGCATATGAATGTGGTATTCCTACCCGAGGCGTCTCCATGGCTCAGTTTAAGATTGGCTATTATCTTTATGCCATCTTGTTTCTGATGTTTGATGTGGAGTGTGTCTTCTTATTTCCTTGGGCAGTACGCGCCAAGGCGCTCGGCGTTGAAGGTTTGACCTGCATCGCCGTATTTTTCATCATTCTCGTGCTGGGTCTCGTATATGCCTGGCGGAAAGGAGCTTTGCAATGGAAGTAACAACCAAGTCCATGCCCTACGAGGACTGGAAGGACAACGAATATATCGAATCACTCGTTAATGAACTCAAGGCCTCCGGCACCAACGTAATCGTAGGTTCGCTTGATAAGCTCATTAACTGGGGCCGCTCCAACTCTCTGTGGCCTCTGACGTTTGCAACCTCATGTTGCGGCATTGAATTTATCGCCCTCGGCGCCGCCCGTTATGATATGGCCCGCTTTGGATGGGAAGTTGCCCGTTCGTCGCCCCGTCAGGCTGACTTTATGATGGTTGCCGGCACTATCGTGCACCGCATGGCTCCCGTGGTTCGCCGTCTATATGACCAGCTGGCCGAGCCTAAATATGTGATTGCCTGCGGCGGTTGCGCTATTTCCGGCGGTCCGTTCAAGAATTCTTACCATGTCCTCAAGGGGGTAGGGGAGATTATTCCCGTCGACGTCTACTGTCCCGGCTGTCCTCCCCGTCCGGAAGCCATGATTTATGCAATCATGCAGCTCAGCCGCAAGGTCAAGGTTGAAAAATTCTTTGGTGGCGTCAACCGCAAGGAAAGCCAAAAGGAATTCCTCAAGAATCATCCCATCTCAGAGACCACCAATTAATTAAGATTCATCACACTCCATTATATATTAAAGTATATGGCAAACATTCAGGAAACCATAGCCAAGCAATTTCCCGAAGTAGAATTCGCTCAGGGAGAAACGCTTGAGCTTAATGTTCCCGACGCCAAATGGCATGACGTCGCCGCCGCTCTCAAAAATGACTTCGGCTTTGACAATCTGCGCGCCCTCATCGGTATGGACTGGGGCGAACAGCTCGGTATTGTCTGCTATCTGGTTAACTCAAAGACTTATGAAATGGTTCGCGTCAAGGTTGAGTCCGACGGACGCGAAAATCCGTTCCTCCATTCCGTTACGGACCTTTTTGCCGTAGCCGGAATCTATGAACGCGAAGTTTTTGATTTCTATGGAATTAAGTTTATCGGCAATCCGGACATGCGTCATCTTTTCCTGCGCAATGACTGGGTTGGCTATCCCTTCCGCAAGGATTATGACACGAATCCGGCGCTCAACCCCGTGCGCCTTGACCATGAGGAAACGCAGGACACTACGGTTGAATACGTTGAAGGTCCTGACGGCAAGATTCATACTGAGGAACACGTGATTTTCCAGCCGGAGGATTTCGTTGTCAACATTGGCCCGCAGCACCCCGCAACTCACGGTGTGCTCCGCCTCCGCACTGCCGTTGACGGCGAGGAAATCAAGAAGATTGACCTCTATCTGGGATATATCCACCGCGGCATTGAAAAACTTTGTGAAGGACTGACCTATCCGCAGACAATCCACTTCACTGACCGTCTTGACTACCTTGGCGCACTGATGAACAGCCACTGTCTCTGCATGTGTATCGAGAAGGCGATGCAGGTTGAAGTGCCCCGCCGCGCTCAGGTTATCCGCTGCATCATGGACGAGCTGATGCGTCTGAACTCTCACCTCCTGGCTATGGGTACTTTCTGTATGGACCTTGGCGCCACGACGATGCTCTTCTATGCCCTGCGCGAGCGCGAAACTATTCTTGACATCTTCGAGAAGACCACCGGCGCGCGCATGACCTTTAACTATAACACCATTGGCGGTGTACGCCAGGATTTGGCTGATGATTTCGTTTCTGACGTCAAGAAGCTCCTTGAAATCATGCCCGAGGCCATCAAGGAATACAACAAGGTGTTCACCGGCAACATCATCGCTAAAAACCGTATGGAAGGCGTCGGCGTGCTCACTCCGGAAGCCGCTGTTGATTATAACGTTACCGGCCCGGCCGGCCGTTCTGCCGGATGGAATTATGACGTTCGCCGCGCTCAGCCTTACGGCATTTATCCCGAGCTGGAATTCGACGTTGTTACTCGCACTGAGGGCGACTCCATGGCTCGCTTCAAGGCCCGCATCACCGAAATGGAACAGAGCTGCCGCATCATTGCCCAGCTGATTGACAATATCCCCGAAGGCGAAATCTGCGCCAAGGTTCCCAAGGTAATCAAACTGCCGGAAGGCCACTGGTTCCAGGAAGTTGAAACGGGTAAGGGCGCGTTTGGTTGCTACATTGAGAGCACCGGCACCACCTCTCCCTGGCGCATGAAGTTCAACTCACCCTGCTTCTGTCTGGCCGGTGTCGTTGACCATCTCTGCCGTGGTCAGAAGATTGCCGACTTGATTACCATCGGCGGCACTCTTGACTATATTGTCCCTGATATTGACCGTTAATCCGCTTCTCCTCCATTCATTTCACAATAGATTATTATGCAAGATCTTTCATTCATCACTCACTGGATTGACAATCTGTTTCGAGTAGTTCTCGGCTGTCCTGATTGGCTGACCGTAACCCTGGAGTGCGTGCTCCTTGGATTAGTTCTCCTGCTGGTTTATGCCGTGCTCGCCCTGTTCTATATCTGGTTTGAACGTAAAGTTTGTGCGGCTTTCCAGTGTCGTCTCGGCCCGAACCGCGTAGGTCCCTTCGGTGTTCTTCAGCCGTTTGCTGATATGTTTAAGATGCTGATCAAGGAGCTTATCTCCCTGAATCATGTTGATAAATTCCTCTTTGCCCTTGCTCCGTTCCTGGTAATCGTCGCTTCCATGCTGGCCTTTGCCGTCCTTCCCTGGGGTAACGGTCTGCAGGCTATTGATTTCAATATCGGCATCTTCTTCCTTCTGGCCGTTAGCTCCATCGGTGTGCTCGGTATTCTTCTTGCCGGTTGGTCGTCTAACAATAAGTTTACTCTTATCGGCGCACTCCGTTCCGGCGCTCAGATGGTATCGTATGAAATCTCCATCTCTCTGTCGGTCATCGCCATGGTTGTCCTCGCCGGCACCATGAGCGTGCAGGGAATCGTGCAGGCTCAGGAACATTGCTGGTTCATTTTCTCCGGCCATATTCCCGCCATCATCGCTTTCCTCGTCTACGTGATTGCCGGCACTGCTGAAACCAACCGTGGCCCGTTTGACCTCCCCGAGGCAGAAAGTGAGTTGACCGCCGGTTACCATACTGAATATTCCGGTATGCACTTCGGCTTCTTCTATCTGGCTGAATATCTTAACTTGTTCATCGTCGGTGGAGTTGCCTCGCTGCTCTTCTTCGGCGGCTGGATGCCCTTCCACATCCCCGGATGGGACGGCTTCAACCATATTATGGATTATATCCCCTCTGTAATCTGGTTCCTCGGCAAGGCCGTAGTCATTACTTTCGTGATGATCTGGTTTAAGTGGACCTTCCCCCGTCTGCGTATTGACCAGCTTCTCTCTTTTGAATGGAAGTATCTGATGCCTGTCAGCCTCGTAAACCTCGTCCTGATGACTCTCGTAGTCGTTTTCGGTCTCTATTTTTAATCACACGAATTCAATCCCTAAATAATGAGCGATAAATACGGAAAAGTTGCCCAGGTAATCGGCCCGGTGGTCGATGTGGCATTCGAAGGCGATGCCAATGCCCTTCCTCCCATCTATTCGGCACTGAAGATTACCCGTGCAGACGGTTCGGAACTCATCCTTGAGGTTGAACAGCATATCGGCGAAGAAACCGTGCGCTGTGTGGCCATGGAAAGTACTGATGGTCTTTGCCGCGGCATGCAGGTTGAAAACCTCGGTCATCCTATCGCCGTTCCTACCGGCGAACAGGTCAAGGGCCGACTCCTGAATGTTGTCGGTCAGGCCATTGATAACCTCAAGCCTCTGGAACGCACTGATCTGCGTCCGATTCACCAGCCCGCCCCCAAGTTTGAAGACCTTACGATTTCTACGGAAATCCTCCAGACCGGTATCAAGGTCATTGACCTGCTGGAACCTTACTCTAAGGGCGGTAAAATCGGTCTGTTTGGTGGCGCCGGTGTAGGCAAAACCGTGCTTATCATGGAGCTGATTAACAATATTGCCAAGGGACATAACGGCTTCTCCGTGTTTACCGGTGTCGGTGAACGTACTCGTGAGGGTAACGACCTGCTGCGTGAAATGATTGAGAGCGGCGTTATCAAGTATGGCGAGAAGTTTGCCGAGGGCATGGAAAAAGACCAGTGGAATCTTCATGACGTTGACATGGAGAAGGTTTCAGAGAGTCAGGCGGCCCTCGTGTTCGGTCAGATGAACGAGCCCCCGGGCGCACGTCTGCGCGTAGCCCTGACCGGCCTGACCGTTGCCGAACAGTTCCGTGACCAGGACGGCGGCGGCAAGGACATCCTCCTGTTTATCGATAATATCTTCCGTTTCACTCAGGCCGGTTCTGAGGTGTCAGCCCTTCTGGGCCGTATGCCCTCAGCCGTAGGTTATCAGCCCACTTTGGCCTCTGAAATGGGTATGCTCCAGGAGCGAATCACTTCTACCAAGAATGGCTCCATCACCTCGGTTCAGGCAATTTATGTGCCGGCCGATGACTTGACTGACCCGGCTCCGGCTACTACCTTCTCGTTCCTTGACGCAACGACGGTGCTCTCCCGTAAGATTGCCGAGCTCGGTATCTATCCGGCCGTTGACCCCCTGGAATCTACTTCGCGTATCCTTGATCCCAATATCATTGGTGAGGACCATTATAACACGGCTCAGGCCGTCAAGCAGCTCCTGCAGAAGTATAATGAACTGCAGGACATCATTGCGATTCTCGGCGTTGACGAACTGAGCGATGACGATAAGCTCGTTGTGGCCCGCGCGCGTCGCGCCCAGCGTTTCCTCTCTCAGCCCTTCAATGTCGCTGAGCAGTTCACCGGACTTCCCGGTGTGATGGTCCCCCTGCAGGAAACAATCCGTGGCTTCAAGATGATTCTCAGCGGCGAGATGGATGAATATCCCGAACAGGCATTCCTCAATGTCGGAACCATTGACGAAGCCATCGCCAAGGGTAAGAAACTCCTTGCTGAAGTAAAGTAATTAACCCATCAACGGACTGAGCAATGACATTACGTATCATTTCAACCGACGATATCCTCTTTGAGGGCGAAACCTCAATGGTTACTCTTCCCGGAGCCTCAGGCAGCTTCACTGTGTTGCCTCACCATGCGTCGCTCATAGCGTCGCTCGTTGCCGGACAGATTGTTTATCGCCTTCCTTCGGGCGAGGAACACTCCGTAGCCACTGAGGGCGGTCTTGTTGATGTTAACCGTGATGTTATCTCCGTTTGCATATATTAAAAATGAAAAACTTGAAACTGATTCTTGCTCTTGCCTCAATGCTGGTTGCGCTTCTGCTGCCGGCGCGGGCTCTTGCGTCCGCCTCATCTGAAGGCGAGGGTGGTTTCAATCCCAAGGAAATTATTTTCGAACATCTGGGCGACGGCTACGGATGGGAGGTTCCCTTTGACCATCATCACAGGATTCCGCTGCCCGTGATGGTTTGGGCTCAGGATGGTTCTTTCCATTGCTTCAGCTCCTCTCATGTCAATAATCATGCCGTCTACGTTGATGGAGATTATTCATGGCAGGTTCCCGCCGAGGGCGATAATAAGGGCAAGGTATGCCAGCTGATGCCTGACGGCCAACTGGTTAAGCCGGCATTTGACATTTCGATTACCAAGAATGTCTGCGCCCTCTGGATTGCCGTGCTCGTTACTTTGGCAGTGTGCTTGCCCGTTGCCCGTTGGCATAAAAAACATGGCTATCTTGCTCCGCGCGGTTTTGTCGGAGCTATTGAGTCACTGATAGAGTTTATCTATAAAGGAGTCATCAAGCCTACGTTGGGCGAGGATTCCCGCAAGTTCGCTCCTTATCTGCTGACCGTCTTCATGTTTATCTTCATCATGAACCTTATGGGTCTGGTGGTAATCTTCCCCGGCGGAGCGAATCTTACGGGTAACATTGCCGTGACTCTGGTTCTTTCACTGATTACCTTCTTCTGCACTAACCTCTTTGCCCGCAAACACTACTGGAAAGAAATCTTCTGGCCCGACGTGCCGATGTTTCTTAAGTGTCCTATCCCCATCATGCAGGTCATCGAGCTCTTCGGAGCCTTGACCAAGCCGGCCTCACTTACGGTGCGTCTCTTTGCCAATATGATGGGCGGACATATGATAGTAATCGTGCTGACGCTGATTATCTTTATCATGGGTGATGTTGCCGGAACGGCCGTTGCCGGCGCAACTTCAGTGGTCAGTGTCTTCTTCAGCATCTTCATGTTGCTTCTTGACGTCCTCGTAAGCTTCATCCAGGCTTTTGTCTTCACGATGCTCTCCACCACTTTCATTGGTATGGCGCGTGAAAAGGGTCATGAAGAACATCATAGTGAATCACATCCGGCCACGGATGCCTCTCTCGCCTCAGCAAATTGAAAAATCAAATAATAAACTCATAAAAAAACTTAAGAATTATGTTAGCTCTTATTCTCGACATCGCAATCCAGTATCTTGGCGCAGGTTTCGGCGCCGCTATTGCCGCTATCGGTGCAGGCATCGGCATCGGCAAAATCGGTTCTTCCGCCATGGAAGCCATTGCACGCCAGCCCGAGGCTGCTAACGATATCCGAAGCAACATGATCGTTATTGCCGCCCTCATTGAAGGTGTAGCTCTCTTCGCCGTGATCGTTTGTCTGCTTTGTCTCTTCGTTTAATTTGACATCCAATCCCCCCGGTAACCTCTAATGGAACTGTTCACCCCGGATTTCGGCCTCATCTTCTGGATGTTTCTGGCCTTTGCCGTGCTCTTCCTGCTGTTATGGAAGTTTGCATGGCCGGCCATCATGAAAGGAGTTGACAGTCGCGCCGATTTGATCGACAAGGGGGTGCTGTATGCCCGCGAGGCCAAGGCTCAACTGGACTCAGCCAAGCAGCAGGCCGAGGAATTTGAAGCAGAGGCGCGTACGCGTCAGGCCGAGATTCTCCGTGAAGCTGACAAGATGAAGTCGCAGATTATTGACCAGGCACGCACTGAGGCCGCTAAGGAGGCCAAAAAGGAGATGGAAGCCGCCAAGTCTGCCATCGAGCAGGCCCGCAAGGAGGCTCAACAGTCGTTTCGCGATGAAGTCTCTGCCGCAGCCCTTGAGATTGCAACTCAGGTTGTGCGCGGTCAGCTCTCCAATCCTCAGGCACAGCAAAAACTCGTCGACAATATTCTTGACCAAATAGAAACCGCTAACTGATAATGGACCAGGGACTAATACCTCGCCGATATGCCAAAGCCCTGCTGATGCTCGCTTCTGAACATCAGTCCGCACCGGCTGTTTATGAGGCTATGATTCGGCTCGCTGACTCCTTTGCCGCCGAGCCTCAGTTGCGCCACACTCTGTCCAATCCCGCCATCAGCAATGATGAGAAACTCTCTCTCGTCCTCGCTGCCGCAGGCGCTCAGGGAGTAGCCGCTGAGGAGCTTTCCGGTTATGTCAAGCTCCTGTGTCAGAATCGACGCCTTGACAGCCTTTATCAGTCGGCATTGGCATTCATTGCCCTCTATCGTGCCCAAAATCATATTTTTAAGGTCAATGTAACCTCTGCCGCTCCACTGTCGGCCGAAGAAATGGGCCGCATCAAGTCAATAGTTGAGCGTCAGCTCCCGGCTGATTCAACTGCCGACTTCTCAGAGGCGGTCAATCCTGACCTTATCGGCGGTTTTACCGTCAGCATTGACAATGAGCTCCTTGATGCCTCCGTTGCCAATGAACTCAAACAACTTCGAATAAAACTTTTAAGCCATTAATTCTCTGCAATGACTAACCCCAGCGAGATTTCCCAGATATTGAAACAGCAGCTCGAAAGCGTTAACCGCAAGGTCTCTTTTGAGGAAACCGGCTCAGTGCTTGAAGTTGGCGACGGTGTGGCCCATGTTTACGGCCTTGACAACGTCTGCGCCAACGAACTCGTTGAGTTTGAAAACGGCGTCAAAGGCGTCGCCCTCAACCTTGAGGAAAGCAATGTCGGCGTGATTCTGCTTGACAACGTTAACCGTGTAACCGAAGGAATGAAGGTTACCCGTACCGGCGAAATCGCTTCAATCCCCGTTGGCGAGGGTTTGCTCGGGCGCGTCATCAACGTCCTGGGCGAGCCTATTGATGGCCGCGGACCCATCGAGGGAAACCTGATTCATCTGCCCCTGGAACGTAAGGCCCCCGGCGTTATCTATCGTCAGCCCGTAAAGACTCCGCTCCAAACCGGCATCAAGGCCGTTGACTCCATGGTGCCCATCGGCCGCGGACAGCGTGAGCTGATTATCGGCGACCGCCAGATTGGCAAAACCGCCATCGCCATTGACACTATTATCAACCAGCGTAAGAACTACGAAGAGGGCAAACCCGTTTACTGTATCTACGTAGCCATCGGTCAGAAGGCCTCAAGCATCGCCGCTACGGTTGAAACCCTGCGCAAACATGGCGCATTGGACTATACCGTCATCGTGAGCGCTTCGGCCTCTGATTCCGCCGCCATGCGTTACTATTCACCGTTTGCCGGAGTGGCCATCGGCGAATATTTCCGCGATACGGGCCGCGACGCCCTCATCGTTTATGATGACCTGTCAAAGCAGGCCGTCGCTTATCGTGAAATCTCTCTGATTCTTAAGCGTCCTTCCGGTCGTGAGGCTTATCCCGGCGATATTTTCTATCTCCATAGCCGTCTGCTTGAACGCGCAGCCCGCATTATCGACGCTCAGGAAGTTGCCGAGAAGATGAATGACCTCCCCGAGGCCTTGAAGCCCATGGTTAAGGGTGGCGGCTCTCTGACGGCCCTCCCCATCATCGAAACTCAGGCCGGCGACGTCTCCGCGTATATCCCCACTAACGTTATCTCCATCACTGACGGCCAGATCTTCCTTGAAACGGCCCTCTTTAACCGCGGTATCCGCCCGGCAATCAATGTCGGCATCTCAGTGAGCCGTGTCGGCGGTAACGCTCAAATCAAGTCTATGAAGAAGGTGGCCGGTACGCTGAAAATTGACCAGGCACAGTTCCGCGAACTTGAATCATTCACCAAGTTTGGCGGCGACATGGACGCCGTGACCGCCCGCGTGATTGACAAGGGACGCAAAAACGAGCGTCTCCTGATTCAGCCGCAATATAAGCCCTGGCCCGTTGAGGAGCAGGTTGCCGTTATTTACTGCGGCACCAAGGGTCTGCTTGAAAACGTTCCGATGGATAAGATCAATGAATTCCAGGACCGCTTCCTGATGGTGCTTCGTTCGTCTTATCAGTCACAGGTGCTTGATGCAATCCGCGCCGGTCAGCTCACAGATGAAATTACTGAAATTTTGACTAAAGTAGCACAGGAAACGGCTGCTCAGTACCAAAAATAACTCTAACCAATGGCAACCTTACGCGATCTTAAAGGCAGAATCGGCTCGGTAAGCTCCTCAGAGAAGATTACCGGCGCCATGAAGATGATTTCGTCGGCCAAGATGAACAAGGCCGTGCGCGACATCAAACGCCTGCTCCCGTTCCGCAATCAGCTGGAGGCTATCATTGCCCATCTGCTGGAGGCCGACGCTCAGTGTGTCTCCCCCCTGACTGAGGAGCGCGAGGTCAGCCATTTGACGGTCGTTGTTGCCGGAAGTGACGATGGCCTTTGTGGAGCTTATAACCTGAACATCTTCAAGGAACTCCTGGCTCATGTCAACAGCATCCGTGAATCCCTGCCCTCAGCTTCCATCCGGTTGATTCCCGTCGGGTCAAAGATGGTTAAGGCCGTCGGCAAACTGTCAATGGACCGCGTTGAAGTCATCACGGATGCGCCGGTTAACTCCAAGAGCACTGCCGATGAAATCAAGCGTTTCACTCAGGATTTGCAGCGCTCCTTCCTTGCCGGCGAAACAGATAGAGTCGACTTTATCTATATGGGCTTTATCAGCCCGGCCCGCCAGCGAATAAAGTGTGAGCAACTGCTTCCGGTATCGGCCGTTGAGGGAGATGCATCCGCTCAGGGCAGTCAGCCTTATCTCTTCGAGCCGAGCGCTGATGAGATTTTCGCCCAGGCCCTTCCGCTGATGCTCCTGAGCCGGGTTCAGGAAGGATTCAGCGAAAACCGCGCCTCCGAACAGGCCGCCCGCGTGATGGCCATGCAGAGCGCCAATGATAATGCCTCGAAGCTCCTTGAGCAGCTCCAACTGGAATATAACAAGCTCCGACAGCAGAGCATTACCAACGAACTGCTCGACATTCTTGGCGGACAGGTTAAATAAGAGAATTTTTTTAACGAGAATAATAAAACAATCAGCATAAAACTCCAATTCACAAACCGACTATGGGTAGTGTAAAAGATTATTTCAAGGACTTCGGCGCCGGACTCAGCTCCCTGATCAAGGGTATGCAGGTGACCGGCAAGGAGTTCGTGACCAAGAAGGTTACGGAGCGTTATCCGGAAAACCGTTCAACGGTTCATGTCCCTGATCGCTTCCGCGCAATCCTTACTCTTAAGTATGACGCCGAAGGTCGCCATAAGTGTATCAGCTGCGGTATCTGCCAGCGCTCATGTCCTAATGGTACGATTACCATTGAAAGCCGTATGGCCGATATGCCTGACGGCAAGAAGAAGAAAAAGCTCGTAAACTGGATCTATGACCTCGGTTCCTGCACCTTCTGTCAGCTGTGTGTGACTAATTGCCCCACCGGAGCCATTGAGTTCTCTAATGACTTTGAACAGGCCGTGTTTACCCGCGAAATGCTCGTCAAGAAACTCAACTATCTCCCTGAAGCCCCGGACCCCGCACCTGCACCCGCTCCCAAGGCTCCTGAAAATCCTGATTCTACTGCCGCTAATTCTTAAGTAAGTTATGGAAATAATGTATACGATTGTGGCTCTGGCCATCATCATCTTCTCAATCCTGACCGTTACCACGCGCAAAATCCTGCGCTCGGCAACTTATCTGCTCTTTACTCTCTTCGCCGCCGCCATAATCTATTTCATGATGGATTATGAATTCCTCGGAGGCGTTCAGATTGCAGTTTATGCCGGCGGTATCGTCGTCCTGTTCGTGTTCTCAATCCTGTTGACCACTTCCCCGGGCAGCAATAGCGAGAAATTGACCAATCGCCGCGTATGGTGGGGTATTCTCGCCGCCGTCTGCACTGCCGGCGTTACCGGCTGGGCTCTGCTGAGCCGCTGCAGCGCTCTGTTTGCCCCCAAACCGGAAATGGCAGAGTATACGATGCAAAACCTCGGCGAGGCTATGCTCTCAACTTCTCGCGGCGGATACCTCCTTCCCTTTGAGGCTATCTCAGTGCTTCTGCTCGCATGTATCATCGGCGCCGTAGCAGTGGCCCGTAAACGTTAATATTCATTATCTTTCAGCAATGGAAATCAAACTGTTATATTATCTGGTGCCGAGCCTCATCATGTTCTGCTGCGGAGTCTACGGATTCCTCACGCGCAAAAACATGATTGCAATGCTCATTTCGCTGGAACTCATGCTCAATGCGGTTGATATCAACTTCACCGTTATCAATCGTTACCTCTTCCCGGAATCACAGGAAGGCATGATTTTCACGCTCTTCGCTATCGCTATTGCGGCCGCCGAAACCGCCCTCGCAATCGCAATCATTATTAATCTCTATCGTGTCACCAAAAAAGTGGAGACCGACGAAGCAAGTCAACTTAAAGGATAATCCCCCCAACTGAAATATGGAACCTGTAATTCCCATTCTTATTCTGTGTCTGCCGCTGCTGGGCTTCTTAGTGCTCGGTCTGCTCGGACCCAAGATGAGCCATAAAGCTGCCGGATGGTATGGAATCCTCAGCATTGGCACAGTCATGGTGCTCGCCTACATCACGGCCTTCACTTACTTCTTTAGCGGCGCCTCAGAGTTTATTCTCGACGGTACTCGCCTGCAATACGTAGTCTTCAACCAGGACTGGCTCAATTTCTATAAGGATTTGACCATCCGTATCGGTTTCCTCCTTGACCCGATTTCGGCCCTGATGCTCGTCGTTATCACTACGATCAGCTTCTGTGTCCACCTCTATTCTCTCGGTTACATGGAGGGCGAAAAAGGCTTCCAACGTTACTATGCATTCCTGCAGCTCTTCAGCTTCTCAATGCTCGGCCTGGTCGTTGCTACCAACATCTTCCAGATGTATATCTTCTGGGAGCTCGTCGGCGCTTCTTCTTATCTGCTCATCGGATTCTATTATCAGCGCCCCTCAGCCGTCTCCGCTTCTAAAAAGGCGTTTATCGTTACTCGCTTTGCTGACCTCGGTTTCCTCATCGGTATCCTGATTCTCAGCTTCTATACCGGCACTTTCAACTTCACCGAACTGACCGGCTCCGTTCTCGCTAACGGCTCTTCAGTTAATGACCTCGTTACTCCGCTCAACGTTTTGGCAAGCTTCGGCGGCGCAACTTTCATGGGCTGCTCCCTGCTGACCTGGGCCCTCGTGCTCATCTTCATGGGCGGTATGGGTAAATCAGCAATGCTTCCGCTGCATATCTGGCTCCCTGACGCTATGGAAGGCCCGACTCCCGTTTCGGCCCTTATCCATGCTGCGACGATGGTTGTCGCCGGCGTGTATCTCGTCGCCCGCCTCTTCCCGCTCTATCTGATGGAAGAAGCCGCACTGACGTTCATCACCGTCGTTGGCGCTATCACGGCTTTCTATGCCGCCGTAGTGGCCTGCACTCAGATCGATATCAAGCGCGTGCTCGCCTTCTCTACCATCTCTCAGATCGCTTTCATGATGGTGTCGCTCGGTGTGGCCCGTCCTGAAATCCATGAAGGCCTCGGCTATATGGCCTCCATGTTCCATCTGTTCACTCACGCAATGTTCAAGGCTCTGCTCTTCCTCGGTGCCGGTGCCCTGATTCATGCCGTTCACTCTAATGATTATACCGCAATGGGCGGCCTGCGCAAGTACATGCCCATCACTCATATCACCTTCCTGATTGGCTGTCTTGCCATTGCCGGTATCCCTCCCTTCAGCGGATTCTTTTCTAAGGACGAAATCCTCTCCGCTTGTTATGAAAACAGCTTCATCTGGGGCGCTTGGATGAGCATGGTTGCCGGTCTGACGGCATTCTATATGTTCCGCCTCTATTATCTGATATTCTGGTGGGACGAACCCGATTATGGCCATCACAAGCCTCATGACGCTCCCTGGCCCATGTCGCTGCCCCTGATTTTCCTGGCCCTGGTTAGCTGTGTTGCCGGATTTATCCCCTTCGGCGAACTGGTGACCTGGAATGGCGAACCTTACCATATCCATATTGACTGGATTGGCGTCGCTATGCCCTCAATCATTATCGCAGTGCTCGCAATTGCCCTCGCAACTGTTATGTATCGCAAGAAAAACCCGATGCCTGACAAGGTTGCCAAGGCTACCGGCGCCCTCTGGACCGCTGCTCACCATCGCTTCTACTGGGATGAAATCTATCTCTTCATCACTCATAAGATTATTTTCAACCTCATCTGTAAGCCTATCGCCTGGTTTGACCGCCACATCATTGACGGCACCATGGATGGTCTCGCATGGTGTGCCCAGCGTCTGAGCATCACGATTCGCCCGCTCCAGAGCGGCAATGTGCAGAGCTATGTTTATGTCTACCTCTTCGGCGCTCTGCTCCTTGGAGGCGTAACCGCAGCAGTCATTATGCTCTAATCCCCCTAATCACCGAACCAATCAAACATTATCCAAATTATGTTTTCAAATCCTCTGATATATTTCGTGGTAATCCCGGTGATTATGCTCCTGGGTATTTACCTCTGTCGCAACATGGCTCAGATTCGCACTGTAGCCGTTGCGGGCTCGCTCTGCCTCCTGGGCCTGAGCGTCTGGCTCCTCGTTGACTATCTCGGTCTGCGCGCTGCCGGCGATAATGCCGCCATGCTCTATCGCGGCGACTGGACTTGGTTTTCCGCGCTGAATATTAAGCTGAGTGTCGGAGTCGACGGCATCTCTATCGCAATGCTTCTGCTCTCAAGCATCATTCTGCTGACCGGCTCTTTCGCCTCCTGGAAAATCAATCCCCTCCCCAAGGAATTCTTCCTCTGGCTGATTCTGCTCTCTATCGGCGTCTTCGGATTCTTCATCAGCATTGACCTCTTCACGATGTTTATGTTCTATGAAGTCGCTCTTATCCCGATGTATCTCCTCATCGGTATCTGGGGCACCGGACGCAAGGAGTATTCAGCCATGAAGCTCACCCTGATGCTCATGGGCGGCTCCGCTTTCCTGATGCTCTCAATCATCGGCATCTATTATAACGCCGGCCTCAACTCATGGAATATCCTTGAGATTGCTCAGGCTGACACGATTGATCATTCATGGCAGATGTTCCTCTTCCCGATGGCCTTCGTCGGTTTCGGTGTCCTCGGCGCTATGTTCCCCTTCCATACCTGGAGCCCTGACGGTCACGCCTGTGCGCCTACAGCCGTCTCCATGCTCCATGCCGGCGTCCTGATGAAGCTCGGCGGCTACGGTTGCTTCCGTGTGGCCATCTTCCTGATGCCTTATGCCGCTAACGAGCTCGCCTGGATTTTCCTGATTCTTACGGGTATCTCCGTCGTCTACGGTGCATTCTCCGCTTGCGTGCAGACTGACCTTAAGTATATCAACGCTTACTCCTCAGTGAGCCACTGCGGTCTGGTACTCTTCGCAATCCTGATGCTGAACACTACGGCTATGACCGGCGCAATCATGCAGATGCTCTCTCACGGCCTCATGACCGCCCTCTTCTTCGCACTCATCGGTATGATTTATGGCCGCACACATACTCGCGACATCCGCCAGATGGGAGGCCTGATGAAGATTATGCCCTTCCTCGCCGTCTGCTATATGATTGCCGGTTTCGCCTCTCTCGGCCTTCCCGGTCTCTCAGGCTTCGTTGCTGAAATGACAATCTTCGTCGGCTCGTTTGAAAATACTCATACTCTCAATCGCGTCTTCACGATTATTGCCTGCTGCTCAATCGTTATCACGGCGGTTTATATCCTCCGAGTGGTCGGCAAGCTCCTCCTTGGCCCCGTTTATGATAAACACCATGAAGAGCTCACTGACGCAACATGGTGGGAACGCACCTCTACCGTAACGCTCATTATCTGCGTTGCCGCTATCGGTTGCTTCCCCAATTTCTTTGCTAACTTGATTCGCACAACATTCTCGCCCGAGATTTTCAAGGTGCTCGGAATGTAATTACTGTAAAAACTAATTTCAACCAATGGATTACTCACAGTTTTTAGTAATGAAACAGGAAATCGGCCTCCTGGTCGTGTTCCTGCTGGTCTTCCTCTATGACACCTTCATGTCAAAGCGGGCTCTCAACTCCATCCAAGGTATTTCAATCATTCTTTTCGGCCTGCTGACGGTTTGCGGCTTCTGCTGCGCCGCTCCCTCCGGAGTGCAGACCGCATTTGCCGGAATGTATGAAACCTCGCCCGTAATTGCCTGCATCAAGAATATTCTCAACGTTGGCGTTCTGATTGTCCTCGTGCAGTCCATTACCTGGAATAACTCTGAAAATCAAGTAGTGCGCCGCGGCGAATTCCTCGAACTCATCCTGGTGACGCTCTTTGGCATGTATCTGATGATTTCCGCCCGCCACTTCCTCCTCTTCATCATCGGCCTGGAGGCTGCTTCGCTCCCCCTTGCCGCTCTCGTCGCCTTTGAAAAGAACAAGTATGAAAGCCATGAAGCGGCCATCAAGTATATCCTGACCGCCGTCTTCTCCTCTGCCATCTTCATGATGGGCCTGAGCTACATCTACATGCTCTCCGGCTCGCTCTACTTTGGCGACATCGCCGCATCGGTTGCCACTCAGCAGGTTTCAGCCCTCCTGATTGTCGCTCTGGCCTTTGTCATTGCCGGCGTTGGTTTCAAGCTCTCGCTCGTCCCCTTCCATCTCTGGACTGCCGACGTTTATCAGGGCGCACCTACTTCCGTTACCTCTTATCTGAGCGTTATCTCCAAGGGCTCAGCCGCGTTTGCCTTCCTCGTGATTCTCACTCAGGTCTTCGGCGCTGTCTATTCTCAGGTATGGGAATGGATGCTCTATGCACTGATTATCCTGACCATCACCGTCGGTAACCTCTTTGCCCTGCGCCAGACTAACATGAAGCGTTTCCTGGCCTTCTCCTCAATCTCTCAGGCCGGTTACATCATGCTTGGTATTGTCGGCAATAACGCTATGGGCATGGCCTCGCTGATGTTCTATATCCTGGTCTACATCTTCTCTAACCTTGCCGCTTTCGGCGTTATCCAATCAATTGAAAACGCTACCGGCAAGCTCGATATGACCGACTATCGCGGCCTCTACAAGAGCAACCCCAAGCTCAGCTTCGTCATGATGCTGGCAATGTTCTCTCTGGCCGGTATTCCTCCCTTCGCCGGATTCTTCTCAAAGTTCTTCATCTTTGCCGGCGCACTGAATGGAACCACATCCGTAGCGCTCTATGTCCTGGTGCTCATCGCCTTGATTAACACCATCATCTCTCTGTTCTACTATCTGCTCGTGGTTAAGGCCATGTTCCTCAGCTCTGATGAGCCGGTCATCCCGACTTTCAAGTCATCCTGCTCCGAGCGCATCGCAATGTGGATTACCGTTGCCGGAATCATCGCCCTCGGCCTCGTTTCCTGCTTCTATAATGAAATCCTGCTCCTTTGCAGATAAAACCCTCCCCATCACTATAACGTTTCAACATTAAAATTCCCTCCTCCCTCATGCCAAGATTCGCGGCAGCCGATTAGCATCAAACTTATCGGCTGCCGTTAACTTATTAATCGTAAAAACAGATGCCCCGCCTCAATGATTTCATGACGCGATTTAACGTTGCCCCGCTCCTTGATTTCTGCAGGGAGCATGGGCGAGTCGTTGCCTATCACAAGGGCGAATCGATGGTTGATGAAGGCTATCTCTGCCGGTATTTCGGCTTTGTCCGCTCTGGATATTTCAAGTACACCGTTCAGGACTCTGAGGGTAACGAATGTGTTACCGGATTTTCATTTGAGGGGGAGGTGGTGGCCGATTATGTCAGGTCATTTCTTTTCAGTCAGCCATCGCTGGTTTCAATCATTGCCGGATGTGACTCGGAAGTGCTTCAAGTCCGCATGTCTGACATTAGAAATTTTATCAAGAAACACAATCCCGAAATTATTACCGAGGCTTCATCAATTCTGATGCTTGAGGCCTATGAACGTTACCTCTCAATCCATCGGCTGACTCCCATTGAGCGTTATCGAAGCCTGTTTCCGCGCTTTGCTGACGTCATTGACCGCATCCCTTATCAGGAAATAGCCTCTTACCTTTCCATTTCGCGACGCCAGTTTCAAAGAATCCGCGCCCAAATTTGACCGTTTGGGACATTTGTCCCACCCGGAGTCAAAAATCTTCCCTAATTTTGCAGAAAATTTTAAGGAAATATGAAAAAAGCGATTTTATTTTTGGCTTGCTGCATGATAGCCATGGCCGCAAGCGCCACGAAATTCAGCGAGAAGGTCTACGTTACCCTGGCCGACAGCACAAAGTTTGAGGGCTACACCTCAACTCATCTGATTAACTATTTAAGGCCCGATGTTTCAAAGATCAACATCAGCCGCGAAGAGGGAGGCAATGAGACCGAATACACTTCCGAACAAGTTGCCGAACTCGTCTTTCCGCCTTCTGAAGGCGACTCAATCTTTGCCGTCTATCATCCCGTCAGGGCGCAAAAATATATGCCTAACGCGTGGAAAAAATCCCCCAAGACGTATAAGAAACCGATATTTCTCCGCATGATTTATAATGGCGAGAATGTCAAGGGATACGTTCGCCCGGCTCTTGACACGACTAATACCCCCTCAATGTCGGTTAATAACTACTCCTGGATCTATTATTACAAGCTGAATGACGAAGATATAGCCAAGGCCTATTGGTTTGATACGAGAGACCTGATTTTTGGAATGCGCAAGGTCATGAAATTCTATTTCAGAGAATTTCCCGGCATAGTCAAGCTCATTGACGACGGAGTCCTTGACCCCTCGGATTTCCGCGAAAATCCCTCAATCGTTCTCCCGCTCATCGACGCAGAACTCGCCTCCCGCAAACAATAACAAAAACAGCAACACCCTCACTTATGGAGAGGCGGATTCCAATCCGCCGCCAACCCGAGGAAAGTAGGGACGCGATATGTCGCGTCCGCGCCAATAAACGATTGCTATACAATAATTTATCCTCATACCCGCACATTTGACAATGCGGACGCGACATGTCGCGTCCCTACGATGGGTGTTGTGGATATTGTGCCGGGTAGCGAAAAGAAGCCGCCCCGGTGCATTATCGCTTCTTTGAGTTATTCAACTCACTACACTGTTTTGCGGGTTAGGTTTTTGCGGGGAGAGGTGTGGGGGAATATAAAATGGGGGCTAAATTTGGTGATTTCAATTCATTTCACTAAATTTGTATGATTAAAACCAATCATATATTCATGAAAAAACTTGGAAATTTGTTGGGCGTGCTCGTGGCGGCATCCTCTGCCATGAGTGTTTCGGCCCAAGTTGATAATTACGCCGTTCGGTTTACTTCCGGCGAAGGCATAGTCAATCTTGGCAATGTCAGTGCGTTTCAGTCGGCCGATGATTATACATTGCAGCTATGGTTCTGCCCGGAATCATGGACTCAGGGTGCATCAATCATCCGCAGCGGCCGATTCAGTATCAAATTAGGTGTGAATCACGCCATAGTCCTCAATGACGGCACGAATCATCTTGCCATTACCAGCAGCGAGATTGCCGCCGGCAAATGGACACATCTCACTGTCAGGAGTTCTGCCGCCGGTACCCGCGTAACCGTCAACGGCGAGGCCGAATATACTCTCGGCTCCGTGCTTGAACTTCCGGCCGACACCAAAAGCCTTTGGTTGGGCGGTGACTTCATTGGTCGCGTTGACGAAGTGCGTCTTTGGAATGGTGAGCTTCCCGCTGATTATAACTCATTTACGCGCACAACCCTCAATGACCTCAACCCCTCGTGGAAATCACTGGCCGCTTATTGGAAGATGGACCAGGAACAGTGTGCCAACCTCGTGGACTATCGCGGCGATGCTCACGGCACTTTTTCGGCCTCAGGCGTAGAAAAATCGAAGGTTACAGACAACGATAAGTTCCGCTATCTGATTAACCTGGCCTACGGTAATGTAGAGCGTTTCTTTGACCGCGCGGTTGATAAGCGTCATTACAGCCTCTCAAACCGCATAGCCTTGATTGGCGGCGCAATCAACACCTCAGACGCGACAATTTCGCCGCGCCTGACGCGCTATGATGCCGACCTTGGCGACGCCAAGGTGACTGACTTCGGCACGAAAAAAGGCGTTGTGGTTCTTGACGGAACAACTCAGCTGACCCTCCCGAAAGGGGTGCTTGGCTCCGCGCCTGAAAACTTCGCCTTCGAATCATGGGTCTACGTTGACGAATGGGTTGAGGGGGCCACTCTCTTCAAGAAAAATGCGAAATTCAACGTTACTTTGGGTGCGGAAGGCATCCTCGTTATCAATGGTGTTGAAGCCAAGACCAGCGTGCCTGTGGGCAAGTGGGTCCACATTGGCATCTGCAATACTTCCAGCGGCTTTGATGTGCTTGTGGGCAGCAAGGTTACTTCGGTCAGCGTTGATACTCATACCCTCACCTCCTCGAGCGTGAAGCCCGTGATTGGCACCGGCTTTAAGGGTAAGTTTGAAGAAATCATGATTTGGAAAGGCGCGCGCACAACTGACCAAATGAAGAGCGACGCCTCTCAGCTCCCCTTGGCCGACAATAAAGTGACAGTGGCCGGTAACCTGTGGAATTCAATGGATGCCTGCTATCTGTTTGACAATGCCGAGGAACCCGGATTTGACTCCTTCTCGCTCAACCGCATTTACCGCACCATGCGCGAATATAACGCGGGCATGCGCGGCGTGAAATATGTGGTGACCATCAGTGCCGGCAGCTTCGACAACTGTTTCAGCAATGCATCAAACCGCACTAAGCTGGCCAAGGCCTTGGCCGAGATTGGCAATGACCCGGACTTTGATGGCATTGACTTTGACTTCGAATGGACCTATTCCGCCGGGGGATGGAACAATATTGCCCTGATTTGTCAGGAAACTCGCAAACTCCTTCAAGAAGGCAAGGAACTGACGGTTACTCCTCATGCCGTCACTTACGCTTTTCCCGTCGACAAGATGGACTGCGTGGACCGCTTCTATTTCCAGATTTACGGACCGGGTCAGACCCCCATCTTCACCATGCCTTACTATACGGCGCGCGCCGAAGACTTTGTGAACCATGGCTATCCGAAGGATAAAATCGTGATGAGCTATGCCACCACCACTTCCGGCGGCTGGACCTCTGCCACCGGCGGCTCGCGAGTGGGCAGTTCTCACCCCGGCTTCTATCCCGCCGGCTATAAGGGCATATATAACAGCACGGTTCGACCCTCTGACGATGTTATCTATAACTCTGCCAATGACTGTTATTACTATCTGACCGGATTTGACCAAACCATTGAGCGCACGCAATATACAGTTGAAAACGACCTGGGCGGCATCATGTATTGGGACCTGGGCAATGACCTTGCCTCAACCCATAAATATTCGCTTGCTCGCGGCGCCTCATATGCCCTCAACTCTAATGTCGAACTGCTTGTGACTGAGGTTGACTCTGCCGCTCCGGCTCCGGAAAATGACCCCAACGGCCCCGAGGCGACCGATGACCCCGCCGACCAGGGCGGATTTGACACCTCGCTCAATGAAGAAGCCATCCTTGCCGCTCTGCAAGTTTATGCCAACACTCCCGGCTATCCCGGCGAGGGCTCAACCGAGCGCGCCAACCTGCTCAATGCCATCAATATTGCAAAATTGGGCCTCTCGGATGCCGCCTCGCTCAATAAGGCTGTTGAGGCCTATCTGGCGTCTTCACCCTCTGCTGTCGGTGCGCCGCTTGACGGAGTGCGCTACTATGTCTATGGTGTGAACCGCTATGAAGAAAATGCGGCGCGCTTCCTCGCGGCCGATGCCAACGGACTGACCATCACCGCTACTCGCCCCGCTAATCTTAGCGCGGATTATCAGTGGACAGTCACGGACGCCGGAAATGGCTTTACCCTCTGCAATAACAATGGTGAATATCTGGCCGCCGACGGTTCGATGACCGCTGATGCGGCTAAGGCGCGCGTCTTCCCGGTTGTGGCCGGTAATAGCATGGGTCAGCTCCAACTTCAAATGTCTGACACCGATTACCTCGTTTCTCATTATGAGGAAACCACTCGCGTCAATATGGCCGTAGACATCACCACCGATGCCAATGCCGAAGGCAATAATCCCAAGCTTTGGTCCTCACAATGGGTCTTTGAGCCCGTCGAAGAACCGGTTTCCTCCCTTGTGGAATATACCGTTTTGACCGATGGCGGCTCAACGGGACTTGTTATCGGCGATGGTGACATTGTCGGCAACGGGTCTACGATTTATTACGACGGCAATATCGGAGTGACAACTTACTGCGAAAACTCCACCAATGCCTCGGTCGCTATCGATGAGAAGAACCATACCATCTCGCTCACGCCCTCCGGACTTCAGCTCAACCGCGTTTATCGCTTCTCGAATAAAGAGCAGGGCTCAAAATATCTGACCATCGATGAAGACAAGAAGCTCGTCGTAGCCTCCATGGATTCAGACAATCCTCAGCAGATGTTTAAGATTGCGCGCGTCGGCGCCAACAAGTTTGTCCTCACGGCGCAGGGCGTCTATTTGGACGAACCGGCCAATCGCACCGGTCAGCAGAACGGAACTTCCTCGACTCCGGCGGTTTACTATGTGCTGATGAGCCCTGACGGCACGTTTGCCTTTGACGGCGGTCGTCCCTATGGCGGCTCATGGGATTTGGGCTCGCGCACACTCAGCGCGCAGACTAATGCTAAGGTCCAGACCGGCGATTCTGAGGCCGGCTCTGCATGGTGGACCGCCGAGGAAGTTGACGAAGTCACCGTCCCGGCTGTTGCCGCCGGCAACGAGTATTATGCCGCCGTGGCTCTTCCCTTTGCCATGGAAGCGCCCGATAAGGTCTATACGGCACATGCCCGCGAAGAGAAACTCTACCTGACCGCACTTGAAGGCTCAATCATTCCCGCCGGACTTCCGGTGCTGATTAAGGCCGACGCCGAAAGCGTGACCCTGCGCTTTGCCGCCGAAGAAGCTGAGGCGCCCCGCGATGTCACCAATCATCTGAAAGGCTATTTCTTTGCCGGCGATGCGCCCGCCGCGGCCTTCCGGCTCGGCGACCATAACGGCACTCCCGCCTTTATTGCCAATCGCCCCTCCGAGGGACGCAACCGCGCCTATGTGGAATCCTCGCGGAGCAATTCCTCATGGCTGAAGATTACAGATGAAGTGGACGCTATCAGCGAAATCACCACTGACACTGACAACTCAGGCACAATTTACGACCTGCAAGGCCGCAAGGTAACTTCCCCCAAGCGCGGAATTTACATTGTCAATGGCCGCAAAGTGGTCTTCTAAGCTGAGGTTATAACTTTTAACTGGAGGCTGTTGCAAAACATAGGGAGAGTACATGACTGGGCATCGTGGCGCCCTCGCCACGATGGAGCGCAAGCTCCACAATTTACGTCTCAATGAATTAGTCCTCAATCTTAATGCGGAAATTATGGCGCTGACGCGCCACCGTGGCGAGGGCGCCACGGAGCCCAGTGGCTTTCTCTAAATCATAATTTTGCAACATCTTCTTTATTTTTGCCTGATGGTTTCCATTGAGGTCACTTTTCCGTCGGCCCAGGTTATGTTGACCTCAATGTTTCCCCGGGCCTTGAGTCCCCGGATGTGCCCGTCGGGCCATTCGGAGGGTAGGGCAGGCAGGGCAATCATCCCGTCCGGGCCGCTGAATAGCAGCATCTCGGCAATGGCGGCCGTCGCCCCGAAGTTGCCGTCAATCTGAAAGACGGATGTAGCGTGGGCGTCAAGCAGATTGTCGTAAAGTCCGCCGTGCCAGTCATATTTTAACGAGCGGGTAGGGTGGGCAAACCCGCGAAGGGCCTCGTAGGCCGCTTTGCCGTCGCGAGTGCGCGCTCTCAGGGCGATGCGCCAGGCGCGGCCCCAGCCCGTAGAGGTCAGTCCCCGGTCATTGAGCGTCGCCCGGGCAGCGTTGAATAGCTCTTGATCGCCGTCGGGTGAAATCAGGAATCCCGGATAGAGGCCTATCAGATGGGAGAGATGTCGATGACCCTGCCAGACGTTTGCCTCGTCGTTGGCCCAATAGAGCGTGTCGGCGGGCAAATTCGGCGTGTTAGCCTGATATTTCCATTCCCGCAGCAAGCCGCAGGAGTCTACTCTCAATCCGCGGTCGAGATGCTCCAGGGCTGTAGAAACGGAGTCTCTAAGCGCCTGATTCTCCGTCAATCCGAGGGAGTCAATCGCCGCGAGGGTGTTGCTGAAAAGCATGGTGACGATTTGCTGAGAATGGGCCGTGGCGTTTTGAATGTGTCCATGCTCCGGCGAATACTCGTTTGGACATTCAAGAGAGCCGTCGTTGGCCCGGACCAACCGTTTGAGCCAGAATCGGGCCGCGGATTGCATCAGCGGCCATGCATGTTCCCGGAGAAAAGCCCGGTCAAGAGTGTAGACATAATGTTGCCATAAATGGTCACATAGCCAGGCCCCGGCGACGGAATATTTTCCGGCTTTGTAGGCGCTTGAGCCGCCAAAAATATTTCCCGCGGTGTTGACCACCCATCCTTCGTCGGCGCCTAAGTCTGCCGCATTGCGTTGCCATGCTCCTCCGGGGCGCAGAGCCTCATTGCGCAGATAATTGAGCAGAGGCATATGACATTCGCTCAGGTTGGCCGATTCCACGGGCCAATAGTTCATCTGCACATTGATATTGGAATGAATATCCGAGGCCCAGACGGCTGACTTGGTGGCTGAGCCATCCTTGTTCCAGATGCCCTGGAGATTAGAGGGCACGGCGCCGCCGCGTGAGGAGGCAATAGTCAGATAGCGCCCATATTGGAAAATGAGCATGTCTGTCATGGCCCGGTGGGCGGCGCTGTCGGAGCGAAGAAGCGAGTCCGTCGGGAGGTCATTTCTTGCGCCGCTCAGCGCGAAGTCAATCCGACTGAATAGCCGGGAATGGTCAGCGATATGGTCAGCCTTGACCCGCTCATAACCCTTGCTGATTGCGTTGTGAAGTCGGTGGTTAACGCCCGCTGAAGGGTCTTCGCCGCTTAAATGACCGGCTTGGAGAGGGTCAAAATCCGTTGCGCAACTAAGGAAGATGATAATGTCTTCGGCTCCGTTGACTGTCAGGCCCCGGTCTGAGGCCTCAATCTGTCCATCTGGGGCCAGGACCATCGCTCCGCAATGATATTTCATTCCGTTGTCCAGTTGGCCGGAAAATGAAGCGTTGCCTGCGGGAGAATAGGCTGTCGCAGCCCCCTGGCCACTGCTGAGGCGGATTTCTGCGGTGCGTCCGGAGCCCCCCGGCGCGGTATACCTTATGGCGATGACCCCGTCAGGATTCGACGCAAAATATTCATGAGAATAGCCTCCTGCCGCCGTAGTATAGTCAACAGTTGCCAGCGCATGGCTCAGGTCAAGGCGGCGAATATAGTCCGACTTTTCGTCGAGGGAGTCTGTAAACGTGATGTATAGGTCGCCAAAGTTGAGATACGTTCCCAGGTCGTTAGCCCCGTCCGAACCCCTCCAGAGGGTTTTCTCGTTGAACTGAATATGGTCGGCCACGGGGTCGCCGAAAATCATCGCTCCCATGTCGCCATTACCTATCGGAAGAGCCTCGGTTACCCAGTTATGTGCCGGCTGACGATACCAGAGCATCAGCTCCTCGCCTGCGCTTACGTCCGGACACGCCATCATGGCGCATCCCATCGCGATAATTCTCAAAACAATCCGCTTCATACCGCAAAGTTAATAAAAATTCCCCAAAATCTGCCCCAATCCCTCCCTAAATAATCCGTTTGAGGGTGTTTGCAGAACTTTGGGTGGGTAGATGACCGGGCACCGTGGCGCCCTCGCCACGGTGGTGCGTCAGCGCCATCAACTTCGCTACTATTTGTGTAATTGTGGAGCTGCGCTCCATCGTGGCGAGGGCGCCACGAAGCCCGGTCATGTACTCTATGGAGAGGCGGATTCCGATCCGCCGCCATGTGTTTTGGAGGGTGTTGCATAATTCATGGTTTTGCGACATGGCCGGATGTGGCGGCGGATCGGAATCCGCCTTTCCATAGGCTGCGCAGCCGCGCTAACCGGAATGAGGGCCTCATTTATGCCTGAAAATTGCTCGAAAAATCGGGGTGAAGAAAAATTGATTTTAACGCATATTGATAATCAATAAGTTAAGCCCTATTTTGTAGAAAATTTAATTTGCTCGAATTTGCTTGAAATCCAAATTTTATCCGTAACTTTGCATTCTTAGATATAAAAACTATAGATAAATAATGATACAGTATAAGGTTATCACCTTCTTGATGTTTTTGGCCGCGATGCTATGCGGTTGCCAAAAATCGCAGGTCGGTCAGCAGCTTGACCTGGCCGAGACAATCATGGAAGAGCGCCCGGATTCGGCGTTAGCCATCCTCCGGGAGATTGACGGCTCCGCCCTCAGCGGGGAGCCTCAGGCGCGCCATGCACTTCTGCTCTCGCAGGCGTTGGACAGAAACAGAGTTTTCGTGACGAATGATTCGTTGATTTCAATAGCCCTCAGTTATTATCAGGATTCCGGAGATAATTATCATCGGATGCTTGCTCATCATTATTTTGGAGCAACTCATCTTTATGCTGAGGATTATACTCCGGCTTTTGAGCACGCGCTGGAGGCCTATGATATTGCCACTGAATTGAAAGACACTCTCAATCTTTCAAGAACGGCATCTAATATTGCCGTACTTTTTTCAATGAATTATGATGACATCGAGTCTCTTAAATGGCACTGCCTATCTTTGGAACTGGCCAAAAGGTGTGAGGGTAAAGATGCATGGATAAAAAATGCATATGAAAACATTGGAGAGGAGCTTATTACATTAGGTAGACATCAAGAGGCTATCCAATATGCTGATTCGGCAATTTCATTGAGTCTTCAGCAAAATACGCGAGCTGAAGAGATAAAATATATGTCGTACTTCAATATTGGCGAGTATCAAAAGGCAGACTCAATTTTTGAAATTCTTAGCGGATTAGATTATGAAATGTCGCCTAATATTAAAGAGGGACAAGTTTTGAATAATCCGGAATCTCAGCAAGAAATCATTGACTACTATAGCTCCGTTATTACAGAACAAAACGAGCTTATATTTAAAATGTCGCGGGCTAATATGGCGTCAGTATTTCAGCGTCATGAAGCCGCCAAGACTCAACAACTGAACCTCAAACTTCAAAACTCACGCCGATTGCTGACGGTCTCCGCAATCGGAATAATCCTTTTGATTATCCTGATAATTTTGCTGATCAGAAACCATAGGTTAAGTGAGAGTAAAAATATCTTGGAAAAAGAGAGTCAGATCTATGCGCTACGCAAAGAATATGAAGCACTTAAAGAGATCGATTCCCGTAATTCGGAGTATATCCAAGATTTGAACTCAAACATTAATCAGCTTAAACAACGAGCATCTGCTGCATTCCTGAATCAATTCGCCTGGATTGAACATATCGGCAATGTCTTTATTGACGCTGAACTATCGGCAAAAGTAAATCATAAGCGAGTGATTGAGCAAATTAGAACGCGCCTTCAATTTAATTCGCCTCAGGAATTAACCAACAATATTGAACAAACAATTGCTGAGAGTGATGAAACACTTTGGAAAGAGTTGAATCAAATCGACCTAAAGGATATTGAAAAGGCCGTTGTTTATCTCTCGATAATCAATGTGTCAACTCGAGTAATTTCTCTCATTATCGGTAAATCACCCTCCGCGATATATAATATTAAGTCACGCGCAAAGGCGAAACTCAAGAGTGTTGATTCTCCAATCATAAACAAGATTCTTGATAATTTTTAGCGCTGTTGTCCCTATAATTGGACGCAGAATTTCGCCCGGTAGATAGTTTGATAGATTGAAATTTTGCCCACTGTTGATAATCAGCATGTTACGTGTGTGAGTTGAGAGAATGAATATTGCATTTGAGAGGGCTTATATGAATAATTATGCCTAACTTTGCAGTCAAATAATCCTTAAATAACCATCACATGAAAAATTTAACAATCCTTTCCCTTTTGGGACTACTGACATTGCCCGCGCTCGCAGACTCCTCTGATGATCAAACCTCTCCAAAGTCGATCATTCTTCGTCCGGTGAGACGTCCTGTCGACGGCAAGCATGCTCCAGGAAGACCTATTTATGGTGAGTATGTCAATCCGGTGGTTCGGGTGTTTGTTGCTGACTCGAAGGAGAGCGTCTACACCCTGACTATCTCCAAGGATAATCTTGAAATCGAAAGTGTGTCACTCTCCGGCTCGGAGCTTAATGCCGGATATGAGGTCAGCATATCGGCTCCGTTTGAGATTGAACTTTCCACTGACGCCGGCGTAAGTTATGCCGGAGAAGTGCTCTAAAAACGGGGTAAAATCGCATTGATAGATTTGGATTCCAGCACACATTGATAATCAATGTATTAGCTCTAATTTTGAGAGAGTGAAAATCGCCATTTATTGCTGTATATCCAAAAAAATATTCCTAACTTTGCAGCAAAATCATCCACCAAAAACAGCCAATCATGACTACGCCCAAAATCTCTGTTTGCATGCCAATGTTTAATGCCTCGCGCTATCTGCGCGAGTGCATTGACAGCATCCTGGCGCAAACGTTCACGGACTTTGAGCTCCTCAT
>JAAVCG010000039.1 GCA_014802435.1 Bacteroides sp. | reverse complement strand
CGTGGGCTAATCTCTTGTATTGGCTTTTTTCTGGTTTGTCCTCCTTGCCGTCAGTCTTTTTCCTTCAAACAACAAAGGTAATAAAAACTGACCTGACTTCCATAAGATCTCGGTTAAAACTTATACGCCTCTCTTGGCTTTTTTAAGATAAATTTTCCACTCTCTTATTTGGCCACTGCAAACTTAGAGCCTTTTTGTCTATGTTCCACACCGTTATAGCGGAGCTTGCGGTATATAACTAATTATACATGGAGAATATTGAACAAGACAACCAGTCAAAGGGCGCAGTCGTTTGGAAAAAGATTCTCAATACGGCTATCAGCATGCCTGGTGTAAAAGTAGACAGAAGAACTTTTCTACAGAATGAGCTCATTCCATTCCTTGCCGTATTATCAGCAGAAGAAATCCAACAAATTTTATCCGGAGAACAATCAATTCCATCTAATATCCGCGAAAAAATAGTTAAGGGATGTATGTCTTACCATTTACGTATAGCATGCTCTCTTTCCGCAGTAGCAGGACTTCCTGGCGGATGGGCTATGGCTGCATCTATTCCCGCAGACGTAGCTCAATTCTATGCCCAAATATTAATCCTAATTCAAAAGATGCTTTATTTATATGGATGGCCGGACTTAATGGAAGAGAATAAGGGAATTCCGGATGAGTCACTTGGTCTCCTCACC
This sequence comes from Bacteroides sp., assembly GCA_014802435.1. Classification (GTDB taxonomy): domain Bacteria; phylum Bacteroidota; class Bacteroidia; order Bacteroidales; family Muribaculaceae; genus UBA3263. The sequence continues at coordinate 34,826 of JAAVCG010000039.1, read as the reverse complement.
TTATGGATTGGGGTCGCAATGGGCAGTGTAGCTGCACAAAACGCGATCACTCAGATCCTTGAAGGGTTTGCCAAACAAGCTGTTAAACGTATTCCCCGAATAGCTTTCGGTCACTCTGCTGTATATATTGCCATCAAGAATGTTGGTAAATGGATTGGTATTAAAGTCACCAAAGCGAGTACCGCACGAGGCTTAAGCAAAGTAATACCGCTGATTGGTGCACCAATCAGCGCAACTATGACATATGCAACATTTAGGCCTATGTCAAAACGATTAAAGAAATACCTTGATTCAACAAAGGAATTAAAAACTATATAATTCAATACTCCACAATTTCTTTCAACATAACTTATGAAAGCTCCATCTAATATTCCGTCTTATCAAAAGCATTATTCTGAGGCTGGGCTTTGGGATAAGATTGCTTCTGCCGGCAAAAAAGCAGGTGTATCACTTATCTACAAGGCTTTACAGCTTTATTACGCCGCCACAGACAGCAACACTTCCTGGGAGAAGAAAGCTATTATCTATGGTGCGCTTGGATATCTGATTCTGCCCGCGGATTTAATTCCCGATTTTATCCCCGTAGTCGGTTTCACTGATGATGCAGCCGCATTGACGGCCGCTTATGAAGCATCATCAAGTAGCATTACTCCGGCGGTGGAGCGCAATGCCAAGAACAGGCTGAGCAGCTGGTTCTCATCATCCGAAATCAGCAAACTGTAAGCCCGGTCTGAGCCCCGCATAGCGGAGTTATTAGAGCGCAAGCCTCTATGGAAAGGCGGATTCCGATCCAGCGCCCAAGCCAAAGGAGAAAGCCGCATAAATCTGGCGAAAGCAACCGGCTCCGTGGCGCCATTAAGTTAGGCCCGCGTAGCGGGTCGTCAGAGCGTAGGCACGTCCGTCAGGGCGTGTAATGGCGAGTATGAATCAATAACATAGCCGCATAGCGGCGACAGAGTTATGTCGCTCCTATGGAGCTATCCAATTCTGTCCGCCCGTTTATTAACACGCCCTGACGGACGTGCCTACGTTCTGACGACCCGCTATGCGGGCCTCCCTCCTCTTCGGAATGGGTCGCACTATCCCTGACGGTGGCGGCGGATCGGAATCCGCCTTTCCATAGGGGTTCTGCAAAAAATCAGCGGGGAGTGGCCATCTCGGTCACTCCTCGTCAAATAATAAACCAATCATTATCACATTTTGTCTTTGTGTGTCTTTCACTAATATAACACTCTACCGCCCAAAAAAGTTCGCAGCCCACGGCGGTTTAAAGTTGAAAGTGTAAGGTTGAATGAGGAAAAGCTCTATGGAGCCGGAGTGGATGTTTGGTGGCTTCGCGGAAAATTGTTATCTTTGCGGGTGAATTTACTTATGTTTTAACTTTGATGAGACGATGGAAATATTGTTGACATTTGATGAATTGAAAGAGTATGTGATGCGGCATTTCAGCAAGCGCGTAGATTTTCAGCGCGAGGGCGAGAGGTCAATCCGGGCAACGTATCATATGGGTGTGCTGAGCCAGAGCGTGTCGCTCCAGGTTGCGACGATTGAGGAAAATTGCCTGACCATCGCTTTTCAGGGGAGCATATTGATTTCCTCCCTCATCAAGGGTTTCCGGGGGGCTATCAACGATAAGCTCGGCGACGGAATCTTGATTTACAAGAATAATTTCCTGATAATAGACCTGAAGGTGATACCTCAGGCGCAGGCTCTGGCGGCCGCGATCGACATCAAGGAGGTCACCCCTTCTGATTCGGCATTAATCATTAAGGCGGATCTCAAATAGACTCAAAAAAACGTGAAAACTGATTCAAAACTGCTTAAAAAAACGTAAATTTTATGTTATTAAGCAGTTTTGTTTGCTTTTTTGAAGTTTGATTTGTAAATTCGCAAGCTACAAAACGAATTTATGTATTGATAATAATAAAACAATAACCAAAATATACTCATGAGTTATCTGAAATTTGATAGGAACCAGATGATGAATTTGGATCATGCCCTGACCAAGGAAATGCTCCGAACGAACCAGACGGGTGCCTATCACTGCACTACGGTTGTCGATTGCAACACCCGCAAACAGCATGGCCTGCTCGTGATTCCCATTCCGGAGCTTGACCCTAACGGGAGCTACGTGATGCTGTCGTCGCTCGACGAGACAGTTATTCAGCATGGCGCCAAGTTTAATCTCGGGTTGCATCGCTATAGCGGCGGAGTTTATTCGCCCAAAGGTCATAAATATATCCGCGAGTTTGATTGCGAGAACGTGCCGCGCACCACTTATCGCGTTGGCGGAGTGATTCTCACCAAGGAGAAAATCTTCATTTCCAAGGAGAACCGAATTCTGATTCGTTATACGCTGGTTGAGGCTCATTCGGCCACAACTCTGCAGTTCCGTCCGTTTCTGGCGTTTCGCGAGGTGAACTCCCTGGTTCAGCAAAACAACAGCATCAACACTGCCGTAGAACCGACGGCCAACGGCGTCTCTACGTGTCTCTATCCGGGTTATCCGCGCCTGTTCATGCAGTTTAGCCGCAAGGCCGAGTGGGTCAGCGAGCCTAACTGGTATAACGGGATTGAATATATCAAGGATATGGAGCGCGGAGTTCCTTACACGGAGGATCTCTGGGTGCCCGGCTATTTTGAAATCCCCATCAAGAAGGGCGAGAGCATCATCTTCTCGGCGGGAGTCAGCGAGGTTAATCCCCGCTCGCTGGCCAAGATGTATGAGCAGGAAATCGCCGTGCGCACTCCCCGCTCTTCGTTCTACAACTGCCTGAAGAATTCCGCCAAACAGTTCTATATGAACCTTGACGGACATGAATATATGCTCTCCGGTTATCCCTGGGGCAAGGTTCTTGCGCGCAACACTTACATGTCTCTGCCGGGCAACACCCTGGCCATTGACCATCCCCACGACTTTGAGGACATTACCGAGAGCGCCAATGCCGCCCTGCTCCGATTCAAGGAAACGGGAGCCATTGACAAGATTATCCAGGGAATTGACCAGCCTGACATCCCGATGTGGGCCCTATGGTGCATACAGCAGTATGCCAAGGCCGTCAGCATTGAGGAGGCCCGCAAGCGTTACACTAACTTTACCGTTGAAATCCTCAACTGGATTCTTGACGGCGGCCACCCGAACATCTTTGTAGACGAAACGACGGGCCTGATTTCATCAAATGGCGAACACCAGGCCGCTTCATGGATGTATTCCCAGTTTAACGGCCATATGGTAGTGCCCCGCTCGGGTTATTTGGTTGAAAACAACGCCCTGATGTATAACGCCCTGCTCTTCGGGGCCCAGCTCCTGGAAGGCAACGAGAAATTTAACGAGACTCGCGAGCGCTGGATTGCCCATGCAGAGAAGATGAAGCAGCCTTATGTCGACACCTTCCTTAATGACTATGGCTACCTCTTTGACTATGTCAACGGCACGTATGCTGACCCATCCGTCCGCCCCAATATGGCCATCGCCATCGGTATGGACTACTCTCCGCTTGACCGCCGCCAGCGCAAGAGTGTGCTCGACGTAGTTACCCGCGAACTGCTGACTCCCAAGGGCCTGCGCACGCTGTCGCCCAAGAGTTATGGCTATCGCCCGTTCTATGTCGGTTCGCCCGCCGAGCGCGAACAGGCCATGCACAACGGCCCGGCGCGCCCCTGGCTCATCAGCTTCTATGCTGATGCCTACATCAAGGTGTTCGGCCTGAGCGGCGTCAGCTATATTGACCGTATGCTCATCGGCTTTGAAGACGAAATGAGCCAAGGATGCATCGGCTCGCTCAGCCAGATGTATGACGGCAACCCGCCGTTCAGCGGACGTGGAACAATCAGCCATGCAACAAACATTGCCGGAGTGCTCCGCACCCTGCGCATGCTCAAAAAACTTAATCCGTTCTAAAAAACTCCCCTCACTTTAAATCCGTAAGAACATGAAAGCATTAATGTTTGGATGGGAATTTCCCCCTCACATCTTAGGCGGATTAGGAACCGCCAGCTATGGTCTCACGAAGGGTATGTGGGAGTGTGGCGACATGGACATCACCTTCGTCATCCCCAAGCCCTTTGGCGATGAAGACAAGCATTTTGCCCATATCATCGGCGCCTCACAGGTCCCCGTGGCCTGGAGAGACGTCTCCCGCGACTATGTTGAGCAGCGCATCGGCAAGCTCATGAGCCCGGACCTCTACTTCCGCCTGCGCGACCATATCTATGCCGATTTCAACTATATGCGCACCAATGACCTGGGATGCATAGAGTTTTCAGGCCGTTACCCTGACAATCTGCTCGAGGAAATCAATAATTACAGCATCATGGCCGGAGTAGTGGCCCGCACGATTGACTGTGACGTTATCCACTCCCATGACTGGCTGACCTATCCCGCCGGCATCCATGCCAAGCAGGTGACGGGCAAGCCCCTGGTTATCCATGTCCACGCAACAGACTTTGACCGCTCGCGCGGCAACGTCAACCCGACGGTGTTCAACATCGAGCTTGACGGCATGCACCATGCGGACCATATCATCACGGTCTCTGACCTCACCCGCCAGACCGTCATTGAAAAATACGGCATCGACCCCGCAAAGGTCACTACGGTCCATAACGCCGTCACTCCGCTCTCGCCCGAGCTGCTCGATATCAAGGTTGAGCGCCCCAAGGACAAGATTGTCACCTTCCTTGGCCGCATAACCATGCAGAAGGGCCCGGAATACTTCGTCGAGGCTGCCGCCCGAGTGCTTAAGCTTGACAAGAACGTGCGCTTCGTGATGGCCGGTTCAGGCGATATGATGGACAAGATGATTGACCTGGTGGCCGAACGCGGCATTGCTGACCGCTTCCACTTCCCCGGATTCCAGAAGGGACGCCAGGTCTATGAAACCTTCGCGGCATCTGATGTCTACATCATGCCCTCCGTCTCCGAGCCCTTCGGCATCTCCCCGCTGGAGGCAATGCAGATGGGTGTCCCCTCGATTATCTCCAAGCAGAGCGGATGTGCGGAAATCCTGACTAACGTCATCAAGACCGACTACTGGGACATCGACGCCATGGCCGACGCCATCTACTCCATAATCACGTATCCCGCCATGCATGACCAGCTCAAGGAGGCCGGACTCGAGGAGGTTAATCAGATTACCTGGCAAAAAGCCGGACAGAAAGTCATCGACATCTATAAAAAGGTCCTCAACCGATAACCCATATTAACCCTACAAATAAGATATGAAAGCAATTAATTTCATTTTCAATATTCATCAGCCGTTTCGCCTGAAAAGATACCGTTTCTTCGAAATCGGCAATGACCATTATTACTATGATGACTTTGCCAATGAGGATATCTTCTCACGCATTGCTCATCGCTCCTACATTCCCGCAGCCGAGACCCTCCTGCGCATGATTGAGGACTCCAAGGGGAAGTTCCGCTGTGCAATCTCCATCTCCGGCGATGCCCTGGAACAGGCCGAACAGTATGCCCCGGAATTCATGGACCTGCTCAAAAAGCTCGCCGACACCGGCAAGGTTGAATTCCTCGGTATGCCCTACCCTAACTCCCTGGCCTCGCTCTCTGACGACCCCGAAGAATTCCTGCTCCAGGTCAAGGTTCACGCCGAAAAAATCAAAACGCTCTTCGGCCAGACCGTAAAGGTTATCCGCAACACGGAGCTCATCTATAGCGACGAAATGGCCCCCCTCTTCGTCGAACTCGGATTCAAGGGAGCCGTTACGGAAGGCGCAAAACACATTCTTGGCTGGAAATCACCTAACTACGTCTATTCAGCAGCTTCCGCCCCCAAGCTCAAGCTCCTGCTCAATAACGCCAAGCTCAGCGACGACATTGCCCGCCGATTCTCTGACACTTCATGGAGCGGCTACCCCCTGACCGCCGATAAGTATATCGACTGGATTGCCTCCACTCCCGCCGAAGAACAGATTATCAACATCTGCCTCAACATGGAAACCCTCGGCGAACTTCATCCCCGCGAAACCGGCATCTTCCAGTTCATGGAAGCCCTTCCGCGCTTCGCCGCCGAAAGAGGCATCGACTTCTGGACTCCCTCAGAGGCCGTCAGCAAGCTCAAACCCGTTGACTCGCTCTCCGTCGGCCACCCGATTTCAGCCGTCGACGAAGGACGCGACGTCAGCGCATGGCTCGGCAACCGCCTCCAGAACGAGGCCTTTGAGAAGCTCTACTCAGTTGCTGAGCGAGTGCGCCTCTGTGATGACCGCCGACTCAAGATGGACTACTGGTATCTCCAGGGTGCCGACCATTTCTATTACATGTCGACCAAGCGATTCGGCGACGGCGCCGCAGCCGCCAATTTCTCGCCCTACGGCAGCCCCTATGAGGCATTCACCAACTATATGAACGTCCTGGCTGACTTCATTGTCCGCGTTGAGGAACAGTTCCCCATGACCATTGAAAACGAAGAGCTCAACGCCCTGCTGACCACCATCCGCAATCAGGCGACGGAAATCGAGACCCTCACCAAGGAAAACGCCTCCCTCCGCCGCTCCATTGATCAGTTCAACGTTGAACATAACCTCCGCAAACCCGCCGAAAAGCCCGCGGAAGAAAAGCCCAAGGCCACCAAAAAGACCAAAACCACCAAAGCCAAGTAACCACACGGCTAACGCATCAAACCATCCCCCCGGGTAAAGCATCGCTCCACCCGGGGGCTTTTTTTTGCACCCGCTATGCTATGGAGAGGCGGATTCCGATCCGCCGCCACCGCGGGCTTGAACAATTAAAAAAAGGTGTGCCGGAGGGGGCACACCTTTTTTTAGTTGAAGGGGGGGGGAGGGATTTTTACTTGATTACGGTCTTTTTGCCGTTGATGATGTTGAGGCCCTTGACGGGGGCGGCGAGGCGACGGCCCTGGAGGTCATAGATGCCGCCGGCAGCCTGCTGGAGGCCGGCAACTTCCAGAATCTCAGTAGTGTCCGTAGAGCCGCCGAGGGGGAGCATGAGTGCATCGCCATCTTTGAGCTCGGCGTCGGCAGTAGGCTCAGCTTCAATGACGGGGCTGTGAGCCTCAAGGGTTTCAGTAGCGTCGGAAGCAACCTTCTTGACCAGGAGGCGAACCTTCTGAACGTCTTCAGGAGCGTCGAAGTAGAGGCCCTGAGTTTCAGGAGTTTCAACCTGTTCGGGGCTCTGGTCATCGTGAATGGTCAGGTAAACCTTATCAGCAGAGAAAGTGTGCTGCTTCATGGCGTGGTGGCCGAGACCGGCAGCCTTGGCGGCAGTGTTATCGCCATTGACGCAGTTAACGATGATGCTCTTGGTCAGTACAAACACCGTACCGGCTCCATAGTTGGTTTCAGCCTCGGCGGCTTCGGTCTTGATGGTGTTATTAACCACTTCAACAACGTAAGCGCCATTATCGGCATAGTCACCGAAGTTAACAGTGACAGGAGCGCGCCACAACTTGTAACCCTCAACCTCAACACTCAGCTGCTTAACATACTCAACGTTGTAAGAAAGGTTAGGGGTCTGAGCGTGATGTAATGCGGTTTCCATATCGGCAAAGCGACTGCGCATTGCAATACCTTTACCACAGTAGAGCATACAAACTTCATTATTTTCATCTGCATAATGGAGCAGGTAAACGCCCTGTTCAGACACAGTGCCATCAACAAAATCCATGGTGAGGCCTTCATTGTCGACTGACAGAGATTCGTCCCACATCTTGGGTACGGCGTTATTAACAGAGATGAGGTACTTACCGCCTACATATCCTGAAAGTTGACCTTCATGGAGCACGAAGATGGTGTTTTCATCCTCAGAAGCGGTTGTTTCCCAGTCAAAGTTAACCACATCACCGCTGTTTGAATTGCTGATATAAGCATTTGCGGTTGAGGTATTAACGGGAGCAGACTTGATTCTTACAAGAGCAGGACCGGCCAAAGCGTTCATATCAAAGATTGACGGAGTCTGGAGGTTATAGATAACGTCAGCAGTTGCGTAATCAAAGTCATCGTCAACATAGATTTCATCAATCTTATTCTTCAGTTCGTTGTAAGCCTGATCTTCTGATTCCGAACCGTAAGTGTACTTACCGGGTTCATTGCCGAATTCGAAGCTGACACGAGCCTTCAGAGTTTCAAGCATCTGAGCTTTCTGTTCTGCAGAGACTTCATTGATTGTAAAGTGATGATAGTCGTCAGGAGCAACGTTAAGGTCACGATCATCAACAACATACCATGAAGCATGCTCATCAACATAATCAATCACTTTCAGTGAGGATTTTGAAACTTTTTCCAGTTCCTTGTTAAGGTCATTGATATAGAGACCGGAAACGACGTGTTTCACTTCAATCTCACCGTTTTCAAAGTGGTCTTCATCTTCAATGTTAACGTTCCAGATAGCAGCGGGGCAGAGTTCGTCAACATAACCGGCGTGGGTTTCGTCAATCTTGCAAAGATACTTGTTGGTATCCATGTCAAAAATCACCACGGGCTTATTTTTCAGGTCAAGCAGACCGGCAAGTTCGCCGTCAGGGTTAATGTCAAGAACCGTAATAAACCATCCTGAGCCGGGAGAGGTTTCAGCGGTGTTCCACTTGATAGGAGCGGAAAAGCTCGGGTTGTCATGAATAAAGTGACGAGAGTTAGCATCAGTATTATCCTCCATTTCTACAACGTAGATAGAGTTGCCGGCGGTATGAATTCCGACGGGACGCAGGGTAAACAGAGCGCCGGGAGCCTCATCGCTGAGTTCTGAATGGTCATAAACCGGAAGCGCAGTGTTATTTAAATTATTGTTACCAAGGTCAAGATCGGTTATATAGTGGTGGAAACGGATACGTTTGGCATCTTGATCATAAGTAATGCGCCAAATAGCGTGCATATCGTCGCCATTGGTAATCATACGTGAACAGTCGGCAGCGATTTCGGTCTCACCGTCAGTTTCACCGGCCTTAAAAGCAGCCATGTAGCGGTCAGTATCACGATCTCTGAAAGTTACGTACTTATTATTAACCTGAGGCAGAAGCACTTCGGTTAATTTCTGTTCAGCCAGAGCGCGCAGCTCGGTGTCAATAGCTTCTGCATCGGTCTCTGAATCCTTATGAGTCTCGGCAAGAGCCAGGATTTCATCATTAATCTGATTGGCATCATCAACTGACCAGAGAGAGCCGAATTCGGCAAAGCTATACTTCTTAATTACTCGGTCAGCAATGTTTTCCTTATCCATCTTGCAGACGGTAATGCGGAAGTTTGAAGTGGTGATGTTTCCGTTATTACCATTGACGGTAAACACTGCGTCCTCATTGTAAGCGAAGTCACATTCAAAGTGTTGAACAGTAGTGCTCAACATAACGGCATAATCGCCAACGACGATACGCGGACCGTTATCATTGACGAAAGAGCAGTCAAATTCAATCTTGGAGACATACCAGTTGTTATTCGGAGCCGAAGCGGTATAAACGCAAGACCCGCTTGAGCCGGCTGCAAAGATCAGATCATTAGCGGCATTTGAAGTAATGTTATTTACGCTTGTAGAGAAGATTACTTCCGGTTCCTTGTCAGTCGACTTCCACTGACTGCACCAAGTTCCGGCGCCTGACTCAGCGCCGCCTCTATACATGCTTCCCTCCGAAAGGTTCACATCGTAAACCTTTTCAGTACCCAGCGGATTGTCGTAGCCCCAAGCGGCGGATGCGGTCAGGGCCAAGCAGGATAAAAGTAAAAGTTTTTTCATTTGATTGTTGGTAAGTATTTGATTGGTTAGATTATAGGCTTATAAAAAGTCATTTCATAGTTTTGCGCGGCAAATTTACGAACAAAATCGGCGGACTCCCAAATTTTTAACGCATTTTAACACTCATTCACACTGCCCACGAGGAGGCGGATCGGAATCCGCCTTTCCATAGATCTGTTCCTCCTTCAACCTTAAACTTTCAACTTTAAACCGCCTTTTGGCGGCGGATCGGAATCCGCCTTTCCATATTTTGTATTTTGCATTTTGTAATTTGTATTTAAATTCTTACCTTTGCACCCGCAAAAAATATCCATTAGCTTTGAAAAGAGTCATTACTTATATTATAATATGCGTGGCGTGGGCCATCGGGGCTCGTGCGGAGTCAGTCATGATGATAGGCGATTCCCACGTTGCGGGCAAGACTTATCCTCACACGGTTGATTCGCTATTGAGCTGCCGGGTTGACTCCTGTCGGTTTAACTATTTCGGCATCAACGGGGCATCGTTTGCCACATTCTGCAAGCCGGAGAATCTGGATTCCATCTATGCTTATCGGCCTGACATTCTGCTTGTCCACTTAGGCACAAACGACAGTTATTGCCGGCGGTTCAATCAGGAGACGTTTCTTCAAAACCTGACAACGTTTTATCAATCGGTCCACGATTCGCTTCCGGAGGTGAAGATGGTTTTTGTGACCCCGTTTGTCAACAAGTTCAAGCGCACCATCCGCACCAAGAAGAAGCGTCGACGCACGGTTTGGGACGTCAATCAGAACACGCGCACCTGCTCGGAGCTGATTGGGCGGTTTTGTGACGAACATCCGGCTGATACGCGCTTAGTTGACCATAACGCGACCCACGGCATGGAGTTTCTCTCCAACGGGTTGATTTTCCGCGACTTTGTGCATCTGACGGTGCCGGGCTATATTTTGCTTGGCACTCAGGTAGTAGAGGAGCTCATCAATCTTCCGAATCTTTTTAGCGTCACTGCGGAGCAATGAAACGCCATCCTTACATTGATTTATGGCTGATATTGACCCTGGGCCTTGCGGCGGCGATAGGAGTGGCGCTCTATGACGGTCCGCTCCAAATAGGCAGCTACTCGGTCAAGAAGGCACCCTTCCGGGAGTCACTTCTCGCGGCCCGCCCGGCGCAATCGGCTCTCTCAGACTGGTCTGACCGGTCTGACCGGTCAGAGCAATCAGACCAGTCTGACCAGTCTGACCAGTCTGACTTAACTGATGAGCAGCCGCAGAGGTTTTTGATTTTCGGGGACTCGATGACTCCTAACCTTGCGCGCCGATTGGCCGATTATGCCGGCGCTAACGGCCACATCGCCGTCCACTCCGTCAACTGGGACTCCTCAAATTCAATCTCCTGGGCTGAAAGTGACCGCCTCGAGGAGTTCATTGCCAAGTATGAGCCGACTTTCATCATTGTCTGCCTGGGGAGCAATGAATCATTCCTGCGCGACCCGAGCATCAGAGTGGATAAAATCAACCGCATCATCGAGAAATTCAACGGTCGGCCATACCTCTGGATCGGGCCTCCGAGTTTTGGCAGCCAAGGCCCTTATAATGAAATGCTTGCGCGGACCCTTGGAGAGAAAAACTTCTTCCGCTCCGACACTCTCGACCTGGAGCGCGGCGATGACCATATCCACCCGATTCAGAGCGGCTCTAACAAATGGATGGACGCCGTCATGGCATGGCTTCCCCGCTCGGCCCACCCCTTTACGGCCCAAGTGCCCGCTCCCGGCACCAAACGCGCCCTCATCACTTATGACTCTTATGGTCCGCCGAAAAAATACAAAGGCGAACCCACTGACTCCACCGAAGTCACCGAACCCGCTGAGCCCTCAGAGTTCTCTGAAAACTCTGATAACTCTGATAACTCTGTTAACCCCGAGCCCTCCGAGCCCGCTGAAATCCCTGAAACCCCTGTACTCCCGGACTCAATATGATTGACTCCATTAACATAGCGCTGGAAAACCTTGGCCAAATGCTGCTCTATAAGCCAAATGCCCCGATGATTTTCTCATCAGGTCTCTTTTGGCTGCTCTTTCTGCTGTTTCTTCCGATTTACGGAATGTTGAAGGGCTCGCGAACCAAGATGGCCTTGTTTACCATCCTTTTCTCGCTCTATTTTTACTATAAATCGTCAGGAATCTTCTTCCTTCTGCTGATTACTACCTCGCTGATTGACTGGGGAATATCCCATGCCATCTTCCGGGCGCGGCGACGGGGATTGCGCCTGGCGCTGATGTGGCTCTCCATCGGGGTTTCGCTCTCAATTTTGGGCTATTTCAAGTATGCCAACTTCTTTCTCTGGAACTGGAACGCCATGGTTCAGGGGAATTTCCAGCCCCTGGAGATTATTCTCCCCGTTGGCATTTCGTTTTATACCTTCCAGTCAATCAGCTATATAGTCGACGTCTACAAAGGGCGCATCGCCCCTACCCGCCGCTGGACTGACTATCTGTTTTTCCTCTCATTCTTTCCGGCGCTGGTTGCCGGCCCGATTGTTCGCGCGGATGATTTCCTGCCCCAGCTTCAAAACAATCGCCCGGCCACACGCCGTATGGTCTGGACGGGGTTTTGGCTCATCATTGTCGGCCTGATTAAAAAGGCCGTCATTGCCGACTACATAGCCCAATATAACGACCTGGTTTTTGACAATCCCATGGCCTATCCGGGCCTACAGTCGCTGCTTGGCATCTTAGGCTATACCATGCAGATTTACTGCGACTTCTCCGGCTATTCGGATATGGCAATCGGCCTGGCCCTGATTATGGGTTTTGACCTCGGAATCAACTTTGACTCGCCCTATCAATCCACCAATCTGACGGAGTTCTGGCGGAGATGGCATATCTCGCTGTCGTCATGGCTCAGAGACTATGTCTACATTCCCTTAGGGGGCAACCGCAAGGGAGTTTTCCGAACCTACCTGAATAATTTCCTGACGATGCTGATTGGCGGCCTATGGCATGGCGCGGCCTGGAAATTCATCTTCTGGGGCGCAATGCATGGGGTTGGTCTGGCCGTGCATAAGATGTGTCGGCCGGTGTTGAAGAAAATTCCTGATAACTGGCTGACTATCTTCCTGTCATGGCTGCTGACCATGGTCTATGTCTCGCTGCTCTGGGTGTTTTTCCGCGCGGCGTCATGGTCTGATTCACTGCTGATTATCACCAATATTTTCCGCGATTTCAACCTTGCGCAGCTCCCGGAATTTTATGAGGCCCGGAGCCTATGGTGCTGGATGATGCTGGCGCTGACGGTGATGCACTTCACTCCGCGCCGCTGGGCCGACGGGCTCTGTGACCTCTTTGTCCGTTCGCCGCTGATAGTCAAGCTCTTGGCGTTTCTCATAGCGGTTCAGATGGTCATCGAGCTGATGACTGCCGAGGTGGTTCCCTTTATCTATTTCCAGTTCTGATATACAGCTGTTTTGTTAACAGAATTTAACTTTAGGGGGGGCTTTGTTGATTTTTTAACAAATTTCTTGTGTATTTTAAGATTTTTAACTACCTTTGCGGCTTAAAAGCAAATTGGTTACGCTTTTTTTCAACTATTTATTCATTTTATTAACACTTTTCCAATCAAGGTATGAAAAAGTTTTTGTTTTTTCTCCTTTCGGTTATAATGTGTTCGGCAGCCGCTCTTGCGCAGGATGAACGCATCATAACCGGTACTGTCGTCTCCGCAGAAGATGACGAGCCGATGGTCGGAGCAACGGTGACTCCTCACCCGAAAGGCTCCGGATTTGCTACCGCCACTGATATTGACGGTATGTTCTCCATCTCGGTCAAGCCTAATTGCACGGAGCTCGTGATAACCTTCGTCGGCATGAAGCCCGTCAGCGTCAAGCCCGACTCCAAGTCAATGGTTATCAAGATGTATCCCGCTGAAAACCGCCTTGACGAAGTCATCGCCGTTGCTTACGGCACTGCCAAGCGAAGCGAATATACCGGTTCGGCCTCAGTAGTGAAAGCGGACCAGATTGCCGATGCGCTGGTATCATCCGTAACCTCCGCGCTGACGGGTAAAGTGGCCGGTGTGCAGACCCTTTCAAGCAACGGCGCCCCCGGCGAAGCGCCCACTCTGCGCATTCGCGGTGTAGGCTCGCTCAATGCCTCTTCAAACCCTCTGATTGTGCTTGACGGTGTCCCCTTCAGCGGCACTATGGCCGACATCGCCCCCTCCGACGTTGAATCAATGACCGTCCTCAAGGACGCCGCCTCTACGGCCCTCTATGGTGCCCGCGGCGCTAACGGCGTAGTGCTCATCACTACCAAGCGCGGCGCATCCGGCGAAGCTCAGGTCACTTTTGATGCACGCTGGGGCGGAAATGCTCGCGCAATTCCCAACTATAACGTAATCAAGAGCCCCGAACAATACTCCGAGCTTCTCTACGAAGCATACTATAACCAGGCATATTATAACACCGCCGCAACCGCCGGCAATGCTTATGCCGCATGGCTCAGCGCCAACGCCGATGCCTCCTCGGCCACCGGATATAAGATTTTCACCGTCCCCCAAGGCGAATATCTCTTTGGCCGCAACGGCAAGCTCAACCCCAATGCCACTCTCGGTTATAGCGACGGAACATATTACTACACCCCCGACGACTGGAGCAAACACTCCTTCACCAATGGCCTGCGCCAGGAATACAACCTTGGCATCCAGGGCGGCAGCGACAAAATCAAGTACTTTGTCAGCGCCTCTTATCTGGGCAACGAGGGTATTATCGTAAACTCTGACTTCAACCGTTTCAGCACGCGCTCCACTGTTGACTATCAGGCAAAGTCATGGCTCAAAATCGGAACGAGCATGAACTATACCTACTCCTCATCAAACACTCCCGGCGACATGGACCTCGACGCCAGCACCTCTTCCGGCAATGCCTTCTTCATTGCCAACCAGATGGCTCCGGTCTATCCGATGTTTGTCCGTGACGCCCAGGGTAACATCATGTATGACACCAACTATGGCTACCCCATCTATGACTATGGCGACAAGAAGTCAACTAACTTCACCCGTAACTTCATGTCAATGGCCAACCCTATCGGCTCTCTCTACTATGACAAGACCAAGTATCTGACCGACGTCTTTGACGGCAAATGGTATGCCACACTGACTCCGATTGAGGGCCTGACCATCACCGGCAATGCCGGCTACTATCTGACCAGCACCCGCTATAAGAACCTCTCCAACCCCTTCTATGGTCAGAGTGCTTCTTCAAAAGGCGGCGCCTATGAAGTCAGCGAGCGTATGCGTTCAATCAACTTCCAGGCCCTGGCTTCTTATAACCACACCTTCAATGACATCCACAACATGGACCTCATGGTTGGTTACGAAACTTATAACCTCCAGAGCGAGTCAATCTCAGCCATCGGTTATAACCTCTATGACCCTAACGCCTGCTACGTTGACAACACCATTGACCGCCGAATGGGCTATAGCAGCCGCCCCATCACTTACGTGACCCGCGGCATCCTGGCCCGCGCTAAGTATAACTACGCTCAGCGCTATTTTGGCCACGTCAGCTATCGTCGCGACGCCTCTTCACGCTTCGCTCCCGGACATCGCTGGGGTAACTTCTTCTCCGTATCAGCCGCCTGGGATATCGCCAGGGAAGCATTCATGGAACCCGCCGCTACGGTCGTTGACCAGTTGAAGTTCAAGGCATCTTTCGGTCAGAACGGTAATGACAACCTCGGCTCTGAATCAGCCTATTATTACGCATGGCAAGACCAATATAAGATTACCGGCGCCGACGGCGTCTGGAGTGATGCTACTCTCTACTATAAGGGCAACAAGGACATCACCTGGGAAAAATCAAACGCCTTCAACATAGGCTTCGATTTCAGCCTCTTCCAGGGCAAACTTGACGGTACCATTGAATATTATCAGCGTCAGGTTTCAGACATGCTCTTCTTCCTGCCTACGGCCCCCTCTCTGGGCTATTCTTCTTATCCGGCCAACGTCGGCTCAATGCGTAACTATGGCGTAGAACTCGAACTGAACTACACCGTCTTCAACACCAAGGACCTGACCTGGACCATCAACGCCAACCTCACTTCCGGCAACAACAAGATTGTCAGCCTCCCGAAGGAACTGGTCAAGGACGGTCAATGGATCAGCGGCGCCCGCCTCTATAAGGAAGGACACAGCATGTATAACCTCCTGCTGGTTGAATATGCCGGAGTCAGCGAAGAAACCGGTGAAGCCCTCTACTGGGCCAAGATGACCGACGGCACCCGCCAGAAAATCACCAACTGGCAGGACGCCTATAGCGGAAACGAGGCTTTAGGCATTGACGAAAGCCGCATTGAAACCGGCAATCTCATGCCCAAGATTTATGGCGGCTTCGGAACCACTCTTAACGCTTACGGAGTAGACTTCAGCATCAACTTCGCCTATCAGGCCGGCGGCAGAATCCTTGACTATACTTATCAGGCCCTGATGCACAACGGCAATGAATATGGTGCCGGCAAGAACTTCCATGCCGACATGCTCAACCGCTGGACCCCGGAAAACACCAAGACCAACGTGCCCCGCCTCGACGCCGCTGATAACTACACCAACTCCTCATCAACCCGCTGGCTCGTTTCAAGCGATTATCTCTCGCTCTCTAACATCACTCTGGGCTATACCCTCCCCGCCAAGTGGACCCGCCAAATCGGTATTAACAGCGTCCGCATCTATGGCGCCGCTGAAAACGTAGCCCTCTGGAGCGCCCGTCGCGGCCTTGACCCCCGCCAGAGCTTCCTGACCTCTGATAACTCAACTTACTCGCCCATGCGCACAATCTCCGGCGGTATCCGAGTGCAGTTCTAATGTTTAACCCTAATTTAAACAGAATCAATTTATGAAATCCAAATATTTGATTGCTTCCGCCCTCGGACTGCTCTCTGCCGCCTCCCTGACCGGATGTTACGACATGGACACCCTGCCGTACTCTCAGAATGTCACCGAGCAGCAGAAAGGCCAGGCCGTTGAAGCCAACCCTGAAATGGCCCAGGCATCCATCACCGGTATCACCGCTCTCTTCTCCGTCTGTGAAGCCATCTTCTCTGAGCGCGACGATACTGACTATGGCTTCGCCTCTGTCATGGTATACCTTGAATCCCGCGGCATTGACTTCGTTGCCGACCTCTCCGGCTATAACTGGTATCAGTACTCAACGGCCCTCTTTGACTGCCGCGTGACTGACCCCATCACTGACATGACCTGGGGAACCTGCTATAACCAGATTTTTGCCGCCAACGCCGCCCTCAAGAACATCAGCGCCGAATCTCAGGACCCCGAGCTCCAATTTTATCGCGCCCAGGCTCTCGCAATCCGCGCGTTTGACTATTTCACCCTGGCTCAGGCCTATCAGTTTACCTACTATGGCAATGAAGATAAGCCCTGCGTAATGCTCATCACTGAGGAGAATGAAGCCGAAGCTACTGCTGACGGTATCGGCCGAGCCTCCGTCAAGGACATCTACGCCCAAATCATGAAGGACCTCAATGAGGCCGTCACCCTGATTGAGGCCTCGAAACTGAAACCCGAACAAGTGCTTGACGCCCAGCCCAAGCGTTTCCTCTCAGCCGCGGCCATCCATGGCCTGCGTGCCCGCGTAAATCTCGTTATGCACGAATGGGACGCCGCCGCCCAGGATGCTCAAGACGCCATCCGGCTCTTTGCCGGCGCTCCCACTACTCCGGAAACTGCCAAAGGCCCCGGATTCGCTTCACTCAGCGAGTCAAACTGGATGTGGGGCATCGCCATTGCGGAAACCGACCGCGTTGTCACCACGGCAATCGTCAACTGGCCCTCCCACATGGGTTCGCTCAACGACGGTTATGCCACTGCAGGCGCTTGGCGCAGAATCAACAAGGCCCTCTATGACTATATCCCTGAATCTGACGTCCGCAAGACCTGGTTCCTTGACGGCGAAGGCTTCAGCGCCGGACTTACCGAAGCCCAGCAAGCCTTCATCACTGACGCTGAGCCTGAACCCTACACTCAGGTGAAGTTCGCCCCCTATCAGAACGTGCTCGGAACCGCAAACAATGCCAATGACATCCCCCTGATGCGTATCGAGGAAATGTATTATATCCTCGCTGAAGCTCAGGCCATGGGCTCTGCCGGCCCAGCCACAGGTACTCAGACTCTCGTTAACTTCGTCAAGACTTATCGTGACCCCGAATACTCATTCGCAGGCGGTTCCGCCGAAGCCGTTCAGGACGAAATCTGGATGCAGCGCCGTGTGGAACTCTGGGGCGAAGGTCTCAGCACTTTTGACCTCATGCGTCTGAAAAAGCCCTTCGACCGTCGCGGTGGCGGCTGGGGCACAACTCTCGTTTATGATGTTCAGCCTAATGACCCCGTCCTGCTCCTCTGCATTCCTCAGTCAGAAGTGAATGGCAACAAGGCGTTTACCCAGGCCGAAAACAATCAGCCCCAGAGCCGTCCGCAATCCGTTGCCGACATCGAAGAATAATCCTAACCCTTCAATTTTACTAACTGAAAATGAATATCAAACATTATATTTCAGCCGCCATGCTAGCCATGCTCGGTCTCGGTTTTGCCGCCTGTGACGGCAAGAACGAGCCGGACTACAAGCCGGCTGAGGCCCCCGCTGATGCCCAGCGCGTCTTCTTTGCCGAGAAAAGCATCAGCATGATCGTTTCTGACGAGGCTTCCGAGGTGTTTGTCAACGTTTACCGCCCGGAAAATGACGCTGCCGAAGAACTCACCGTGCAGATTCTCCCTTACTTCTCTCAGGCCGGCGATGACCAGATCTTCACCGTTGACCCTGAAGTGGTTTTCCCTGCCGGTAAGGCTTTTGCCCAATTCTCCGTCAGATATGACATCCAGGCAATGACGCCCAATCAGAACTATACCATTGACCTCACTATTGATGATGCCAACGCTGACATGTATGGTCTTTCCTCATGCTCCCTCATCCTCAATAACGAGCAGATGACCCCCTGGGCTCTCATTAAGGGCGAAAATGAAGCGGCCGACGGTTATGGCTACTTCGTTGTTGGCTCGCCCTTCAACGGCTTCACCCTTAACCCTGTCCGCGTCTTCGAACGCCATGTGCCCTCTGAACCTGAAAAGGTTGAATATATCCTCCAAGGCTATATCCCTGACCTGGAAGAAGAAGAATTCGACCCCGCCGACGTTGAACATAACGACGATATGGACGACGAAGACTGGATTGAAATCTGGCACTTCAACACCGATGATGGCGGCAAGACAATCGTCCTCCCCATTCAGGAATGTATCTTCGCATCCGGCATCTCATATGCCGAAGCTTCTGTGCTTATGCCCTCTAACTTCAAGAATGAATCCAAGTTTGACCCCAAAACCGGCGTATTCTCCGTTAACGTAATGAGCTTTGACGAGGAAGGAGCCTGGCCCCCCGCAATTTGGACCATCAACCTCGACGGTTATGCCGATACCAACGTCTATACGCTCGACATTACCGACAATGGTCAGATTAACATAGCCGATACTGACTATTCCGTAATCGGATTCAACTTCAGCAAGGCCGTCAACCTGGTTGAATACACCATCGTTCAGTTAGATGGTGACTCAAAGGGTCTCAGCGAAGAGGAAGTGGCTGAAATCGCCGAAACCATTCAGGACCCCGAACAGGAAACCTACACCGTAGAATCTCTGGAAGCCTCCGGCAACGTTACCGTGACCTTCCCCGCATCAGGCACCTTTGAAGTCGTAGCCGTTGGCTATAACTTGGCTGCCGATGGTTCTTACGTGGCGAAAATCACCTCTACCTGCCTGTTCAAGTTCAACACCTTCAACCCCTATGACGGCTGGACCGTCATCGCCGAAGACGTTACTTGGGAAAACAACATCCTCAAAGGCGTTTCAGGCCAGGTTCCCGGCGAAACGGTCAAAGTAAGCATTTCCAAGAGCGATAAATTCGATGGCTATTACCGTATTGACAACCCGATGGCTGATTGCGAATACGTTGAAGCATTCGGTTTGAATTTAGATGACTTCGGCTCAATCGAATTCGTCATTGAGGATGGAATGGTTTACTTCCCCTACTCTAAGATTGGCGTTTCTGAGAGCGACGGCGCATGGGAACTCGCAAGCTATTCTTACTATCTGCTTGACAATGACATGACCGTTGCAGATA
This sequence comes from Bacteroides sp., assembly GCA_014802435.1. Classification (GTDB taxonomy): domain Bacteria; phylum Bacteroidota; class Bacteroidia; order Bacteroidales; family Muribaculaceae; genus UBA3263. Next base: position 14,969 of record JAAVCG010000039.1, on the reverse strand, counting down.
TTCCCGCTCCCCTCTTCGGCAGCTACAAGGACGGCGTGATCTCATTACCCGAATCAAATATTGCTGACAAGGATGGCGATTTGATACCAAACTTCGTCATCTTCATCGGAAAAGAAGGCTACTTCTGCAACATGGACTTCAATCTCAACATGAAGGGAGGAAGTTCTGCTGCGGCTCCCAAGAAGGCCGCCAAGGCCTTCAACGGCAAGCTCAACCGCAACGCAATGAAGATGTTCGGCATGAAGAAACCCGTCTTCCCCGCTCACTTCAAGGCTACGGTTCAGCCCGTAAAGAAGCAGGGCAAGCGCACTGCCCTCGCGCAATATCGTCGCCGCTAAAATCCTGATTATCCGCAATCAAAAAAGCCGGGCCTCCATAACTGAGGCTCGGCTTTATTGCAATCTGGTGGAAGCCAAGGCTAAGACTGACAGCCTGATGCCGGGCGCCGCCTGATGAAGCGCCTCCAGGCAGGCACAGGCCGTTGCCCCCGTAGTCACTATATCGTCAATCAGCAGCAGATGGGAAACCCCGGCAAGAGCCTCGGGGCAAGCCGAATAGATTCCCCGCGCGTTGGCCAGGCGCTCGGAGGCGCTCAGCCGGGTCTGTGAGCCATGTCGCCCGGCCCTCAGGGCCTCTATTATCGGCAATCCGGTAACGTCGGCCACTCCGCGGGCAAGATAATAACTCTGATTGTAACCGCGCATGATATGCTTGCCGAGGCTCAACGGAACCGGCACCAGGGCGTCAATCCCGTCAAAAAAGCCGCAGTCGCGAAGCCTTGCGGCATATTCGCGCATCAGGCCGCGCCCAAGTGAGGGCGCGTGGTTATACTTCATCTGCTGAATCAGGCGCGAGTAAGGTGACCGGCGCTGATAAAAGAAATAAGCGGCGGTGCGCTCAACCGGGGCTTTCAGGGTCATCAGCTTCTCCGTCAATCCGTTCCAGTCAGGGCGCTCCTCAAAGCGCGTCAGCGGGAAAAACACCCGACAGCTGACACACATCGTCTGCTCCCCTTCAACCAAGACGCGCCCGCAAACCCCGCAAACCCGCGGAAAAAGTAAGCTCAAAAGGCCCTCAATCGTCGGCCTCATAGCGCCAAAAATCCTCCTCCGGGAGCATCTCCATGATTAGTCCCGGCTCATAGCCCCGGCTTGCCGCAAAACGCAGCAGTTTGGCCCGGCAGTCAGAATCGAGGACCTCAGGCATTGTCCGCGCCTTGGAGCGAAGCGCCTCGGCAAGGTTTGAGCAATACGTTTCATCATCAATTTCCTCTTCAAGGGCAAGGTCAATCAGCTCGCGCTCAATTCCCTTCTGAGCCATTGCGGCGCGAATCTTAATGCGCCCCCAGCCGGAATAGGCCACCTTGGCGCGCACAAAGGCCCGCGCAAACCGCTCATCATCAATGAAGCGCTCATCAATCAGCCGCTGAACAATCTCAATGGCCGCCGCGCCGCGGATGCCCCACTTGCGCAGACGCTCCAGGGCCTCGCCCGACGAGTATTCCCCGCAGGCACAGAGGTCCATCAATCGGGCCCGAGCCTCATCCGGTGTCAGTTCTTTCTTCATCCGTAAATGGCAAATCGTTCTTTCCCGTAAAAATCCCGTTCAATATCCGCCCCCGTGAATAAGCGAGCACAGAGCGGATTAATCTCAAAAAACAGCATCCCCCCGGCTGAATGATGGCTCTGCCAATAGTCAATCGCAGGCTGATAGAACCTCATCGGGTCATCGTCAGGCACAAATAGCGCCCCTTCCGGCTCATGGTCAAGGACATGGCGCTCCATCCCGGCGGCCTCAGAGCGCAAAACATAAGGCGGATTGCTGACAATCACGTCCCATTCGCCGGGAATAGCCTGCAAGTCAAGAATATCACCCTGAATAAAGCGGACATCAAGCCCCTGCTCGGCGGCATTGGCGCGGGCCACTTCAAGGGCCGCCTCTGAGACATCAACCCCGGTTACGCGGGCAAATTTAAGGCTTCGGGCCAGGGCCAGGGCAATGCATCCGGAGCCGGTGCCCAGGTCAAGGACGCGCAAATCAGCTCGCGAGCCAAAGCGGTCCATAATCAGGTCGACGAGCTGCTCCGTTTCCGGCCGCGGAATCAACACTGCCGGGGTAACTCGCAGGGTCATACCATAAAATCGCGCGTGTCCCAGCAGATATTGCAGGGGTTCGCCGCCGCGCAGGCGCTCCAAGATATGCGCATAGCGCGCCTCAATGAAGTCAGGCACCTCAAATTCAGGGCGCGCAAAGGCCTGAGCCGGAGTCATCAGGAGCACCTCCTCAAGGAGAATACGCTCCATGGCCCGCGCCTCGTCGGCCGACCCGGCTATAGGGGTCAGCTCACTGATAATTTTACGCCGGAAGTCTGCAAGTTCCATAAAAAATGATAGCGGATTTGGCCCGAAGATGGGTCAAATCCGCTCGCTTGGTAGTCTGCTTAAGATTACTGAGCAGCTTCTTCAGTAGCGGGAGCTTCTTCAGCGGGAGCTTCAGTAGCTTCTTCGGTGCCTTCTTCAGTAGCTTCTTCAGCGGGAGTTTCAGCTACTTCTTCAACAACTTCGGTTTCAGTAGCTTCAACGGGAGCTTCTTCAGTCTTGGTTTCGTTGCCACCGCAAGCTACGAGGGTGGTAGCAGCTGCTACAGCGAGCATGAGGATGTACTTTTTCATTTTCTTAAATGATTAGAGTGATTATTAATGGATAATTAAATTGTTCGTTGTTTTAAACGGTGCAAAGTTAGGGCAAATTTTTGTATTTACAAACTTTTTTAAAGTTTTTTTTACATTTTCCGCAAAAAAAAGTTGTTTTTTAGCATAATTGCCCCTTTTTCAGGGTCTCGAAGAGTTCAATCATGCGCTTTGCGACGGCTCCGGCCGAGAACTTCCGGTCCACTTCGGCGCGAAGATTTTCCGGCGAAATATCTGATTCGAGCGCCCAGCGGATTCCCCGCGCAAGGGCTTCTTCATCGCCAAACGGAGCCAGATAGCCGGTGCGATGGTGCTCGATAATGTCGCGCTGCCCCCCGCGGTCAAAGCTCACGGGCATCGCCCCGGAGGCCTGACCCTCGATCAGAGTGGTTGGCAGCGTTTCATAGAGCGACGACGACAGAATGACCTCCGCCCTGCTCATCAGCCGCGCCACTTCCGCCTGCTCCAACGACCCGGCATAGTCATAAGGAATCTTCAAGCCGGAAAGGGCGCCCGGATTGCGCAGTTCGCCAAAAAAGACCACATGAGCCTCCGCAACGTCACGGAGACGGTTCAGGGCGTTGACCCCGTGATGAAGTCCCTTGATTGGGTCATCAAGGCGTGCGGCGCCAAAGACTATCAGCCCGAGCTCCTTTTCGCCGATAAAGAAATCATCCATCGGAAACACATTGGGAATCACCACCGGAGGATTCTGCTCAAGGAGTTTTGAGCGCCGGCTCAGCTCGGCAAGCCAGTTGCTGACGGAGACGAACTGAATCTTCACTGACTGATAAAGACGGCGCTTGCGGAGCCAAACCTTATGGCTGAGGTCATTTTCGCCGCGCACTGACTTGGAGAGCATCGGGCAGCGCCCACACTCGCCGACGAAGTGCATACACCCTAATGAGTGATGGCAAATTCCGGTGAGATTCCACATATCATGCATCATCCAGACGATGGGAGTGCCCCCCTCGCCTAACTGCTGAATCTGATTCAGGGAGAGCATGCCCTGGTTAATCCAGCCCAAGACGATGATGTCAGGTCCATAAGCCTTGATGCGGTCAACCAATCCGCGCTGACCGTCAGAGGCCGTTGACACCTTAAAGAGATTATTGCGGTTAAGGCCGTTGGCAAGAAAAATCTTAGCCCGCTCGGCTATAAACGGCAGAGTGCGTTCCCGCCGCTTGCCGTCAAGGCTGAACACCTCGACCTGTTCGCCACGGGCGCGCAAGGCCTCCGCCAGTCGCCCGGAGGCGATGGCCGCACCGCCAAGCTGCACGGAAGTGGTCACCAAAGCTATTTTCATCGCCATATTTTTTCAAATTTCAATATTGCCATTATATATATAAGGAGCAAGGGCGTGCGCGACGCCATGGTCAGCGCCGCAGAATCCAATTCCACCATTGAGCCGAGACCCCAGAGGGCCAAGGCGCCGAAGAAGTAAGCCCCCATCCGCTTGACCGGATAACGCAGCGGATGCTTCCGCAGGCCAACGAAATAGCTGGCAAGCATCATGACGCCATAACAGCAGAATGCCGCCCAGGCACATGCCATATACCCGTAAGTCGGGACGAAAATCACGTTTAAAGCAACCGTCACCACTAATCCGGCCAGCGAAAACCAGGTGCCCCAGATGGTCTTGTCGGTCAGTTTATACCATAGCGACAGATTAAAGAACACGCCGAAAAACAAATCGGCAATCATCACTATCGGGACCACCCGCAATCCGCTGCGAAACGATTCAGAGATGAAATTGCGCAACAGAGGCATATAAAACATCACCGCCAGGAATATAACCATCCCGAAGATGACGAAAAACTTCATGGCATCACTGTAAGCCTGCAATTTATCGCCGCCCTGCTCGCGATTCTTGGCGAAGATAAAGGGCTCATAGGCAAAGCGATAGGCCTGAGTGAACATCATCATCACCAGGGCCACCTTACAGCAGGCGCCATAGATGCCTAATTGAGCCATCGAGTCAGGCTGACCGGCAGTCAGGAAGGGAAAGAGAATCTTGTCGAGATTCTGATTCATGTTTCCGGCGATACCCAAAATCAGCAGCGGCCAGGAATAATTGAGCATCTTCCGGAGCAACTGACCGTCAAACTGCCATTTAAAGCCCGTCAGCTCGCGCCAGAGCAGCGGCAGAAGAATCACCGAGGCAATCAGATTGGCCATAAATATATAGCCCTCGGCAATCGCCGGATTATACATCAGGAAGAAGAAAATCAGGTTCAGGCCAATGTTAAGGGCGATACTAAGGCATTTATAAACCGCAAACCTGACCGGGCGCTTCTTATAGCGCAGATAGCAGAACGGAATGGCCGTAAAAGCATCAATGGCCACTGTGACGGCCAGCATCCAGATATATTGCGGATGGGCCGCACAATCAAGCGCGCGGCTCAGAGGCCCCAAGAACAGGAACACCAGCCCGATGAACAGGGCCGAAGTCGACGCCAATGAAATCAAAACCGTTGAATAGACGCGCATCGGATCCTTGCAGTCCTCGCGGTTGACAAAACGGAAAAACCCCGTCTCCATCCCGTAAGTGAGCACTATCAGAGTCAAAGCCACATAGGCATAAAGATTCGTGACCACGCCATATTGCGCCTCGGTCAGCTTCATCGTATAAATAGGAACGAGGAGCCAGTTGAGGAAGCGGCCGATAATCGAACTCAGGCCATAGATGGCCGTATCCTTAGCTAATGATTTTATCCCTGCCATTGCATTACATAAAAGGCCACGGCCGAAGCTGCGGCAACGTTAAGCGAATCAACGCCATGAAACATTGGAATCTTCACCGTGAAATCACACTCTGAGATGGCCTCGCGCGAGAGCCCGTCGCCCTCGGTCCCGAGGACCATGGCCAGCCGCGGCTCCGCCTTCAATTCCGGTGCCTCAATTGATATGGAATTATCAGTCAGCGCCAATGCCGCCAACTTAAACCCGCGGGCCTTCAGCTCCGAAGCCTCACCCCAACACCAGGGCACGAGGAAGACACTCCCCATGCTGACTCGCACCGCACGCCTGTTCAGCGGGCTGCATGAGCCGGGAGTCAGAATGACGCCATCAACCCCCAGGGCGGCCGCCGAGCGGAAAATCGCCCCGATATTAGTAGTGTCTGAAACGGAATCAATCACTGCCAACCGATGAGCGCCCGCGCAGACTTCATCAACCGTCAGAGGGCGATGACACTTCATGTGGCAAAGCACTCCGCGAGTCAACTTATAACCCGTCAGACGCTCCAGGAGCTCTCGCGAACCCGTAAAAACCGGCATATCCTCCGGACAGCGAGCAATCACATCAGCCGCATCGCCCCAGACATGGCGCTCCTCACACAGCAGCGACAGAGGCTCATAACCCGCACGCAACGCAACGTCAATAACCTTAGGACTCTCGGCTATAAACGTGCCCAAGTCGTCGGCCTGACGCCGAAGCTGATTATCAGTCAGCCGCGCATAAGGCGCAACCTCCTCCATATCCAAACTTTCAACATTGACAATTTTCATACGGCAAAGTTACGGAAAATTTCCGAATTTTTTCGTAAATTTGCACTATGATGACCATATTCAACACAACTTTCTTTTTTGCCGAAGCCATCGCCGAAAAGCTTCGCGCCGAACTCCGCACCCACTGGCTCAAGGCCTCAACCTCCCTCGGCGTCCTCCCCCCGCTCGTCCTCCGCATGGATGCCGAAGAGGGAGTATGCCGCCTGGCAATTCAAACCTATCTCCAATCGCCCGCCGAAGCCGAAAGATTTGAACAAGAAATAGCCTCTGTGCTCATCTCCTATCTCACCTCAATGTTCGGCCCCGAACAATTCACCGCCTTCTCAACCATCATGGAGGAAACCGAACTATGACCAATCAATGGGACAAAATCATCATCGGCATTGACCCCGGCACAAACCTTATGGGCTACGGTATTCTCGGAGTCAGCCGCGGAAAACCTCACATGATAGCCCTCGGAGTAATCAAATTAAACCGCTTCGAGAGCCACTACCTGCGCCTGCGCCGAATCTATGAACGCGTCCTCGGCCTGGTTGAACAATACCTCCCCGACGAAATGGCCATTGAAGCCCCCTTCTTCGGCAAAAACGTGCAATCCATGCTCAAACTCGGGCGCGCGCAAGGTGTTGCCATGGCCGCCGCCCTCGCACGCGACGTTCCAATTGCCGAATACGAACCCCGAAAAATCAAACAAGCCATCTCCGGCAATGGCGCCGCCTCAAAAGAACAAGTGCGCGAAATGCTCCGACGAATCCTCAATATCCCCGCCGAAACCCTCGAAGGGCAAGAACTCGACGCCACCGACGGACTCGCCGCAGCCCTCTGCCACTTCTATGAATCCCAACGCCCCGAACTCCCCTCCGGACCCAAATCCTGGAAAGAATTCATCGCCAAAAATCCCGACCGCGTAAAATAATCACAAACAAAATTTGCATAACTCAAAAAATTTACGTAACTTTGCGCCTGAATTTATCGGGGTGTAGCACAGTTGGCAGCGCGCCACGTTCGGGACGTGGAGGTCGGAAGTTCGAGTCTTCTCACCCCGACAGCCAACAAAAAAGAGTCAGCCTTCCAGCTGACTCTTTTGCTTTTCTTCAGACAGTTGTAAGTAGGCAAAGAAGGAGGTAGAATAGTTGATTTCAATGCTTCCGGCTATGCTGATTATCAATTTTTTTCGTATATTTGCACCTGCAAAAACGTTCAAATGTCGAATCTATCAGCATGATTACAAATTCCGATATGTACCGCCGGATTCATTTCGCTGTAATGGCTATTGAGAGTGGCGCCCGCAAACTTGGTATCTCCGGCAAGGAGATGCACGACCGATTGAGCAAACAAGGCTTAATCCAAAATAGACTAATAAAAAGATATGAGGAGCTTCATACGCAAAGCCTTGACTGGGTTGCTGATGACATTAGCGAAACTCTTCTAAACTGGGAGGCCGGATTATGATAACCCGTTAGATAATAGATAAGTATTTGAGATTCATTAATTCGGAAATTGTGATGGACTAAAATGGGGGGATGATGTATGAGAGACAATGTACTATGGCGTAAACAAAGCCGCATAATAATGCTTTTGGCGGATACCCTGAAAATATCGCCTGAACGTGCGCTTGACCTATATTACAGTACTAAGGTTTATGAGCAAATGACCTCGCCGAAATATGGCCTGCAACAGATGAGCGACGATTATATTCTCGAAGAATTGATCAATGAACTGAGGGATACTCAATGACAAGAGGAATTTAGAGTCGTAAGGTCAGGGAATCAGAATAGCGTTAAAAAAACTGCGTAGCCAACAAAAAAAAGAGTCAGCCTTCCAGCTGACTCTTTTTGTTATCCCCTTTTGGGGTGGAGGTTCAGGCGATAGGAAAGGGTGAGCATTACGTATTGGCGCAATGTCGTGCGATATGTTTCGGTGATGGCCTGGGCATTGACGGTTGAGGTAAACGGCTGCACTTGCCCGAGAATATCGTAAGCGGTAAGCTTAACGGTCAGTTTATCGTCAAGGAGCCCTTTGCTGAGGGATGCGTTCCAGAGAACGAATGACTTATTTATCGAGCTTTCGTTATATCCATAGCGGATGGTGGTGGTTATGTCACTTGTAAGCTGCAGTTTCCATGGCAGAGGCACGATAGCCGAGAGCACCGGCAGGATATCCCATAGGTTAAGCGTCTTGAAATCGCTTCGGGCGGAGGCGGCATTGTGCCATTGCGCGGTGATTCCTACGGAGACGCTATAGCCGTTGTTTTGCCAGTCGGCTCGCAGACGTTCGGCAATGATGTTGTTTTTCACATTGCTTCTGACGGGGTTATCGGTCGTGGAGCTATAATCCACGTTATTTTCAAACACATGGCATGTGGTTGACGAAATCTCAAATCGGCGGGCGGCATCGAGAGGGCGGCTATATTGCAGCTCGGTGCGCGTGTTCCAGTTGCCGTTGATATTCATTGGCATCCATGTGCTGACTCCCGTTTCCCGGTCATAGTAACGGGCGTTGACAAGCGCGTTCTCCCGGAGTTGCCACGTGAAATTAAGCCCTAACTGTCGCTTGGTCCGGTTATTAAACAGCGTATATGTCAGGTTGGCGTTATGGGTGCCTGTTCGTGACAGATTATCGTTTGGCAGGTAGATGTTCAGGGGGTCGGAGGTGTAGCGATAACGCAGTTTATACGTTAATGGCGCCTCATTTTGTCTCCAGGCGTAGGTTGCCGTAATACTGTTGCGTGACTGTGCTGTCATGTGGGCACAGTTGAACACAAACTTAGGCGAGATATAATTTGAGAATCGCGATACACGCTCTTCCTCCAAAGCCCGGTTAGTTAGTCGGTCAAACTCACCGGAGTCTTCAACCGAGACCTTGAATTGATACGACGTATAGGACATCGCCGCCTGATTAGACTTGGTCAGCTTATACTCCAATTCGACATTCGTCCCGGGCTTATGGATGATTTCCCTCCGCCGATAAGAGTTCACAGGGTCAAGTTCCATCATTATCAGGTCATGGTTCGAAGCCTGGTCAGCCAATGTCAGCCACTCGTTTTTTTGCCGCGTATTATCGAAATTATATTTTGCCGTAAAGAGAAGGCTGAATTTTCCGCCATTGTTTTCCGGGAATTCCAGCCTGTAACGCAAGGCTGCACCCAAGTTATAGACAGGCGCTGAATATGGATTTTGCTGCCGGTTGGATATATTGCCGTTCGGATCAGGATATTCTATGTCGTAAGCAACGTCTGAGCGATGCCACTGCCTGTAATAGTTGCCGCTCAATTCCAGGCCCAAATTATCCGGCGAGTTGGGAATTTGAAAAAACATCTCCGAGTTGAATCCTAAGGAGAGCTGCTCATTAGAGCCGCCGGCAATGCGGCGGTAAAGATTGTCAACTCGCGATTTCAGCAGGTCCGTAGCATTGCCAATGAGTATTGAATCCAGAGCGGCAAGGCGCCGGGCCCCGTCTCCCGGATTGCTGTTCATTGTGAGCGAATTTGTCAAAACATCAGAGTGACCATGTTTATAAAACAGATATGGCGTTATAACGGCATAATGTGTCGGATTCTCAATGGCTATGGTGTGTTTGGTGTCAACACTGAAGTTGCGTTCCGACTGCTGTTCGCGCTGCTGCTGCCATATATCTCCTGACTGGAAAAACATCTGCCGCGACGTTTCAGTCAGCATCTCCTGCTTGTCTCGACTAATCACCACTGACCCGTTAATCTTGGTCGGCTTCGCCTTGTTATGAAAGAGATAATCCACTCCGCCGTTGATGATGCTGTTATTGCCCGACATGGCCGACGAGCCTCCCCAGGCCCCATCGCTGCCCGCCGTAGACTTATCGTTGATATTATTGGCGTTAACAAAGAGTGCGGCCCGCAGATTGTCGCTGAACACCAGTCCGAACCCTCTGCCCCGATATTTATTGTCAGGCACTCCGTAGCCACCCTCAATGTTGGCGGTCCAGCCTACGGCATACTCGCGCTTAAGGTTTACATCCATCACTAACGGTTTGTCCTCCTCTGATTCCTTCCCCGTCAGATAGGCATGGTCCGATTCCTTACCGTAGACTTTCACGTTCTTGATCATAAAGGCGGGCAGATTGCGCAGGGCTATGCTCGGGTCGCCGCTGAAAAAGTCCTCCCCGTTCAGGAGCAATGAACTGACGTATCGGCCATTGACCTTGATGACTCCGTTTCGGAGCTCAACTCCCGGCAACTGCCTGACAAGTGCATCAAGCATTGAGCCCGACGAGAGCTCAAAGGCATCCGCATTATAGATGATAGTGTCTTTGTTCATTACCATCTTGATGGCCGTCGCAGTAACCGTCAGCTCCTCCAGCTCGCGCTTACGCGCCTTGTTAAGCAGAAACACATGGTTTATTCGCTCCAGTCGCGAATCCGGAATAACAAAGACGGCTGAATCGCTCTCATAATCCTCGGCCGTCGCTATGCATTTAAACCGACTGCCGGGAGCTCCGTTGAGCGGCAGATAACACTCTCCGGAATCATAGGTTGACAGCGTTCTGATTATGGAGTCACCTTTCACTATGGTCACGCTCCCCTCAATCTGTTCATGAGTAAAAGCATCCTCAATATGAGCCATTACCCCAAACGTCTTATCCTTCGCCACCAACTGAAATGGCAAAAATAAGAAAATTAAAATCACAAAATAACTAACGCGCATAACTCGCTGCAAAAAATTTGAAAAGCAGAGGGCATTCCGGAACCTCCAAAAAAGAAAACCCTGGAGGGGACACTATTAATCGCGTCCCCACAATTTGATGATTCCGGAGCCCTCTACTATTGTTAGAAAATTGAAGAGGGAACGACGATAACAATCGGAAGTTTCGTCGTTGTGGTTGTAACAGGCGGCGGCGTCGGCGTCGGTTCAGGCGTAGGCGTGCAGTTACAGTTGTTGGGATAATCTGTCTTTTTCAAGACACAGTTACAATCGTTCATGCCACATTGGCAGTTGTTGAACATTCCGTCCTCACGGAAAACCAGGGGCTGAACAAGCCCAAAGCCGCCTACAAGGCGTCCTTCAGAGTCTCTTCCGAGGGGGCTGAAGGTCTCGCTGAGAGGCCTTAAAACAGAGATTTTTTTCATCTGATTGAAATTATTAGTGATTATTAAAAAAGGGGTTAATTAACACTCGACAATAATAAGGACAACCGATCCTCAATGATACGATGGATGATATCAGTATCATAATTGTATAAGCAACCGGAAACGTCTGCATGTTCAAGTTTATTTTGACTACAACCGCCATGACATATCGGATAAATTGCACACGCCTTACAGGTGTCATTTCCCCAACGTATGGAATCCCTCATCTGACTACGGCTATTCATCGTTATACTTCCGTCTTTACCAAGAGTTCCTTCTCTATGTTCAGAGGCGAAATCTCTTGCTGTACAACGGAAAACATCTCCGTTATAATTGATAAGTATACTATTGCCAGTATCTGCATAGCAGCGGTATTTACTGATGCGTTTGGGCGCAGAAACCGAGATACCTATTTTGCGAAACGCATTACGAACGACTTCTTCATGTGCTAATATATTGTGAGAAGAAGATGACATATCTTGCCAAACTTGGTGTAATTCAACATGTAAGGCTCCAACATGATTTTGTATGGTATCTTCTAATTGTGCCGCAAGGTCAATAAAAGATAAGATATTAGAGTGTGTATAATTACACCTTATAACCAATGTTACATTTTGATTCCGAAGCAGTCTGGCGCAATTTTCTAATATTAAATCATATGTGCCACCATTCTGTTGATTTGTATTTCGTACCAAATTGTGAGAATCCCTATTTCCATCAAATGTTATCTGCAGGGACACGGGGACGTTGAGCTCACGAATAAAATCCGCGAATTTCTCGTCTGCAAGAGTGCCATTGGTAACAAAACTGTAGGATATTGTCTTGCCATGCAATTTTGATAGATGATATGATTCTTGAATCAGTGGTCGCGCTATATTGTTGAAATTTAATAGCGGTTCTCCACCAAAAAAGCCTAAATGAATGTGCTTTTGGCTTCGTTGAGTCATGACATTCGAAATATAGGATAATATCTTATTGTAGATGTCTGTTGACATCATTAGATTTCCTGAGTGGTTCTCATAGCAGTACCAACAATGTAGATTGCAATTTAATGTTGGATTGATAGCGATTGTAAATGTATCAGAAGTTGCATCTTCCAACTTCCACTGTTCAATTACATTTTGAACTTCATCAGCATCATTGGGTAAAATAAATTTATTACTTTCCAGAAATTCATAGAAATCCGGATGTATTTCGTAGATTTCATCTGCCGAGTGGCGACCATAGAGTTCTGCCAACTGAGTATCTAATTGACAGACAGAATCGGTCGCTATGTTATACAGAACAGTATAACCGCGATGATTACTTATGTGGTTGTATTTGCTCTTCTTCATAATAATCTAAATTTAGTAGACTCGTAGTATTTAATGAGGGATGCTATGGGGTTTAGCATATTGGGCTTTGTTTTTGTGGTTGTAGGCACAATAGACGGTGCCATGTAAATCTCAGAAATCGTATCGCATAGTAATATTGTCTTTTGAGCTTGTAACGGATTTAATATATTTGTACAATGAGCATAGGCTACCGCGTTTTGCATTATTTGAGGATTGTTGTTAATAAATTCAACTAATTCATCAATAAACTCCTCACTGATTTTATGGCTTGTATTAGTGGCTCTACTTAACTGCATTCGTTTGCTGACGTAGTATATAATACCCAGCACCCCATCCTCTAAACTGAGATCGTTTATTCTTTTGGGTGAATATTCAGATAGTATGGTATCTATTTGATTTAGTATTGAGAAACAGGATGAGTCTATAAATGAATTAGTGTAGAGATATATCATACCCCAGCCAATTCCACAGACCCCATGTCTTAATGAAAAAGACATTTTCTTAGAATTAATGGAATCAGAGATGATTTCAATACATTTGTCAATTAGATAATCAATTTCTGAATCTTGATCAAGGCTGCAATAGTGCATTAGATATAGTAAATAGCACATTACACCATCATATAGTGACGCATCTGTATGACACGTGTTTATTTGGTTCTCAATGTCAGATGCCGTCTGCTCGAAGATATGTAAAGCAGGGGTATATGGGCTATTAAGATATTTATAATAGCGATTAAGAGCTATTACCCAATTAATATCATGAGCACAAAAGGATTCTACCCGTTGCCTTGTATGCTGCAATTGTATTTCATTTGCTTGAATAAAAGCCTGTGCAATGGCATATTGCCCTGCATTGGTATTAAATGCACACTTACATGCAAATGTAACGTATTCTTTAGGAAATATTGAGTTTAGAATATACAGATAATTATAAACATATTCTGCTTGTCTAATCTCAAATGGGGAATTTGTTCTGTACAGATGCCCAATGGAAAGATTATTTACCAAATAGCACCCACCTCCTTCAAGCCAGGCTTTAATACTGATAAACGCCTCTTCGCACCCATAATGCCGAAGGCCATTCAGCCCATCAATCCTATTCCAATAGTTACAAGAGGAGGAGTAGCCGGCTCCCAAGATAGCTGGAATTCTACTATCATCAAGACCTTTATTCTCAACTTTATCTTTTGCAGACCAATGTATGCCAGGATTATATTCCTTTTCGTCAAAAGTTAAATATGCACCTTGACAATGCGTATAACTATTATTCACAACTACATTATTGTCAACGATATGAAGAGGAATAGTCTGACAGCATAATATCCGATTAGGATTATTTTGCAATAACGATATTAATATATAATCCCAATCGTCTTGAAAAAAACGCATGTGTGCGTCCAAGAGTAAAAAATACTTTGTATTGCAACTTTGAACACCTTTTTCTTTTGATAAAGCTGCCCCTAAACGAATACGATTATAAACATACCTTACATTGTAATTAGAAAGCTGTTCCTCATATGGATAGGAATCGGTAGAGTGATCATTAACAACTATAATATCAACCCTATCTTGGACAGTTTCTCTTATACTCTTTACTGTATTTATCACTTCTTCGCCTTCATTCAGAAAGGGTATAATAACTGTAAGATCATTCGCGCTTTGATATGAAGGAATAGTCGTATTAAAAGATTCAGACTCTTCGTGCAGAATGTATTCGCAGATAATACGTCTTATCTGCTCTGTTCGTTCTGATTGCTTTTCTTGATGTACAGAAGATATTTGGTGATCTCCTTTTCTGTATTTAATCAGTGTATCAGAAACATTTCGGAGACATCTGCCGGCAATTAAGAGTTGAATCCATAAGTAATAATCTTCGGCGTATACATAATCACATGAATATTGTAATCCTTTAATAGCAGAATTCCGAATCAGCACGGTAGGATGAGATATGCAACACCCTGGTAAGAAATCCTCTAAACACAAATCTCTATTGACTATAGGGCTGAATATCGTATCTTGTGAATCGTAAATATTAATACATCCTCCACCCAGGACGTCGACTTCAGGGTTGGCGTCCATATAGTCAACTTGGAGTTGGAGGCGATTGGGGAGCATGACGTCATCGGCATCCATGCGGGCGATGTATTCTCCGCGGGCTTCGGAGAGCAGGCAGTTAAGTGTTGCTATGTAATCGTGAGGGCGGCGGATGAGGCAAATGCGCGGGTCAGTGTATGATTCCACAATCTCTACGCTATTGTCTGTGGAGCCGTCGTCGGCTATGAGGAGCTCAAAGTCCGTGAACGTTTGCGCCAGGATGCTGTCAATGCACTCGCG
>JAAVCG010000038.1 GCA_014802435.1 Bacteroides sp. | reverse complement strand
GGAATCCGCCTTTCCATAGCATGCAAAAATGACCTCGGAGAGGTCGCGTTATTGTCAGCCCCAGGCGCGAGCCCAATGCAGTTAAAATAAGCCATTTTGCAGTTCGACATAACACGTGCTATAACGAATAGGACATTCCCTTTTGCGATGAATTCGGCTTATTTTAACTGCATTGGGCGCGAGCCTGGGGTACGGGTTGCGGATTTTTTATGGGGCAGCCTCGGAGAGGCGGTGTTATGTCTGCGCCAAAACGTCGCCTCTCCGAGGTCTTTTTTATGGAAAGGCGCAATGAAACTTGCTGATTACAGCAGGGGCGGCGGATCGGAATCCGCCTTTCCATAATAATAATTAAGGTTGAAAGCATGGAGTTTACTTTCAACCTTAAGTAAAGTGTTTAAGCGTCACTAAACGTTAAACACTAAACACTAAACATATTCAGTCCATTTTGCGGGCGGCTTCGAGGGCGGCTTTATAGTCCGGTTCGGTGCCGATTTCGCTGACTAACTGTTCGTAGACAATGCGGCGCTCGCCGTCAACGACGATGACTGCTCGTGCAAGCAATCCGGCCAGAGGACCGTCGATCATCTGAAGGCCATATTTCTGAGAGAACATGGGGCAGCGGAATGCCGACGCAACAATCACATTGTCAATGCCTTCTGCCGCACAAAAGCGCTTGGCCGCAAAGGGAAGGTCCATTGAGACGTTAATCACCGTCACATCAGGAATCGATGCCGCTTCCTTATTGAATTTTCTTACCGACATGGCACATACTTCTGTGTCAAGACTCGGAAAGACGTTGAGTATCAGTTTTCTACCCTGAAATTCCGTACAGCGGAATTCCTTCAGGTTGGTGTCAACAAGAGTGAAACACGGTGCTTTTTCGCCAACGGGGGGAAGAGTGCCATAAGTATGAATAGGGTTTCCCTGAAAATAGATGGTTTCCATAGTAAGTAAATAGTTTTTTAGTGAGTTTTTATAGTTTCATTATCATCTGTATAACGTCTGTGCGGGTGTCTTTGTTCAGACCTATGGCTATATCTTTTACGGTTCCGTCCGTTTGGCAAATCATGATTACGGGGAGGGCCGCGGCGCCGCAGTCGGCCGCAAGTTTTTTCGCGCCGATAAGGGCGGTTTCTCCCGAGCGGAGCGCCCCTAAGAGTTCTGAGGCCGAGCGGGGATTGCGCTCCATGCAGGCCCAGATTACCTGAGCATCGCGCGGCGATTCGTCAATTGCCTGACGCACAGCCGATACCAGTTCGCCCGCGAGGGCTGATTCCGACTCTAAGAGCACGATGACCGCCGGCTGGCGAAACGATTCGCCCTGCTGACGGGTGAGCCGACCCTCGCCGCTCGCTAACTGAATGGAGAAGGCCGGAAGAGGTTCCCCGCGCATCTGCTCGATGGCAAAATTGCTCTGCCTATAGTTGGCAAACGCCTCCGCATATCGCTCCTTAAGGGTTGATTCCGAGAGGGTTGTAACAGTGGGCGTCAGTGGCTGATAATGGGCATAAACCTGGTGCTCGCTGATTTGCCCGGGGTTATATTCGGCTGAGAATTTCTGCGGCTGCATGGACTTGGAGTCGAAGGTCCAGGTGAGTTCCGCGTCGGTGATGTCGCCGGCCTTGCGCATGGCCTTCAGAGTCAGCTGATTATTGGCCTCCGTGAGCTTATACTCATAGCGCTCCAGCTCAGAGATGATTTCCCGCAGCTGGGCGCCGACGTTTTGCGGCAGAAGTTCTGAAAATTGAGCCCGCGGGAGTTGCTGCCTGTCCCAGCCCGCATGGATTTCCTGAAGGCGATTGCCCCGGAAGCTATAATAATCGCCCCCGGTGTGCGCCGTCCAGCCCGTCTGGTCATGGTCAATCTGATGCCAGTCAATCAGCCAGCTGTCGGCCCCGACGCTCTGAAGGTCAATCTGATAGCGAATCTCGTCAGACGATTGCGGCAACGTCACCGCATAGTCAACCCGGCCGCAATAAACCGTATCGCCCTCAAGGGCGGCAACCAGTTGCTCAGGCTCAATTGCCCCGGCAATTCCCGGAAGAAGCATCAGGCTAAGAAGGAACTTTCTCATAATCAAAAAAACTGTTTAGCTAACACAAAGTGAGCGGATTTTAACAAAGTTGAGCGGAAATGAGGTCAGCGATGCGCTCCTGGTCAGCGCGAGTGATGTCAGGGCCCGACGGAAGACACAGCCCGCGATGAAAAAGGCTGACGCTGACGCCGTTAGTGGCGGCTGGAGCATCGGCAAACACCGGCTGGCAATGCATCGGCTTCCAGAGCGGACGGCTCTCGATATTGGCCGCCGCCAGGGCCGTGCGCAGCGCTTCGACGTCGGCATCCGGCTCTACTGACGTGTGAGGGTCAGTGACCGCCGAGGTAACTCCCGCCGCGCCGCCTATGGCTCCGCTGACTGTTTGCTCATAGGCCTTTTCGCGCCCTTTGATTCTGACTTCGGGTGCGAGCAAAATGGTTGTCAGCCAATAATTTGACTTCCATTTCTCGCCGGGGTCAGTATGCACCGTAATTCCCGCCACAGAGCTGAAAAGCTCCTGATAAATGCGGTTAACTTCCCGGTGGCGGGTAATATGTTCGGAAGCTATCTCAAGCTGAGCCCGACCAATGCAGGCCGAGATATTGCTCAGGCGGTAATTATAGCCAATCTCCTCATGCTGATAATAAGGATAACCCTCACGCGCCTGAGTCGCAAAAAACATCACTCTCCGCGCCGTAGCCTCGTCGGGGCAAACAAGCGCCCCGCCCCCGGAAGTGGTTATCATCTTGTTGCCATTGAACGAAAGAATTCCGTAATCGCCCATAGTGCCCGCCATCCGGCCCCCATATTCAGAGCCGAAGGCCTCTGCCGCATCCTCAATCAGCGGGATGCCAAACTCGCGGGCTATCGCGCAAATATCATCCATCCGTGCCGGCATCCCGTAAAGATGAACGCAGATAATCGCCGCCGGAAGTTTCCCCGTCGTCTCGCGCCGCAAAAGGATTGTCTGCCTCAGCAGCTCCGGGTCCATATTCCAGGTCTCCGCCTCCGAATCAATGAAGACCGGACGAGCCCCGACGTAGGCCACCGGGTTAGCGCTCGCGCTGAAAGTCATCGACTGGCAAATAACCTCATCGCCCGCCCTGACTCCCGCAGCTATCAGCGCCAAATGGATGGCCGCAGTGCCCGAACTCAGCGCGACTACCGGCTTCCGGGTCTTCAGAAAGCCCTGTAACTCAGACTCAAAAGCATTGACATCCGGCCCCATCGGAACCGCCCAATTGCCCTCAAGAGCCTTGCTGATATAATCCATCTCGCGCCCGCTCATATGCGGCATACAGAGAATCAGTCGCCGTTCAGTCTGCATCATATTTCTCAAATGGTGAATTTTTACTCTTAAACTCCGGAACAAGCCGCTTCAAGGCCTTAACCGCCTCTGAATCAGTCCCGCGCGACGCTCTCAGCAGCTCCTCTATGGCCGGCCCGACCTCCGAATAAACCGCCTGACGAACCCGCGCTATCTTAAGCAACGGATGTGGCCCCGGAAGAGTCAACTCATCTGAAGTCAAAACCTCCTCATAGAGCTTCTCGCCCGGCCTCAGGCCGATATAACTTATCCGCTCATGGCCCCGGCCCCAGAGAGCAATCATGCGCCGCGCAAGGTCGGCAATCCTGACCGGCTGACCCATGTCAAATACGAAAATCTCACCCCCGCTCCCTATCAGCGCCGCCAATATAACCAGCGCGCAAGCCTCTGATATCAACATAAAATAACGAACAACGTCGCGATGAGTGACCGTCAACGGTCCTCCCGACTCCAATTGCTCCATAAACAGCGGTACAACCGACCCGTTTGACCCCAAAACGTTGCCAAACCGAGTCGTTACAAACCGAGTCGGCCCCGGATGACACTGAACATAAAGCTCACATGCTCGCTTACTTGCGCCCATTACGTTAGTCGGATTAACGGCCTTATCAGTCGAAACCATCACAAACCGCTCGACGCCATACCTGACGCTCAAATCCGCCAGAACCTTCGTCGACCCGACATTATTCATTATCGCCGCCCGAGGACACAACTCCATCATCGGCACATGCTTATAAGCCGCCGCATGAAAAACTATCTCAGGACCGAAACCCGAAAATACGCGCTCCATCTCGGCCCCGTCGCAACAATTGGCTATCACAAACCGCCCCTGAGGAATCTGAAGCGAAAGCTCATGCAGCGGGGTCTCCGCCTGATCAACCAGACAAAGCTCAATCCCCTCAACTGCCGCCAACTGACGCGAAAGCTCCGACCCGATACTCCCTCCGGCACCCGTCACGAGTATACGGCGCCCGCGCAACGCCCCAAGCGCCGCGCTCATCTCAGGCATGATAGGCTCCCGTCCCAATAGCCTCAGCAAATCCTTCTCCTCAACCTTCTTCATAATTTCACCGCAAAGTTACGCAAAATTTCTCGTAATCAGAAAACTATTTGCTTAGGAAAACACGCCAGGAAGAAGGAATTGAGGCCGCGCGCTCCACGTATTTTTGTTTTATTAGATTTTTTAGGAGCTTCTGTATTGCCGCGATACTGATTCCGGTGAGTTCTTTCATTTCTTCTATGGTCATTGTCGGGCGGCTTAACATTGCGTTCAATATCTTGGAGTAATTACCTGTTCTAAATTTGATTCGCTCGCCATCATACCACCATGTGTTATCATCATGTTCGCTTACAAAGAGTACATCATTATATATTTCTGACGCAACCAACCCGGAAAAATACTTCATAAATGGTTTTATATCAGATATATCAGCATGAGCCCCATCGGCAGGCACAGGACCAACCTCCAAATCGGTCTGATGTAAGGCCTCCAAATACTCACTTTTACTTCGACTTCTGACAACTATCATCGGGTAATCATGGCGCGCTAAAATATAGTTGACCATCAAGCGGGCAATGCGTCCGTTTCCATCCTCAAATGGATGAATTCGTATATATCTATAATGAAAGAGAGCAGCTAATTCCACGGGAGAGAGCCGACCCTCTTGCTCTGCCATGTTATACCAGTCAATCAAGTCAGCCATTAGTCCCGGTGTTTCTTCGGGGCTTGCATATTCAAATCGGTCGCCATAGCGTGTAATCACACTGTTAGGCCTGGTTTTATATTGTCCGGCATGGACCACATAACTTGTTTGTACGCCGCCGGGGAGAGTATGATAAACAATATAATCTTCTCGAAGCAGAGTGCGATGCAAGTTGCGGATAAAGTTCTGTGTTAACGGAATTTCACGCATTGAAGCTTCTTCTGACATCATTTTCAATCCTACATTGCTTGCCGTCATTTCCTCCACATCTCTGACGTCCGCCTCACCGATTACTTTTCCAAACAGTAACAGAATTTCTGTCTGTCCGTAGGTCAACGTGTTACCCTCAATATGGTTACTATTATAATTGAAATCAACCGTGAACCGACGGCTAAGCCTTTCTCTATCTTTTTCCGAAAGAGGCTGCAATGCTTGCCAAGCATCAATTGCTTTATTTAAATTCGTTTTTCTCATTAACTATTTCAAAATATTTCCGCAAAATTACAAAAAAAATCATGAAAAAGGTTATATATCTACAACCTTTTTCAAAGAAAATACTCAAAATTATTGTTTATTCATAATTTATTCTTATCTTTGCCGTGACCTTACGCCGTGAGGCTCTCCCCCCGGAGAGCCGGCAATGTGGGAGGTCATTACATAATGAAAGCGTTTACTTGCGCTTGATTCTTGGCTACTAATAACTTCCCAACCTCTTAATAATATGAATATGGGGCTTGTTATCATTTAGTTAATTTTCCACGACCGCCACATACTGTGCATTTAGTATATGTTAAATTTAACATTGGATCTTTGTAACAGAAAGAGCAATTCCGTTCAATATAGCCTTTTCCTAAGCAACTATGACATAAAACAGTTTTACTTCCTTCCTTACTAATTAATTTTCCTGAATTTATATCTGGCTCCAAATAAGAACATTCAACAGTATTTTCCCCCCTCCCATTACAAGATGAGCATTTTTCATTATAATAACCTGTACCATTGCAGTTTGAACATATGATTCTTCCAGAACCACTACAATATAAACAAATTTCATCATGGTACTCTATTTTGTCCCCTTTAGGTTCCTTAAACTCTTTTTCTTGACGACTGAGGCTTTTATAATTGGAATTGCTTTGTTGAGGAGCTGGCTTTGGATACCATTCTTCATTACTTCTGCAAGAACACCGTGATACTCCTCCAATTAGTATCATAAGGAAAACAAGCAAAAAATAACAGAAACAGCAACCTTTCATAAACGTATATGCTATTAAATATTTAGACGATTAAGCGCGAGAACGTCATGCACATAATATTATTTACGACTTCCTTCGTAGTAACCGTCATCGTAACCCTTTTTGTACGCCTTATCCTCAGCCTCTTCATATGGGTCGTAATATGATTCTCGAGATTTTTGTTCCTTTGCCATTTTTATCTCATCATCTATAGAATGAGGAGCGTCAAAATTATCTCTATGCCATGTATGACCCTTAGTATCAGTATATGAACCCACTGGTTGCAAGATAATAGGATCTACTTGCTCAGATTCCTTTTCTACCTTATTTGAATGAGAGCATGAACAAAGTAAAGCCGTACCTATAACAAGACACGACACCATTCTGTAATTGATGAAACTACAAATATACATCTATCTATTAATTTTACTCTTTAGTTGAATAATACTTATAAAAATCAGTTATACAAATAGCATGTTATCAGTAAATTAGTGGTTACTACACTGCTAAGAACTATCCAATGCTTATGCGCAACTTCATGGCAAATTTCGTAAGAATCCTCGGAATATGCAAGGATTTCTCTAAAAAATTGTGTAAATGAACTCGTAAACTTGCCGTAAACGTGCCACGTTGCGGTGTAGTACCGAAGTTTTTTCCAACCTTTTTCACTCCTCCCCCTAATATATATTCGTATTATTAATCTAAAGTTGGTGAGACGCGATACGAATGAAGAATTCACAGTAATGCAAAATTAAAATGGCCAATAGGGGCGGGGGGATTTGGTGGGGTGGGGAAAAATGCTTATCTTTGTGGATGTTTTTACCAATTTTATACCCATTATGACTAAAAAATTTTCGTTGGTGGCCGTGGCCATCTTGACTTCTCTGGCTTCGTGGGCCGAGGGTTATCAGATTAACACTCTGAGCGCCAAGCAGCTGGGCATGGGCCACACCGGTACCGCTCTCAAACTTGGTGCGGAGAGCATGATTTTTAATCCCGCAGGTCTCGGTTTTTCCGAAAAGACTTTGGATATTTCTGCAAGTGTTACGGCTATCAAGGCCGACGCGACTTGCACGATTGACGGCGCGGATTATAGGACCGACAATGGCGTCAGCACTCCCCTGGCGGTCAATGCTTCTTTCCGAATCATTGATAATCTGCAGGCCGGAATCAGTTTTTATACTCCTTATGGGAGCGCAATCAATTGGACTAACAATTGGCCGGGGTCAATGTTGAGCCAGCAGGTGTCGCTCAAGGTTTACACCGTGCAGCCCACCGTTTCGTGGCGCATCCTGCCTAATCTTTCAGTCGGCGCGGGATTGATGATTGCCTGGGGCGGTGTCAATCTTGACAAGGCGCTTATCAGCGGCCAGTCTTTTGAGACGGCCATTGGCGTGCCCTTGGGCCATACGGCTGCTGCTTCGATTAATCTTCAGGGCGATTCAAAGGTGGCCGTCGGAGTGAACGTCGGCGCCATGTTTGACATCAACAAGAAGTGGACCCTTGGCGCTTCTTTCCGCTCAAAAATGGGCATGAATGTTTCGGCCGGCACTGCTGCTCTGACTTTTGCCAACGAGGCTATTGCCGCGGCTCTTGAGAATCAGCTCGGAGTCATCAATCAGTCGCAGTTTGCTTCCGAAATGCCGTGTCCCTATGTGTTTAACTTCGGTGCGAGTTTCCGTCCCAACATCCGTTGGACCATTGCGGCCGATATTCAGCTGACGGGTTGGAAAACCTATAAGGAGCTCAATATAGAATTTCCCGAGCCGCTCCAGGGCTTCAATCAGAACATACCTAAGGACTATCGCAATGCCCTTTGCTATCATGTCGGCGCACAGTTTGCCGCTACGGGTCGCTTGGATGTGCGCGCCGGTTTGATGATTGACACCACGCCCGTCAATTCCAAACATTATAATCCCGAAACTCCCGGCATGACCAAGGTTGAGCCGACCATCGGGCTCTCGTTCCGCCCGATTAATAATCTGTCAATCGACATTGCATTTATGTATGTCCACGGCTGCGGCGCCAAGGATGCTTCATGTAGCTATGACGACCTTCTGCTCAAATCACAAGGTCTCCCCGAAGCATATTATCACAAGATCTTCACCGCCGACTATAGGGCTCACGCCTTTGCTCCCGCTCTCGGCGTTTCATATTCATTCTAATCGCATACGGATAAACGGAGGGCGCCGCGAAACCTGTTTGCGGCGCCCTATTTTTAGAGGCGGCCTTGGTCGTGGTATGAGTAGAATCCGGTCGGGGCGATTATGAGGTGGTCAATGAGGTTGCTGTTGAGGTGTTTGGCGGATGTAGCAATGCGCTTGGTTTGGTTGGTTGTTGGCCAATAGGAGAGGGGGGATTTGGTGGTTTGGGGGAAAATTGCGATATTTGCGGGGTCATTGGCGGGTGTTTTCGTCTTTGATGTTGTTTAATTAATCTCTTTTTTTGTGATGCGGAAGGTTTTGGTTTTTTTTGTGGTGGTCGGGGCCTTGTTGGGGCTCGGCTGGGTTGTTATGTCGCGGGCTTATGGGGTTGCTGCAGAGGTGAGGGATGAGGTGAGGAGTTTTACGCGGCTCAACGGGTTTAATGAGGAGTATTGCGTAATTGTTGATTTTTCGCGCCATTCGGGACGGTATCGGTATTATTTGTATGATATTGTGAATGACCGAATTGCGGAGCAGGGGCTGGTGGCTCATGGCGGGGGCCGGAATGGGGAGTGCCGGCGGGAACCGAAGTTTTCTAATGTCGTGGGGAGTAATTTGTCGAGTCCGGGGAAGTATCGAATCGGGCGTCAGCGGAAGACTCATTTCCGAATCCGCGGGGAGCATTGTGACTGTCTGGAGCTGCATGGGCTCGAGAGCAGCAATTCAAATGCTTATAGTCGCGCAATTCTGATTCATACGGGGTTACGTTATACTTTTCCGACTTTTCCTTTGCGGACGATTCCGACGAGCCATGGGTGTTTTACCGTTGGGGATGAGGTTTTTGAGGCGACGGCTGAGATTGTTAGGAATTCCGGGAAGCCGGTGCTTCTTTATGCGCTTGAGTAGAGGTTAGAGGCGGCCTTGGTCGTGATATGAGTAGAATCCTGTCGGGGCGATTATGAGGTGGTCAAGGAGGCGGATGTCGAGGGTTTTGGCGCCTTCTGAGATTCGTTTGGTTAGTTCGTCGTCTTGGATTGAGGGGGTGAGTCTGCCGCTGGGGTGATTGTGGCAGACGGCAATGGTCGATGCCTGATGGTCAATGACTTTCTTGAAGAGGATGCGCAGGTCAACCATGGTTGTGGCGATGCCTCCCTGGTTGACTCGCTCGCAGGCAACGGGGACGAGTTTATTGTTGAGGATGATGACCCAGAATTCTTCGTGGGCGAGGAGTTCGAGGCGGGCGCGCATGTAGTGATATATGGCTTCGGAGCCGGAGAGGGATTTTTGTTCGAGGCTTCGGGCCATTGCTCCTCGGGCGCGGAGGCCGAGTTCGAGTGCGGCAATGAGGGTGATGGCCTTTGTCGGTCCGATGCCGGGGACCATCTTGGCAAGGGCGCGGGGCGTTTGTCGGGCGAGTTTTGCCAGGTCGTTGTCGTGGATGCGGAGGATTTCGCGGGCCACTGTCAGTACGCTTTTGCCCTTGATTCCAACTCTGAGGAGGATTGCGAGGAGTTCGGCGTCAGTGAGGGCGCCGATGCCTTGGTTGAGGGCTTTTTCGCGTGGTTTTTCTTCGTCGGCCAGGAGGCGAATCAGGTCAGTAGAGTCACTCATTTTTTCCTTTTCTGATTTCAATTTCGGCGGCTTCGTTGCGGCCTGAGATTAGGGCTTTGATGAATCCGGCGCCGTAGCCCCATAGCTGAATCATCGCTGCGGGGACGGCTCGGAGCGCCACATTGAGTCCGGCGCTGACCCAAGCGCTCAGAAAGAGGGCCAGGACGTAGACCCCGAGGGGGAGGAGCCACCAGGAGCTGAGGAAGATTCCCATCAGCAGCGAGGCCACGGAGCCCAGGAGGAAGAGCGCCGGGAGGCAGTGAACGGCCTTGAGCGAGCCGGGATAGAGGGTCTTCAGAGTGATTCGGCTCATGCCGAAGACGTAGACCTGGCGGGCGAATTTGCACCATGACATGCGCCTTTTATGGTAGACCGGGGCTTGATGAATCAGTTCCATGGCGAATCCGGCGCGCCGAATACGCATTGACATGTCAATGTCTTCTGAAAACATCTCGCGGAAGCCGCCAACCCGCTCGTAGACTTCCCTGGAGAAGCCCATATTGAAGGTTCGGGGGGTGAATTTTTCAAGGCTCACCTTTCCGCCGCGAATTCCTCCGGTGGTCAGGAAGGAGGTCATTGCAAAGTTGATTCCTTTCTGGAGGGTGGTGAAGGATTCATGGGCGGCGTCGGGGCCGCCGAAGCAGTCAGGCAGGGGGCCGAGTGATAGCAGGGTTTGGAAATAGCCGGGGGGGATGATGCAGTCTGAGTCAAAGAAGATGAAGTAATCCCCGCAGGCGCGTTCCATAGCATAGTTGCGGGCAATGGAGCGCCCTTGGTTTTCCTTCCAGTAGTAAGTGCAGAAGGGATAGCGGGCGCAGACGTCGGCACAGGGCTCGGAGGAGCCGTCGTCGACGGCGATGACCTCAAACGTGCCTTCCGGGGCGGTTTGCGCGGCAAGGCTTTCAAGGAGCGCTTCCATCTCGTCGGCGCGGTTATAGACGGGGATTATGACGCTGAACATCAGGACATTCGGCTCTTATAGTCTTCGTAGGTGTATTCGCGGAGAATCTCGCGGGAGCCGTCGGCGCGTTGGAGCACTATGGAGGGGTGCTGGATGCCGTTAAACATGGTGGTTTTCACCGTCGTGTAATGGTTCATATCCTCCAGCGTCAGTTGTTGGCCGGGCTCCAGGGGGGAGTTAAAGCGCCAGGGGCCGCAGAAGTCGCCGCTCAGGCAGGAGTTTCCTCCGAGGCGATATTCATGTGGGCCCTCGGGGGATGATTCGGTAATCAGCGGCTGATAAGGCATCTCCAGGGTGTCAGGCATATGGCAGGCAAAGCTGGCGTCAATAATGGCGGTCTTAACGCCTTGATTGTCAACGATGTCAACGACGGAGGTAATCAAGTCGCCGGTGCGCCAGGTCCAAGCCGAGCCGGGTTCGAGAATCACTTTGACCGAGGGGTGGCGCTCGCGGAATTTGGTGATGATTTCAATCAGTCGCTCCGTGTCATATCCCTCGCGGGTCATCAGGTGTCCGCCGCCCATGTTGACCCATTTCATGCGGTCAATATGGGGCCCGAACTGGCTCTCGAAGGCCTCCAGGACTTTGGCTAAATCGTCGGCGGAGCCTTCACAGAGGGCATGGAAATGCAGCCCCTCGATTCCGTCAGGGAGCCTGTCGGGCATGTCCTCAGGGCTTACTCCGAACCGGCTTCCCGGCAGGGCGGGGTTATAGAGGTCAGTCTCCACCACTGAGCAGCGCGGATTGACTCTCAATCCGGCTGAAACCTTGCCTCCGCGGGCTTTTACGGTGGGGAGGAATCGCTCAGCCTGGCTCAGGGAGTTGAAGGTGATGTGAGTTGAGCCGTCGAGATATTTTTCAATGGTCTGCGGAGTGTAGGCCGGACAGTAGCTATGGATTTCGGCGCCGAGCTCCTCGCGGCCTAATTGAAGCTCATTGAGCGACGAGGCCGTTGCGTTGACGCCATATTCCCTCAAAATCGGGAATGAGCGCCAAAGGGCGTTGGCCTTGAAGGCCATGATTATTTCGGCGCCGCTGCGTCGGCTGACTTCCTGAATCAGCTCGATATTGCGGCGCAGTTTGTCCTCATAGACAATATAGTAAGGCGTCTGCATCAGCCCAGGGAGTCAATCACGGAGGTGATGTCGTCAAAAATCTTATCGACGCTTCCCGAGCCCTGAATGGGATAATAGCTCAGGCGGCGGTTATAGAATTCCTTGAGGGGCTGGGTCTGGCGATGGTAAACCTCCAGGCGCTTGGCAATGGTCTCGGCGTTATCGTCGGCTCGGCCTGAGAGCTTTCCGCGATTGAGCAGGCGCTCGGTCAGCTCCTCTTCAGGCACTTCAAGGCCCACTACGGCGTCGACCTTCTGGCCGCGTTTTTCAAGCAGCTTGGCCAGTTCCTCGGCCTGAGGAATTGTGCGCGGAAAGCCGTCAAAGATGACTCCCTCCGCCTCCGGATGGGCATCTAATTCCTTGGAGAGGATGTCGAGCATCAGCTCGTCAGGAATGAGGTTGCCATGAGAAATCAGCGCGTCGGCCACTTTGCCGAGCTCCGTGCCGCGGGCAATGTGGTCACGGAGCAGTTCGCCCGTTGATATATGATGAAGGCCGTAGCGGTCAACGAGTTTCTCGCTCTGTGTGCCCTTGCCGCTTCCCGGAGCTCCGAAAATTACCAGATTCATAGTAAAAATCTAAAAAATGGAAATTGAAAAAAATGGTTAATGGGATTCAGTTTCTGTTAGGCATTGGCTTCATCGTCAAGCACATAGATGTCTTTCAGATTGCGGGCCTTGCCGTCAAGGTCAAGTCCGAAGCCAATGATGAAAGCCGGGGGAATGGTGAAGCCGACATAGTCCGGCTTGATGTCGGCCTTGAGGCTTTCCGGCTTGAAAAGGAGAGTAGCCACTTCAACGTCGGAGGGGTTCATGCGGCGCAGGTCAGCAAGGAATTTCTCCATGGTTCGTCCGGTGTCAATAATGTCTTCAACGACGATAACCGGTCGGCCCTCGACGGGATCAGTCAGCCCGACAACCTGTCGGACCTCGCCCGTAGACTCCGTTCCGGCATAGGAGCTGAGGCGCACAAATGCGATTTCGGCATCGCAGTCAAGCGCGCGGAAAAGGTCGGCCGCAAAGGGGAACGCCCCGTTAAGCACACAGACAATCAGGGGATTCCGGCCGCTGTATTTCCGGGTGATGTCGGCGGCTATTTCTTCAATTCGCTGAGCTATTTGCTGCGAACTGATAAACGGTTTGAAAGTCAGTCCGTTATATGTTACTTTTTTCATAAAGTCCAAAAAAATTTCCACAAAGGTACGAAAAAATCCCCAAATATGCAAAATCAAAAGGGCTCGTCGAGGTGACGGCGCGGCTCCGGAGGTGCTTTCCGGGGCTTTTTCGCGGATTTTTTCGCGCCGGATGATTTCTTATATGACTTATAAGATTTATAAGACTTATAAGCGGAATCAGCCGCTGCTGAATCAGCCGCCGCGGAAGCGGCCGGCTCAGCCGGCGGCGGCGCCGCAGGTCCGGGGCGCCGGAGCATCAGCCCCCCGAGAATCAGCAGGCAAATAATCAGCAGGGCAATGAGCCCGAAGCGTTCGCGGCGGGTAATGCGGCTCATCAGAGCAGGGGAGAAATCAGAACCAGGAAAATCAACGCCGGAGCAACGTAGCGAATAATGAAAAGGCAAAGGCCGATGATGCGCGAGCGGATGCTTCCGTCGTTGGTCAACTGATTAGTCAGCAGTGACTTCGGCGCAATCCACCCGACGAAGACGCAGACCCCGATGGCCGCTATCGGCAGGAGGATTTCTGCCGTCAGGAAGTCCAGGAAATTAAACATTCCCATGCTCAGGGAGCAGACGCTGCTCAAAACCAGGATGGGAACCATCACCCAATAACAGGCGGCCCGGCGGCTCAGCTTCAGGCGGTCCTGAACGCAGCGAATAACCACTTCAGCGATGCTCACCGTTGATGTCAGCGCCGCAATGGTCAGCAGCAGGAAGAAGAGCGATGACCAGAGCCACGTCAGCGGAAGCCTGACAAAAACCTCCGGCAAGGTGCTGAAAACCAGAGTGGTGCCCGCAACTCCATGGTCGGCCAATCCAAAGGACATTACCGCCGGAAAGATGATGATACCCATCATGACGGCAACCAGGATGGAGAGGAAAGAGACGGTGCCGGCAGTGCGCACAAGGCGAGT
The DNA here is from genome assembly GCA_014802435.1 of Bacteroides sp. Lineage (GTDB taxonomy): Bacteria > Bacteroidota > Bacteroidia > Bacteroidales > Muribaculaceae > UBA3263. The sequence goes on along the minus strand of JAAVCG010000038.1, from coordinate 7,436 downwards.
CTCCGGCGGGTAATAAGACGAGTAAGTTAACAGGATGCCCATTCCCAGGCTCAGCGAAAAGAACGCCTGACCCAGTGCCGAGAGTATCACCGAGGGAGTGACGCGTGAAAAATCAGGCCGGAAGAAATAAACCAGCCCTTCGCCCGCCTTGGGCAGAGTCAGCGAAACGATGCAAAAGGCAAGGAGAATCACGAACAGCAGCGGCATCAGGATATTGCTCAGGCGCTCAATGCCTTTGGTGACGCCCCCTAACAGGATTGCGAGATTAATCAAAACCATCACTACGGTGAAAATCAGCGGGTGCCAGCCGCCGGAGATGTAAGTCTCCATCTTTGTGGCAAACACCTCGCTCGATGGATTGGCCGTGTTGCCCGAATAGAGCCCGCCGCTTAGCGACTCAAACAGATACTCCAGAGTCCAGCCGGCAACTACCATATAGAAAATGGCAATCAAAAATGCCGTCACTACGGCCAGTCCGCCGACGCAGCTCCACTTCTTATGCTTGGGTGAAACGGCTGAAAATGAGCCTATTGCATCCGTTCTTCCGGCGCGACCCAATGAAAATTCCGCGAGCATTACCGGAATACCCAAAATCAGGACGCAGAGAATATAGAGCACAAGAAAAGCGGCACCACCTCCGGCCTGAGCCTCTGCCGGAAAGCGCCAGATATTACCGAGTCCCACTGCCGAGCCTACCGTCGCGGCAATCAAACCGATTTTGGAGAAAAATTGAGTATCACCGGCTGACATTTTTTTGTTTAGTGTTTAGGGTTTAGTGTTTAGGGGGATTGAATCTTATAAGTTTTATAAGATTTATAAGATTTATAAATTATTTTTATTTTGTATTTTGCATTTTGTTTTTTGTTTTAACCGTAAAAATGCGTTTATTGTTTAGTGCAAAGTTACGAAAAAGGGCGGAATCTTGCAAATATCAGAAAAATGTCGTAACTTTGCGGGCAACATAGGCGCTCGAATGGTGGAATGGTAGACACGAGGGACTTAAAATCCCTTGGCCATTGCGGTCGTGCGGGTTCGAGTCCCGCTTCGAGCACAAAGATTTTTGATGAAAATCTCCCGGTCCGGATTTGCGCGGATGGGAGATTTTTTGTAAATTTGCCGTTGAAGAAATTTTTTAAGAACCATCACTTTATGACTGATAGATATTGCATAATAATGTGTGGCGGAGTAGGGTCCCGATTCTGGCCCAGCTCGCGCCAGGCCAAACCCAAACAGTTCATTGACTTCATGGGGACGGGGCGCTCCCTGCTCCAGATGACTTTTGACCGCGTGCTTGAAGTGGCCCCGGCTGATAACATAATCATCGTGACCAATAGCGATTATGCCGGAATTATTCATCGGCAGCTGCCCGAGGTCAAGCCGGAAAACATCCTCCTGGAGCCCGCTCGGCGCAACACGGCCCCCTGTCTGGCCTGGGCCGTTCACCATATCGCCGCCATCAATCCGGAGGCATCAATCCTCGTGACTCCCGCTGACCATCTGATTATGCGCGAACGCGAATTTCATAAGGCCCTGCGCCGCGGATTTGACTTCGTCGAGGCCAACGATGCCCTGCTCACTCTCGGAATCGAGCCCTCACGCCCCGAAACCGGCTATGGCTATATTCAGGTGGGTAAACCCGTTAACGAGCATATCTGCAAGGTCAAAACCTTCACTGAAAAGCCTGACCTGGAGCTGGCTAAGGTCTTTCTTGCCTCGGGCGATTTCAAGTGGAATTCCGGGGTCTTCATGTGGACCGCTCAATCTTTTCTCAAGGCCTTGGCTGAAAATTCTCCCGAGCTGGCCCGGCGTTTTGAGGCCGGTGAAGGCAAGTTCGGCACTGAGCTGGAGGCCGACTTCATTGCGCGTGAATTTCCCGCCTGCCCGGCAATTTCAATTGACTATGCGCTGATGGAAAAAGCCTCGAATGTCTTCGTCGAGGCCGTTGACCCCGGATGGAGCGACCTGGGAACATGGAGCGCCCTGCGCGATAACTCGCCCAAAAACTCCCTGGGCAACGTCACTCAGGGCTGCCAAGTGGTGAGCTACGACACTTCCGGCACGGTCTTCTCCGTTGATAATCCCCGCAAGGTGGTGGTTGTTGACGGCCTGAAGGACTATGTTGTGGCCGATACGGGCGATGTTCTGCTCATCTGCCCCCTGGCCCATGAGCAGCAGATTAAACAGTATGTCAACGACGTAAAATCCAAGTTTAACGATAGTTATCTATGAAAAATAAGAAGCAATGGCTCGCCCTGCTGGGCTGCGTGATTGTCATTGTGGCCGTCTCGCTGGCGTTTTTCTGGCCTGATGCCATTGATGGCAACGTCTTGCGCCAGCATGATATGCAACAGGGCGCGGCCAATGGTCAGGAACTCGCCCAATATCGCGCCGAGACGGGTCAACACGCCTGGTGGACCAACTCGCTTTTCGGCGGAATGCCGGCCTTCCAAATTTCGCCATCCTACGGGTCTACGGCCCTCTTTTCATGGCTCAACAGCCTCTATGGGCTCTGGCTCCCTCAGCCCGCCAATCTGCTCTGCATGATGATGTTAGGCATGCTCCTGCTGCTGCTCACCATGAGGTGCCGCCCTTCATTGGCCCTCATCGGCGCCATAGCCTGGGGGCTCAGCTCTTACTTCGTCATCATCATCGGCGCGGGCCATCTCTGGAAGTTCATCACCCTGAGCTATGTCCCGCCGACGATTGCCGGACTCGTTTTGATTTACCGCAACCGGCGCCTCCTCGGCGCGGCTGTCGCCGCCCTGTTCATGGCCCTGCAAATCTCGTCTAACCATTTCCAGATGACTTACTATTTTGCATGGGTGATGGCCGGATTCGTTATTGCTTACGCCGTTGAGGCCTTCCGCGGCAACAGGCTCAGGGAGTGGGGGATAAACACTGCTGTCCTTGCCGGGGCAATGCTCCTGGCCATTGGTGCGAACGCCCCGAATCTCTATCACACTTATGAATATTCCAAGCTGACAATGCGCGGACGCCATACGGAGCTGACCGCTCAGACTCCCGGCGCCCAGCAGTCTGCGGGCCTTGACCGTGACTACATTACAATGTATTCCTACGAGAAGGCTGAGACCTTCTCCCTGCTGATTCCTGACATTAAGGGCGGCGCCTCCGCCAAGCCTTATCAGGGCGGAATGGTGCCCACCTCGCTGACTGAGACCGAACAGGGCAAGGAGATGATGCGAAAGGGACCGGAAATGACTCTCCTGCAGCTCTTTGGCCCTTACTTTGGCGGCGCCGAGGGCACTAACGGGCCGGTCTATGTCGGGGCTATCATCCTGGCGCTCTTCCTCTTTGGCTGCATAGTGGTCAAAGGGCCGGTGAAATGGGCCCTGGTGGTGCTTACGGTACTCTCGATCTTCCTGGCCTGGGGCAGGAACATGATGTGGTTCACTGACCTCTTTATCGACCTGATGCCCGGTTACAGTAAGTTCCGCACCGTGGAGTCCATTCTGGTCATTGCCGAGTTTACAATTCCGCTTCTCGCAATCCTTGGCCTGCGCGAACTCCTCCGCGCTGAAAAGCCTTGGGAATCAATGCGCAAGCCGCTGCTCATCTCCTTTGGCCTCTGCCTGTTTTTCTGCCTCCTGGGCCTGCTGATGCCCTCAATCTTCGGCTCAGCGATTATGGGCGAACGCGATCAGCAGACAATTGCTCAATACATGGCCTACGGCGCTCTCCCTCAGAACTTTAACATTCAGGATTACCCCTCGGTGCTCCAGGCCGCCGAGCAGATGCGCCTTGACCTGGTCAAGACTGACTCCCTGCGCTCGCTCCTCTTCATCGGCATTGCCCTGATTTCCCTGCTCGGGTTCATGCGCGGAAAGATTTCACGCAAAGTGGCCGTTGCAATCATCGGAGTGGCCGTCCTGACTGACCTCTTCACCGCTGACCGCCGTTATCTCAACCATGACAGCTTCGTGGAGCCCGTCACCGCCGAGCCTTTCACAGCCTCTAATGCCGATAAGGTCATCCTGATGGACAGCGACCCTGACTTCAGAGTGCTTGACGTCAACCGCTTTGCCTCGGCCGACCCAAGTTATTTCCATAAATCCATCGGAGGCTATCATGCCGCTAAACTCACTCGCTATCAGGACCTGATTGACCGCCATCTGAGCTTCATTGCCCGCCCGGAAATCACTGAGCTCCTCTCCCTGCGTGATGACTCCATCGCCGCCCTGTATGACCCCGCCGACGCCGCATGGCTCCGCTCGCATCTCAATGTCCTGGATATGCTTAACACCAAGTATATCATCACTGACCCCAATGTCGCCCCGATTCTTAACGAGGGCGCTTACGGAAATGCCTGGTTTGTTGACTCCATTGACTATGTCGACAATGCTGACGCCGAGATGGACGCCCTCGAAACAATTAATCCGCGCCATCAGGCCGTGGCTGATGAGCAATTCCGCCCCATCCTGGGCCAAGCATCAGCTCCCGCGCCCGGCGACACCATCCGCCTGACTGCCTATGCGCCTGACTGCCTGACGTTTGACTACTCAGTCAGCGCCCCCCGCATTGCCGTCTTCTCTGAGGTCTTCTTCCCCTGGGGATGGAAGGCGGAGGCCAATGGCGAGCCCCTCGACATTGCCCGCGTGGACTATCTGCTGCGCGCCGTCAGCCTCCCCGCCGGAAAGGGCCGGCTGGTCATGTCATTCCGCCCCGCAAGCGTCAAGACCACTGACTCCGTGGCCTATGCATCTGTCGCTTTAATCTACTTGCTGCTCCTAGGCGGCGCTCTGCTCGCCTTCAGGCAGTCACGTAAAGAATGAGCAAATTAGGTTACTATATAAGGCGTTTCAGAGTGAACCGTGGTTTCACGGTTCACTCCCCCTTTGCCTTCCGCTTTATCAAGCTCGTAGTGCGCGAGCGGCTCCCGTTTTATGCCTTTCAAAACATCACTGACCCCTATGAGCGCCTGCTCTATCGCACTGCCGTCTACTTCCATCCCGCCTCCATCTCCGCCTCAGGCCCCGGCGCTCCCCGTGCCCTTGAAATCCTCCGCAAGGCCCTCCCTGACGCAGAATTAACCTCCCCTGACCGCTCTGAATTCCACTTCGGCGACTCCCCCATCCCGGGCCCCGCAATCCAATTCCTCCAAGGCCGACACTCCCTCCCGGCCTTGACAACCTTCAACCTGCCCCGCGCAACCATCGCCATCTCCCGCCCCGGCCTTCCCCCCGCCTCTTACCCCCTCTCCCTCCCCTGACTTGACCCCTGAAATCCGCTCTTTTTCCGCTCACTGCGTTCGCTTAACTGTGAACCGATCGGGGGGAACGGGTGTTTTTTCGGTGTATGCAGTTTATTGGAGACATATTAAGGGAATATCCCGCAATTGCCCTGTTCCTGACCGTCGGGCTCGGATTTTTCTTCGGGAGGCTGAAGTATAAGGCCTTCTCGTTGGGCTCTGTGACGGCCGGACTCTTGGTTGGAATCATCATTGGCCAGCTCTTCGGAGTGAAGATTTCTGACCAGATTAAGAACGTCTTCTTTATGCTCTTCCTCTTCTCCATCGGCTATAGCGTCGGCCCCGGATTTTTCCGTTCGCTCAAGGGTGTAGGGCTCAAGCAGGCCCTCTTTGCCCTGATTATGGGATTCGGATGCTTTGCCTCGACCCTCGCCGTTGGGAAACTGATGCATTATGGCCCCGGCGAGATTGTCGGCCTCTTTGGCGGCTCGCAGACCTGCTCGTCGCTCCTTGGAGTGGGGAGCGAGGCCATTCAAAACAGCACCATGACCGCCGCTGAAAAGGCCGCACAGATTGATATTATCCCCGTCTGTTATGCCGTCACTTATGTGTTTGGCACTCTCGGAACTGTCGTTATCCTCAGCATCATCGGGCCCCGCCTGCTTGGCGGAATGGAGAAAATCAACCGCGAAACCGCCCAATTGCAGAGCCAATATAGCAGCTCCCCCTGGCGCGATGACCCCGCTTATGTTGCCGCCCAAACCCCGGTGGCTTATCGCTCATTTAAGGTCTCTGACCCTATGTTTGACGGAGGAATCACCGTCAAGGAGGCCGAAAAGCGCCTGCATAAGCAGGGAATTCACATCTTCATTGACCGGATTCAAAACGCCGACGACCGAAAAATCCGCACGGCAAGGGCTGACCGGATGATTCATCCAGGCGACGTTGTTATCGTTTCCGGACGAATGGAGAGCATGGTCATGGCCGCTAATTTTATCGGCGAGGAGATTGCCAATGCCGGGCAACTCAACTTCCCCGTGAAGCAGGCCCCCGTGCTGTTGCGCAACAAGGATTTTGCCGGCCAGCCGCTCAAAGCCCTGTTGGAGCAGCGGTTTATGCACGGGGTCATTGTAAAGGAACTGGAGCGCGGAGGAAAAGTCATGGAAATCACGCCTGACGACGTTTTGCGCCGAGGCGACATCATTACTCTCGTCGGCCATCGCCACTCGCTCAATGGCGCCGCCAAGAAAATTGGCCATCTTGACCGCCCGACGACCCATACTGACATAATGTTCCTCTGCCTGGCCCTCTGCGTCGGCGCCACTTTCGGCACTCTGACGGTCTATCTTGGAGGGGTACCCGTCAGCTTCGGAACCTCCGGCGGCTCACTTATCGGCGGCCTCGTCTTTGGATGGCTTCGCTCCCGCCGCCCTACTTATGGCAAGATTCCACGCTCCGTAGTCTGGCTCCTCAATCAATTGGGCCTCAACGTGTTTATTGCCGCCGTGGGCATCAATTGCGGCCCGCAGTTTATCAGCGGCATCAAGGCCGTCGGGTGGATGCTCCCCATTGTCGGCGCCGTCGCAACAACCATTCCGCTCTTCCTCGGCCTATGGCTCGGACGCTACGTCTTCAAGCTCCCCGCCGTCTTCACCCTCGGCTGCTGTGCCGGCACCCGAACCTGCACCGCCGCATTAGGCGCCGTCCAGGACTCCCTCAACACCACCCTCCCCACCATCGCCTACACCATCACCTACGCCGTCAGCAACATCCTCCTGATCATCTGGGGCCTCCTCGCCACCATCCTCTAACCTTAGGGTTTAGTGTTTAAGGTTTAGTGTTTAAGGTTTAAGGTTTAAGGTTTAGTGTTTAGCGTTTAGTGAAATCCGACAAACCCTATGGAAAGGCGGATTCCAATCCGCCGCCACAGCACTGAACATGGCGACCCCCCCCCGGCACCGTGGCACCACGAAGCCCGATCACAGACCCTATGGAAAGGCGGATTCCGATCCTCCGCCAAGTCTATGTTGGGTGAGGCGAGGCCCGCGTAGCGGGTCGTAAGAACGTAGGCACGTCCGTCAGGGCGTGTAAATGAGTCGTGCTGTCTACCCTGTGAGCTCCGTAGGAGCGACATATCTGTCGCCGCTATGCGGCTCTCTGCTATTGGTTACAATCCGGCAAATACACGCCCTGGCGGACGTGCCTAAGCTCTTGCGCCCGCGCTGCGGGC
>JAAVCG010000037.1 GCA_014802435.1 Bacteroides sp. | reverse complement strand
TATACAATGTCAGTGCTTTGGCTGTATTGCCACCGCACGCAACTAAATATTTGTTCAGGCGAGCCGGAGAAAACGCCTTTTCATACTCGGAATACTTCACTTCGTAATTTTTAACTTATCTCGATTTGCAAATTTACGAAAAAATTACTAACTTTGCAACGGAATCCCCCGAGTGTCCCTGTCTTCGGACAAACCTCGGGGTTTAGTCTTTTATGAGGCTGTGTCAAAATAGGCGCAGCCTCTTTTTGCGATGTGTTGAAGAACATAAAACAAAGCCCTGACTTTCCCAAGTCGGGGCTTTGTCATGCCAAAAAGTTTTTTTAACTTAGCGACATAAAAACAATCTAAATGGCTACCATAAGGCTTGCGCGAGGTGACGGCGGATTGGAATCCGCCTTTCCATAGATATTTGGAGAATTGGAAAATATTCACTAACTTTGCCGATGCAGACCGAACGCGAAGCCCCGGTCCGGGGACAGCGGGAGGGATGCAGCAACATAATTTGAGAAAGCGTTTATCCGCGCTGATTCTTGACCATTCGAAATTCTCGCAAAATTTCATTTAGATGTCAGGGATTAGGCAACGGTAGATGCCCGTGGATATGTTATACCCAGGCTTTTATGCGTGAGCATAAGGGCAAAGAGTGTTACATATATTGCGTAGGGCTTCTGCGTTGCCGTCCAACATCTAAAGGGCAATGCGAGAAGCCTCGAATGGTAGGACGGCAACAGATACAGATTCCTGCGCATTTCTGTTTATAAACCAATCTATTACGCCAACGAGGGGATGACCGCGGCAAATGATGTACAATGAATTATTATCCTAAAGCTATCGCGCCAGAAGACTATAAGAAGATAAGCGGCGTTTGTCGCCAATATGACGCGATTATCAAAAATCAACGTCGAGACGGTGGTGGAGATGTCCGCGGATATGAGGGACAGTATATGGTCTGGACGCCCACCGGCTCTGATGAGAGAAGTAACAGTTGGATTAATAGAAAGTCTGACGACAATTTATGGATTGTGGAACAAAATGAGTCTGCTTCGAAAAACGAGAATTATATTGAAGCGGTGGAATCCGCAAGCGGCATAAGGCGCATCACATATTGGCGTGATAATAAACGGAGTCCTTTCGCTTTTATTGGAGTTTATCAGATTGACATGGCTCTGACACGACTTACCGGGATGTGTGTCTACCACAGAATCTCCGATACTTTGCCTGCACTTGAAATCATTGATAAATAACCATAGCGAGAATTATGAAACGCTTAATGCTTCTGTTGATAGTGGTTTTACAGACTATCAACCTGATAACGGCGCGTGACTTTAGCTATACTTATGCCGGACAGACAATCAATTATACGGTGTTGGACGAAGACACCAAGACGTGTATGACAAAGATCGGCTATCTGTCGAACCGCGTTTCAGGTCAGTTGATTCTGCCGGCAAATCCGAAGGACGGAGATGTCGAGTATACTTTGACCGTAATCGGAATGTCTTCTTTCTATCAATGCACGGGTCTTACGTCTGTTGTTATTCCAAACACTGTTGTTAAGATTGATGATAGTGCCTTTACTTATTGTTCAATTTTGAAAACGGTTGTTATTCCAAACTCCGTTAAGCAGATTGGAGGCTGGGCGTTTATGGAATGTTCAGAATTGACTGATATTACATTGCCTAACTCACTGGAGACTATCGGACACGACGCATTCTACCGGTGTGTGGGCTTGTCGTCGCTCGTGATTCCCAATTCGGTAACAGAGATAGGTAGCGTCGCTTTTTCGATGTGTTCAGGCTTGAAGTCGGTGGTAATCGGCAGTTCGGTTGAGAAAATCGACGATAATGCCTTTTCTCAATGTACAGGTTTGATAAAGGCGGAGTTTGCAAGCTTGGAATCACTATGTAAGATTGAATTCGGAACAGCTGAGTCAAATCCGCTCAATTATGCGCATCATCTGTACATTGGCGCCCGGGAAATTACAGAAGTCAACATACCGGAATCAATCACCAGACTGGAAAAGACTTTCTGCGGGGCGACGGAGCTTACCGATGTCCACATTCCTGATACGGTAGATTATATCGGTCCCTTCACGTTCAGCGGATGTTCAAGTTTGAAGTCAGTCATAATTCCTGATGCAGTCAACTATATTTATCTCTCATCTTTTGCAGACTGTTCGAATCTTAGTTCGGTTGTAATCCCCGCTTCTGTCGGAGGCATAGAAGGGTATGCATTTCGAAATTGCACAAAATTAACATCGATAAAACTGCCTGATGCCTTGACCGTTATTGGCGAGGGTGCTTTTATAAATAGTGGTCTGACTTCAATTGAAATTCCGGATGAAGTCCTTTCTATTCAATCGAATGCTTTCTCACACTGTGTCGCTTTGAGCTCGGTTGCAATGGGTAAATCTGTTGAAACAATTGGATCCCACACTTTCAGTGGTTGCACCGCATTGTCATCCATTCAACTTCCGCAGTCTGTCAAAACAATTGGCGAATATTCCTTCTACGGCTGTACGTCATTGACGACGGCTAATGTTCCGGATAAAGTCAAAACCATAGGTGTAAATACTTTTGCTCAATGTCCGGCCTTGACTACCGTTTCAATCGGCAAGTCGGTCGAAACCATTTCCAGCGACGCTTTTTCATCTTCCGGAATAGAATCTATTGTTTTGCCGTATGGACTTAAAACAATTGGCGAGCGCGCTTTCGCCAGTTGCACCTCATTGACTTCAATTGAAATTCCCAATACGGTTTCTTCTATAGGAAGGGATGCATTTGCATACTGTGATGGCCTGAAGTCAGTTACCCTCCCGAAATCATTGACCGAGATATCGAAGGGCGCTTTCTATGATTGCTCCGGATTAACTTCAATCGTGATTCCCAACTATGTTACTTCGATTGAAGCCAGTGCTTTTTATGGATGCTCGGGATTGACTTCCGTGGTAATCGGGACGGCTGTCGCCAAGATTGAAACGTATGCTTTCTGGGGTTGCAACAATATCAAAGAAATAATTAACTACAGTGATTTTCATGTGCCGACAATAAATAGTTTGGTTTTCTCAGATTATTCAGCCACTCTGAAAGTTTCGTCTGACGTAATTGATGAATATGGGACGACTGTCTCTGACTGGCGAAAATTCAACGAAATTACCACATTGGAAACCGAGCCTATCAGGGTTAAAGAACTTACAATTTCATCTCAAGAGTGGCGCGGTAAGGTTGGCGAAACATTTAGGTTGACGGTCGATGTCAGTCCTTACGATGCGACAGATAAAACACTCATATGGATGTCAAACAATGTAGACGTGGCAACTGTGACCGAGGACGGAGTGGTAACGACATTAAAAGTCGGAGAATGCTATATTATGGTCACAGCCGGCGACGGTTCCGGTTTCCGGCAATACTGTTATGTTACTGTAGAGGAAACGAGAGTAGAAGAAATCATTTTGTCGCAAACGGAATGGACCGGAAAAGTCGGCGAGACCTTGCAGATTTCGGTAACATTTATGCCGGGTGATGCAACTGACCATGATGTTTTCTGGACGTCAACCAATGATACAGTAGCAGATGTGATCGGACCCGGATTAATTGCTGCGCGAGGTGTAGGCGAGTGTGACATAGATGCTATAATTTATTATCCGGGTTATGGCATTAAGAGCACCTGCCACATAAAAGTTGAAGAAACGGAGATTCCGGTTGAGAGCATAAGTCTTTCGGCAACTGAATGGTGTGGCGAAGTCGGCGAGACAATTGCTCTTTCGGTAACTGTCAGCCCGGAGGATGCGACTGCCAAGGCCGTTAAGTGGACATCAAGCGACGAGACGGTAGCGACGGTTGACAATACGGGCTTTGTAACCGCCGTCGGCGCTGGCACCGCTATAATTACCGCTGCTTGCCAGGACGTCAGCGCCACCTGTACAGTTACGGTCAACGCCAAGCCGGTTGTAGACCCGAAGAATCCTTCAATCGCTATCACGCCCACCGGTGTTGAACTTACCGAGGGAGAAACCGCCGAACTCAGAGCTGATAAGACTGATATTGATGAGGATGCCGAAGTTATCTGGACATCTTCGAACCCGGAGGTTGCGATGGTCGATGCCAATGGTGTTGTAACCGCCGTCAGCGCAGGTGAAGCCACCATTACCGCAACTTGCCAGGACGTCAGCGCCACCTGTACAGTTACGGTCAACGCCAAGCCCGTCGATCCGATAGACCCCGATGAGCCGGGCGAAGATGGTATCAATGCTATCGACGCCGATGTTGATGTGGAAGTTTACAACCTCAGAGGCGTGAGAATTGCTGACAGTCTTGAAGGCCTCTCACGCGGAGTCTATGTTGTCCGCAAGGGCGGCAAGACTATAAAAGTAGTTATTGGATAAGACAGCAAAACGAAACAGTGGTATCCTTGTTTTGTAGGTGCCTGCTCGTTAATGTAAAAAAAGAGGCTGTGTCAAAATAGGCGCAGCCTCTTTTTATAGCATGTTGAAGAACATAAAACAAAGCCATGACTTTCTCAAGTCGGGGCATTGTCATGTCAAAAAGTTTTTTTAAACTTAGCGACATAAAAACAATCTGAATGGATACCATATGGCTTACGCGAGGTGGGGCGGCGGATCGGAATCCGCCTTTCCATAGATATTTGGAGAATTGGAAAATAATCACTAACTTTACAGAATTTCAGTAAGCTTTAATCTGATATAAAGTTCTTTAGGTCAAAGAACATTAAACGTGTTTCATCATCCTTATCTGATTCTGTGATACATTGAAAGCCGTTACTTTCATAAAACGGCACGGCAGTATGCAGCGCATCTACTGTAATAAAGCGACATCCAAGACGTCTTACATTAGAGAATGCATATTTGATATTGTCAAGAATGAATGTTCCGAGTCCTTGGCCGGAATATTCTTCATTAACAGCAAGACGACCAATTTTTACAGCGGGATAGCTTCTACGACGTTTGGAGTTCGGAATATTGCGGTTCAGCTTGTTCCACACACCCTTTTCATCAGGATTGAATATGATTTTGTCGGCAAGCAAACTGAAATAGGCTGCGGTCTTATTTTCCTCCAGATATTCAAGTAAATAAGTCACAGTCATAAGTTCACTTTGAAACTGCTTTGCGTCTTCAAAGAGAAATTCGTTCAAATCATCATCAGCACATTTGAACGGTTTAATGTCGATATCCTCTGTGAGGTGGAACTGGCGCAGTTTGCTAAAATCAATTGTCACCACTGGAAGTTGCTTATAGATTTCATTATATCATAAGCCTTGCGGGCACGTTCCTTCTCCTCTTTGGACACAGGTTTTGTGGTAGAGATAAGTGTTTCAAATCTCACCGCATCGTTCCCTCTAAGTTCGGGAGTTTCTTTAATCGGTCGTGCCATAAGTAGAAATCTTTTATTATTTCTTTGCAAAGATACAATTTTTTAATGTACTATGCAAGCATTTGACCATTAAAGTTTCTTAAATTGTTGGACAAACAGTAGTAGCCAGGGTATTTATCTATTCTTAAATCAGATTATCCAGACTCATCCTCCTCTCCGCCTTTCCATGGCGGGGGTAACGTGGTTGTTGGGGGAAAATTTGCGGGATTGAAATTTTTTTGTTAACTTTGCGGCTTAGAAAACAATAATTCAAAACGAAATAAAGACATTTTTTATGGCAACTACTGCTGATTTTAAGAATGGAATGTGCCTTGACATCGATGGCCAGTACTATTTCATCGTAGAATTCCTTCATGTGAAGCCCGGTAAGGGTCCGGCCTTCGTCCGCACCAAGCTGAAGAACGTGCGCACCGGCCGCGTTATCGACAAGACCTGGAACTCCGGCGTGAAGGTGGAAGAAGTGCGCATCGAGCGTCGCCCTTATCAGTATTCCTATAAGGATGAGCTGGGTTATCACTTCCTTCACACTGAAACCTGGGAGGAAATCATCGTGCCCGGCGAAAGCATCGAGGGCGTTGAATTCCTGAAGGATGGCGACATCTGCGAGGCTATGGTTCACGCCGCCAGCGAAACCGTTCTGACCTGCGAAATGCCCACGACCGTGGTGCTCGAAATCACTTATACCGAGCCCGGCATCAAGGGTGACACCGCCACTAACACTCTGAAGCCCGCCACTGTTGAAACCGGCGCCACCGTTCGTGTGCCCCTGTTCTGCAACACCGGCGACAAGGTGAAAATCGACACCCGCAACGGTTCATACGTTGAGCGCGTTAAGGAATAATCTTTTTTCTTCATGAGAATTGGGGCGCGATTTTTCGCGCCCTTTTTTTGCGCTTTTCGCGAACTTTGCGTAACTTTGCACTTAGAAAACAAAAAATCGAACTTTTAAAATACTCAGATTCATAAGATATGGTCAACCGCGTATTAATCCGCCTGAAAGTCGTGCAGATGCTTTATAGCTATATGCTGACCCGGAGCGAGTTTAAGATAGAAATGCCGGCCGAGACGTCGTCGCCGGACCGTCGATACTCCTTTAAGGCTTATGCAGAATTGCTGCTCCTGATATTGGAACTTTCAGGTCGCCGCGTGGTCAATGAGGGGATAGTCCCGGCCTCAGTCACCGGGGCAGTGCGCGGAGCCAAGTTTGAGGACACCAGGATGTCTGTGGCCCTGATGGCCAATGAGGAGGTTCGTGACCTGATTAATAAGTATGGAATCCGGATGCGCAGCTTTGATGCCGCAGTGCCGGAGGCTGTGGCCCGCCTGAAGGGTTCGACGGCTTATCGGGTTTTCTCAAAGGTGAAGGGCGCCACTGTGGCCGATGAAATCACTTTTTGGACCACTGCTATCCGCTCTACTCTCATCAAGACCGACGCTGTCATTGCAGCCCTGCGCACTGACCCGGACTTCACCGTCCGCGGCATGGAGATGGGTGCCAAGATGCTGATTGAGACCCTGCAGGGATTTTCTGACACTCGCTCGGTGCTCAGCTCCTGCAAGAATGACCTGATGCGTTCGCTCCAGAGTGCCTATGCGCTTTATAAGTCGCTGGTTTGGCTCCCCGTTGATATTACCCGCGCCCAGGCCGAGCGCCTGGAGGCCAATGCCGCGAAATATCTGCCCACCGATGAGGACCTCAACCCGGACCGCCGCTTTGTTGACGCCGCATTTATCCGCGCCATTGAGGAGAATCCCGCCTTTGAGGAATGGGATCGGGAACATCCCTATGCGTTTGCCAATGACCACGTTCTGATTGAAAACTTGCTCAATCAAATCCTGTCATCAACTTATTATCAGGAGTTTATGAGCGCTCCCGGCCATAAGAGCCGCGAGGATGAGGCTGAACTTTGGCGCCAGTTGATTCGTCATGTAATCCTCCCGTCGGATGATTTGGCCGAGTCGCTTGAAAATCGCTCCATTTTCTGGAACGATGACCTTGAGGTGATGTCAAGCTTTGCCCTGAAAACGCTCCGCCAGATTGGCCGCGAAGGGGTGGAAGTTGCTCTCCTGCCGGAATTTAAGGATGAAGAAGATGCCGAATTCGGCTTCAAGCTTTTTGATGCCGTGGTTAATCACATGGATGAATATCGCGAGCTGATTGACAGCTTTGTCAACACCAGCAAGTGGGACACCGAGCGCCTGGCGCTGATGGACATCGTCATTCTCCGCACGGCGCTGGCCGAGGTGCTGGAATTCCCCAAGATTCCGCTGCAGGTCACTGCCAATGAGTATGTTGAGATTGCTAACTGCTACTCAACGGCCCGCTCCGGCGCCTTTGTTAACGGCATGCTTGCCGCCATCACTGAGAAACTCCGCGCCGAGGGGCGTATTCAAAAGTCATTTTCTAACACAAAAAAATAAATTATGGAACAAATGCAGAGCTGGGGAATGTTGATTCTCCTCATCGTCGTCTTTTACTTTTTCATGATTCGTCCGCAACAGAAGCGCCAGAAGGAAACCAAGAAATTCCGTGATGGCCTCCAGAAGGGTGACCGTGTGCTCACGGCCGGCGGCATTCATGGCAAAATCGCCGAAATCGGCGCTACGACCTTCTCCCTGGAAGTTGCTCCCGGAGTGAAAATCAAGGTTGAGAAGTCAATGATTTATCCCTCGGCTGAGGAAGCTCAGGCCGACGCCGCCAACGCTGTCAACTCCGATAAGAACTAACCGGGCAGAGAGACATGGCCGAGAACGAACACGTAAATTCCCTGAAGGCATTTTTCAGCCGGGTGCGCGAGCTGCTCCATAGCTCGCGCGGGAAGGACGTGATTGTTTTTCTGCTGTTTACTCTGGTCAGCTATGTCTTCTGGGTAATCATGTCGCTGAATGATGATGCCCAGCGAGACCTTGAAGTCAAACTGGAGATTACGGATGTGCCCGAAGATGTCTTTTTTATCTCCGAGGTGTCTAAGGCGCTGACGGTCAATGTGCGCGACAAAGGCTCCGTGCTTGCCGGATTCTACTGGAACGGCACTCCCGGCCTCAAGATAAGTTATGATGAGCTGACGGCTTATCCGCTGCGTGACCGCGTGGCCTTTCCGGCTCAGGAGCTCACCTCAAGGGTGCGTTCGCTCTTTGCGTCGACAACCCAAGTCGTGAGCATTCGTCCTGATTCTCTGAGTCTTATCTATACTGACCGCCCCGGCACCCGCGCCGTGGTCATTCCTGACCTCCAGGTTGAACCGAGTTCCCAGTCAGTCATCTCCGGCCCGATAACCATCAGCCCGGACTCCGTGACGGTCTATGCCGCCCGCCATCTGACTGTCAAGCCCTTATCGGTTCAAACCATGACTCTGAATCGCTCCGGCTTGACTGATACTCTGATATGTGAGGTGAAGATTCGCCCTGAAACGGGAGTGAGAATCGTCCCTGACCATGTAACGGTGACCATCCCCGTTGAGCCGCTGATTGCCAAGAGCCGCGTAGTGCCCGTCACTCTGCTCCATGGGGCCTCCTCCGCCACTTACGATGTGGTGCTTTTCCCGTCGCAGGTCCGCGTCAGCTATCTGCTCCCAATGAGTCTTTACTCCACTGAAAACGCTGTCATCTCGGTCAATGCCGACTTCTATGAGCGCTCCGGAACCAAGATTCCGCTGACCATTGGAAGTTGTCCGGATTATTATCAGGACGTTGCCCTATCAGTTGACTCCGTTGAATACTTGATTGAGCAAAAGGCAATTTTTGCGGCCCCTGAAGAGTAAGCGAAAAAAAGATGTCACGTCCAGAGGTCATAGCCGTCACCGGCGGAATTGGCAGCGGCAAGTCAGTTGTCTGTCATGTTCTGCGCGCCATGGGCTTCCCGGTCTATGATTGCGATAGCCGCGCGCGTCGCCTCCAGGACTCTGACCCGCTGATGCGCCGCCGAATTGCCGAGGAAGTGACCCCGGAGGCCCTGAATCCTGACGGCTCGCTTAATCGCGCCGCAATTGCCCGCTGCGTCTTTGCTGATTCTGACAAGCTCTGCCGCCTCAACCGGATTGTTCATGGGGCCGTGGCCGCTGACCTGACGGCTGAGATTGCCGCTTGCCGGACTCCGTTCTTCTTCGTGGAGACGGCGATTCTTTATGAAAGCGGCTTGGACCGGATTGTTGACTCCGTCTGGGAAGTCACAGCCCCTGAGGAGCTTAGGATTAATAGAGTTATGGCCCGCAATGGCCTTTCGGCCGATGAGGTCAGGGCCCGCATTGCTTCGCAGCACCCCGCAGGCTCTAATTCTTCACATTATATTATTATAAATGATGGCGAGACGCCGGTCTTGCCCCGGATTCTTGATGAGCTTACACGACGAATTTGACCGCCAGCACCTTTGGCATCCTTATACTTCAACCCTTGATCCGTTGCCCACTTATAAAGTGACCCGAGCCGAGGGTTGCACGATTTTTATTGAAGACGGAACCCCGCTGATTGACGGCATGGCCTCATGGTGGTGTGTCATCCATGGCTATAACAATCCGCGCCTCAACGCGGCCCTGATTCGCCAGATGGAAAAAGTGAGCCACGTAATGTTTGGCGGCCTCACTCATGACCCCGCCATTGAGTTAGGCAAGCGGCTCCTTGAGCTCGCGCCCAAGTCAATGAATAATATTTTTTATGCTGATTCAGGGTCGGTGGCCACTGAAGTGGCCATGAAAATGGCTGTCCAGGCCCGAATCAGCGTCACCGGCTCCCATCGGGCCACTAATTTTGCCACTATTCGCAGCGGCTATCATGGCGACACCTGGAATGCCATGTCGGTCTGTGACCCCGTCACGGGAATGCATGGCGCCTTCGGCTCGGCGCTCCCGGTGCGTTTCTTTGCGCCTCAGCCCTCCGTCAGGTTTGGCGAGGAATGGAATCCCGCGGATTTTGAGCCGATGGAGGCGCTTCTGCGTGACCATGCCGATGAGCTTGCCGGAGTGATTCTTGAGCCGATAGTTCAAGGCGCCGGAGGTATGTGGTTCTATCATCCGGAGTATCTTCGCTCGCTGCGCCGCCTCTGCACTGAATTGGGCCTCTATCTGATTTTTGATGAGGTGGCCACCGGATTCTGGCGCACCGGCCGCTGCTTCGCCTCTGAACATGCCGGGGTAGAGCCTGATATTATGACCGTCGGCAAGGGTTTGACCGGAGGATATATGACCATGAGCGCCGTGTTGACCACGCGCCGCGTTGCTGATGATATTTCGCGCGGCGAGGCCGGTGTCATGATGCATGGACCTACTTTTATGGCCAATCCGCTCGGCTGTGCCGTAGCCCTGGAAAGCCTTAAGATACTCTCCGAACAGCCGATGGCCGACCGCATCGCCCATATTTCGGCCCAACTTGAACGCCTGATGGCCCCGGCGCGCGAGTTTGATTCAGTGGCCGATGTGCGCGTTCTCGGCGCTATCGGAGTCATTGAAATGAAGGAGCCGGTCAACGTCGGTGAATTCCAAAAAGAGTGTGTCAAGCGCGGAATCTGGGTCCGTCCCTTCGGGCGCAATGTCTATGTTATGCCCCCTTATGTGATTACTGATGAGGAACTTAATGCCCTGGTAACCCGGACCCTTGAAATTATCCGATGAAACATTACTCCGAGACCCTTGACCGTCTGCGCCGCGAAAATAATTTCCGGCAATTGCCCTCAGCCCTCGCTGAGCGGGAGGTAATTGACTTATCGTCAAATGATTATCTCGGCATTGCCGCTGACTCCGCGCTCCGCCGCGAGTTTATGGAGGGCGAGGGTAGGGAACTGAGCCTCAGTGCGTCGGCCTCACGCCTTCTTGCTGCCGACCAGGCTGAATTTCAGCGCTTTGAGTCGCTTTTAAATGATTATTACGGGGGGAGAGCCCTGCTGTTTAACTCCGGTTATCATGCCAATTCCGGAGCTGTCGCTGCCCTGGCACGGAAGGGGACTCTGATTGTGGCTGATAAGCTTGTCCATGCGTCAATCATCGACGGAATTATGCTCAGTCAGGCGCCATTTGAGCGCTTTCGCCATAACGATACGGCTCATTTGGAACGCATTTTAGCCAAAAAGGCCGCTGATTTTGAGCGCGTGCTGATAATTATTGAGTCAGTCTATTCAATGGATGGCGACTTTGCGCCTATTGAGGAGATTGCCCGCATCAAGAGCCGATATCCAAATGCGTTGCTCTATGTCGATGAGGCTCATGCGCTTGGCGTCTGCGGGCGCGGAGGGCTGGGCTTATCGGTTGATATAGAGGGCGTTGACTTCATTATCGGCACCCTCGGAAAGGCCATCGGGTCAGTGGGCGCATTTATCGTGAGCCGCTCCCAGCAAATGTTTGATTATTTTGTCAATACGGCGCGCTCGCTGATTTTTTCAACGGCCCTTCCGCCGCTCAACATTGCCTGGAGCCGATTCATTATGGAGCGCATCCCCGCAATGGAGGCGCGGCGCACCCGCCTGCGTGAACTTTCCGCCCTGCTTGCTCAGGCACTTGGCAATCAGGCAGTTCCCTCGCATATTCAGCCATTGATTACCGGCTCGAGTAAATCAGCGCTCGCCCTCTCGGCAAAATTGCTTGAATGCGGATTCAAGGTCCTCCCCATCCGCACACCGACTGTTCCGCCCGGAACCGAGCGCCTGCGCTTTTCGCTCAGCGCCGATTTGAACCCTGATGATATTATCCGCCTCAAAGAGGTGATGACCAAGCTATGAGAGTAGATTTTTTAAGCAAAACCGAGGGCCGCAGCCGCCTTCTGCTCGTCTTTAACGGATGGAGTGTGCCCGTACCTTCAGCGGCGGAGTCCTTCTCCGTTCCGGGCTATGATATAGCCGTCGTTTCAGACTATCGGCAATTCGTTCTGCCGGAAATCAGCGGCTATAAGGAAGTCGTCGTCCTGGCCTGGTCGCTCGGAGTTCATGCCGCCGAAATTGCCCTTCAAGATACCCGGTTGCCGCTGACCTTGACCATCGCCGTCAATGGCACTCCCTGCCCGGTCAGCGATACGGAAGGTATTCCCCGCGAGGTTTTCCGGTTGACTGCCGAACGCCTGACCGAACAGTCGCTCATGAAATTCCGGCGCCGCATGTGGGCCGCTGACATGGAGCGCGGACCTCGACCCATTGCGGAACTCCGCAGCGAACTGCTCGATTTTCCCTCTGAGCCCGTGCCTTTTCGCTGGGACTATGCCGTAATTTCCTCCGACGATAAGATTTTTCCCCCTGAAAATCAGCGCCGCGCATGGCTCGGACGCGCTGAAATCATTGAACTTCAAGGCGCTCATTTGCCTGATTTTCACTCTATTTTGGAGCGATTGCTGATTAATAAGGAGTGTGTCATCACCAGATTCACCCGCGGGCGCGCAACATATCAGGCCGAGGCCTCGGTCCAAAACCGCGTGCTTGACCATCTGTTAGAACTCTGGTTGAAACATCGCTCCAAGCAGCCCGGAGGCCGCGTGCTGGAAATTGGAGCCGGGGCCGGTGAATTTGCCGAACTATATTCGCCTAAGATTAAGCCTGAAGAGCTGATTCTATGGGACATAGCGCCTGATTCTGATGCGGTTGTCGCCGCCGACGGAGAGGCCGATTTGAGGCTCGTCGATTCCGCGTCGCTCCGCGCAATTGTGGCGGCCTCTACGGTGCAATGGTTCAATTCTGTGGCGGCGTTCCTTCTTCAGGTGGCGCGGGTGCTTGAGCCCGGGGGACTGGCCGTTTTGTCGTCATTCGGCCCGCAGACTTTCAAGGAGTTGACTCAGTGTGGGGTGGTTCCTCTGCCTTATCTCTCGGAGGATTCTCTGCGCCGCATTATTCCCGCCGATATGGAGATTCTGGAGCTGCATAGCGGCAAGATTATCAAGGTGTTCGACACTCCGATGGACGCCCTGCGCCATTGTCGCGACACGGGAGTCAACGCGCGTCCGTCGGCGGTCAGCGTCCGCGAGATTGAGCGCCTGTGGCCTCGCCGCGATGACGGGCGCGTCTCTCTTACTTTTGAACCGATTTATTTAATTCTCAGAAAGAAATGATTATATTTGTCAGCGGAATTCATACTGATGCCGGCAAGAGCTATGCTGCCGGATGGCTTGCCCGCGAATTTGCCAAGCAGGGCGTCAGCGTAATCACTCAAAAATTCATTCAGACGGGCAATGTCGGCTCGTCGGAAGACATTGAAGTGCATCGGCGCATCATGGGTGTCGGTCAGCTGCCTGAGGACGCTCAGGGCCTCACCGCGCCGCAGATTTTTTCCTATCCCTGTTCGCCTCAGTTAGCGGCTGAGATTGATGGCCGCGAGATTGATTTCAACGCGATTGACAAGGCAATGGAGGAGCTTGATTCGCGCTATGATGTGGTGCTCCTTGAGGGCGCGGGCGGACTGATGGTCCCGCTGACTGATGATTTCTGGACCATTGATTATATAGCCTCGCGCGGACTGCCCGTGGCCCTGGTCACTAACGGCACTCTCGGCTCAATCAATCATACTCTTTTATCCCTGGAGGCCCTTGAACGCCGCGCAATTCCCCTCCATTCAGTTATTTACAATCAGCATTTTGACAGCCGCGACCGGCGCATTGCCGACGATACCGTCAATTTCATCCGCCGCTATCTGGAGCGCCGCCATCCGTCGACGCCCCTGATGTTCTGCCCCTCTCTTTAAGGCTTGGGGCAGAGGCGAAGCAGGTCGGCGGGGTCAGAGATGATGTTTTCGGCATAATATTGGCGCAGTTCGGAGATGGGGCGGAATCCCCAGGTTACTCCGACGCTGCGCACACACGCGCGCCGCGCCGTCTCCATGTCAACGCCGCTGTCGCCAACATAGGTTACCATCTCCTTGGGGGTGGGGACGTCGCGCAGAATACCGAAGACAATCGAGGGGTCCGGCTTGGCCGGAATACCCGGACGCATGCCGTGGACGCTTTCAAAGGGCAGGCGAGGGAAGAAGTGGGCAATCAGGGCCGAAGTGGCTGACTGATACTTATTTGACGCTACGGCGAGGTTATAGCCCCGGTTGGCCAGCTCATGGAGCATATCCTCAATGCCGGGATAGGGCACGGTGTGCTCCCAGAGATGGCGGTCATAATATTCCGTAAAGACTTTGTGCAAATAGCTGATTGACTTGGGGTCACGGTGTTCCGGAGGGAGGACGCGCTCAAGCAGCCGCCCGACTCCGTTGCCCACGAAGAAGGGATACGTGGCCAAATCATGCGTGGGATAGCCGCAAACGGCAAGCGCATGGTTCGCGGCGTGGGCCAAATCGGCAATCGAGTTGAGCAGGGTTCCGTCAAGGTCAAAAATTACGAGGGGTTTCATCTTTAATCAGTTAATAAGTTCGTTAGAAAGGATAGCCCACGGAGAAATGAAACGTTGCGTCGCGATTCCAGCGTGGATGAGTCAGCGGCCAGGGCTCCTGGTTTATTGCCGGATTATAGGCCTTCATTCCCAGGTCAAAGCGCAGGAGGAAGTAAGTAAAGTCCATGCGCAGGCCTATACCGTAGGCCCAGCCTAATTCTTTATAGAAGGAGTCGAAGCGGAACAGTCCGCCCGGCTGTGTTTCATAATTGCGGATGGTCCAGACATTGCCGGCGTCGATGAATGCCGCCCCTTCAAGCACCCAGAAGAGCTTCACTCGCGCCTCAAGGCTGAAGTCGAGGCGGATGTCGCCACACTGGTTAATGAAGTCGCTGACCGAATTTTTTGCATCATATCTTCCCGGGCCGAGTGTGCGCACTCCCCAGCCGCGCACACCGTTGGCCCCGCCCGCATAGAAGCGCTTTTCAAAGGGCACCATCGAGGAGTTACCGTAAGGCACTGCCACTCCCGCGCCCAGATGGAAGGCTAACGAGGTGCGCTCTGTGAAAGTATGGCTCACCATAAAGTCGGCCTCGCCCTTGACGTATTGAGCATACTGAGTGCCAAAAATCTTGTAGGCGCCCTCGTGGCGGTGTTGGCCGGTGAGCTTGGAGATTCCGTAGAGGAGATTTCCGGCGCTTTCGGCCGATGCTCTCAGGGTCCAGACATTGCGCGGAGAGGCGGATATGTTTTGCCCCGGCATCAGTGATGTCGTTGACCGGTTGGTCAGGAAGACGGAGTAACCCATGCGCATAATGAAGTGATCCTCATAACTATAACGCAACAGCGGATTACCCCCGGCCACTTCATCAAGGAAATTAATCGTTGAGCGCGGCAAAAACACATAATTGATGTCGAGGAGGTCAAAAATCCTGCGGTTGGTATTGCGTCGGTTGTTCCATTTGTATCTCCATCCGGCTCCGGCTATGATGCGCGTATATTCCGGGCGTTCCTGATAGTTGCCGTTGATTGAAAACTCGGTTGAGGCCAACACCTTGCGCCGATAAGAGCGCTTAACAAAGGGCATTGAGAAATGGGGGAGGGTGATGGCTGCCTCAACTCCCGCCTCGGTGTAATGATTGTTGATCAAGCCCTCCAAGTTGCCTGACAGACTCTCATAAGAGCCTCTGCCCTTGAGGGTTAAAAGCTCTGACCCATGGAATATATTGCGGTGCTGATAAGTCACCCCGACTCCCACTCCCAAGTCGCCCTCCGAGTTCGTTCCCTCCAGCTCGAGGGTTATCCCCTTGAGCGGATTCCGCTGAAGGCGAATGATTGCGTCGAGCTCCCCGGGGCCTGCGGGAACTAATTCAACGGCAACCGACTTGATAATTCCCAGTCGCGCCAATGCCTCATAGGTCCGGTTAAATTGCGATGCGTTATAAGGCTTTCCCGGCTCAATGAAGTTGTTGTTCCATAGGGTGTTATTGTTGACTGAGGAGTTTTTCTGCCCCGGAGTGCGAATAATGTAGATGTCGCGATAGGGAATGGTGTCAGGCGCAATCAGCGGGGTGTTCTCAGGCGAATAATCCGGTTGGAAAATCACCCGGCGAATCATGTAAACCTGATGGAAATCAGCTCCTTTCGGGGCCTTGATTTGCATTGTCAGCCGCGCGTCGTTACTTCCCTTCAGCGTATCGGCCGTGAAAGAGATGTAGTCGCGCAGAAAGTCATAGTATCCGTTTCGGCGCATCAGGTCAGTCAGGCGCGTGCGCTCCGCGTCAAGCCGGGTGCGGTCCAGAGGGTCGCCGATTTTAACGTCGGAATTAACGGTGTCGGGAATCACTATGCGTTCAACGTTGGGGTCTGAAATCTCCGTATCAAACGCCGCGATACGCATTGGCTGACCGGCTGTAACTGTGTATTTTACGCTGATTTTGCGCCCCCGGTGAATGGTGTCGGTCCTGACCGAGCTGTGTAGAAATCCGCGGTTAATCATGGCCTGGCGTAACTGATTGGCTGACAGGGTGGTCAGCCTTTCGCTATAGACGGCAGGGGGCTCTCCGAGATTCCGGAGCCAGCGGTTGACGCGCTTGGTGGTGTCCGTGCCGCTCCAGTTATAGGTATAGAGTCGCAGCGGAAGGAACCCCAAGGCGCGCGAATTGGGCCGCTGACGCAGATAATTGGTCAGGTCCGAGCCGGAGGGTACGTCCTCTCCCTCGCCCTCAACCTCAATGGTTGACCGACGCAAAAGATACTCCCCCTCCTTCAGATGGCGAGTAGTGGAACAGGCGGTAGCCATCCAGGCCATCGCCATCAAAATAAGGTATTTAAAAACCCTATACATA
The DNA here is from genome assembly GCA_014802435.1 of Bacteroides sp. Taxonomy (GTDB): domain Bacteria; phylum Bacteroidota; class Bacteroidia; order Bacteroidales; family Muribaculaceae; genus UBA3263. Next base: position 19,402 of record JAAVCG010000037.1, on the reverse strand, counting down.
AATTCCCCGCAAAGTTACAAAAATTCCGCGACATAAACTTGTAAATTCCGATTCTTTTGCCGATATTTGCCAATAAATTAATTCTTTTTATGCTCAGATTTGGACTTTTGTTTGGTGCGGGAATGGCGGCTCTCGGGGCCGTAGCCCAGGAGCGCCCTAATGTTATTTTGCTGGTGGCTGATGATTTGGGCTATGGCGACTTGGAATGTTATGGCGCAAAAAATGTTGAGACTCCTAATGTTAACCGCCTTGCCGATCGGGGAATCAAGTTCTCCAATTGCCATGCGACGGCGGCCACTTCAACCCCCTCGCGTTATTCCCTGCTGACCGGCGAATATGCCTGGCGCAGGAAGGATACCGACGTCGCCGCCGGAAATGCCGCCTCCATTATCCGCCCGGAGCAGTTCACCATGGCTGACCTCTTCAAAAGTGCCGGTTACGTGACCGGAGCCATCGGCAAGTGGCATCTCGGACTGGGCGATGTCACCGGTCAGCAGGATTGGAACGGAAGGCTAACCTCCACTCCGCGCGACATCGGATTTGATTATCATTACATTCAGGCGGCTACGGCTGACCGAGTGCCCTGCGTCTATCTGGAGCAGGACACCATTGCAAATTATGACCCCTCGGCCCCGATTTATGTCAGCTATCGCGAGAACTTCCCCGGAGAGCCTACGGGAGTGACTCATCGTGACTCACTGAAACTTGACTGGAGCCACGGTCATAACCATTCAATCGTCGACGGCATCTCCCGAATCGGCTATATGAAAGGCGGAGGCCACGCCCTCTGGAAGGATGAGAACATTGCCGACTCCATTGCCGCCCATTCCGTCCGATTCATTCAGGAGCATGCCCGGGAGCCGTTCTTCCTCTATCTTTGCACGAATGATGTCCATGTGCCCCGCTGGCCTCACGAGCGCTTTCGCGGAAAGAACCCGATGGGACTTCGCGGCGACGCTATCGCGCAGTTTGACTGGACTGTAGGCCAAGTGATGGCAGCCCTTGAGGAGGCCGGAATTGCTGATAACACTCTCATTATCCTTACCAGCGACAATGGCCCGGTGCTTGACGATGGCTACGCTGACCGCGCCATTGAATTGCTTAACGGACATTCGCCGACGGGGCCTTTCCGGGGCGCCAAGTATTCCGGCTATGAGGGAGGCACGATGGTGCCTTTCATTGTCCGCTGGCCGGCGGGAGTCACCCCTCAGGATGCCGACAATCAAACCCTTCTGAGCCATATTGACCTTCTGGGCTCATTTGCCCGCCTTATCGGCGCGGAAGTCCCTGAGAACGGAGCTGTTGACTCCTGGGATATGCTCGACCAAATCCTCGGAAGGTCTGACGAGAATCGCCCGTGGGTATCAGAGCTGAACCATACCCGTACAATCAGTCTCCGCACTCCTCAATGGAAGTATCTCCCCGCCTCAAATCTCACTCCTATGGTTAACTGGGGTCCGAAGATTGAAAACGGTAACAGCCCTGACGAACAGCTCTATAATATGCTCCTTGACCCGTCGGAGACCACCAATGTGGCCGCGTCAAACCCCGCCATAGTCAATTCCCTGCGCCTTCTCCATAACCGTGCATGCCGTTAACATAGCGGGGAGAGGAAAAGAAGCAGGCGGCCCGAGGGGGAGATTGTGCAGCCAATGAGGCGGCTGGTGGCTGATTCCTTGACTTTCAGGCGCTTGGAGAGCTCTGAGGCCGTGATGGGCAGATTCTTGACTGCCACTGAGGCCTCGAGCCCTTGACGCGCAAGGCGTTTGATATTGCCGGAACTGAACTCCTCAATGCGCTCCACTTTATATAGCTTCCCGGGAAAATCCGGGTCGGGATTCAGCCATAAGTGAGTCTCCGGATGGAGCTTACGCCCCGAAAGGGCTGCGCGGGGATTTGCCTTCATCATCGTTGGCCAAGGCTCGCCGATGGTGTCACCCGGCTTGATTTCCCCGCCAAAAGTTTCAGCAATGGGGAGCTCGCCGCGAATGAATCTAAAGTCCGGTTGGTCAATGGTTTGCACAATTATTTCCGGCTCGCCCGTAAAGTCCGCTCTGACGTCGGCTACTATTTCCTTACATTCTCCCTGAGTGCCAAGGATATAGACCCGCTGAGTGCCGGGCAGTTCGCGGATAATGGCGTCAATATCCAGCATGGGCGACATTTTGACTATCAGCCGCCCGGCTACTCTGAAAATCTCCGGCAAGAGGGCCGTGACGTCAGGCCGGCAGTCATGAAGCGAGAAAAGCCGGCGTCCGTCCTCGCCGCGGCGCGCCGGGTCAATGAAGCATATGTCATAGCTCCCGGCGGAGGCATTTTTCAGCCACCGGGCGCAGTCATCATTGACGGCAGTGACATTACTGATTCCTAAGGCCTTAGCGTTAGGCTCAACGGCGGCGCTGACTGTCGGGTCAAGGTCGATGGCCGTGACCCGGGCGGATTTGCGGGCAAGATGAAACGCATCGATTCCGAGCCCGCAAGTGAGGTCAACAATACGTTGTCCCTCCGGAATCATCGCCGCATGAAGCTCGGCGAGGTCATCGCTCGTTGACTGCTCGGCGCTCAGCCGTGTGGGGAATCGGAAGTCGGGAAACTGTAATGTCGCCGCGAGCTTTTTGGCAGCCCGGCGGCGACATTCCTGTTGTAAGTCTTGTAGAGCCAATTATTTGATGAGATACTGGCTTGAGATTGATTCGTTGTTATGTACGCGGCGAATGGTGTCGGCAAAGAGGTGGGCAACGGTCAGAATCGTAGCCTTCTTACATTCCTTGGTGAAGGGAATGGAGTTGGTAAACATCATTTCGCTGAGTGCGCAAGCGTCGATGCGCTCTGAGGCGGGGTCGCTCATGATTGCGTGGCTGCAGAGGGCTCTGACGCTCTTTGCGCCGTTTTCCTTCATGAGGTCGGCGGCCTTGGTGATGGTGCCGGCGGTGTCAACCATATCGTCAATGATGATTACGTTTTTGTCCTTGACATCACCGATGACGGTCATTTTTTCAACGACGTTGGCCTTGGCGCGCTGCTTATGGCAGAGAATCAGGGGCACGTTGAAATACTTTGCATATGAGTTTGCACGCTTAGCGCCGCCAACGTCGGGCGAAGCAATCACGAGGTCTTCAAGCTTGAGGCTCTGAATGTAAGGAATGAATACGGATGAGGCGTAGAGATGGTCAACGGGAACATCAAAGAAACCCTGAATCTGGTCAGCATGGAGGTCCATGGTGATGACGCGGGTCACTCCGGCGGCGCTCAGGAGGTCAGCCACGAGTTTGGCGGCGATGCTCACGCGCGGTTTGTCCTTGCGGTCCTGGCGGGCCCAGCCGAAATAGGGGATTACGGCAACTACGGAGCGGGCAGAGGCGCGCTTGGCGGCGTCGATCATCAGCAGCAGTTCCATCAGGTTGTCAGTGTTAGGGAAGGTTGACTGAACCAGATAAACTTCGCAGCCGCGAATTGATTCTTCAAATGAGACTTCAAATTCGCCATCGGCAAAATGCTGAATGTTCATTTGGCCCAGGGGGACACCAAGGTCTTTACAGATTTCTTCGGCCATGTAGCGCGACTTGGTTCCTGAAAACACCTTGAACGGTGGTAACTGTGCATTCATTGCGTAAATGAGTTGAAATGTTTTAAGTTGGTATTGTAAAGTGATTTGTGCGCACGGGGGGACTCGAACCCCCACGTCTTTCGACACCAGATCCTAAGTCTGGCGCGGCTGCCATTACGCCACGTGCGCTTTGCTTTTCTGACTGCAAAGTTACTCAATTCCGCGCAAGGAAACAATAAAATCGCCCGAAAATTTTTATAAATTGTAAAAAATAGCTAACTTTGAGGCGTGAAAACGTCAGATTCATCCCTTGAGGAACGCCTGCGTGACCCAAAATCCAGGCGTGCCGCTTTCCCTGAGCTTATCAATAAGTTCAGCGAGCCTCTCTATTGGCAGATTCGCCGCATGGTCCAGAACCATGACGATACGGATGACCTCCTCCAGAACGTCTTCATGAAGGCTTGGCAGTCAATGGACCTCTTCCGTGGCGACGCCAAACTTTCAACGTGGCTCCATAAAATTGCTATCAATGAGGCCCTGACCTTCATTCAGAACCGACAGAAGCGCCAAATGGAAAGCCTTGACTCGGACGAGAGCGCCGCCGCACGGGCCATCGAGGCCGATGAATGGTTTGACGGCGACGAGGCCGCCCTGAAACTGCGCCGCGCCGTCGCTTCCCTGCCGGCAAAGCAGCAGCTCGTCTTCAATATGAAGTACTTTGACGAGATGAAGTATGAGGAGATTGCCGAGATTACCGGCACGAGTGTCGGCGCCCTGAAGACGTCATACCATCTTGCCGTAAAAAAAATCGAACAATTTTTAGAGGCCGATTAAACCATTTTAATTTCTTGGAGTCTAAGAATCAAAAAGAAACTGATATGAACGATAAAACGCATAGACATAACTTGGAGGATATGGGCCTCAGCGGAAAGCGACGAGCAGGCATGACCGTCCCGGAGGGTTATTTTGACTCCTTTGCCGAGCGGATGATGGCTCAATTGCCCGCCGACGAGCCTCAGGTCGTTGAGCTCCCCCGCCGCAGCCTGTGGTCAACCGTGCGGCCTTATGTTTATATGGCCGCGATGTTTGCCGGAATTTGGCTGATGATGAATATGTTCAGCTGGTTCGGTCCCGTAAAGGCCCCGATGCAGTCTCCCGCCTTGCCTCAATCTTTGCTCGCCGAATTGGTGGCGATGCCCCAGTCTGAGGGGTATGTGGCTGACTATGTCTCTGACATCAGCGACTATGACCTCTATGACGACCTTTATAACTCCGGCTTCGACATTCCGGACAATCTTTAATTTTTTAGTATGAAACAGATTCGATTTTTCCTTTCATTGACGCTTCTGCTCGCCTTCAGCGTGATGCCCGCCGCCGCTCAAAAAAACGGCCCGAAAAATCATGACCGTCAGGAGTGGATGGCTAAGATGCGCGAACTTAAACATGATTTTATGGCTAAAGAGTTGCAGCTGACCGACGCGCAAAAAGCCCCGTTCTTTGAGGTGTATGACAAGTGTGAGGACGCCCGCCGTAAGGTGGAAAGCGAAGCCCGGAAAAGGGAAAAGGCTTTAGAGAAGAAGGGTGATGCGGCGACTGATGCGGAGTTAGACGCCGTTATCAATGATCAATTTTCAATGGAGGAGCGGCTCAATAAGGTTGACAGCCAGTTCCTCCCGCAGTTTCGCAAGGTTCTGACACGCCGACAGTTGGTCAAACTCAAACATGCTGAACGCAAGTTCATGTTCAAGCTCATGGAGAAGAGAAATCAAAACTGCCCGCCGCCACCTCCTGCCGCTAAGTGAAATTCTAATGAAGTCATAACATGAAAGTCATCAGATTAGCTTTAATTCTTTTAATGTCAATCTTTAGTTCTTTTTCGGGTTTAGGGGCAGAGCCGACTAAACCCGATTTTGCATTTCCCAAGACAGTCTCTAAAGATGCCGAGGCCGACCTCAAAGTCGCTCTCAAGCAAAACAATGGGCCCGGAATCCTTTCGGCCCTGATTCGTTATTCCCTGGCTCAGACGGCGATTGACCCTGAAAAGACTCAGGACGTCGGCAAGCGCCTCATTGAAGTGGAGCAGGGCGTCTCTGACCCCGTCACCAAGGCGATGATTCAGATTCTTCGCGGAAAAGTCCTCAGCGAGGATTCCCTGGCCTATGGCGCATGGAAGAATTTTGCCGCCGAGCTGCGTCAGGCTCCCGTTGAAGACTGGAAACCGGTGGTCAACGCTCAGCCTCAGTTTTTCCCCACTCTCTATGATTTCGCCGCCACTCAGGCCCCGTTTGACCTCGTTGGCGATGATATGGCCAAATTCTATGAAAATCAGCCGCTTCCGCGCCTCTACTGGCTCATTTCCGGCTATCGCGATTATGACGAACTCCTTCGCGGTTACGATTCCATCAAGCAATTCCCTGAGTCGGCCTATCTGCTCGGCGCATTGAGCGATAGGGGCCGGTCAATGGACGCGCGTAAGGAGGTTTATGCGCTTGTTCAGCAGTGGAAAAATCAGTTCCCCTCGTCGCCTTATCTCTCTGATGTCGAGAAGATTGAAAAGCGCCTCTGTCAGCCCTCAATGAGCCTCTCCGCCGAAAATATCATCGGCCTCGGACGCTCTCTGAAGGTCAAGGTTGATGTTGCCTGCCTTAACGCCGCTTCAGTCAATGTTCAGCAAATCAAGGGTATCGGCAATTTCTCCGCTCAACATCGCCTGAAGTTCGACGGTTCAGGAGTGTTTGAGGCTGACACCACTCTCGAACTCTCATTTGATAATTACGGCGTCTATCGCATCACTCCCGTCTTCTCCGCGCAGGCAAACCGCCGTAACCGTGACTATATCGACATAACCGTCACCGATATTCTCCTCTGGCGTGAGAATTATGGCAAGGAAAACAAGACTTATGCCCTCAATGTTATCAATGGCGCCCCGCAGGATGATGTCAAGTTCTCAACCGTGCGCAATCAGATTTCGGCCACGAGAGGTAATGACTCCTTCACTCCCTCCATTTATGCCGGCTATGACAACACTCCTGACCGCCGCGTCAGATACTCGGCTAACATACTGACTGACCGCGGAATCTACCATCCCGGCGAGACGGCACGCTTCGCCGCAGTAGTGATGGCCATCTCTCCCGCCGGAACCAAACCCGCTGCCGGAAAGCCCGTCACCGCCTGGTTGCGCAACGCCAATTATGAAAAGATTGATACTCTCAATTTTGTCACTGACGAATTTGGCCGCGTGCAGGGTGAATTCCTCCTCCCTTCTGATGGTTTGACCGGAATGTTCCATATCGAACTGGAAAATCTGGAATCAGCCTCATTTACCGTCACTGACTATAAGGCGCCCACTTTTGAGGTCAAGGCCGAATGTGAACGCCTCACCGATGGCTCTGCTAAGGTCTCCGGCTCCGCTATCGGATATAACGGTTTCCCCATTGCCGATGCCGACGTGAGGATTTTCATTCAAACTCTTCCCCGCTGGGTATGGTGGCGTGACTTCCGTAACTTCGGCGGCAGCCGATTGGCTGAAACTACTGTCAAGACTGACGCTGACGGTTACTTCGAGGCCACTCTTGACTTTGAACCCACTGAGGATAGCCTCATGGCTAAGGTGGAAGCTGCCTCGCCTACCGGTGAAACTCATGATGATTCCGCCTTCCTCCCCGCGCGCCCTTACTTCATCAGCGCCGACATTCCCGAGTATATCCTCGCCGGACATAAGCCTGAAATCAAGGTGCTGAACGCCAAGGGCGATGCCGAAAATATCCCCCTGATAATCACGCTCGTTTCAGCCAAGGATAGCACCTCCGTCATCCCTGATGCTGATTGGGCAAACATCCCCTCCGGCAAATACTCCCTCAAAATCCAAACGGAAGAGCCCGCATTCGCCTTCCCCTTTGAGCGCGATGAAGTCTATGTTTATCGCACCGATGACAAAACGCCTCCCGCTCAGATGAGTCTGTTCGTTCCCGTCAGGTCCTGCAAGCCCGGCGACGATATCCTTCTGGGCACTTCTTATCAGGACTCGCATATCCTCATGACCGTTTGGGACGGCAATAACGTCTTCTCCCAACGATGGCTCACCCCCGCCGAGGGTAATTCCCGCGTCAAGGCTGAAATCCCTGATTCGGTCAATAACGCAACGGTCTCTTTTGCCACTCTCCGCGATTATCTGACTAATCAGGTATCCGTCAAGGTCTCTCGCCCCGACGTGGCCCGGAACCTCACCCTCAAATTCGCCTCATTCCGTGACCGTATGGTCCCCGGCGAAAAAGAGCGGTGGACAATCTCCGTTACTGATAATCTCGGCAACCCCGCTCAGGCCGCCCTTATATTAGATGTGTATTCCAAGGCGCTTGACGCAATTCAGCCCTTCAACTGGAATTTCCCGGTTGGACAATTCTATGGCGAGAGCTGGAACCTCCGCGCCAATCGTCCTTACAGCTCCGGGGCCTATGCCTCCGCCCTCTCTTCTAATCAGCAGCTGCTCTCCATTGCCGCGCCTTCATTTGAACTCTATGGCCGCTCGTTCCCCGGATTGATTGAAGTGGCGTATATGCGCACCGGGGGCATGATGTTTAAGAACATGAGTCTCGCTTATGGTGCCGCCGACAATGCCGTAGTTGAATGTGATGAGGTCACGACGGAAGAATCTGCTCCCGCTCCCTCAATGGCCGGCAGTTTTGATGAAGGAGCTGAGGATAAAGCTGCGGAAAGCAATGGTGCCTCCGCTCCCGCCGTCGATGAATATCGTCTCCCCGAAGTCGCCGTCGCTCTCTGGGCGCCCGTCCTGACATCCGGCCCTGACGGCTCGCTCCAAGTCGAGTTTGAAGCCCCCAATGCCAACACCACTTGGCGCCTGATGTGTCAGGCCTACGACATGAAGATGCTCACCGGATTCCATTCGGCTGAAATCGTCGCCGCTAAGCCCGTGATGGTCCAGCCTCATATCCCCCGATTCCTCCGCGTTGGCGATTCTACGGTTATCCGTTCCCTGGTCATGAACGCCTCTGATTCTGCCGCAGTCATCGAGTCATTTATTGAAGTTTTTGACCCCGTTACGGGCGAAATATTTACCCGCCGGGACTTCAATTCTGAAATCGCCGCCGGAGCCTCAGAGACTATTGAATTGCCCATCGTTGCCCCTGACCGCTCCATGCTCGGTATCCGCGTCAAGGCCTCTGCCGGCAACTTCTCTGATGGCGAACAGAGCCTGATTGCCATCCTCCCGGCGGTCATTACCTCACGCTCCGCCAAACCCTTCTTCTTCGGCGCCGACTCCGTTGACGTCATGATTGACGCTCCCAAGGGCTCCGTACTCACCCTCACCACTAATGCCGCATGGGAGTGCGTGACAGCCCTCCCCGGACTCGCCGCCTCTGAAAGCAAATCCGCATTTGCCGCTACTTCCGCCCTCTTCTCGGCTGCCGTCGGCCGCGGATTGGTGAGAACTTACCCTCAAATTGCCGCCGCCCTTAAGCGCTGGAGCTCCGAGGATTCCGTCCTCATCTCCAAGCTCAGCAAGAATGAAGACCTCAAGATTGCCCTCCTCTCGGCAACTCCCTGGCCCGCCGCCGCGCAGTCTGACTCCGAGCGAATGGCCCGCCTCCTCCTGCTCCTTGACAAGGCTGAGGCCGACAAGGTTATTGATAACTCCATCAATGCCCTGGCCAAACTCGTCCGTAAGGGCGGACTGGCCTGGACCCCTGATGCTGAGGAGCCTTCAATGTGGGTCACTGAGGAGTTCCTCTCCGTGATGGCTCAGCTCCGCCGACTTGGCTATCAGCCATCATCTTCAAAACTCAATCGCATAATTGCTGAGGCGGTCAAGTATCTGGATGGCGAAGTGGCCCGCGACTATGCAAAGTATAAGGGCGAATACCCGGATTATGCTCAGCTCCGACCAGCATTTAGCGAGATTCCTCAATCCGGCCCCGCTAAGCGCGCCGAGCAGGCAACGGTGAAATACTTCGTCTCCCATTGGCGTGACCTCGGATTCTCCGGTCAGGCTCAGGCTGCTCTGGTCCTTCATTCATCCGGCTATCAGTCAACGGCGCGCACCATCATTGAATCCCTCCGCCAATATGAAGCATGGCGTCAAACCGGCCTCAATGCGTTGCTCCTGGATGCTTTTGCCGCTGTTGAGCCCCAGTGTGCTGAGGTCGATGAGATTCGCCAATTCTTCATTGAGCGCAAGCAGGCAATGGAGTGGGGCGACGGTCTCTCCACTTCCAATCTGATTGCTTCCATCCTCTCTTGCGGAACAAACTGGCTCATTCCCGCCGAAAATGAAATGACTCTCTCCGTCAATGGCGTGGAAACCCGTCCGCAGGGCGTTGAATCCGTAATGGGCGCGTTCCGCCTGAATCTCCCCGACGGCGGCAACGTTCAGCTCCGCAAGGGGCTCTATCCCGCATGGGGTGGGGTCTTCACTGCGCTGACTGATACCGTTTCGGAGATTCCTGCCGTTGAGAGCGAGAAACTCAAGGTGACGCGCCGAATTGAGGGCGACCTCACCGTCGGCTCCCGCATTAAGGTCATTATTGAAGTCACGGCCTCCCAGCCCCTGGATTATGTCGTAGTCAAGTCGCCCCGCGCCGCATCCCTGAGCGTCATTGACCAGCTCCCCGGCGGCCTTTGGCTCCCCGGCTCTTATGCTTATCGCGAACCCCTGGCCACGGAAACCAACTGGTTCTTCTCCCGCCTTGGCCGGGGCACAACGGTCCTCACCGAGGAGTTCTTCGTAACCTCTGAGGGCGAATTCCTCTTTGCCCCCGCCGAAGCCCAAAGCCAGTATGCCCCCGAATTCCACTCCCACTCAGCCGGCAGCGCTCAAACCGTTGAGCGAACGAAGTGAGCGGATAAAAATGGACGCCCGGGCGAGTGAACTTTTATCCTCGCCCGGGCGTTTCTTTTTTGTAGACTGTTTATTTATGATTATGAAGAAATTCCCACTTATTGCTTTAGCAACTTCTTTGATTTGCACATTCTCTGCCGTGGCTAAGCCTCAGCAGCGTGTCGGACTCGTCCTTAGTGGTGGGGGTGCCAAGGGTATCGCCCATATCGGTTTTATTCAGGCGCTGGAAGAAAATGACGTTGCCATTGATTATGTCGCCGGTACCTCCATGGGCGCCATTGTCGGCGGACTTTATGCCTCCGGTTATTCGCCCGCCGAGATGATGAGACTGATTACCAGCAAGGACTTCGCCTACTGGAGCACCGGAACAATTGACCCCGGACTGCAATATTATTTCACCACTCCTCAGCAGTCGCCTAAGGTGATAAGCCTTTCCCTGGGCAATGACTCCGTGGCAAAGCAGGTGCCGCAAAGTCTGATTTCTCCCCTTTCAATGAATTTCCCCTTCATGGAGCTCTTCTCGGCCGAGACTGCCGCCTGTGGCGGTAACTTTGACAATCTTTTCGTGCCGCTCCGCACTGTCAGCTCCAATATTGAGGCGCAGAGGGGCGAAGTGGCCCGCGGAGGCTCGATGAGCGATGCTATCCGTGCGTCAATGTCGTTCCCAATCGTTTTCTGCCCCATTGAAATCAATGACACTCTACATTATGATGGCGGACTCTTTGATAATTTCCCCGTCAACGTCATGAAGTCAGAGTTCAAGCCTGACATCATGATTGGACTCGACGTCCATAACGAAGGAACCGAGATTCCGACTGCTATCAATCAAATCAGCAACCTGGCCATGCGACCGCAGACATATTATATGGACCCCAAGGATGGAATCCACGTCCATATGGATCTGTCGATGTATTCTCTCCTTGATTTCCCTCAGGCAAAGGCGATTTATGATATCGGCTATAAGCGCGGACTGGAAATGGTGGACAGCATCAAGTCGAGAGTGACTGCGCGACGCCCCCAGAGCGAAGTGACCAGGCGCAGGGGCGAATTTAAGAAGCGCCTCCCCAAAATCAATTTCTCTGACGTTGAAGTAACCGGCGGAACGCCCCGACAAAACGAGTATATCCTTGCCCAGTTCCTCTATCATCCGGATGAACCGTATGATATGCGCGACGCCCGCAACGGTTATTATCGCGCCATTTCCGGCGGTAAGCTCCAAAATATGATGGTCTCCGCTATCCCCGAAAAAAACGGCGATTTCAAGCTCCTCATGAAGGCTTATCCTAAGTCAAACTGGAGTGTGGACCTGGGTGGCTACATCTCTTCGTCAACAACCAGTATGCTTTATACCGCCGTCAATTATCATAACCTGAGCACACGCGCGATTGATGCCAGCGTCAGCGCCTGGATTGGACAGAGCTATGCCGCCGCAATGCTTAACGCAAAGATTCGTTTCGGCGGTAAGAACCCTTACAGCCTCGGACTGCAGGGAGTGGTCAGCAATCATCGGTTTAACCAGAGCGAACGCCTCTTCTATCAGGCCAATGAGCCCAAGTTTGTGCGCAAGTTTGAGGGCTTCGGCCGTGCAAATCTCTTCAGCATGCCCCTGGGCCGACATGCAATGGGTGTGGTCTCCGTCGGCTATGGCTATGAACGCAACTCATTCATCAACGATGAGCTGGACAAAATCAAATCCACCTATAAATTAGGTCAATTGGCGCTAAATTATGACTATAACACCCTCAACGGAATAAATTACCCCACTTCCGGCCTGGAAATGCGTTATGCCCTCCGGGGAATATATGGCCATCACAGCCTCGGCGAGGGACGACAATCCAAGAAGTGGGTGCAGTTAGACGCCACTGTCCGCAAATACTGGGACTTCACTAATCATTTTGCCTTCGGACTTGAAGGGCAGCTCCTTGCCTCTACACGCAAGCCCTCTGCCATTCCCGAAGTGGCGACCGCCGATGCCCCGACTTATTCTCCCACTCCCTCATGTTATAACGCCTTTAATCCCGGATTTCGCGCCTATTCTTTCCTCGGCGTCGGGGTAGACCCCGTCTGGAAAGTGGTCAATAATCTCCAGATGCGCGGCGCGTTCCATTGCTTCACTCCCTGGCGCGACGGCGCGGTCCGCAGCCCCGAGTTCTTCGGCGAAGTGGCCGCCGTCTATAAGCTCAAGATTGTAAATCTCAGCGTCTATGCCAATTATCGTTCCGGCTCCAAGGCCGAGCGCGGATGGCACGCCGGAGTAACCATGGGCATCTTCATCCTCGCCCCCAAATTCATCTAAAGAACTTCCGGAGTCATGCCGGCCTATGCCGATATGACTCCGGAAGTGCGTGCTACCCGATATGAAGGGTCTGAAACTTAGAAGGATTGGCGGGAGAATGTAAGCTTGATTTTTGCTTTGGCCGGAAGGAGTTCAACCATGGCCGGCATGGCTATCATCGGGGTGATGCCGCTCAAAACTGATGAGCTGCTCGAACTGTAATAGTAATAGTATGAGGAGCTGGCGCTTGACTCCGTAACCATTGAAACGGGAGTCAGCGTGAACGTATAGTCATCGGCCGTCAGTCCGCCTTCCTTATTGAGCATCTCAATGAGATATTCGCGCATATCGCCGAAGCTGTAGGTCTTCGTCGTTGAATTATAGGTGGCAACGAATGAGGTTTTGCTGTCAGGCAGCTGATTCTTGGCAAAAAACTCATCTTTTTTGTTGCTCAGAACCATCAGCAGATAGTCCGGCGGATTGATTCCGCGGTCTGATTCAATTTCCTCGGCAGGCAGATTGAATGTCAGGGTGTTGATAACGGAGAGTGCCCCCTGGTCGGCCGTGCGGATTTTTTGGATTATCGCCTCTATCGGGAAAGTCAGCTTGACGTCATAGCCCGCCGGAGCGGCGACGATTGATTTCCCCTGATTGACCATGGCGGTCAGTTCCGGCGCTATCTGATAGTCAATGCATGAGTTGCTGACAAGCTCCGGCGCCATCGCCATGAAGTAATTATAGAGCTTGGAGATGGAGTCCGTTTCAACTCCCTCTGCGTTAGTAACTTTATAGGTCTTGTGATAATAGAAAACCATGCGGCAGTTACTGATGCGCGTAACGCGGCCCGAGCCGAAGCTATGGCGCACATAAACCCCGGGGAAGAAGTCCTGGAAGGAGTAGGGGTCATTAAACAGTGCCGGGTCTGACTTATATTTTGCCAGGATGCCGTCCATCAGTTGGTCAGGCATCGGAACGTAGGCAAAGCGGTAAGGATTTGCCGCTACGGTATCATTGACGCTGACGCCGACGGCCGTAAATGATGCCGACCCGAGGAGCTTGTTGGCGTCATAGGCCTGCTCCGCGGCGGGGTCATAGTTGGAATAAATAGGCGAGGGGAGCTGCTTGACAAGGGGGTAGACTTCTACTCCGATGGGCGCCAGTGAATCGCCTACAAACGCCTCCTTCTCAAACACTAACTGCAGCTTGAGCGAGTCAGCAGTGATGTTGTCAACTTCAATGTCGTTGGACGGAAACATCTGGGCGACGAAGTCTGAGCGCAATGTCCCGTACTCCTTGGCGTGGATGGCGCCTAAAAGCTGAGTCGTCGTGCGGCTCTGAATCGGGCCGCTCAAGGTGCTTGAGGTGCTGATGGTGAACGAGGAGTCTATCAGCACTTCGATTTTATTGGAAACAAGCGATGAACCCGGGTCGGAAACGGACACGCTGTCGCTTTGACAGGAGCTGACCCCGAGAGTGAGGAGCAGCCCCGAGCCGAGAATCTTTAATGTTTTTTTCATTTGGCGGGATTCAGGAGAGTGGCGTAAAATTCTGCATAGGCGCTTTTGGCGTCTTCCGGCTCGCCCGGATATTTCAGGAACGGCTTGCCGGTAGCCTTGGCATATTCAATAAGTTCCGGGTCAACCCCCTCTGAGCCTTGAACAATGGCGTCGGCAAAGTCCATGGCTAACTTATTGAGAACTTTATGGTCGGGCTCAACGTTTTTCAGCGAGCTGACGTAGCGCGCAGTGATGCCGTCGGCCTTGAGTTTCTTAATCAGGTCTGCGTTGAAGTTCTGCGGAAGGGTTGCCGCATCGTCAAAAAGAGTGTAAATGACCTTGGCCTTCTTAAAGGCCGGGTCGTCATTATATACTCGCTTCAGATAAATAGGCATCAGCGAGGTCACCCAGCCCGTACACTGGATGATGACGGGGTCCCAACGCAGCTTTTTAACCGTCTCCGCGACTCCACGGACAAAGAATATGGCGCGTTCGTCATTCTCCTCGGCGGCGCTGACCGTTTCCAGCTCGCTTGAGGGGTGACGGTTAAAGTAATCGTCGTTGTCAATAAAGTAAACTTGAGTTCTTGATGACTGGAGTGTCGCCACTTTAATAACCAGCGGATGGTCCGTATCATCAATGATGATGTTCAGGCCTGACAGGCGAATAACCTCATGAAGCTGGTTACGGCGCTCATTGATGTTGCCATATTTGGGCGAAAATAGTCGTACCTCATAGCCGCTATCCTGAATGACGCGGGGCAAGCGGTTACAATACTCCGACAGGGGGGTCGAAGGGAGGTAAGGCAAAATCTCCTGCGAGACGAAAAGAACTTTCTGTTGGCTCATTGGCTTATTATTTTTTTTGAGGTGTATTCGTGTGCAAAGTTACGAAAAATTTCCAAATAAACCAAATCGCTTGATTATTTGTTAGATTTTTATAACAAACAAACTCAAACGTTTAACTATTAAATTTATTAAAAACTATGAATGACACAAAATCATTTTGGGGCTCATCAAAACTCTGGTGGCTCGCTTTAGTAGTAGGCATTCTGATGGTGATTGCCGGATTCGCCTATTGGTTCTTCCCCTCTATCGGCTATGCCGTGGCTTCTCTGCTCTTCGGGTGGATGCTTATCGGCGCCGGACTGGTCCAGATCGTCGTCAGCGCTTCGGCTAACCGTCCCCGCGGTTGGGGCTGGTGGCTCACCGGTGGCGTTATCGACACTTTTATCGGATTCATGCTCGTGCGCAGCGTTACTCTCGCCGAGGCCGTGTTCCCTTATTTCATCGCCTTCGTGTTCATCTTCTGGGGCTTCGGAGCACTGACTGCCGCCGTCCAGGACCGCGGACGCCGCTATTGGTGGGTGCAGCTCATCAACGGTTTGCTCCTTCTCCTTATCAGCTTCTTCTTCCTTGAAGCCGGCTATCTCCAGAACATGCTCAACGTCAGCTTCCTCACCTCACTCGCCTTCATCTACTGGGGATTCTCAATTGCCATGGGCGCCTACGACCTAAAACCCACCCGCAACGAATAACCCCATTTAGAGTTTAAGGCTTAAGGTTGAAAGTTTAAGGTTTAGTGTTTAGTGTTTAGCGTTTAGTGTTTAAAGTTGCAGGACGCAAAGCACCTATGGAAAGGCGGATTCCGATCCGCCGCCCCCTCCAACCCAGTTTAAGGTTGAAAGTTTAAAGTTGAAAGAGGCCCCCTATGGAAAGGCGGATTCCGATCCGCCGCCCCCTCAAAACCATAAACCATAAACTATAAACCATAAACCATAAACACTAAACACTAAACCTTCAACCTTCAACCTTCAACCTTCAACCTTCAACCTTAAACTTTAACCCTTAAACCTCCCCAAATCCAAACTTTTTCTATCAAAATGATTGGAAATTCAGAAAAATTGTGTAATTTTGTCGCGCTATATTAAACCACGCGCTCGCGCGATGGTCTAACTATTACAAAACAGAATTACCAATTTTTTTTAATGAAAGGCCAAGACAAAATGAATGTTTCAATGAAATGGAGGCTGGCTCTCGCCGCCGCATCTTTTGCGTTACTCCCCGTCAGTGTTATGGCCCAGGGCTATTACGACGATGACATCTACTATGATGAATCGAAAGCTAAGGCCGTTAAGACACAGACCAAATCAGCCATCAAATCTGCTACGGCTAAACCCGCGCAGACTGCTCAGCGTGTGGCTACAGTGCGCGTCGAACGCGACGTTGACGAATACAATCGCCGCGGCTCTTATAAACCCGTGCAGAGCAACACCGTTGACGATCTCGGCGATAACTTTGAGTATACCCGCCGAATCGAGCGTTTCTATAACCAAGACATCGTCAATGATGCCGACGACGATGACCTGGTTTACTACTACACTAACGCCAACGACGAACTGGCCGACATCAACGCCTCGGCCCCCACTACTATCAATATCTACGTTGACAATCCTGACCCCTGGGACGGATTCTGGAACCCTTACTATTATAGCTCCGCCTGGAGCTGGGCTTGGCGCCCCGCTTATTATAACCCCTGGTACTCCTGGAACTACGCCTGGGGCTACGGTCCCTCTTGGTCATGGAGCTGGGGTTGGGGCGGTCCCTCTTTCAGCTGGAGCTGGGGTTGGGGCTGGAACTATCCCTCCTGGAGCTGGGGTTGGAACCCCGGATGGGGATGGAATCATCCCGGTCCCGGATGGGGTGGCGGTCACCATCATCCCAACTATCCCGGCAATAACTGGGGCTACAATCCTCCCCGTCCCGCCGGTCCCGGTGCTTCTCGCCCCTCCGCACGTCCCGGATATGGCTCTGTAGCCGCTAACCGCAACCCTCAGCGCCCCACTCAGAACGGTACTCTCAGCCGCAATAACTCTGCCCGCGGCGGACGTACTCCCCAGGCCTCTAACGGCAATGTCGGCAGTCGTCCCTCTTCAGCCGGAAGCTCTTCCACTTCAGCTGCTTCTACCGGTCGCGGTTCGCGCTCAACTTCAGCTCGCGGAGGCTACAATCCCTCGCAGCAAACCCGCCCCGGACAGTCGTCTGTAGGCACTGTTAACCGCGGCTCATCAACCTCGACTAATCGCGGCACGGCCACTTCTTCTTCATCTAACCGCAACTCCGGACGCACCTATAACTCCGGCTCATCCTCCTCTTCCTCCGGCCGCGCCTCTTCAGGCCGCTCATCCTCCTCTTCTTCTTCCCGCTCAAGCTATGGCTCATCCTCCTCATCCTCCTCTTCCCGCAGCAGTTATGGCTCCGGCTCTTCAAGCTATAGCGGCGGTCGCTCTTCCGGCGGCAGCTTTGGCGGTGGTGGTCGCTCTTCCGGCGGCGGTGGTGGCCGTGGCGGACGCCATTAATTCTCACTCTCTCCCGTTCAATTATTTGATTTATTTGACTTGACAATAACGATGAAAAAAACTCTGATTATAGCTTTTAGCGTCGCATCGGCTCTGGGCATGAACGCCCAGAGCGCGATGGATGCCTTCACCGCTTCTGAATCCCAACTCCGCGGCACTGCGCGTTATGTCTCCATGGGTGGCGCTTTTGGCGCTCTGGGTGGCGACCTCTCTACTCTCACCCAAAACCCCGCCGGTCTCGGCGTTTACCGCAGCAGCGAGTTCGGGGCTACTCTCGACATTGACTTCCATAACTCCAAGATGGAGGATACCGGCTCAAGCCCCATGCGCAATTCCCGCACCTCAGCCGCCTGTAATAACTTCGGTTATGCCGGCTCCATGCGCCTCAACTCCTCAATCATGCCTTACTTCGCTTGGGGTGCCACTTATAACCGTCTGAACTCCTTTGACCGCCGTTATCGCGGATATTTCCCCTCTATCCAGACCTCCTGGAGCAATTATGTTGCTTCTTTCTCCGGAAATTACGCTAAGGAAGACCTTTGGGGCGACGAGAATTATGACCCCTTCTTCCAGAGCAATGTCCCCTGGATTTCTGCCCTCGCTTATAATTCTTTCCTCATCAATCCTAACCCTGACGGCGATGGCGATGGTTATGTAGGCCTCTTCCAGCCCGGCTCGTTTGGCGACGCCTCGGTTGAAGTCCGAGAGCAAGGCTACGTTGACGAATACTCAATCAACTTTGGCGGCAACTTCTCAAATATCGTCTATTGGGGTATTGGACTCGGTATCCGCGACATCAATTACCGGCTCTCTTCTTACTATGACGAAATCATTGAGAATGCCCTCGTTCCGGAGTCTTCCCAAACAACGGATCTCACCACCGGAAAGGCTGAATGGGGTATTGAAAACTCACAGTCGGTCAGCGGAAGCGGCTTCAATCTCAAGTTAGGCCTTATCTTCAAGCCTATCAATGAATTCCGCCTCGGTCTGGCCGTGCATACGCCCACATGGTATAACCTCAGCTACTCAACCAACGCCTGGGTTGATTATGGCCTCGGACAGATTGAAAATGACGGCTACTATACCCTCGACTCTATGGTTGACGATAACCCCTATGCGACGACCGGCAACGGCTACTGGGACATGAAATTCAAATCTCCCTGGCGACTGATGGTCAGCGCAGCCGGAGTGCTCGGCGGTCGTTTCATCATCTCTGCTGACTATGTCTACGAGGCGTATCCCGACATGTCTTTCTCCGACGATTTGGGCAAACTTACCGACATCTCTAACGACATCAAGCAATACTATCAGCCCTCTAATGAGTTCCGCCTCGGTGCTGAATTCCGCGTCTCTCCCGCATGGAGCATCCGCGCCGGCTATAACTACCGCAGCGCCGCCTCTAAGGAATCAGCCCGCACCGGAATGGATTATCTCTACACCACCGGCACTCAGTCTATGGCCGAATTCAAGGGCGACCGCAACTCAATCTCCGTAGGCCTCGGTTTCCGCACAGGCGGTTTCTATCTCGATGCTGCCTATGTCTACTCTGACCAAAACAGCCGTTGGTATGCCTACAGCTCATTCCCCTCTGCTGATGATGGCTACCGACTCGCTAACAATGCCCTCTCAAGCCCCTCCGGCTCAATCAAGACCAACCATAACAACCTGGTAATCTCCGCCGGCTTCAAATTCTAAACTAACTTCCACTCAAAACGTAAGGGGCGGGATTCCACATCGGAATCCCGCCCCTTATAAATCTTATAAATCTTAGAGCAGCAGCGCCAGGATATAAGCAACATAGCCGGCGACAAGAAGGGCGCCCTCAATCCGAGTGATGGTGCGCGTCTTGAAGAGCCATCCAAAGAGCCAG
>JAAVCG010000036.1 GCA_014802435.1 Bacteroides sp. | reverse complement strand
CCCCGCCACGATGGAGCGCCAGCTCCACTGTTTCCGTCTATGTTTATGGTGCTTTTATGGCGCTTGCGCGCCACCGTGGCGAGGGCGCCACGAAGCCCGGAGGCTTTTGCGAAATCAACACCCTCGTTCCATCGGGATTCTTCATTTTTCATTTTTCATTTTTAATTTGCTTTGTATTTTTCATTTATTTTCGTAAATTTGCACCCGTATGAAACTCGGAATCTGTTCTGACCATGCCGGCTTTGAACTTAAAGCCCTGGTTATCAAAATGCTTGAAGAAAAAGGAATTGAGGTCAAGGACTTCGGTACCTATTCGGCAGAGTCATGTGATTATCCTGACTTTGCTCATCCATGTGCGTCGGCCCTTGAAGGGGGCGAAGTTTATCCGGCCATTGGCATCTGTGGCAGCGGCAACGGAATAGCGATGACCCTCAATAAGCATCAGGGCGTTCGCGCGGCCATCTGCTGGGAGCCGGAATTGGCTCAGCTTGCCCGCGCTCACAATGATGCGAACTGCCTGGTTCTTCCGGCGCGATTCATTCCCGCGGAGAAGGCCCTGGAGATTGTCAACGTCTTCCTCAATTCAGACTTTGAAGGCGGCCGCCATGTGCGCCGCGTTGAAAAAATCAAGCTCTGATGGTTGTTCCCGCTGAAGAAACATTCCTATATATAATAGAGATGATCGGGGCGGTAGCCGCGGCCATCTCGGGGATTCGCCTTGCCGCCCTGAAGCGCTTCGACTGGTTCGGGGCCTACATTGTCGGGCTGGTGACGGCCCTTGGCGGGGGCACTCTCCGCGATATGATGCTTGGAAATCCGGTTTTTTGGGTTTCGAGCATGAAGATGTTTCTCAGCTATTTTATAGGTACGGCCTTGTCGATGGTCGTCGTCATCGTGTTCAGCGCGATACTTGTCAGGCGCGAGCGAGCGCTGCTCGTGTTTGATGCCATCGGCCTTGCAATGTTTACCGTCATCGGCATTGAGAAGGCGCTGGCAGACTGCCACCCGATGGGTATAGCCATAGCCATGGGCTTGGTGACGGGCGCCTTTGGCGGAGTTCTCCGCGACATCCTCATTAACGAGGAGCCCCTGATTTTCCGCAAGGATATCTATGCCATGGCCTCGCTCCTTGGGGGTGTGGCTTACTGGGGAGTAGGGTTGATGGGGTGGTCAGCAGAGCTTTCGGCCTTTGCCTGCATGATTTCGTGCATCTCAATCCGAATGATGGCACTCAAATTCGGCTGGCACCTGCCGGTACTTCGTCCTGTTGATAAAAACATATAACTATCTGCAATGAAAATCTTTACCACTGACCAAATCAATAAAATCGACCGCGCAACGGTTGAAAACGAAGGAATAACCTCGCTTCAACTCATCGAGCGGGTGGCCGAGAGTGTCGCCGCCGAGGTTGTCAGCCTCCTCTCTGCCCAGTCGCGGATAGCTATATTTGCGGGTCCCGGAAATAACGGCGCCGACGCCCTCGCTACGGCCCGCATCCTTTATCAGCAGGGCCTGCAGCCGGAAGTTTTCCTCTTTAATATCGGCGGCGACAAGCTCAATGCCGAGTGTCGCATCTGCCGCGACCTGCTTCTTGAGGCCGCCCCTGATGCCATCTTTACGGAGGTCATCAAGCAATTCAATCGCCCTCATCTCTCGCCGAACCATATCGTCATCGACGGCCTCTTCGGCACGGGGCTCCGCGAGGCTCTCAGCGGCGGTTTCCGCGAGCTGGTCAAGTATATTGACGATTCCCGCGCCTTCGTTATCAGTATCGACATCCCCTCCGGCCTCTTTGGCGACTGGAATCCCAACGCCATCCATCGGAACATGATGCACGCTGATTTGACCCTCGCCGTTCAGTTCCCTCACCTGAGCTTCTTCATGGCTGAAAATGATGAGGTCGTAGGCCGCTGGAAAGTCATGGACATCGGGCTCAGCTCGAGTGAAATCCGCAAGACTACGGCTCCGTTCTATCTCGTCGAGCGCAACGATGTGCGCCGCCTGCTGCGCCAGCGCCCCGACTTCTGCTCCAAAGATGACTTCGGCTCAGCCCTGCTCGTTGCCGGCAGTTACGGGATGATGGGCGCGGCCGTTCTTGCCGCCCGGGGCGCTCTGCGCGCCGGGGTAGGGAAGGTGACGGTCTATTCCCCCCGCTGTGGCTATGAAATCCTTCAGAGCTCGACCCCCGAGGCAATGTTCGTGGCCTCCAACAGCGATATCCACATCAGCAGCATCCGCCTGCCACACTCATACTCAACAGTAGGCATCGGCCCCGGTATCGGCACCGCCGACGCCACAGTCGACGCCCTCGAGCAATTCCTGACCGGGCGCAACGAACCCGTGATTATCGACGCCGACGCCCTCAACTGTATCGCCAAGCGCCAGAGCCTCCTCCATCGGCTTCCGCCGCAATCGGTCCTCACCCCTCATGCGGGCGAATTTGACCGCATCTTCGGCCAGCAGCCTAACTCTGAGGCCCGCCTGGTCAAGGCTATTGAAATGGCCCGCTATCATAACGTTCTCATTGTGCTCAAGGGCCGCTACACCACCATCGTGCGCCCTGACGGCCGCCTCTATTTCAACTCGTCGGGCAATCCGGCCATGGCCACTCCCGGCTCGGGCGACGTCCTGACCGGAGTCATCACGGCACTGATGGCCCAAGGCTATCGCCCGGAAGTCGCCGCCCTCTGCGGAGTCTATATCCATGGTGTGGCCGGCGACCTGGCCGCCGAAACTCAGGGTCAATATGGCGTGACCGCCGGCGATATTGCCGCCAACATCGGGCGCGCCTTTAAACTCACTCTCAACGTATGAAAAAGCTCCTGACGTCAATCCTCCTTTCTGCGGTCGCCCTCAGCGGCTCCGCCCAGCAGGTAACCAAGCTTTCCGCCTCAAAGGCCAATGACTTCGGCATTGTCTACTCCCTGCCGCAAACCGCCCTGCAGGTGAGCCTCAGCGCCGAAGGGACGGTCAAGACCCCGGGCGAGTTTTATCAATATGCCGAGCGCTATCTCGGCACTCAGGCCGCCAAGGAAGCCATCTCCAAGCCCTCGTCGACGTGGGTGCTGACCGGCGCCACGGTGACTCCCGTCGGAGTCCCGCAGACGGGCGATGAAACCTGGCTCATGCAGTTCAAGTCAGGCGCCTCGGTCTTCCTGATGGTCAACTCTCAGGGTCTCCCCCTGGCTCTGGGCACTGAAATTGAAGAACCCGCGGCGGCGGAGACCCCGGAAATGAGCCGCCGAACCCTCTCTGAATCAGACGCGACGGCTGCCCGCTATGCAATGTCGGAAGATATGATTCAAAGCTCCTCGCTGGCCAAGCGGGCCTCGCTGGCCGCCGCCCGAATCATGGAGCTGCGCCAGAGCCGCCAGGACTATCTGACCGGCCAGGCTGACCAGATGCCTGACGGAGCCGCCCTGAAGCTCATCCTTGAAAATCTTAATGCTCAGGAAGAAGCCCTGACCGCCATGTTTCTGGGAACCACGGTCAAGCGCACCGAGCAAACCACTTTGACCGTCACCCCCGGAGCCGACGGCGAAGCTGACATGGTCATTGCCCGCCTTAACCCCGTCAAGGGATTCGTTGAGGCCGACGATTTGAGCGGCGTCCCCGTCTATCTCAACGTCAACGTCACTGACCGCGGCAAAATGCCCCTCAATGATAAAGGCGAAACAAAGAAATTTCCAAAAGGGGGAATCGCTTACTGCATTCCCGGAGCGGCTCAGGCCGAGATTACGTTTAAAAACCGCCCCTTTGCCCGGCTCGATTTCAGCTTTGCTCAGGCGGGAGTAATCTATGGTCTCGACCCCTCGATTTTTACTGATAAAAAGAATCCGGCCTATGTGATTTTTGATACCACTACGGGTGGAATTCGTGAATTAGGCACCAAAAACTGATTTATGGCGCGTGTGAATTTAAAAGGCATGGGAGTTGCCTTGATTACTCCCTTTAAAGAAGACAAGACAATCGATTTTCAGGCTCTTGCACGCCTGGTTGAACATCAGATTCGCTCAGGAATTGACTTCATCGTCGTTCTGGGCACTACGGCTGAAACGCCAACTTTGACGGCCGATGAACGCCGCCAGGTTCGCGATTTCGTTGCCCAGAGGGTCAATGGCCGCGTGCCCCTGGTGCTTGGACTCGGCGGAAACAACACGATGGGAGTCGTTGAAGAATTGCGCCTGACTGACCTCAGCGCCTATTCCGCAATCCTCTCCGTCGTCCCCTATTATAATAAGCCGTCGCAAGAAGGTATCTATCAGCATTATGCGGCGATTGCCCAGGCCTCGCCGGTGCCCATTGTGCTCTATAACGTCCCGGGCCGTACCGGAGTGAACATGACGGCTGAAACAACCCTCCGCCTCGCCTTTGATTTCCCTGACAAGATTATCGCCGTCAAGGAAGCGAGCGGCAACTTCACTCAGATTGACGACATTATCAAGCGCAAGCCCGTCGACTTTATGGTGATTTCCGGCGACGACGGCATCACATTCCCGCTGATTACTCTCGGTGCCGTCGGCGTTATTTCCGTGATTGGCAACGCGTTCCCCAAGGAATTCAGCCGTATGGTCCGCCTTGCCCTTGAAGGTGATTTTGCCAATGCCCTGCTCATCCATCATAAGTTTACGGAGCTCTTCTCGCTGCTCTTTGTTGACGGTAACCCTGCCGGAGTCAAGTGTCTGCTCCATGCAATGGGCTATATTGAAAACGAACTGCGCCTGCCCCTGGTGCCCACCAGAATCACTACTTACGATAAAATCCGTAACGTTCTTGAGCGCCTATGAGCCCCGCTAAAGTTAAGCCCAAAAAGGCTCTGGGTCAGCACTTTCTGACTGATCTGAACGTTGCCGAGCGCATTGCCCGCACCCTTGATTCCGCCCCGGAGCTCCCGGTGCTGGAAGTGGGCCCGGGAATGGGGGTGCTCACTCAATTTCTCCTTGCCCACGGGCGCAACGTGAAGGTCGTGGAGCTCGACTCGGAAAGCGTTGAATATCTCCGCGCCAACTTCCCCAAGTTGGCCGACGAAGACCGCATCGTCGAGGCCGACTTCCTTCGCCTCAGCCTGCGCGAAGTCATGGGCGACGCTGAATTTGCCGTAATCGGTAACTACCCCTATAATATCTCGTCGCAGATTTTCTTCCATATCCTCGACTTCCGCGAGCAAATCCCCCTCTGCTCCGGAATGCTCCAGCGCGAAGTGGCCGAGCGCCTGGCCGCCATTCCCGGCACCAAGGCCCGCGGAATCCTCTCCGTGCTCCTGCAGATGTGGTACGACGTTGAATATCTCTTCACCGTCAGCGAAGGAGTCTTCAATCCCCCGCCCAAGGTCAAGAGCGGAGTAATCAAGCTCACGCGCAATCAGCGTGTCGACCCCGGATGTGACCCGGACCTCTTCAAGAAAGTCGTCAAGACCACCTTTGGCCAACGCCGCAAGACTATCCGAAACTCCATCCGCGCCATCGCCCCTGACTTTCCCGCCTCTCACCCCCTGGCCGGAATGCGCCCCGAGCAATTGACCGTCGAACAGTTTATCTCCTTGACCAACGACGTCAACGCCCTCAGATGGGGCTAATTAAATGAAAAATACAAAATAAATGAGAAATACAAAATACTAAATACAAAATAATTTATGGAAAGGCGGATTCCGATCCGCCGCCACCGCTGACTGTTTAGTGTTTAGTGCTCTGTACTTTGTACGTTGTATTTAGTATTTTTAATTTACTTTGTACTTTGTACTTTGTATTTAGTATTTTTAATTTACTTTGTATTTAGTATTTTTAATTTACTTTGTACTTTGTATTTAGTATTTAGTATTAAGAATGAACATTCTTTGCGGTTCTGGTGTTTGAGAAGAAAACACTTAACTCAACTTTTATTTATGAAGAAGACACTTTTACTTGCCGCTTTGGCCTTTGCAACGGTCTGCGGCGCCGAGTATGCCCAGGCTTGCACCCGTGTTTGTTACGCCGGAAAATATGCAGTGGCTACGGGTCGTACACTCGACTGGCGTACTCCTATCCCTACGGCTCTCCGCACTTTCCCCCGCGGCGAAGTCCATGAAAGCTACGATAATCCCGCCGAAAACCTCACCTGGACCTCTAAATATGGCTCCGTCTGCGCTATCAGTTATGACATGGGAGTGGCCGAAGGTCTGAACGAAAAAGGCCTCGCCGTCAATGTGCTCTATCTTCCCGGCTCCGTCTATTCCCTCCCTGACGGACAGGAACATCGCAAGAAAATGTCGACCAGCGTATGGCCCCTCTATTACCTCGATAACTTCGCAACTGTGGAAGAAGCAATGACCGCCTCGGCCAAGGACCTCTTCTATCTCGATGCCCCCGCAATGGCCGACGGCTCCGCCGCTACTCTCCATATGGCCCTCTCTGACTCTACCGGCAACTGCGCCGTCATTGAATATAAAGACGG
Organism: Bacteroides sp.; assembly: GCA_014802435.1. Taxonomy (GTDB): domain Bacteria; phylum Bacteroidota; class Bacteroidia; order Bacteroidales; family Muribaculaceae; genus UBA3263. Next base: position 69,297 of record JAAVCG010000036.1, on the reverse strand, counting down.
AGTGCTCCAAACCCACGTCGGCAAAGAATACAATGTCCTGACCAATGCGCCATTCTATGACCAGATGCTCGCCGTCAACGACTACTGGAAGGAAGTTGGCGGAATGAACATGCTCCCCGGCACTAACCGCTCGACTGACCGCTTTGCCCGCGCCTCTTTTTATCGCTCCGTGCTCCCTGACACTCTTGACCATACCCGCGCCCTGGCCGCTGTCTTTGGAATCACCCGCAACTGTGCCGTCCCGATGGGCATCACCGTTCCCGGACGCCCGGAAATTTCAACGACCCAATGGAGCACCCTCTGTGACCAAACCGAAATGACTTACTACTTCCAGCTCACTCAGAGCCCCAGTGTGGTCTGGGTGGACCTCCGCGAGGCCAAACTCGCCCCCGGCTCCCCTCAGCAGACCCTGCAGCTCACCACTGATGGCTCGCAAGTGGGCAAAGTCAACACCCTGATGAAAGATGCACCGACGTTTAAGCCCTTCTTCCATATCTGATGAAGTCCAGTCTGTCACCTCGGGCGCTTACATGCGCCTGGTGGCGGAAGAATGGCTCCTCACCCGCGGATGGATGCTTCTCATCCCCCTTGTCGGACTCTCATTCGCGGCTTTCAAAACCGGTGATTTCCGCCTTTGGGTGGTTATCCCGGTTTTGGTGTGCCTGATTCTCCCCCTGATAATGGTCACGCTCTATTATAAATATGCGCTGACCCCGGAGGCCATCGCCGCCGTCTGGCCCCACAGGGTGCGCGTCAGTGCCGACGGCTCGCTCACTCTGATTCCCGTCATCGCTGACGAGGACACTGACGCCGCCCCGCGCCCCGAACTCCGCGTCGCCGCCCGCGAGATTAAAACCATTGATGAGCGCCCGGCGCGATTCATAATCCATCTTAACGACAAACCCTTTCGATTTTTAATTATAACCAAAATTCATCCCCAAAATGAAAATTCGTAACCTTCTGCTCCCCGCAGCTTTTCTGGCGCTGACCGCCTCTGCTTTTCAGTCATGCTCCGGCGGCGCCAATGCCGACACCATCGAGTTTGAAACCCGCGCTGACTCCGTTGGCTATCTCGTCCCTGACTATTATGGCGACTCAGTCTATTGTGCCGCAAAATACTCCGTCGTCTGGCCCTCTAAAATCGGCAAGCAGGACTTTGACGCACTCAAGGATTCACTGATGGAAATCACCTTTGGAGTCCAGGGCGTCGACTTTGACAAAGCCTCTAAGGGCTATCTCCGCTCCGGCCTCAATAACCTCATCGCCGCCGACGATACGGTCCGCCTCCCCTTTGAAACTGTTCCTTACCTGACGGCCAATGATGAAGACCGGGTAAATATCAATAACGTCAAGAGCGAAGTGACCCTGCTCACCCCTGACCTCCTCGTTATCGGCGTCAACCATGAAGTCTATTATTATGGCGCCGCCCACGGAATGAGAGGCCGCCTCTTCCTGAACTACTCAATCAAGAACCATCAGCTCCTCACGGCTGAAAATGTCTTCCTCCCCGGAAACGAAAAGGGCATTCTCAGCATTATCTCCGCCGCCGCTGCCGAACAGTATCCCCAGGAAGGAGTTCTCTTTGATGCCCCGATTCAGTCCTACGGCAACTTCCAGATTACTGAAAATGACTTCATCTTTGTCTATCAGCCCTATGAAATTGCCCCATACTCAAGCGGAATCATTGAAATCACCGTCAGCGCTCAAGACCTTTACCGCTTCCTGACCGCCGACGCCATCAAGGCCCTCTCTCTCTAAATGAAAAAATCAGAGAACTCTGAGAACCCGGAGGTCTCTGATTTTTTTAAAAAAATTGCAAAAAAATTTGCATATCTCAAAAAATCGCCGTAACTTTGCACCGTTAAAGGACAAACATGGTGAGCATAGCTCAGTTGGTTAGAGCGTCGGATTGTGGTTCCGAAGGTCGTGGGTTCGACCCCCACTGTTCACCCTCCCTTATGATAATTAGCGCCGGAAGCCTGTTAATGGTCTCCGGCGTTTTTCAAAAATTTTTGAACGAATGCAATTTACCCTCCAAGCTAACGCACCCGGGACTGATGCCCGGGCCGGTCTGATTCAAACTGACCATGGCCTGATTGAGACGCCCATCTTTATGCCCGTAGGCACTGTGGGTGCGATTAAGGCTGTCCATATCCGCGAAATGAAACAGGAGGTGAAGGCTCAGATTATTCTGGGTAATACTTACCATCTTTATCTCCGCCCCGGATTGGAGACCCTCCGCGCCGCCGGCGGATTGCATAAGTTTAACGGCTGGGACGGCCCGATTTTGACCGACTCCGGCGGATTTCAGGTCTTTTCCCTCTCTGATAACCGCAAACTGACGGAGGAGGGCGCACATTTCAGAAGCCATATTGATGGCTCCAAGCATCTCTTTACGCCTGAAAACGTCGTTGACATTCAGCGCATTATCGGCTCTGACATCATGATGGCCCTTGATGAATGTCCGCCCGGTCAGAGCTCACGCCAATATGCCGCCAAGAGCCTTGACCTCACCATGCGATGGCTCAAACGCGGATGGAACCACTTCCGCGAAACCGAGCCGCTCTATGGCCATTCTCAGACGTTTTTCCCTATCGTTCAGGGCTGTACGTTCCCTGACCTGCGCCGCCGCGCTGCCTCTGAGGTGGCCGAACTCGGTGCTGAGGGTAACGCCATCGGCGGCCTGGCCGTCGGCGAACCGACGGAGGTCATGTATGAAATGATTGAAGTGGTCAACGAAATCCTCCCCGCTGACCGCCCGCGCTATCTGATGGGGGTAGGCACCCCCGCCAACATCCTCGAGGCGATTGACCGCGGTGTGGACATGATGGACTGCGTCATGCCTACGCGCAATGGCCGCAACGGCATGCTCTTCACTGACCATGGAATCATGAACATGCGTAACAAGAAGTGGGCCAATGACTTCTCTCCGATTCAGGAAGACGGCGCTGCTGAAGTGGACCGCCTCTACTCTAAGGCCTATCTCCGCCATCTCTTCATGGCCCAGGAAATCCTTGCAATGCAGATTGCCTCAATCCATAATCTCGCTTTCTATCTGAGCCTTGTCCGTCAGGCACGCGAGCACATCCTTGCCGGCGACTTTGCCCAATGGAAGGCATGGAAGGTTCAGGAGGTAACCCGTCGGCTGTGATTCTTGACCGCTACATAACAAAGAAGTTCCTCGGAACTTACTGCTTTGCGTTGGCGCTGATTCTCGCCATCACCGTGATGTTTGACATCAATGAGAAGATGGAAGCATTCCAGAAAGCGCCCATGAAGGAGATTATTTTTGATTATTTCATGAATTTTCTCCCTTATTTCGCTAATCAGTTCAGTCCGCTCTTTGTCTTTATATCAGTCATTTTCTTCACCTCCAAGCTCGCCGGAAACTCTGAAATCATCGCAATGCTCTCAACCGGCATGAGCTATCGGCGAATGATGCGCCCTTATCTCTTCTCTGCCGCCGTCATCGCCGCCGTGACCTTCGTCCTCTCGGCTTATGTTATTCCGCCGGGCAACGTCAGGATGCGCAATTTCATGAACACTTACGTCAAGGATAAGCGAATCAACGCAACTTCAAATGCACAGCTCAAAATCAGCAAGGATTGCGTTGCTTACTTCGGCGATTTCAATACTCTCAGCAATCGCGGCACCCGTTTCAGCCTCGACAGCTTCGACGGAACGCGACTGACCTCTCGCCTGACTGCCGGCTCGGCCGAATGGCGCGGAGGCTACTCCTGGCGCCTCAGAAATTATGTGGAACGCAAGTTTGGCGATGAACGCGAAGTGATTAACTCCGGAATGGAGCTGGACACCATAGTCCCCATTCAGCCGCAAGACATCGTCATCTCCACCAGCGACCATGAAGCGATGACCACCCCCGAACTCGCCCGCTACATTGAGCGTCAGAGCCAGCGGGGAGTGGCCAACGTGCGCCAGTTTGAAATTGAATATCATCGCCGCTATGCCGCATGTGCCGCCGCTTTTATCCTGACTATCATCGGAGTGAGCCTCTCCTCCCGCAAGGTCAAGGGCGGAATGGGTGTCAACATAGGCATCGGCCTCGTGCTCAGCTTCACTTACATTCTCTTCATGACCCTCACTCAGACCTTTGCCGTCACGGGGATGACCTCGCCGATGGTGGCAATGTGGATTCCTAATTTCGTTTACGCCATAATTGCGCTGGTGCTTTATCGCCGCGCCTCCAGGATGTAATGGCTGACTCTTACCTGACCATCGCCGCCCCCGCTAAGGCCAAGTTCACTGAAAAGATGAGCCGATTCCTTGCCTTTGCCGCTCCCGTGGAGACCATTGAGGAGGCGAAGGCCTTTGTCGCCGCCCTGCAGAAGGAGTATTATGACGCCCGCCATGTCTGCTGGGCCTGGGTCATCGGGCTTGAGGATCCTCATGTCTATTCCAATGATAACGGCGAGCCCTCCGGAACCGCCGGAAAACCTATCCTCGGGCAAATAAATTCCCGTTCCCTGCGTAATGTAGTCGTTGCCGTCGTGCGCTATTTCGGCGGAATCAAACTCGGCACTCCCGGACTCATCGCCGCCTATAAGGAGAGCGCCTCCCTCTGTCTTGACGAGGCACAAATCATCAAGCTCCGCCGCCTGGAGGAACTGACCCTGATGTTCTCTTATCCGGCAATGAACTCCGTCATGCAGCTCGTTAAGCATCCGGACATTACCATCCTCAGCCGCGAGTTTGACAATACCTGCACCCTGACTCTCCGCGCTCCCGCTGACCTGATTGCCGAGTTGCGCCCCCGGTTGGCCGCAGTGGCCTCAATCCGCGAATAACCGCCTGTAATAGGCCGCCTTTTCCTGAAGGGGTAGGGGATAAGCCCGGCTCGTTGAGGGCATTCTCCATATTTTCAGTCCGTTATGCCCCGTTACGTAATCTCCCATTTTCGGGACTTCCGTCCCAGTCAGCGCCGCTATAACCTGCGCTGCCTTCTCTCCGGTGGTCGCTATGGATTCCAGCCGGGGCATCCGCGCAAGAAGCGCCTCGAGATTAACCGGCTCGACTATCTCCAGGAATTTATCTGACGCATTGTTCTTCAGTCGCCTGACCTGATAGCCCGTATCGCTCAGCGCAATCCCCTCCCGCTCAAGCAGTTCCTTGATTTTCTCCAGGCGGAAGGTTTTGTGCTCGCGGTCAATCAAGGCCTCGCGGTCATTAAAGAAAATTTCGCCCATCATAGGCCAGAAATCGTTGGTCCGGTTAGGATAATAAAACCGCATGGCCCAGCGCTTTTCCTGCGGCGGAAAAGTGCCCATTATCAGCACCCGCGCCTGGCGCGGAACGTAAGCCTCAAACGGATGCTCCTCAATCTTAATTTCATTTTCCATATCAAAAAAACGCATCCACTCAAAAAAATGTTGCCTCGCCATGCTGAAATTAAGACCCCGTTTCCCAATATTTGTTAAAGCTGAGGCGGTCAAGCGTTATGCAGCTGTGTTCGCGCAGTGAGGGAGCGATGGGGTTCCATCGTGACCGAAACAAGCGGGCGCAGCTGCGTGACGATTGGCCGGGGCGATAGTAACTTAAACATTGCACATGCTGCCATCGCTACACCTTTTGCAGGGTGAGGAAACCGCTCGTAATTTCTGTTTAATCGTCTGAATGATTCAAGCCATGAAAAGGTTCGTTCCACAACCCACCTGCCATTAATTAATAGATTGGCCTTTGACTTCGTTTTGAAAATTCCAAGAAAATTCTCTGAAATAAAGTTACGCTGCTTAAATGTCAAATCTGTCTGATAGCCCAAGTTGATTCTTTAAGTTACAAATTATTAAATTCATATAACTTGGTTAGGGTACACTTTATAGTGTGACGGTATAAAAAAGTTAGCTTATCAGCGCATCTCTCAGGTGCTTTTTGTGCTGTCGCTCAGTCACGATGGAACCCCATCGCTCCTTCACTCCATCACAAAAATCACTCAGAGATATGCGGCCTCAGCTTTAACAAATATTGGGAAACGGGGTCTTATTCCCCGAATTGTTTGCTTTTCTTCGCTTTTTTTGTTAAATTTGCAGTCAGTTATGAAAGATTTTTATTTGGTCTTAAGGCGTTTTTTACCGCCCTATAAAAAGTATATGGTTCTGAACGTGGTTTTCAACCTCCTTGCCGCGTTCCTGACCCTGTTCTCATTTGCGCTGATTATCCCCATCCTGGAGATGCTTTTCCAGATTAACTCCGCGCATTATGATTTCATGCCGTTGACCTGGGATAACCTCCGCGAGGCCGCCATGAATAATTTCTATTATTACACTCAGCAGAGCATCCTCCGCTATGGCCAGTCTGCCACTCTCGCCCTCCTTGGTGCCCTCCTGATTGTAATGACCGCACTGAAAGTAGGCGCGACTTACCTTGGAAGCTACTATCTGATTCCTATCCGCGCCGGCATTATCCGCGACATCCGTAACACCATCTACGACAAAATTACCCGCCTCCCCATCGGTTTCTTCACCAATGAGCGCAAGGGCGACGTAATTGCCCGCATGACCGGCGACGTCAACGAAATTGAAAGCAGCATCATGCAGTCAATCGACCTCCTCTTCAAGAACCCGCTGATGGTCATTGCCTGCCTGACTATGATGCTGATTGTCAGCTGGCAACTGACGGTCTTCGTCCTCATTCTGCTCCCCCTTGCCGGTTGGGTCATGGGCGCCGTCGGCCGCAAGCTCAAGGCCAAGTCCATGGAGGTGCAGAACCAGCTCGGCGCAATTGTCAGCAATATCGAGGAAACCCTTGGCGGACTGCGGATTATCAAGGCCTTCGTCGCTGAAGATAAGGTGCGAGGCCGTTTCCGCAACGATACTCAGCGGCTGTTCAACCTGCAGCTCAGTGTGCTCCGTCGCCAGGCCCTGGCTCACCCAATGAGCGAGTTCCTCGGCACGATTACCATCGTAATTGTCCTCTGGTTTGGCGGCACTCTCATCATCAATGGCTCCAGCTCATTTAATGCCTCCGAATTCATCTATTACCTGGTGATTTTCTATAGCATCATTAACCCCGTCAAGGAAATCTCCAAGGCCACTTACGCAATCCGCCGTGGCATGGCCTCATTTGAGCGCATTGACCGAATCCTCTCCGCCGAAAACACCATCAAGGACCCTGAAAAGCCCAAGAAAATTGACAATCTCCGCGGCGAAATCAAGTATAAAGACGTTGAGTTCGCTTATGATGGCGCCTCAACTCAGGCCGTCAAAGGCGTCTCCATCGATATTCCCGCCGGGGCCACAGTGGCCCTCGTCGGCCAGAGCGGCTCGGGAAAATCCACCCTCGCTGACCTTCTCCCCAGGTTCTATGACGTCTCCGCCGGCTCTATTACCGTCGATGGCCATGACCTCCGTGACCTCCCCGTTGAACATCTGCGCAGCTTCATGGGCAATGTTAACCAGGAAGCTATCCTCTTTAACGATACCGTCTTCAATAACATAACCTTCGGTGTCCCCTCCGCTACTCAGGAGGAAGTCGAAGCCGCAGCCCGCATTGCCAACGCCCATGAATTCATCTGCGAGATGGAGCAGGGGTATCAAACCGGCATCGGCGACCGCGGTTGCCGTCTCAGCGGCGGACAGCGTCAGAGGCTCAGCATTGCCCGCGCAATCCTCAAGAATCCCCCCATCCTGATTCTCGACGAGGCAACATCCGCTCTTGATTCTGAAAGCGAATTCCTTGTTCAGGAGGCTCTTGACCGACTGATGAAGAACCGTACAACCCTCGTTATTGCCCATCGCCTCAGCACCATCCGCAATGCTGACCTTATCTGCGTCATGAGCGAAGGAAAAATCATTGAGCGCGGAACCCATGATGAACTCATGGCTCTCAATGGCGCCTACGCCCGCCTCGTAGAAATGCAGCAACTCCAATAAACAAAAATTATAAATTTTATAAATCTTATAAAACTTATAAAACTCAGAAAAAAACTCAGAAAAACCCCTCAAAAACCATGAGCACTATCATACAATCCCGCATCGAACAGCTCCGCGCCCTTATGCAGCAGAGCGAAATCTCCGCAGTAGTTATCCCCCAGGCTGACCCCCATCAGAGCGAATACCTTGCCGAACACTGGCAGGTGCGCCAATGGCTCAGCGGGTTCACCGGTTCCGCCGGCACTCTCGTCGTGACCGCTGACCGCGCCCTCCTCTGGACTGACTCCCGTTACTTCCTCCAGGCCGCACAACAGCTGGCCGACACCGGCATCGAACTCATGAAGGAAGGTCTCCCGGAAACCCCCTCAATCGAACAGTGGCTCTGCGCCGAACTCCCCGCCGGCTCTACCGTTGGAGTAGACGGCATGGTCTTCAGCCTTGCTGCTGTGCGCCGCCTCAAGAGCGCCCTCGCCGCCTCCGATATCACCCTTGAAACGACTTTCAGCCCCATTGATAAAATCTGGAGCGGACGCCCCTCGCTCCCTGACGACGCCATCTTCATCCATGATGAAAAATATGCCGGCGAATCTGCCTCAGCTAAAATCAATCGCGTCCTCTCTCTGGCCGCCGATGCCAAGGCTGACTCCCTCTTCATCTCCGCCCTCGATGAAATCGCCTGGATTCTCAATATCCGCTCTACTGACGTCAACTGTAACCCCGTAGCAACCGCTTTCCTCTATCTGAGCCCCGGCCGTAAGGTCCTCTTTACGGATGAAGCGAAGGTGGACGATAAAGTGCGCGCCTATCTGGCCGATGCCGCCGTCGATGTCGCTCCTTATGACTCCGTTAGCCGCTTCCTGGCCCTGCTCCCAAAGTCAGACCGCGTCTACATCGAACCCGAACGCACTGCTGACACTCTCAGCGCTGTCCTCGGTGCCCACGCTGTAGAGGGTGCTTCTGTCGTAGCCCTCCCCAAGGCCGTCAAAAACGACGTCCAGATTGCCGGAGTCAAGAATGCTATGGCACGCGATGGCGTAGCCCTCGTCAAGCTCTTCATGGAAGTGGAACGCCGTCTCCAAGCCGGCGAATCACTCACCGAGCTCGATATGGCCCGCCTCGGGACTCTTTATCGCTCTCAGGGTGCCCTTTATGTCGACGATTCCTTTGAAATGATTGCCGGCTATGGCCCCCACGGAGCCATTGTTCACTATTCAGCCACTGAGGAATCATCCTCTGAAATCAAGCCTGAAGGACTCCTCCTCGTTGACTCCGGCGCTCAATATTTTGACGGCACCACGGACATTACCCGTACCGTGGCCCTCGGTGAACCGACCCCGCAGGAACGCCGTGACTTCACACTCGTCATGAAAGGACACATTGCCCTCGCTACGGCTATCTTCCCTGAAGGAACACGCGGCGACCAACTCGATGCCCTCGCCCGACAATTCCTCTGGAAAAACGGTCTCACTTATCTCCACGGAACCGGACATGGAGTAGGCCATTTCCTCAACGTTCATGAAGGACCGCAATCAATCCGACTCAACCATGTCAACGTCGGCCTCCGCCCCGGAATGATTACCTCCAACGAACCCGGAATCTATCGCGCCGGAATCCACGGTATCCGCTGTGAAAACCTCATTCTCTGTGTTCCCTCTGACCTCTCAAATGAAGAATTCGGCAAATTCTATCAGTTTGAAACCCTCACTCTCTTCCCCTTCGACCTCAAGCTCTTTGACCTCTCAATCATGACCGACGAGGAAATCAAATGGCTCAATGACTATCATGAGCACGTCCGCAAAACCCTCCTCCCCCTCCTTGAAAACCAAAACCAGCGCGACTGGCTCACCGCTAAAACCCAGCCCCTATGCCGTTGATTATCCCCGTCAGAGGTTTCACTCCCAAGTTTGGACGTGACTGCTTCCTTGCCGAGAACGCCACCATTATTGGTGACGTTACTCTCGGCGACGAATGCTCCGTATGGTTCAACACCGTCATTCGCGGCGACGTCAACACAATAACCATCGGCAACCGAGTCAACATCCAGGACGGCTCCGTCCTCCATACCCTCTATGAAAAATCAACCATAGAGATTGCTGATGACGTCAGCATTGGCCATAACGTAACCCTCCACGGCTGCAAAATCCAAGAAATGGCCCTCATTGGAATGGGAGCCGTAGTCATGGACGATGCCGTCGTCGGCCCCGGCGCTATCGTCGCCGCCGGCTCCGTAGTCCTCTCCAAAACCGTCATCGGACCCAACGAACTCTGGGCCGGCGCCCCCGCAAAATTCGTCAAACACGTCGACCCCGAACAATCCAAAACCATCAACCGCCGCATCGCCTCAAACTACCTCTTCTACTCCCGCTGGTACACCGACCCCTCCAATGAATAAGCCAACGCGGCGATCTCCTGATTATCTTATGCGAGCATCCTGGCACGATTATCGTCGCCCGGGTGCTTACTTATTAACGCTTGCCGCCGCGGAATTGGCCGGACCTTTCTCGTCAGTCTTGTCAGATGAAACGGTGTCGTTATCGCCCGTAGGAATTGTTATTGACCGGGCAATCAGGGAATTGCCCGATCTGTTTGCCGGAGTTCAGATTCCGGCTTATGTCATTATGCCTGACCATGTTCATTTGGTCCTGAGAAAAGTCAGGATGTCACCCGTTAGTGTAGGTATGGTCGTTGCAAAATTAAAAAGCCTTGTCACTCAGCGTATTGGTACTCCTCAATTTGCCAAGGGGTTTAATGATAAGATAAGTTTTAGCAAGGCTCAAACTGCCGCCTTTGTCTGTTATGTCCGGGATAATCCCCGGCGTTTCCGCCTCCGGAGGCTCAATCCTGATTATTTTGTCAGTCGGCATACTGTTGAATTTGGTAATCAAACGTTGCTTTCATTCGGTAATCCGGAATTATTGAAGCATCCTGTTAAATGCGCAGTCAGGTATAGCAGAAGTTATTCTGCGGCGGAATTCAAGAGTAAAATTGAGGAGTGGGATGAGGTGATTCGTCAGGGTGGGGTGTTGTGCTCTCCGTTTATTCATGAGCAGGAGCGTAAGGTTCTCAATTGGGCAATCGATTCCGGCGCCTCAATTATTCTCGTTCAGCATTGCGGATTTTCGGAAAGATATAAGCCCGGCGGCAAGCTCTTTGAGTTATGTGCCCGGGGGCGTTTGTTTGTTGTTGCTCTTAATGAGTATTCCACCAGGCGACGGGAGTTGACCCGGGCAGACTGTTTGGCGATGAATGAAATTGCAGCCGCCATTGCCGCTCACTGCGTTCGCTAAACAGTTCAGCGAACGCGGTGAGCAGTAAAAAAACGCCTCTTTTCCCCCTCAAAACTGTTAAGCGAACGCAGTGAGCGGCCCTCTAAGTGGTAATTTAACAAATTTTAACCGGTTATCTGACGGAAAAGTAGTAAATTTGCGCATAGAATGTAACCATATTAATTATCATGGCAGAAAATAAGGAAAAACTCTTTGAAATGTTCCCTCCCGTCAGCGCCGAGCAGTGGCGCGAGAAGGTCGATGTTGACCTCAAGGGGGTGCCTTTTGAAAAAAAATTAGTGTGGCGTACCTCGGAAGGTTTTAACGTACAGCCGATGTATCGCCGCGAGGATATCGCCTCGCTGACCACTACTGACTCCCTCCCCGGGGAGTTCCCTTACGTTCGCGGCACGCGCTGCAATAACGAATGGCTCATCCGTCAGGAAATAATCGCCTCTACCCCCGAGGAAGCTAATGCTAAGGCTCATCACGCTATTGAGCGCGGCGCCACTTCCCTGGGCTGGCATATGGCCGAGGTGAGTGCTGAAGCCCTCGCCGCTTTCCTCAAGGATATTGACCTCACCAAGATTGAAATTAATCTGAGCTGCTGCATGCGCAAGGCCGTTGAGCTGACCTCTATCCTGAGCGAATACGTTGTCAGCGCCGGAGCAGCCAAGGAATTCCGCGGCAGCGTCAAGTTCAATCCCTGGAAGCGTGAGCTCAAACATGGCTCCAAGTCTCCCCTGGACCCCGTTGAAAGCGGCAAGGCCATCATTGAAGCCTCGCTCCCCCTGCAGGGTCTGCGTGTGTTGAGCGTTGATTCCGAGCTCTTTACCAATGGCGGCGCCTATATCTTCCAGGAACTCGGCTATGCGCTGAGTTGGGGCGCTCAGTGGCTCACTATGCTCACTGAAGCCGGAGTGCCCGCTGACCTCGTTGCCTCTAAAATCAAGTTTGACATGGGCATCTCCACGAACTATTTCATGGAGCTCGCCAAGTTCCGTGCCGCACGCATGCTCTGGGCCCAAATCGTTGAGCAATACAGCCCGGCGGAAATCGACGCCTGCAAGATGGTGGCCCACGCTACTACCTCCAAGTATAACCAGACCATCTATGACGCTCACGTCAACCTCCTCCGCTCTCAAACCGAGGCCATGAGCGCCGCGCTTGCCGGAGTTGATTCAATCACAGTGACGCCCTTCGACGTTCCCTTCAAGCAGCCGGATGAATTCTCCGAACGCATTGCCCGCAATCAGCAGCTCCTGCTTAAGGAGGAGAGCCATCTCGACAAGGTTGTTGACCCCGCAGGCGGTTCTTACTATGTTGAAACTCTGACCGTAAGCCTCGCTCAGGAAGCATGGAAGCTCTTCCTCTCCATTGAGGAGCAGGGCGGATTTGCAGCCGCTCTCGCTGCTGGAACGATTCAGGACGCCGTTAATGAAAGCAATCAGAAGCGCCATGCGGATATGGCCCGTCGCAAGGAAATCCTTCTGGGAACCAACCAGTATCCCAACATCAACGAATTTGCCGCTGAAAAGATTGAAACGGACCTCCATGGCGGATGTGGATGCGGATGTAACCATGACGAAAACGCCGGAATCTCGGCTACTCGTCTGGCCTCTGACTTTGAGCAGCTCCGCCTCCAAACCGAGCATGCCGCAAACCGTCCCAAGGTCTTCATGCTGACTATCGGCAACCTCGCTATGCGTCTGGCCCGCTCGCAGTTTAGCGGCAACTTCTTTGGATGTGCCGGCTATGAAATTATTGACAATAACGGCTTCCCCACCGTCAAGGATGGCGTTGACGCCGCTCTGGCCACCGGAGCAGATATCGTCGTGCTCTGCTCCAGCGATGATGAATATGCCGAATTTGCCCCCGAGGCATGGAAACTCCTCCAGGGCAAGGCCGAGTTCGTAGTTGCCGGCGCTCCCGCCTGCACTGATGACCTCAAGGCGCAAGGCATTGAAAACTTTATCCATGTCCGCAGCAATGTCCTTGACACTCTGCGCGCCTTTAACGCTAAACTCCTGAAATAAACTATGAAACCGGATTTCAGTAAAATCAACATATTGGAAGCTGTTGCCCCTGAGCAGCACGCTCCCGCATGCCCTGCCGCCGAAGAATGGCTCACTCCGGAACGTATCTCCGTCAAGCCCGTCTACACTAAGGAAGACCTCCAGGGCCTTGAACATCTTGACTACGTAGCTGGTCTCCCTCCCTTCCTCCGCGGCCCTTACAGCGGAATGTATGCCATGCGTCCCTGGACCATCCGCCAGTATGCCGGATTCTCCACTGCCGCTGAATCTAACGCATTCTATCGCCGCAACCTCGCCTCCGGTCAGAAGGGCCTCTCCGTGGCCTTTGACCTGGCAACTCACCGTGGCTATGACGCTGACCATGAACGCGTTGTCGGCGACGTCGGCAAGGCCGGTGTCAGCATCTGCTCCCTTGATGACATGAAGGTCCTCTTTGACGGTATCCCCCTCAACAAGATGTCTGTCTCCATGACCATGAACGGCGCCGTGCTCCCCGTCCTCGCATTCTATATCAATGCCGGACTCGAACAGGGTGCAAAACTCGAAGAAATGGCCGGAACAATTCAAAATGACATCCTCAAGGAATTCATGGTGCGTAACACCTATATTTACCCGCCGGAATTCTCAATGCGTATCATTGCCGACATCTTTGAATACACCTCGCAGAACATGCCCAAGTTCAACTCAATCTCCATCTCCGGCTATCATATGCAGGAAGCCGGTGCAACTGCCGATATCGAGTTGGCTTACACCCTGGCCGACGGCCTTGAATATCTCCGCGCCGGTGTCAACGCCGGAATGGACATCGACGCCTTCGCTCCCCGCCTCAGCTTCTTCTGGGCAATCGGCATGAACTTCTTCATGGAAATCGCTAAGATGCGCGCCGCCCGTATGCTCTGGGCCAAGATTGTCAAGCAGTTCAACCCAAAGAACCCCAAGTCACTGGCCCTGCGCACTCACTCCCAGACTTCCGGATGGAGCCTCACCGAGCAGGACCCCTTCAATAACGTTGGCCGCACATGTATCGAAGCCATGGGTGCCGCACTTGGCCACACTCAGTCGCTCCACACCAACGCCCTCGACGAAGCTATCGCCCTCCCGACGGACTTCAGCGCGCGCATTGCCCGCAACACTCAGATCTACATCCAGGAAGAAACATACATCACCAAGGAAATCGACCCCTGGGGCGGCTCTTACTATGTTGAAGCCCTCACCGATATGATTGCCCGTCGCGCATGGGACCACATCCAAGAAATCGAAAAGCTCGGCGGCATGGCCAAAGCCATTGAAACCGGACTCCCCAAACTCCGCATTGAGGAAGCCGCTGCACGCACTCAGGCACGCATCGACTCCGGCCGCCAGACTATCGTCGGTATCAATAAGTATCGTCTCGAACACGAGGACCCCATCGATATCCTCGAAATTGACAATACTCAGGTCCGCAAGGAACAGATTGAACGACTCAACGACCTCAAAGCCCACCGCGATGAAGCCCAAGTCAAAGCTGACCTTGAAGCAATCACCGAATGTGTGCGCACCAAGCAGGGCAACCTCCTTGACCTCGCCGTCAAGGCCGCCGGCCATCGTGCCACCCTCGGCGAAATATCTGATGCCTGCGAAGCCGTCGTAGGCCGTTACAAAGCAGTAATCAAAACGATTTCAGGCGTGTACTCCGAAGAAACCAAAAATGACCCCGAATTTGCCCGCGCCCGCAAACTCACTGAAGAATTTGCCAAACGTGAAGGCCGTCAGCCCCGAATCATGATTGCAAAGATGGGCCAGGACGGTCATGACCGTGGCGCCAAGGTCGTTGCCACCGGCTATGCTGACTGCGGCTTCGACGTTGACATGGGCCCCCTGTTCCAAACCCCCGCTGAAGCTGCCCGTCAGGCCGTTGAAAACGACGTTCACATCCTCGGCGTAAGCTCCCTCGCCGCCGGCCACAAAACCCTTGTGCCCCAGGTGATTGAAGAACTCAAAAAACTTGGCCGCGAAGATATCATGGTAACTGCCGGAGGCGTTATCCCCGCTCAGGACTATGACTTCCTCTATCGCGCCGGTGTAGCAGCCATCTTCGGCCCCGGCACCCGCATCCCCGTCAGCGCCATCAAGATGCTCGAGATTCTCGACCCCTCACTCGCCGAAATCTAATCCTCCCCTGACACTCCAAACCCAAAAGGCCGGGCCCCAACGCCCGGCCTTTAATATTCACTCATCCATATGGAAAGGCGGATTCCGATCCGCCGCCTCCTGCAATCATCAGAGGGGGGATTTTGAGGGGTTTTGGCGGGGACGGTGAAAAAAATCGGGGGGAGATGAGGAAATGTGGCAGATTTTTCGTAAATTTGCGCGTAAATTTTTATCGTTATGCTTGAAAAAATTGAACAACTTAAGGCGGAGATTGCCGCAGCTGAGGCTCAGAATGAGGCCGCCGTTGAGGAACTTCGCATCAAATATCTCAGCAAAAAGGGCGCAATCTCTCTGCTGATGAATGACTTCCGTACCGTTGCTCCGGAGCTTAAACGCGAGCTTGGACAGAAACTCAATGAGCTGAAAACTTTTGCAACGGAGCGCATAAACACCCTCAAGACTCAGGCTGCCGAGCAGGCCGCCGGCGCCGCTGCCGATGCGCTGGACCTTACGCGCACTCCGGCTCCGATGCCCATCGGTACGCGCCATCCGCTTAACATTGTGCGCCAGGAGATTATCGATATCTTCTCTCGCATGGGTTTCAGCATTGCCGAAGGTCCTGAAATTGAGGATGACTGGCATGTGTTCTCCTCGCTCAACTTTGCCGCTGACCATCCCGCTCGCGATATGCAGGACACCTTCTTCCTGAG
This sequence comes from Bacteroides sp., assembly GCA_014802435.1. GTDB lineage: Bacteria > Bacteroidota > Bacteroidia > Bacteroidales > Muribaculaceae > UBA3263. The sequence continues at coordinate 53,269 of JAAVCG010000036.1, read as the reverse complement.
CCGTGATCCGGAGCAGGGCGATGTGCTCCTGCGCACTCACACTTCGTCCGTTCAGACTCGCGTGATGGAACACGCTCAGCCCCCCATCCGCATCATCTGCCCCGGACGCGTTTACCGCAATGAGGCAATCTCGGCTCGCGCCCACTGCTTCTTCCATCAGGTTGAAGCTCTCTATGTGGCTGAAAACGTTAGCTTTGCTGACCTCAAGCAGGCCCTGCTCTTCTTTGCCCGCGAAATGTTTGGCCCTGAAACGCAAATCCGCCTCCGTCCGAGCTACTTCCCCTTCACCGAGCCGAGCGCCGAGATGGATATCTCCTGCAATATCTGTGGTGGCAAGGGTTGTGCCTTCTGCAAGCAGACGGGATGGGTTGAAATCCTTGGCTGCGGAATGGTGGACCCCAACGTGCTTGATGCCTGCGGAATCGACTCCAAGAAATATACCGGCTATGCCCTCGGTATGGGTATCGAACGAATCACCAACCTCAAATATCGCGTGAAGGACCTGCGAATGTTCTCTGAAAATGACGTCCGCTTCCTCCGTGAGTTTACTTCTGCCGCAAAGTAACCAACTATGACCCTACAAGAGCGTTATGACGCCATAATTGCTCGGTTTCAGCAGGCTATGCCCGTAGCTGAAACCGAGCTGAATTTTTCCTCGCCTTTTGAGCTGCTTTGCGCGGTTATCCTCTCGGCCCAATGCACTGACAAGCGGATTAACCAGGTAACTCCCGCCCTCTTTAAGGCGTTTCCAACGGCAGAAGCTCTCGCCGCCGCCACTGAGGAGCAGGTCTTTGAACTCATCCGCTCCGTGTCTTATCCTAATAATAAGACCAAGTCGCTCATAGGGATGGCGCGCCGGCTCGTTGATGAATTCGGCGGCGAGGTCCCCTCTGATATTGACCAACTGATGTCGCTCCCGGGAGTGGGGCGCAAGACCGCCAACGTCATTCTTGCCGTTATCTGGAATCAGCCGACGATGGCTGTGGACACTCACGTCTTCCGCGTCAGCGAGCGCCTCGGCCTCACCACCGGCAGCAAAACCCCGCTCCAGACTGAGCGCGAACTCGTCAGCCATATCCCCCCGGAAATCATCCCCAAGGCCCACCATTGGCTCATCCTCCACGGCCGCTACGTCTGCAAAGCCCGCCGCCCCGACTGCCTCAACTGCTCCCTCACCGACCTCTGCCGCCACTACCAAAAATCCTAAACTGTTCAACCATTTAAACTGATGAAAATGACTAAAATTGAAAATGAAAACCAATATAATTGGGCGGTAAATAGAGTTGAACAGTTGCTCCCCTTGGTTAATGATGAGACTCCGGAAACAGATCCGAATTACATAGAACTCGTGCTTCTGTCTAATCTCGTTGCAGATTATTCAGAGGAGCAATATGCCGATAGCCATCTTTGATTTTATGTAATTCTGGTGAAAAAATTGACCGAGATGCTTGTCAAGTAACGGGAAGCCATTGGATGGATTTTTCTGCGGGCGTTTGCATTTATTACCTGATAGCTATAAAAAAAACAAGGGGCTGGGTCGGATTCGACGCAGCCTCTTGTTTTAGCTGTTTGTTTGGGCGGGGATTACATCATGCCGGGCATGCCTCCCATGCCGGGGTTGGGCATCGGGGCGGGGTTATCTTCCTTCTTGTCGGCGATGACACATTCAGTAGTGAGGAACATTCCGGCAATAGAGGCGGCATTTTCCAGGGCTACGCGGGTAACTTTGGCAGGGTCAATGACGCCGGCGGCGAAGAGGTCTTCAAATGCGCCGGTGCGGGCGTTATAGCCGAAGTCGCCGGTGCCTTCCTTGACTTTATTGACAATCACGGAGCCTTCCTCGCCGGCGTTGAAGACGATTTGGCGGAGGGGCTCTTCAATTGCGCGCTTCACGATGAGGATACCCGTTGTTTCGTCCTCGTTGGCGCCCTTGACTCCGTCAAGCTTTTCAGTTGCGCGGATGTATGCCACACCGCCGCCGGGCACGATGCCTTCGGCGATGGCTGCACGAGTGGCATGCAGGGCGTCGTCAACGCGGTCCTTCTTCTCCTTCATTTCAACTTCAGAGGGAGCGCCGATATGGAGCACTGCTACACCGCCGGCCAGTTTGGCGAGGCGTTCCTGAAGTTTTTCGCGGTCATAGTCGCTCTTGGTTGCTTCAATCTGAGCCTTGATTTGGGCTACTCGTGAGGCGATGGCTTCGCTGCTTCCGGCGCCGTTGACGATGGTGGTGTTCTCCTTGTTGACGGTGACTTTTTCAGCGCGGCCAAGGGCTTCGATAGTGGCGTTTTCAAGCTTCATGCCCTTTTCCTCGCTGATGACTACGCCGCCGGTAAGGATGGCGATATCTTCAAGCATTTCCTTGCGGCGGTCACCAAATCCGGGAGCCTTGACTGCACAGATTTTCAGTGAGCCGCGCAGGCGGTTGACTACGAGGGTAGCCAGGGCTTCGTTATCAACATCCTCGGCAACAATCAGCAGCGGGCGTCCGCTCTGAGCCGTGGCTTCGAGAATGGGGAGCATATCCTTGAGGTTTGAAATCTTCTTGTCGTAGAGCAGGATGAAGGGAGAATCCATCTCGGCTTCCATCTTTTCGGTGTTGGTCACGAAGTAGGGGCTGATGTATCCACGGTCAAATTGCATACCTTCAACGATGTCGACGGTGGTTTCGGTGCCCTTGGCTTCGTCAACGGTAATGACGCCTTCCTTCTTAACCTTGCGCATGGCTTCGGCAATGAGTTGGCCGATGGCTTCGTCATTGTTGGCCGAAATGCGGGCTACATCTTCAATCTTCTTCAGGTCGTCGCCAACTTCGCGGCTCTGAGCCTTGATGCTCTCAACGACGATGGCCACGGCCTTGTCAATGCCGCGCTTGAGGTCCATGGGGTTAGCACCGGCGGCAACGTTCTTGAGGCCGACGTTGATGATGCTTTGGGCCAGGACGGTGGCGGTAGTGGTGCCGTCGCCGGCATCGTCGCCGGTCTTGGAGGCCACTTCCTTGACGAGCTGGGCGCCCATGTTCTGGAACTGGTCCTCGAGCTCAACTTCGCGGGCCACTGAGACTCCATCCTTGGTGATATGCGGAGCGCCGAAACTCTTTTGGATAATTACGTTTCTGCCCTTAGGGCCAAGGGTTACTTTTACTGCATCGGCAAGCGCGTCAACTCCTTTTTTGAGTTCTTCGCGTGCCTTGATATTGAATTTGATTTCTTTTGCCATAAATTACTAATTACTAATTTATAATTACTAATTACTCAAAGGGTTGCGAGCACATCGCTCTGACGCATGATGAGGATTTTCTCGCCCTCGAGTTCAATTTCCGTGCCGGCATATTTGCCATAGAGAACCGTGTCGCCGGGCTTGAGAATCATCTCTTCATCCTTGGTTCCGTTGCCAACGGCAACGACTTCGCCCTTCAGGGGTTTTTCCTTGGCGGAATCGGGGATAATGATGCCCGCCATTGTTACTTCTTCGGCCGGAGTGGGTTTGATAACCACTCGGTCTGCTAAAGGTTTAATATTCATTTTGGTTATAGTGGTTTTGATTTTTTTTGTTTATTAAAAGAAATGCGAAAAACATGCCAAACGACCCTGAAACTGACAAAATGTCAGTCAGCAGCCATCAAGGCATCTTTCTCACAAATCTAAACGCCTGACTAACGCTTAAAGTTCAGCCAGCCCCCGGGGAAGGTCCATCGTTACCTGCCGCCGTTCGGGGTCAATATCGAGAATCATTTCGTCGACTGCCGGGATGAGTTTCCCCGTTCCTTCAATGACGAAGTACCAGCATCCGGGCGTCAGTTCCTGCACATCGGCAATGCGCCCGATTTCCAGGCCCGACGATTGGTCAATGACCTCATAGCCGATGAGGGCGCCGGCCGTCAGCTCGTCGTCATCGTCAAGCTCCGCCGGGTCAACCATGGCATAGAGGGTCTTGCCGGTGAGTTCAGCCGCCTGACGCTCATCAGTGATTTCATCAAGAGTAATCAGCAGAGAGTCAGCGCCGCGCGAGCGCATCGTCCCGACAAAGAAGGGCACGTCCAAACCCTCGATTTCAATGAACAGACATGCTCCCGGGGCAAAGTCATCGGCCTCGGCGCGGTCAGTCATCATGACGTTCAGCTCCCCCTTGATTCCGTGGGGCTTGATTATGGTCCCGACGGCCAGTCGAACGGCTTCCATCAGCGTTTGCGTTTCTTTTTCTTTGAGACGGGAGCCTCGAGGATTTCAAATTCACGGAGCTTGGTGGTCTGAGTGGACAGTCTGAGATGTCCGCCGCTCATTTCGGCCAAGTCCTTGAAAATGCGTGCATCAGTGGCGTTTTCCGGATTCTCGGTCATCATGAGTTTCTTCATGTGATTGGCCAGGAGGATGATAAACTCCTCGCGGTCAGGGTCATCCGGCGCCATAGCAATGGCCGCGTCAATCATCTGGTCAATGTTGTTGCCATAAACGCGTCTCATCATTCCGCGCGGAGGCAGAGCCATGGGCTCGGGCCTCAGATTGAGCTCCTCCGGGGTGATGGAGCATCCCTCCGGATAGTCAATGTCGAGCTGAAAATTACTCATTATGGCGAGGTGGTCCCAGAGTTTGGCGCGCCATTCAGGGCTTGTGCGCTGCTGAGGGTTCAGCCTGCAGATGGTATCGATGATCCCGCGAGCGTAGAGGTTACGCTCGTCGCGATCATCGATAGTCAGACAGTGGTCAACCATCTGCTGGACATGACGCCCGTATTCGGGCATCCGCAGAGGTTCCTGTTTGGTGTTATATTGAAGCATCCCGGGGGGAATTACATGTTCATGCCGCCGTCAACCTGGATTACCTGACCGGTAACATAGCTTGACATATCTGAAGCGAGGAAGGTTGCCACGTTGGCAATATCTTCGGGCTTGCCGCCGCGACGCAGGGGGATTTTCTTGGCCCATTCGGCGCGTACTTCTTCAGGTAGAGCGGCGGTCATGGCCGTTTCGATGAAGCCCGGAGCGATGGCGTTGGCGCGGATTCCGCGGCTGCCCACTTCCTGAGCGATTGACTTGGCCAGGGCAATCAGGCCGGCCTTTGACGATGCATAGTTAGCCTGACCGGCATTGCCATGAACGCCTACGACGGAGGCCATGTTGATGATTGAGCCGCTGCGCTGCTTCATCATGATGGGCAGCACGGCCTTGCAGAAGTTAAACGCGCTCTTGAGGTTGACGTTGATAACGGCGTCCCATTGAGCCTCGCTCATGCGCATCATCAGTCCGTCCTTGGTGATTCCGGCGTTGTTGACCAGGATGTCAATGCGGCCGAAGTCTTCATGAACCTTGGCAACTACTTCCTGAGTCTGCTGGAAGTCTGCGGCATTTGAAGCATAGGCCTCAACCTTAACGCCGAGGGCGGCAATTTCAGCCTTGGTGGCTTCGCCGTTTTCGTCAATGGCGAGGTCAGTAAATGCGATATTGGCGCCTTCCTGTGCAAATCGGATGGCCAGTGCCTTACCAATGCCGCGGGCGGCGCCGGTAATGAGGGCGGTTTTTCCTTCGAGAAGTTTCATAATGATTTCTTGATTTATTAATTTAGTTGAATTTATGAGTTTTCGTTGTCAGTGTTATTCTGCGTAGGCCGACCGGAAATTCCGTCAATAATGAAGTCAACAGATTGAGAAATCCATCGGTCAATCTCCTCATGTGAGAGCTCCTCCTGGGTAATCATCCAGTCCGTGCCTCTGACGGTCATGGTCAGCATGATGGGCAGCCGCCGCGCCTGGCTGGGGATGAAATCGCCCGAAGCGATGCCGGAAGTGACTATTTCCTCAATCATCTCATAGATTCGGTCGGCAACCATGGCGCGGATGGTCTTGGCCCGACGGGCATCGCTGCTGAAAATGGATTTGAGCCAGAGCTGATAGCCATGGGCATTCTCCATAGCAATTCTCAGGCGGCTGAGCATCAGCGCCCTGAGCTTTTCACGCGGCTGCGACTGAGCCGCCACTTCGGCCTCGATTTCGGTGCGGATGCGCTCCGTTTCGCGCTCTATGACAGCATCATAAATGTCGCCCTTGGTTCGGAAATAGGTGTAGAGCGTACGCCGCCCGCGGTCTGACGCCGTGGCGATGTCGTTCATGGTGGTATTCTCGATGCCCTGACGGGTAAAGAGCTGACGGGCCACCTCAATGAGTCTGTCTCGTGTACGCTGAGCCATTTTTTTAACACTGCAAATTTACGCATTTTTCCCAAAACAACCAAATCCACCTCCTTCGGTTTGGATTTTTTGCATTTTTTACCCAAAAACGGTTTGGATTTTCTGCAATTTCTTCCAAAAAACGGTTTGGATTTTCTGAAAATTTCGTAACTTTGCGCTGTCAATTAACAAATTATCCAATTTATGGCATATTATAGCAGAAATATTGATTCTTACTTGACTCAATGGAAGGATTCCGAAGGTCATAAACCTCTATTGTTACGCGGTGCGAGACAAGTGGGGAAGTCATCGGCGGTGCGCAATCTTTCCAAGTCATTCAAGTCATATATAGAGATTGACCTCGAGCAGCGGCGCGACCTCCATGAACTCTTTGGAAATAACTTGAACATCAATGATATATGTGCTCAAATAAGTATCCTCTTCAACACTCAGATAATTGATGGGGAAACCCTTATTTTTATTGATGAGATTCAAAGCTGCCCCCGGGCAATTGCTTCGTTGCGTTATTTTTATGAGCAAAGGCCTGATTTACATATTATAGCCGCCGGCTCACTGCTTGAGTTTGCATTGGCGGAATTGCAGTCTTTCGGTGTAGGGCGAATAGAGTCGCTCTATCTCTATCCGTTTTCGTTTGATGAATTCCTGAATGCTATGGGCCAACCGCAATTGGTTGATTTCAAGAAAAATCAGTGTTCCCCCTCCAATCCTCTCCCCGGGCCGATTTATGAAAAGTTAGTTGCCTTATTCAAGGAGTTTCTCATTATTGGCGGTATGCCCGAGGTTGTTGACCAATGGGCCCAAACAAAGGATTATTCCATATGTTTAAACCGTCAGAACGATTTGCTCAGCTCTTATCGTGATGACTTTGCAAAGTATAAAACGCGAATCTCCCCCCTCGTTTTGTGGACAACGTTAAGAGCCGTCGCAATGCAAGCCGGTGAAAAATTCGTCTATTCTCGGGTTAGCGAAAACGCTGAGAGCCGAATCATCAAGGAAGCTCTCTCATTACTTGAACTGGCCGGAATCATCCATTCGGTCACACACACGTCGGCCAACGGTCTCCCGTTAGGTGCGGAAGCTAATGAAAAATATCGCAAGTTCCTATTTATGGACACCGGGCTGATGTTTGCAATGCTTAACTCTGATCCCGGAAAGATTATTCTTGAAGACCCTTCGTCGCTCGTCAATAGGGGAGGTATCGCCGAAGTTGCGGCCGGACTGGAAATTACCAAATATTCCAATCCCAGACTCCGTTCGGAGCTTTATTATTGGGTCCGCATGGCTAAAAATGCGCTTGCCGAGGTTGATTATGTGACCGTCATCAATCACCAAATCACTCCCATAGAGGTGAAGAGCGGCCTCAAGGGTGCAATGCAAAGCCTTTATGTCTTCATGGAGCAGAAACATCTTGACCGGGGCATCAGAACGTCGCTTGAAAACTTCGGTACTTATAACCAAATTGAAATCTTTCCCCTTTATGCCCTCTCTAATCTTATTTAAGGGGTGCTTTTATATTTCGCGAAATTTGCGTAACTTTGCGGTAATAAATTCAACTATTTATCAATCTTATGGAGCTTAACCAATTAACAGCCATCTCTCCAATCGACGGCCGCTATCGCTCAAAATGCGAGCGTCTCGACGAGTTTTTCTCTGAATACGCCCTGATTCGTTATCGTGTCAGAGTTGAAATCGAATATTTCATCGCGCTCTGTGAAATTCCCCTCCCCGGGCTGGCCGATGTGCCCGCTTCGGCGTTTCCGCTGCTGCGCGCAATTTATGAAAACTTCTCAGTGGCCGATGCCGCCCGTATCAAGGAAATCGAGCGCACCACCAATCATGACGTCAAGGCCGTTGAATACTTCCTCAAGGAAAAATTTACCGTCCTCGAGCTCGACGGCTGGAAGGAGTTCATCCACTTTGGACTGACCTCACAGGATATTAACAATACCGCCGTGCCGATGAGCATCTGTGATGCCATCGTTGAAGTTTATGCTCCCGCAATTGATGCGCTGATTGAGCAGCTTGAAGACCTGGCCGCCCAATGGCGCGACATCCCCCTGCTGGCCCATACTCATGGACAGCCCGCATCGCCCACTCGCCTCGGCAAGGAAATCATGGTCTATGTCAGCCGCCTGCAAACTCAGCTCGCCCTGCTCAAGGCCACTCCCATCAGCGGCAAATTTGGCGGCGCCACCGGCAATTTCAATGCCCATAACGTTGCCTATCCTCAGGTGGACTGGAACGCCTTCGCTCAAAACTTCCTGCGCGAAAAATTGGGCCTTGTGCGCGAATACCCGACGACTCAAATTTCTCATTACGATAACCTTGCCGCTCTTTTTGACGCCCTGCGCCGAGTGAACACCATTATCATGGACCTGGACCGCGACATGTGGATGTACATCTCCATGAACTATTTCAAGCAGCGCATCAAGGCCGGCGAAGTAGGCTCCTCGGCAATGCCCCATAAGGTCAATCCCATTGACTTTGAAAACTCGGAAGGCAACATTGGAATGGCCAACGCCCTTTTTGCCCATCTGGCTCAGAAACTTCCCGTCAGCCGCCTGCAGCGTGACCTGACGGACTCCACAGTCCTGCGCAACGTCGGAGTGCCCTTAGGCCACACTCTGATTGCAATCGCCTCTACGTCCAAGGGACTTGGAAAGCTTCTGCTCAATGATGCCGCCATTGCCCGTGACCTGGACGATAACTATGCAGTAGTGGCCGAGGGAATTCAAACCATTCTGCGCCGCGAGGGCTACCCCAATCCTTATGAGACTCTGAAGGCCCTGACCCGCGTCAATACGGCAATTACCCCGCAGATTGTCAATGACTTCATTGATACTCTCGAAGTGTCAGACGCCGTCAAGGAGGAACTTCGCGCCATTACGCCCTCAACTTATGTAGGCCGTTAAGCGTTATACATAGAAAAAATCTGAAACTATGGCAAAAATCACTAAAGAAGAAGCGCTTAACTATCATCGTTACCCCCGCCCCGGCAAAATCGAGGTGGAACCCACAAAGCCCTACGCATCACAAACAGACCTCGCCCTGGCTTATTCGCCCGGAGTGGCCTTCCCCTGCAAGGAAATCGAGGCCCATCCGGCTGACATTTATGAATATACCAATAAGGGCAATCTCGTTGCCGTAATCTCTAACGGCACTGCGGTGCTCGGTCTTGGCGACATTGGTCCCGAGGCCGGTAAACCCGTCATGGAAGGCAAGGCGCTCCTCTTTAAGATCTTTGCCGGCCTTGACTGCTTCGATATCGAGGTCAACGAAAAGGACCCCGATAAATTCGTGGAAGTGGTCAAGGCTATAGCTCCGACATTTGGCGGAATTAACCTTGAAGATATCAAGGCGCCGGAATGTTTTGAAATCGAGCGCCGACTGAAGGCTGAATGTGACATCCCCGTGATGCACGATGACCAGCACGGAACCGCCATCATCTCTGCCGCCGGACTCCTCAATGCCCTTGAGCTCCAAGGCAAGAAGATTGGTGATATCCGCCTGGTGGTCAACGGAGCCGGTGCCGCAGCAGTGAGCTGCACTCGCCTCTATGTGGCCTTGGGCGTGCGCAAGGAAAACGTCGTTATGTGTGACAGCAAGGGAGTTATCCGCTCTGACCGCCCGGGCCTGAGCGCCGAAAAACGCGAATTTGCCACTGACCGTGACCTCCACACCCTGGCCGACGCCATGAAGGATGCCGACGTCTTCCTCGGACTCTCCGTCAAGGATGTCGTCACCCCTGAAATGGTCCTCTCAATGGCCCCGAACCCCATCGTCTTCGCCCTGGCCAATCCTGACCCTGAGATAGCTTACGACGTTGCCGTCAAAACTCGCCCGGACCTCATCTTTGCAACCGGCCGCTCGGACTATCCCAATCAGATTAACAACGTCTTAGGCTTCCCTTACATCTTCCGCGGCGCCCTTGATTCCGGTGCTACTGAAATTAATGAAGCAATGAAGTTAGGGGCCGTCAGAGCCATTGCCAAACTCGCCAAAGAGCCCGTGCCGACGGTGGTCAACGCTGCTTACGGTATTGGCAAACTTGAATTCGGACGTGACTATATTCTTCCCAAGCCCCTTGACCCCCGACTGCTGACCACTGTGGCGCCTGCCGTGGCCCGCGCTGCCGCCGAAAGCGGAGTGGCCCGCCGGCCAATCACTGACTGGGCTGACTATGAAGAGCGCCTGCGCAAACTCATGGGCAACGATAACAAGATGCTCCGTCAGATTCATCTTGAAGCAAAAGCCGCCGGTCCCAAGCGCATTGTCTTCGGCGAGGCCAACACGGACAATATGCTCCGCGCCGCCGAGGCTGCCATGCATGAAGGAATTGCCCGCCCCGTGCTCTTGGGTAATGACGAAATGATTGCCAAGCGCGCCGCTAACCTCGGAGTGAGCCTTGAAGGCATGGAGATTATCAACCTTCGCCACGACCGCGAAGCCGCCCGTCGCGAACGTTATGCCGATGCCCTTGCCCGCAAGCTCCAGCGCCGCGGAATGACCCGCGCTATGGCTATGGAGAAAATGCTTGACCGCAACTACTTTGGTATGATGATGGTTGAAAGCGGCGATGCCGACGCTTTCATCTCCGGAACTTACTCCGGCGGTATCCCCAATCGCGAAATCGCCAAGGAGGTAATCGGAGTGCGTGAGCCCTTCAAGACTTTTGCCGCAATGCACATTGTCAATACCAAGCGCGGCACATTCTTCCTTGCCGACACCGCCATCAACTCTGAGATGAACGAGGATACCCTCTATGACATTACGCGCCTGGCCCGTCACTCCGTTGAATACTTCGCACATAACCCCGTGATGGCAATGGTCAGCTTCTCCAATTTCGGCTCAAGCCATGAAAAGGAAGGCGACATGATTGCCAAGGTCGTTGAGCGAATCCAAAAAGAATCGCCCGAGCTCGCCATTGACGGTGAAATGCAAATCCAAAACGCCCTCAACCGCTCCCTGCGCGACAATAACTATCCCTTCTCGCGCCTCAACGGACGCGACGTCAACACCCTCATCTTCCCCAATCTCAGCGCAGCTAACTCCGCTTATCGCCTGCTGCTTGAAATGGGCATTGCCGATGCTATCGGCCCCATCCAGATTGGCCTCAAAAAGCCCGTTCACTTCGTCAACGTCGACACTCCCGTGCGCGATATTCTCAACCTCGTCGCCATTGCCGCTCTCGACGCCGAAGTCCCCGCAAAACAGTAAGACCCCGTTCCCCAATATTTGTTAAAGCTGAGGCGGTCAAGCGTTATGCAGCTGTGTTCGCGCAGTGAGGGAGCGATGGGGTCCCATCGTGACCGAAACAAGCGGACGCAGCTGCGTGACGATTGGCCGAGGCAATAGTAACTTATGCCACGGATAGATTAACAAAGACAAAAAAAGAGATGTGTGTGATGAATTTGAGTTTGAGGTGAATTATACGAACCGTAACATAAACATTGCACATGCTGCCATCGCAACACCTTTTGCAGTTTGAAGAAACCGCTCGTAATTTATGTTTAATCGTCTGAATTACGCTGTGTAAGTGTCGAATCTGTCTGATAGCCCAAGTTGATTCTATTAAGTTACAAATTATTAAATTCATATAACTTGATTTGGCTACACTTTATTGTGTGACGATATAAAAAAAGTTAGTTTATCAGCGCATCTCTCAGGCGCTTTTTGTGCTGTCGCTCAGTCACGATGGGACCCCATCGCTCCTTCACTCCATCACAAAAATCACTCAGAGATATGCGGCCTCAGCTTTAACAAATATTGGGGAACGGGGTCTAAGAAAATCCTCCATTCTAACCTGAGGCCCTGTCTGCTCTCCTGCTGACAGGGCCTCGATATTTTTGGCCCGTGCACCGTCAACAAAAAACGAAAGTTAGTTGTTAGAATTCCATGAAGGCAACTATTCTCCACGTTTCAGCACTTGTCCTGCTCATTGCCGGGGCAACGGGTGTCAGCTCGGCTCAGGACCGCAGTCATGACTCCTCCCATCTGCGTCAACCTATGCCCGAACGGTGGACGTTCAGTCAGGAAGTTACTCAGACTCTCCCTGCGGACGACCCCTGGTGGAAGTCGTTTGAAGACTCTACTCTTGACTCGCTCATCTCCATGGGGATTGATAATAATTTTGATGTTGCTCAGGCGCTCCATCGGCGTGAAATTGCCCGTCTGGCCATCCGTCAGACTCAGAGCGGCTATTTCCCTACTTTAGATGTTTCGGCCGGATATTCCCGTTCCCGTAACGGACGGGAGAAGGATGCCAACACTTTCTCGGCCGGGGCTACACTCAACTGGGAATTAGACGTCTTTGGGCGCATAACATCGCAGGTAAAGGCCAAGCGCGCCGCCTATAACGCATCCCGCGCCGATTATGTCGCTACTATGGTCAGCATCGCTTCCGATATTGCTTCTTACTATATCAACTATCTGGTACTCAGAAATGAAATCGCCGTGGCCCGAGAGCATATCGAGAGTCAGAAGCGAGTAGTAAAGATTGCCGAGGCTCGCCATGAGGCCGGGCTGGTGTCGAAGCTCGACGTCGCTCAGGCCAAGACGGTGTTATTTTCCACAGAGGCCACTCTTCCGGCCCTTCAATCCCGCGCCTCTCAGACTCTCAATGCGCTGGCAACTCTCCTTGGAGTCTATGCCTCCGATATTGCGCCGATGATTAAGGATGACGCGAAACTCCCGGCATATCTGCGGATTCTCCCCGTCGGGATTCCGGCTAACCTCCTGCGCCGTCGGCCCGACATTGCCGAGGCGGAGGCGCAGTTGGCTCAAAATGCCGCCGAGATTGGTATGGCCAAGAAAGATTTTCTCCCGGTTTTGAGCCTCCGCGGCTCTGTAGGGTGGGAGGGTGATAAGTTTAATAGTGACCATTTCGCCTACAGTATTGCGCCGACTCTCTCGTGGACCATATTTGACGGGGGCTCACGAAAATACGCCCTCGCTCAGGCCAAGGAGCAGATGATGGCAAGCATTGATGCCTATAATCTAACCGTGATGACCGCTTATACCGAGGTTGAGAACGCAATGACTTCATATTATGCCGCCGTTGAGACTTATGGCCTCTATGATGAAGTCTTTAAGCAGAGCCGGGAGTCATTTGACCTGGCCATTGACCAATATAAGGAGGGCCTGGCGGCGTTTACCAATGTTGTGAACGCTCAGATTGACTGGCTCAACTATGCAAATTCGCTCGTTGAGTCTCGCGGCGATGCCCTCATTGCCCTGATTGACTTATATAAGGCCCTTGGCGGTTCGCCTGACGAGGCTATTTAAATTCGCTCAAACAATACAAGAAAAAATACTATGGAAACCAGACTTATAATTGCCCTTTTTGCGGTCTCGTCGGCATTAGTGTCGTGCAATCATAAAGCGTCGAAGGAATCATCGGCTCAGGTAGCCGAGACTGTGGATGTCGCCATCCCGACGGTTGAAAATGTCACCTTGTCAAACGTCTATCCCGGATATCTGACCGCCAATAGTTCGGTTGATGTCGTGGCTAAAGTCAACGGGCAGATTGTATCAAAGAATTTTGAGAGCGGGGCTATGGTCCGGAAAGGACAGGTGCTCTTCAAAATTGACCCTACAACATATCTTGACCAAGTCAAGCAGGCCGAGGCTACTCTCGCCACTGCCAATAGCACCCGCGATTATGCCAAGGCTCACTATGAAGCCGTGAAAAAAGCCCTTGAAAGTGATGCCGTCAGCAAGATGGAGGTCATTCAGGCCGAGAGCGCCTATGAGCAGGCTGAGGCTTCAATCAAGAGCGCCACTGCCGCATTGGCTGATGCCCGCCGCCTCCTGGGGTATTGCACCGTTATAGCCCCGATTACCGGGCGTGTCGCTGACGGGGTCTACGACGTTGGCGCTTATGTGAGCGGCCGGGCCGAGCCCGTTGTCGTCACTACGGTCTATGATAACTCCTCCGTCTCGGCTAACTTCGCCATTGAGGATAATGTCTATCACGATATTGTCAATTCTCTTTCGCGTCAGGATTCACTCAATTATAATAAGGTGCCGGTAATTTTTGAAGAACCTATGCCGCATGATTATACGGCTGAGGTTTCATATCTCGCTCCCGCGCTCAATAACTCAACAGGAACTCTTACAATCAAGTGCCGAATTGACAATCCGTATGACGAACTGCGCCCCGGAATGTATGTCAAGGTTGATTTGCCCTACGGGCGTCAGGACAACGCCGTTCTCGTCAAGGACGCATCGCTCGCCACTGACCAGCGCGGCAGCTATCTCTATGTTGTCAATGATTCTGACAAAGTTGTCTATACTCCGGTCACGGTCGGTCCGCTCGTTCATGACTCGCTGCGGGTCATTGAAAAAGGCATCTCCGCCGGTGACCGCTATGTCACTAAGGCCCTGCTCAAGGTCCGTGACGGCATGACTGTCAAGCCTCATCTTGTTAAGTAACCTTTAAATCAGCCCGTTTTTATGTTTTCAAAATTCTTTATTGACAGGCCGATTTTTGCTACGGTGCTTGCCATTCTGATGGTCATTGTCGGCATTGTCACGGTGAAAACCCTCCCCGTTGCGCAATATCCTGACATCACTCCGCCTACGGTGATGGTCAATGCCTCTTATCCCGGGGCGGATGCTGAGACTGTGGCTAAGGTTGTCGGCGAACCGATTGAACAGCAGGTCAATGGCGTTGAGGGCATGATGTATATGAGCTCAAACTCCAGCGCCGGCTCCTATTCGCTCACGGTTACGTTTGAGAACGGAACCGATCTTGACGAAGCCGCCGTGAAAGTCCAGAATCGCATATCGCTTGCTGAAGCAACTCTCCCCACTGCCGTCAAGGAGCAGGGAGTGTCCGTAACCGCCGAGTCTTCAAATATTATCCTCTTTGTCGGCCTTGAATCTGACAAGGAGCATGCTTATTCAGCCCTGTATCTGACTAACTATGCTCAGCTCAACATCATCGACGAGCTCACGAGAATTGACGGTGTTGGCGGCGCAAATGCCTTTGGCGGCGGCGAGTACAGCATGCGCGTATGGCTCGACCCGGCCAAGATGCAGGTGAGGGAACTGACTCCCGCCGATGTCATGCAGATGATTCAGTCTCAGAATCTTGAGGTCTCGGCCGGTAGCGTCGGCACTCCGCCCGTCAATAGCAATGTTGAATTCGAGTTCACCCTGACGGCTCAGGGGCAGCTATCCACCCCTGAGGAGTTCGGAAACATCATTCTGCGCTCCGAACCTGACGGCTCTCTGCTCCATCTCAAGGACGTGGCCACTGTTGACCTGGGCAGCAGCTCCTATTCAACCGTATCTCATGTCTCGGGCAATGCCGCCGGGCTTATCGGCATTCAGCAGTTGCCGGGGGCTAACGCCCTGGAGGTAGCCAAGAATGTAAAGGCCAAGCTTGACGAACTCTCCCAATACTTCCCTGAGGGGGTACACTATCGCGTCATAATGGACACGACTCAGTTCGTAACTTCTTCAATTGACGATGTGTTAGTGACCTTCGTCGAGACCACTCTGATTGTGATGATTGTCATCCTCATCTTCCTTCAGAGCTGGCGAGCGGTCGTCATCCCGATGATATCCATTCCCGTATCGCTCATCGCTACGTTTGCGGTAATGAAGCTGATGGGTTTCTCTCTGAATACTCTCTCGCTCTTCGGCCTGGTGCTCGCTATCGCAATCGTCGTTGATGACGCCATAGTCGTCGTGGAGGATTGTGCCCGATTGGTGCAGGAGGGGAAACTCACCCCGCGCCAAAGTGCCGAAAAAGCAATGCAGGAACTGCAAGGGCCCGTCGTCGGTGAGGTCCTCGTCTTGCTCTCGGTCTTTATCCCGACGGCTTTTATCTCCGGAATCACCGGTGAATTATATAAGCAATTCGCCCTCACCATAGCTACTGCCGTGGCCTTCTCCGGATTCAACGCATTGACCTTCACCCCGGCAATGTGTGCGCTCTTCCTCCGCAAGAAGGAAGACCCCAACCCTCATTTCTTCCTCTATAAATGGTTCAACAAGGGCTATAACCTGACTCTGTCCAAGTATGTCAAATGGGTTGGTTCGCTCCTTAAGCATCCTTTCGTCGCAATCGGCATCTACGTCATCTTGTGTGGAGTAGCCTTCTGGGGATTCATGAAATGGCCCTCCAGTTATATTCCCGAGGAAGACCAGGGATACTTCATGACTTCCGTTCAGCTACCTGACGGGGCTTCGCTTGAGAGGACTGACCGGGTTGTCAGCTCCCTCTCCGATGAGGTGCTCCGCCTGCCGGAGGTGGCCGATGTGATCGCCATCTCGGGGCAGTCAATGATGGGCGGCGGAACCGGAGGTAACACGGGCTCGCTCTTCGTGGTCCTCAAGCCCTGGAAGGAGCGTCACGGAAAGGCCGAAAGCGTCACCGGAGTGATTGCCAAGGTCAATGAGATTGCTTCCCGCTATCAGGAGGCCGACATCTTCTCAATCAATCCTCCGGCCATTCCCGGACTCGGCATGACCTCGGGAATGCAGATGCAGATTCTTGACATCAATAATCTCGGACCGGAAGCCCTTGCCAAGGCCATTGACGCGATGAAGCAAAACGGCGCCTCTGACAAGCGTTTCGCCCAACTCTCATCGCAATTCCAGGGAACCGTCCCGCAGTATACCGTCAAGGTTGACCGCGACCGTGTGAAACTACTTGACCTGCAACTGGAGGATGTCTACTCGTCATTATCGGCCTTCATGGGCGGCTCTTATGTCAACGATTTCGTGAAGTTCGGACGCACCTATCAGGTCACAATCAGTGCCGACAGTCAGGCGCGTAATCATATTGACGACATTCTGCGTCTCTCCGTGCGTAACTCCAAGGGTGAGATGGTTCCGTTCTCCTCATTCGCATCAGTCGTGCCCTCTGAGGGTCAGGCAACTGTGAGCCGCTACAATATGTATAATACGGCCTCAATTACCGGTATTCCCGCTCAAAATGTATCAACGGCTGACTGCATAAGCGGCATGGAAGAGCTCCTCAATAAGTCCGTGGGCGATGACTTCTCTTATGCCTGGACCGGTGAGGCTTATCAGGAAACGCAATCAGGCACGACTATCTCGCTCGTCTTGATTTTTGCCGTTGTCATAACCATTCTCGTGCTTGCCGCCCAATATGAAAGCTGGACTGACCCCATCGCCGTGGTCATCTCGATGCCTACGGCCATCCTTGGCACGGTTATCGGATGTATCTTCATGTCGCAGACCATCTCCATCTACACTCAGATAGGTATAATCCTCCTGCTGGGACTCTCGGCCAAGAATGCCATCCTGATTGTTGAATATGCCATTGATTTCCGCAAGTCAGGGGCGAGCATACGTCAGGCGGCGCTTGATGCGGGCCGTATCCGCTTCCGCCCGATTATGATGACTGCCTTGGCGTTTGTCTTCGGTGTAATGCCGATGCTCTTCGCAACCGGGGCGGGTGCCGCTTCGCGTATCGCTCTCGGCTCTGCAGTTGTGTTCGGAATGGCCGTCAACGCAGTTATGGGCACGCTCTTTGTGCCCGGATTCTGGGAACTGCTGCAAACGTTCAAGGAAAAATACCTCAGCAAGATATTCGCCGCCTCAACTGAACCCTCACCCGCCCAAACCCCGCCATCAGAAGAAACACCCGTCTAATCCCCCCTCAAGACGGTGGCGGCGGATCGGAATCCGCCTTTCCATAGCGAGCCTCACTTTTTATTTTTCATTTTTCACTTTTCACTTACTTTGTACTTTGTATTTTGTATTTTTCATTCATTTTTTGTTGTTTCGGAAAAAATTATTATATTTGCGATGTTATAACAAAAGAATTAAACCATGAAAACCCCGGGAAAGACGCGCAAATCGCGCCTGAAATTGATAAAGAATGACCCGTGGTTGGCACCGTTTACTGACGCAATTGAGGGTCGCCACCGCGAGGTTTTGCGCAAGGAGGCTGAGTTAACCGCTCAGTCCGGCTCGCTGAAGAATTTTGCGAACGCATATGAATATTTCGGCCTTCATCAGACGGATGAGGGTTGGATTTTTCGCGAATATGCGCCTAACGCGACGGCGATTTATCTGATAGGCGATTTTAATGACTGGAAGCCTTTGCCCAAGTATAAACTGAAGAAAATCAAGGGTACGTATGGCGACTGGGAGTTGAAGTTAAAGCCCGGTCAGCTTAAACACGGACAATACTTCAAGATGCTTGTCGAATGGCCCGGGGGGAGCGGGGAGCGTATTCCCGCTTATGCTCAGAGGGTGGTGCAGGCACCGGATTCTCCGATATTTTCCGCTCAGGTATGGGCGCCCGAAAAGTCCTACAAATGGGAAGTGAAGAAATTCAAGCCGAATGCTGACCCCCTGCTGATTTATGAATGTCACATTGGCATGGCTCAGGACAAGGAAGGCATCGGAACCTATGAGGAATTCCGGCAGAACATACTTCCGCGTGTGGAAAAAGACGGCTATAACTGCATTCAGATTATGGCGATTCAGGAGCATCCTTATTATGGCTCGTTTGGCTATCATGTAAGTTCTTTTTATGCGGCCAGCAGCAAGTTCGGAACTCCGGAAGACTTGAAGCGGCTGATTGACGATGCCCATAGCCGCGGAATTGCCGTCATCATGGATATTGTTCATTCTCATGCCGTTAAGAATGAGGTTGAAGGCCTCGGACGCCTTGATGGAGACCCTTATCTCTACTTCTATCCGGGCGACCGCCGCGAACACCCCGCATGGGACTCTCTCTGTTTTGACTATGGGAAAAATTATGTGCTCTACTTCCTGCTGAGTAACTGTCGCTATTGGCTTGAAGAATATCACTTTGACGGATTCCGCTTTGACGGAGTGACGTCGATGCTCTATCTCAATCATGGCCTCGGGCAGGCCTTCGGCGGATATGAGGACTATTATAATGGCGGACAGGATACTAACGCCATCACCTATCTATCGCTGGCTAATCTGTTGATTCATAGCGTCAACAAACACGCAATCACCATTGCCGAGGAGATGAGCGGAATGCCCGGACTGGCCCTCCCCGTAAAATGGGGCGGAATGGGGTTTGATTACCGCATGGCAATGGGTATTCCTGACTATTGGATAAAGACTCTCAAGGAGAAGAAGGATGAAGACTGGCATCCGACGTCGATTTTCTGGGAACTCACTAACCGCCGAGCCGATGAAAAGACCATCAGCTATGTGGAGAGCCATGACCAGGCTCTGGTGGGCGATAAAACCGTGGTTTTCCGCCTGATGGACTCCGCAATGTATTGGCATATGGCCAAGGAAGACGATGACGCGACAATTGCGCGCGGAATGGCCCTCCACAAGATGATTCGCCTGGTCACTCTCGCCTCAATCAATGGCGGCTACCTCAACTTTATGGGCAATGAGTGGGGGCATCCGGAATGGATTGACTTCCCCCGCGAGGGCAACGGCTGGAGCTATAAGTATGCCCGCCGCCAATGGGAACTCGTTGACAGCGACTATCTGAAATACTTTATGCTCAATGACTTTGACAACGCGATGATTCACCTCATCGGCAGCCGCAAGGGCATTGAGAACTCTCCCGTTGTCAAGCTCTGGGAGAAGGATGATGATCAGGTACTGGCCTTTATGAGGGAAGACCTGGTGTTCGTGTTCAACTTCTCGCCGACTCAGTCATTTCAGGGTTATGGCGTCCTTGCCCCGGCGGGAGAATATGAATGTGTGCTCTCTACGGATGACCCGGCCTTTGGCGGATATGGCAACATTGACCCGCGGACTCACCATCTGACCCAATATGACGAACTCTATGCGCCGGCCGGACGCGAATGGCTGAAACTCTATCTGCCGCCGCGAACTGCCATGGTGCTCCGCAAACTTTAATCGAGAAAATAAATAATAAAACCAATCATAAATGAAAAAAATCACTACTCTGGCCTCTGTGCTTCTTGCCGCCGCTTCGGCTTCGGCAGTCCCCTTTCAGGCCACTACGATTACTGACGGCAAGTTTGCCGCCGATACGCAATGGTATCTGATGCAAATCAAGGGTGCCTATTGTCACGCGCCCGCAGCCGATGCCCCCATCACCATTGACGGCGCAATTGACTTTTCTGACTCCGACTATTGGTGTGTCGTCGGCTCTGACGCTGAAGGCTACACCATATATAATAAGGCGTATGGCACCGAAATGATGCTCGGCGCACCCTCAAATCCCGCCGCCGAGGAATTTGGCGCTAACGGACTGACGGCCTTCGCCGAGGTGATGGCCCCGGGAAAGAGCGGTTACAGCTATAACTGGACCTTTGCCGAGTCAACGAGCGTTGAAGGCGCTTATTATGTCAACATTACCGGAAATGCCTCCGCAGTGCTCAACAACCGCGATGGCAAGCTCGCCTTCTGGACCTCCGGTAAGGATGCCGGCTCATCCATCACCTTCATCGGCACCGGGCTCTCCGGCTCTGTGGCCAATAATGTATGGACCATCGGCGAGGGTGTGACCATCTCATGCCCCAATGGCT
The DNA here is from genome assembly GCA_014802435.1 of Bacteroides sp. Classification (GTDB taxonomy): domain Bacteria; phylum Bacteroidota; class Bacteroidia; order Bacteroidales; family Muribaculaceae; genus UBA3263. Next base: position 32,607 of record JAAVCG010000036.1, on the reverse strand, counting down.
CTACGGCCTCAATGACTGACGGAATTGTCAGCCTCGGCGCCGGAGTCTGGGAATTCAACATGCCCGCAGACAAGACGCTTGACATCTGCGCAATCACCACAACTGACGACGTTAAAATCATTCTTGACGGTTACCCCTATGAAGGCAACGTGCCCACTATTCAGGGTCCCCTGGAAATCAAGGGCCTCAACTATCTGCTGACCGACATAGCTGAGGCTACTCCTCATGGCTACGCCGTGTTCCGCATGGACCGTCGCCACCCCAAATATCAGATTGTTTACCGCATTCCGGCCATCGGATGTATTGAAAACGGCGAATATGCCGGCCGTCTGATTGCCGTTAATGACTATCGCTACTGCGGTGGTGACATTGGCGGCGGACGCATTGACCTCCACATCAGCATCAGCGATGACAACGGTCAGTCCTGGAGCAAGCCTGACGATATGCGCAATGCTCAGGGCATTCCCGTTGCTCGCGGCACGGGAGCTGCCGGCAACGTGATTACCAACCTTGACTGCGGCTTCGGCGACCCCGCAATCGTGACTGACCGCGAATCAGGCGAAGTCTTCGTCATTGCCTGCTGCGGACGCATGAACTTCTTCTCCAGCCGTCGCGATAACCCTCAGCCCTCAGCCCGCTGGTGGAGCAAGGATGGCGGCAAGACCTGGACCGAACCTGACTATGGCCAGTGGGAACAAATCTACTCGCTCTTTGACGATAACGGCCCCCACGGCTACATCGACGGTCAGTTTATCGGTTCCGGCCGTATGGTCCAGAGTAAGTATATCAAGGTAGGTGACTACTACCGTATCTACGCCGTGATGAGCGGACGCAATGCCGAGGCCAACAACATCAGCAACTGGGTGCTCTATTCCGACGACTTCGGCCATAACTGGCACATTCTCGGCGACCCCTATAACCCCGCCGTTAGCTCCGGCGCCGACGAACCCAAGTGTGAAGAACTCCCTGACGGCTCAGTCCTCCTGGCCGCTCGCGGCAACGGCGGAAACCGTAACTTCAACCTTTTCCGCTACACTGACATTGCCAAGGCCGAAGGCCGATGGGGTCAGCACATCAACACCAACATGGGCATGGGCGGCATCAACGCCTGCAATGGCGAAATCCTCCTCGTTCCCGTCAAGAACACTGAATCCGGTGACCGTCATTACCTCGCCCTGCAGTCATTCCCCTATGGCGGCGGACGAAACAACGTCTCCATTGCCTGGAAGGCTCTGGCTACCCCCGATGATTATGACGAACCCTCCGACTTCACCTCTTGGGGCGGTCGCTATCAGGTCAGCGATATGTCGTCGGCCTACTCAACCATGATTCTTCAGGCTGACAATAAGGTCGGTTTCCTCTTTGAAGAAGCCACTTTTAACGGCAATGTCTACTCTGAAATGTATTATCCCCTCTCAATCGAGACCATCACCGGCGGAAAATTCGAATATTGCGCCGACGATGACCATGAGATTGCCAATAAGATGGCCAAAGAGATGATGGACCATCGCATCAAGGCCCTGGTAGAAGGCTCTACCGGTCAACACGTAGGCTGCCTGCTCAACCCGGAATTCTCTGATGCTCAGGCCGCTATCGCCGCCTATGAAGCTAACCCCTCTCAGGACGCTATTGCGGCTTTTAACTCAGCCATCGCGAGCGAATCAGATGAAGCTCAGGTCAAAGCGGAGGCCGGAAAATATTACCACTTCCGTTCTGCTCACGATGGCTCTTACTCTTATACGACAGACCGCTTCCTCTCCGTTGTGAAGTCTAACAAGAAGATTCAAACAGCCACCAAGTCCAACGAAACGACAACTCTCTTCCTCCTGGAAGAGGGTGAGGACGGCAAGATGCTGATTTATAATCCCAATGCCGAGGCTTATCTCCCCGTGACTGCCGAGAAGACCGAAACGGAAATGAAAGCCGTTGCTGATAAGGCTCAGGCCGGTGCTTTTGACTTCCAAAGCGACTACACCGGACATACGGCCATCGTCTGCACCACTCCCGGCAATGGCTCATATCCGGCCTTTCACCTGAAGAGCACCGGCGGTAGCGTCGTTATCTGGACCTCCGGCGCCCAGGGTTCGCAATGGTATATGACCCCCTATGAGTATGACCCCGATAGCGCCATCGAGGAAATCACCGTGGCGACCTCTGAGGAACTCTATGACCTCCAGGGCCGTAAAGTAACCGCTCCCGTTAGCGGCTCAATTTATGTAACCTCTCAAAATCGTAAAATCGTTTACTGAAAATTATGAATCCATTCAGGGCAATAATCCTGTCCGCAGCATTATGTGTGGGAGCCGCTTCGGTTTCCGCACGTAATGTTAATTGCTTTATAATCAACCGTACTGACGGAGTCAAGGACCGCCTGGCCCTCCATGCTGACCTTAAAGTGCAGCAAACCGAGGCGGGCGAACTCCTCTTGGTCCATCCCTCAGTGACGGTCTGTTACCCGCTCGAGCTCATCAGCAATATCTCAGCCGGATTCCAGAGCTTCTCTAATGACCAATATTATCTCGGCGACCATGTATATGACCCCGAGCAGGACTCTATCGAAGCCCCGGAAGTGGATGGCCTCACCATCAGCATTGCTGACGGGGTGCTGACCCTTGGCGGAGTGAAAACCGATGTGAAAATCATTGACCTTCAGGGAAAAACCCTGATGAATATCGCCCCTGCTGATGCCCGCGTTGAAGTCCTGACGTCACAGCTCCCGGCAGGAGTCTATCTTCTCAACGTCAATCAAACCACTCTTAAAATCAAACTCTGATGAATATCCGTAATTCAATCACAGCACTGATGATGATGGCCTCTCTCGGCGCCATTGCCCAGACTCCGTGGTGTCATATCTATTCTACGGATGAATCATCGTTTATTTCAATGCCACTTGACCAAGTCAAGGACACACGCTTCACCCCCATAGGCAAGAATTTCAGCACCTTGTTTTTTGAAAATGACAAGGGCGAGCAGGCAATGGACTTTGAAGTCTTCGACAAATGGATTATCGGCCCGAACGTTGCCACACTCTATATCACCACTGACGACAATACCATCCTCGATATTTCCGATAAAACAACGAAGTATCCCGCACGGATAGTCGTTGACGGCGCCGGGGTGTATGATGATTTGGAGTCAACACCAATCACTTTCCGTGGCCGTGGAAACTCCACCCTGAATTACCGCAAAAAGCCCTATAACATCAAGTTTGAGTCAAAGGCCCGTATCTGTGATTTCAAAAAGGCCAAGAGCTATGTCCTGCTCGCAAACTGGATTGACGGCTCTTTCATGCGCAATTATGCCGCCTTCTCCTTCGGGCGCATCGTTGGCATGCCTTACATTAACAGCTGCCGCCCGGTCGATGTCTATCTCAATGATAACTATAAGGGCACTTACACTCTGACCCAGAAATGCGGCTTCAATAACGGCTCCGTTGACCTCCCCAAGGAAGAGGAGGCCAATTCAGTCATGATTGAACTCGACACCTGCGACCCCGCTGCCGGAATCACTATGGAGTATGGCGGCTTTTCGCCTATTCTCCGTATTCCTTATCAGCTGAAAGACCCTGATGCTCCTCTCGATGAGACGGAGGCCAAGGAATGGTGGATAGAGTGGGCCATGGATTTTGAGGCTCTTGAATCTGCCGTGATGGCCGGCTCTGACTTCTCTGACTTGGTTGATTATGACACTCTTGCTCGCTATCTGATGGTCTATAACCTCGCCTGCAATCAGGAACTCAACCATCCTAAGAGCGTCATGCTCTGGAAAACTAAGGGCGGAAAATGGCAGTTCGGTCCCTGCTGGGACTTTGACTGGGCTTTTGGCTATAATCAAACCTATCAGAGCGTTGGAGGTGCAATCACTGATGAGGTCCGCAAACACTATCAGGAGCTCGTTGAATATTGCAAAAAGCAGTATGGCGACCAATTTGGAATGTTCCAAGACTCTGACAATACCATCATCTACTGGTTAGGCGATGATGTCTATGTCCGTGACCCTCAGGGCGGTTATCTCGTGCCGTATCTCGAGTCATCTCCTCCCGGACCTTCCTATGAATCGCCCTTGCTGGCAACCGGCAAGAACACCCAGAGCGGCCCCTTTGGTCATGGCGGCGAATTTTTCCTCGCTATGATTAAGGACAACAAGGAATTCCTTGACGTCTATGCCAAGATATGGGCCGAAGTGGAACCCCAAATCAATGACTGGCTCAAGGATTATGACTCTTACAGCGAAGAACTCAAACCCTCCGCCAATCGTGAAATCCTGACCGACGTGGGCAAGCACTATACCGATGCAACTAATGCTCAGGCCGTCAAGGAACTGAAAACATGGATTAAAAACCGCGTAAAATTTATTGGTAACGCCAAGAATAATTATGGACTTTATTAAGACCTTGCCCCTGTTGGCAGCCATCATGGCTCCTTCAATGCTTAGCGCCGCCGACTATCTTGACCGCTCTGCCTGGAGCTGGAAAACCTCCTCCGAATGTAGCGCCGAAGAGGATATTACAGGCCTTGCGGGCATTGCCGACGGAAATACTTACACCTGCTGGCACTCTAACTATCATGCCGCCAGCGGTAGCGCTGAACGCAAGAACCCTCACTGGGTGATGATTGACCGTGGCTCCGACTCTAAGCCCGCCTACGGACTTGCTTATCTCCCTCGCCAAAACGGCGGAAGCGCTAACACTGCCTGCACCCGCTATGCCATCTATTTCGGCGATAAGTCGCTTGAAAACACTCCCTCATCATCGGAGTTAGACATTATCTATGCGCTCGGCGACCCTGCCTATACCGGCACTTGGGACGGAAACCTTGAGGAAAAATTCGTCAATTTCTCCTCGCCCGTCACCTCCCGCTATATCCTTTTCGTTAATCTCGAGAGCAACGGCTCCAATTCCGCCGCCTGCTCCGAAATGAATCTCCTCGCGTCAAAGGCGCAGGGTGGGGGAGGAACCAACCCCTCCGGCAACTTTAACGCAATCCGCATCGTTACCCCTGAGGGCGATGAACACCGCATCGCCATCGACGGTTCTCAACTGGCTTTCAGCATGGCCGGCGGAAATATCCGCATGGGAAATAGCGGAATCACCGTTGAATATGCCATGAGCGAAGTAAAACACTTCAAACCTGAGCATTATGACTTCCCTGAGGAGGAACTTTACGTCGGCCCCAAGAAGGATATCTATGCCTTCCCCCCGGAGCTCACCCTTGACCGCGAAGTGCTAACCCTTGAGGAAGGAAAAACCGCCACTCTGACCGCCACTCTTGCTAACGTAACTCCCGGGGCGGAAGTGAGCTGGACAAGCTCCAATGAGGCTGTCGCTTCTGTGGATGAAACCGGCCTGGTTTCTGCAATCAAGGCCGGCATGACTGAGGTCTCTGCCTCCTATGGTGATGTCAGCGCCTCCTGCATGGTGACTGTGACGGAAGCCGCCGTCGGCATCATTGACGCCCCCGTCTCTACCGTGACTTTCCGTCGCGACGGCGATAATCTCTATATCGGCGGACTGACTCCCGGCAATGAAGTCGTTCTCCATTCCCTTGCCGGAATCAAAGTGGCCTCCGCTAAGGTCTCTTCCCTCGGTCAGGCAGTCATCTCCGTCGGCTCTCTCCCCTCCGGCGCCTATCTGCTCTCCGCCTCCGGTTTAACCTTGAAAATTTCTTTCTAAGATGAAAATCAAGTCATTTCTTTCACTCGCACTGATGGCCCTCGGGGTGCTTTCCTCATCCGCTCAGGACCCCTGGCTCCACATATATTATCCCTCGGCTAAGAATTTCACCCAATATGACATGAACGAGGTACTCGACATCAGCTTTGATGAAGATGCCGGAACCATGACCGTAAATACCGAGGCCGACGGCGCTCAATCAATCTCCCTTGGAGCCATTGACCGTTTTGTCATCGGCCCTAACGTCTGCCGCATTGATATTGAAACCGACCTCAAAACCTATGATGAGACGTTTGGATATTACTATGAAGGAATGCCCGTAACGGAAATTGTCTCCAAGACGGTCTATCTTGACGGCACAATGACCTTTAATGGACGCGGAATCTATGAAGACGTGGTCTGCCCCGTGAAGATTCGCGGACGCGGTAACTCAACCTGGAGCCACAGCAAGAAGCCTTATCGCCTGAAATTCACTGAAAAACAGAAGCTTGGCAATATCCATAAGGCCAAAAATCTGGTCCTCCTCGCCAACTATCTTGACGGCTCCATGATGAAAAATCATGCCGCCTTTGCCTTCGGTAAGGTCATTGGGATGCCGTTTATCAATCGCTCCCTCGCCGTTGACGTTTACCTTAACGGAAACTATAAGGGTGCATACCAGTTGACTGAAAAAGTCGGCATCAACAATGGCTCCGTCGACCTCTCGAAGGAAGATGAACCCAACTCCATACTTTTTGAACTGGACACCAACTCCGCCGACGAAGACGAGTATCCCTCAACTGACTCGCATTATGGTATCCCCATCCGAATCAAGGATCCCGATGCCCCTGAAGATTATGCCGAGCGCGAAACCTGGCTTGACTATTGGCGCAGTGACCTCGAAGAGCTCTTTGACGCCGCTGCCACTGAGAATCCCACCAAGATTTTCAGCCAATGCAATCTGGAAACCCTGGTTAAATACGTAATGGTTTATGACATTGCCTGCAATCAGGAACTGAACCATCCAAAGAGCGTCTATCTCCATAAAACCATCGGCGGACTCTGGGAATTCGGCCCCTGCTGGGACTTTGACTGGGCCTATGGCTATCAGCCCACCTATACCAAGGGCCAACAGGGCGATTCATGGTGGTGGAACCCCGTGACTTATCCGAATTATGAAAATCCCCTCATCGGCTTCGGAAGCAGCTCAAATCAGGGCGGCAACGAGTTTTTCTATGCCCTCTGCAATAATGAAGTCTTCCTTGCCAAGTTTAAGGAAATATGGGATGACTTCTATCAGAACAAGCAGGCCGAGTTCTGGGCCGCTTTTGATGAATATGCCGCATCAATGACTCCCTCTGCCGCCCTCCAGGCCGGCTATCGTGACCAATACGTCGGTTGGGAATCACAAGTTGAAACCCTCCGCCAATGGATTCAAAACCGATTCGATTACATTAATTCTGACCCTAACTATGGCCTCTGGGAAGACTGATATTTTTGATTTCATGACGGCTGCCGTCAGCAATTTCAATGCCGTTGAAACCATTGCTGACCTGCTGAGAATCGAGGACTTTACGGAGCTCCGCGAGAGTGACTTCTGCTGGAATGTGCAGCCCGGAGGGCGCCACTTCGTCATTAAAAATGACTCGGCAATCTTTGCCTTCATCGCCGGCGAAGAACCCGCCGCCTCCCCGTTCCGCCTGATTGCCGCTCATTCTGACTCGCCGGGATTCCGCCTCAAACCTAACCCGGAAATGCCCGTCGGGGCTTGCTCCGGAGGCGCGGACCTGATGGTCAAGCTCAATGTTGAAAAGTATGGCGGGGTGATTCTCTCCTCGTGGATGGACAGGCCTCTCGGTCTGTGTGGCCGCGTCATTGTCTGCCCTGACTTTGACTTCCCCCTGGAGCTTGAGAGCCGCATTGTACGCCTCGATGAACCCCGCCTCGTGATTCCCCGCCTGGCAATCCATTTCAATCGTGCCGTCAATGAGGGTGTGCCTCTCTCGGTCCAAAAAGATATGCTGCCGATTCTTGGCTACGTCAGCAAGACGCTCGGCGGTAAGGACGCCGTGCGCAATCTCTTGGCTAACCATTTGGAGATTGACCCTGAGCAGATTATTGACTTTGACATCACTCTCTATGACCTCCAGGGCCCCGAGCGCATCGGCGCCGACAGCTCCTGGATTAATTGCGGACGCCTGGACGACCTCGCCATGGCCTGGTGTGCCATTCAGGCCCTCCTTGAGGCCGGCGAAGGGGAAAACACCCGCGTCGCAGCCATTTTTGATAATGAGGAAACCGGCTCGGCTACCCGACAGGGCGCTCACTCGCCCGTTTTGCGCAATATCCTGCGCCGGATTGCCGCCGAGGCCACTGATGAGCAATTCCTTGCCCTGCTGGCCCGCTCATTCTTCATCTCGGCCGACTGTGCCCATGCTGCCCATCCTAACTATCTGGAGAAGATGGACCCCGTCAATCTCCCCCGCCTTGGCGCCGGACCGGTCATCAAGGTCAATGCCAACTGCAAATACATGACCGATGCGCTCTCCGCTGCCCGATTCAAGCAGATTTGCGCCATGGTCGACGTCCCCGTGCAGGAATTTGTCAATCATTCTGACTCTCCCGGCGGCTCTACCCTCGGAAATATCCTGACCTCAACCCTCGATATTGACGGCGTCGACATGGGCATCTCCCTCTGGTCAATGCACTCCGCCCGCGAAACGGCCTCCCTGACCGACATTGCCCTCACCATCCGCGCCTTCTCCGCCGCCCTCTGATTTCCCATACCCCGATACAACCGCCTCTCTATGAGATAGAAAACCGCCTCGGAGAGGCGATGTCATTGCCAACCCCAGGCGCAAGCCTGGGGACAGGTAAGACCCCTACGGAATAGCGAGCCTCGGAGAGGCGACGTTTTGGCGCAGACATAACCCTCTCCGATGCTCTATATGGAAAGGCGGATTCCGATCCGCCGCACTGTCTGAGGCGATGACGAAGCCCTACCGGGCTATCCGTGTGCTTACGAATCACATATAATTAACTTATACTATGATAATTGTGTATATCCGGGAACGAAAAATCAATTCAACCGGCGAATTTTACTCAATTCTATTGCACAATTTAAAAAAATATATTATCTTTGCGCCCGTGGGGGGAATATCCTCCTCATTTTTCTCCTATCAATTATCGATCACAAATATTTATCAAAAAAACACATTTTTTTCATGAAAAAACATTTACTAACTGCAACTGTTGCGACCTTAATGGGGTTCTCGGCAGTTTTCGCTCAGGAGACTACTTCGGTAGTGTATTCTCAGGGCGCTGCGGTCTCGTCTATTGACGATTTGGAGACCGGCACTTATTTCATCCGCGCTCACGCCAATAATGCCAATGGCGACATGTCTCGCGGTGAAAGAATGGTTCAACACACCGGAGTCAATCAGCTCTTCTTTTTACACGAAGACTACAATATTGCCACGGAAACCACTGACAATACTGCTCTGATTTGGAAACTCGTCGTGGAAGAGGCTTCTAAGCCCGATGACTGGGATGCTTTGAACTCCGGCACTTTCTCCGGAAAAGTATTCTCGGTTCAGAATGTTGGTACCGGTGCTTACATCTCTGTTCGTGGTGGCACGATTGATGACCAGAGCATGCCCTCGCGTCATAACATTCTCGCAACGACTGATGAATCCCAAGCCGCTAAATTCCAGCTCGTAGCAATGCCTGCCGACTATACTGACTATTATGGCGTGCAAAAGGATAATACCCGTTTCTTCCTCCAGATTACTAACTCTAAGTTCTATAATGCCAGCTCAAACCGTACGGCTTACCCGTATGTCCACACCAATACCGGCCCCGTTAAGCTCTCTTACTGGGCTGACGCCACTATCCAGGGTACTGCCGTGCAGTTTGACCTGGTGAAGGCCGAGGAAGTAAATGCTGTTCCCGTCACTGTTAAATTCCCCGCCATCAACGGTATGGACGTTGAAGACCAGGTTGTCAACATGCCGCTGGGTAAGAACCCCGTTGAAAGTCTGGAGTCACACATCAGCAACATGAACAAGGGTGACTTCAACATCACCAATATCACCAGCAGCACCGGTAATATGACCGTCGCTCCCGGAATGGTGCTCACCCTTGAAGGTAGCTGGGAACGCGAAGTTATCCCCGGCAAGGTTTACCGCCTCCGTATCCGTCCCTCTGAGGATGCTTGCGGCGCTATCCGTTACATGATTTCTACCGGCGAAATTGAAACCCGCCGCGAAAACGCTCAGGCAACTCTCAATCGTCTCGTTCCCGAACGCCTCTGGTACTTCACCGTTGAAGGCGAAGGCGACGATCAGGTCTATCTGCTCCATACTCTCTATGATACTGACAAGGCCGTCAAGTTCACTCAGACCACTTCTGACTGGAACCACGCCCATGCCTCCCTTGAAGAAGAAGGAACTCCTCTGATGTTCAAGCCTCGTGAAGACGGTGACTTCTTCCTCAAAGTCAATGAGTCAAATTCAGGCTGGCTGAATGACTTCGGCGGTGATGGTTTCCTGTCAGTTTATGTTCATAATTCAGGCACCGATGGCGGCGGTATTATGCGCGTCTATCCGCTGACTGATGATGACTTCGCTGAACTCGCCCTCTTCGCCTCTGACTCTGAAATCGCTGCCGCAAAGGCTAACCCCACCCTTGAAAACGTCAAGCCGCTGATTGATGCCTATAACAATCATAACCTTGAAGCTGCTTTCAAGCGCGTTGAGTACATGATTGGCAGCGGTGCCATTGGTAACAACCCCGGTCAGTATAGCGACCCCTCCGGCGACTTTGCCGCTAACTATGAATATGCAAGCTCAATCCTCGCAAAGGGTGATGAAGCTACTGAAGAGGAAATCCTCAAGGCCGTTGAAGGTCTAGACATCACCGGCATCAACGCTGATGACCTCCAGTTCAATGAAATGACCGAAGGCCTCTATCGCCTGCGCAACCGCCAGAACAGCAAGTATCTCTCAGCCCTCTCCGGCGGTAAGGCTGTACAGCATGACGCCCTCGCCATGACCACTGACGGCACTCGCTCCAACACCGTGTTCTATGTTCGTGCAAATGACACTAACGCTGACCCCGGCAAGGTGAACTATACCGTAATCGCCTTTGAAGACGGTCTCGTTCTGCCCCGTCTGGGCCGCGGCGCTAACAATAACGAATCTTGGCTCACCACTCTTGAAGGCTCTGAAACCGCCTCTGACCATGTTAACTTCTCTTATCAGGACAATGGTAGCTACGTAATCCACACTGATGGCGGTGATGATAGCGAACACCGTCACCTCCACGGCGGCGGTAACGGCACCTCTGCTAATGCCGGCAGTGGCTCTGACGAAGGCTATCAATGGTACATCGAGCGCGTCCATGAGCTCCCTGTGACTTTCTATAACGTCGTTGGTATGGACGATGAATATGGCGACGACGGCTGGTCATCTGTCTATTCTCCTGTGGCTCTCGAAGTGCCCGCTGACTATCACGTAACTGCCTATACCGGCGTATTTGACGGCACTGACTATACCGGCAAGCCCGACGTTAACCACGTTCACGCTACTGCTATCGCTCCCCAGGAAGATGGCCGCGTAATCATCCCCGCCGGTCAGGTCGCACTCCTCTTCTATGATGGCGATGCTGACATTGACAATGATGACTACATCAACGGTACGGCTACTGACCGTGACTGGATTACCTACGTTTCCCTCCCCATCGCCTATGACTTCACCGGCGAATCTACCAAGGCCGGTAACCTCAAGGGCAGCTTCACCGCAGTGCCTAACGATGAATCTAAGGACTTCTTCACTCTCCATGCCTCTCACATCAATAACTTCCGTGAATACAGCATGTGGCAGGAAGGTTACGACTATATCCCCGGATTCAAGGCTTACATCACCGTTAACCATATTGAAGACGAAGAAGAAACCCTTTATCCCGTCTACACTATCAACCCCAACACTATGGTAGCAATCCAGGACGAAGATGGCTATAACGTCTCTCTGGATGAGGAGGGCAATGTACTCGTTACCGTGACCACTGCTTCTGCTGACTATGACGTATACTACCGTCAGACTGCTGCCTCCGCCGCTCAGAGCCGCGCTCTTGACCATGGCGACTTCACCAAGGCCGAAAAGTCCGGCAATGTCCACACCATGGTTGTCAAGGACGGCAACGTTGAATACTATGCTTATCATGCCGACTCTGACTTCCAGGGCGTTGTTCGCTCCGCTACTGTTGACACTACCGGCATCAGCGAAATCACTTCTGCCGACTCTGCCGTTAAGGTTTATGACGTTCAGGGACGCAAGCTCGCTGCGCCTGTCAAGGGCATCAACATTGTCAACGGTCAGAAAGTACTCGTGAAGTAATCTTAATTATAAATTCCAATTAGCTGAAAGGCGGCGCCATGCTTTGTGGCGCCGTTTTTTTTGTCGACTGCCATTTTGTCAGTCCGCAACCCGTGTCAACTTTTTTGGCACGTTATTTGTTACTTTGATGTAACGTAAAACAAATATTTCAAGTAGAAACTAACAAAACTCTAAAAACTATTATGGGAAAAATTATTGGTATTGACCTCGGCACGACTAACTCGTGCGTGGCAGTTCTTGAAGGTAAAGACCCCGTTGTTATTCCTAACAGCGAGGGCCGAAACACGACTCCTTCAGTCGTAGCATTCACTGACGGCGGCGAACGCAAAGTCGGTGAACCCGCAAAACGTCAGGCTATCACTAACCCTAAGCGCACAATCTACTCTATCAAGCGTTTCATGGGCGAACGTTGCCAGGACGTAGAAAATGAAATCAAGCGCGTCCCTTACAAGGTTGTATGTGGCGCTAACGATACTCCTCGCGTCGACATCGACGGCAAGGAATATTCTCCCCAGGAAATCTCGGCAATGATTCTTCAGAAAATGAAGAAGACCGCTGAAGATTACCTCGGCCAGCCCGTTGACGAAGCCGTAATCACCGTTCCGGCTTACTTCAATGACTCTCAGCGTCAGGCCACTAAGGAAGCAGGCGAAATTGCCGGTCTCAAGGTGCGCCGTATCGTCAATGAACCTACTGCCGCGGCCCTGGCTTATGGCCTCGACAAGGACGGCAAGGACCAGAAAATTGCCGTATTTGACCTCGGTGGCGGTACTTTCGATATCTCCATCCTTGAACTCGGCGACGGCGTCTTCGAAGTGAAGTCTACCAATGGTGATACTCACCTTGGCGGTGATGACTTCGACCAGGTTATCATTGACTGGCTCGCTGACGAATTCCAGAAAGAAGAAGGCGTTGACCTCCGAATGGACCCCATGGCCCTCCAGCGCCTGAAGGAAGCCGCTGAAAAGGCTAAGATTGAGCTCTCAAGCTCCACTTCAACCGAAATCAACCTCCCTTACATCATGCCCGTTAACGGTCTGCCCAAACACCTGGTTAAGACCCTTACCCGCGCCAAGTTCGAGCAGCTCGCTGACCTCCTGATTCAGGCCACTGTCGAACCCTGCCGCAAGGCCCTGGAAGATGCCGGCCTCACTAAGGAAGACATCCACGAAGTCATCCTTGTTGGTGGTTCTACCCGTATCCCCGCAATCCAGCAGAAGGTTAAGGAAATCTTCGGCAAGGAACCCTCAAAGGGCGTTAACCCTGACGAAGTAGTTGCCGTAGGCGCTGCAATTCAGGGCGGTGTGCTCGCCGGCGATGTGAAGGATGTGCTTCTGCTTGACGTTGTGCCTCTGTCAGTTGGTATTGAAACCCTCGGCGGAGTGATGACCAAGCTCATTGAAGCTAACACCACTATTCCTACCCGTAAGAGCGAAACCTTCTCTACGGCCGCTGATAATCAGCCCTCTGTAGAAATCGTAGTGCTTCAGGGCGAACGCCCCATGGCCAAGGACGACAAGGTGCTCGGAAAATTCCACCTCGACGGCATCGCTCCCGCTCCCCGTGGTATCCCGCAGATTGAAGTCACCTTTGAAGTCGACGCTAACGGTATTCTCAACGTCAGCGCCAAGGATAAAGCAACCGGCAAGGAACAGAGCATCCGTATTGAAGCCTCAAGTGGCCTGACCGACGCTGAAATCAAGCGTATGAAGGAAGAAGCTGAAGCTAACGCCGCTGCCGACGCCAAGGAAAAGGAACGCATCGACACCATCAATAAGGCTGACTCTATGATTTTCCAGACCGAGAAGCAGCTCGCTGAGTTCGGCGATAAGATTCCCGCCGACAAGAAAGCCGCAATCGAGGCTGCCGTGGCAAAACTGAAAGATGCCCACAAGGCTCAGGACGTTGCCGCTATTGAAGCTGCTATCAAGGAAATTGAAGCTACTTTCGGTGCCGCTCAGCAGGACATCCTCAATGCCCAGCAGCAGGCCGCCAACCCCGGAGCAGGTGCCCCCGGTGCCGCTCCCGGAAATGACGAACCCGAAATCTCTGACGTAGACTTCGAAGAAGTGAAATAAAGATTGATAATAACAAAAAAAGACGGTGCCCCCGGGGATGGTGGCACCGTTTTTTTGTTTAAAGTATAGTGTTTAAAGTTTGGGTCTGCGTCCCTATAGGCGGATTCCAATCCGCCGCCACCTCGCGCAAGCCGTATAGATTTGCGGGCCATTGGACGTGGCGGCGGATCGGAATCCGCCTTTCCATAGAGTAGATGACCGGTCATCGTGGTCCCCCGCCACGATGGAGCGCAAGCTCCACATTTTTCTCCTTTGTTGAGTCATCTATGTCGCTGACGCGCCACCGTGACGAGTGCGCCACGGAGCCCGGTGTCTTCCGCTTAATCAAGAATGCTTCAACACCTTCTTGGCAATGACGTTGCCCCTCCGAGGCTTGTTTGGGTCTGCGTCACTATGGAGAGGCGGATTCCGATCCGCCGCCACCTCACACAAGTCGTATAGATTTGCGGTCCGTTAGACCTGGCGGCGGATCGGAATCCGCCTTTCCATGGAGTAGAAGACACCGGGCATCGTGGCGCCCCCGCCACGATGGAGCGCAAGCTCCACATTTTTCGCCTTTGTTGGGTCATCTATGTCGCTGACGCGCCACCGTGGAGAGTGCGCCACGGTGCCCGGTGTCTTTCGCTAAATCAAGGGTTCTGCAACACCTGCTACTGTGTGGCGCCGGGGGTAGGATTCATCGCTATGGAGAGGCGGATTCCGATCCGCCGCCACCTCGCGCAAGCCGTATAGATTTGCGGGCCGTTAGACCGGGCGGCGGATCGGAATCCGCCTTTCCATATGGCCCCTCCAGCCATGATGATTCCGGAGTGGGACGTGACAATTTTTGTTTAGTGTTTAGAAATTCCTTAAGCCTTAAACCTTAAACTTTAAACACTAAACACTCAACACTAAAAACGCCGACGGCGCACCGGAAAGGAGCGCCGCCAGAAACGATATGGTTAGTAATTTATTCATTTATAGGAGGTTTTAACGCCGTTGATGATGTATATGCCCGGGCGGGAAACTCGGCTCAGGCGATTGCCCTTGAGGTCATAGATTCCCTTGACTCCATCGCCGCCATCGGTAGCGATTTCGTTGATGCCGGATTTTTCAATGGTGTAAGTTACTGTGATGAGCTTGTTTTCCTGAATGTCATCAAGGTCTTCGTTGCCGCTGACTCCGGTCAGGTCTTTGCCGGGACGTGAGGCGGCCGCAAAGACGTAGGAATCGCCGGGATTGACAAACTGAGTCTTGGTGCCTAGGAGTTCGCCATCCTGGTCGCGCTCTTCAATGGTGATTTTAAAGACGGGAGAAGCCACGAATTCATAGAATTCAATGGGGTGGCCCGGTGAGGTCCAGCCTACCATTGACAGGTTTTCATTGCCGTCCCAGCATTGGGCATTCTTGGAGTTCTTGATGGTCCAATGTCCGGCTTCGGCATCGCGGACGCTGATTTTGAATGCATAGGGCTTCTCGCCGAGAGTTGCCGTGGCGCCGGATTTTACGGCCTGAACATAGAGGCCGGAGCCTACGTTCTTGATGTTCCAGTTTTCATCGTTTTCCTCGAGGGTCCAGACGAAGTTTGCACCCTTAGAGGCGGCATCCTTGGCTCCGGTCACCTGGCCTCCGGCATCACAGCGGAAGGCGTTGCGTGATTCGTGGGCGTCATGAATCAGGTAATACTTATCGGCAGCGAGTTCGCTGACCTTGGTTGCGGCATAAGCCACTCCCGGATAAGCCTCTGTTTCATATTCGGCGGTAAACTGAGTGTCGGCAGTCGGTTCAAAGGCTGCAGCGTCGCCCTTGAGTTGGCCGTTTTTAAGTCCGGTGAGGGCGGGCGCGGCGGGGGTGTAAGTCTGGCCTACGGGTGCATAGTCGGTCACTTCGCCCCAGAGCTGGCCGTTGGCGTCAACGCAGACGTAAGTAACGGCATAATGCTTGCGCTTGAGGGCAAGATTATAGGTTGATTCATTGACTTTTTCAAGGGATTCAATCTCATAGTCAAAGAAGGGCGACGTCGGCTCGGCCTCAGATTGCTGGCAGACGATGGTCGTGGCAGCAGTGCCGTCGTTAAAGGTGATGTTATAGGTAACGGCGGGGTTGAAGTTGAAGGTCCAGCGTGCGCCGGCCTGGCGAGTGGCATTGGGGAGCACTGAAATTGCTCCGGGGAGCATTTCTGAGCCGTGAGAAATCGGGAAGAGGCGTTTGCCGTCAATGGAGAGGATAAATTCATTGTCGGTATCCTTGATGAGGGTGACGGTAGCGGCTTGGTTGGCATCAGCGGTCAGCGAGAGGGGATAACCGAGGTTGCCGACAAAGGCTGAGAAGCTGCCGGCGGCAAGAGTTGCCGAGGTTACGGCCGAGGCGGCGGGCTGACCGACGTAGAGCCCCGTAGAGGGATTGAAGAGCTTGAATGTCTGAGTGTTGGTCTCTGCATCAAATTCGCTGTCCTTGACTTGCCAGAGGCGGTTGGCCCAGAATGAGTTTTCAGGAGTTGCGAGCATCGCGGTGGCGTCACTGACGGTAATGTAGCGTGAATCGTCAGAGTCGAGGGCATTGAGCAGTGAGAAGTCAGTGTTTTCAGCAATGGGGGTGAACTCCGGATTAGTGACTTTTTCCGGCACAAAGCCTTCAAGGCTGAAGAACCAGATGCCGCCGTTGCCGTCATCAGGCGCTGCCCAGGTGTTGATAGTCAGGTTGTTGCCTTGCACACCGCAGTTGATGTAAGCCGAAGCGCCCTGCTCGGAGCGGATGGAGTAAGTGTATTGGCCGTCAAGCTCGCCATAATATTCGCCCAGAACGAAACCATAATGTTTCTCAGAGGTTGAATAATTCCAGCGCCCGTTGACTGATGAGCCTTCCATCGTAGGATTGACGGAGCCGGCTTCGGCGGCGCGGCAAACGAGGGCATATTTTCCGGAACCGGCGGGGTCGGCCTCAAATTGCCAGTATTGATTGTCATAATTAGCGTCGCCTTCAGCGGCCTGGGGGGCTGACCAGAGCTGACCGGCCTTGGCGCCGAGCGATGAAATCAATGATGACCCTTCGCCGACGAGCTCGATGCATCGGTCGTTACGGCCATTGTTAGTGGCGCGGGTAATCAGGCGGTAATATTTTCCGGCCTCGGGCATCACCTTGTCGCCGGCTTCGGTAACATAATGCTTGCCGTAAGTGTAACCGCCCAGGTCAAGATACTCCGTATCAGCATTGAAGCGGGTCAGGAAGTCTTGCCAGTTCTTTTTCTCATTGGGGGTCCATCCGGTTTCGGCCACGGCAATCATGCGGGGCAGGGCATTATATTCCAGATGGGCGGGTTCGGCGATATATTCAGTCCAGAGGTTACAATTGACGCCATAATAGAGGTCACGCTTTGAGGCCGAATTGTCATAGTCAGGCGTTGCGTTATAAACTCTCTCCAGGTTGATGGTGGAGCCCATTGAGAGGGGTTCGGAATTGCCGGCCCACTGGGGATAGTCAAGATAATAATGGCTCGTTGAACACCAAACGGAGCGCAGACCCAGGTCAGCGGCCTGCTTGGAGGGATTGTTGGCCCCTCCGGCGCCAAGCCATGCGTAGATGAGGATGTCGGCGTCCTTAACCATCTTTTTGTCAGCACCGTCGGTTGTCAGCACTTCATTCCAGCAAATGAGCTTGCGGTCATGCTCCTTGGCATATTCGGCCAGCTCCTTTGTCAGCCAGTTCTGGATTGCGCGGTCTGATTTCAGGCCGTATTCCTTCTTGAACTGCTGGCAGGAGGCGCTGTTGGCCCAGGCGGAGGTGGGACATTCGTCGCCGCCAATATGGATATATTCGTAGGGGAAAATCTCAACGAGCTGGTCGATGATATCCTTGGTGAACTGCACTACGGCGGGGTTGCTGATGTCAAGCACATCAGTGCTGACTCCCGGCCAGAAGCGCACGGGGTGGTCGCCGTCGGGCGTGGTGGAAAATTCCGGATAAGCGGCAATTGCAGCCTGCATATGTCCGGGCATATCGATTTCCGGACAAACCTCAATATGGCGCTCCTTGGCATAGCTGACCAGCTCCTTCATTTCTTCAATAGTGTAGAAATAAGGGCCATAAGGCTCGTTGAGCAGATAAGAATGGCGGTTATCGAAGTCACACCAGTAGTTATTGAGCGGCGCGGCGGCCGATGTGGTCAGTTTGGGATACTTGGCCATTTCCAGACGCCATCCCTGGTCATCGGTCAGATGCCAGTGGAAACGGTTCATTTTGTAAGTGGCCATCACGTCAATCATCTTCTTGAGCTCGTCAAGCTCGAAGAAATGGCGTGCGCAGTCAATTTCCATTCCGCGCCAGGGATAGCGAGGCTCGTCATTAACCTGCATGACCGGGAGTGAATATTGGCCGTCAATCATCACTCCGGCGGCAACGTTGGCCGGGAGGACTTTCTTGATTGTCTGGAAAGCATAGTAGAGGCCGGCGGCTGATGAGGCTTTGATTTCAATGCCATCGGCAGTGACGTTGAGCGAGTAACCTTCCGGGGCGATTGAAGAGTCGGTGCCGATGGTGATTAATTCGGGTCCTTGACCGATTTCAATGCCGGTGGAGGCTTTCAGTGCCGAAGCAAACTTGGTGATTTCCGCAGCCATCTCCTGTGAGAGGCCATCAGCCTTGACGGTGAAAGCCTGCGGGAGAACCAGTGAACCCTCGCCAACGGAAATTTCCTTAGGGGTAGGGGTCAGGTTGACCGACGGAGAGGCGGCCTTAAGCGGGGCGATAGAGCCCAAGGCCAGAGCGAGTCCGAGAGAAATTATAGCTTTTTTCATGAAATTAGAGAATGATTGTTTTATTGTCGCAAATATACGCAAAAAAACTGACATTCACTGCATTTTACTCCGAAAAATTTGTAACTTTGCGCCCACCAAGCCGCTCCTCAACCCGCAAGCGGGTCATGCAGGAAACGAACCCTCCGGAAATCCTTTCCACAAAAGCCGGTTTACAGCGTTTAATATATAATTCCCGAACCTATGGGACGCGATCCAAAACATAACTACAAGAGCAGATGTATCTATCATATTACTATCGGCAAAGATTCCGCATGCCCGGATTTCTCGCGGGTAGTCGGGACATCGACCCACCCCCTGGTGGAGCGAACAGATATCGGACGAATTATTGAGTCTCAGATACGTAATTTCCCCGCTCTTTGCAGCTCGCTGCAAGTTTTGCAGTATGTAATTATGCCGGACCATATTCATTTCGTCATCTTTGCGCGTGAGGTCCTCCCCAAGGCTATTGGGAGTTACATTGGCATGATGAAAGTGAAATGCGGACAACTTGTCAGAGAAAAATATCCAAATATTGAGGCCATATTTTCTCAGGGATTTCATGACCGATACTTGCGTCCGACCCATAGCCTGTCCACGATAATTGATTATGTGCAACAAAATCCTTACAGGTTATTGGTCAGGCGACTGAACCCCGATTTTTTTCGCCGAGTAAATAATATAGAAATTCAGGGTGCGTTATGGCAGGCTTATGGCAACATCCAATTGTTGGAGAATCCTTTTAAGGCTCCTGTCGTCATTCATCGGTCTGATTCAGCTTCTTTATTGGCTGATAAGGAGAGGCGATGGCAGCATTTGGCCGAAAATGGTGGAGTTTTGGTCTCTCCGTTTGTTTCTCCGGCAGAGAAACGGATTCGTTTCCTATGTGAATCGTCAAACGGAAAAATTATCCTCCTGACAAACAAGCCTTTCCGGGAGAGAGAAAAACCTGCCGCTCGTGAATTTAACCTCTGTCTATCAGGGCGGTTGCTTATCCTTGCACCTATGAAGGAACTTACCCCCGGGCGCTCAACTTTCATGTATTTAAACTCAATCGTCGAATCTTTATAAAATAAGCAGTTTCGCTTCGTCACAAGCAAAGCCGCTTGCGGCGTTTAAAAATACTGCAGTAGGAGAGCCAAGGCGCGTAAATGCCATTGCTCTCCTACTGTAGGTTGGTTGCTAATCCGATTGGGGGGATTAGACGGTGAGGATTTCTTTTTCCTTGGCGGCGAAGAGGTCGTCGATTTGCTTGAGGTATTTGTCGTGGAGCTTCTGGGCTGAGGCTTCCGCGTCTTTTTCAACGTCTTCAGGCATTCCTTGCTTGACGGCTTTTTTCAGGCCGTCAATGGCGTCGCGGCGGGCGTTACGCACGCTGACTTTGGCGGTTTCGGCTTCGGCCTTGCTCTGCTTGACGAGAGTTTTGCGGCGTTCCTCGGTCAACGGGGGAATTGACAGGCGGATTACTTCGCCATTGTTTTCCGGCATGATGCCTAATTCAGAGTTGATGATAGCTTTTTCAATCTCCTTGAACATTGATTTTTCCCAGGGGGTGATGACGATGGTGCGGGCATCAGGCACGGAAACGTTGGCCACATTGCTGATGGGCGCGGCTGATCCGTAATAGTCCACACGGATTCCGTCAAGGAGCTTGGGATTGGCCTTGCCGGCACGGATATGGCTCAGGGATTCGTCGAGATAGGCCACGGCGAGTTCCATTTTTTCCTCGGCCGGGTCAAGATATGTTGCAGGGTTTGTCATATTTGATAGGTTTTAGATTTACAGAATCAGGAGGGAGTCACCATAGGTTCCGAAGTGATATTTTTCCTTGACGGCTTCTTCATAGGCGCGCATAACGTTTTCATAACCGCCGAATGCGGCAACCATCATGAGCATCGTCGATAGCGGCAGATGGAAGTTTGAAACCAGGGCCGTCGGTACTCCGAAGTCGTAGGGCGGGGCAATGAATTTGTTCTCCCATCCGGAGTATTCTTTGAGGTGTCCGCCCATTGATTCGCCGGCCACCATGCCGCGGAGCACTGAGGTCCCGACGGCGAGCACCTGATGTTCGGAATCCTTGGCCTTGTTGACCTGGTCAACGAGGTTTTGGTCAATAATGACTTCTTCGGAGTCGATGCGGTGTTTGGAGAGGTCTTCAACATCAATTTCGCGGAATGTTCCCAGTCCGGAGTGAACGGTCATGAAACCGATTTCAATACCCTTGATTTCCAGGCGCTTCATGAGCAGGCGGGAATAGTGGAGGCCGGCTCCGGGAGCGACTACGGCACCTTCCTTGGTGGCATAGACCGTCTGGAAGGCTTCGGCGTCAATTTCCTCGGGTTCGCGGGTGATGTGTTCGGGCAGGGGAGTCTGACCTAAGGAGTAGAGCGCCTGCTTGAATTCATCGTGAGGACCGTCATAGAGGAATCGGAGAGTGCGTCCGCGCGAGGTGGTGTTGTCAATAACTTCGGCCACGAGGCTTTCATCCTCGCCGAAGTAGAGCTTATTGCCAATACGTATTTTGCGTGCGGGTTCAACCAGCACGTCCCAGAGTTTCAGCTCCGGATTGAGTTCACGCAGCAGGAAGACTTCAATCTTGGCGTTTGTGCGCTCCTTGTTGCCGTAGAGGCGTGCGGGAAAGACTCTGGTGTCGTTGAAAACCATCAGGTCTCCCTCATTGAAAAAGTCGATAATATCCTTAAACAGATGGTGAGAGATTTTACCGGTTTTACGATTAAGCACCATCAGTTTGGCCTCATCACGCTCTGCCCGGGGATATTGGGCAATGAGCTCCTGAGGAAGGTTAAAGTTAAATTGCGACAGTTTCATATCAATGGGTTAAATTATATGTTTTCAGGGATTTCTATATCAATGTCGTTGAGAATATCGAGCATCTTGGGGGCGTCGACGCAATCATAGATTGAAGTTTCACCGACTCGGGTGCGGCGGAGGGCTGTCAGATGCGCTCCTACTCCTAATTCGAGGCCTATGTCGCGGGCCAGGGAGCGGATATAGGTGCCTTTTCCGCAGAGGACTCTGACCTTGATTTCCGGCAGGCGGCAGCTGAGCAGTTCCAGCTCGGAGATTTCAACGGGTTTGGGCTTGAGTTCGGGCGCTTCGCCCCGGCGCGCAAATTTATAGGCTCGTTTGCCGTCAATTTTCACTGCCGAGAAGATGGGTGGCACCTGGTCAATGACGCCGACGAATTTTTCCAGCGCACGGCTGACGTCGTCACGCGTCAGATGGTCAACGGGCGTTTCCGAGTCAATTGCGGTTTCGAGGTCATGGCTGGGGGTTGTGGCGCCCAGGCGGATGGTGGCTACATATTCTTTCCGGCCGCTTTGGAGTTCATTGATGAGTTTGGTTGCGCGCCCGGTGCAGACGAGCATTACTCCCGTGGCCAGCGGGTCAAGGGTGCCGGCATGGCCCACTTTGAATCGCTTGATGCCATGGCGGCGGCGCAGGACTCCGCGAATCCGTTTGACAACATCAAACGAGGTCCAGTGAAGGGGTTTATCAACCTTTAATATTTGACCGCTTACAAAGTCCATCTTCTTACCAGATCAGGCATAATGCGCCGGCAGCGGCACAGTAGACGGCAAACCAGACGAGTTTGCCTTTTTTGACAATGTTAAGCATCCATTTGCAGGCCAGGCAGCCGACGATAAACGCAGCGAGGAAGCCGACAATGACCGGGAGCACCCCGATTGAGGCCTGCATGGCGGCGTCGGCATCCGGAAAGAGGAGGTCTTTCAGGTCAAGGAGTCCTTCGCCGAGGATAGGGATAATGACCATCAGGAAAGAGAAACTGGCCACTTTGGCGCGGTTGTCGCCAAGGAGGATGCCGGTGGCAATCGTAGTGCCGGAACGGGAAAGTCCGGGGAGCACGGCGACGGCCTGCGAGAGGCCGATGATGAATGCGTCGCTCCAGGAGATGTCGCGCCCTTGCGGTGCAGAGGGGTTATTTAAGGTTTCGCGTGTGCGCGTGAAGTAAGCAAAACAGAGGAGCACGGCAGTTACGAGCAGGCAGATGCCGACTACGGTCAGATTGCCGTCGAAGAGCGCCGAGAGCTGCTTTTTGAAGCAGACGCCGACGATGCCAACGGGGATACATGACAGGAGAATCTTGCAGACGTAATAGAAGTTATCGTCGCGCTTAAAGCCGAAAAATGAGACCACAAGGGGCCAAAACTCGCGCCAGAGAATGACGATGGTGCTGAGCACCGTGGCAACATGGAGCATCATGCTGAACGTCAGCGAGGCTTCCGGGTCAAGGTCGAGCCCGAGGATTTGCTTCATGATTTCCAGATGGCCGCTGGAGCTGATGGGGAGATATTCCGCCAGGCCTTGTACGATTCCCAATATGAGGGCGTCAATCCAATCCATATTGCTTATTTTTTAGGACGATAAATGATGGCAAACGCCATAAACAGGAATCCGAGAAACGAGAGGGCGGGGCCTACGACAATGCGGCGGGTGGAGAAGATGTCGGGGTTGAATCCGTCAACGGCATTGGTGCTTCCGCCGAGCATCAGCAGGAAGCCGATGATGATTGCCGCCCCGGCAATCGCCATCAGTATGAAGTTGATTTTGACCAGCGGAAATTCAACGAATGATTCCGGGTCAAGCTGGGAATTTTTCTTTTTTTCGGTTTTTTGAATCATTATGTGAAAGAGGGAGTTAGAAAAGATCGTCGTAGGAACGGGTTAGATAACGTTGGGTTGCAAACAGCGCCGCGGAGAAGCAGAGAATAATTCCGGCCACGAACATTCCGCCGCAAACCCAAATGAGCATCTCCTCAGTCAAGACGGAGCGGAGCGAGCCGTCAAGGCTCCAGACGTAGACATACATCACGGCGATAAGCACCGACGAGATAATTGCGGCGATGATGGCCTGGAGCAGGTTGCTCAACAGGAAGGGGCGGCGGATGAATCCGCGCGAGGCACCGACGAGTTTCATGGTGTGAATCATGAATCGGCGCGAAAAAATTGTCAGTCGGATAGTGTTGTTAATCAGCACAAAAGAGATTGGCAGAAGAGCCAGCGCGGCAATCGAGAGCACCCACATCAGAGTAGACATATTTCGGTTGACCTGCTCGGCCACTTCTGAGTGGGCGTTGATTTGATAGACGTCGTCCATCTGCTGCAGGGGGATGACGATTGCGTCAAGGCTGTCAGGATGAGCATAATCGGCCTTGACGTTTACTTCAAACTCCGGCAGGAAGGGGTTGACATCGAGCATTTCAGTGAGGTTTTCGCCCATTTCCTCGCGCCAGGTTTCATTGGCCTGCTCGGGCGAGAAATAACGGAAAGAGGCCACATAAGGCGCATCCGTAAAGAGCTGTTTGAACTCATTGACGCGGTCAAGTGAGGCCTGCTCGGTCAAGACAACGTCAAAACCCATATGTTCCTTAATATCAGTCGTAATGCTTCGCGCAGCCAGACCGAGCGAAGCAACCATGCCGAGCAACAATAAAACCAGGGCGACGGAAATAGTAGCCGTAGCCTGCACGCTCAGCGACGAAAAACCTTTTCGCGATTTCATTCCGCAAAGGTACGAAAAAAAATGAAAATTGGAAAGTGAAACCTTAAAAATATGCTCAATTTTTTCAGAAAAGGCCAAATTCTATGTTCTGATGGGGCTCGTTAACTAAATTTTTCATTTTGCATTTTTCAATTTGCATTTTTTTTTGTACCTTTGCACTCTAAATTGACAATAAAATAACTCAAAACATAACCAATGAACGTAAATCTTCAGAAAACCAACGCTGTAGACGGCAAACTGACCGTTGAAGTCGTTGAATCAGACTACAAAGAAAAGGTAGCCGCCGAACTCAAAAAAATTCGCCGCGACGCCAATATCCCGGGATTCCGCAAGGGTCAGGTCCCCATGTCAATCATTGAAAAGCGCTTCAAGAAGCAGGTTACTTCCGACGTGATCAACCAGGAAGTTTACGAAGCCGTAATCAATTACCTGCGCGAAAACAAGGTTGACATCCTCGGCGAACCCCTCCCCGTGAACGTTACCGAACTTGACCTTGACAACAAGACCGACTATACCTTTGAATACGAACTCGGCTTCTCACCCGAAATTAACGTTGAACTCAACAAGGAAATCCACCTTCCTTACTATCGCATCGAAGTTACCGACGAGATGGTTAAGGAACAAGACCAGGCCCTCAGCGGCCGCTATGGTTCTCAGGAACCCATCGAGACCTACGAAGGCCGTGCTCTGATCAAGGGTAACATCAAGGAACTCGGAAAGGAAGAAGGCTATGTGCAGGCCGAGGGCGTAATCGTTGCTCCCTGGACCTTCAAGAATGAAGAAGAAGCCAAGAAATTTGAAGGCGCAAAGGCCGGCAGCGTGATTGTTTACAATCCCTGGACCGCTACTGAAGGCAACGCCGCTGAAATCGCCGCCATGCTCAATGTCAGCAAGGAAGAGGCTGAAAACCTCAAGGGCGACTTTGAACTTACCATCACTGAAATCACCGGCCTCAAGCCCGCTGAACATAACGAAGAATTCTTCAAGCAGTGTTTCGGCGCTGACTGCACCACTGAGGAGCAATATCTTGAAAACATCAAGAAGAGCATCGCCGCTCAGCTCCTGCCCAACTCTGCCGCCCTCTTTGAGCGCCAGACCCGCAAGAGCCTGATGGAAAAATACGGCAACTTCGAGCTCCCCGTTGAATTCCTCAAGAAATGGCTCGTGCGTCGTAACAACGAACTCACCGAAGAAAACATCAATGAAGAGTTTGCCAAGTCTGAACCCTTCATGAAATGGGAAATCCTCAGCGGCAAAATCGGTCAACAGCTCGAAGTTAAGGTGACTGAAGAGGACCTCATGAACTTTGCCGTTCATGCCGCCGCTCGCCAGTTTGCTCAGTATGGCATGGCCAACCTTGACGAAGCCATCCTGAAGAACTATGCCGAATCTCTGCTGAAGGACGAAAATAACCGTCGCTACATCATCGAGCAGGTTTCAAACGCAAACCTCTTTGAAGCTATCGGCAACGCCGTTACCATCGATGAAAAGACCGTTTCTCTCGACGAGTTCAAGACCCTCCTCGAAGAAGCCAGCAAATAATTCGCAATTTTTCCCTCATCCCGGATAACAAGAGCTGCGTCCCTGCCGACGCAGCTCTGTTTGTTTATCGGACAGCAATAATGTCGGACATATATATATACAAAACCAAACCTCTCTTTTCTGTAGATTATTTCAGAAATATATTCCTTACTTCAGGTATTAATATCAGTCAGAGAAGAGTCTGCGGAACAGAAAGTCAATGTACACTAAAAATTAGTTGACAAAATACGCCCCGTAATCATGGCTAAAATGCCTGTGTGATTACGGGGCGTATGTATTTATGAACGTTGTCTTAACGTAAGATTACTTTGATTGTTTTAGTTTCAGTTGCTATTATATATATTCCCGGTACGAGACTTTTCAGATCGTCAGAACTGCAATCCTTTTTAATCAGGATGCCTCCAGGAGTATATACGTAAATATGATCTGAACCAACTGCAAAGATAGATTCGATTCCCGAATTACTTGTGATGATACATTCTGCCGATACATCACTGCCGT
Source organism: Bacteroides sp. (assembly GCA_014802435.1). Taxonomy (GTDB): domain Bacteria; phylum Bacteroidota; class Bacteroidia; order Bacteroidales; family Muribaculaceae; genus UBA3263. The sequence goes on along the minus strand of JAAVCG010000036.1, from coordinate 6,128 downwards.
CGGTTGCATAAGCGACGATACGACAATAACCCTCTTTACTGATTTCCACATATCCAACTTGGTTCACAGTAGCTACCGTCGGATCGGATGATTTCCATTCTATCTTTGGCTCGGATGCATTTTCTGGCAATACGGTTGCCTCAATAGTGAAAGACTCGCCGATCACACCTTGTACTTCACTCGGAGTGAGTATGATGGATTCCACAAGAATTGGAAGAACTGTAACTTCGCAGGTAACGGTAAGGCCATTGGAGGTAGTGGCGGTGATGAGTGCATATCCCGGTTTGACAGCGATTACCTGCCCGGTCTCATCCACAGTAGCCACCTCTGGGTCAGAGGAGTTCCAGGCAACGGTTCTGTCGGTTGCGTTGTCAGGACTCACAGTTACGGAAATCACGAAGGATTCTCCAGGCATTCCGATCCAATTAGAGCGATCCAGCTCAATTGATTCTACTAAGCGAGGCGAAACGGTTACCGTGCAACTTGCCGAGATTTCCGAGCCATCGGCAGCAGTAGCCGTGACGATACATTCTCCTACGTTGACAGCAGTTATCTGACCAGTCTCATCCACTGTAGCCACTTCCGTATCTGATGATGACCAGAGGAGTGTTTTGTCAGTGGCGTTGTCAGGACTCACGGTTGCGGAAATCAGTAAGGACTCTCCGGGCTTACCGTTCCATTCGGAATAATTCAGACCAATTGATTCAACTAAACGTGGCGAAACAGTTATCTTGCAGCTTGCCGAAACATCCGAACCATCGGCTGCGGTAGCAGTGACGGTACATTCTCCAACGTTGACAGCAGTTATCTGACCAGTCTCATCCACTGTAGCAACTTCCGTATCTGATGATGACCAGAGGAGTGTTTTGTCAGTGGCGTTGTCAGGACTCACGGTTGCGGAAATCAGTAAGGACTCTCCGAGTTTACCGTTCCATTCGGAATAATTCAGACCAATTGATTCTACTAAACGTGGCGAAACAGTTACCGTGCAAGTTGCCGTGACATCGCTGCAAGTTGCTGTAATCGTAGCCTCGCCAACTGAATTCGCAGTTACCACCCCGTCTTCCGAAACGGTAGCAACCTCATTGTTAGAACTACTCCATACAATAGTTTTATAGGTTGTATTTTCAGGTTCAACGGTAGCCGTCAAAGTCTCCTTCTCGCCTATAGTAAGCTCCAACGTCTCCTTGTCAAGTGTTATAGTTGTCGCCATTATTGGTTTCACTGTCACCTTGCAAGTAGCCGATAGTTCTCCGCAAGTTGCCAAGATATTTACCGTGCCGACAGAAATGGCCGTTACCACACCGTCTTCCGAAACGGTAGCAACCTCCTCGTTAGAGCTGCTCCATACGATAGTCTTATCGGTCGTATTTTCAGGCTCAACGGTAGCCGTCAGGGTTTCATTCTCACCAATGACAAGTTCCAAGGTCTCCTTATTAAAAATTATAGAGGTAGCCAAAATCGGTTTCACTGTCTCCTCGCAAGTAGCCGATACTTCTCCACACTTGGCTGTGATAGTAGCCGTGCCGACAGAAATGGCCGTTACTACACCGTCTTCCGAAACAGTAGCAACCTTTTCGTTAGAACTACTCCATACGATAGTTTTATCGGTAGTATTCTCAGGCTCAACTGTAGCCGTCAAGGTCTCATTCTCGCCTACAGCAAGCTCCAACGTCTCCTTATTAAGAGTTATAGTTGTCGCCATTATCGGCTTCACCGTCACGTTACAAGTAGCAGTTACCTCTCCACAAGTTGCTGTAATCGTGGCTTCCCCAACTGAAATCGCCGTTACCATACCGTCTTCCGACACGGTAACCACATCTTCATTGTCAGAGCTCCAGATGATTGTCTTATCGGTTGCATTTTCAGGCACAACAGTTGCGGTCAGAGTCTCATTCTTACCAACGACAAGCTCCAATGTTTCTTTATTAAGATGAATGACTATTGCTCTCCCATTGTCATCTATTATGTTTCCTTCATTATCCATCAGGGCTATTAGCTGAAATTGAGACCAGGGCTGTACTTCAAAGTACTTAAATATCGAAGACTCAAGTGCATAAAGTACAGCGTTAGAATATGTATAATCTCCAAAAACAGACACAGAAGCGTTTAGTGGATTTTCTGCCAAATATTTTACTGTAGCAAGATTTGAGCATCCATAAAAGGCATAATCTCCTATTGACGTTACAGAATTGGGAATTACTAAATCTCCATTTAAGCCTCTGCAACTATTAAAAGCTATAGCACCTATTCTTGTTGTTGAGTTAGGTATTGTTAAGGAACCGGTAAAACCACTGCAGCCATAGAAGGCACCCTCACCAATTTCCCTAATTGTGTTGGAAAGTATCAAAGATCCGGTAAAACCACTGCAACCATAGAAAGCATTGTCTCCAATGTGTGTTACTGAATTAGAAATATACAATGACCCTTTAAAGCCATTACACCCATAAAAAGCACTTTGATCTATTACACTTACTGATTCTCCTATTGTCAAAGATCCATTAAAGCCGCAGCATTCAGTGAAAGCATGACTACTAATCGTCTTTACAGAATTAGGAATTATCAATGATCCGCTAAATCTTTTACAATTATAAAAGGCTAAGCTGCCTATTGATATTACGGAGTCTGATATTTTTAGCGCATTAAATCCCCAACAACGATAGAAAACACCTTCGCTGATTTCTGATACAGAACTGGGAATAATCAAAGTTCCAGAAAAACCAGTACAACCACTAAATGCATAATCTCCTATTAGCGTTACTGAATTAGGAATTGTCAATGCACCTCCTAACCTCGTGCAATTTAAAAAGGCACTTCTTCCAATCGTTTTAATTGAACGACCAATAGTAAGCGTGCCAGTGAGATTTCGGTTTTCAAGCGTACTACCAAATGCGTACTCTTCTATTTCGGTTACCTGATACTTTTTGCCTTGATATATTATATAATCCGGAATAACTAGATTTTCTCGTACAAGAGTACTATTATCACTAACACTTGCAGTACCATCCACTAAATGTATATTATAATTGATCCCGTCGTAGATATATGGGTGAATCAAATCTGATATTGCTTTCACTGTTACTTTACAGGTAGCTGATGCCGCTCCGCAAGTTGCGGTAATTGAGGTTTCGCCGGCTGAAACAGCAGTTACTAACCCGGTTTCATCAACTGTTGCTACTGATTCATTACTACTGCTCCACATAAAAGTTTGTGATGTAGTTAACTCTGGGACAGATGTGGCTTTTAGCTGAAAAGATTGAGAAGCACCTAATGAAATGTCCGTTTCATTAAGTACTATACGTACAGCATCTTCATCAATTACCGTTACATCACAGAATTTAATGACTCCATTACAGCTTATTGCGAGATACGCTTCACCAACGCCTACCGCTGTAAGTTTCCCATCAGATTCAATCGTAACTACATTTATATCACTACTACTCCATAGGACTCTTTTATCATTAGCGTTCTCAGGATATACTTCGGCGATAAGCTGAATTACCTCGCCTTTCTTCAAGATAACATTACTATAATTTAGAGAAATACTGCTCACTGATACTTCCCTCACCACTATTTCACAGGTCGCTTTAACTGATTCACACGACGCTGTTACTACTGCATTTCCCGGTTTGATTGAAGTAACTAATCCAGTTTCATCAACTGTGACAATATTTTCGTCACTGCTTGTCCATGTCACCGGTAAACCAGACGCTTCGGTCGGTAGTATTGTGGCGTGCAACTGTACCTTATCTATACCTTTCAATTCCGCAGATGTAAGATTCAAGGTAATAGATGAGGGAGGCACTGAAACTACATTTATTGTATGTTGTCCACTTACATTTCCACACTTTGCTGTAATAATAACGGTACCAACGGAATGAGCTGTTACAAGCCCTGACTCGTCTACCGTTGCTACTGCATTGTTACTACTACTCCATATAAGTGTCTGGTCTGTAGTAGTTTCAGGGTAGACTGATGCTCGTAGTTGGAAAGTATTATTAACTTCTAATTTATCACATTTCCGATCAATCGAAACTCTCTCAGGAAGTGTTTCAATCACATCGATTTCACAAGTAGCCTTTACTTCGCCACAGGAAGCGGTAATAATCGTATTTCCTAAGGATTGAGCATATACCCAACCAGTCTTATCTACAGTAGCGACATCCTCATTACTTGAACTCCAAACGACAGTTTGATCCGTTGCCGTTTCTGGATAAACAGAAGCTTGTAGACGAATATTCTGTTTTACCTTTAATTGCTCTTTTGTGCTACTTAGTTCAATACCGGTCACTGCAGTGGGTACTACAGTGACTTCGCATTCTGCTGAAAGGTTCTCATAAGTTGCTCTAATCATAGTTTTGCCAACAGCACGTGCCCTTATCAGTCCATTTGAATCAACGGTAGCTATCGCTTCATCACTTGAGGTCCATACTATTTTACCTTCAATCAACGATTGATTCTCTATAGATGCAGTAAGCTGTACAGACTCAGAAGATTTTAAGCGAACCTCTGTTTGATTTAAAATAAGCACTGTGTTAACCTCCTTAATGACAGAGGCAAACATCGACCAGTTTTTATCATTCACATAGAGTTCTTTACAGCCCTTTGGAACTTCAATTAAACTAATATTTGCTCCTTCAAAAGCATCTTCGGAGACTGAGGGAGGCGTTATCGATCTCACTCTTAAGGTTTTTAGTTTAGTACATCCCGCGAGAGCCTTTGGTCCAATATTAGTAACAGAGGCGGGGAGATCCAATCTTTCTACAAGCCATGGCGCGAAGTATAATTCAGTCTTTGCGGAATTATAAATCAAACCGGCCGAGTCAGGAATACAATCAATAGGGTATGCAACCTCAATATCAGCAACAAATGCTCGCTTTCCTACCGGATAAGCCCCTTTTTTAATATCACATCCGCTAAAGGAGGTGTGGCAACTATTTTCAGGCGAAACTACGACACTGGTAAGAGACGTACATCCCTTAAAAGCAAATGTACCAACCCATTTTACGGTATTTGGTATTACAACAGATTTTAATTTAGTACAACTTCCAAAACAATTGTCCTCAATTTTCTTTATCTCAGGTGAAAAAGAGACTGATGATATGTTTGACCCCATAAAATCATATGCTACATATACAGGCAGATTGAATTCATCGCCATCGTCATCAGGACCATTATATCTTCCTGGAATCTCAAGATGTGTCGGGAGATTATTCCTTTCACTATCTTTTACCCTTACAAACCAAAAAGACCCTGGTATTGCGCCTTCGATAGTTTCTCCTGAAGGTGAATATAGAAAGAACGATAGTTTTTTGTAGAGGTCGCTATCTTGACTTATAGCGGAAAAAGGGATGCAAAAAAAACATAATAAAAAGCAAAAGCTGTTTATCACTCTTTGAAAAGTTTGATTTTGACTATTCATAATATTTTACTTATATTTCACTCCGGCTACCGAAGCAGATTAATTAACTTTTATGATTCCTGAGCGTCAGTATTACGTTATATTGAGTCAATATGGCTAAGACTTCACGCAGAAGTTCCGGAAGAAGGGGAAGGAGACATTCCCATAGATTACGGTATTCCTTGTTGTTCTTCGCTTTAAGCAGATCCGAATTTAGATTCATACTAACAATTTTACTTATAGCAGACAAATCCGGACTATTGTGCTTCATTATACTCTTCATTTCAGGAATGCGCCTTAGATACAGTTGCGATAGTTTTTTCACTCCTGTCACTTTTTCCCATTTCTGTGTGGTAGGGTTCTGAGAATACAATTGAAGGATATTATTATTTTCTCTATATAGTTGTATGAAAATCTCCCCGGTGGAAGTTTCGAAACCGAGTTTCTTAATTGCTCCAACGGGATACATCCACATTCTCAGGGGAAGTCCTGTATTGCTGTCTGTTTTATCGCTTACTTCGTATTCAGGGCTGGCAACACATAAACTAATTCTTTCCACTGTCATCCAGACGAAAGTCTCAAAGTTTATCCTCCATGTGACGCACTCATCGAGTAAGGTTTTGTCTAACTCTCCATCTTCGGAATAGTTCTTGAGTTTGGCAGCATTGGTAAAGATAGAGCGAATTAACTTGATTGGAAAGGGAGATGCTTCGTCATTTTTATCTTG
>JAAVCG010000035.1 GCA_014802435.1 Bacteroides sp. | reverse complement strand
CATAGGCCATGCAAGGCCCGCGTAGCGGGTCGTCAGAACGTAGGCACGTCCGTCAGGGCGTGTATTTGCGTATATGTGACCCATAGTCAAGCCGCATAGCGGCGACAGATGTATGTCGCTCCTATGGAGCTCTTCATGATGCCTTTCATCGCTCATTAACACGCTCTTACGAACGTGCCTAAGTTCTTACAACCCGCTACGCGGGCTTCTGACCCTATGGAAAGGCGGATTCCGATCCGCCGCCACGGCAAAACCGAGAGCGCAGCAAAATGGGCTTCCGTGGCGCCCTCGCCACGGTGGCGCGACAGCGCCATAGAGGACCCAATTGTGGAGCTTGCGCTCCATCGTGGCGGGGGCGCCACGAAGCCCGGTCAAAGCTATGGAAAGGCGGATTCCGATCCGCCGCAACCGTTTATCCGTGGAGGGCGTAACGAGGCTCGGGTGGCTTGTGCCAGACCATGGAGGGGGGCGGCGGATCGGAATCCGCCTTTCCATAGGCCATCCAACTCTCTAAGTAAGAGACAATTAATGGATGTGCAAAGTTAGCTAAAATTTTTAACCTGAGCAAGATGACAAACCGATTTGCTCAAACATTACCGGAATATTTTGCAAATTGTTGAGCAAATTCTTTTCTGAACGGGTTATTAGTCCTTAAATATCAGTAATTTACGGTGTATCACTGTCTCTTACTTAGAGATGATTAATTATTCTTGTTTACCTTTGGCGAGCTTGGGGTATATCATTACACCAAGTCAACACTAAAAACATTAATAGTAAATCAATCTAAAAGAATTAAAGTTATGCGCTGTAAAAATTGTGGTTGGGTAAATCCCGACGGACAGACTCAATGTGAAAAATGTCATGCCGCTTTGAGCGAAGCTGCCGCGCCTCATTCGCCGACGACTCCCGTTTCAGACCGGATGAAGAGTACCATTGCCGAGGGGGTGATATTCCCCGATTCAGCCGCGGCGGGTCCTAACAGGACTTGTCCCCGGTGTGGTTATCCGGTCAGTGAGGGCTCGGCGGTGTGTCCTAATTGCAACCATGAGCTGCAGTCGGCGCCTACGCTTGAACAACCAGCCGCGCCGTCGCCTCAGAGCGCTCCCCGGATTCAACGCGCAGGGATGGGCACCGTCATGTCCGGACCCGTTGCCGGGCCGCAGTCTGGCAATCGCTTCTGCACTCTCCGCCCCATTGCCTGGGAGGGCGAAGAGGTCAGCTATAACCCCATCACTTATTCCGGCGAGACCATCATCCTGAATCGCGCCAATACGGACGCCAACAATAATTCCATCACCTCACGCGAGCAGGCCATTCTGACCTTTGAGGATGGCGAATGGTTCATTGAAAACCGGAGCGACCTGCGCACCACCTTTATCCGCGTCAATGGAAAAGTCAAGCTGACCAGAGGCGACATCATTGTTTTGGGTAACCGCGAATTTGAGTTCAAGGGCTGATTTTATCCATGAGCGCTTACATTAGCTGCGACAGATGTGACTTTCATGCCGGGGAGGTTATCGACGGGAAATACACCGTTGAGCGTCCCCTGGGCGAGGGCACTTTTGGCAAGGTCTATCGGGTCAAGCGGACCCCTGATGGCCGGGTCTTTGCGCTGAAGCTGCTGAAGCTCTGGGCCGTCGAGGCGCTGGAGCGTGAAAAGCTCCTCAAGCGCTTTGACCAGGAATATGAAACCGGCCTGATTCAGAGTGATTATCTTGTCCGCTCTTATGGCAAGGGGAGTGTGATGGGCAATCCTTACATTCTGATGGAATATTGTCCCGGGGGCGACTTGCTTCAGGGCGTTGAAGCCGGAAAGATTGACCTGGCGCAGGCGGCCTCTGAGATTCTGTTAGGGCTCAAGTCGCTCCATGTCAATGGGAAAGTTCATCGTGACCTCAAGCCTGAAAACGTCCTGATTCGGGCCAACGGCTCCGTTGCCCTGACTGACTTCGGCATTGCCGGCGACCGAAATAAGCGCCTGACCGAGCGCGGACTGATGGGGGTGCCCAAGGAGGTCTTCGGCACTTATGCCTATATGCCTCCGGAGCAGGTCAATCCCCGCCGGGGCGACGCGACGGTGCTCCCCACTACGGATATGTTCTCCTTTGGGGTCATGATGTATCAGTTGCTGACGTGTGAGCTCCCCTTTGGCAGCCTCAATAATGAGAGCGACCTCTATCAGTATGTCACCCGAGGCAAGAATGAAAACTGGAGCCGCGAGCTTCTGAGCCGGGCCGACCGCGGCAGCAGCTGGCTCCCCCTGATTGAGGGATGCCTGAGGGCGGATTTCCATCAGCGGATTCAGTCGGCCGACTCGGCGCTTGCCTTGGTGCCCCCATCGGGCAAGTCCGGGCGAGTGGTTCATGAGCTTCCGGCCATGATTCCCGAGGTCAAGGAGGGAGTGGCCCTCAGAGTCATGCAAGGCGAGGAATTCGGCCGCATCTATAAGCTCAATGAGCTGCTCCGCGCCGGCGGAAAGCGCCTGCTCACTCTTGGCCGCGATGATGACCATATCCATAATGCCGTCCCCATCAAGGAAACAGAGAGCTCCTACGTCTCCCGCCGCCACTGCACCCTGGAATTTAATCCCGCCGCCGGAACATGGCTCCTCAGAGACGGCCAATGGGACGCCGCGGCCCCGACCCGATGGAAACTCTCCACTAACGGCACCTACATAGGCTCAGCCGAGGTCTCCATGAACGGCACTCCCCTTAACATTGGCGACATTATCTCCATTGGTGACGTAAAATTAAGAGTTGAAGGTTATTAATTCATATATATGGCACAAACAACAAGTTATAAACGTTCGTTTGCCGGCTCCGTGGGGTCCGGCATGAAATCCGTCTTTGGCAATGACGGACGCCGATATTTTGTCCTGGAACATAAAGTTTCATCAAAATATCATAAGGCCGGAGAATCACAAAGAATCATTGTCGATGAAATTGAAATCGGGCGCGACCCTCGCTGTCAGGTCCGTTTTGATGAGAGTTTCTCAACCGTCAGCCGCCGCCATGCCGCCATTGTGCGTGATGGCGACAACTGGAAGCTGGTTCAGCTCTCCAAGACCAATTCCACCTATCTCAACGGCCACAAGGTTGACAAGGAATGGTATCTCCAGAACGGCGACGAAATCCAGCTCTCCACGAATGGCCCGAAGCTCGGATTCATCACTCCCGCCGGCGATAAGGGCCTGGTCAAGAGCATCGGGATGACCGCCCGCCTGAGTCTTTTCCGCCAGCAGGCCCTCCGCCCCTATAAGAAGGCAGTCTCCATCCTTGCGGCCTGTCTGATTCTCGGCTGCGGCCTCGGCGCGTTCTATCTCCATGAACTCTATCAGAAAAACCGGGAGCAGGCGGCGCTGATTGCCCTCAATGAGGAAAACCATGCCCGGGCAATGGCCGTTCAGGATTCGCTCCTGAATCAGGCAAGCAGCGAGCGCGAGAAGCTCACCTCCGAGCTCTCAAACCTCAAAAAGCAGTTTGGAAAAGTCAGCAAGCAGCAGCGCAACATTGCCGTCTCAACCGGAAATATTGACAATTCAGCCATCAATGCCTGCCTCCCTAACGTCTTCTTCATCTATCCGACGTCGATTGACGTGACGCTCCCCAATGGCGAGAGCGGAACAATTGATTGCGCCGAAAGGAATGCCCCCGGATGGAGCGGAACCGGATTCCTCCTTGATAACGGCACTTTCGTGACCGCCCGCCATGTCATCGAGGCCTGGAGCTTCTGGATGAGCGGCAACGACGCTGATGAAAACCTGGCTCAACTCAATGCAATCATGAACAATGGCGGCAAAGTCAGAGCCCGGTTCACGGCTATCTCCTCCTCCGGCAAGCGCCTGGAGCTGACCAGTGACCAGTTTGCGATGAACCGCTCGGCCGACCGCGTACACCATAATGAAGACGGATTCAAGATGTCGATGGGCGGAGATGGAGGCACGGACTTCGCCTATGCCCGCGTCGGCCAGTCCGGAGGCTTGAAATTCAACCCCTCGGCAAGCACCTCGCTTGACCGCGGAACCAAGCTGACCGTGCTCGGATTCCCCCTCGGACTCGGCGCCAATTCCCCCTCATCAATCAAACCCATCTCAAGCACCGCCACAGTAGGCATCGACGGCCTTGACCGCGGAGTTATCCTCACTTCCGAGACTAACTTCGAGCATGGCTGCTCCGGAGGCCCCGCCCTCATAATGGATGCTGACGGCAACTATTCCGTAGTTGGAATCGTATCGGCCATTGCCGGCAGAAACACCGGGTTCATTGTCCCAATCAGCGCTATTAACTGAACAATCAACCAATTCATTGAATGAATCATGAAAATCAGGAATCTCATTCTCTCACTGACTGCAACGGTCGCTCTTCCGGCAGCGGCTCAGATGTTTAACTTCTCCCTGCGAACCAATAATCAGCAGCTGATTGACCGGGCGCTCGCCGGCGCCTTTGTCCGGGTCAACCAAGGCTACGATTTATGTGACACTCTCAGCAACCGGCACTTTGGCCGCGGAGGCGAGGACTTTTTCAGCATCATTCCCTTCATTGGGGTTGAAACCGAGCGGGGGCTCATGGTCCCCGCCGGGGCCTTGACTCCCTGGACCGCCGATGCGGATTTTATTGAATATCAGGGACAATATCGGCCCCTCATGACCGAGTCAAAATCTCTCCCGCTCAATATCTCTGCCCCCGAAAGGGTCAATCCCCTCGCGGGCCGTAACCTGACGGGACTCACCGCCCTCATTGCCGATTCAATCCGTGAAAACAGCGGCCTGAGAATTGACACAGTGCCCGGACAAAAAAACGGATGGCTCATATGGCTCTCATCTGATTCCCCGTTGGCCGAGACTGACTCCGTCAGCCTGACAAGCATCAGCAAGGAAATTGATGTCCCCGCCGACGGTTCACCCCTCCCAATCTCCAATCCGGAAATCTCTGAAACGGTTCATGGCGGAATCTTCATAACTCCCGTGCAGACCGCCATCGGCCACTTGGCGTTTACCTTAACCGGAATTATGGTATTAGACGATACCGGCTCTTGGGTTTTGGATTTCCCCTTTATTCAGAAGCCTAAGGAAGTCAAGACTTTAACTCCAATCAGCGGTTTGCCTGACCGAGGCAAGTTTAACCCCCTCAAAAAGAAAAAGAAATGAAGCAGAATCAAAACATATCCCTTCGGTTAGTTGCGTTTACGGATGCCGCCGGAAAATATTCGCCCGAGGCCTTCCGGGGCGGCAATGAAGATAACTTCTTTGTGAGCGATGACCTGGCCGAAGTCAGCGCCGGCAAACCCGCGCAGGATGAGGTGTTTCGCCTCGGCGAGCGGGGTATACTCATGGCTGTGGCCGACGGTATGGGCGGAATGAACGCCGGAGAAGTGGCCTCTCAGATAGCCATTGACACGGTCAAGGCCGCCTTTAGCCCCGGGGCGCTCTCTGACTCTATTGTCTCGTCCGAGCAGTCGCGCCGCCGTTATCTTGAAGAAGTAATCCGCCGGGCCGACAAAAACATCAAGTCTGCCGCCATGAAGGACCGCAGCCGCGAGGGAATGGGCAGCACCGTAATCCTTGCCTGGCTCTTTCAGAACGAGCTGACTATCAGCTGGGTGGGCGACAGCCGCGCCTACATTTTCAACGAAAAATCAGGCATCCGGCTCATCTCCCGTGACCATTCTTATGTCCAGGAGCTGGTCAACAAGGGCCTCCTGACTTATGATCAGACCTTTGACCATCCGCAAAACAACATTATTACCCGCAGCCTTGGTGACCCCTCAAAGGAGGCCAAACCGGAAAGCAAGACTCTCAGCGTTGGCCGGGGCGACATTATTCTCCTTTGCAGCGACGGCCTCTCCGGAGTGCTTCGTGACCGCAAGACCTATACCGCCGCAGGTGAACTCCTTGCGGATGAGAACCTGGAAGACATTATCCGCGCCCATACCGGCTCAATGAAGGAATGTCGCGAGGCTCTCTGGCTGGCCGCGGAGAGGGCAGGGTGGTATGATAACGTGACGGCAATCCTCTGTCAGATAACCGACGGCCCTGAAAGCACTTGGGCCAATACTGACTCTGACCCTCTTCCCCCACGGAAGAAGAAAAGAACGCTGCTCTATTGCTGCGGCGCAATCTTAGCCGTCGGGGCTATTGCCGCCGCCTCGTTTTGGTTGGGTCGATATTCCGGTCAGGGAGATGGTCACACTTGCGTCGACACCATCGGGCAGGCGAATAATGACACCATCCCACCCGAGCCCGTAGTAACCCCCGAGCCCGCAGAGCCCGCAGCAAAACCTGAAACCAAGCCCGAAAATGAACCCCGGAAGGCACCGACCATTCAGGAGCGAATTGAAGAGCAGGCTCAAGAGGCTATAGTCGATTCCGTTGCTCAAAAGGCTAAGGAACTGACCGAGATTAAAAGGCATCTTACCCCCAAGGAGGATAAGAATAAGAACCATCAGAAGGCTGACATCCCCCCGATGCCGGCCAATCCCGAGACTGATAACTCATCTGAAAACCCCATCATCAATCAGTAAAATAATTCACATTTATGGCAGAGCTTAAATCCGGAACTAAAGTTAAGGACCGCTATACCTTAAAGGAGTTTAAGGGCAGTGGCAGTTTTGGCGAGGTCTGGCTGGCCCACGATGAAGTGCTTGACTCCGACGTTGCCGTCAAAATCTACATATCCCTTGACCCCCACGGAGTTGAGGAATTCAGAAGCGAGTATATCACCACACATGGAATCTCCCATCCCAATCTGCTGACGACGACCTATTTCGACGTCTGGGAGCATCGCCCCTTCCTGGTGATGCCTTACTGCGCCAAGGGCGCGTCAACCTCCCGCGCCGGCGAGATGGATGAATATGAACTCTGGCAGTTCATTCATGACGTGGCCGCCGGACTCGGATACCTCCACGGGATGCCCGAACCGATTATCCATCAAGACATCAAGCCGGACAATATTCTCGTTGATGACAGCAGCCGCTTCCTGATTACTGACTTCGGCATCAGCAAGAAAGTCCGTTCCACAATGCGCAAGCAATCCAAGCGGGCCGTCGGCGCCGGCGCCACCGCCTATATGGGCCCGGAGCGGTTTGATGCTGACCCGTCGCCCGTCAAGGCCTCTGATATCTGGTCGCTCGGAGTATCTATCTATGAGCTTGCCACCGGCGAACTCCCCTTCAGCGGACTTGGAGGCGGAATGCAGAAAAATGGCGCCGAAATCCCCTCGCTCGGCAATAAATGGTCAAAGGACCTCAATATGGTGATGCAATCATGCCTCGCCAAGGAAACCTGGGACCGCCCGACAGCCCGGCAGCTCGAGCTATTCTCAGAGGCTATTCTCAATGGCCACCCCGCCTCAGCCACCTGGCACTCCGCGCCCGCGCCTTCCCCGGCTCCCGAACCGCCCGCTCCGGAGGAGCACTCTAACTCCAAGAGAGCATGGATGGCCGTCGGCGCGATTATTGTCGCTCTCCTCTTCTTAATCATTGTTTGGCCATCGGGAAGCGATGATGACGAGCCGATAATCATCCCTGAATCAACGGTGGACTCAATTGTGCCGACGGAGAAAACCCCCGCAGAGCCTGCGGATATCCCCCAGGTGCAAAAACAAGCAGCTCCCAAGGAAGAAGCCAAACCGACCCCCGCCGCTAAGAAGGACGAGCCCAAGGCTGAAAAGCCTGACAATAATGCCGCGATTCTGCGCGAGGCGCTTGTCGCCGGTGACTATCAGCGCATTCAGCAGCTCGCAAATCAGGGATATGCTCCCGCCTACCTCCCAATAGCGCGGTTCAACCTCAGCAACCATAACTATAAGGCCGCTGAAAATTATGCCCAAAAGGCGATTAACGCCGGGCTCAGTGATGGAAATGCAATCCTTCAAACCCTTGAGAGCTTAGGCTATTACGATTAATATACAAAAGAACCGACATAACACAATTCACATGAAAATCAAACAGTTTTTAATGCTGGTGCTCCTGATTGCGGGCTCCGCATTCTCCCTCGCCGCTCAGGATGCTTCGTTCTATAAGAAGTATGCCGAGAAGGGCGACAAAGAAGCCATGTATAACCTGGCTGAGTGCTATCTCAATGGCTCCGGAGGAGTCACTGAAGATATGAATCAGGTAACATTCTGGCTGACCAAGGCGGCTAAGAAAAACTATGCCCCCGCTCAGGTCAAGCTCGCTTATTGTTATCTCTTTGGCACCGGAGTCCTCAAGGACTACAAGCAGGCATGGGAGCTCGTCCAAAAAGCCGTCAAACAAGACAATGCCGAAGCACACTATCTGAATGCCATGATGTATAGGGACGGCCTATATGTTAAACAGGACTGGAATAAGTGGCGCCAATTTATAGACAGAGCCGCTAAACTGGGAAACGCAGATGCTCAGTATGTCCTCGGCCACGCTTATCTCTATGGCCTTTCAGATGCTAACATTGCACAGAATCCTGACTTTGCTGTTCATTGGCTCAAAAAGGGCGCCGACCAAGGAAACGCGGATGCATCCTATGCTTTAGGCGTTTGTTATGAGTATGGAACAGGTGTTCCTAAAGATGAATCAACAGCCATCGGTTACTACTATACGGCAGCCAATGCCGGAAATTCTAAAGCTCAATGTGAGGTTGCCATGGCTTATCTTGCTGGCAAATACGGCGTGGACATTAATTATTCGGAAGCCTATAAATATATCAACGCCGCCATTGAACAGGAAAATCCTGAGGGTTATCGATTAATGGGCGATGTCTATTATTATGGATTGGGAACAAACGAGGATAATGAAAAGGCTGCTGAATGGTATAAAAAGGCATCTGATGCTGATATTCTTTGGGCGACTACTCATTTGGCCGAGATGTACCGTCAAGGTCTCGGAGTTGCAAAAGATGAAAACAAAGCGTTCCTGCTCTATAGAAAAGCAGCCGATGCTGATGATGAGCATGGTCTGGCCGGACTCGGATGCTGTTATGAGAATGGATATGGAGTCAGCAAAAATATCCTGACTGCCATTTCTTACTACAAAAAGGCCGCTAATAAGGGTAATAATTATGCGGCAATGAGACTCTATCGCATTTATAGAGAAGGAGAAGGCGTAAGCAAAGACACCAATCAGGCTATCCAATATCTGCGTCAAGCCGCTGATAATGAGGATGATGATGCGATTTATAATTTAGGCAAGGAATACTGGCTTGGTGAAATACTCCATGAAGACGATGCTGCTGCCATCAAATATATGACTCAGGCCGCTGACAATGGAATGGACTTTGCCGCCGGTGTGTTGGGAACCATCTATTATTCAGGCATAGGGACGGTTACGAAAAATTATAACTTGGCCTATAAATACCTGTCGCAAGCAGTCAGGTCGCCTGAAGAGTTTGGCAACGCACTGTTATCAGAGGTTTACCGCGACTTGGCGGCATGCTATCGTTTCGGTCGCGGCACGGAAGTTGACCATGGTTTAGCTTCTTATTATACCGAACTCGCCGCAAAATATGGCGACGAAGGCTCCGTAATCGCTGTTAAAGAACTGATGAGATAACTATGCTGTATATGAAGAAAATTTTCTTAATCTTAATAGCTGTCATGATGAGCTGTGGGGCATTGGAGGCCTCACAGCTCACATCGACTCAAAAAAAGGCCAAAACCGAAATCTTCAACGCCCTGAAAAAGTATGGCTCAAACCTCACTGATAGCGGCGACGAGGAAATTGAATTTCAATATAACAGGGCGCGATATAAGGTAGCAGTCCATCTGCTGAATCCTCAAACCCTTTATTTGGCAATGTCGGTAACGTTCAATCTCAATGAAAGTTACGATTCTGAACTGGCTAACCTGGCGGCATATTACGCCGCGAGCGATAAACCCGTCTGTTCTATGGCCGGTTATGGAGGCCTTTTCTTCTCCTGCGAGATGTATGCCAAGGATGCCAAACCCTTCATCGCCGTCATGCCGGAAATGCTTCAGGCTCTCAGCTCCTCAGTTGACAGTTTCCAGGGGAAATATGACGAACTCCTCAAGGCTTATCTCCCCGAGTCATCTGCAAGCGTCTCATCCATTGCCAACGATGACAACACCTTCATCTACCCCAAATTTGCATCTAACGGTGACTCCAGACTATTCATTGAAAAAGTTACCCTTGACCCCAATTACACCATCCTCGACATGGTCAGCTATAATGGCCGCGAATATCAAAATTGTACACTGGACCGCAATTCGTATATAATGGTTAATGGGAAGAAGTATGAACTGATTAAAGCGGAAGGCATTACTTATAGTCCTACATATACAGATTATCCTAACTATCAATCAGGAAGAGAAGTATCCTTGCATTTCAAACTCTACTTTCCGCCGTTGCCCAAGGGAACCTATGCATTTGATTTCATGGAAAGTTCCAATGATGGATGGCAAATCAAGGGAATTGTGCTCCAACATGGCGAATCATACGCTATCAATAGCCCGCAGATTGAAACCACTTACCATTTCTGGGAGTGCACCGGAATAGAGCTTCAGAACGGACAGACAATCCTGACTAAAATCTGCCGCCCTAAGAGCAATGGACTTTACATGCACAGCAGCCACGACGAATTCATTGAAGACGCCGAAACCGGACGTAAATATTACCTCATAAACAGCAGCATCGGCTTTGAGGGCTCGCCGCAAACAACTCATGACACCCTCCCCGTCACTTTCTATGAAGTATATCCCGCGCTTCCTCCCTCAGTCAAGAAAATCAATATCCATTCCGGCTCTCAATACTTCGTCGAAGGCCTCCAAATCCGTTAATCTCCCCCCAACTAAAAAAGAAATTTATGAGTAATATTGACCCGGATAATAAATTCAGGGATGGAAGCGTTAGTTAGTTGATGAGTGCAATTGATAAATGTTGGCGCCTCTTGAGGCCGCTGATTCTTGCCGTGATGTTCCTGCCCGGACTTCACGGCTTCTCTCAGTCTGTTAGCTTGTCTCATCGTGACAGTCTGATTCTTGAAATGGTTGAGTTTATTCAGCCTGACTATAAGCTGACCCGAACGAGCCGTAAGCATATTGAGGGCAGGATTAAATCGTTTCCTCATAAAATCATCAGACGCGATACTGTAAGCCATTTCTTGAATACGGCTTATGCGGTTGCCTATTATGAGTTTGCTCGCCATGATTATAAGAAGGCCAAGAAATGGTCTGACGAGTTTTCCAACTCGTCTCTTCCCCCCGGTTTTATCTCTAACTTTTTTCATTATACTTCCGTGACATTAGGAGCCTCAATGTCGCTTAATGCGAAGGGCAAATTCAAGTCTAAGAAGGTTAAAAACAGTTGGTATACGCCAATTAATTTAGGCGCATCGGATTCGCTGAAATTTGACTCCAAAAGGACGTATGACCATTTTTTGGATTCCTTTTTTGATGATGTCCACCTTGACTGCTCTCTGATTACTTATCGGGCCTTGCTCTCTGCTTATCATCAGGGGGGCGGACGCCTTGAATTTCTTAACGGTTACACTCGCAAGGGGTTCATTGACCGTTGCTTTGATAGCGGCAGGCATGATGTCCTTGATATCGTTTATGACTTATGGAACGTTGGTCCCGGGGATTTCGTTAAAGGCACTTCCGGAGTTCTACAGTATCGCAATCCTGCATTGACGGTTGACAGTGTTGCCGTCAAAAGGGTGTCGGATGAAATTCTGTTGTTTAATCCGGAGATTAATAGGAGGCGGATTGATTCTCTTATCAGCATAGGGTCAACGGCTGATCTTTCGCCTCGAGTTATTAACCTGATTAATCTTTACTTTTTACGGTCAAGGTTTCAGGACTTGGTGGATGCTTGTCAGCGTTATGACTCTGTGGTGACCGGAACAAGAAATAACACTCTCCATAACTATTGGGCCTTGGGCCTTTCAAATCTCGGACGATATGAAGAGGCATTGACTCATTATGACAAAGCTATTGCAAACTCAACAGACCCGAAGGTTATCTCTACCATGGTCTTAAACAAGGCTTGTACCCTTGGCGAGATGGGGCGCTCGGAAGAGTCAGTGAGCCTCTTTATGCAGGAAAAGGAGCGTCAGACCTCGGCGTTTGAAAAATTCGTCTGGTATGATAATCTCGGCTATGTCTATTCTTTTTTTGATGCACCGGTCGCACTTTCGTATTATACCGAGGCCGAGAGATATTTAGACTCCGGGGTGTTATTCACTGACCGGAAGATACGCCATTTCTGCCGTAAATCAAGGGTGCTCGAAGATAATCCATTCCTGCGGCGTCAGGCCATTGAAAAGGCGATGGATTATACTCTAAAAGATGGTTCTTCCGATGCTGATAAGGGTATGGCTTATGCTGAATTGGCGGAATTTACATCCTCCATTTTTGATTATAAGGAGGCTGACAGGCTCTTTCGCGAGGCTTTGCATTGTTATGCCAATCTTGATAATGTAGATTTGCGGAAAATCCATCTCTACATTCAGTATTCATCAAATCTTTCCCGGCAGGGACGCGGCCAGGAGGCTCTGCGGATTCTCCTTGAACAATCAGATATTATCAGACAGACTTATGGGCGGCAGTGTAAGGAATATGCCGCTGTCGTGGCCGGGATGATTCAGTTATCGTGTGCATATCCGGAGCTTGAAATTGCGGCTCAGGAACTTTATGATGAGTTGCCGTCCCTCAATATTCCACAGTTTGACTTGGTTATGACCCGTACGGCCTATGAGGTATCTTTGGGAAACTGGCAGCTTGCAATGACCGCTCTGACCCGGATGCTTGATTCGTCTATGAATCCAATGCAGAAGCTGCGGTTGATGAAATCCTATGAGGAATTGGCCCGAGAATATTTTTCTCCTGAAGAATATCAGGTTGCCATTTCTAAAATGATTCCTCAGGTGAAGTCAGCAGTCGTCAGCGGGTTGATGCTCCTTGCCTCCTCTGAGAGCCGCGCCTTACATGAGCCCCTTTCAGCCTTGATTGATGGGGCTATTGCCAAGGGTGATTACTCAGATGCTCTCAGCCTCTCGCTGTTTCGCAAAGGGTTACTCTCGGCCAAGAAGCAGACGGTTGAGCGGCGATTTGCCACTAAGGGCTCCCTGAAAAACAAGGCCGAACAGCTTCGTCAAATGCGTCGCGAACTCTATAACGCCATTGCTTTTAATGACTCCACTCATATCCCGGAATTATCCGTCTCCGTCATTAAGCAAGAGCGGGAGATTGCTTATCTGTTGGCAAATGACAAGAATCTGATGGCTGAGCTTGACCGCACTTTATCGCAGGTGACTGACCGCCTTGCGGAGCATGATCTGGCAATTGAATTTATCCGCTACTGCGGCGTTAATTACGCTGCTTTTTTGATTAATCGCGACGGATTGATTTCCTTTGCCGAATTGGGCACTGAAGAGGAGCTGCTCTCAACTCCCGCCAAGGTTTGGAATTGCTTGAACGAGCTGCTTAGTGGCTATGAATGTCTATATTTCTGTCCTGACGGAAAACTTAATAATATCGGCTTGGAATTTGCTGATTTCAATGGCCCCGTTCCCGTAAATCAGGTCAAGGAAGTTCATCGGGTGTTCCACTTAGCAGAAATTAACAAGCATTCTTTTGGCCTTGGAGATAAAATTGTAGCCGTAGGAGTTTCGGACCATAACTCACCTCCGGGCAATGCTTCAACCCTTACTCGAGGCAACTGGACCGACCTTCCTAACGTTGATTATGAGCTTCAACTCATCAGTCGGTCTCTTCAGCCTTATGACTTTACACTGATGTTCAATGACCGAGCAACTGAACCCGCCGTTGCTTCTCTCTCCGGCTCCCCGGTCACAACCCTGCATTTGTCGACCCATGGATTTTACCGGAGCAACGATTCTTTGACCCACGCTACCCAATCTCCGCAGGCTGATGACTATCATATCGCACGCCGTTTTCTCTCGGCCGGACTCGCGGAAGTCAGCGGTTTAGTGCTTCGTGGAGGTAACATTTCATGGCGTAGCCCTTATATTCTTGAGGAGCATGATGATATTTTGACGGCGGATGAGATTGAGCTGATGCAGTTTCCGGAGCTTAAACTGACGGTGCTTTCGGCTTGTGAGTCCGGGTTAGGGCAGATTGACTCCGAGGGAGTCTGGGGGCTGCAGAGGGCCTTTAGGATTGCCGGAACAAAGTCGCTCATCTGTGCGCTCTCCAAGGTCGATGACTATTGGACCGCACAGTTTATGGATGCTTTTTACGAAATGGCCGCCGATGGTAATAGTATATATGACTCCTTTCAGGCCGCGCAGAAATGGCTCCGCCGCGAGTTGCCTGATAATCCTGAAATCTGGTCATCTTTTATCCTGATTGAATAATCCTTGAAATTCTCATATGGAAGAAACTTACGAAGACATCGTTAATAAATGGTATGTGAACTTGCGCCGCAACTTCACTGACCTGCTGATGAGCAAGTATAAGAAGACGAATATGCGCCTGACTGATGCTGAAAACATCTATCAGGACGTCTTCATTGCCATTCATGATAACCTCCGGCAGGGGCGAATCGGCTCTAACTGGGACTGGAAAAATTATATCATCCGTATCGGTCTCCACATGGCAAGCAAACGGTATCGCACGATTGGCATCACCGATTCCATTGATGAAACAGCCCCTGAGGCCGAGGGTGAACTCTCCGCCCGGGCCCGGAGAATCAATGATATTCTCAATGAGTTGCCTGAACTGGATGGCGATTCTGACCTCTATAATGATGCCGAGGCCAAATCTCTCCTCGGCGATGAATTGACCCATACACCGGAGCCGTGTGCCTCAATCATCCAAATGACTTATTTTCGGGATATGTCTGATGCCGAGATTGCTGAGGAGCTCCCTCCTTACTGCGACAATGGCAAGTCTGCCTCCGTGAATGCCAAGGCCGTCAAGGCCCGTCGTTGGCTCTGCATGAATGATTTGATCTACCGCGTGAAACTCGCTCTCTTCAATGCCGGAATAATTGACGTGAAACCTGAAAAGAAAACAAGAAATGGAAAATAATATAGAATTGTTTGACCGTTACATTGACCTCAGCCTGACTGAGGCGGAAATGCAGGAGTTTAAGCGTCGGCTGCGGGATGACCGTCAGTTTGCCCTTGATTTCCGCATCTATCTCTTCGCCCTGAAGGGCATCTGTCAGGAAGCCGAGCAGGAGAATCTGGAGTTTGGCCATGCAATGAAGAATCTCTCAGCGGAGGAGCTCATGCACGCCATCGGGCGCGATTCCCGGCAGCCGCGCAGGCTCCGCTGGACGCCCTTGCGCGAACGTCTTACCTGGGCCGCCTCCCTGGCCGCAGTTGTCATCTTCGGCATTATGGCCTGTCTGCATATCCGCCAGGCGGGAATGTTCCGACTTGACAATAACATCGTGGCTTACAATTATGTACCTGACTCTAACCGCGGCTGGGAATCAATCACGGCTGATGACATTCCCTCGCTGGAGCAGGCCTGGGCTGACGCCCCCGCTGATGATGTGCAGGCTCAGGAAGAAGCCGGAATGCGCCTCGCCATGGCCTACTTGAAGCTCCATGACCGCAAGCAGGCCTGCAAACTCCTGGAGGAAATGACCCGCAGATTTGCCGATGATGAAGAATTCGTTGCCCAATGTCAGCTGATTCTTAACCAGTTGAAATGATGCTCCGCCGCCTGATTTTGACCCTCCTGTTGTCAGCCGCCGCTCTCTCCGGGCTGGCAACTGACCGCGCCCTCCTCGTCGGCATCGGGCAATATGACCGCGTCCTGACCGGATGGCACCCGATTCATGGCGATAATGACGTCAATCTGCTCGCCCCCTTGCTTCAGAAGCGCGGATTCGCTGACTTGGTCACCCTTACCAATAGCCGGGCCACTAAAGGCGCCATTGTCAAGGCCCTGACTGAGCTGGCCGATAGGTGTCAGCCCGGCGATAAGGTCTATTTCCATTTCTCCGGCCATGGTCAGCCCGTGCGCGATGATAATCATGACGAAGGCGCCGCGAAGCAATATGACGAGTCAATCATCCCCTATGATGCCTGCCGCGATTCCCGCAAGATGAACGGCACCTATGCCGGTCAGTTCCATCTGATTGATGATGAACTCGCCCCGCTCTTAGATGCCATCAAGCGCAAGCTCGCCCCGGAGGGGGAGCTCTTTGTGGTGGTCGACGCGTGTTTCAGCCGCGGAATCCAAAAGGATGAAATGACCGAGATTGACCCTGACTTGCTCCGGTTCATGCGCGGAACCAATCATGCCTTCAATCCTCCCCGGCCTCTTTCTCTTCCCGTTCCCGCCGACTTCACTCCCGGGGCGTTGATGACCGTCGTCACCGCCTGCCGCGAAAATGAACGCAACTTCGAGTTTAAATCCCCCGGAGGAAAAATTTATGGCTCCCTCTCTTATTATATCTCGACTCTGCTGAAGTCTGACGCCGATTTCAGCCGCTGGCGCAAGTGTTTTCTGGAAAAGGCTTACTCTAATCGGGGCATAATCCAGAGTTTTCAGCACCCCTCGATTGAAACTTTTCCATAGTCCCGTTTACCTTCTCCGGCCCTATGGTATATTCTTATATAAGTTAAACTGAAAAAACGAAAATAAGAGAGAGTATGGAAAAACTCAAATTAAACTTTGATGCTGAAATTCTCGGCACCCTCCGCACCTTTATTGTGGAAGTCCCTTATAGCGATGGAGTTGTTGCGACAAGTGAATTTTGCCCCACGGAGTTGCTCTCCGGCTCCGTTGAACTGATGGCTGCAATCAGGGGCGAATCGCTTGACGCGTTTATGTCTGACTGCCGCATGCAGCTCTTTGCCATGCAGAAAATCACCGATGCCGAATCAGACCTTGACCGCCATATCGGGGCGCTGATGGCCGTAGTCATGGAGCGCCTCAGCCGCAGCAAGGTCATTCCCTTCAGTGACCTCCTGACGGATATTGACTGCTTCAGCCTCCTGCTCAAGGCCGCCGGTTTTGACCCCCGCGAAATCCATTCAATGTATCCCCGCATTACCCAAACCATCCTCAACCTCTATCCTGACAATATTTCCAATATCCCTTAACCCGCCCGCCCCTGATTATGCCCCTGAATCGAGCCACTCTTATCCGCATCTCAACGATTGATAAGTGTCTGCAAAACCGCTTTCGCCGATGGACTATCGATGACCTCATCGACGCCTGCACTGACGCCCTGGCCGAATTCGAGGGCCGGAGCAACCCCGTCAGCCGCCGGACTTTCCAGAATGACCTCGCTCTGATGCGCAGCGACAGGCTCGGGTATAACGCGCCTATAGTGGTCCGCGAAAACAAATATTATGAATATGACGACCCCGATTTCAGCATCACTCATCTCCCGCTCAACGACGAAGGACTCAACGCCCTGAACTCCGCGCTCGATATCCTGCGCCAACTCCAGGGATTCCCTCAGTTGGCCTCATCAATTGAAACAATCAGCAAACTCAATGAGCAGATTTCGCGTCAAACCGGCTCGGCCCTTCCCGCTATGGATATGGAGAGGGTAGAGGGATACGTCGGCTCGCAATTTATTGGCAAGATTTATGAAGCCGTGCGCCGTCGTCAGACCCTCGTTATTGAATATCAATCCTTTAAGGCCCGTTATCCCAAGGCCTTGATTGTTTATCCTTATCTGCTTAAGGAGTATCGTAACCGCTGGTTTCTCATTGGCGAAAAGGCCTCAAACCGTGCCCCGCAGGTTAATATTTTCGCCCTTGACCGTATTCACTCCGTCGCCATTGACCGCGAGCACCCCTTCAAAAAATGCGTTGACTTTGACCCCGAACACTTCTTTGATGACACTATTGGCGTTACTCGCGGAATCCACGATAAGGCCCGCCGGGTAGTTATCCAAATTGACCGTAACCAGGCTCCTTACGTTGAATCCAAACCGTTTCATCGCTCTCAAAAAGTTGAGCAGCGATTCTCCGACGGCTCTATCCAACTCTCCCTGAAAGTCGTCATCAATAACGAACTCGAGCGCCTTATCCTTGGTTACGGACATCACGCCGAAGTGATTGCCCCGCCCGAATTCCGCGCCCGCATAGCCGAAAACCTCAAACTCGCCTCATCTCATTATCAAAATTAGCGGATTTTTTGTCCTAAAGCTGAAATTTTCTTGAAGTGCGCAAAATGATTGCGCAGAGGCTATCTAACTTTGCGCCGTAATTCTTAAAACCGCAAAAAACATTTCAGCTTATGAAAACAATTGAAGGACACGACGTCAAAATCTTCACGGACAACATTGAGCCCTCCGCTCTGAATCAGATTCAGCAGCTGCTCTCCATCAACGTATTCTCTGACAAGAAAATACGCATTATGCCTGACGTTCACGCCGGAGCCGGATGTGTCATCGGCTTCACCGGCAACCTCGGCGACAAGGTTATCCCGAATATCGTCGGGGTAGACATTGGCTGCGGAATGCGTGTTCTCAATCTCGGCAAACTGCCCGAAATTGACTTTCACGCCTTCCATCAGCATATCCTCGAAAATGTCCCCTCCGGAATGTGGGTACGTCAGGAAAAGCACGGATTCAAACCCCTTGTCGGCGAAGAAATGGAGATCTATCGCGAGGCAAAACAGCTTGTAATCCAACTCCATTGCTACCGTCTGCTTAAGGATTCCGCCCGAATCAACAAAGCCATAGGCACCCTCGGCGGCGGAAACCATTTCATTGAACTCGACAAGGACAGTGACGGCAACGTATACCTCGTTATTCACACCGGCTCACGCAACCTTGGAAAGCAAGTGGCCGACATCTATCAGCAAAAAGCCATTGAGCATCTGACTGACGGCGCCGAAGAATTTGAGGAGACAATCAAGCGCACCATTGAAGAATATAAGGCCGCCGGACGGCGCTCCGAGCTCCAGGGCGTCATCAAAAAGATGCGCAAGCATCAAAAAATGGCCGAGCCCAAGCTCCCCGCCGAGCTATGCTATGTTGAAGGCGAAGCCCGCGAACATTATCTCCACGATATGCGCCTCTGTCAGCGCTGGGCCATACTTAACCGCAAGCTAATCGCCCTCCTGCTCATGCGCTTCTTCCCCGGCATTGAGATCACCGAGGAGTTTGAATCAGTCCATAATTACATCAGCGATGACAACATCATCCGCAAGGGTGCCATTTCCGCCGCCCGAGGCCAACGGTGCATAATCCCTCTCAATATGCGTGACGGCTCAATCATCTGCTCCGGAAAGGGCAACCCGGACTGGAATTGCTCCGCACCTCATGGCGCCGGACGAGTCCTCAGCCGCTCTCAGGCCTACGAGAAAATCACCATGGACGACTTCCGCGAAGCTATGCGCGGAATCTACTCCGAATCTGTCAATGACTTCACCCGCGACGAATCACCCATGGTCTACAAACCCGCTCAGGAAATCATTGACAATATTGCCGACACCGTTACCATCGACTCTATCATCCGCCCAATCTTCAACTTCAAAGCCTCAAAATAAGCGGTTGGCAAACGCGGGCTCAAAACTCCTCCGCCTCTTGACCGACATCAAAATTTTTCGTATCTTTGCCTGAATATTAGACCGATTCTAACGATGCAAAACTTTGTAGCAATAGATTTTGAAACCGCAAATAGCCGGCGCTCCAGTGTATGCAGCGTCGGCATTGTGATTGTCCGTGACGGTGAGATTGTTGACAAATTTTATAGTCTGATTCAGCCCGTCCCGAACTATTATTCCCGATGGACTACGGCGGTCCATGGGCTCACTCGCCGCGATACTGACGGACAGCCGACATTTCCCGAGGTCTGGGCCCAAGTTGAGGATAAAATCAAGGGCTTGCCCCTCGTGGCCCATAATCGCCCCTTTGATGAAAGCTGCCTGAAGGCAGTGTTTGAGGAATATGACATGGAATATCCCGACTACGAATTTTACTGCACACTCGCCGCCTCACGCCGCCGCCTCAAGATTCCAAGCCATCAGCTCCACCTCTCCGCTGCCGCCTGCGGATTCGAGATGCAAAACCACCATAACGCCCTCTGCGACGCCGAAGCCGCCGCAGCCATCGCCCTAAAACTCCTCCCCTAAAAATCAATCTGGTTATGGCTGTTGAATTTATCTCCGGCAGGGAGCATTATGATAAGGTTATCGAGAGAGTGGCCGCCGTCAAGAAGTCGCTCTGGATTGGCACTGCCGATATCAAGGACCTGCATGTCAAGGAGGGTAGGGGGACCAAACCTTTTCTCGGCGTCATCGCTGACCTCTTGAAGCGGGGAGTGGAGGTGCGCCTTATCCATGCAAAGGAGCCGGGCCCGGCTTTTCGGGAGGATTTTGACCGTTATCCGATACTGACTACCGCTCTGGAACGGATGCTTTGTCCGCGAGTCCACTTCAAGATACTCATTTTTGACTTCAACACCGCCTATATCGGCTCTGCTAACCTGACCGGCGCCGGCATTGGCATGAAAAGCGCTGACCTCCGCAACTTCGAGGCCGGAATCCTCACTAACGACCCCTCCCTGATTGAGGCCGCCATTGAACAATTTGACAGCGTTTGGCGCGGCCAACACTGCACCCGCTGCGGCCGCCGCCAATTCTGCCCCGACCCCATCGCATAACTATGGAGAGGCGGATTCCGATCCGCCGTCCCTGACCCGCCAAAACAGCACAATCACCGTAAAAGCAATGCGATGTACGCGCCTTGGGTAGGGACGCGACATGTCGCGTCCTACTGTCTGTATCATTACAATGCTGACGGGTGACATATCATCCGCGGACGCGACATGTCGCGTCCCTACCGGGATGTGTATATCACATTGACTACAAATCAGTTTACGCCTTGTAGTCATGCCTGCGCGAGGAGGGTAAGACGGTGGCGGCGGATCGGAATCCGCCTTTCCATAGGCTACGCGGGCCTCATGGCATATGGAGAGGCGGATTCCGATCCGCCGTCCCCCTCAAACGCTCCTCCTCTGACCGGGCT
>JAAVCG010000034.1 GCA_014802435.1 Bacteroides sp. | reverse complement strand
TCCGCCTCAGCGCCTGAGAACAACTCCCCTATGGAAAGGCGGATTCCGATCCGCCGCCATCTCTCGGGCCGCAGGGATAGAGGGTGGCTGTTGCAAAACCTTGGGGGCGAACCTGACCGGGCTTCGTGGCGCCCTCGCCACGATGGAGCGTAGCTCCACAATTGAGTCATCTATGGCGCTGCCGCGCCACCGTGGCGAGGGCGCCACGGAGCCCGGTTTGCAGTGCCCTCGGTTTGGACGTTGGCGGCGGATCGGAATCCGCCTTTCCATAAAGCCCGGCGGCCTCTGCCTACCACCGCACATTCACGACCCGGGGTGGGTCGCACTTTTACCAGAGAGATAATGATATGCCTCCAAAGGCTAAGTTTGCGGGGATGTTCATTGCTTTGAAGGCGCGGGCTATGGTTGAGAAGTTGAGATTTTTGCCGCTTTCAATTTTGGAAATCTGTGAACGTTGAACTCCCATCAGAGCTCCTAACTGCTCTTGAGTCAGGTTGCGACCTTTGCGTGCTTGTTTAATGGCTTCGCCGATATGGTAGGCAGCGACTTCTTCTTCAATAGCTGTTTCAAAATCATTGCGTTCGGGTGAGCCTATCGGACCGATATGTTTGTCAAGCATCTCATCCATCGTGTATAATTTCATTTCTCCAATCTGTTTCATCTCTTATGATTTGTGTTTGCTTTCAAAATATTTTTTCCTGATTTCCTCTGCCCGCGTAATTTCTTTCGGCGGAGTTTTTTGAGTTTTTTTGATTATGCCGTGGGTCGCGACGACAAAGGACTGCTCTTCATTATCCCAGAAAGCGAAAAGTCGATAAGCTATTCCTTTGTATAGAGTCCGAAATTCCCAAATATCGGAATTCTCAAGTTTCTTGAATAACTCATGGTCTTTAATGCCGCTTTGAATCTTGCGAATATTGAAGAAGATTTTGTTTCTTGCGGACTCCGGTACTGATTCAATGAAATCGCGAGCAGCGTCAAGAAATAGGATTTGAAATAAAAAATTAGTCATAATCGTAATATCTAACGCTGCAAATATACGAAAAAGTTTCCATATAAGGAAACTTTTTCATAAAATTATTGATTCATTGTATAATGCTGAGGAACGCGTAGCGGGATTAGAAGGCGAAGGCGGCGAGGAGGCCGAGGCGATGGGCGGTGCGGGAGTCGCGGGAGAAGTCTTGGCGTTTGCCGACGTTGTAGCCCACGCCTACTTGGACTCTGGGGGTGATGTTATAGAATATGTTGGCCGAGCCGTAGACGCCATAGCGGTATTCGTCCTGGCCAACGGCGTGTTTGCGGGGGTAGTAGCGGGCTTGTCCCCAGGCGGTAGAGGCCGAGATTTTGGGGGTGAAGTAGTATTGGAGGCCAACCATGTAGCCGAGGACGTAGGGGGCATAGAGAGTGCCGGGTTCGTCAGGGTCTGAGACCATGTCATAGTTATTGAGCATGAGGTCGCCGCCGAGGGAGGCGATGCCGCGGCCGCCGTTGACTGTGGCAAATACGGTCAGGGGGCGGATGGGGTTGAAGATGGTGCTGAGTTGCAGACCCCAGGCTACGGTGTGGTGGTTTTTGCCCTCAATGAGGTTGCGGTAAGACATTTCGCGGGTGGTTGCGGAGAGGCGGATGTGTTGGAGGCCGTCTTGTCCCCATTGGTATTGAGCGAAGACTCCGAAGTCAGGGACCCATTGGCGGACGAGTTTTGATTGGTTTTCTTCGCCGGCAATTTTGAGTTTTGCGGGGTTTTCAATTGAGGCGGCTACTGACCAGTGGTCTTTCCATGTGTGCATGTATCTGACGAGGACGGCGGCGGCGTCAATCTTGTTGTTAGGTCCGGCGGCGTCGACTGTGGGGGGCAGTGCGGCGGGGTCAGAGAAGGTTGTTGATGCGAGTCCGACTGTCCAGTCGTTGAGGGTTGCGTAGGCTTTGTTGAGTTTGAAACCTACGTCGTTGTAGCCGCTGAATTCGCCTTCAATGTAGAGGGTGTAGGTTCCGAGTCGCTCGGAGCGTCCGGCGGCTTTGAGGTAGAGTTGTGTGCCGCTGGGGGTCACTCCGAGGGCGCGCATGTCGGTTTGGTCCGGATGCATGGGGATTTGATAGGGGGTGAAGCTGACTCCGGGGAGGGCGCCGTGCCAGTCATACCAGGCGCGGAGCTTTACGGCGCCGCCGATGCCCATTGCGAAGTTGGTGTTTCGGGTCATGAACATGAATTGAGGAGCGGCGGGTTCGGTTGCGAGGCGGAATTGGTCCTCATAGAAAACTTTCATCATGCGTGCGATGGAGTCTTCCGAGGGGCGGGATGAGCGGTCGCCGTCAATGATGATGACTTTGTGGGAGCTCTTGAGGGAGTCTACGTGGGCTTGTCGGGAGTTGCGCGCCTGGGCTGATGAGCAGGCAATCAGGGCAATGGCGAGGGCCGATGTCAGGTGTTTGTTCATAGTTAAAACGTTAGTAAAGATGTTTTTTCTTTTCTTTACTAACGTTTTGGTGCGGGAATAAGTTTTATAAGTTTTGTAAGTTTTATAAGGCTTATAAGATTTATGGGGGCTGTTAGCGGATTTTGGCGAGGCCTCCGCGGGCGGTTTCTTTGTAGAGCGAGGGGAGGTCATGGCCGGTTTGCTTCATGACTTCGACTACCCGGTCAAACGAGACGGAGTGGCGCCCGTCGGAGAACGCGGAGTAGAGGTTGGCGTCGAGGGCGCGTGCGGCGGCATAGGCGTTGCGTTCGATGCAGGGAATCTGGACGAGTCCGCAGACGGGGTCACAGGTGAGGCCCAGATGGTGTTCGAGGCCCATCTCGGCGGAGTATTCAATCTGGCGGGGAGTGCCTCCAAAGAGCTGGGAGGCGGCGGCGGCAGCCATTGCGCAGGCCACTCCGACTTCGCCTTGACAGCCCACTTCGGCGCCGGAGACGGAGGCATTTGTCTTGACGACGTTGCCGAAGAGTCCGGCCGTTGCCAGGGCGCGGAGTATGCGCTGTTCGCTGAATCCCTTGGAGGTGTGGAGATGGTAGAGCACTGCGGGGACTATTCCGCAGGAGCCGCAGGTCGGGGCAGTGACGATTTTGCCTCCGGCGGCGTTTTCTTCGCTGACGGCCAGGGCATAGGCATAGACCAGTCCGCGGGATTTGAGCGAGGAGCTGTAGCCGGCGGCGTGGACATAATAGCTGGTGGCTTTGCGGGCCACTCCGAGTCCGCCGGGGAGCACTCCTTCGGCTTCGATTCCGCGCTCTACGGCCAGTTTCATGACTTGCCAGACCTCACGCAGATAGTCCCAGATTGAGGAGTCTTCACAGCGTTCGACGTATTCCCAGAATGAGTGGCCCGTGGAGTCACACCATTTGAGAATGTCGGCCATCGTGTGCATGTCGTAGACGTCTTCAGCGGCTTGGCGCGGGGCTCCTTCTTCAATAACGTCACCTCCGCCGATGGAGTATTGGGTCTTTTCGCCGATGAGCTTCCCCTCAGAGTCAAAGGCCTTGAAAGTCATGCCGTTAGGATGGAAGGGGAGGAAGATGTCCGGTTGCCAGATAATCTCCGTCGGAGCGATGGGGAGGAGGACGTCGAGGATCGCTTTGTCCGTAAGGTGTCCCTTGCCCGTTGCGGCGAGAGAACCAAAGAGAGTCACCTCGAAGCGCGAGGCTCCGGGGTGACTTTTACCGAAAAGTTTGGCGGCGTTGCGCGGCCCCATGGTGTGGGACGAGCTCGGGCCGTAGCCAATCTTATAGAGTTGACGGATTGATTCCACTCTTAGCAGTGTTCAAAGCGGAGGGTGGCGGTACACTGGTCGCAGACTTCAGAGGGGCCGAAGTACTGGATAGGACCGGGGTAGACATAGCAGGTTTCCTTGGCCCAGAGGTCGCGGTTAGCGGCAAACTGCTTGAAGGGGTTGCCGTTGAGGTCAACGAGGGCTTTTTGGATAACGGGCTTCATTTCGCCGTGGCGGCGTTCCATGTTCATCATCATGGTGATGGGAATTCCGCCGGCAATCCATTGGTCAGTGCCGCCAACGAGGTTGCGCACGGAGCTCATATAGCCGGTAACTCCGGAGTTGATGAGCATTGCGGCATTGAAGCCGAGTGCGTAGCAATAGTCAGCGTCGAAGTTTGAGGGGTCGGCACAGCGTCCTTCGTAGCCGAAGAAGTGATACTGAGTAGAGAACTTGCCGGAGTATTTGCCCTCGGCCTTGAGGTCCTTGAGGCGCTTGGCCACCATTTCGCCGAGGAGCTTTTCAGTTTCGATGAGTGAAACCTGCACGTTGCCGTGGGGGTCGCGGTCAAGGCTGAGCTGACGGGCCACTCCATGGGGCAGGGCGGCATAGATTTCAGCATTGGCGGGGCTCAGATGGTCAATAATCCACTGGCGCTGAGCGGCCTGACCCTCAACGGCGGCAAATTCCGCTCCGTTATGGGCGAGGAGGTCATTGAGCTCGGCGATGAGGGCCTTCATTGCGGGGATGAACTCGATGAGGCCTTCCGGGATGAGGACTGTGCCGAAGTTGAGTCCGGCTTCAGCGCGGGCGGCAACCACGTCGGCAATATAATTTACGATGTCCTGGAGGGTCTGATTCTTGGCCTCAACTTCCTCAGAGATGATGCAGACGTTAGGCTGAACCTGGAGGGCACATTCAAGGGCGATATGGCTTGCGGAGCGGCCCATGAGCTTGACAAAGTGCCAGTATTTCTTGGCCGAGTTGCAGTCACGCTGAATGTTACCGATAACCTCGGAGTAAACCTTGGTGGCGGTATCGAAGCCGAATGAGGTTTCAATGAACTCGTTCTTGAGGTCGCCGTCGATGGTCTTGGGGCAGCCGATAACCTGCACTCCGGCACCGATGGCCTTATAATATTCGCCAAGGATTGCGGCATTGGTGTTTGAGTCGTCGCCGCCAATGATTACGAGAGCGGTGATTCCCAGCTGCTTGAGGATTTCCAGGCCCTTGTCAAACTGTTCCTGAGTTTCGAGCTTGGTTCGGCCGGAGCCAATGATGTCAAAGCCGCCGGTGTTACGATATTCGTCGATGATGTCGGCAGTGAGCTCCATATATTTATGGTCAACAAAACCGCCGGGGCCCATGAGGAAGCCATAGAGACGGCTATCCTTATTGATGGCCTTCAGACCGTCAAACAGTCCGCAGATAACGTTATGACCGCCGGGAGCCTGACCGCCGGAAAGGATTACGCCGACGTTGAGGGGCTTGCCTTCTGAAGCTTCGGCTTCAACAAAGGTCAATTCGGGCAGACCGTAAGTATTAGGGAAGAGGGCTTTGATTTCTTCCTGATTGGCAACTGAGTTGGTAGGAGCGCCAAACTGAGCCTTCACGGCACCCTTGAGGGCCTTGGGAAGTTTGGGCTGATAAGTGGCGCGAGCCTGTTGCAGAGCACTCTTTTTCATCTTTATAATGCGAAAAAAATTATTTTGTAGGTTCAAATTGATGGTGCAAAGATACGAAAATAAATTAAAAATGAAAAGTGAAAAATGAAAAAAGTCGATGAGAAATACAAAATGCAGAATACAAAATACAAAGTAAACGAAAAATGTCCCTATGGAGAGGCGGATTCCGATCCGCCGCCATCGGCCTGCCGGGATGGTGCAACCCGTTCCCGGGTTGTGGGGTCTGGGAGCGCATCTTTTTGTCCCCCAGTGGAAGCCCTCCGGGCTACTTTTTGCGCGCGATGAGGCGGTTGCGGCGGATCGGAATCCGCCTTTCCATAGCAATGACCGGGCATCGTGGCGCCCTCGCCACGATGGAGCGGAAGCTCCACGGTTTTCGCCTTTATCGGGCCATCTATGGCGCTGCCGCGCCACCGTGGCGAGGGCGCCACGGAGCCCATTTTGCGGCGCCCTTGGGTTGGGCGTTGGCGGCGGATCGGAATCCGCCTTTCCATAGCAATGACCGGGCATCGTGGCGCCCTCGCCACGATGGAGCGCGAGCTCCACGGTTTTCGCCTTTATCGGGCCATCTATGGCGCTGCCGCGCCACCGTGGCGGGGGCGCCACGGAGCCCATTTTGCTGCGCCCTCGGTTTTGCGCTTGCGGCGGATCGGAATCCGCCTTTCCATA
>JAAVCG010000033.1 GCA_014802435.1 Bacteroides sp. | reverse complement strand
GATATGCAAAATGTTGAAGAATAGTGAATTGAGAATTATTTTCAATCAATCGCAGCCGAGGAGAAGCCCCACGGAGGGGTCGGCCACGGATGGCACACCCACATCCTTCATCATTTTTCTCCGATATATTAACCCCCTAAACGCGACAAAGCCTCGATAATGTTGATTATCAAGGCTTTGACTTCTTTTGAATGATGTTTGAGTGGTCCCACTAGGGCTTGAACCTAGGACCCACAGATTATGAGTCTGTTGCTCTAACCAACTGAGCTATAGGACCGGGTTTTTACGGGTGCAAAGTTAGGGATATTTTTTGTTTTTTGCAATTTTTTGCAAGATTTTTTTTTAGTTTGGGAAATTTTACGTAACTTTGCAGTCCGAAAACAGGTAAGAAAATAATTTTTACGTAAAAATAATTAATTCAATTAGCAATGAAAAGAACTTTTCAACCCTCTAACCGCAAGCGCGTGAATAAGCACGGCTTCCGTGAAAGAATGTCAACCGCCGATGGCCGCAAGGTGCTTGCACGTCGTCGTGCCAAGGGCCGTAAGTGCCTGACCGTTTCAGACGAGATTGCCAGCAAGTAATCATCGGTTCGGAAACCGGAAGTTGACGGGTGTCGCTCCTGACGAGGATAGCGGTGCCCGTTATTATTTTTTTTATAGTATCAGGGTTGGTTTGGGGGTGACGATGCAGCCGATGGAGTCTTTGAAGTTGCAGAGCCCGGGGGAGGGGATGCCGTCAGATGATGAGGGGCCGATGTCGAGTACCTTGAAGTTGCGTTGCTGATAATGTTCGGCCAGGAGGTAGGCCAGGAGGTTCATTGGCGCTTCGCCGGGCGATTGCAGTTCAAGGTCGTTGCCCCAGTAGATTACCTGGGCAATGGCCGGGGCGGGGTGATAGACCATGGCGGCGGCAATGTCGGCTGACTCGTCGGTCAGGACAAAGAAGTCGGCCCGGACCGGGGGGCGTTTGCCGGAGGTGGTTTGGATGACGTCGTCGGCGCTCATTCGGAGGGGGAATCCTTTTTGGCTTCGGTTTCGGCGAATGATTTCATAGGCGCGCAGGGGGTCGTCGTTGGTCGGGATGAGTTTAAGGGGAGAGTTGAGGCTCAGGCGGAGTTTGTTTTTTGCCGAAGAGGGGAGCAGGTCAGTATAGTTTTGTCCTTCCAGGGGGATATGGAAGTTCCAGTCAGCGAAAGCGATGCGCGCTCCGGCGGAAGTCAGGGCCAGGAGGGAGCGGGCGTTCATGTCGGTAGAGTATGGGGTAGGGGGGAGGGTGAGTCTGAGTCCGGGGAATTCTTGGCGCAGGGCACGGGCGGCGTCGAGCATTGTTTCGGCCGATTGGCGCCGGTTGAAGTCAAATCCGGAAAACGGGGCCGAGAACGGGGCATGGAGGGAGCCGTCGGCGCGGCGGCCGATGGAGAGTCCGAGGCGGGGCTTGCCGTCAGTTATGCATAGATGGATTATCTCGCTGACCTTAGGCGCGTTAAGGTTTAAGAATGGCGCGGAGTTATAGACATGTTGCGGCGAGGGGAAGGTTCGGAAATATTCCTGCGCCGATAGTTGGGTTATCTTCATCATGGGAGCAAATTTAATGAAATTTTTGAGAAAAAGCGCAAAAAACGTTAAAATGTTAACAAATTTGAACGAATCCTCAAATTTTTTCAGTAACTTTGCCCGGAGAAAGAACATTACGACCCTCGTCGGCGTTAAAACATAAAAATATAACCAAAATACGAAAGGAATATAATCATGGAAACTTATGATCCTAACAATCGCCCGGGTCCGGGTAAGACGATGCGCAACGTGTTTGGCATTTTTATGGTGTTGATTTACGTTGGCATGGGCATTTTATGTTTTATCAATTTCTTTGGCTGGGACGCTGACTGGCAATGGCTCCGCTGGGTTGCAGGCACTCTGTTTGTGGCTTATGGCGTATGGCGCTGTTATCGTCAGGTCAAGGGAATGAATTGACATTAAAATCAGTAAGAACGACGAATGAAACTCAAGAGTTTGGCCATCATGGCCTTAGGGGCACTTGCCCTGACCGGCTGCGGCAAGCAGCAGGGCGGCGAATCCGCGGGTTCGAAGATTCAGCGGATGAAGCTGGCGTGTGATGCTTCGTTTGAAAACATCATGGACCAGGAGATCGACGTCTTTGAGTACAGCTACTCAAACAAGAAGCGTCAGGCTTATGTAGTGCCTTATTATCTCCCTCAGCAGCAATGTTTTGACTCGCTGTTGAACGAGTCCAGCGGGGTGCGCACCATCGTTGCCGCCCGCAAGCTGACCGCCGACGAGCGCCTGCGCCTGAAAAATCATAAGCGCAACCCGCGCGAACAGCGCATTGCCGTCGATGCTATCGCCCTGATAGTCAATAATGAAAACCCGCAAGACGTTATCTCCATGCAGGAGGTGCGCGATATACTTTCCGGCAAGGTCACTTCATGGCACGACATGTGGCCGACGAAATTAGACTCCATCCGCCTGGTGTTTGACCAAAACGGCTCGAGCCTGGTCCAGTTCATGCGTGACAGCATCAATGGCGGCGAACCCATCAAGGCCAAGGCCTATGCTGAAAATTCAAGCCGCGAAGTGTTTGAGGCCGTCAGCCGCAGGCCCAACGCCCTGGGAGTGATTGGCGTCAGCTGGATTACTACTGACATGAACGGCGCCGTCATTTCCCGCGAGGAAATGCGCGAGCGCTCCGCCGCAAATGATACCACCTCGCTGGGCTTCTCTGACAAAATCAAGGTTTTGGCCGTCAGCGGCGATGAGTCGATTGATGCTTACAAGCCTTATCAGGCCTATATTTTTGATGGCCGCTACCCGCTCTATCGCTCTATCTATATGATTACTACGGGAGTTGGCGGCTCATTCAATAATGCGTTTTATGCCTTCGTGACGGGAATGCAGGGCCAGAAAGTCATCCAGATGACCGGAGTGCTCCCGGCAACGGTTCAGCCCCGAATGGTCAATGTTAGCGTCAGCGGTGAATAATAATTAAACCTCTCCCTGCGTTATCAATCTAAAATAGTAAATAAGAAAAAATCATATAAAAACAGAAAAAAGTCAATGAATATTAAGCAACTTATGCTGACTCTGGCTGCCGGATTCGCGCTCAGCGCCACGGCCCAGACCCAAGGTTACATGGACGGCGTTGAATACTTCAAGGTCGACCAGCTCGACAACGCCCGTGAAATTCTTCAGCGCACCTTTGATGCCCCGGAAACCAACCGTGCCGACGCTCTCTATTATCTCGGAGCCATCGCCCTTCAGGACGGCGACGTCAAGACGGCCATCGATAACTTCAACAAGGGCATTGAACTTGACCCCAAAGTAGGCCTCAACTACGTTGGCCTCGGCTCTGTTCAACTCAAGAACGGCGACGCAAAGGGCGCCGCTGAATACTTCAAATCTGCCCTCAAGGCTGAAAAGAAGGCCCCCATCATGGTTGCCATTGCCCGCGCATATTATCAGGCTGACCCCGTGGCCTATGCCAAGGAATATGAAAAATATATGTCGGACGCTTACTCTAAGGACAAAAAGAGCACCGATTATTACGTAATGCAGGGTGATAAGCTCCGCGACGAAGCTATCGCCGAGGGCGCCGGCTCTGACAAAATCGGCGAGGCCGCATCTGCCTATACCCAGGCTATCTACTGGGACAAGGCTACTCCTGAAGCCTACGTGAAATATTCTCGTGTATTTGCTAAGGCAAACCCCCAATATGCAATCGAAAAGCTCCAGGAACTGCTCCAAATCGCCCCCAATTCCGCTATGGCTCAGCGCGAACTCGCTGAACGCTTCTATGACAACGACCAGTGGACCAAGGCTGCCGAACAGTATGCAACCTATATCAAGAACCCCAACCACTTCGTGCAGGACGAAGAACGCTATGCCGTCCTTCTCTACTTTGGCGAAAAATATCAGGAAAGCTATGACCTGGCCAAGCAGATTCTTGCCAAGTATCCCAATTCAGTCCAGATGAAGCGCATCATCTTCCTTGACCTCGATAAGTTAGGCCGTCGCGAAGAAGCCAAGGTTGCCGCCGAAGAATTCTTTGCCACTCCCGACGTTCGCTTCACCGCCAACGACTACTCCTCATATGCCGGAATCCTCAATGAACTTGAAGAATACGATGGCGAAGTACTGGCATGGCAAAAGGCTATCGAAGTTAACCCCGATAAGGTCGAACTCCTGAAAAATCTCGCTACTGCTTACTCTCAGGCCGGTAGCCGCGCCCTGAAGGTGCAGAAATCAGCCGGCGATGACGCCCAGCTCGCTGCCGCCGCTGCTGCTGATGCCCATCAGGCTTATGTCAACGCCGCCGATGCCTATCAGCGCTATATCGACGCCGACCAATACGTTACCAACGACCTCGTTGAACTCGGCTCTCGTTATCAGAACGTTGCCGCTACCGCCGAACCCGGCTCTGAAGAAAAAGCTCAGGCCATCGCCAAGGCAATCAGCGCCATCGACCAAGTTATTGAGCGCGTGCCTGATAACTTCATCCCTTACCGCAACAAGGCCCGCATGATTCTCGTTAAAAACGACAATCAGCCCTCCGAAGAAGGCGTGCAGACCTACGTCAAGATGCTCGAACTCCTCGATACCGACCCTGAAAATCGCACCAAGCGCTCTGATGTTTACCGCGAAGCTTACTCTCAGATTGCCAGCTACTACATCAGCGTCAAGGACACTGACAGCGCCAAGACCTGGTATCTGAAGATGCTCGAACTTGACCCCGAAAACCAAGCTCTGCGTGATTATATTGATAAACTGAAATAAGCATTCTTCTTGCAGAATTCTCAATCATATTTTACTTCCGCCGAGCGTCGACAAATGCCCTCCCTTTATCGGAGGGTGGTCGGCGCTCTCGGTCAATATTTGACTCCCTCCGATGTCAAATCCCTGCGTCGCGTAATCTCCCAAGGAATTGCCGAGGGCCACTATGGTCGCGACCGTTTCGGCCTCAACTCGCTGATTCATCGCCTCCAGACCGTTGAGCTGATGGCTGATGCCGTCAGCCCTGACCGCTCAATCTCAGTGGCCCTCATGCTTGCGCCCCTTGCTCAGAGCGGATTCCTCTCTCAGGAGGATATCCTCAATGAGTGGGGCGACGATATCAGCGCCATTGTCGGCGGCCTGATTCGTGTCGACTCCCTCTATCAGAAGACGGCAAGCGTTGAAAGCGACAACTTCCGCAATCTGCTCCTGACCTTCGCCCAGGATATCCGCGTGATTATCACCGTCATAGCCGAGCGACTCCAGCTCATGCGCGCCATTAATCATCACCCCGATGAAGCCGCCGTCAAGTCTGTCGCCGCCGAGGCCCGTTATCTCTATGCCCCCTTGGCCCATCGCCTCGGACTCTACGCAATCAAGAGCGAACTCGAGGACCTCAGCCTCAAGTATAGCAATCGCGAGGTCTATTCCCGCATTGCCCATGACCTCAATCAGCGCAAGGAAGCCCGCGACGCCTACATTGCCGACTTCATT
The DNA here is from genome assembly GCA_014802435.1 of Bacteroides sp. Taxonomy (GTDB): domain Bacteria; phylum Bacteroidota; class Bacteroidia; order Bacteroidales; family Muribaculaceae; genus UBA3263. The sequence goes on along the minus strand of JAAVCG010000033.1, from coordinate 42,140 downwards.
GCCCCCGTCAAGAAAAAACTCGAGGACGCAGGCCTCAAATTCGACATCAAGGGACGAACCAAGAGCATCAGCTCTATCTGGAATAAAATCCAGAAGCAGCATAATGACCTTGATCATATCTATGACCTGTTTGCAATCCGCGTAATCATCGACACTCCCCCCGAGCGTGAAAAGCCTGACTGCTGGCTCGCTTACTCGATTGTGACCGATATGTATAAGCCGAATCCCGCGCGAATGAAGGATTGGATTTCAATCCCAAAGAGCAACGGATATGAAAGCCTCCACACAACCGTCAGCGGCCCCCAAGGCCGTTGGGTCGAAGTTCAGATTCGCACGCGGAGAATGGATCTCGTCGCTGAAAAAGGTCTCGCTGCCCACTGGCGCTACAAGGGAATCAAGGGCGAAAAAGGACTTGACACCTGGATGAACAATGTTCGTGACATCCTCGAAACGGCTGAATCCGGACCCATGGAACTCATGAAAAACATGAGCATGGACGTCTACTCGGATGAAGTCTTCGTCTTCACTCCTCGCGGCGACCTCCATCGCCTCCCCAAGGGGGCCACTGTCCTTGACTTCGCCTTCTCGATTCACACCAAGTTAGGATGTCAATGTGCCGGCGGACGCGTCAACGGCAAAAACCGAAAGATTAACCATCGCCTCCAGAGCGGCGACACGGTTGAAATCAACACCTCCGCCCAGCAGACCCCCACTCGTGACTGGCTCCAGTTCGTCGTGACCTCCAAGGCCCGCACGAAGATTCGCCAGGTGCTCAACGAAGCGCAAAACCGCCGCGCCGACCTTGGCCGCGAAACCCTCGGGCGACGCGCCAAAAACCGCAAAATCGACCTTGATGAACCCACTCTGATGCGCTTCATCAAGAAACTCGGATTCAAGACCGTCACTGACTTCTATGCCGCCATTGCCGAGGAGCAACTCGACGCTAACCGCGTGCTCGAACAATACACCGAGTTTGCCACTCCGGATGAAGCCCCGGCTGATGACCGACGCTCCGCCGAGGGATTCGTCCTCCAGAATGAGGATGACTCCGCCGGCGGTAAGTCAAGTGATGTCCTCGTGATCGGCTCAGCCCATCTCAAGGGAATGAACTATAAGATGGCCCGATGCTGCAACCCCATTTATGGCGACTCGGTCTTCGGCTTCATCAGCTCTGACGGGGTGGTCAAGATTCATCGCTCTGACTGCCCTAATGCCGCGAATATCCGCGAGCGTTACCCCTATCGAATAATCCCGACCCGATGGAGCGGCGCCGGAGATACGGCCTTCCCCGCAACTCTCTCCGTTACCGGTACTGACGATATCGGAATCGTCACGAATATCTCATCCGTTATCAATAAGGAAAAGGACATTCAGCTCCGCAACATTTCGATTGACTCGCTCGACGGCCTCTTCCGCGGAACTCTGACCGTCGGGGTGAACTCCACCCGGGCCCTCGACGCCCTAATCAAGAAAATCAAAACAATCAAAGGCGTGAAAACCGCCTCTCGCCTCAAATGAATAAACTGACCCTCTTTCTGGCCGCCGGACTCATTGCCCTCTCGGCCTGTGACAAAAAAAATAATGACTCGGAACTCGCTGAATCGCTTGTCGCCGAGGCCGCTACGGCGCTTGACCGCGGCGACTTTGACCGCGCTTCCGAGCTCCTTGACTCTCTCTCCGCCGCTTATCCTCATGAGGTTGGCGCCGGTCGCTCCGCCCTGAAGCTCCGCCCCAAAATCATGGAGCGTAAAACGGCGCAGGAAATCGTCGAGCTCCAGGCCCTCATGGCCGCTAATGCCGCTTATGCTGACTCCATGTCGCGGTTTTTCACCTCCGTGCCCCGCTCTGAGGAGCAGCTTGAACCTTACATGATTCATAAGGACTTCCCCTCAAACTGGCGTGACCGCAATACGGCCATTGCCCGCGTGAGCCCCTCCGGCGAATTTTATGTAATCTCCTCGCTTGCAGGGCGTTCAACCCGCCATACTGCCCTCCGCCTCAGCGGCGATGGCGTCAGCGTCGTCAGCGGTGAGGTCCCCTTTGATGCGGAATCTCTCCTGTCGCGTGAAAGCGTCCGCTTCTCCGCCGGAAAGGCCGATACTCTCGGCGTCTTCGCCGTGCAGATGGACTCCCGGCCCCTCACCCTCGAATTTATCGGCGGAGCCAAGGCCGCTCCCGTAACTCTCTCGGCAAAGGAAGTTCACGCCTTGGCCGACACCTGGCGCCTTTCTCAGGCCCTTTCATCTATTAACCCGGCCCGGCAGCGCCTTGAGCAGCTCAAAGCCAAGCTTCAACTCGCTCGCGATCATCAGGCGCGCCAATCGGCCGACAATGACTCCCCCGAGCAATGAAAAACATTGAAGCCCGCGGGGTCAGAGTTAATAATCTCAAGGGGGTCGACGTTGAAATTCCCCGCAATCAGCTCGTAGTAATTACCGGCCTCAGTGGCAGCGGTAAGTCATCGCTCGCATTTGACACTCTCTATGCTGAGGGCCAGCGCCGCTATGTCGAGAGCCTCTCGGCCTATGCCCGCCAGTTTATGGGCAAGATGCATAAGCCCGAGGCCGAAGCCATCAAGGGCCTTCCCCCCGCCATCGCCATCGAGCAGAAGGTCAACACCCGCAATCCCCGCTCAACCGTCGGCACCTCAACTGAGATTTATGACTATCTGCGCATGCTCTTTGCCCGGGTAGGCCATACTTTCTCGCCCGTCAGCGGCGAGGAGGTCAAAAAACACTCCGTGGCCGATATCGTCCGGGCCGCTTCCGCGCTCCCTGAGTCTACTCGTATTGCCGTCGTTGCGCCCCTCACTGTCCCTGACGGGCGCTCTGCCCGCCAGCACCTTGAAGTGCTCCTGAAGGGGGGCTACACCCGCCTGGTCCATAACGGAAAATTCGAAGATATAGAGCAGATTATTGCCGCCGACGCTAATCCTGACATCGCCGGTTATGACCTCCTGATTGACCGCCTCAGCATCAATTCTGAGGCCGACACTCTCAGCCGACTGGCCGAGAGTGCTGAAAATGCCCTCTTTGAAGGCCGCGAGGCTATGGCTCTGCTCGTTTTTGACGGCCCCGAACCCCGGCGCCTCGAGTTCTCCACCCGATTTGAGGCCGATGGCATATCATTCATGGAGCCTACGGACATGATGTTTAACTTCAATAATCCCGTAGGTGCATGCCCCCGCTGCGAAGGTTTCGGACGCGTGATGGGCATTGATGAATCGCTCGTGATTCCTAATCCCGGCCGCTCGGTCTATGATGATGCCGTCGTTTGCTGGAAAGGCGAGAAAATGAGCGAATGGAAAAAATATTTCATCCGTGAAAACCCCGGATTCCCAATCCATCGCCCGTATGCCGAACTGACTCAGGCCGAAAAAGATATCCTCTGGCATGGTCCTGACGGTCGCCGCGGACGCCGCCGCGACGTGGCCTCCATCGATAATTTCTTCCATATGGTCGAGGAGAATCTCTATAAGATTCAATATCGCGTGATGCTCTCCCGTTATCGCGGTAAAACCGTCTGCCCTGATTGTCAGGGCTCGCGCCTGCGCCGCGAGGCCTTATATATAAAGGTGGGCGGACTGACCATTGCTGACCTCGTCAAGATGCCCGTCAATGAGCTTATCCCCTGGTTTGAATCCCTGGAACTCAACGAAACTGACGCCAAGATTGCCGAACGATTGCTCAAGGAAATTACTAACCGTTTGACCTTCCTCAATGAAGTGGGTCTCGGTTATCTGACCCTTGACCGGCTGAGCAACACCCTCAGCGGCGGCGAGAGCCAGCGAATCAATCTGGCCACTTCACTCGGCTCTTCTCTCGTCGGCTCGCTCTATATCCTTGACGAACCGAGCATCGGCCTCCATGCCCGCGACACTGCCCGCCTCATCTCGGTCCTTGAAAAGCTCCGCGATTTGGGCAACACCGTCGTTGTCGTCGAACATGAGGAGGAAATCATGCAGGCCGCCGATTATATTATCGACGTGGGCCCTGACGCCGGCTCTAATGGCGGCGAAATTGTCTATCAAGGTCCCGCAAAACAGTTGCCCGAGGCCGTCGGCCGGAGTTATACGGCTGATTATCTGACCGGACGGCGCGAAATCCCCGTGCCCTCATCCCGCCGCGCTCCCTCCGGATTCATTGAGGTCTGCGATGCCAGAGAACATAACCTCAAGGGTATCAACGTCAAGTTCCCCTTAGGGGTGATGACCGTAGTTACCGGAGTCAGCGGCAGCGGAAAGTCTACTCTCGTGCGCGATATCCTTTATCGCGCAATGGTGAGGCAGTTAGGCGACGTTGCCGATGCCCCCGGCGCCTTCGGCGGACTCCGCGGCGACCTCAAGCGCATTGAGGCCGTTGACTTTGTTGACCAAAACCCAATCGGGCGCTCTACTCGCTCTAATCCGGCCACTTATCTCAAGGCTTATGATGAAATCCGAGCCCTTTATGCCTCCAAGCAGGCCTCGAAACAGCTCGGTTTCACACCCGCATTTTTCAGCTTTAATGCCCCCGGCGGACGGTGTGAGGAGTGTAAAGGCGAGGGTACCGTGACTATTGAGATGCAGTTCATGGCCGATATTTCAATCCCCTGTGAGGCTTGCCATGGATTGCGATTCAAGCCTGAGGTACTGGAAGTTACTCATAACGGGAAGACCATTACTGACGTCCTTGATATGACCGTCAATGATGCCATCGAGTTCTTCTCTCAGGGTTCTTCCGCCTCTGAAAAGCGCATTGTCAGCCGTCTGATGCCACTGCGTGAAGTCGGACTCGGATATGTCAAGTTGGGGCAGTCGTCGTCAACCCTCTCCGGCGGTGAAAATCAGCGCGTGAAGCTCGCTTATTATCTCAGCCAGGAATCCCCTAAGCCGACGATGTTCATCTTCGACGAACCCACTACCGGACTCCATTTCCATGACATTTCAACCCTCCTTCATGCCTTTAATCGCCTGATTGAGGCCGGACATACGGTCGTCATCATCGAGCATAACCCGGACGTTATCAAGTGTGCCGACCATGTGATTGACATTGGTCCCGAAGGAGGCGATGCCGGAGGTAACATTGTGGCCGAAGGTACCCCGGAGGAGATTGTCAAAATCGGCGGCTACACGGCTCAGGCCCTCAAACCCAAAATGAAATGAAACTCTATTCGCTCCTGAAAGTTGCCGGAGGAAACCGCATCCCTCCCGGGGTCAAGATTCTCGGACTCGCCGCTCTCTATGGCCTCGGGCGCCGGGTGGTCGGGGTCTTTATGGACCCCGTGCTCAGCTGTAATCTCCGCTGCAAGATGTGTTTTTTCTCTGACCCCGTCAAGCGCGCCGAGATGAAGGGCGTAATCCCTCCGGAGAGCGTTAAGGTCATTGCCGAATCGGTTTTTCCCCGCGCATTGAAATTGCAGATCGGATGTGCCGCCGAACCAACTCTCTGGCCCCAGGATAAACTCGTGGAGCTGATCCTCCTGGCCAAGTCTTATGGGGTGCCTTACGTCTCGCTGACCTCTAACGGCCAGCTCCTCGCCTCTGAAAAAGTCTCACTCCGCGCCCTCGTGGCCGCCGGACTGGATGAGCTCACGCTCTCAATGCATGGAGCCTCGGCTGAGGTCTATGAGGAGCTGATGCCCGGCGCCCGGTTTGAGAATCTCGTGCGCCTGCTCAATATTGTCCGCGCAGTGAAGGATGAATTCCCCGAGTTCAAGCTGAGAATTAATTTTACGGTCAACTCCCTCAATGTCGCTGACCTCTCCGCTGACCGTATTGACGCCCTCTTTGACCGCACTATGTGGCCTGACATCCTGCAGATTCGTCCCGTCCAGAAGTTGGGCGAGAGCGAGTGGAATGACTTCTCTCATGACCTGATTCGCGAGCAATATGACCTCACAATCGGCCGCCTTGCCCTCGAACTCCATGCCCGCGGGGCAACGGCCATTCTCCCCTCACTGGAGGAGCTGGATGAGGTCACGACCGCTCAGTCAGGCGCCTCGGCCGTCATTGAGGATTTTACTTACTGTTATGTGAGCCCCCATGGCTGCTATAAACCTGATTTTGACCCGCATAAGGAGACCCTGACTCAGTATCTTCGCCGCAAGAATTCATTCCGCGCTCTGCTTCGGGCCGCTTTCTCCCCCGCCAAGAAGCAGCGTAACAAAATCTCCACTAAAAAACTGAATTATCACGTAAAATGATACTGTTCCCTCACGCTAAAATCAACATCGGACTTGACATCACCGGAAAGCTCCCTAACGGATTCCACACCCTGGAGACCTTCATGGTCCATACGGACTGGGAAGACGTCCTTGAGCTGACTCCCGCGCCGAAAACCGAGCTCGTCTGCTCCGGACTGCCAATTGACTGTCCCCCGGAGAAAAACCTGGTGATGAAGGCCTTCCGGCTGATGGAGGCGGAAACCGGTGGATTGCCCCCGACTCTGATTCATCTGCATAAAAATGTCCCTGATGGTGCCGGACTGGGTGCCGGGTCTGCTGATGCCGCCTTTACTTTGTGCGGCCTTAATGACCTTTATAACCTCGGATTTCCTCGCGAGAAGCTGGCCGAAATGGCCGCTATGATTGGCTCTGACTGCCCGTTTTTCATCTATGATTGCCCGATGTTCTGCTCCGGCACCGGAACCACTCTCGCTCCCGCCCCGGAACTGGCCGATGCGCTGAAAGATTACCATATAGTCATTGTGCGCCCCCCCTTTGGAGTATCCACTAAGGAGGCCTACTCCGGAGTGCGCCCCTATCAGGGCAATCGCCTCCCCCTGGCCTGCCGCGTAATGGCCCCCGTCACTGAGTGGCAGGGACTCGTGGGCAACGATTTCGAGGCCTCGGTCTGCGCCGCAAAGCCCCGGATTGAGGAAATAAAGCAGTCTCTGCTCCGCCTCGGCGCCGTCTATGCCCAGATGTCCGGCAGCGGCTCCGCTGTATTCGCACTCTTCCCGGAGCCCGTTGAGGCTGACATTCTGTCAGAGTTGCTCCCTGACTGCTTTATCCATGCCGGCAAATGAACGCTTTATCCTTTTTATTTGTTTATTTGATGTATTGGCACACTTTTTGATATCTAATTCGTATGAAAAGACATAAAAAATTTAGAAGAAATATGGACCAAAATCAGAATAACTTTGACCCAAAAGAAGTGAACAATCCTCAGGATGGCGAAGCCGTTAACCCTGAGGACGCTCAAACCGTTTCGCCTGACGAAGCGCAGAAGCTTGATGAAGAACTCAATGAGTTTGAAGCCATGAAGAAGCAGCTTGAGGAAACTAAAGCTGAGCTCGATAAGGAAAAGAGAGAATATCTCTTCCTGATGGCTGAGTTTGATAATTTCCGTAAACGTACGCTCCGTGAAAAGAGTGAAATCCTCCGTAACGGCGCCGAATCCGCAATGAAGGGAATCCTCCCTATCGTTGATGACTTTGAGCGAGGACTTGAGGCAATCAAGGACACTGATAATGCTGAGGCCGTCAAGGAAGGAATGGTCCTGATTTACAATAAATTCGTTAAATATCTCGAGCAAAACGGCGTCAAAGCCATGGAATCTACCGGCGCTGATTTCAATGATGAACTCCATGAAGCTGTCGCTCTCGTCCCCGGCCAGCCCGAACAAAAAGGCAAGGTGATTGACACCCTCGAAAAAGGTTATATGCTCAATGATAAGGTCCTCCGCCACGCTAAGGTGGCCGTCGGACAGTAAGTTTTACCCCCCTCTGACCTGATTTTTTGTTATGGCTGAAAAGAAAAGAGACTATTATGAAGTCCTCGGAGTTGCCAAATCCGCCTCCGCCGACGAAATTAAAAAGGCCTACCGTAAGGCCGCGATTAAATATCACCCCGATAAGAACCCCGGCGACAAAGAAGCCGAGGAAAAATTTAAAGAGGCCGCCGAGGCCTATGATGTCCTCTCTGACCCTGAAAAGCGTCAGAAGTATGACCAGTTCGGCCACAACATGGGTCCCCAGGGATTCCCCGGTGGCGGCTCTTATGGCGGCGGATTCGGTGGCGGATTCTCTATGGAGGATATCTTCTCCCAGTTTGGCGACATCTTTGGCGGCCACTTTGAAGGCGGCGGATTCGGACGTGCTTCCGGGCGTGGCTCTTCGCGCGGTCGCAAACCCGTCCGCAAGGGCTCTGACCTCCGTATTAACGTCAAACTCTCCCTGGCCGACATCGCTTCCGGAGTAACCAAGACCCTCAAAATCCCAACTAACGATAAGTGCTCTTACTGTAACGGTACCGGCGCCAAGGACGGCACTGCATTCCAGACCTGCCCCACCTGCCATGGCTCCGGTGTCATAACCCAGATGCAGAACTCCATCTTCGGACCCATGCAATCTGAAGCAATATGCCCCCAATGTAACGGCGACGGCAAGATTATCACCACTCCCTGCTCTCACTGTTCCGGTACCGGAGTCCAGCGTAAAGAAAACACCGTCTCATTCACCATCCCCGCCGGAGTTGAAGACGGTATGGTCCTCACTGTCAAAGGAAAAGGCAACGCCCCCGCACATGGCGGCATTAACGGCGACCTCCTCGTAGTGGTCAACGAAATCAAGGACCATGAACTCATTCGCGACGGCAAAGACGTAATCCATAACCTCATGCTCGACCTCCCCACTGCAACCCTCGGCGGTGCCGTGGAAGTGCCGACGATTACCGGACGTGCCCGACTCAACATCCCCGCCGGAACCCAACCCGGAAAAGTGCTCCGCCTCCGCGGAAAAGGACTCCCCGACACCAACGGCGGAGCCAAGGGCGACGAACTCATTAACGTCATGGTCTACATCCCTGAAAACCTCACCGACGAACAAAAAGCCCAATTCGAGGCCATGAAATCCGACCCGAACATCAAACCTGACCCCGCAACCTCGCGACGAATCTTCTCAAAACTCAAACACATATTCCAATAAAATAACAAATCCCCCCTTGACCTTGTCCCGGTCAAGGGGGGATTCTCATCTCATGCGAGCCACAACGGGGGTTCGAACCCCGGACCTTTTCGTTACGAATGAAATGCTCTACCGACTGAGCTATTGTGGCAAAATTTCACTGCAAAGTTACAACTTTTTTGCAACCTAACCAAATTTTTCCCAAAAAAATTACGTTAGGTTGCAAAAACTGTTTAGCGAACAAAGTGAGCGCCCCGTTCCTCGAAATCCCCCCAAAGAATACTCAATCCAACCCCAGACGCAAGTCTGGGGACAGAGCCACCCGGAAGGATATAGGAGCCTCGGAGAGGCGGCGTTATGTCTGTGTCAATCCGCCCCCACGAACAAAAGCCCGAAGGTTATTCCCACTCGATGGTTGCCGGGGGTTTGGAGGAGATGTCGTAGCAGACGCGGTTGACTCCGCGAACTTTGTTGATGATTTCGTTGCTCACGGAGGCCATGAAGTCATAGGGCAGGTGGGCCCAGTCGGCCGTCATGGCGTCGGTGGAGGTGACCGCGCGGAGGGCTACGGCGCGTTCATAGGTGCGTTCGTCGCCCATGACTCCTACGCTCTGAACCGGCAGCAGGATTGCCCCGGCTTGCCATACTTTGTCATAGAGGCCCCAGTCGCGCAGGCCTTGAATGAAGATATGGTCGGCTTCCTGGAGCACTGCTACTTTCTCCGGGGTGATGTCGCCTAAGATTCTGACGGCAAGGCCCGGACCCGGGAAAGGGTGACGACCGATGAGGTGCTCGGGGATGCCGAGTTCGCGGCCGACGGCTCTGACTTCGTCCTTGAAGAGCAGGCGCAGGGGTTCGCAGAGTTTGAGATTCATCTTTTCCGGCAGGCCGCCAACGTTGTGGTGGCTCTTGATGGTGGTGCCGGTAATTGAAAGTGACTCAATGCAGTCCGGATAAATAGTGCCCTGGGCAAGCCATTTTGCATCAGTGATTTTGGAGGCTTCGCGGTCAAAGACGTCAATGAAGCCTTTGCCGATGATTTTGCGCTTCTTTTCGGGGTCGGTGACTCCGGCAAGCTGAGCAAAGAATTCTGCCGAGGCGTCAACGCCTATAACGTTGAGTCCCAGACATTCATAGTCGCGCATGACGTTTTTAAACTCGTCCTTGCGGAGCATTCCGTGGTCAACGAATATGCAGGTCAGGTTCTTGCCGATGGCCTTGTTCAGAAGCACTGCGGCTACTGATGAATCAACGCCGCCGCTCAGGCCGAGAATCACGCGGTCATCGCCTAATTGCTCGCGCAGTTCCTTGACAGTCGATTCAATGAAAGAGGCCGCGCTCCAGTCACAGTGGCTTCCGCAGATGTCTACGACGAAGTTGCGCAGAAGCTGCATTCCGCATTCTGAGTGGTAAACCTCCGGATGGAATTGCACTCCCCAGGTCTTTTCGCCGTCGTTGGCCTGATAGGCGGCGATGGGAACATCCTCCGTGGAGGCGACGATATGGAAAAGGTCGGGAAGGGCCGTGATGGTGTCGCCATGGCTCATCCATACCTGCGCGCCGGGCTCGATGCCCTTGAGCAGCGGGCTGCTTGAGTCAACCTTGGCCAGACGGGCGCGTCCATACTCGCGTGAGGGGGCTCCTTCAACGTTGCCTCCCGTTTCCCAGGCCATCAGCTGGGCGCCATAGCAGATGCCCAGCACGGGATACTTTCCGCGCAGAGTATTGACGTCGATTTTAAAGGACTTGTCGTCGTAGACACTGAAAGGGGAGCCCGAGAGAATCACGCCGATAACCGAGGGGTCATCATACGGAAATTTGTTGTAGGGCACAATTTCGCAGTAGGTGTTCAGTTCGCGGACACGACGCCCGATAAGTTGCGTCGTCTGCGACCCGAAGTCAAGGATAATGATTTTTTCCTGCATATATGAGTTCTGTAAATTTTCCGCAAAGTTACGAAAAATTCGCGAACAATGAAAAAAATCACCCTTGAAATTATTCTATGACGGGGCGGATGCCGAAGCCGTGGGTGCGCGGGTTGGTGTTCAAGAGGAGTTGGTCGCGGCTGACGACTATACTGCGGGCTTCTGTGCGTGCCGTCGAGGCCGAACCCGGGGTCTGCGCCAGCCAGATGTTGCCTATTTCGCCGATGCCCGTGGCTTCCGTTCCGGAGGCGCCTGACCGGTAGCCTAATTCGTCAAGAAAGAGGTTGTCGCCTGACGGTAGCTGGATATTCAGCCCCATGATGGCTGCCCCGAAGGTGGAGGGCTCGAAGGTCTTGGTCAGACTCGTGTCATGTACAATGGCTACGAGTCCGTTGTCAACCGGCACTTTTGCGCCGACGGGACTCGGGTCATAGATGGTTTTGACGTTGTTGGTCGTCGAGAGCGACGAATTCCATAGGTTGGAATAGCTGAACCGTTGGGAATGGTTTGCCGTATAGAAGACGTCCGGATTTTTGATAAACGTCGGTATATAGTTCTCGGTGCTTGAAATCGTCGGCAGGTCAATGGTCTGGATGGTCTTGATTTCATGATGGGAGGCGTCAAACCATTCCTTGACGGCTGATTTGATAGGGTCTTTGCGGCCCCATTGATAGTAGTTATAATAGTCGGCAGTCTCAACTGTGATACCCGTCTGAGTGAATGGGACGGTAGTTGATAGCGGTTCCATTCCGTCGGGCACATCCGTCTGGGTGAACTTCACATAGGTCTCACAGTGAGGAAATTGCGTGATGTCGCCCCCGGAAATGCGCCCTACGTTGCGCTTATAGTAATGGTGAACGGCGCCGCTCGAGTCAGTATAGGTTATATAGTCCGTCGCCGGTTTATAGTCCGTAATCCATATGTTCCAGCTCCAAATGATGGTGCCTTCTTTGTCCCGGAGGGCTATCAGGGCGTTGCCTTGGCGGATGTTTGAGGCGGGCACGTTGAAGGTGATTTGCCGGCCGTCAGTGCTGAGGGCGACATTGCGTATCAGGTCAAGTCTCCCCTCCCAGAGCAATATGGCGTCAGATGGCTCGCAGCCGGTGTTCTCATAGATGTAGGGCGAAGTGATGGCGTTCCCTAAATGGTTAACGAACTGTTTGAGAGCCATGGAGTTATGTGAGGTAGAGGTATAGGCTGACTGATTGTCGGCGCCGGCCTTGATGCCGTTGCCGTAAACAACCGGCAGTGAGTATTCTCCCGGCGCGTTGATAATGTAGCAGTTAGCTGTGTTTTCAATAGCCGGGGCGCCCGTGGAGTTGGCGAGGTTATAGGGCGTCATTCCTGACGACTGATTGATGTCGGCAGCGTCTTGCAGGGCTTGTGATTCCGCGCTGAGTTTGATGAAGGTGAGGTCCTGGAGGCGAGTGGATGTCGTCAGGTCGTCATGCCCGGTGCCCGATTCGGGGAAGGTCAGAATCCAGTCAGGGCGCTCGCCAAGAGGGGTACCGTCGGCATTGACAAACTCGGCCTTCCAGGGAATGTCCGTAGAGTCGCCCTCGGCGGTCACCATGGCGCTGCGCACCAGGAAGGGCGCCGTCTGCCCCGGATATTCCGTCTCCAGTTTGCCGATTACTTCAAGGGTCAATCCTGAGGTTTCCGGCTTGGCCGATAGCGTGTAGGTCACCGTCGTTCCGGCTTTCCATTCGGCTGAGGCCATTGAGGCCGTAAATGTTTGCTCCTTGCCGTCAATTTCGAGCGTCAATGAGAGTTGCGCATCGCTTGGCAGAGTGCCGGGAATCATCAAAAGGGTCTGATTCTCAGCGGTGAGCATAGTCCCGGGAGCGACAAACTTACTCCCCGAGGCGGCAGGGAGGGTCAGCTCCGGTTGGATGGTAAACGAGGCCGCGGAGCCAACGTTGGTCCATTCGCCTGACGCGATGTTCAGGGTGCCTTCTGAGGGTATGCCGCTGAGGGTGAGGCTCTTGATGGTGCAGGGCGAGAGTTCCGAACCTGCCTGAAAGCGGATGGCCGTCAGCGCGTTATGGAATTGCAAGGCGCAGGGTGAGCCCGAGGCCTCGGTCGGTTCGGCCCAAAGGAGGCTTTGCTGGTCGGCCACATCGGTCGCCGTCTGCCAGTCTATCTGAGGCTCGCCCTCAGAGTTTGTCGTAACTGACGTTTGATAAGGGGAATAAGCCGTAAATTTCAGCGCATCATTGCCCGGCCAGAGATATTCCTTGGCCGGAGTCCAAAGATTCGCGCGCGTCACTTCAGCGTTGACTATATAAGGCGCGCCTGATGATGATAACTCGGCATAGACGCCCATGTCAGATATCGTTTCCGAATCGACAATCACTGAGCGAGATAACTCCCTGACTGAGCCCTGGCTCACTTTGGGGGTCAAATAGAGCGTGCTTTCACCATTTTCAAGTGAAAGCGACGGCCCGACGGACGCTAACCCGCCTCCTGAGCGCGATTGGGTAATGCCTGAAGTGGCTACGTCAAACCGGATTGCGCGCCCCGACGAATCCGGACCGCCGAGGTCCGAATCCGTACAGCTCTGAGCGAGCAACATGATGCTGAGGAGAACGAGTTGAAACGCCTTATTATTCATAATAAAATGTTTAAATACAAAATACAAGGTAAATACAAAATGCAAAGTACAAAATACAAAATAACCACCATTCAACCACTGTTAAACCTTCAACTTTAAACCTTAAGCTTTAAACCTTCAACCTTAACCCCGTCACTCAGCCGTCATATCAAGGGCGCTGACAGGCGTGTTGACCCAGTCTTCAACATCAACGGTAAATTTGATGGGGCCGCCAAGCACCGGTTTGCCCGGGTCAGGATCGTTAGGATCTACATAACCGCCGCCGTGGGTCAGGTCAAGAGTGTAGACATATCTTTTGCCGGCCTCCCAGTTGGTGTCGATAGGAATTGCGGCCCATTGGTCATTGCCGTTAGACGGGTAGGGGTAGATCTGAGTGCCTGTTTCAGCGGCAGTTACGCGCAATTTGATGCTCAGGAATGCCCCCTGGGCTGAGTTGGAAGCGTCGGTTTTCGGCTGCCAGGGAGTCAGCTGCTGAGGAATCAACATGGCGTTGCCCTCCGAGCCCATGACGGAAGTGGCTTCCTCGCCGAGCTTAATGGCTGTGGCATAAGTGGTTTCATAGTCAGCCTTGTCTGAACCGAGGGTCCAGGCGTCGGAGTCAAAATCATAACTGGCGGTTGATACGGGCCGACCGATTCTGACTCCCGTCACCTCAAAGTTATAGACATCATTTGAGGTCTTGGCGAGAACTTCAATCTGCGCAAGCCGGTGGGCGAAGTCCAGGGGCACTCCCGTGCTCTCGTTGGCGCTTCGGGTGCCTGAGGCCTTGGCCGTGATGAAGTCTGCCTGATTGGCAATCGACGTTGCCGGAGTGAAGTCTTCAAGCACTTTGCTTTGAGAGCCGATGGTAACTCCCGTGATGTCTGACGGAGCGTAGGCATAGAAGTCAATCTGAGTGTCATCGCCCGGCCAGAGATAATCGTTGGCCGATGTATAAAATGAGCCGTTGCGGCTGAAGGTCACCTGATTAAAATAAGCGTCTGAGCCGATGAACCCTGAGGCCTTGAAGTCTGCAAGATTCGCATTGGTCGTTTCCGTTGCGCGTGAACTCATTGCCGGGCGGAAACTTATCTCTCGGCCCTGATTGACTTCTATTGTGTCTTCGTTGGCGCAAGAAGCTAATGCTAACGCTGCTATCGGCAGCAAATAGAGTGTGTTTTTCATAAGTAAGTATAGTTAAATAGTTCTTTTGTTTCTCTTACATTTTTATGTCGATATTTACTGACTCCCAGGGGTCTACGTCGGGGCGAAAACCTCCGCCCGAGTCGATGGTGCGCGGAATCTGAAGCCCGCTGACGATTATATGGACATTCTTCGGGTCAGGCGCACGGCTAACTTGGTCCGTAACGTCAAACGTCTGATATTGTTTTGTCCCGTCAGTGAACACCATATAAACAATTAAGGAGTGAGTGTGGTTTGTTTGACTGCACTCCCCGAATGTTAAAAAATGGCCGGTCAGCGTGTTGTCCGTGCGGTTTTCAGAGAGCGTGAACGGCATAGTTACGGCATTTGCCGTTGCGGCGCTTTGCCCCTGACAATATCCCTCGGCCATCCCGGAGAGAGTAGCGTCAAGGGTTGCGTCTGCAAGATTCTGGAGATTGTCAACGTCGCGCACCTCAACTGAGTAATGACACGTAACTTCCTCAGGATAAAGCGTTACCGTCTGTCGCCGCGACGTCACTTCAAGGCTCACTCCATCCTGGCGGTTGCCATAGAGTGTGCCGGGAGTTTGCGCCATGCGTTCCTCTTCCGAGCCGCGGGCGCGAGGCAGACTCCGGGCGTTAAGTCTCAGTCCTTCAAGCTGTGAGGCATCAGGAGTGTAGATTTCAAATTGCTCCGGATCTTCTTCATGGCGGCGAAGAGCCCAGTCGGTGTTATCGCTGTTTTGACCGATGACGGTATATGTGTCTGCCGGAACATGAACCTCGCCGCCGTCGCGCCCCGCAAACTGGAAGCGCACCGGAGCTGCGGAGCCGGAAGTGCTGAAAAACGTCGCCTCCATTGATTGCGGAGCGGCTTCCGGAGCGTTGCGCCAGTCAAAAATAACCTCCACATTGCCCGCATCATCATAGAGCACGTCAAGGTCCTTGTGGTGACACGCCGTCAGCCCACCGGCCAACAGAAGGGAAAGTAAAAGTTGCGGTTTCATAATCTTGCTCCTTTCCGGGAATTGACGTTGCCGCGACCAATCAGCCATACCAGTGAAATCTCAGCCTTCGTCGGACCGAACCAGTTGACTCTTGAGGTCTTTTCCCATATGTATTTCCCCTCCTTGGGGGTGTATTCAACTACTTTTCCGCCGGCATAACCAATGCCAATTGTGAAGTCTATGTTAAGCCGACGGCTGACCGGGAGTGAATAGCCATACTCCAGGGCCGTAGTGACCAGGCAGCGGTCCCAGAGCGTTTCCCCCGGTTTGC
Source organism: Bacteroides sp. (assembly GCA_014802435.1). GTDB lineage: Bacteria > Bacteroidota > Bacteroidia > Bacteroidales > Muribaculaceae > UBA3263. Next base: position 26,296 of record JAAVCG010000033.1, on the reverse strand, counting down.
CGCCCATGTAGCCTTTTCCGCCAAGCTCAAAGTCAAAAGTGACAAGCCCGGCGCTCAGACCTAAGTGATGACCCGTCAGAGGTTTGCGCTCGGCTGCGCGCCCAAACCATCGGCGCACTCCAAGGTCGCCACCATAGTAGCGCCAATAGTGATGACTGCTGTTTTTGTCCCACCAGGCATAGGCCCAGTTAGCCATGACTGACCAATTGCGTCCTACGTAAAATTCCGCTCCGATATTAGGTATCAACGCTGCATCAAAGAGCATATTCGTTTTCAAGGCCATATAAAAAGGCTTCTTCGCCGTGGCTACGGGACTCAATGCCAATTCCGGCAATGAAAAGCTCCCGATGGTGACTGTTTGCAGTTCCCCGGGGCCGATTACTGACCCCTGAAGCGCCGGTTCATAATCAATATAAAGCTGCGAGAATCTCAATGCCGGAAACATCTTCTGATACATATAACCATAAGACCTCAAGGCCTTTACTCTCTGCAGGTGCTCCGCATTGTCAGGCGCCCCCGATGATATTTCCGCGCATATCGCGTCAATAACCCGGAGCGTTTCCTCACGCGCCGGAACATGAGAATCTGACTCCACCATCCGGCGCAGTCCCTCCCAGTCGCGCCCAACGTACTCAAACTCCGTAAGCGAGTCCGGCAACATTGGAAAACGACTGAAAATAGCCCGGGCTCTCCGCTCTGAAAGACTCCGGTTGATAGCCACTGACCCCTCGGGAGAAGCCGAGCCGACAACCCTCGCGCCCTTCAATTGCAAATAGCGCTGATGTGTCAACTCCTCCTGCAAAGAATCTATGCGTGAGGCATTTTCACCAAAATCAGCATCAATCACACTCCGACCCTGATGAAAATATACCTCAACCGAGTCGACAACCTCTGCCGCCTCAGCCCATCCCGTGATTCCCAAAAGAATCACCCCAAAAATATAGCAAACGTGTTTCATCATTTCAACTAAAACGCCCCTCCCCCCAAAAAAGTTCCCCACCCGCAACCTATGGAAAGGCGGATTCCGATCCGCCGCTCCCCCCTCAGGCGGAAACATGACCGGGCTTCGTGGCGCCCTCGCCACGATGGAGCGCAAGCTCCATAATTTTCGCCTCAATTGCGTATATGTCAGTCTTATAGGATAGTTGTGACGCTGACGCCACGAGGCTCGGTGACTTTCGACAACTCATGAGTTCTGCAACACATCGCAGATAACATCCCCAAGCCTCAGGCGGCGGATCGGAATCCGCCTTTCCATAGCTTCTCGTCCTCTCCTCGGCGGCTTTGTTGACGGGAGGGCGCAAGTCGATGTGGTATTTTAGATTTTTGCCAATATTGGCAGTTTTTTGAAATGCAAAGTTAGGGATTTTGGTTGATAATTACAAAAAAAGTTCGTATCTTTGCAGGGATGAAGAAGTTTATTTTTGTTTTCTTGCTTCTGATGGCGGCGGTTGGCCGGGGTGAAGTGCCCCGCATATCGTTGCTGACCGCTTTGCCCGGAGAGGAAATTTATGAGCTTGAGGGGCATACCGGCTTGCGGGTACGTTCCGCCGACGCTGATTACGTTGTCAACTGGGGCATCTTTGACTTCAATTCTCCCGGGTTTGTCTATCGTTTCTGTAAGGGTGAAACTGATTATCTTTGTGCGGCTTATCCCTCGGAGTTCTTCTTTGATGATTATGCCCGCCAGAGGCGGCAGGTCATTGAGCAGCAAGTGATGCTTGATTCCATTCAAACCATGCGCCTTATCGGCCTCCTGGAGTCAAACCTGCGCCCCGAAAACCGGGTCTATCGTTATAATTATGTGAAAGATAACTGCGCCACTCGCCCGTTGATGCTGATTGAGCAGGCTTTGGGCGAGCCGCTGATAGCGTCGGGCGGTGAGGAAACAACTTTTCGCCGCGAAATGACTGAGTATCATAGGGATTTCCCTTGGTATCAGTTCGGCATTGACCTTGCCCTCGGCTGCGGAATTGACAAGCCCATTGGCCGCCGCGAGGCTATTTTTGCGCCGGTGCGCCTGGCCCGCGAGCTGGAGGGAAACCCGCACATTGGGCCGATTGTGACCCACGGAGAGCAAAAAATTGTCCATAGCCGGACACCCTTCCTCCTGACCCCCGTGGCCCTGGGCTGGCTGATGCTGATTTTGGCGCTCGCTCTGCGCGGTAAAGTCGGAAAAGTGTTTGATTCAGTGATGTTTGGGCTCTTTGGTCTGACCGGGTGCATACTGTTCTTCCTGGTCTTTTTCTCCTCTCATGAAGCCACTTCGCCTAATCTGCTCCTGCTCTGGCTCAACCCCCTCTGCTTCCTCGGCGCGATAATTCCTTGGTTAAAATCCGCTAAAAAGCTAAAAGTTTGGTATTTTTTTATTAACTTTGCACTGCTAATTGTGTTCGCTCTGCTCCTGTTCCCGATGGGACGTCATCTGAACGCGGCCATGTTGCCCCTGCTGATGGCCGACGCGATAAGGAGCGCGGCAAACCTCAAAAGCATTTACGGCGATAAGATTCATAAATGGCCAAAAATAAGTCGCAGATAATCAGTGTGCCCGCCCTGGCGCTGATAGCCACGTTGCTGACGGCTCTCCCGGTGAGAGTCTCGGCAGCGGTTGATGCGTCCGTGCCTCAGCGCCCCCAGTTGGTGCTGAGCATCATGGTCGACGGCCTGCGCAATGACTATCTCGAGCTCCTTGCCGGCCACTTCGGCCCTGACGGATTCAACCGTCTGCTTCGCGACGGAGTGACCATTGAAGACGTTGAATTCGGTCCCGGGGTGGATGCCGCCGGCGCCGTTTGCATGCTCTATACCGGCGCTTCTCCCTCTGTCAGCGGACTGGCTACGGACGACGTCTTCTCAACGGAGCGCAAAATCCTCCAGTCAGCCCTGCTTGACCCCTCTAAGATAGGTAATTACACGGATGAGACCCTCTCGCCCGCTGCGCTGAAAGTCTCCACTCTCAGCGATGAAATCCGCATTGACGGCGGAGGCGCTGCCTATGCTCACTCCATTGCCCCTGATGCTTCGCGGGCAATAATCATGAGCGGACATGCCGGAAATTCCGCATTCTGGATTAACTCGGCCAACGGACAATGGGCCACGACTACTCATTATCGCGACGTCCCGACGCCCGTCAGCGCCCGAAATTATACCCGCCCGCTCTCCGGAAGGATTGATACGGTGCTCTGGGCGCCCTCGCTGCCCGTTGACCAATATCCGGCTCTCCCGGCCCATAAGCGTCACTATCCTTTCCGCCACACTTTCAGCGGATTCGGCCCTGATAAATACAAGGTTTTCAAAACCGCCGCCCCGGTCAATGCCGAGGTGACGGACCTGGCCATTGACTATCTCCGCGACCTGAAATTAGGCCAGCGCGACGCAATGGACATGCTCTCAGTGGGTTATACGCTTGCTCCCTACGCTGAAAGCACTGACATCGACGCACGCCTGGAGACGATGGATGCCTACCTTAAGCTCGACCGCCAGATTGCCCGACTGCTTAAGGCCGCCAACGGAGAGACCACTCTGGTGATTCTCGGAGGGACTCCCGCCGAGCCCGCCAAGGAGCCGGATGATCCCCAATGGGGACTCCCCGGAGGCGAATTTTCCGCTAAAAAGGCCCTCTCGCTGCTCAATATGTATCTCATTGCCAAACTGGGCAATGGCGAATGGGTAACCGCCTATAATAACGGGGCTTTCTATCTCAATCATAAACTCATAGGCGAAAAGAAACTTGACCCCGAAGAGGTCAGAACCGAGGCCGCAAAATTCCTCACCAAGATGAGCGGAGTGGCCGACGCCTTCACTATTGACGATATTCTTGAGGGGCGTTCATCTGATGCCTTGCGCCGCAACACCGTGATGGCCAATGCCGCCGATGTCTACGTCAAGGTGATTCCCGGATGGACCCTGAGCGATGATACTGTCAACCCCGCTCAGAAACACGTGGTCCGCTATGCTCATTCAACGGCTCCGGTTATCCTTTATGCCCCGGCAATCCTTGAATCGGCACGGATTTCCACTCCGATTGATTCCCGACGAATTGCCCCAACCGTGGCACGCATTCTGAGAATCCGCTCGCCCAACGGCGCCTCAGAGCCTCCGCTCAACCTCAAGCGCAAGTAATTTCTTACTGGTAATTCTTATAAATCATATAAAAAAACAATATATATGTCGTTCACCTCTTTTTTAAGTAAACTCTTCGGCAATAAATCGCAGCGCGACCTGCGTGAAATCCAGCCTATTGTCGACAAAATAAACGCCCTTCGACCGGAAATGGAGGCGAAAACTCCTGACCAACTCCGCGCTAACATTGACAGCGTGCGCGCTGACATACACTCCGTTGTCGGCCCTCATGAGGACGCCGTCAAGGAACTCCGCGCCAAGATTGAAACCCTCCCCTTCGATGAGCGTCAACCCCTTTGGGATGAGGTCGATGCTCACGAAAAGCAGATTCTCGATGCTATCGAGGATAAACTCAACGAGCATCTCCCCCTGGTCTTTGCAACCATGCGAGAAACCGCTGCCCGTTTTGCCAAAGGCCCCGTTGAAGTAACCGCCACTGACCAAGACCGCGAATTTGCCGCCCAAGGTCGCGAATTTGTGACCATCACCCCCGAGGGCAAGGCCATCTACCAAAACAAATGGCACGCCGGCGGCAACGAAATGACCTGGGACATGGTCCATTATGACGTGCAGCTCATTGGCGGCATCGTGCTCCATCAGGGCAAAATCGCCGAGATGGCAACCGGTGAAGGTAAAACCCTCGTGGCAACTCTCCCGGTATTCCTCCGCTCCCTCTCCGGCCGCGGTGTCCATGTCGTAACCGTCAATGACTACCTCTCAAAGCGTGACTCCGAATGGATGGGACCGCTCTATATGTTCCATGGTCAGACGGTTGACTGCATTGACAAGCATCAGCCCAACACCCCTGAACGCCGCGCGGCCTATAACTGCGACATCACCTTCGGCACTAACAATGAATTCGGCTTTGACTATCTGCGTGACAACATGGCCATGAGCCCGGAAGATATGGTGCAGCGCAAACATTATTATGCCATCGTCGATGAGGTTGACTCAGTCCTGATTGACGATGCCCGTACTCCGCTGATTATCTCCGGCCCCGTTCCCAAGGGCGATGAGCAGTACTTCAATGAGTACAAGCACAATGTTCAAAACGTCGTTGAGGCTCAACGCAAGCTCCAGATTCGCCTGATTTCAGAGGCCAAGGAAAAAATCGCCTCTGATGATAGCGAAGTGCAGAAAGAAGGCGCCCTGGCTCTCTATCGCGCCTATCTTGCCGGCCCGAAGTATCAACCCCTGATCAAGCTCCTGAGTCAGGACGGAATGAAGACCCTCCTGCTCAAAACCGAGGGATATTACCTCCAGGATAACGCCCGCGAAATGCCCAAGGCCGTCGAGCCCCTATATTATAAGGTGGACGAAAAGACCCGCCAGGTGGACCTCACCGATAAGGGCTTTGACGTCTTGACCGGCAAGATTTCTGACCCGACATTCTTTGTGCTCCCTGACATTGCCGCTCAGCTCTCTGAACTGGAATCCAAGCCTGATTCTCCTGAAAAGGCCGAGGAAAAAGACCGCCTCCTCCAGGAATATGCAATCAAATCAGAGCGCGTACACACTGTCAGCCAGCTCCTTAAGGCCTACACACTCTTCAATAAGGATGAAGAATACGTTATTGACGATAACAAAATCAAAATCGTCGATGAACAGACCGGACGTATCATGGAAGGCCGCCGTTACTCTGATGGCCTCCATCAGGCAATTGAAGCCAAGGAAGGAGTGAAGGTTGAAGCCGCAACTCAAACCTTTGCCACCATCACCCTGCAGAACTATTTCCGCATGTATCATAAACTTGCGGGTATGACCGGTACTGCCGAAACCGAAGCCGGCGAGCTTTGGGACATCTACAAGCTCGATGTCGTAACCATCCCGACTAACCGCCCCGTGGCCCGCGTAGACATGAATGACCGTGTCTATAAGACCAAGAAAGCGAAGTATGCCGCTGTCATAAAGGAGATTGAAGAGCTCGTGGCTGCCGGACGCCCCGTCCTGGTGGGTACCACTTCGGTCGACATCTCTGAAAACCTCTCCCGCCAGCTGACCATGCGCCATATTCCCCATAACGTCCTCAATGCCAAGCTCCACCAGAAGGAAGCCGACATCGTGGCCCAGGCAGGTCGCCCCGGAACCGTCACCATTGCCACCAACATGGCCGGACGTGGCACCGACATCAAGCTCCCTGAGGACGTCAAGGCTGCCGGAGGTCTCGCAATCATCGGCACCGAGCGCCATGAATCCCGCCGCGTGGACCGCCAGCTCCGCGGACGTGCCGGACGTCAGGGCGACCCCGGTTCTTCCGTCTTCTTCGTCTCGTTTGAAGACCAGCTGATGCGTATGTTTGCCTCTGACTCAGTCATGAAGACTCTTGACCGACTCGGATTCAAGGAAGACGAAATGCTTGAAAGCTCAATGGTCAATAAATCCATTGAAAAGGCTCAGAAGCGCGTCGAAGAAAATAACTACGGCATCCGCAAGCGCCTGCTCGAGTATGACGACGTCATGAACAAGCAGCGCACCTACATCTATTCGCGCCGCCAGCACGCCCTCAAGGGTGAACGTATCGGAATAGATATCAACAATATGCTCTACGACGTTGTTGAAAACCTTGTCAATGACCATAATCCTAACCTTGCCGGCGAATATGAACACCTGAATCATGAGCTGATGACGCTGATGACCATCAGCGCCCCCTTCACTGAGGAGGAATATCGCAACATGAGCAAGGAAGAGCAGGTCATTGCCCTCCATAATGCCGCCATCGAGGCAATGAACCGCAAGAGCGAAAAAATCGTTGAAGTGGCCCTCCCCGTAATCACTGACCTCTATGAAAATCAGCATTATGAGGGAATCATTCAGGTGCCCATCACTGACGGCAAGCGCCTGTTCCGCCTGATTATCAACGTCAAGGAGAGCGTTGAAGCCGGATGCAAGAACATCGTGACCGAATGGCATAAACTGCTGATGCTTGCATGCATCGATGAACTCTGGAAGGAACACCTCCGCGAACTTGACGACCTGCGTCAAAGCGTTCAAAATGCAAGCTATGAGCAGAAAGACCCGCTCGTAATCTATAAAGTTGAATCCTTCCATCTCTTTGAGGAGATGCTCAAGAAGCTCAACGATAAGGCAACGGCGGCCCTCATGCGCGGCCAAATCTATGTGCGCCAGGCTCCTCCCGCGCCCGCTCAGTCGCCTGCCCAGTCACCCGCTCAATCGCCTGAGCAGCAGGCTGAACAAGCCGAACAGCAGCAGACTCCCGCCCCCAAGCCTCAGCCCGAGGTGCAGCGCGCAACCGCTGTCAAGACTGACTATTCCCGCTATAACGCCTCAAAGCCTGAAGCCTATGAGGGCGCCGACGCCCAGCGTCAGGCTGCCTCGGCTCAGCAAGGGCAGCGTCCCGCCCCTCAGCCCATTAAGGCCGCCCCGAGAGTCGGTAGAAACGATCCTTGTCCCTGTGGTAGCGGCAAAAAGTATAAAGCTTGCCACGGACGCGGTCTGTGAGGTGGACGTATAAAATAATTCGAACCATACTGGTGTCCCTGCTGTCTTTGGCGGTGGGGATACCCGTTTTAATTTATACCTCACTTTGGCTCAGCCCCGTCAGGAATCAATTGCGGGTTGAGGCTCAGCGTCAGCTCTCCGCCCTGATGGATGCTGAGGTCAACATTCGCGAACTGGACATTGAGCCCTTTTCGCGCCTGATTCTCCGCGATGCCGCAGTGACGGTTCAACCGGCTGATACGGTGCTGCAACTCCGGGAGTTAAGTGCCGGATTCAGTTTGCAGGACCTCCTGCTCCGGCGCCGCATCGTTATCACTGATGTGGTCCTGATGGACCCCCGGGTGGCCTTGCGCAGGGATTCCGTCTCGGCTCCGCTAAATGTCGAGCCGATAATCCGCGCTCTCAAGGGCGATGGCTCCAAACCTCCGATGAATTTTGACCTTGCGGTGCAAACCGTCGTAATTCGCGGAGGAGAAGCCTTTTATGATGTCCTTGACCGGGAGACTATCACGGCCGGGACTGACCCGAACCACTTGAAAATCACCGGAATTAACGCTGACGTAAATGCCCCGCGAGTGAGTCGTGACAGCGTCAGCGTGCGTTTGCGCCGTCTGCAATTCCGCGAAGAGAGCGGAATTGTGCTTTCGCGCTTGAGCGGCGACGTTGTTTACACTCCTGAGCGCCTGACTATCAATGGGCTGACTCTCCGCTTGCCCGCCTCAACTCTGCGGTTTGCAGATATGAACCTGGCCCTGAAGTCTGATGAAGTAGGCCCGGTTTCACTGCTTTCCGGCTCGCAAATCAGCCTGAATGACCTTGCTCCGGTGCTTCCGTTTGACTCCAAGCTGATTCCTAACCCGGTCAAGCTCAGCGGCCGCGCGGAGCTGTTTCGCGACTCGCTCCATCTGAGCGCCGTCAACCTGGCCATAGGCGAGCAGTTGGCCTTCAACGGCTTCGGCAATAAGCGGGAGCAGACTCTCAATCAACTTTCAATCATTTCGTCGGGCGAGTCAATCGGGCGCATTGCCGGCGCGTTTGTCCGGATGTCGCCCAAGGCTGAGAGCATCCTCGCCTCGGCGGGTGATGTTACTTTGACCGGCTCGGCCCATCGGCTTGCTAATGAGGTGATTGAGCTTGATGCTCAACTCTCGACTAACCTTGGTGCGCTTGACGTTGTCGCCGCGCTCAACTCCGGCCGACTGACCGGCTCGGCCATAGCTGATGAGCTGAATATCAACGCTTTTCTTCCCGGACGCGACTTAGGCTCTGCTTCATTTGACGCTGATTTTGACCTTGCGCGAGGCTCCGGCTCCGCCGACGTCACAATCGGCTCAATCGGCTGGCGAGGCCATGATTACCGCAATCTCATCGCCAAGGCGGACTATAAAGGAAAAGACTTTTCCGGCTCGCTGGAGGTGAATGATTCGCTCGTGGCGGGCGAACTGAACCTTTCCGGAGGATTGACCGGCTCCGGCGAAAAGATGGGCGAATTGGAGCTTCGCCTTTCCCATTTCTGCCCTGACAGAATGGGATTTAAGCGTTTCCCGAAGGGTTATTCTTACTCCGGGAATCTTTTTGCTCAGGTTTTTGGCGAGGATTATGCCCATCCTTGCGGATTCTTGAACGTTTCTGACTTGGCCTTTGCCAATGACTCCGCTGCCACCAAGTTTGATGAGCAGCCCATTGAACTGGAATTTGATTTCGCTTCTGAGGAAAACTTCGTCAAGCTCTCGTCAGGCCCTCTTGACCTTAAGGCTGATGGCAAAATTGACCTCATGACGCTCGCCCGCGATGGCCGCCGCCTCGCTGCCCGCACTTTCCCTCAGCTCTTTCTGCAAGCGGAGGCCGATACCGCAGTCTCGGTCAATGACTTCGCTGTCAGTGCCACCATTCATGAGCAATCGCCCCTGTTTGACATTGTCTCGCTGCCGGTTCGTCCGCTCTATGACGTTGACCTTCAGGGCCGCTATATCGGGGCGCAGGATTCGGCTATGCTGTCCCTCCATATGCCTTATCTCCAAGTGGGGAAAAAGCTGGTGAGAGAGGCCGAAATTAACCTCAGCGGAGGCAGTAAGGGAGCATTGACGGCCCGCGCCGCCACTGATAATAAGTATGGCCGCCAGATGAATTTTTATCTCCAATCTGACATTAATGGTGGAGTTGCTGAAGCGATTTTAGGCTGGAACATTGACTCCGACAAGCGTTTTGACGGCGCGATAAATTTTTCGGCCAAGCCTCTTCCCGGCGGTGCCGACGTCAATATCCATCGCTCCGAAATGGTGTTTAATGATGCCCCCTGGACCATTAATCCGGCCTATATCGGCGCCCGAAGTCGGTCTATCGTTGTCGGCGGATTGACGGTCGACGGGCCCGGACAACAGGCCGTGATTCGCGGAGTGGCCTCGCCTGATTCGGCCGATGTATTGGCCGTCAGACTCGAGAATATCGACCTTGATTATCTCTTTGAGACTCTCAACCTGGGCCCGCAGGTAACCTTTGGAGGCACGGCCATTGGCACTGTAACGGCCCGCGCGCTCCTGTCTCCCGCCCCAATTCTCCAGACCAGTAACCTCCATGTCAAGGATTTCAGTTATAATCACTGCGTCTTCGGCAATGCCGACATTCGCGCCGGATGGGATGCCAGCTCGCGCGGAATCCTGCTCTCGGCCCGGGTCAGCGGACCGGAAAATTCAGGCGCCGATGTTGACGGAGTGATTTATCCCATCAGCCAGAATCTTGACATCCGGTTTGATGCCCGCAACTTGCCAACTCAGTTCATGCAGCCGTTTCTGGCCTCCTGGTGTGATGACGTCGGCGGCAGGGCTTCAGGCCATGCCCGTCTGTTTGGCTCCTTTGTGATGATCGACCTTGAGGGAGACCTTTATGCTGATGATTTCTCAATGAAGATTGGCTATACCGGGGTTACATATCATGCCACTGATTCCGTCCATATCCGCCCGGGGCGCATTGAGCTTAACGACATTGCCGTCAGCGACTCCCGAGGCAACTCGGCCATCCTCAACGGCCTGCTGACCCATGACCATTTCATTGAAACGGACTTTAATTTCCATGTTACCGAGGCCCGCGGACTGCAGGTACTTGACCTCCCCTCAAGGGATGATGAAATGTGGTATGGCTCCGTCTTTGGCAACGGTTCGGCTTCAATTACCGGACATACGGGCAAGGTTGACATCTCGGCCGATATGCGTACTTCTCCCGGCTCGGAGTTCACCTTTGCGTTGACCGATTCGGAGCAGGCTGCCGTCTATGACTTCCTGACGTTTCGCGATGCTGCCGGACCCTCAAAGGCTGACTCGCTTGAAATGGCCGTGAAGAGCCGACTGAAAGTCAACAAGCGCTTTGAAGAGATTCTACGCCGCAAGAAGCTCCTTGCCGAAGCGCCAACTTCATTCGGTATCAAAATCCGCATGGACGTCACTCCCGAGGCGAAAATTAACCTGGTCATGGACCCCGTGGCCGGCGATAAGATTACCGCTTACGGCGCCGGACACATGGATTTTATCTATGAATCGGCCAACGACGAAATGCGCCTCTATGGCGATTATCTGATTAATCGCGGCGACTATAATTTCACTCTCCAGGACATCATTATCAAGAACTTCTCGCTCAGAGACGGCTCACTGGTCTCGTTCCATGGCGACCCGCTCGGGGCCTCGCTCAATGTTTCCGCCGCTTATCAGCTCAATGCCAATCTCAGTGACCTTGATGATTCCTTCCTCCATGACAAGGAGATTCAGCGAACAAACGTACCCGTTCAGGCGGTGCTGAACCTTGGCGGAGATTTGCAGAGTCCCGACATCTCCTTTGACCTGGATTTTCCGACTCTGACGTCTGACGTCAAACGCAAGGTCCGCTCCATTGTCTCCACTGAGGAGATGATGAACCGCCAGATTATTTATCTCCTTGCGCTAAACCGCTTCTATACACCTGATTATATGGCCGGGGCGACTAAGGGTAACGAACTGGCATCGCTCGCGTCAGGCACTATTTCCTCGCAGCTGAGCAATATTCTCGGCCAGTTGAGCAATAAGTTCTCCGTGGCGCCGAGTCTACGCTCTGATGCGGGCGATTTCTCTGACTTAGAGGTCGATGTGGCCCTGTCGTCAACGCTGCTCAATAATCGGCTGCTGCTTAACGGCAACTTCGGCTATAGAGATAAGTCGCTGAACAATAACCAGTTCATCGGTGACTTTGACGTTGAATATCTCCTGAACCGTTCCGGAAAATGGCGACTGAAAGCCTACAACCATTTCAATGACCGCAACCTCTACGTCAAAACCGCGCTGACCACTCAAGGCCTCGGCCTTGTCTTCAAACACGATTGGGGAAAATAACCATCATCCGCCCCTCTTCCTGCTTATTCATCATCCGGCTTAAACGTCTCCCTTATCAGGTTGCCGAGAATATGGCCCAGGGCTGACGGGGATGGCAGGAAAGTGTAGGTCGATAGGACCCTGTCGCGGAAAGCACTCTGTGTCAGCGCTTTGATTCGCTCAGGGACGGTCTTATACATTGTGGCAATATTGTTGACCCATTGCTCCGATTCAAGTCGTCGCTCAATAAACTCGTCAAGAGCCTTCTCCTCGCGTGCCCGTCGGGCCTTGGTTGCGAACTGAGCCGTAAGCTCTTCATGAGAAAAAGTCTCCGTGTCAAGGTCGATAATGAAGAGGTCAAAATCCTCAACGACATGGCGAATCAAATCCGCCGACACCTGAAATTCATAAGCCAAGGCGTCATAATCCATGTCATGACAGAGCTTTGGCTCCATGGCCAGCCGCTCCAAGAGCATCATATAGACGCCATAACCCGCCGCGCCATACTTCATGCGCAGTTTCAATACGTTAGACTTACAGCGCTCGTTACAATCATGTCGAAAACTATTCATAATTAGTAGTTAGTAATTAGTAATTTTTTTACGCTGCAAAGTTACGCACTCCACCAATCCCAAAACCGCAAAAAAACAAAAAAATTATGCAAAAACGGATTCCAATCCGCCGCCTGAGGCATGGGAGATACTGACAGGCTGCCGCAAAACCCACGAGTTAGCCGGCAATCTGACGGGGGGGCGGCGGATCGGAATCCGCCTTTCCATAGGTTGCGTAGTCTGTGTTTTTTTATGGGGAGGCCCCGTTCTCCTTGGGAGGACGGGGCCTGTTTGGGGTTGTGTGTGGGGGAGTTAGTGGATGAGGTTGTGGCCGGTCATTTGGGTGGGTTGGGGGAGGCCCATGATGTGGAGGAGGGTGGGGGCGACGTCGGCGAGTTTTCCGTCTTCAACTTTGGCGTCTTTGTTGGGGGTGACGTAGATGCAGGGGACGGGGTTGAGGGAGTGGGCGGTGTTGGGTGAGCCGTCGGGGTTAATGGCGTTGTCGGCGTTGCCGTGGTCGGCGATGATGATTGCTTCGTAGCCGGCTTCTTTTGCGGCTTCAATGGTTGCCATGAGGCATTCGTCGACGGCTACGACGGCTTTTTCGATTGCTTCGTAGACTCCGGTGTGTCCGACCATGTCGCCGTTTGCGTAGTTTACGACGATGAAGTCGAATTTTTGTGAGCGGATTGCGTCAGTGAGTTTGTCGCAGACTTGGTATGCGCTCATTTCGGGTTGGAGGTCGTAAGTGGCGACTTTGGGTGAGGCGACGAGGATTCGTTCTTCGCCGTCGTAGGGGGTTTCGCGTCCGCCGTTGAAGAAGAATGTTACGTGGGCGTATTTTTCGGTTTCGGCAATGTGGAGTTGGTGTTTTCCTTGTTTGCTGAGGTATTCGCCGAGGGTGTTTTCAACGTTTTCTTTGTCGAAGAGGATGTGAACGCCGGTGAATGAGGCGTCGTAGGGGGTCATGCAGTAGAATTGGAGTCCGGGAATGGTGTGCATTCCTTCTTGGGGCATGTCGTGTTGGGTGAGGACGGTGGTTATTTCTTTGGCGCGGTCGTTGCGGTAGTTGAAGAAGATAACAACGTCGTTGTCTTTGATAGTTCCGTCAACGTCAGCGTTTTTGATGGGTTTGATGAATTCGTCGGTGATGCCTTCGTCGTAGCTTTTTTGCATTGCTTCGGGAAGGTTAGTGGCGGGTTCTCCTTGTCCGTTTACGAGGAGGTCGTAGGCAATTTTGACGCGTTCCCAGCGTTTGTCGCGGTCCATTGCGTAGTATCGGCCGCAGATGTCGGCGATTACGCCGGCGCTTTGTGCGCAGTGGGCTTGGAGTTGTTCGATGAATCCTTTGCCGGATTTGGGGTCGGTGTCACGTCCGTCCATGAAGCAGTGGATGTAGACTTTCTGGAGGCCATAGTGTTTTGCGATGTCGCAGAGGGCGAAGAGATGGTCAAAGCTGGAGTGAACGCCGCCGTTAGAGGTGAGGCCCATGAGATGGAGTCCGCATCCGGTGTTTTTTGCGGTTTCGAATGCTGATTTGATTTCGGGGTTGTTTAGGATGGAGCCGTCGGCGATTGATTTGTTGATTTTTACGAGGTCTTGGTAGACAACACGTCCGGCGCCGATGTTGAGGTGTCCAACTTCGGAGTTGCCCATTTGTCCGTCAGGGAGTCCGACGTTTTCGCCTGAGGCTTGGAGTTCAGAGTGGGGGTAGTTTTTGAGGAGTGAGTCCCAGTAGGGGGTGGGGGTTTGGTAGATGACGTCGCCTTTTGAGCGGTCGCCGATTCCCCATCCGTCGAGGATTACGAGTAAAGCTTTGCTTGCCATAGTTTTTTATTGAGTTTGAGTTAGTTTGAAATTTATTCGAGGGTTAGGTTGAGTTTGTTGACGAGTTCGCCGATTCGTTCGTTTTGGGCGATTAGATGGTCAAGGATTTGACGTTCGGTCCATGAGATGGGAGAGCCTTCGCCGTCGACTTGCTTGAGGGAGAATTTCAGCTGAGAGTTTCCGAGCGTTTGGGCGAGTTCTCGAGTGATTAGCGGGAGCCATTTTTCGAGGACTTCGGCCTGGGCTGGGCTTTCGTATTGCACGGTGTAGGTTGTTGAGTCATTGGCGTCAGCGGGGCGCGGAATGCAGGTGCGGAGAGTGGAGGCCATGACGTGTTCGGCGGTTCGTGAGTCGGCAAAGTTGAGCCATGCGCTTCTGACTTCTTCAGGGGAGAGTCTGAGGTCGAGTTTAGGTTGCCGGTCAGGGGCTCCGGCGGCAGGTGTGGCGGAGGGTGCGGCCGGGGCCGGTTTATCGTCCGTCGGAGCGGCGGCGGGGGCAGCGGAGTTGGTTGCTCGGATTGAGATGGAGGGTCCGAGGCCTATTTTGGGTAGTTTTTTTGCTGCGGGATTTGCCGGGGCGGGGGGAGCCGGAGCGGGCGGGTTAATGGGCGCGGCGGTCGGGGCGGGCTTTTGCGGGGCCGGGGCAGGGGCGGGAGCGGGTTTTGGCGAGGAGGGAGTGGGGGTGGTTGGGGCTTTGGCAACTATTGGTTGCAGTGCATGCCCCTCTCCGTCGCCTTCATTGGGAGAGGGGCTGTCCGCTTGGCAGAGTTTGATGAGCGTGAGCTCAATGAGGAACTGCTTGTTAGCGGCAGTGCGATAGTTAAGGTCGGCGCTGTTGCAGAGGTCCATGGCTCGATAGAGCATCTTTGGGGAGCATTTGGCGGCGAGTTGGGCCATGGCGGTGCGATTGTCGTCGTCAGATTCAAGCAGGGAGATGGTCTTAGGGTCGCGGGCCACTACGAGGTCGCGGAAATAGTCGGCGAGTCCGGTCAGGAAGAAGTGGTTATTGAATCCTTGGTCGCGCACTTCCTTATATATAAGGAGGGCATCGGCAACGTTTCCGTCGAGGAATGACTGGAGCAGGCGGTTATAGACGGCTGAGTCGAGGACGTTAAGGTTCTCGATTGTAGACCGATAGGTGATGTTATTGAGCGAGGATGCGGCTACCTGGTCGAAAATGGAGAGGGCGTCGCGCATGGCGCCGTCGGCCTTGCGGGCGATGACGTTGAGGGCGGCGGGTTCGGCTGAGATTCCTTCGTTTTTAGCGACGTAGGCGAGATGGTCAACCATGTCAGAGATGGTTATTCGGTTGAAGTCGAATATCTGACATCGGGAGAGAATCGTCGGTATAACCTTGTGTTTCTCAGTGGTCGCGAGGATGAAAATTACGTATTCCGGGGGTTCTTCAAGGGTTTTGAGGAAGGCATTGAAGGCGCCTGACGAGAGCATATGGACTTCGTCGACGATGAATACGCGATATTTGCCGGACGTCGGGGGGATTCTTGTCTGGTCAATAAGCTGGCGGATGTCTTCGACTCCGTTGTTGGAGGCGGCGTCGAGCTCAATGATGTTAAGCGAGCGGTTTTCGTTAAACAGGCGGCAGGATTCACATTCATTGCAGGCTTCTCCGTCGGGGGTCCGATTGGTGCAGTTAATGGTCTTAGCGAAGATTCGGGCGCAGGAGGTTTTACCAACGCCACGGGACCCGCAGAAGAGATAAGCGTGTGCCAATCGGTCAGTTGCGATAGAATTTTTGAGAGTTGCCGCCAACGCTTTTTGTCCGACGACGCTTGCAAACGTTGCCGGACGATATTTGCGGGCAGATACGAGATACTTTTCCATTTGAGTACAAAGTTACGAAAAAAAACGAGAATCAAAAAATGAAAACTGAAAAAACGAAAAAAATTTGCGTATGAAGGGAAAAATTCGTAACTTTGCAGTCGGATTTCGCAGCCGCTGTCGCGACGACGAGGTGCGCGTTACTGCTGCGGACGAATGTAAAACCCTATCTATCAATTAGTCACAATGGACTTAATTAAGATTGCCGAAGAGGCATTTGCACAAAACAAGAGCTATCCCCGCTTTCAGCCGGGCGACACCATCACTGTTTCTTACCGCATTAAGGAAGGTAACAAGGAACGTATCCAGCAGTATCGCGGAGTCGTAATCAAGATTTCCGGCGAAGGCGCCAAGAAGCGTTTCACCGTACGCAAGATGAGCGATAACATCGGTGTAGAACGTATCTTCCCGATGGAATCACCCTTCATTGACTCAATCGTAGTCAATAAGTATGGTAAGGTTCGCCGCGCAAAACTTTACTATCTGCGCAACCTCACCGGTAAGAAGGCCCGCATCAAGGAGCGTCGCCTGAAACCCTCTGAACAGGCCGCACTTGCCGCCGCAAAGTAAGAAAGAACTCAAAAAAGTTGCCGCCGATGATATTAAAATCGGCGGCCTTTTTTTAATTAGTAATTGGTAATTAGTAATTTGTAATTTTTTTAGTTGGTAATTATTAGTTGGTAATTAGTAATTTTTTTTGAGGTTTTTTGACCTTTTTAATTAGTGATTTTTTTGAGTTTATTGGCTTCTTAATTAGTAAATTTCTTTTTTTATGAATCCTCTGGTTTCTATCATAATGGGTAGCACTTCTGACCTGCCCATCCTTAAAAAGGCCGCAGAT
The DNA here is from genome assembly GCA_014802435.1 of Bacteroides sp. Taxonomy (GTDB): domain Bacteria; phylum Bacteroidota; class Bacteroidia; order Bacteroidales; family Muribaculaceae; genus UBA3263. The sequence continues at coordinate 9,324 of JAAVCG010000033.1, read as the reverse complement.
TTTCTGAATACCCTTCAGGTGCCGTTTGAGATGAATGCACTTTCGGCTCATCGTACTCCCGCTGAGGTTGAGGACTTTGCGCGCGGGGCACGTGACCGCGGCCTTAAAGTTATTATTGCGGCAGCGGGCATGGCTGCGGCCCTTCCCGGCGTTATCGCCGCAATGACTCCAATACCCGTAATCGGGGTGCCCATCGCTTCAACCTTGGATGGCAATGACGCGTTGCTCTCCATCGTGCAGATGCCTCCGGGTGTGGCCGTCGCAACGGTCGGAATCAACGGCGCGCTCAATGCGGCCATCCTCGCCGTGCAGATGCTGGCACTCTCTGATGCTGAAGTGGCAGCCCGTTTTGATGAATATCGCGCCAAGCTCAACGAGAAAATCGTGAAGGCCAATGCCGAGCTTGCCGAGATTAAATATGAATTTAAGACTAATTGATTTTTAGATACTTATGGACTTGCTGAATTGCCGCCGCCGGCCCTGTCGGGAAGTGATAGTTGACGGGCGCGTTAAAATCGGGGCTAATAATCCGATAGTCGTGCAGAGCATGACGTCGACCACCACCACTGACGAGGAAGCCTCCATCGCTCAGATTGAGCGGATAGCGGCGGCCGGCGCTGAACTCGTGCGCCTGACGGCCCAGGGGGTTCGTGAGGCCGAGGCCATGGGGCGTATGCGCGGTCGCGTTTCCGTCCCGCTGGTTGCGGATATTCATTTTAATCCGAATGCGGCGATGGCCGCGGCCGATGCCGTTCAGAAAGTCCGCATCAATCCCGGAAATTTTGTCCGCCCCGGGGCCGACATTAAATCCGCCCTCAAGCCGCTGCTCGACAAGCTGAAAGCCAATGGCGCCGCCCTCAGAATCGGGGTGAACCACGGGTCGCTTTCGCCCGAAATCATGGACCGATATGGCGACACTCCCGAGGGGATGGTTGAAAGCGCCATGGAGTATCTGAGAATCTGTGCGGAGGAGGGTTTTGACAATGTCGTTGTCAGCATCAAGGCCTCAAACACCGTAGTGATGGTTCGCACGGTCAGGCTCCTTGCGGAGACAATGAAGAATGAAGGTCTTCAATATCCTCTCCACCTGGGAGTTACGGAGGCCGGCGATGGCGAAGACGGCAGGGTAAAATCAGCCGTAGGCATCGGTGCGCTTCTCTATCAGGGCATCGGCGACACAATTCGCGTCTCGCTCAGCGAGGACCCGGAGCGGGAGGTGCCCGTTGCGCGTGCTCTGTTGGCCCATATCGCTCAGGCTCAGGCAGCTCCGGCCTTCACCGTTAACTATGCTCCGGGCTATAATCCTCTGGCGCCGGAACGCATTGAGTCAGTGGTCGTTGGCAATGTTGGCGGCGGTCAGCTTCCGGTTATCGTCGGTCTGGACGAGATTCAGGGCAAGATGGTTGAAATGACCACAGACGAGGTTGCCGGCCATAAGTTTGAGAAGGACGAAATCATCGTGCTCAGGTCTAAGCATCAGAACCGAGTTGGCGATTTGCAGGCCTGTCATCATTATTTGCTCCGCCAAGGCGTTAATAATCCGGTAATTATGAGTCTGAGCTATGACCCTGACGATTCAGACCTGGCGCTGAAGGCTGCGGCCGATTTCGGCACCCTGCTCCTTAACGGGCATGCTGACGGTATGCTCATCGAGGCCGGCAATACGGACACTACGGCGCTGGCTCTGAATATTTTACAGGCGGCTCGCCTGCGTATTTCAAAGACGGAATTCATCAGCTGCCCCTCATGCGGGCGCACAATGTTTGACCTCCAGTCGACCCTGCGCGAGATTAAGTCGGCCACGGACCATCTTAAGGGCTTGAAAATCGGAGTGATGGGCTGTATTGTCAATGGCCCCGGCGAGATGGCCGACGCTGATTATGGCTATGTCGGCGCCGGAGTTGGCAAGGTGAGCCTTTACCGTCAGCGCGAATGTGTGTTGAAAAACATCCCTCAGGAAGAGGCCCTGGAGCGCCTGATTGAACTGATTAAAGCCGACGGAAAATGGGTGGAACGCTGCTGACGGCCACCCTCACCACCGGCCTCCGGTGCATTGCCCGTCAGAGCCCCGGAGCGACGGAATGTTGCGGCCTGACGTTTAATTCCGGCTCGCGCGACGAGGTCGTCGACTCAGACCATGGGTTGGCCCACTTCGTTGAGCACACGATTTTTAAGGGCACATCGCGCCGCACGGGATCCTATGTCCTCAACCGGATGGAATCAGTCGGCGCCGAGCTTAATGCGTTTACAACCAAGGAGGAAACGACTGTCTACTCCCTGATGCCTGCCGGAAACTTCCGGCGCGCGGCCCGGCTTATCGGCGAACTGGCTTCGGATTCCGCCTTCCCTGAGCGGGGACTGCAGCTGGAGCGCGAGGTTATTTGTGATGAGATTGACTCTTACCTTGACTCGCCGGCGGAGGCTGCCTATGATCTTTTTGACGAGATGATTTTTGCCGGCAATCCGCTTGCCCACAACATCTTAGGGCGCAAGCAGACGGTTATGGACTTCACGGGTGAACGCTGTCGGCGCTATCTCCGTGAGCGCTTCACGGCTGATAACGGCGTGTTTTTCTATCTCGGACCGGAAGACCCGCAGAAGGTTTTCCGCGAGGCGGAGAAGGCCTTTGGCGCGCTTCCTCTTCAGGCCGTTGGCGCCGGGCGCACGCGGCCTCAGCTTTGCCCGCCGGAGGTGGCCGTTCAGGATAATGGCTCTCATCAGGCCCATACGGTGATGGGAGTGGAAATAGGCGGGCTCCATGCCCCTGACCGCCACGTAACGGCGCTGGCCGTCAATATTTTAGGCGGTCCGGGAATGAATGCCCTGCTGAATCTTGCGCTGAGGGAGCGTAACGGATTGGTCTACACGGTTGAGGCATCTACGGCTTTATACTCTGATTGCGGCCTGATGACTATTTACTTCGGGTGTGATCATCAGGACCTTGAGCGCTGCCGGCGCATCGTTGGTCGCACTCTCGACGGATTGGCCTCCAAGCCGCTCAGCGAGCGCTCTTTAGCTGCTTATAAGCGTCAATATTTGGGGCAAGTAACCCTTGGGCAAGATAACCGCGAGCAGACGGCTCTATCATCGGGCAGGGCCATTCTCCACGGCTTGCAGCCGCCCTCAATCACCCGCACTGCGGAGAAAATCTCGGCCATCACCCCGGCGGAACTCCGGTTGGCGGCTGAAAAACTCGCCTCCTCAACCCTCAGAACGCTTACTTTGGTTTAATAAATGTTAAAATTATGTTATGCAACATAATTTTTGCGCAAAAATATTTGCAAAATCAAAAAAAGTCCGTAACTTTGCACTGTGTTTTTCATGGTATTAGATTTAAGGTTAACTAAGATTGGTTGTCGTGACGACAATCAATTTTTTTTGTTGGGGGATTGTTTGGTGTAGTAGAGGCTGTCGCTGCACCAGAGGTCCATGATGCCGTCGTCGTTGACGTCGCCGGTACACAGTTGCATTTCGTGGCCTTGGGCGTTCTTGTAGACGATGTTGTAGCCGGTCATATAGTCGGCGTTGCGGCGATAGATGAGCTTGAAGGGGGCTTTGAAGTTAAGCTTCCAGGTCTTGCTGTCTGCGTCCCAATTGTATTCTGAGACAGTATTGCCGGAGATGACGTATTTTCCATATCGATAAACGTCGTCGGGAGAAATTACAAATCCACCGGGGGCGACCAGATAAGTGCCCTGAAGGGCCTGCTTGCGGCGCTCAGCCCCGTTGGCGGTCTGCGCTCCGGCGGTAACGGCAACCGAGGCCGCCATCACCGCCAAACAACAAATTTTCTTCAACATATATTATACATTCTTTTAATTATCAGGATTGTTGAGTTTTGCATTGAACTTCTCGGCGAGGGTAAATCGGCGTGTGGCTTGATAATAGTCGCGCGCAAATTCGTATGCCATGCTTATCAGTTGCTCATTGCCGCTTTGTTCAATCTTGGGAATCAGTTTTGTCAGGCGTTCGAAATATTCCGCTTCGACCGAGAAATCCGGGGTATCATGATCCTCTTTCGCGTCATTGATAATGCCTTCCAACTGGACACTAAGTTGATTTAATGCCTCGAACGTATTGGAGGATATATTGCCTGTGATAAGCGATAGCTCAATCAGATAGATGCTTAGGAGCAATGATGCTTGCACACATCGCCAGAAAATATTGTCAGGTAACTCTTCGGAATCTAATTTATTATCATAAATATTTTTAAGTGAGGCAGACAATTCGATTCCGTCTTCATAAGCCTTTGCCTTTACAACTGCCTGACAAAGCATCTGAGGGAGGCCTTGCGGTTCAAACACCCATAAATTGCCCTCCAGTTGAGTGACAACTGCCACATAACAGATTATTACTTGTTCTTCGGCCGTGAATCCATGCGAGGATTCGTCTTCCATGGCCTCGGCAGAGAGAATCATTGCGCGAAGCCAGTCAGCCATTTTGGGGCTTTTCAGTCTGAACGGACATCCGTCGAAAAAAATGGTATGTTTCGTGCCGTCCTTTTCTTGGAATGTCCATTGCTTAGGTCGGCGGCTATTTTGTGCAAGCATTTCCGCATGCCATTCCCGGGCTTGCTCCCATGAGTATTCGTCAATAAATTCGTTTAATGTCATGATCAACTATTCTTGAGTTTAAGTATTTTTCAGCGAGTTTAAGTTTCCATTTCGCAGGAGAGGAGACTAATGTTATAAAGTTTGTGGCCCTCGCGCTTCGCCATCGTAAATGATTCTCTCGCCTTTGTCATTGTAGGTTATAAACATATCCGTTTTTTTAAGGAAGGGATTGGGTGGGTTAGTCTTTACAGCGGTCTGTGGCGTCCCAGATGGGGCGATATTGTATATTGGCGATTCGGGCGGGCAGGAGGCGACTGTCTCACTTGGGACATTTGAGCGGTGCGCTAAAAGCCGACGCAGCATACTCAATGTCCAGACCGATAAACCGATGCTTGCAATTGCTGCAGTAAAAAAGCGCTTTGCCGCGAATCATACTTATAGTTAAAGGTTGAGGTATAGAGCTAAGGTGGTATAAATACTGATGGCTCTTATTCATTCTGGGTAAGAGCCATCAAGTATTTCGGACGGTGAGATTATTCCTTATGATTTGTAGGCAAATTTGCCTATCACTTCGATAATCTTGTGCCAGTTGGCATTTACCCATGTTTTGAGTTGGTCAAGTAATTGAGAGAAGAGGACTTTGACCTTTTCAAAGATTTTGGGGAGAACTTCTGACAGCCACTCTTTGGCGCGTTTGATAATTTGGGTTAGGATTTCGGGGTCGTTTCTATCGATGTCGGCGCCTTTTTGGGTGATAACATTATCAGCTTCCATATCAAGGCTGACAGCGGTCCAGATTTGTTCTTCACTCCAGTTGGGGTGTTCTGCTTTGATTCTGTTGTAAGTTTCGTTGTTCATTGCTTTTTTATGATTGGTTATAATTTAATCAAATATCCAGGATAACGTTTGAGCAATAGATTTACCAATAAAATCAAGTCCGGCGCTTATGGCTCTTCTTAAACCGGAAATAGCGGTATTAATGGCGTCCATTATTTTGCCGATATTAATTCCATATCGTTGCAGGAAACGCTTTCCTCCTTCAAGAATATTGAGTAGGGTTGAGGGATCTTTGGGATTAATATCAGAGCCCCCGCTTTTACCAACTATGGTTCCTATTTGAGCATCAAATCCGACCTTAGCTATTATCTGTTTGTGGCACCAAGAAGGATGCATTTCCTTGGTAAAATTATATACCTTCTTGGCCTTATCAGGCAGACGGTTATATTCCTGTTGTTCTTCTGCTGTCATGTTGGTTAGGATTGTGAATTAGTTTAGTTTTACATCGCTCCAACGTCCGGCTTGTTCAAACCCAACGGTTGCGGGCCATATCCAGCCACGATTACCCGCTTTTGAAATGGCACGGATAAAGTCTTGAAGATTATAGTTTTTGATAGCAGAGAAGAATACGACTTGATGAGGTTGCAGTCCATTGCTTGTTCCGAGGAGTCCTTCATCAATAAGCTTATCCGTGATGTCGCTCAGTTTGGTTTTGATTGCCTCCTTGAGCTTGGTAGGCGGGAGATTATTAATAATGTCCCACTGTAATTCCGGGTCGTTAGGGTCTATGTTCTCTCCAATGGTGTCAATTTTGTTAACAGCAATGATGAGATTCTCCTTGATTTCGTTAGTATTGCATATGGGTAAAACGATATCTTTGAGAATACGGCAATCTTCACCAAAGTCTCGTGAGTGTGCGTTGATGATATAAACAATCACGTCACAGCCGGGTAAGATCCTTTCGTAAAGTTTAGCATACTGAATATCCTTCTCTTCATCATTGTTCAGCCCTGGCATATCGTAGATTGAAAGTTTGAATCCGTCGCGAAGGGGAAAAACTTCTTCTATGATATCTGTGGTGCCTTCGGCAAGATTTGAAGTGTAGTTTTTGAGGCCGAAAACGGCATTCAACGTAGTTGATTTTCCTACACCAGATTGACCGATAACAGCAACTTTGAATGGTTTTTCAATCAACTCTTTGTTGATCGCATTATTAACTTCATCTTGCTCTTTTTGAGAAAGATTCGCTTTCTCAAAAATCTTATCAAAGATTTCGTTGATAAGGAATTTTCCTTTTTTGTCTTCCATGTAGTTATATATTTAGAATTTGTTCTTTTAGTTTTTCGATGTTATAATCACGGGCGGCGCAGACCGGGATTACTTCAAACGGAAGCAGTTTGTTGTCAAGTTTCTCGTGTATAATGGCAGTGCGCTCTTCAATGTTTTTCAAACATTCCTCCGACGGGCCGTTTGTTTCGACGTTCCAGGGCTCATAGAGTCCCTGCGCGTCAGAAATAATTGTAGAGTCAATGTGATTGAGCGCGACAACGAACTTTACCTCCTTGCTTGGGTCTAATGACTCCTTTAAGGCGCGCAAAAATCGTTGCACGGGAGCATCGGTGCGGTCAAAAGTAGAAACTAAAACGATGCAATCCGCTTTGCCGACAGCGTCCTCATAGAATCGCCAATATCTTGAGTCATTTGAGTACTCGCCAATTCCAGGAGTATCATAAGCAGTAATCGCTTCATAATGCTCGTTAGGCGGAAGCATACATGTCACGCTGTAAAGTTCCTTAGTACAAGAAACAAGCGAATGTGTTGCAAAGGTCGTCCCGAATAATTTGTTAATAAGGCTTGACTTTCCATTACCAGTTCGCCCTATGAAGCATACGTTGTAAGATTTGAGCGGTTTCATTTTACAACTCCTTTCAGGATTATAGTTTTTTCGCTTTGTCCGTTAGAATTGTGGTTGGAAAGAACCCAACAAGGTGACTCTACGGTATAGGTCGTGCCAACAACGAGCGGAGCACCATTTGATGTCTGATACATTGAGAGATGGAATGGCATGCACTGAAATTCTGTACAGAGGTCCGGAGTAAGGCCCCACTGTGCTAAAATGTGCTTGACCGTGTTGGCGTTTTTACGAGCGATATGCCAAAGATTTATAAGATCTGCATTATTGATGTCAATTACTTCGTCATCCCATTGACCTTTGACTTCTTTTTGTTCGTAGGTGCCATCAGTTAAAGTGTGAAGAAGTGGTATAAATATTGGCAAGTTGTTAAAGAAGGCTGATTTGGCCGCTGCCTGATTAAATGTCTGTTGTTTTGGCTGTGCGGTTGGTGTCTGAATCTGCTGAGGTCTCTTTTCAGATTTGCCGGGAGTGGCTTCTTGAAGCTTTCGTTGATAACGGTGATAGCTATAGGCACAAATGCCTACGAGGGCGGCAGTGCATACAAGTATGGTTGTTCCTGTTCCCATTTTCATTTGATTTATGAGTAAAAAGTTGAGTTCGTATATGCTGTTTTATTCGCGGATTTGTCTTTGCTGGTTGTTGCTGAATGAGTAGCGTTCTGCTACGTCGCCGCCATGAGCAATTTCGAGGGCCTTGAGGTATGATGCACCGGAAATCTTGATTGATAAGTAGCCGACGATAGCGCCGCCTATGATGCCTCCGACAAAAGGAATAACGTTGAAGGCGAGTTCAAGCACGGAAGCGACGAGAACATTAACAATTACAGCTCCGATGAAACTCTTGGTCATATTTGAGCCGAAACTCTTGCGGGCGAGGTCACATAGACCAACATACATATGCCAGAGGGCGATAAGATAGAGGATATTGTCAAGGCCAAAGAGAGGCAGAGCCAATGCAATAGCGCCGACTATTGCATGACTATTGACCAGGGATTGGGCCTGCTCAGAGAATCCGCGGTTGATGTATCCGTCAATTTTGCTGGCGGTATTGATTGCTTTACGGTCGGAATTGAGTTCTTCGAAATCCATATACGTTGGGGGGATTAGTTGATGCGTTGTACGTCGAGGTAGACTGTGCTGAGGGCGCCGGCGCGTTTGATGTCGATGCCGTAGATGCGCATGAAGGCGTCGATGACGGGTTGTCCGCCGTTGGTGTTTACGGGGTTGGAGAATGAGTTTGTGACGACGTCGACAGACATTCCGGGTTCAATGCGTATGCCGTTTGAGTTTTTGGCGCATTTGGTTGTGATTCTGAATAGGGGCATAGTGGTTTTTTTTATGTGTTTTTGATTGGGTTTGGGCCTGTAATTCCCCGGGCAGGCGGTTGGGGTATGGGTATAAGAAAAGAGGGGAATTTATCTCGCCTCCTATCATAGTCATAACAGGCTCGCCAAAGCCTCAACGCTGAATGATATTGCCGGGGGTGGATAAACTGCCCCTCCGTTTTTGTCTTATGTCTTTTGAACAGAATCAACAAAAACAGAAAGAGCGTCTAATCTCACTTTGCCTCAGCGTTGGGTTTGAATTTGGCGATTCGTTATGACTGAGAAAGAAAGTTTTGACACTTTTCTTAGTCCGCGGGAATTTCTCCTCCCTCGGACATTGCAAAGTTAAACTTTATTTTTGATTAGACGCTCTTGTCGGCATATTTTTTAACGTTTTTTAAGTGTTTAACGGGGTTTATGGTGATGCGAAGTTAGCGAATGGGGGCGGGATGTGCAAGTTGGTTTTGGGGGATGGCGGTCGGTTTTTTCAGAAAGCGGGGGTTAGGGGCGGATTTTTCGGCGTTAATCGGGAGTTTATTTGCGGGTTTGCTAAAATGTCGCCTCTGCGGGGGGTGTTTGCGGGGGTGGTGGCTATGGAGAGGCGGATTCCGATCCGCCGGCGACTGTGTGAGGGCGTAGTGTCCTGCTGGATGTAGTTTCGTTTCTTGTTGGTGATGTAAGCCCTCGGACTTGGCGGCGGATCGGAATCCGCCTTTCCATAGGGATTGTGGCGCTGTCGCGCCACCGTGGCGGGG
>JAAVCG010000032.1 GCA_014802435.1 Bacteroides sp. | reverse complement strand
GCTTTTTCAATGTCCTTGTTGCTTCTGCTCTTTTCAGAGCCCGGGGCGCCGTTGCTTCCCGAAAGCGAGTGCAAAGTTACGACGACTTTTTGACATATGCAAATTTTCCGATGAGCAAATTTTTTATGTTTTACAGCATATTTTTCGCAACTCGTTGATAATCCTTAACATATACAACCGCAAAATTTTTCTGATTTAACTTTCTTTAACACTTACAGAGCGAACTTTTTCAGCGAAATCAGAGTTATCAGAGGGATCTGAGGAATGGGAGAAATGGGAAGAATAGGAGGAATAAGAGGAATAAGAAGAATAAGAAGAATAAGAAGAATAAGAGACTTGGGAGGATTTGCCGGGTATAAAAAAAAGGAGCAGCGGGGCTGCTCCTTTTTTTTGTACCCGGACCCGGGCTCGAACCGGGATGGATTGCTCCAACGGTGTTTGAGACCGTCGCGTCTACCGATTCCGCCATCCGGGCATTGGAATCGAGTGCAAAGTTAGGAATTATTTTTGAGATTTGCAAATTTTTGAGCGAGAGCGGTTGCAACTTTGTCGCCATCAATAGCTGCGGAGACAATTCCGCCGGCATATCCGGCGCCTTCACCCGCCGGGTAAAGCCCGGGAATGGAGATATGGGAGAGGGTTTCATTGTCGCGGGGAATGCGGACGGGGGCCGACGTCCTGGTCTCACATCCGATAACCGTAGCGTCGGGGGAGAGGAAGCCTTTTTGTTTGCGATTAAATTCTTCAAATCCTTTGCGCAGGCGGGAGGATATTTGAGGAGGAAGGAGGCGGTCAACCCTGAGAGGGATAAGTCCGGCGGGATATGAGCTCGAGGGGAGCGATGCAGACGGGCGCTCGGCAACGAAGTCGGTCATTCGTTGAGCGGGGGCCGCTTGCGAGCCATTGCCGGCATTGAAGAATCGCCGTTCAATTTCGGCCTGGAAGTCGAGCATTTTGAGCGGAGAGTCTCCGGGAACATCGTCAGGGAGAACCTCAACAACCATTCCGGAGTTGGCCCACTTGGTTCCTCGGGAGGCCGGAGACATTCCGTTGACGACCAACTGTCCGGGCTCAGAGGCAGCGGGAATAATAAATCCTCCGGGACACATGCAGAAGGAATAGACGGCGCGGTCCCGGACGCGAGTGAGCATGGAGTATTCAGCGGCGGGGAGGTATTTTCCGCGTCCTTTGGGCGAATGATACTGGAGGCGGTCAATCAGCTCTTGAGGGTGCTCGAGGCGCACTCCAACGGCAAGTCCCTTCGGTTCAAGGGTGATTCCGGAGGCGATGAGTGAGCGATAGACATCGCGTGCGGAATGTCCCGTGGCAAGGATTACGGGGCCGCGATATTCGCCCCCTGTGGCCGTCGTCACTCCGCAGACTTCATTATTTTCAATAATCAGCGAGTCGACGCGACAATTGAAGTGGACTTCACCTCCACAGTCAATTATTCGCTGACGGATGGCCTTAATGACTCCGGGCAAACGGTCAGAGCCGATATGGGGATGGGCATCGACGAGGATTTCCGGGCTGGCGCCATGGCTGACAAGGATTGAGAGAATCTTGTCAACGGGGCCGCGTTTTTTGCTGCGGGTATAGAGTTTACCATCCGAGAAAGCGCCTGCCCCACCCTCTCCGAAGCAGTAGTTGCTGTCAGGGTTGACGATTCCGCGGCGCGAGATTTCAGCCATGTCGGGGCGGCGACCGTCGACATCCTTTCCGCGTTCAAGGAGTATGGGCTTCACTCCGAGTTCAATCAAGCGCAATGCGGCAAAGAGTCCGGCGGGTCCGGCGCCGACTACTATAGCCTGCGGGGCATCGCCGGCCACGGGTTGATAATCAGGAGTCACGAGCCGCTCGGAGGGGTCCATCGGCGGTTCATCGATGGTCACCAGCACTTGCAGATTGACCATTACCTGCCTTTGGCGCGCATCAATGCTGCGTTTGAGCGGGGTCACGGAAGTGATGCGGTTGGCATCAATATTTAATTCGGTCGACACCCGGGCCAGGAGGCGCAATGGCTCAAAGGCCACTTCCGGAGTCAGACGGAGCTGAAGATTTTCTCTCATTCCTATTCATTTTTTTCATTACAACCCAGAGAGTGACTATGGTGGTCACAAACGAGAGGAAGTCACTGCCGGCCATCGAGGCCCAAACGCCGTCAATGCCCCATTGGCGGGGAAGAAGCCAGAGGAGCGGCAACAGATAGATGAGCTGACGGGTCATGCTGAGGAAGATGGAAAGTTGCGGTTTGCCAATGCTCTGAAAGAAGTTTTGAATGACGATGGCAGCGCCGATGACGGGATAACACAACAGGATAATGTGGAATCCGGCAATAGAGTGGCGAATCAGGACGGCATCGTCGGTAAAGAGGCGCGTAACCTGTTCGGGGAAAATCTCCGTCACGAGAAAACCGATAATGGTGATGACCGAACCGACATAGATTCCGAGCCGGAGACACCGCTTGACGCGGTCCCATTTTCCGGCGCCGTAATTATAGCCGAGAATCGGCTGCATGCCCTGGGTGACGCCCATGACAATCATGAGGAAAAGCATGGTGACACGGTTGACAATGCCAAAGGCTCCAACGGCCATGTCGCCCTCATCCGCTCCATAAGTAATCAGGCTCTTATTGATAAACATGACTACGATGCAGGCACAGACGTTGATCAAAAACGGCGACAATCCGATTGTATAGACCATCTTAGCGATGGAGCCGGTAAACCAACGGGTAATCTTATGGAAATTGATAAACGATTTGCGCGAGAAGAAATGGCACAACACCCAGATGCAGGCCACGGATTGGCCGCTGACCGTAGCCATTGCCGCGCCCTTGATTCCGAGCTTCATCGAGAAGATAAATATAGGACAAAGAATCACGTTGACACCCACGGAAAGTAGCGCTGAAATCATTGCCTTGCGGGGATAACCGGTTGCGCGCATCATGTTATTCAGGCCGATGAACACAAACGAGACGGGAGTGGCCATCAGAATAATCTGCATGAACTCGCGCGCATAAGGGAGCGTGCGGTCCGTCGCGCCAAAGAGCCTCAATATATCGTCAAGTAACCAGATTGAAAGGCCGCCGAAAACGAATGCGTGAATCACACAGAGAATCAACACCGTTCCCAAAGCATTGGAGGCGCGCTCATTATCTTTCTGGCCGAGATAAATCGACGTGACCGTAGCGCCGCCGACGGCTATCACCATCACGAAAGCAATCAGCAGGTTCATCATCGGGAAGGTCAGCGCCAGGCCCGTAATGGCCAGCGGTCCTACTCCCTGGCCGATGAAGATGGAGTCAATAATGTTATATAGCGAGGTGACGACGCTGGCAATCACCGCCGGCACGGAGTATTCAACCAGCAGTTTGCCGATAGACTTGGTGCCAAGCACCTGAGGGGAATCTGCTGCCATCAGATAACCTCCAGATTAGCAGTAAGACGCTGCCTGACAACCTCATACATCATCACTCCGGCGGCCACGGAGACATTGAGCGACCCGATTTTACCGAACATCGGAATCGACGCGCCGCAATCAGCCAATTTCAAAACCTCAGGCGAGATGCCGACATCCTCGGCGCCCATGATTAGGCAGACGGGGTCAGTATAGTCAATCTCCGTATAGTTAACGGCGGCTTTTTCAGTAACGGCCACAGCCTTATAACCATTGTCTTTCAAGAATTTAACCGCCAGAGCCGTTGACCGTTCACGGCACACGGGAATATGGAGCAACGCCCCGGCAGACGTCTTCACGGCATCTCCACCGACGCTGACTGAACCATGTTCCGGAATCACTATCGCATCGGCGCCGACACACTCAGCCGTGCGCGCAATGGCGCCAAAGTTCCTGACGTCAGTAATTCCGTCAAGCACGATGATAAAGGGCAACCTGCCCTCTTCATAAAGCTGCGGAACCAGATGGTCAAGCCTGTGATAGGTAACGGCGGCGAGTGTAGCGACGACGCCCTGATGGTTCTTCCGGGTTATGCGGTCAATGACCTGAACCGGCACACGGCGCATAACTATACGATGACGGCGCGCAAGGTCGAGAAGCTCTCCGAGCAATTCTCCCTGCAGGTCCTTTTTTATCAGAATCTTATCAATATCGCGCCCCGCCTCTATGGCCTCGATTACGGCACGAATACCAAAAATATAATCAGATTTTTCCATAAATTATTTTCTGCGTGAAAGGAGGGTGTCAGCTGTAGCGAGGGCGGCTGAGTCTGATTCAGAGCCACTGAGCATCAGTGCCAGTTCGGCGCGACGTTCCTCATTATTTAATGCGCGCGCACGCGTGTGAGTCGCCGCAGCGTCATCTTCCTTGTAAACTTTAAAGTGTGATTCGCCAAGGGCGGCCACCTGAGGCAGATGGGTGATGGTGATGACCTGAATGGCGCGTGCCATTTTCGCCATCATTTCGCCCATACGTCCGGCAACATCGCCGGAAACTCCGGTGTCGACCTCGTCAAATATAACGGTTGGCAGGCCCAATTTTCCGGCAACGATGGATTTCAGGCAGAGCATCAGGCGGGAAATTTCGCCCCCGGACGCTGCGCCGCTCACCGGAATAGGCTTCTGATTCTTATTAAATGCGAATCTGAATTCGATTGCATCAGCGCCGTCGGCTCCGAGCGGAGCCGGCTCTACGGCAATTTCGCAAACCAGATTAGCCATTCCAAGGGGGCGCGCGGCCTCCGAGAGTTCTTTTTCAAAAGCCTTGGCGGCCTTGAGGCGCTGTTCGGTCAACTTCGCGGCAACAGCCTCGGCGGCACTCCGGGCGCTCTTGACGGCCTTTTTCAGCTCATTCAATTCTAAATCAGAGCCCTCGAGCAGACCAAGCCGATTCCTCAAATCATCGCGCAGCTCAATCAGTTTTTCAACCGAATCAGCCTTAAAACGCTGCTGCAATGAGTAAATTTCAGCCAAACGCTCCTCAATGTCTTCAAGGGCTCTCGGGTCGGCCGAGAGATTGTTATCATAGTCTGAAACTGTCTCAAAAATATCTTCAACTTCCACTTTGGCCGACTCCAATCGTTCAATCAGGGGCTGGACATCTTCCAGCACCTCCGTCAATTCCGAGAGGCTATCGATGGCCGTAGCTATCTGACTGACTGCGGAATAATCAGAATTTCCCAGCGAATCAAGCGCCGAGGTCAGATTTTCCTTGATTCCGGTCATATTTGCCTGCACTTCGCGTTCCGATTCGAGTTCTTCCTGCTCGCCGGGGGTCAATTGCGCATCCTCGAGCTGACTGAGCCGGAAACGGAGAAATTCCTCGTCGGCCTTATCTGAGTGTATTTTTTTCTCAGTGTCGGCTAGACGCCTTTCTGCCCCTCTAAGGGCTGACCATTTCTTCTGATAATCAGCTAATAAGGCGGAGTTTGCAGCGATAGAATCGAGAATTTGGCGCTGAAAATCAGCGGCCCCGAGAAGGCGATTCTGATGCTGGGAATGAATATCAATCAGCATAGCGCCCAACTCGCCAAGGCGGGCAACGGGAACCGGACTATCATTAATGAACGCGCGCGTGCGCCCGCCCGGGGCAATTTCGCGGCGCAGAATACACTCCCCGCCGTCCCATTCAACGTCATTTTCCGCAGCCCATGCAGCCGCCGACTCATAGCCGCTGACGTCAAAAACGCCTTCTACGACCGATTTTTTGTCGCTCTGACGGATTGCGCGACTGTCTGCCTTAGCTCCGAGAAGCAGGCCCAAAGCGCCAAGCATGATTGACTTGCCCGCGCCCGTTTCACCCGTAATAATATTGAATCCGGGCGAGAACTCGAGCGTCAACGAGTCAATCAGCGCATAGTTTGATATTTGCAGCGAGCGAATCATTGTTTTTTCTTTCCTTTTTTAATTTCATTGAGCCGCTGGGTTTCAGTTGGATAGAGCGGATAGAGCGTTTCATAAACGCGCTCGCGCTCCGTCTGTTGCGACTTTGAATAGATGTTGACCAACTCGTCAAGTTTCGCGTCCTTGGTCATCGACAGGGCCACAGACATCGGGTCAGCGTCATAGACCTTCTTGAGCAAGTCAAGACTCTCCGTAATGTTGTTTCTTCCCTTGTCAGGACTCTGAGCCATTTCGTCGAGCCCCGTGCGATGATAGCGATAAATCAGTTCGCGCATAACTTCCGTCTTCGGCTCGGTATAGGCCTGGAGGATGGCTGATCGGTTTTTGTTATCCTCAAAGGCTTTCCAGCCGATTTCGCCCGACGATTGCGCCTCCTGTACAATCATTTTCAAGCGTTCCCAGAAGGGTTCGCCACCCTTCAGTGAGAAGCTGTCAAAGTCCATTGCCATAATCAGATAGGCATAAAAATTGAGAATCGCCGTGATTTGGCTTTCCATGCCGTTCTGGCTGAACGTCAGTGATTCGCCCTCAGAGTAAGAGAAGTCAATCTTGGTGTCGCGAAAGTTTATCAGCGTGGTGGTGTACGTTGAATTATAAACCGGGCGCATTGCAAGGATTTGCAATGTCCCCTTGGCCACTCCGTCCTTATATTCCGAGATGGTAAAAAACAATCGACACTCAATCTTCTCATTGACTGCAATCTGAGCCTCTGAGAATTTCGTCGTGTTCATGTACTCGGTAACGGCCTCCTTAAACGTGTCAAAAACCGAGGAACTTACGTTTTGAAGCGACTGGGTATTGACCTCAACCTCGCAGTTGAGTTCCTGAGCCGATGCCCCCGCCGGGGAAAGGAGCATCCCGAGAAGTAAAATAAAGAAGGAGCGGAAAATTTTCATAATCAGGAGAGAGAATTAGTGATAAAATCAACAATATCGGCAGCAACCTCGCGCTTGCTTTTAAGCTCACCGGGGAGTTTCTGCCCGTCGGCCGTCAGGATTGTCACCAAGTTGGTGTCGACCGCAAACCCGGCTCCGGGAGTGCGAAGCGAATTGAGGCAAATGGCGTCAAGATTCTTCCGGCGTATCTTGTCAAGGGCGTGAGCTTCCTCATTGTCCGTTTCCAGGGCAAAGCCTATAATCATCTGCCCCGGGCGCTTCCGGGCACCGAGAGTAGCCGCAATGTCGGGATTCTTAACGAGGCCAATCGTCGGGATTTCAGACTCTTCACGCTTGATTTTGCGATCAGCGACCTCTGCCGGAGCATAGTCAGCCACTGCCGCGGTCAGCACTGTGATGTCTGATTCCGGGAAAGCCTTTTCAGCCTCGGCAAGCATCTCGCGGGCCGATTCAACCTTGATGACGTTAACCTGCGGATGAGTAGTGCTGACCGTGACCGGACCGCTGACAAGCGTCACTTCCGCGCCCCGCTCTGCCAGTTCCTCAGCCAAGGCATAGCCCATCTTGCCCGACGAATAATTGCCTATAAACCTCACCGGGTCAATCTTTTCATATGTCGGCCCGGCAGTGACGAGCGCACGCTTGCCCCGCAGAGTTTCGCCCTTCTCAAAAAAATCCTCAAGGACACGCAAAATATTTTCCGGCTCTTCCATGCGGCCTTTCCCAATGAGGTGAGAGGCCAGTTCGCCGCTCGCCGGCTCGATAATATGGTTGCCATATGAGCGGAGCAGCTCAAGGTTGGCGCGCGTTGATGGATGTGCCATCATATCCAGGTCCATAGCCGGAGCGACAAAAACCGGAGCCTTGGCCGATAAATAAGTGGTTACAAGCATATTATCCGCAACCCCATGAGCCATCTTGCCGATGGTGCAGGCCGTGGCGGGCGCTATCACCATGGCGTCGGCCCAGAGTCCAAGGTCAACATGGCTATGCCATTCGCCCGTGTTGGCCGTAAAAAACTCGCTGACTACGGGCTTTCCCGTCAGCGCCGAGAGCGTCACCGGAGTGATAAACTCCCGCGCGCTCGGAGTCATAACGACCTGAACCTCAGCCCCGGCCTTGATAAACAGCCGAGCCAACATGGCGCTCTTATAGGCTGCTATCCCGCCCGTAATGCCAAGTATGATGTGTTTGCCGCGAATCATTTACCTGCGAGTTTTGACTTGGTGTAAATCTTGAAAATCACCTGCTTGGTATGCGACGAAAACTTCCCCTTCATCATCCAGTCATAATATGAAGGGTCACGCTTAAACACCTCGATGACAGGCTGCCCCTTGTATTTGCCAAAGTTGAAAACCTCAACTTCATTGTCGTCATAAACAATTGAGCCGCCCATGTCTACATTGCGGTTATAGCGGGCAAACTTCGCCAGCGAATCCATGTCGTTTTCAAGCACATCTGAATGCGCGTCAAGCATTGCCTCAAGCACATCGAGAGTAGCCTCCGTATCGGCCATCGCCCCGTGGGCGCCCTCTAACTCCTTGCCTATATACTGTTTATAGGCCGCCGAGAGAGTGCGCGGCGAGAGCTTATGATAAATCGTCTGCACGTCAATCAGCCGCGCATTTGAAATGTCAAAATCATTGATTCCCGCCCGGAGAAACTCCTCCATCAACAGCGGCAAATCAAACTTCACATGATTATAGCCGCCAATATCACAGCCCGTGAACGTGCGCTGCAATTCCTTGGCTATCTGCTTGAATGTCTGACATTCTGCCACCATCTCATCCGTAATATGATGAATGGCCGTTGCCGATGCCGGAATCGGCATCTCCGGATTGACGCGAATGGTGCGTGACTCTCTGTTCTGATTCGGCTCAACCTTGATATAGCTGATTTCTACGATGCGGTCCGTCTGGAAATCGACCCCCGTAGTCTCCAAATCAAAAAAGATTATCGGTTTTTTAAGATTCAGTTTCATTTAGAATTCGGTTACGTTCATCGGCATTAAAAGCATCAGCAGATTGGAATTCTCCCCCTGCTCTCCGGGTGAGAATACGCCCGGACGCGACGGGTCACTCAGAGTCAGATTAACCTCCTCGGTCGACATGATCGAGAAAATCTCCATCACATAAGCCGAACTGAAACCAATCACCATAGCGTCATGATTAAACGAACAGGGAACTGACTCTACGGCGCGGGTGCAATAATTATTATCCACCGCCTTGATTGTAACCTCATTCGGCGTAAAGCGCAGCTTGACAAGGTTTTGACCCTGGTCACCGAAGACGCTCACTCGGCGAAGCGCCGAGAGGAACTGCGTGCGGTCAATCGTCACCTGATAAGGATTATCCTGAGGAATTACGCGGTCATACGGCGGGAACTGACCCTTGAGCAACTGGCAGGAGAACACCAAATCCTCCGTAACGAGCAGTGCGCGCTTATCATCAATGCTGACTGAGACCTCAACGTCGCGCGGAAGGATGTTTTTAATCACCTGCGCCGGCTTCGTCGGGATAATGCAGCTCTTCGTAACGCCCGGAGCGGTCATCGAGTTGCTATACCGAACCAACTTGCGAGTATCCGTAGCAACGAAGATAAACTCCTCAGGCTTGATATCCCAGAGAATACCCATCATCATCGGGCGCAAAGTATCCGTTCCGACGGCAAACAGTGTGCTGTCTATACCGTTCAGAATCTGATTGGAAGGCACTTGAAATTCCGTTGCGCCCTCCTCTGTTTCAACCTGAGGGGTAGGATATTCCTCGCCGGCTACGCCAACGAAGTCAAACTGACCCTTATCCTCATTATATGACACCTTGATAGCCAGAGTATCCTCGTCAATTTCAAACGTGATGCCTATGTCAGGCATGGACTTCAGCAGATTGGTCAATCGGGGCGCGTCGACGCATACCTTCCCCTCGCCTTCCGCCTCAAGAACCGCTACTCGGCCCGTCAGTGTGTTTTCAATGTCGGAGGCAGTTATCTGCAACACGTTTCCTCTCAACTCCAAGAGGAAATTATTCAGGATAGGCATGGGATTCTTTGAGTTAATCACCTTGCTCACAGCTGAGGCCATGCTGTAAAGCGCCTTACTCTGGACGTTAAATTTCATAATTCTTATATCGATTTAATTAGTATTTTCTTTCAACCTACAAAGTTACAAATTTCCCCCGAAACCACCAAGCATACTCAAAAAAATCTGCAAAATTTCCCCAAATCCCCCCATCCCCCACCGTCGCGAGGATATCGAAAAAACTCAGGAAGAGCACATGACCGGACACCGTGGCGGTGGCGCGCCAGCGCCACACCTATGGAAAGGCGGATTCCAATCCGCCGCCACGACAAACCGCATACAACCGGGCCCCGTGGCGCCCTCGCCACGGTGGCGCATCAGCGCCACACCCTATAGAAAGGCGGATTCCGATCCGCCGCCACGACAAACCAAACTCCCCGATGATATAGCAAAAGCCACTGGGCCCCGTGGCGCCCTCGCCACGGTGGCGCATCAGCGCCACACCTATGGAAAGGCGGATTCCGATCCGCCGCCACAACACCAACCGCAACACCCACACAAACGGAGCCGGCGGATCGGAATCCGCCTCTCCATAAAAATGACCTCCATCCACCACCGTCGCGAGGATATTGAAAAAACTCAGGAAGAGCACATGACCAGACACCGTGGCGGTGGCGCCCCAGCGCCACACCCTATGGAAAGGCGGATTCCAATCCGCCGCCACGTTATTGCCTCTCCACAAAAATGACCTCGGAGAGGTCACGTTATTGATAGCCCCAGGCGCGAGCCTGGGGTCAGATTAGGCGTTTCTTTATGTCAGCCTCGGAGAGGCGGCGTTATGTTTGCGCCAAAACGCCGCCTCTACGAGCTCCTTTCCCCTCAGCCCAAGCGCCTTCCAATCCGCCGCCACGACACCAACCGCAACACCCGCACAAACGGAGCCGGCGGATCGGAATCCGCCTCTCCATAGAAAAAAACACCCCCTGGCCGAGATATCCTCAACCAGGGGGGCTTAAAACCTAATATAACAATTAACGTTCTTATTATTTGAACATTTCGTCGGGATATTCGCCGGCTGCATGAAGCGCTGCGAGCTTTTCAACTACTCCGGGACGGTCGGCGGCATAAGTTACGCCAAACCATTTTGAGTCGGTGTCAAGAACCTTCACCGTAGCCTCGCCTGAGTTGATCAGAGTATCGATACAGAGAGGAATGAAGTATTCGCTCTTGGGGGTGTTCAGGTCCTTATCCAGGAACTTCTTGAACTCGCGCTCTGAGAAGTCAAAATAGTCAGGAGTGAAGCCCCAGAGGTTCATTGATACGGGAGTAGTCGGGTCAAGTGTCTGTTCCTTGCCGTTTTCGTCGGTGAAGACAATGCGGTGTTCGGGGTCATAGCTGATGGCCGTGCGTTCTACGACTGAAGAGAGCAGGCCATCCTTGGTTGAGCATACGCCGCGGGCAACTGAACCATTTTCAGTCATGGTGTTGCCAACTCGGAAACCTACCATGCAATAGTCGCCCTTGCGGTCATGCTCCTTGCTGAGTTCCTTGCCGATTACTTCAAAGGCGTTGCGGCCATAGAAGTCGTCTGCATTGATTACTGCAAAGGGCTCTTTGATTACGTCCTTACCCATCAAGACGGCATGGTTGGTGCCCCAGGGCTTGGTGCGGTCTGCCGGACATTCATAGCCTTCGGGAAGGTCATGCAGGTCCTGGAATACCACTTCTACGGGGATATGGCCTTCATACTTGCTGAGAACTTTTTCGCGGAAATCCTGTTCAAAGTCCTTGCGGATCACGAAGACTACCTTACCGAAGCCGGCGCGGATTGCGTCATAGATTGAATAGTCCATAATGGTCTGACCCTGAGGGCCTACGCCATCAAGCTGCTTCAGGCCGCCATAGCGCGAACCCATTCCGGCAGCAAGCACAAACAATGTAGGTTTCATTTTTCTGTATACTTGATTTAAGTTGTTTCTAACATTGCAAATTTACAAATAATTTCTTACTTACGCAAATTTTTAGACCCCGTTCCCCAATATTTTTAAAGCTGAGGCTGTCAAGCGTTATGCAGATGCGTTCGCGCAGTGAGGGAGCGATGGGGTCCCATCGTGACCGAAACAAGCGGACGCAGATGCGTGACGATTGGCCGCCTCAGCTCTAACAAATATTTGTTAACGGGGTCCTATTTAAGATAGGAGATTACGGTTTGCGTCAGCGCCTCCTCAAATGACTTCGTCGGCGCCCAGCCGAGCTCGTCTCTCAGTTTCGTCGAGTCGATGGCATAGCGCTTGTCATGTCCGAGCCGGTCCGTCACATAGGTTATCAGATGGTCCGAATGGCCCGGAGGATTTCCCAATTGGGCATCAACAATGCGTACCAGAGTCCTGACGAGGTCAATGTTGGTCCATTCATTATTGCCTCCTATATTATATGTGGAGCCCGGCTGCGCCTTATGGAAAATCAGGTCGATGGCCCGGGCATGGTCCTCAACGTAGAGCCAGTCTCTGACGTTATCTCCCCGCCCATAGACGGGCAGCGGCTTCCCCTTGACGATATTACTGATAAACAGCGGAATAAGCTTCTCCGGATACTGCGCCGGACCGTAATTATTCGAGCAGTTGGTGACTATCGTCGGAAGCCCGTAAGTATCATGATAGGCGCGCACAAAATGGTCTGACGAGGCCTTTGATGCCGAATAAGGCGAATGAGGCGAGTAAGGCGTCTCCTCCGTGAAAAATTTCCCGTCGTTAAGTTCCAGTGCCCCGTAGACTTCGTCGGTGGAGATATGGTAAAAAAGTTTCCCAGCAAAGCCTTCCGGGCGGCTCCCCCACTCTTCCTTGGCCGCCTGAAGCAGTGCCAAGGTGCCCATAACGTTGGTACGCGCAAACGTAAACGGGTCCTCGATGGAGCGGTCAACATGGCTCTCTGCCGCCAGATGGATTATCCCGTCAATGGAGTATTGGCGAATTATCTCCCTCACTCGCGGATAGTCTGCAATATCGGCCTGAACAAAGGTATAATTCGGCTTATCAGCTATGTCGGCAACATTGTCAAGATTCCCCGCATAGGTCAGCTTGTCAAGGTTGACTATATGATAGTCAGGATATTTCGTCACGAACAGACGGACCACGTGTGACCCGATGAAGCCGGCGCCGCCGGTAATGAGTACGTTCATTCAAATGGAGTGTTAAAGTCGTTAAGCGATGGATAGTTAAGGTCCTTTGGCGAAAGAATTGCCTTCCCGGGTTCTATCCCCCAGTCAATGTCAAGGCCGGGCGAAAAAATGGAGATTCCGCCTTCTGATTCCGGATGATAGTAATTATCACATTTATATTGAAATACGGCCTCTTCCGAAACCACTGCAAACCCATGGGCGAAACCCCGGGGAATAAACAGCGCGAGCTTGTTTTCGCCTGAGAGTTCAATGGAAAAATGCTGCCCGTAAGTGGGCGATGACCGGCGGATATCAAGAGCCACGTCTATCACCCGTCCGCTCACACAGCGCACGAGCTTGGCCTGCGTATAAGGCGGACGCTGAAAGTGAAGCCCCCGGATAACCCCGCGCTGCGAACACGATTCATTGTCCTGAATAAAGTCAACGCTCCGGCCCGCACATCGCTCAAAGTCCCTGAGGCTGAAACTCTCAAAGAAATAGCCCCGCGAATCTGTAAAAACCCGCGGCTTCACAACTAACAGGCCCTCAAATCCCGTATCAATAATTTCCATCGGCAATCTTCATTAAATATTGTCCATACTGATTATTAAGCATCGGCCGGGCAAGCTCCCGGAGCTTCTCCCGCGGAATCCATCCTTGGCGGAAGGCTATCTCTTCCAGGCAGGCAATCTTCAGGCCCTGGCGCTTTTCAAGCACCTCGACGTAGATCGACGCATCGGCCAGTGATTCATGCGTCCCCGTATCGAGCCATGCAAAGCCCTGCGGAAGGGTCTCTACTCTGAGCTGCTCCCGGCTGAGATATTCCTGGTTAACACTGGTGATTTCCAGTTCGCCGCGAGCCGACGGGCGGATTGATGCCGCAATGTCAACAACGCTGTTAGGATAAAAATATAGCCCGACGACGGCATAATTTGACTGAGGATGCTCCGGCTTCTCTTCAATCGAAAGGCAACGCCCCGCAGAGTCAAATTCAACAACGCCGTAACGCTCCGGGTCATCTACCCAATAGCCGAACACCGAGGCCTGCCCCCGGAGCTCTACGTTCTCTACGGCCCGACGCAATATATCGCCGAACCCCGCGCCATGAAAAACATTATCGCCGAGAACCAGACAAACCGAATCATCGCCAATAAATTCTCGCCCGATGATGAAGGCCTGGGCCAACCCGTCGGGCGACGGCTGCTCGGCATACTCAAACCTCACTCCAAAGTCATCACCTTTCCCCAAAAGTCGGCGGAAGCCCGGCAAATCTTGAGGGGTCGAGATGATAAGTATATCGCGGATACCGGCGTTCATCAACGTCGATATCGGATAATATACCATCGGTTTATCATAAACCGGGAGCAACTGCTTCGAAACTCCCTTGGTAATTGGATAAAGTCGGGTGCCGGAGCCCCCGGCAAGGACGATGCCCTTCATTTAATTTTCAGTTTTTCGGTAATTTTGTCTTGCAAAAGTACGCAGAATTTTACGATTTCACAAATTTTTTTTGTAACTTTGCCTATATCTTAAAAAACCACACTATTATGAATCTTACCTGCCCGCATTGCCAAACCGTTTTTGAGGTTGACCAAAACCATTATGCTGACCTCCTCCAACAAGTAAAAACCGCCGAATTTGAACGCGAAATCGAACGCCGGCTCAAGGAAATCGAAAGCCGCCACAAGGCCCAGGAAGAGGTCATGAAACTCAAACTGGAAGCCGAGTCAAAGCGCCTGATTGAAGCGCAGGAGCGACGCAATTCTGACCTCGCCGCTGAAGTCAGCAGACTCAAGAACCAAATTGCCGGATTTGACGCCGCCAAGAAGGCCGAACTCAGTCAACTGGAACTCCAACAGCAGCTTAAAATCCAGAAGGCTCAGGCCGACGCTAAGGATAAAATGGCCGAGCTCGAACTGAAAGTCTCCCAACTCAACTCCCAATTGGCCAACGAAAAAACCATCGCCAAAAATGCCGAGCTCGAGCTCAAAAAAAACCATGAAATCCTCCTTAAGGCCAAGGATGAAGAGATTGACCGACTAAAAGACATGAAGTCAAGACTCTCAACCAAAATGCTCGGCGAAAGCCTTGAGCAACACTGCTTTAACTCCTTTAATGAAGCCCGAAGCAACGGCCTCTTCCTCAGCGCCACTTTTGATAAAGACAATGATGCCAGCGACGGCTCTAAAGGTGACTTCATTTTCCGCGACTTCATTGGCGAGGAAGAGTGCATTTCAATCATGTTTGAAATGAAAACCGAAATGGACACCACCGCCACCAAACATAAAAACGAGCATTTCTTTGCGAAGCTCGACAAAGACCGAACCGCAAAAAAATGCGAATATGCCGTCCTGGTCTCCACACTCGATGCCGACAACGAATTTTATAACCGGGGAATCGTCGACGTTTCATTCCATTATGACAAAATGTTTGTCATCCGTCCGCAATTCTTCATCCCCCTTATCTCCCTGCTAACTCGCGCCACAAAGCGCTCTGCCGGCGAAATTATTTCCCTCCGGCAGGAAGTGGCCAAAGCTCAGGAGACGAGCATCGACATCACTAACTTCGAGGCTAAAATCGACAAATTCAAATCCTCATTCATCGGCCATGTCGAGGCCCACCTCAAAAAACACAACGACGCCATCGACGCCATTGACACGGCTATCAGCAATGCCGAAAAGCAAATCAAACAACTCCAAAAAGTCAAAGGCCTCTTTGAAGACTCACTCAAAAAACTCGAAGCCGCCAACTCTGACATTCAAGACAAGCTGACAATCAAAAAACTAACCCACGGAAACCCAACTATGCGCGCAAAATTCTCCGACGCCCGCAAATAATCTCCCCCTTCCCGCTATAAGACCCGGGTCTAAAAAAGCCTCGGGTGGCTCTCTTTCCGGAGGGGCCACCCGAGGTCAGTTTTTAATGTTTAACTAAATTTGAGGAGTAAGAAGAGAATGAGTGTCTTTTTTTGAAATTATAACGTCATAACAGAAAAATTTGTTCACCCCCTGAACCCATTCACCATCTTATTTGTCTTTATACTATACATTATTTAACACACACTCTCACTTTCAATGAACACCAAAATTCTCCTGATGGCTGCAATGATTAGCCTCGCATCTGCCGCAAATGCCGCTGTAACAAAATCTCGTCGCCACTCTGAAAAAGGAGTAACATCCATATTAATCAATGAGCAGGCCGACTCCGCAAGCAACGTTGAAAAAGCCTTCCAACACAACGTCCCGACATCCCCGCGCGAAAACTTCCTCCCCCGTTTTGCAATCATCGGAAAAGACCGCCAGTTCTATCTCGGCATCGGTGCCCAATTCCTCGGAGAAGCCGTCTTTGACTGGGGCGACCATATGCCCTCTGCCCTCGAGTTCATCCCCTCGTCAATAACCCCGCGCACTCCCGGCAACGGTGCCGAACTCGACTTTGCATGGCAAACATCATCTATCCAGTTGAACTTCATCGCCATGCCTAACACGCATAACACCATCGGCCTCTACTTCAAAGGCAACTTCAATGCAACCAAAGGCTTTAAAATGTCTCACTTATACGCCAAATATCGCGGCCTTACCGCCGGCTACACTAACAGTATATTCACCGACGGCGCCGCAATGCCCTTCACCATTGACGACCAAGGGCCTAACGGATACCCGAAGGTCAGCCTCATGACCGCCTACTGGACCCAAACCTTCAGTCACGGTTTCAGCGGAGCAATCGGCATTGACGCTCCAACGGCCAACTTCACCGAATCGACCTCAGCTAAACTCGTCAGCCAACGCATGCCAGCAATCCCCCTCTACGTCCAATACGCCTATAACGACGCCGACGACCACGTCCGCATCTCCGGACTAATCCGACCCATGCAGTATCGAAACCTCGAGCGAAACCATAACTCCACCCTCCTTGGACTCGGCATACAGCTCTCAGGTATTACCCGCCTCGTCGGCCCCGTCTCGTTCTCCTATAACGCCGCCTATGGCCAAGGAATCGCAACATACCTTCAAGACACTAACGGCCTCGGACTCGACGCAACCCCCTCTGCCACTGACGGAAAACTCACAATGCCCCGCACCCTTGGACTAACCGCAGGACTCTCATTCAACATTTCCCGCAAGGTCTCCGCAAACCTCGTCTATAGCCACCTCACAAACTGGTTAGGACACAATGCATCTCCCCAACCCTCAACCTACCGATTTGGCGACTACGCCGCCGCGAACATCATCTACAACATCAACCGATTCCTCCGTTGCGGCATCGAATACGACTACGGCAACACAAAACACTTCAACAACTCCTCACTCCACACAAACCGCCTCCAAGCCCAACTCGCCCTAACCTTCTAACCCAAAGCTTTTGCAACACCTCCCCATAAAAGGTTATCGCAAACCTCATAAGAAAGACACCGGGCCCCGTGGCGCCCCAGCGACACACCCTATGGAAAGGCGGATTCCGATCCGCCGCCTCGACAAAACCGAGGGCACTGCAAACCATGGGACGACAAAATGACTGGGCCCCGTGGCGCCCCCGCCACGGTGGCGCGACAGCGCCACACCCTATGGAAAGGCGGATTCCGATCCGCCGCCATAGCAATCCAAACTTCCCGAGAATATTGCAAAATTCCGCAAAAGCCCGGTCATCTACTAACCCAAAACCACCTTATTTATAATGAGTCGTCTCTGCTACTCACTTGTAATTAACAACCCAATATCCGGACTTATTGCTACCCTTACGCTCAATCCATCCCGCGGCCTTCATTTTAGTGATAATCTTTTTCACCCCGCTCTCAGTGATGCCAATCTTTTCGGCAAGCTCAATGCGGGTTAAACGCGGACTATCCGCGAGCAGCCTCATAATAGCCAGCTCACTTTTATTGGGCACTTTATCGGTCACTTTATCGGTCACTTTATCGGACACTTTATCGGACACTTCTTTTATGCCATTTTGAAGCGTCCTCAAAATCTCATTAAGCATAAAATCAATGTCACACTATCCAATACGGCAAATATAGTCGTAAGTACTGCAAAACCTTGGATGACTACATGACCGACCTCCGTGGCACCCAAGCGCCGCACCCTATGGAAAGGCGGATTCCGATCCGCCGCCAAAGCAATCCAAACTTCCCGAGAATATTGCAAAATTCCGCAAAAGCCCGGCGCCACAATTTCCATATAAAGCTGAGAAGTAATAAATAGAGATGAAATCTTTCCGGACATTACATATTCAGAGGTCAAATTTTCAATGCCAATCAGATTGATGTCCCCGGCAGGACTCTTGACCGAATAATTACCTCGATGAAAAAGAAAGGTATAATTAAACGAGTAGGCTCAGCCCGAAGTGGACATTGGGAAATAATTATTGACTGATTGTGCTCTTGCCGATGGAATCCACAAAGCAATCTCATCTTCGGGCAGTTGCAAATATCGGAAAAAATGCGTAAATTTGCGGCTTGAAATTAAACACTTTTGCAATGAACGAACTGCCTACCAAATATTCTCCGGCTGAGGTGGAGGACCGCCTCTATCAGTTCTGGATGGAGCATGACTTGTTTGCGTCAACCCCCGACGCCCGTGAGCCTTACACCATAGTGATTCCGCCGCCTAACGTCACCGGCGTCCTGCATATGGGCCATATGCTCAACAATACGATTCAGGATATCCTGGTGCGTCGCGCCAGAATGGAGGGCAAAAACTCCCTCTGGGTGCCCGGAACCGACCATGCTTCCATCGCTACGGAGACAAAGGTTATTGCCAAACTCGCCCAGCAGGGTATCAAAAAAACGGACCTCACACGTGAGCAATTCCTGGAACACGCCTGGGATTGGACCCACACCCATGGGGGCATAATCCTTCAGCAGCTCCGCAAACTCGGTGCCTCATGTGACTGGAAGCGCACGGCCTTCACCATGGACGAACAGCGCTCTGAATCAGTCACTAAGGTGTTCTGCGACCTTTATGACAAGGGCCTCATCTATCGCGGCCTCCGTATGGTCAACTGGGACCCGAAGAACCTAACGGCCATCTCCGACGACGAAGTAAACTACGTCGAAGAGCACTCAAAGCTTTACTATCTGCGCTATTACGTTGCCGGCGACCCCGAAGGACGCTATGCAGTAGTGGCCACGACTCGTCCGGAGACAATCATGGGCGATACGGCAATGTGTATCAACCCCAAGGACCCGAAAAACGAATGGCTCAAGGGCAAGAAGGTAATCGTGCCCCTCGTAGGCCGCGAAATCCCCGTGATTGAAGACCGCTACGTTGAAATGGACTTCGGCACCGGTTGCCTCAAGGTCACTCCCGCCCATGACAAGAATGACTATCAGCTGGGCAAAACCCACAATCTCGAAACCATCGACATTTTCAATCCCGACGCCACTCTCAACGAAAACGGCGGCAAGTACGCCGGAATGGACCGCTTTGAATGTCGCAAGCAGATTGCCGCCGACTTAGAAGCCGCCGGACTAATGGAAAAGGTTGAGGACTACACTAATAAGGTGGGCTACAGCGAGCGCACCAAAGTGGTCATCGAGCCTCGTCTGAGCCTCCAATGGTTCATCCGCATGAAGCATTTTGCCGATATTTCGCTCCAGCCCGTGATGGACGATCTCATCCGCTTCGTGCCTGAAAAGTATAAGACGACTTATCGCGTATGGCTTGAAAATATTCAGGACTGGTGTATCAGCCGCCAGCTCTGGTGGGGCCATCGCATTCCCGCATATTATTACACTGATGCTCAGGGAGAACAGCAAATCGTAGTGGCTCCCGGTCGCGCTGAAGCCCTTGAAAAGGCCCGCAAGGCCTCCGGTCTTGACCTCAAGGATGAAGACCTCAAGCAGGACGAGGACGCCCTCGACACCTGGTTCTCATCATGGCTCTGGCCCATCACCCTCTTCAACGGCATCCTTGACCCGGGCAATGAGGAAATGAAGTATTATTACCCCACTTCAACCCTCGTAACCGGTCCGGACATCATCTTCTTCTGGGTGGCGCGCATGATTATGGCCGGATATGAATACGTTGGCGAAATGCCCTTTAAAAACGTATATTTCACCGGCATTGTGCGCGACAAAATCGGCCGCAAGATGTCAAAATCACTCGGCAACTCCCCTGATCCTCTGGAACTTATTGAAAAATATGGCGCCGACGGTGTCCGCATGGGCATGATGCTCGCCGCCCCCGCCGGCAATGACATCATGTTTGACGATAAGCTCTGTGAGCAGGGCCGCAACTTCTGTAACAAGATCTGGAATGCGTTCCGCCTGGTCAAGGGATGGGAAGTTGACGAAAACGCCGCACAGCCTCAGGCCGCCAAAGTTGCCGTCAAATGGTTTGCCTCCAAGCTTTCAGAAACAGCCGCCGAGGTTACCGACTTGCTCTCTAAATTCCGCATTTCAGAGGCCCTGATGGCCATCTATAAGCTCTTCTGGGACGAATTCTCAAGCTGGTATCTCGAGATGGTAAAACCCGCCTATGGCTCACCCATCGACGGACATACGCTCCGCGCAACCCTTGATTATTTCGACTCTCTGCTGCGTCTGCTCCACCCCTTCATGCCCTTCATCACGGAAGAACTCTGGCAGCACCTTGCCGAACGCCGCCCCGGCGAGAGCATCATGTATGCCTCAGTGCCCATGGCCGGAGAAACCTCAGCCGAGGTACTCGCCCTGGTTGACCACGCCAAGGAAGTCATCAACGGAGTTCGCGGCGTGCGTGCCCAAAAGCAGATTTCGCCCAAGGTTGAGCTCGAACTGCAGGTTGTCGGCTCACTGCCTGAGGATGAAATCGCCATTGTCAGCAAGCTCGCCAACGTAGGCAAGGTCAATAGCGTAGAAACCAAGAGTCAAGGCGTGGCCGTCTTCATGGTCGACAGCCTTGAATTCGGCATTCCCATGCAGGAAACCGGCATCGACATTGAAGCCGAGCGCGCCAAGCTCCTCAAAGACCTTGACTATGAACGCGGCTTCCTCGCCTCAGTCGAGAAGAAGCTTTCCAACGAACGATTCGTCAACGGAGCCCCCGCCGCAGTCGTTGAAGCCGAGCGCCGCAAACAAGCCTCAGCCCTCCAGCGCATCGCCGCCCTGGAAAACTCCTTAAAAGCAATTGGCTGAATACTAAATACAAAATACAAAGTACTAAGTAAATTAAAAACACAAAATACAAAATACAAAGTACTAAGTAAATTATAAGTACAAAATACAAAGTATTTGATGCAAAAAATATCCGAGGACTCGTAAGAGCTCTCGGATACTTTTTTCTACATTTTTAATTTTAAACTTACTTTGTATTTTGTACTTTGTATTTTGTATTTTGTATTTACTTTGTATTTTGTATTTTGTATTTTTCATTTACCTTGATGCACGGTAGAATTTGCCGGTGTGGGAGAAGTGGAGGTCGATGCCGTTTGAGAGGTCCACTTCGATGCCTCGGCGGTCACGTTCAATACCGGTGATTTTAGCTCCGGCATAGTTCTTGGCTACATAGTCGCGAATTGGAGCAAGGACAATGCTTGAAGGAACGGCGGCAGAGCGCTCGGCTTCAACGCTTTCCCAGTCGCCAAAACGGTCAAATGAGATTTCAGTGCCATCAGTAAGTGTCACTTCATATTCAGAGACGCTGCCAAGGGTGCGTTCAATCTTGATTGAGCTAACTTCCGACTTGAAGTTATCAGTAATTACGGTTTGAGCGGCTTCAGGGAGTATAGATGCATCGGTTGAATACTCATCGCGAGCGGAGGCTCCTAAGCTAATGCCGGCAATCAGTGCCAGGCTCATAATAAATTTCTTCATAACTGCTTTAATTTTGTGTGTTTTTCTATCGTTTCACTATTAAAACGCTTGCGCTTCTGAAAAGGTTCACCCCCCTTGAAAAGGCCGCTCACTTCGTCCGCCAAACAGTTTAGCGAACGAAGTGAGCGACCAAAAGTCTCGTATATATGGGAGAGAATTACTTAAGTCTGATTTTCTTGCCTACTGACAGGCGGGAAGAGGTGCTGAGGCCATTGAGGCGACAAAGCTTGCTGACAGTGGTTGAATGGCGTGCAGCGATACGGCTGAGGGTGTCGCCACGGCGAATGGTGTAATACTTTGCACCACCGGCCGAAGTAGCCTTGGCGGGGGCTGCAGCCTGCGCATAAGCGGCCTGGTCGGGCGTATAGTCACGCGCATTCATGTAAGTTGACTTCGTAAACGTGTAAGTGTCAGTGTGAGTTGTGTGGTTATTGAAGTCAAAGATGGCTGAGGGGTTGATGGCATAGCCCATGTAGCGGGTCTCGAAATGGAGGTGGGGACCGGTAGAGCGTCCGGTGTTGCCGCCGAGGGCAATGGGGTCGCCTGCTTTAACGTAATCGTTAGGCTGAACGAGGAATTTTGAGAGGTGACCATAGACGGTTTCCATCTCGTTAGTATGGCGAATCACAACGTAGAGGCCATAGCCTTTGCGGCGACCTTCGTTACGGACGATGCGCACTTTTCCGTCAAATGCGGCATAAATAGTGTCGCCAATCTGGACTTTGAGGTCCACTCCCTTGTGCATACGGCGGAATTTGCGGCGATAGCCATAGGGGGAGGTCATGTAGGTGGGAGCCGTCGGCATATGGAAGTTGCTGACGTCGAGAGTAGCCATGTCAGGCACGACCATACCGGCATAGCAGTTAACGGCTTGGCTGTTCCAGCCTTCTTCGTAGACGTCAGGTTCCGGTTCTTCTTCCTCGGGGAAGAGGTTTCCGAGGAATGCTTCGGTGTCTTGCACCTTGATTTGGTTTCCAATATTAAGCTGACCGGCAATGAGGTCAGAGTGTTCTGCATTGTGAGCTGCGGGGGGGACAATAACGTCGGCGGCCTGAGCGGCGAAAATCATGCCGGCCGTAGCCATGGCAGTTAAAAAGATAGTTTTTAAATTATATCGCATTATGTTTTGTCCTTTCTAAGAAATGGGAATGATTTTGATCGGTTTAAAAAGAAATGTGAAAGAGAGGTTTAATCAAGGATGAGAGGTTTGCCGGATTTTGACTTTTCAGAGGAGCTCGGCGGGCTCGTAAGTGTAAGAGAGAGAGGAGGGTTCGTAGTGAATGATTTCTTCGGGTTTGAAGAAGCGTTTGAGTTCGATTTCAGCGCTTTCAATGGAGTCTGAGGCATGGATTATGTTTTCCTGACCGCTGACGCTGAAATCGCCTCTGATTGTTCCGGGGAGGGCTTTGCGTCCGTTGGTAGCTCCGGTCATGAGGCGAACCACTTCAACTGCATCCTTGCCCCAGAGAGCCATGACGATAACCGGCGAGGCTTTCATTGACTTAACCAGATCCGGGAAGAAGGGGCGGTCAGCAAGGTGAGCGTAATGTTCACTGAGAATCTCATCAGAGAGAGTCATCATTTTCATGCCGTGAATGACCAGACCTTTTTGCTGGAATCGGGTTATGATCTGACCGACGTATCCATGGAGGATAGCGGAGGGCTTGAGGATTACGAGAGTGGTTTCCATGATAATATCAAAATTTATTTAGGTTCTTAATTATCTACGTGCAAATTTACAAAAAAATTGTGTGCGAGCCAACCTTTTGCGGTTAAAAAACCTAAAAAACGACAAAACCTGCACACTTGGATAGCCTCATGTGCAGGTTTCTGGGTGAATTATGAGTAAACTTCAAATTTATTCAGCTACTTCAGCAACAACTTCCACGGGGATAACCACGGCAACTTCCTTGTGGAAGCGAACGGTGGCGTTGTAGTTACCAACTTCCTTGATGGTGGTGTTGAGAGAAATGAGCTTGCGGTCCACTTCGTGGCCGAGCTTAGCGAGAGCTTCAGCAACGGTAGCGGCATTTACAGCGCCATAGATAGTACCGGTTTCGGCGGTCTTAGCGGCAATTGAGAGCTTAACGTCGGCCAGAGCGGCGGCAGCGGCTTCAGCTTCAGCCTTGATTTGCGCGAGCTTATGAGCGCGCTGACGCTGGTTTTCAGCGAGCACCTTGAGGGCGCTTTCAGTGGCGATAACAGCCTTTTGCTGAGGAATCAGATAGTTACGACCATATCCGGCCTTAACCTCTACAACGTCGTCCTTGTATCCCAGATTGGGGACATCTTGAATAAGAATCAGTTTCATAGTCTATATTGTCTCCTTAATATGGGTTATTTCATCAGGTCGGTTACATAGGGGAGGAGGGCCAGGTGGCGGGCACGCTTAACGGCCTGAGCCACACGACGCTGGAATTTCAGCGAGGTGCCGGTGATTCGACGGGGAAGGAGTTTGCCCTGTTCGTTGAGGAACTTCTTCAGGAACTCGGGATCCTTATAGTCGATATACTTGATGCCGCTGCGCTTGAAACGGCAATATTTCTTCTTGTTCTTGTCTACTGACAGGGGGGTCAGATAGCGGATTTCTGAATTCTGTGCCATTGTAATCTTAGCGGTTTTTATTCGGCAGCAGTAGCCGGTTCAACTTCGGTTGCGGGGGCTGCGGGAGCGGCGGTCTTGCGAGCGCGACGCTTGTCAGCATATTCCTTGGCATACTTGTCAAGGCGGAAAGTCAGGAAGCGGAGCACGCGTTCGTCACGACGGAAAGCGGTTTCGAGCTTCTTGATAACTTCGGGGTTTGAGTCAAATTCAACCAGAGTATAGTAGCCGGTTGACTTCTTCTCGATGGGATAAGCGAGTTTACGCAGACCCCAGTTTTCTTCGTTCACGATGGCTGCACCATTGTCAGTCAGCACTTTGGTGAACTTTTCTACCGCTTCCTTTGCCTGCTGGTCAGACAAAACGGGAGTCAGAATGAAAACGGTTTCGTAGTTGTTCATCTTTTGTTGTAGGTGAATAATTTGATTGAAAAAAATTGGTTTAACGCTTCGTAAAGCGACCGCAAAGTTACGAATTATTTCCTTACCGTGCAAGTTTTTCGGTTAAATTCTGATTTTTTTATTGTTATGAATCAGAATCTGACCCTTGCGGGGAGTGTTGACGGGGATGCCGCGGAAGTCATAATAGCGGGCGCCCTGTTCGCCGGCAGCGACCACATCGATGGCGCTTTCGCCGAGGTTGACATAGTCCTCATATTCGGCGCGGAACGCATTGACCATCTCGCCGGTTTCATCATCGTAGATGGTAACGGTCCAGCGAGTTGGATAGCCATTTTCGGCATCATACTCAACGGAGCCGACCGTGCGGGAAATGATTTCAACCTCGCCGCCGTTGTCATAGAGCTCTTCTTCAAGCAGAATCAGGCCGTTAGCGTCATATTTGAAATTATAAATATGGCGTTCGGCGCCAATCATTTCGCCATCTTCAACATAGCCCATGGTCGTCACAATCGTGCAGCTGCCGTTGGAGTCCAGGGGAGTATACTCGGTGCGCTCCTCGAGGTCAAGGTCTACGTCAGGGTCAAACTGAACGCTACGTGAAGTCCAGCTGCCATCATCGGCATAGTCGGCTGAAATCCGATATTTCTCGCCCGCGATGGTGGCCACGGCTGATTTGATGCGACATTCTCCATCAAAAAGATTATCCACACTGACAATCTGGCCGTTAAACTTATCCCAAACAATGTTTCTGTAGCTTGGGCCCGGTTTCCAGTAATATTCCTGCTTTGAGTAATTATAGTCCAAGTCCTCGGTAATCAGGTCCGTAGCGTCGCCTGACTCATTATATATAACGTTGAAATGATGAGTGGGGTCATAGATGCCCTGGAAGAACACGGAGCGAACCATCTGAACGACATCGCCCGACTCATTGCGGGTGATTTGCTGACGATAAGAGTTGGATGGCTGCCAGGTTGAGCCTACGAGCACTTGCTGGTCATTATCAGTAATAAATCCGGTCAGGATATGGTCATAAGTGCGGGTGAGCTTCTGAGTATCCTTGAAAGGGCCGGAGACCGACTGCGCAGCCGAAGTGAGGCGATAAATCATCTTTCCGTTAGAGTTATAACGAAACGACTGACGCGAAACGCCGCCTTCAATATCCGTTACAGTCTGCAGCGAGACGAGTCCTTCACGGGTATAGCTCTGAGTATAGACCTCCTCAAGCTCCCAGCCATTGCCGGCCCAGCCATAACCCTTCTGAGTCTTGGCAACCCACAGGTCATCGGCCATCGCCGCCTGACCAATCAGAGCCAAGCTCATCAAAATCAATCCTTTTTTCATAATTAATAAGTTGTTGTATCTTTTTCGCGGCAAATTTAGCAATAATTTTCATAACCGCCAAAATTTGTGTCAATCGTCTTTGGGAGGGAAGGTGGATTTAATCAGGTCGCTGAGTATATGGCCGAGGTCTGAGGAGGATGGCAGGAAGGTGTAGGTCGATAGGATTTTGTCGCGGAAGGAGCATTGTAGCAGAGCTTTGACCCGCTCAGGGCTGGTCTTATGTACGTAGGCCATGTTTTCGGCCCAACGCGGCGACTCCAGGCGGCGCTCAATGAATTCGTCAAGGAGCTTCTCTTCGCGGGCGCGACGCGCTTTGGTCGCCATTTGCGAGGTGAGTTCCTCATGGGAAAAGGTTTCGGTTTCGACGTCGATAATGAAGAGGTCGAAGTCCTCAACGATATGGCGAATCATATCTGCCGACTCCTGAAATTCGTAGGCAAGCGCGTCATAATCCATGTCATGGCGGAGCTTCGGCTCCATGGCCAGGCGCTCCAGGAGCATCATGTAGACGCCATAGCCGGCGGCGCCATATTTCATGCGGAGTTTCAGTACGTTAGACTTGGTACGCTCACAGGCGTCGTGTCGGAAAGCTTTCATAATTAGTAATTGGTAATTAGTAGTTAGTAATTTTTTTTGCGGTGCAAAGATACGCACGCTTCTGAGGGCCGGACCGCAAAAAATGAAAAAAAATTATGGAGACGCGGCAAGCCACGTCTGCGAGGGACGAATTTGTTACGGGCGACGGGGCGCGACATAGGGGGATTTGGATTTTTGGATTAAATGTGTTAAATTTGCAGTATGAAATGAAATTTAATCCATTGAATAGCATGACTTACGTATTTTTAGCTCCGGGATTTGAGGAGATTGAGGCCGTAGCGCCTATTGATATAATGCGTCGCGCGGGAATGGAAGTTACCAGCGTGGCTGTTACGACCGACGGTTCAGAGGCCGTTGAAGGGGCTCACGGAGTTCCGTATGTTGCGGATATTCACATTGATGAGCTTGCGGAAGACGTTGAGGCCGAATGGTTAGTTCTTCCGGGAGGAATGCCCGGCGCATCAAACCTTCATGAGTGCGAGAAATTGCTGGCGCTGCTCCGCAAGACCGCCGGGGGAATTGCCGCCATCTGCGCTTCGCCGGCAGTCGTTTTAGGCGCCGAGGGGCTGCTTGAGGGCAAACCGGCCACTTGTTATCCCGGTTTTGAAGACCTATGCCGGGGTGCGGAGATGACGGGAGCTCCGGTAGTAACAGCTCCTGGACTCATCACGGCTAAAGGACCCGCGTTTGCAACGGACTTCGGGCTGGCCATTGTCAATGCCGCCCTTGGCGAGGAGAAAGCCGACGAAGTGGCTCGCGGAATGTTATTATAATTAATTAACTAAATAAATTTGCATTACGAAAATTTTTGACGTAATTTTGGCCTCAAATTTATTAACCAAATATCAAGAAAAACAAACATGAGCACTCAACAGCATGAATGTTCCAATGCCATGGAACAGAAAATCCACGAAGAATTTTCAACCCGTTTTGGCGGAGAAGGCATTCTTTTTGCCTCAGCCGGACGTATCAACCTTATCGGTGAACACACCGACTATAACGGCGGCTTCGTCTTCCCCGGCGCCATCGATAAAATCATTGAAGCGGAAATCCGCCCCAACGGCACTGACCGCTGCCGCGTCTACTCAGTCGACATCAAGGAGACCGCTGAGTTTGGCCTCAAAGAAGAAGACGCCCCCTCACAGCAGTGGGCACGCTATATTTTCGGCGTATGCCGCGAAGTTCAAAAGCGCGGATTCGTCGTTAAGGGCTTCGACGCCGTGTTTGCCGGCAATGTGCCCTTAGGCGCAGGTCTGAGCTCATCAGCCGCCCTGGAAAGCTGCTTTGCCTTTGCCATGAACGACCTGTTCAATGACAACAAGATTGACAAATTCGAGCTTGCCAAAATCGGCCAAAGCACCGAACATAACTATTGCGGCGTAAACTGCGGCATCATGGACCAGTTTGCCTCCGTATTCGGCAAGAAGGACAACCTGATGCGCCTTGACTGCCGCTCAATGGAGTTTGAATATTTCCCCTTCAAGCTCGATGGCTACAAGCTCGTTCTGGTTGACTCACAGGTTAAGCATGAACTCGTTGACTCCCCCTACAACAAGCGCCGCCAGAGCTGCGAACGCGTAGCTGAAAAGCTCGGCATCGAGACTCTGCGTGACGCCACGATGGACGACCTCAACCGCATCAAGGACGAAATCAGCGAAGAAGACTATAAGCGCGCTGAATACGTTATCGGCGAAAAGCAGCGTGTGCTCGACGTTTGCGACGCCCTGGAACGCGGTGACTATCAAACCGTTGGCGAACGCATGTATCAGACCCACGAAGGCATGAGCAAGCTCTATGAAGTAAGCTGCGAAGAGCTTGACTATCTCAATGACCTGGCCAAGGAATGTGGAGTTACCGGCTCACGCATCATGGGCGGCGGCTTCGGCGGTTGCACAATCAACCTGGTGAAGGACGACCTCTATGACCCCTTCATCGCCGTCGTTACCAAGAAGTTCCAAGAAAAATACGGCCACGAGCCCAAGATTTATCCCGTAGTGATTTCTGACGGTGCCCGTCGCCTCTAATTTACCCTTCTCCTCTACCCTATGAATATCGAAAAGAAAACCGTGGCGTCGTCGAAAGGCGACGTCACTATCCTGACCCTCACCAATGCCTCCGGAGCCAAGGTTACACTGAGCTCCCTGGGTGCCTGCATCGTCGGGGTTGAAGTGCCTGACCGTGAAGGCAAGATGGACGACGTAGTCCTCGGCTATGCCGACGTTACCGACTATTATTATGACGGACCCTGTGCCGGCAAAGTTCCCGGACGTGTGGCCAACCGCATTGACCGCGGCCACTTCGTTCTTGACGGCAAGGACTATGAACTCGCCATCAATAACGGCCCCAACGCCCTCCATGGCGGCCCCGAAGGGTTCCAGAATCAGATCTGGGACGTTGAAGTCACTCCCGAAGGAAAAGTCAAGTTCACTTACTTCTCAAAGGACGGCGAAGAAGGCTATCCCGGCAATCTGACCGCAACGGCTGAATATGAATGGACCGACGACTGTGAGCTCAAGCTCCACCTTGGCGCGACGACCGACGCCCACACCATCGTCAACCTCACTAACCACGCCTATTTCAACCTGGCCGGACACAATAGCGGCTCCGTTCTGGACCATACCCTCAAATTGGATGCCCATCTCTTCCTGCCGACGACCGACTCACTGATTCCTACGGGCAATCTCGAGGCAGTCAAAAGCACCCCGATGGACTTCACCAAGGCCAAGGCCCTGGGCGCAGACATCAAGGCTGAATTCCCCGCACTGACCTTTGGCAAGGGTTATGACAACTGCTACGTCATTGACGGATGGAATCCCGGCGAACTCCGCCATTGCGCCACCTTGGAGGACCCGAAGTCAGGCCGTGTGCTCGACGTATTGACCACCCAGCCCGGAGTGCAGATCTACACCGGCAACTGGCTCGCAGGTTCGCCGAAAAACAAGGCCGGACGCTCATATGAGGACTATGACGGCGTAGCGATTGAATGTCAGGGACTTCCCGACTCCATCAATCATCCGCAATTCCCCTCCGTAGAACTCCGCCCCGGCGAAACCTACTCTGAAGACATCATCTTCAAATTCTCCACAAAAAACTAACTCACCAATTAGCAATTAGTAATTGCCTCAAAGATAGCCCGGCAGGGCTTACACTTCAATTAACCCCGGGTTGAGCGTAGCGATTCCCGGGGTTAATGTCAAAATAAATTATAACGACCACGGATGGTGTCGTTATTGACCGGGGGCGAGGCGGGTGTTGCCGAACTCATGATTTAGCGAAAGCCACCGGGCTCCGTGGCGCCCTCGCCACGGTGGCGCGTCAGCGCCATAATTTTCATATAAAGCTGAGGACCAATTCAATGAGATGAAAACCGTGGCGCTGACGCGCCATCGTGGCGAGGGCGCCACGAAGCCCAGTCATGTACGGTCGCAAGGCTCTGAAACATCCTCTACGCTCAACATCCCGGTTAACTGAAGTATAAGCCCTCCGGGCTATACTGTTGATTGCTAATTTTTAAGGAGTTGGCGGGGGAGGCGGACTTGGCCGTTGACTATGGTGAGGCCGCGGAAGGGGTCATTGGCAATCAGGAGGTTGCCGTCGAGGTCTACCCAGTCGGCCAAGGGGGCGAGTTGGGCGGCGGCCGTTACGCCGCAGGAGGTCTCGGTCATGCAGCCTATCATCACTTTCATTCCCAGTGCGCGGGCCAGAATAGCCATCTTATAAGCGTCGTGGAGGCCTCCAGACTTCATCAGCTTGATGTTAATGCCATCATAGGCATCGGCCAGGGCGGGGACATCGGCACTCGTCTGCACGGCTTCATCGGCAATAATGGGCAGCGGGGAGCGCTCCTTGAGCCACTTATGACTCTCTAAATCAGTCTTATCCATCGGTTGCTCAACGAAGAGTACATTCCTCTCGGCCAGCCAAAGGATATTTTCCAGTGCTTCCTCGCGGGTTTTCCATCCCTGATTGACGTCGACACAGAGGGGGCGGTCAGTATGGCGGCGGATTGTTTCAATCAG
This sequence comes from Bacteroides sp., assembly GCA_014802435.1. Lineage (GTDB taxonomy): Bacteria > Bacteroidota > Bacteroidia > Bacteroidales > Muribaculaceae > UBA3263. Next base: position 121,953 of record JAAVCG010000032.1, on the reverse strand, counting down.
CTCCCTGTCGCCCGGGACTCCCATCTTCACTTTCCATATTTTATAAGGCTCGGCCTCGGCCATTTTTTGCGCCAGGACTTCGGGAGTGTCATTTGTAATTGTATATGAAGTGCAGGGAGCCAACTCGGGGTCGAGCCCATAGATTTGATACCAAGGTTTGCCCATGATTCGGCTTGTGAGGTCATGCAGGGCAATGTCAATCGCAGCCTTGGCGGCGCGGTTTCCCGGGGCCAAGGAGTCTAAATACTGATGGATGCGCTCAAACTGAAAAGGGTCGGCAAGTCGCTGAGGGTCAACCTTTTCCAGGAAAGACATTACCGACTCCACGGATTCGCCAAGATAAGGGGGCATCGAGGCCTCACCATAGCCGATGATGGAGTCCATGCGGAGCTCCACCTGCACCCCTGGAGTCACCGTACGTGACATTGAGGCCAGATTAAACGCATGGTTCAGTTTGAGTTCATAAGGATAGAAATGCAGCTCTACCGCACTCATAGTCAGGGCAATAACAGCCGCCCCTAAAATCATTCCAAGTCGTTTCATACCCGCAAAATTACACAAAAATCCCCTGAGAACCAAAAAATCCGCCGGATTACTTTGCCCTTTGGATTCTGCATTTAATTTTTCGCTATGGTTGAATTAAATTTTTTACAGCATATACACTCAATTATAATTAATAGCTGTCTCATAGATAGCCCGGCAGGGCTTATACTTCAGTTAACCGGGGGTTGAGCGTAGCGATACCCGGGGGGAATGAGCTCCCCCCTATCATAACGACCCCGGAGTGGGTCGCATTATCTTTGCCTCAAAGGATAGTGCGACCCATCCCGGGTCGTTGAGATTTTTTTAGGCTTCAGCCGGGGGTAGTGCTACGCTCAACCCCCGGTTAACAAAAGGTGCAAGCCCTCCGGGCTATCTGACTAAAGATAGAGTCTCCATATTAATAAAGTGCCGTTTATGTTATGTTTTTTTGCAAATAATTAATTCAATCAACGAGTTTACTTTGTATTTTGTATTTTGTACTTGGTATTTTGCATTTAATTTTGTGATTTGCTTTTTTTTTGCTATTTTTGCAGTTATGAGATTTGATGATGTTATAGGCCATCAGGGCGCCAAGGAGCGCCTGATAAGGATGATTCAGGAGGAGCGTCTGCCCCATTCCCTGCTGATTTCCGCACCCGTCGGTAGCGGCGAGATGATGCTTGCGCGCGCGCTCGCACAGTATATTCATTGCAGCGGACGGGCCCCCGGGGCTACTGACAGTTGCGGGCGGTGTCCGTCGTGTCTGCTCCATCAGAGTCTGAATCATTCTGACCTGCACTTCATTTTTCCGGTGCTCAAAAAGAAAAATCAGACCGATACGCTCAGCGATGACTGGCTGGCAGACTGGCGCGACTTTCTGCGCGAGGACCCGTGGATGGATTTCCGCCAATGGCAGTCGACCCTGGGCAACCCTAACGGACAGCCAAAGATCTACGTACATGATGCGGAGGCTCTGCGCCGCAAAATGAGCCTCAGTGCCCGCTCTTCCGACGTCAACATCGCTCTGATTTGGCTTCCGGAAAAAATGCAGCCGGAGACCGCCAATAAGCTCCTCAAACTCATTGAGGAGCCGGAAGCGGGGTCAATGTTTATTCTCGTAAGCAACTCGCCGGCAGAGGTTTTGCCTACAATTTATTCGCGCTGTCAGCGCATTGAGCTCAGGCGCCTCTCAGACACTGATGCGGCCTCAGCCCTTGCCGACGGATTCACGCCCGACGCAAACCAACTGGCGGCGGCCCATCTGGCCGAGGGCAACGTCATTGCCGCGCGTGAAGAGGCCGGAAACTCGAAGGATTCGGCCCTGTTTCTTGACCTGTTCATGGCCTTGATGCGACAGGCCTATGCCCGCAAAATCGGCGAGCTCAAGAAATGGAGCGAGCAGGTGGCCGACCTCGGGCGCGAAACAGAGGCGCGATTTCTGGATTATTGCCAGCGGATGGTGCGCGAAAACTTCATCTATAATCTTAAAATCCAGGCTCTCAACTATATGACCGGCCCGGAACAGCAATTCAGCGAGCGCTTCTGCCCCTTCATCAACGAGCGCAACGTTGAACAGATAATCGCCGAACTCAACGAGGCCAAAACCGACATCCAGGGAAACGGTAACGCAAAAATCATCTTTTTTGACCTGGCTATCAAGATGATTATGCTCTTAAAAAAATAATTCGATGCACGCATTTCTCCGCAGTATTGCCGACGGATATTTCCGCGCCGAGGGAATGGATCTCAACCGCTATACCTTCGTCTTTCCCAATTCCCGTTCAGCCAAATATTTTACCCACTATCTATCACAGAACAAGACCTTTGAGGGTCGCGACCTGAAGACCATCACCCTGACTATGGCGGAGTTTTGCGAAAAAGGCGCCCGCCTGAAACGGGCCTCGCAAAACAAGCTCCTGATGACGGTTTATGCGGCCTATTGCAAGGTTTCGCGCCAACATAACCCGGACTTCACCCCGGAGGAATTTGACCGCTTTCGCTTTTGGGCGGAGATGCTCATCAAGGATTTTGACGAAATTGACCGCTATATGGTCAATCCTACGGAGATTTTCCGCAATGTCGCTGACTATAAGGAGATTCAGGCCTTTTATCTTACGGATGAGCAAGCGCGGATAATCAGAAATTTCTGGGGCGATGACCCCTACTGGGGCCGACTGGCCGCTCCGGAGCTCAAAGAGGAGGCCAAGGAGCTCCCGTTTTGGGCCCACATAGGCTCCGACGAGCATGCCCCCGTGCGCAAGTTCAAGCAGATTTGGGAGATGATGACTGAGATTTATCAGGAGGTGACGCGGATGCTTCTTGAGGAGAAACTCTGTTATCCGGGCATGGCCGAGCGCCGGGTGGCCGAAATGCTGAAATCAGAAGGGCCGCGGAAGCTCCCGTTTAACCCGAAGAAATATGTTTTCATCGGCTTCCACCGCCTCTCGACGGCCGAACACATGATTTTTGAAGAGCTCCGGAAAGCCTCCATGGCTCATTTCTACTGGGAATATGACCCGGCGCTGATGAATCCGGCCTCGGGCAATAAGGCGGGGCGATTCATTGCCCGCTATCAGGAGCATTTTACCGACTCGCTCAATGCCGTCAGCCTTCCCGCGGGGGGCGGCAAGCACCGTGTGGAGGTCATCGGGATAGCCTCCAACGTTGGTCAGGCCAAGCTTGCGGCGTCGCTGCTCAGGGGGTCGAATACCGCCCTGGTGCTTCCGGCGCCTGACGCGTTGCTTCCGCTCGTAGCCTCTATCCCTGAGGAGTTTGAGCAGATAAATGTCACGATGGGTTATCCGTTGCGCTACTCTCAGGTGTCGCAACTTTATGCGTCGCTGGCCGGGCTACAGCTTCGCGCCAAACGCCATACTGACGGCCGCATAGAATACTTCCGTAAGGACATACTCCGGCTGCTGGCCAATCCGCTTCTGCGCGCCGTCTGTCCGGATGAATTGACCGCCCTGCGCAACCTGATGGACGAGCAGAACCTCTTTAATCTTCCCGGCGAGACCATCGCCTTTGCGGCGGCAGACTTTCCGGTGATGGCTGATTTGCTTGCGCCGGTCCGTGACCCCAATGATATTGACTGCGTGGCGGATTATACAAGGCTCGTTCTCGGGCGCTGTCTTGAATCGGAAATCCTCACCGGACTTGACGCCAAGGTGATTGAAGTGATTAACGGTCAAGTAGATGAAATCAAGGAATTGACGGAGCAATATGGAGTGAAAATGGTTAAAAACACGTTCTTCCATATGCTTGAGAGAGTCATCTTCCAGTCGGCTCTGGCGCTTTCGGGGCTCACGTTTGACGTATTGCAGATTATGGGAGTGCTCGAGACCCGTGCCCTCGGATTCCGTAACGTCATGATGCTCTCAATGAATGATTCCGTCTTTCCCGGGCGGGTGAGCAATAAATCCTTCATTCCGGAATCGCTGCGCCGCGCCTACGGGCTGCCGACGGCTGAGCATTACGAGTCAGACGCAGCATATTATTTTTTCCGCATACTCTCTAATGCCGATAATCTGACTCTCATTTATGATTCGCGCTCCGGCGGACTGCGCTCCGGCGAAAAGAGTCGCTTCATTGAGCAGCTTATCAACATGGACTTCCCGGGAGTGGAAATCACGGTTAATGACGCGGTGATTGCCTCAAATCTGGCGTCGCCGAGTGAGCGCTCGCTCTTCCCGGACTCGGTTGAGAAGACTCCGGAGGTCATGGAGAAACTCCTCCGATACACTGACCCGGCTCAGAAACGGACCTATAAGCTATCAGCCTCGGCCTTAAAGACTTATCTTGGGTGTCCGATGAGGTTTTACCTTGAGCGAGTGGAAAACATTCGCCCTGAAGAGCCGCGGAGGCCTAATCTTGACGCGCTCGCCTTTGGTAACATCATCCATCAAACCGCCGAGATGATTTATAAGCGTCTGCGCGACGAATTTAAGACCTCAAACATCACCGAGTCCGTTATCCGGGAGCTCATTGACGGGGGGTATGACGATATGCTCCGCCGGGAGCTTTTGCGCTCGTTTAATGTTAACCACGTAGGCCTCCGAGTTGACGACCCTCAGGCTTATTCGCGCAATCTTTCCGGCGAGGCTGAGGTCTATTTCCCGGAATATCTTGAGATTATGAAGGATATGCTGCGGGCCGAACCCGTGCCTTTTGAGTTCGTTGACGCCGAAATGTCGAAAACCGAAAACTGGCACCTCCCCTCCGGAACTAACCTCAACTTCACCCTCAAGATTGACCGCCTGGACCGCGCCGGAGGCAAACTCCGCTTTGTCGACTATAAAACCGGGAGCGACGAATTAGACTTCAACCCCTCGAACCTGATGCCTCCGGGCCGCTACACTCATCGCGAAGGTATCTTCCAGCTGCTGACATATTGCTTTGCCTATAAATCACTTATCGGCGCGGAAAATGACGAGATGCAGCCGCTGATTTATAAGATTCGCCAGACTCCGACCGACGGCTCCACCTTCCCGCCGCTCAACCTCAAGGAATCACGCCAAAAGCCCGTCCCGCTGCTTTCATATGCGCAGGTGGCCGACTGGTTTGAGCCGCTGTTTTGCAGCATGATTGAGGAGATTTTTAATCCCGAAGTGCCCTTCCGCAAAACCGGCCTGACCGCCGGAACAGGCTCGCCCTGTAATTACTGTCCTTTTAAAACGACCTGCCTCGTCTAACCCACCACCCGCTTATGGCCGGACTCTACGTTCATATTCCCTTTTGCCGACATAAGTGTGCCTACTGCGACTTCTATTCGGGGCCGCTCCGCGGATTCGCCCCGCAAGACTATGCCGCGGCCCTCAGCCGCGAACTCGAGGCCCGCACGTTAGCCCCGGAATATCAGACGGTTTACATTGGCGGAGGCACCCCCTCAACGATGCCGCCGCAGTTGCTCGCCCCCTTCTTTGCCCTCTCGGCAGGCGAACGCACCATTGAAGTGAACCCGGAAGACGTCTCCCCCCGTGCCGCCGAACTCTGGCTCAGCGCCGGCGCTAACAGAGTGAGCATGGGTGTGCAGTCACTCATTGACTCAGAGCTCTCGGCCGTTGGGCGCCGACACTCTGCTGCTCAGGCCATTGAGGCGTTTCATACGCTCCGCCGCGCCGGATTTTCAAACATCTCCCTTGACCTCATCTACGGGCTCCCCGGCCAGACTCTCCGGTCATGGCACCAATCCCTTGAAGGCCTCCTCGAACTCGCCCCCGAGCATCTTTCGGCCTACTCCCTGAGCTATGAACCCGGCACCCTGCTCCATACCCGACTGATGACGGGAAAGATTCAGGAAACCGACGAAGATGAAGTAGTCCGGATGTATCACGCCCTCTGCTCGCTGACGCGCGGCGCCGGATTTGAGCACTATGAGATTTCAAACTTTGCCCGACCCGGATTCCATTCCCGGCATAACTCAGCCTATTGGGACTCAACACCTTACCTGGGTCTGGGACCCGGCGCCCACAGCTTTGACGGCGCCTTACGCAGCTTCAATCCGCCAAATCTGCCCGTCTATATGAACAATCCCGCCGGAGCGTTTCAAACAGACCCTGAAACCGCGACCGAGCGCCATAACGACGTCATAATGACCGCCCTCAGAACCGCCCGAGGCCTCAACCCCGCCCTCCTCACTGAAAAAGAACTCCTCTACGCCCGCAGCCACCTCTCCCCCACCCCCCAAGGCAACCTCCGCATCTCCGAACCAGACTGGCTCCTTGCCGACGCCCTCACCCTCCCCCTCCTCCGCTAATCCCCGCCAATGGAAATTTCAAAATAAATTTGTAACTTTGGTGCATCGTAACTAATAATCTAATAAAGTCAAATGGCAAAGAAGAAAGCAATAATACATATACCAACGGAATTTGTTTCTGATGTTCGCCAAATTATTGATAATGGCCGTCAACAAGCGTTCTCAACCGCAAGTGCTATTGCACTGGCCACATATTGGAATATCGGTCGCCGCATTGTTGAGGAAGAACAAAAAGGGAATGTTCGCGCGGAATACGGCTCCCGACTTATTGCCGGATTGGCTGAGGAGCTGAGACATGAGTATGGAGCAAGTTACAATAAACGTAATTTAGAACATTTTCGTAAGTTTTACTTGCTTTTTAACGACATTCAAATTGTGAACGAGCTCGTACACAATTTAACGTGGACACACATCCGACGTTTGTTATCAGTAACAAATACGGAAGCTCGCCTTTGGTATATGAGCCAAGCATCAAAAGATATGTGGAGCACAACAACCCTTGACCGAAATATCTGCTCCCAATATTATGAACGCAGACTTGCAGACCAAAGGGAACATCCGAAGGATATTCTTCCGATAACTAAAGCTCCATATAATGATTCTGACCCATTGGAATATATCAAAAATCCAACGGTTGCAGAATTTATGGGCTTCAAACCCGATAGCCATTTTTCAGAGTCAGAGCTTGAACAGGCTCTAATTGATAATCTTGAAAAATTCATCCTTGAACTCGGCAGAGGATTTGCCTTTGTGGAAAGGCAGCAACATATCTCGACGGATATGGATGATTTCTATATTGATCTCGTTTTCTATAACTTCCGCATGAAGCGATTTGTTATTTTTGAGCTAAAAACTCACAAAATGACCCACGGAGATGTAGGTCAACTGGATATGTATGTCAGAATGTATGATGACTTAATTAAAGGGCCCGACGATAATCCTACAATCGGAGTACTTTTATGCACGGATACAGACTCTACCATTGCAAAATATTCAGTACTGAATGATAGCAATCAACTTTTTGCGGCCAAGTACATGACCTATATGCCAACGGAGGATGAACTTCGCCGAGAGATTGAACGGCAAAAGCAATTCTTTCTTGACCACCATAATCAGGCCTGAAGAATCCCGGCTTTGCGACAGCGCCTTTCCATGGGTGAGGAGGGCAGATTGGGGGGTTAACGTTTTTTAACTTGGGTGGGTTTGGTTTATGCCCCTGATGTTGCTATCTTTGCGGCGAAAAATTAAAATTTATATATAACGATTTAAACGAACGATTATGAGGATTTGGAAATGGATCGGTGATTTTTTCTTGTTTCGCTGGTTGGTTGGCGAGTATGATCGCATGGAGAAGCATGAGTCTGATCACAAGAATGATGCTCCTCATGGATTTTCATATGATTTCCGATCATATGATGATTTCCATGAGGAGCAGGATGATTACGATATGTTTGATGATTTTTAGTCGGACTTGTCGGACGAGTCGGACTTGTCGGACTTGTCGGACTGGTTTGACTGGGCGGACTTGGCGGATTTTTTTTAGTAGGTGAAGGTGCCTTGGGGGGAGGTGATGGTTAGGGTTGGGGCGTTGGGGTTTGTGCCGGGTTCGACGCGGCCGATGATTTGGGCGGGGATGCCGAATGAGGCGGCGGTGTCGATGACGAGTTGGGCGTCGGCGGGGTCGACGTAGATTTCCATGCGGGTTCCCATGTTGAAGACTTTATACATTTCGGCCCAGTCAGTTGCTGATTCGCGCTGAATGAGGTTGAAAAGCGGGGGAACGGGGAGGAGATTGTCTTTGATGACGTGTAGGCCGGGTGCGAGGAAATGCAGAATCTTGGTTTGTGCGCCACCGGAGCAGTGAATCATACCGTGGATTCGGGGGCGCATCTTGTCGAGGAGAGCCTTGACGAGGGGAGCATAGGTGCGGGTTGGGGAAAGAACGAGTTTACCGGCGTCAACTCCTTCGACTTCAGTGGGGTCAGTGAGGCGGACAGAGCCTGAGTAGACGAGTTCGTCGGGAGTGGCAGCGTCGAAGCTTTCGGGGTATTTTTCGGCGAGGTATTTGGCGAAGACGTCATGTCGGGCGGAAGTGAGACCGTTTGAGCCCATTCCGCCGTTGTAGGCGTCTTCATATTCTGCTTGGCCATAAGATGCGAGCCCGACGATAACGTTTCCGGCGGCGATGTTGGCGTTGTCAATGACCTGATTGCGGGGCATACGGCAGGTTACAGTAGAGTCCACGATGATGGTGCGGACGAGGTCACCGACGTCGGCGGTTTCGCCTCCGGTGGAGTGGATGTCGATTCCGTGGGCGCGGAGGTCAGCGAGGAGTTCTTCGGTGCCGTTGATGATGGCGGCGATAACTTCTCCGGGGATGAGGTGCTTGTTTCGTCCAATTGTGGAGCTGACAAGGATTCCGGAGGTAGCGCCGACGCAGAGAAGGTCATCAATGTTCATCACGAGGGCATCCTGGGCGATACCTTTCCAGACGGAAAGGTCGCCGGTTTCGCGCCAGTAGACGTAGGCAAGGCTTGATTTTGTTCCTGCGCCATCGGCATGCATGATGTTACAGAATTCGGGGTCGCCGCCAAGAATATCGGGGATAATCTTGCAGAAGGCCTTGGGGAAGAGACCCTTATCAATGTTTTTGATAGCTGAATGGACGTCTTCCTTAGTAGCGGAGACTCCTCGGAGGTCATATCGTTGGTTGCTCATCGTCAGAAAAATAAGATGGGGGGGTGATTAGCGGCGTTTTTTAGATTGTTGTTTAGCTTGTTCGCGCATCAGTTGTTCCTGCTGGCGCTGTACTTCCTGCATCTTGGCGAGCCATCCGGATTTCTTTTTGGGCTTTTTAGCATTTTCAGCCATTTCGGCGCGAACTTTGTCTTCGTCGATAACCCAGTGGCGGATAACGTAGGTTTGGATGATGGTAATCAGGAGCGAGAGGAAGTAATAGTAGCTGAGGCCTGCGGCATAGTTATTGAACCAGAAGAGGAACATCAGGGGCATGCCGTAGGTCATGAGTTTCATTCCGGGCATTGACTGTCCGCCGGGCTGCGAGGCCATAGTAATCTTGCTGTAGACAATGTTAGTGGCGGTCATCAGGAGGCAGAAGAGGCTCAGATGGTTTCCGAAAATCCAGGAGATGATGGGGATATTGGCTTTCCAGGTGATTACGGCATCAGGAGCGGCAAGGTCATGAGCCCAGAGGAAAGATTGTCCGCGGAGCTCGATTGCGCTGGGGAAGAATGAGAACATAGCAATCAGAATAGGCATCTGGAGGAGCATCGGGAGACACCCGCCCATGGGGTTAGCACCGGCTCGGGAGTATAGTTCCATAGTCTTCTGCTGGCGTGTGAGAGCCTGTTCCTGACCGGGATAACGCTCATTGATTTCCTTGATTTCCGGGGCGAGGAGGCGCATCTTGGCCTGGCTCTTGAAGGTCTTGAAAGTGAAGGGGAAGAGGACGAGTTTAATGAAGATTGTCAGCAGGAGGATGATGATGCCATAGTTGACAATATACTTGGAGAGGAAGGTAAAGACGGGGATGATTACGCCGGTGTTGATCCAGCGGAAGAGGGACCATCCGAGGGGAATCACACGGGTGAGCTGCAGGTCCTCAGAGGGGGAGATGCGGTCCATATCTCTCAGGACGGGATAGAGGTTGGGACCGAGATACCAGTTGAATGAGGCGACGGAGTCACGGCTGACGGCATAGTCTACCTGCGAGGTTGCGGACATGTTTTTGAGGGCGGTCAGGCTGTCCTTGAGGTCGACGGATTTGAGTTTTGTTCCGGCGTTGAACTGACCGTCGGCAATCAGGATTGAACTGAAGAACTGATTTTTGAAGCCAATCCATTTGATGGGAGCGTCAATTTCCTTGTCGGCATTGCCCTGAGAGGTGAGGTCATCAGGTTTTTCGCCTTGTTCCTTATAATAGATAGCGGAGTTGCGTTCTTCAAACATTCGACCGCGCTCAAATCTCTGCATGGTTTGGCGCCAGCTGAATTCCATTGTGCTGACTCCGGCGGGAATGACTCCGGCGGCGGCCATGTTATGCTGCACGACGTCCATCTTGACGATATATCCGTCGGCCTCCGGGAGAGTATAGCGGATACCCCACCAGGCGTCGCCGCCCAGGTCGAGTTTCATCAGGACAGTAGAGTCAGATTCGAGGACGGGAGTGAAGAAGAATGAGTCAGACTCAAACTTCTCGCTATCGCTGCGCAGGGTGAAGGCATAATTGTTCTGGTCACCGTCCCAGAGCTGAATAAGGGTTGTGTCCGGATTGATGTAACATTTATAGTCTTTGAGGATTACGTTGCTGATCTGGGCTCCGCGATTAGAGAGCTTGAGGGCGATGACATTGTTTTCAAGGCCGACGATTTCTTCCTGACCGCTGAGGTATCCGGCAAAGTTTTTATATCGGGCGAGCTGTGACTTGGCGTCGAGCAGGGCGCGGGCAGCATCGGCCTTCTGGCGAGTGGCCATTTCCTCGGGGAAGTTACCGGCGATTACGTCGTTGACCTTGACAGCGCCGGCGGGGGTGATTACTTCTCCCACCAGAGTAGAGTCATTGACCAGACGGAGGTCATAATCCTCGGTTTTAAACTGACGTGACCCATCAGCCTGTTCGCGGCCATAGAGTGCGAGGCCGGAGCGGAGGGCAGTCACATCGGCGGCAGTGATTTCAGGGATGGTGAGGGCCTGCTGTTCGGCCTCGGCGCGTCGGCGCTCTTCATCGGCCGCTTTGTCGGCCTGTTCCTGGCGCTGGCGCTCGATTTCTTCGGCGGAGGGCTTGTTAAGATACATGAAGCCGAAGATGATAGCACCCATCAGGAGGATGCCAATGAGAGTGTTCTTATCCATTATTTATTGCTGTTTTTTTCTTTGTGAAATGAAATTGCGGCTTTAATGAAGTCAAGGAAAATCGGATTAGGGGAGAGAACGGTTGAAGAATATTCGGGATGATACTGAGTGCCGATAAACCAACGTTTCTCAGGGATTTCAACCACTTCAACGAGGTGAGTTTCAGGATTTTCGCCGACGCAGTTCATGCCGGCCTGCTCAAATGCGGCACGGTAATTATTATTGAATTCAAAGCGATGGCGATGGCGCTCGCGGACGTTTTCGGCGCCATAGGCCATGGCGGCACGCGAGCCGGGGCGCAAGACGCAATCATAGGCTCCGAGGCGCATTGTTCCGCCCATATCGGTCACGCTCTTTTGCTCTTCCATCAGGTCAATGACATTATGAGGAGTGGAGGGTTGCATCTCCGTTGAGTTAGCGTCCTTAAGGCCGAGTACATTGCGGGCAAATTCAATGACCATGCACTGCATACCGAGGCAGATTCCAAACGTGGGCACATCATGTTCGCGACACCATTTCAGGGCGACGAACTTTCCTTCAATGCCACGTGAACCAAATCCGGGGGCGATGATTACGCCGTCCATCTGGGCGAGTTTTTCATCGACGTTGCCTTCATGGAGATGCTCGGAATGGATCGAGATGAGGTTCAGGCGGCGGTCATTATAAGTAGCGGCCTGGAAAAGGGCCTCATTGATAGACTTATATGCATCCTGAAGCTCAACGTATTTGCCAACGAGTCCAATGGTTACTTCCTCCTTGGCTTCAACCATATGATTGAGGAACTTATACCAGGCCTCCATGTCGGGCTCCGGAGCATTGCTGACGTTGCAAACGCGAAGAAGGATTTCGTCGAGATGCTGATTGTGCATTCTGACGGGGACCTCATAGATGCTCGGCGCATCGGCACTCTGGACTACGGCGTCAGGAGCGACATTACAGAACTGCGCAATCTTGCGGCGCATTTCTTGGGGAATATCCTTTTCCGTACGAAGCACGAGGATGTCAGGCTGTATGCCCAATTGCTGCAACTGCTTGACGGAATGTTGCGTAGGCTTGGTTTTCAGCTCCTTGGCCGCTCCGAGATAAGGAACATAAGTCAGATGGACGCAGCAGGCATCATCGCCGAGTTCCCACTTGAGTTGGCGCACGGCCTCCAGAAACGGCAGCGACTCAATATCACCGACAGTGCCCCCGATTTCCGTAATAACGAAGTCAAAATTTCCGGTTTCGCCAAGCAGAGTGACGTTACGCTTGATTTCGTCAGTGATGTGAGGAATAATCTGGACGGTTTTGCCGAGATATTCGCCATGGCGCTCCTTATTGATTACGTTTTGGAAGATGCGACCGCTGGTAATATTGTTGGCGCGAGTGGTCTGAATATTGGTGAAGCGCTCATAATGTCCCAGGTCAAGGTCGGCTTCATGGCCATCGACCGTGACATAACATTCGCCATGTTCATAGGGATTTAGAGTGCCCGGGTCAATATTTATATAAGGATCAAATTTCTGGATAGTGACACGGAAACCGCGCGCCTTGAGCAGACACGCGAGCGAGGAAGAAATGATACCTTTACCAAGCGAGGAGACTACTCCTCCGGTAACAAAAATATACTTTGTATCCACGTGATATGATTTTGAAAGTGCAAAGGTACGAATTTTTTTTAACTTCTCCGCGCTTTCAGCCCATAAAAAAATGTGCCGGGCTTAGGATTAGCCCGGCAGGAGGAGAGGAGAGTGTGTGTTTTTTTATTTATTGAGGAGTTTGGCTGCCAAAGTGCGGTCAGGAACCCGATAGCAGTTAAGACAGATGTTATAGAACAGGCGATTAAGGCCAGGAGACTGAAGGATTGAGGGTTTAATCCGGGGGAAATATTCATCGTTGACAGCGTCGCCGAAGACCTTCCTGTAAGAGTAACCGCAGACCTCACAAGAGCCCTCGCTGCGGGCGAGCATCTTCTCCTGAATTTCCTCCGGCAATTCTTCTTCCAGAGAATATGTGTAAGTAGCATCGCCGCGGCAGAACATTGACGGGTTCTCATCAAGATAAGCATAAAAGAGCTCGTCAAGTTTGGAGGCCATCTCGTCAGAAATGCGCCGCCCGGAGTGCCCGCCAAACCAGTTGAAGTCAGGAATGGCCTCTGTGAGAATTTCGGGGGTCAGCATCGGGGCGTCAGACCATGGATTGATAGTACAGTATGGGAAGATGTCGGCATAATAGATGTTACGGCGATTTTTAGGCGACCAGTCACTATCATGATAGCAAGCGGAAGTGATTTCGCCGCGCATGACAATGCCGGTTTTCCCCTCGCCACATCGCACCATATAGAAGACATCCTCGGTGCGAACGTCATCATGCTCATAGAAGCTCCAGTTGCCAACGTTATCTCCAGCTGAGAAATCGCCCAGGAAGCGCTCCTTAGTATAACTGGAGATGTCGGGATTCCAAAAAAGAATGTAAGTTGCCATAATCTTGATGAATAAACAGTTAAACGTTACAGGGGGCAAAGTTAAGCCATCAGCGGGCAAAAATACGGCCCCTTCGTGTTAAACAATGTTAACATCAAAAAAAACGGGGAGATAAAACAAAAAAGCTGAGCGGGAAGCTCAGCTTTTGTTGCCTTGGAAGGATTCGAACCCTCACAGGCGGAACCAGAATCCGACGTGCTACCATTACACCACAAGGCAGGGTGGATTGTTGTTTTACGGGTGCAAAGTTCGGAATAATTTTTGAATCTTGCAAATATTTCTGCAAGTTTTTTTAATTTTTTTTCGTAACTTTGCATCTATGATGAGAAAGTATCAAAAATACATTATTGCCTCGGTGATGGCTATCTGCTTGATGATAGCCTACTTAACCACTTACGAATACGTAATTTACTTCCATGAGCAGCATCATCTCTTCCGGTTCTTCGGCCCTTACCTGCGGGAGACGCTCCATGAGCATGGCCTTTTTTATCTGCTGACCGAGTTTATTGTTCAGTTCAGTTACTGGACCTGGCTCGGGGCTATAATCTGGACGACACTGGAAGTAGGCGTTTATTTCCTGACCCTCAACGCCTGGCGCCGGCTGACCGGCTTGCGTGACTATATCTGCGTCAGCGGCATCCCGTCAGTGATGATGTTTTTCTCAACGGTCAGCGTTGATATCTTTCCGGAGCGAGCCGTCAAGATATTTGCCTGCGTTCTGGGGCTTTGGATTGTTTCATTGATATTATCGCGCTTTGTGCCGGTCATCCGTCGGCGCTATCAGGCCCTGAACGCTGCTCCCGAGGGGAAACGCCCCTGGATATGGCTGCTCATAAGCCTTGCCGCCCTTGGCATTTACTCCTATAAGGGATATCAGGACTCCACCGCCCCGAAAGAAGTGGGGCTCAAAAATGGGCGCACGCGCACATTCAGCCGCGAAGAGCGCATCAAGCAGCGTCATTCAGAGCGAGTGATGATTGAGGCTGAAAGAGCCCTCAAACAAAAAGATTGGGATAAACTCTACGAGATCACTCAGGATTATGCGGCCGAGGGCACACGAAACCATCTGATGAGCTACTTCCGCGCCATGGCCCTCTATCATCAGGGGAAGCTGCTGACTAACCTGATGGACTATCCTCAGACCTTTGGAGTGAAGACTCTGTTTTTCCCCTGGGAATCAGACCGGCACTGTGCGGAATTCGGCGGCTACGTCTATGAGGACTTAGGAGCCGTCAATGCCGCCCAACACTGGGAGTTTGAAGCCCTGGTTGGCTGGGGCGAAACGGCAACCCATCTGAGCAACCTTGCCCGTTACTGCATTGTTCAAGGCAAAGAGGAGCAGGCGAAGAAATTCATAGCGCCTCTGCGCCACACATTATATTATCGCGGGCTCGCGCGCGAGCTTGACCGGCAGCTCGCATCCGGCGAAGTTGACGGACTCAAGAATGCCCTTGCGGACACTCCTCAGGACCCCGCCCGCTGGGACAATGTGCTCAATCTGGGCGCTGACCTGCGATACATTCTGCTCTCAGACCCTCAGAACAAAATGGCGCGGGAATATGCCGCGGCCTATTTCCTCCTGGCCAACAACTTAGGAGCATTTTACCGCAACCTCAAAGAGTTCTGGCCAATGCCGGAAGAGGGCTATATGCCTCCACTGGTAGAGCAAGGCTTAGTCCTGGTTCAAAGCCAGATAGGCGAGGCGCAACTGCAGGCCGACGGCTACAGGATATCGCCCGAAACCGAACAGCGATTCCGCGAATTTGTTCTTGAACTCAACAAGGGACAAAATGCGCGGTTCACTCCGGCTCAGAGACAAACTTACTGGTACTACGTTCAGCGCGTAAGCCCTCATGGACGTGAACTTAAATTCTAAACCGCCACTTAAGTAGGTTTCGATAATTAGTTTATATCAATCTTCGGACTGCTATTGCAATCTTCGAACTTACTCATCAATCATTATGGAACCCCATAACTCATTCTTCCTAAGTCCAAATCTTGCGAATATCAGTCTCGAATCTTAATATAAACTAATTATTGAAACCTACTTATGAAAAAACTGATCTACATAGTTATAGCCATGGCCCTCTGTGGCTGCTCCAAGATTGTGGAGCCGGAGGGCATCATGAATGACCCTATCAAGATGACTCCCGAATATCGGGGAGCAACATTTCCGGTCAACATTGCCGCCCCGGCGTTTACCCTCGAGAGCAACGCCGCCGACAATATCGCCGGATATATGGTCCAACTGGGTCGCGAAGGCGAGTCGCCCGTGATTCAAGTCAAGGCCGGGCGCGACGGCAAAATCAGCATTCCCCTGAAAAAATGGCAAAAGCTCCTGGAAAGCGCCAAGGGACAGAACATTTACTTCCGGGTGATGGCCAGCATCGGCGGCCACTGGATGCTTGACCAGACGGTTCAGGCCTCTCCTGTAAGCCCCTACCCCATTGACGAATATCTCTGCTATCGTCTGCTCTATCCGGGCTATGAACTCTGGAGCTCCATTGGAATCTACGAGCGCAACCTGACCAATTATGACCAGAAGCCGATACTGGAGAATAAGGACTTTGACCGCCAGTGTATCAACTGCCATAATTTTTCAGCCGGAAATCCGGAGCAAGGGCTGATGATTCATGTGCGCGGTCCTCAGGGAGGCACCCTGATTTCGCGCAACGGCAAAGTAGAGAAAATCAACTCCAAATTCAACGGTTCAAACCATGGCGCGACCTATCCGGGCTGGAGCCCCAACGGGCGCTTCATCGCCTTCTCGGCCAACGACGTCGGCCAGGTTTTCCACTCCTCCGGCTCGAAGCCGATTGAAGTGGTTGACCGCGCTGCTGACCTCATGGTCTATGACGTTGAAACCCATCAGGCCTACTCCGACTCGACAATCTGCGGCTCAGACTATATCGAGACCTTCCCCAACTGGTCGCCTGACAGCAAGACGATATTCTTCTGCCGGGCCAACGGCGTCAGCGACACCACTCCGCTGGATTCAGTCCGTTATGACCTCTGCTCAATCGGGTTTGACGCATCGACAGGCCGTTTCTCAGACTTGAAAGTGCTCTATGCGGCCGCGGCCGACAGCGCCTCGGTGAGCTTTCCGCGCTGCTCGCCCGACGGCCGCTGGCTGATGTTTACCCGCTCGGATTATGGCAACTTCTCCATCTGGCATCCGGAGGCCGACCTTTGCATCATGGACCTGCGTACCGGCCAATGGCGCAAGCTCGACGAGGTAAACTCCGGGAGCATTGAAAGTTACCATAGCTGGGACTCCTCGGGCCGATGGTTCGTGTTCTCCTCCAAGCGCATGGACGGACTTTGGGCGCGCCCCTATTTTGCGGCATTTGATCCCGAAACCGGACGCGCCGCAACGCCCTTCTGCCTGCCGCAGAAAGCTCCTGACTTCTATCAGGAATTCCTCCGCACCTTCAATATTCCCGAGCTGGTAAAATCTCCCGTAGTCAATACCGATGCCCTGCTCCACGGAATAATTTCACAGCAACCGCAAACCATTCAACTCGAGCAGAAATGACCCCGAATGTCCCGGCAACCAGCGGCTCGCAGCTCTATCTGCGAGACACGGCGTTCAATCAACTCATGCAGCGCCGAATTTTCAACGTCCTGCTGATTGCGTCGCCTTATGATGCCTTCATGATGGAGGAAGACGGCCGAGTTGAGGAGCAACTCTACTTTGAGTATGTCTCGCTGAATCTGTCATCCCCGCCGCGAGTAACCCGAGTGTCTGACCCGATGGAGGCGCTCGAAACCATGGCGAGCAAGCATTTTGACCTTGTCATAGCAATGCCGGGACCGGACCTGAGCGAAACCTTCAATGGGCTCAGAGAAATCAAGACCGCCGCGCCTGAAACTCCGATAGTTGTGCTGACGCCATTCAGCAAGGAAGTGAGCCGCCGCCTGGAGAATGAAGACCTCTCAGCAGTGGACTACGTTTTCTCATGGCTCGGCAACGTTGACCTCCTGCTGGCCATCATCAAGCTCCTGGAGGACAAGATGAACGCTGACCATGACGTCAACACCGTAGGGATTCAGACCATCATGCTCGTTGAGGACTCCGTCAGATTCTATAGCTCGGTGCTGCCCCATCTCTATAAATTCCTGCTCAAACAGAGCCGCGAATTCAGCACCGAGGCGCTCAATGAACACGAGCAGATGCTCCGCATGCGCGGACGCCCCAAGATTATCCTCGCGCGCGACTATGAAGAAGCCTGTGAGCTCTATGACCGCTATGGCGAAAACATGCTCGGAGTCATCACGGATGTCTCCTTCAAGCGCAATGGCGAAAAAGACCCGCAGGCCGGACTTGAATTGGCCCGCATGCTGAGGGAGAAGGACCCCTATCTGCCGATAATCGTTGAGAGTTCCGAGACTGAAAATGCCTCCAAAGTAAGCGACTTCAACGGGATTTTCCTTGATAAGAACTCCAAGAAGCTCCCCCTTGACCTTGGAGTGGCAATCACTGATAACTTCGGGTTTGGCGACTTCATTATGCGCAACCCTGACACGGGCGCTGAAATCATGCGCATCACCTCGCTCAAAGATCTCCAATATAAAATGATGGAGATTCCGGATAAGACGCTGTTTTATCACTGCCTGCGTAACGACATTTCGCGCTGGCTCTATTCGCGCGCAATGTTTCCCATTGCGGAAGTAATTAAGAGCCATAGGACCCGCTCGTTAGAGGAGATTCCGGCGGCGAGGCTCCATTTTCTGGAGGCCATTGTGCGCTACCGGCGCATGAAGAACCGCGGCGTGGTTGCCGTGTTTCGCAAGGAGCGCTTTGACCGCTACTCAAACTTTGCGCGCATCGGGCAGGGCTCGATGGGGGGCAAAGGGCGCGGCCTCGCCTTCATTGACTCCATAATCAAGAAGCATCCGCAATGTGAAGCTATCTGTGAGACGGAGGTCAATATCACTATTCCCAGGACAGTGGTTCTCTGCACTGACCTCTTTGATGAGTTCATGGCTGAAAATGACCTCTATCCGCTGGCGCTGAGCGATGTGCCTGACGAGCAAATCCATGCTTCATTCATAGCCGCAAAGCTCCCGGAGCGGCTCAATGATGACTTGCGCGCCCTGCTTGAAGTGATGGACAAGCCGCTGGCCATCCGCTCATCATCGCTCCTTGAGGATAGTCATTATCAGCCATTTGCCGGAGTCTATTCAACTTATATGATACCCAATCGGCCGGACGAGGCTGACCGGACTTTCCGCATGCTCTCAGATGCTATCAAGTCGGTCTACGCTTCCGTCTTTTATGCTGATTCAAAGGCTTACATGACGGCCACATCCAATGTCATCGACCAGGAAAAAATGGCCGTCATCATTCAGGAAGTGGTCGGGGTGATGCACTCGGAGCTCTATTTTCCGTCATTTTCCGGAGTTGGTCGCTCGCTGAATTATTACCCCTTAGGTCAGGAAAAGGCTGAGGATGGAGTGGTGCAGGTTGCCGTGGGCCTCGGCAAGACCATCGTCGAAGGGGGCACAGCGCTCAGGTTCTCCCCGCGCCACCCCTCGAAAGTGCTCCAGACATCGACTCTTGACCTGGCTCTGCGCGATACCCAGACCCGAATGATGGCCCTGGACATGACCCCCTCGGCGCCCTCAGACTTCACGGCCGACGACGGATTCAACATCCGCTCGCTCAGGGTGCAGCAAGTGGCCCAAACCGGGTCGCTGAAATACATGGTCAGCACCTTCGACGTCAACGACCAGATTATCCGCGACACGGACGCCGGAGCGGGACGCAAGGTGGTCACCTTTGCCAATATGCTGAATCATGGCTCTTTCCCCTTGGCTCAGGCGGCTGACTTCATGCTCCGCACGGGGCAGCGCGAAATGGCCCGCCCCGTGGAGATTGAGTTTGCCGGAGTGGTCAACGGGCAGAACAAAGGCACGATTTACTGGCTCCAGATTCGTCCGATTGTCGACAAGAAAGAAGTTGGCGATGAAACGGTGCTCTCGCTCCCCGACTCAGAGCTGATTTTGCGCTCGCAAACGGCCTTGGGCAACGGAAATATCGAGAACGTAAGCACCATTGTCTACGTCAAACCGGAGACCTTCAATTCAGCCAACACTCCGCTGATTGCGCGCGAAATCGAGAAGCTGAACCGTGAACTCGTCGCCGCGGAAGAGCCTTATGTCCTCATCGGTCCGGGGCGCTGGGGCTCATCAGACCCCGCATTAGGGATTCCCGTCAAGTGGCCTCACATCAGCGGCGCCCGGCTCATTGCCGAGTGTTCCCTTCCGGGCTACCGGATTGAGCCGAGCCAGGGCACTCACTTCTTCCAGAACCTGACGAGCATCGGGGTGGGTTACTTCACCATTGACGGCGCTTCCGGCTACTATGACGTTGACTATCTGAACTCTCTGCCGGCCGATTTCGAGACGGAAAACATCAGACTGGTCAGAATGAAAGCGCCGCTCAGAATTGCTCTGAACGGACGCAAATCGCTTGGAGTAGTTGCCAAGGCGGCTGATTAACGCGAAAGGATTCTTAGATTGCGCGGCAAGAGATTGTTGGCGCGCGAGCCCAGGTTATTGACCCATCCTAACGGGCGGCCATCATAAGTGAGCAGCGTCAGCCCGCGGGGAGTTCCCTCCGGCAGAGTAATTGCATCACGATGCAGAAACTGCAGGGCGGCGGGGCGGTCAACCTCGGCCTGCGGCCATTTTGAGGCATCAAAGTCATAACGCTGAGCCGCAGCATGAGAAGGAATTACGTCACGCCCCTTCGGCTCGGTGTCGATAGAGCCGTAGCGCAAGAGTTTGGTCGCCTTGGCCAGGTCCTTTTCAGTCAGCCGGCGCGCCGGGCGGACGGATTCGCCGGGTTTGCGCAGGAGAGCCATAAACAGGCCCTCGCCCCGGACCAGATGAGGGAAGAAATGGCCATTGACCACTCCCGGCATCGGGGGAAGCTCCATCACTTCGGCGCCAAACTCGTCGGCCAG
The DNA here is from genome assembly GCA_014802435.1 of Bacteroides sp. Classification (GTDB taxonomy): domain Bacteria; phylum Bacteroidota; class Bacteroidia; order Bacteroidales; family Muribaculaceae; genus UBA3263. Next base: position 101,368 of record JAAVCG010000032.1, on the reverse strand, counting down.
CCATCGGACCTGATTTTCATCTTCAGCCGCCGCAAAAGTGCAGGTGGAGTAAATCATGTATCCTCCCGGGCGAAGCAGAGGCCAGACGGCGCTGAGAATGTCGCGCTGAAGGCGCGCACATGACTCCACGAGGCCCGGATTCCATTGCTCGATGGCCTTGGGGTCCTTGCGCATCATCCCCTCGCCGGAGCAGGGAACATCGGCCCCTATCACGTCAAAACAACCCTCAGGCAAACGCCCGAGGCGCTGGGCGGGACCAACGGTGATGGCCACATCAGGGTAGCCCCAGCGCATTAAATTCTCATCCAGGGCCGCGGCGCGAGCGGGTTCCGCCTCATTGGCCACGATGAAGGAGCCGGCCGGGAGAGCATCAATCGCCGCAGTGGTCTTTCCGCCGGGGGCGGCACAGCAGTCAAGATATTGAACCGGGCGGTCAAGGCCCAGGGATTCAATCACGGCGGCCAGAGCCATTGATGAGGCATCCTGAACATAGTAAAGGCCCTGATGGAGATGCGGGTCAAAAGTAAACTGCGGACGCTCGGCCAGATATTCGCCCCGGTTGCACCATGGGACAAGGTCGGCACCATCAGCGGGCCGGGAGCCTTTCAGGCGGTTATGGCGAATGGCAACGCAGGGATTGCCCGACGCCAATTCGTCGAGTAATCCCTGCGGGTCAGGTATGGATGAGTCGCCCAAAATGCAGGCGACAAACTCTTCAGGCAGTTTATTTATCACAGTTGCAGCCTTTGTCGGAGCAGTCACAGCCCTCGCCGCAGCTGCCGCCGTTGCAACCACATCCGCCGGCCTGAGCCTGCTGAATGGCAATTTCTTCAGCTGTAGCCTCGCGGACCTTGATTACTTTACCCACGAGCTTAACGGTCTTGCCTGCAAGGGGATGGTTAAAGTCAACGGCAACGCGGACGCTCTTGTCCTGAATCTCGATTACCGTGGCGGGAACGGGCTGACCCATGTTGGTCTGGAGCATGATTTTAGCTTCGGGGTGAATCTGCTCGGGGTCAATCTTGCCGTCAACTTCAAAGATTTCCTTGGGAAGTTCTTCAATGCGCACGAAGTCATCGTTATATTCGCCAAATCCTTCCTGAGGAGTCATCGTGACGTCAAAGCAGTCGCCGTCAGTCTTTCCTTCCAGGGCGTCAAGCAGCGAGGGAAGCATATGAGGCGTCACGCCGAAGATGAACTTTTCAGGGTCAGAGGCGGGAACTTCATGGATTTTTTCTTCAGAGCCGTCGGCTTTCACATCATAAATATCATAGGCAACTTCTACGAACTTACCCGGTTCAATTTTCTGTGGCATAGTTTTTTACTTAAATTAATGGTTACTGTATGTTTTAAGATTCCGGGAGACTCATCAGGCCATTAATGGCAATCCGAGCCTCCTTTTTAATCTTAAAACGATTGATTTCAATAAAAAGTTTACCAAATGATGATGCGTTCTTCTTCCGGACGCCACATCTTGTCGCCTTCCTTGATTCCGAAAGCGCGGAAGAAGGGTTCAAGATTGCGCAGGCTGACGTTGACGCGGAGATTTCCGAGAGAATGAACGTCGCCGACGGTCAGCGAGCGGATTTCCTCGTCGCGGATATTCTGGGCCCAGAGGTTGGCATAGTTCATGTAGAAGACCTGTTCGGGGGTGAAGCCTTCAATCTTTGCCGTCTCGGAGTTGACGTCGACGCCCTTCTTTTTCTGAGAGTTGAGGAAGGCGGTCATTGAAACGCGGAGGCCGCCCTGGTCAGCAATGTTTTCGCCGAGAGTGTAGGCTCCGTTGGCGTGGAGGCCGGGGAGAACTTCAACGGCGCTGAACTGGTCAACGAGGCCCTGAGTCAGCTTGGCAAAGGCCTCGGCATCAGCATCGGTCCACCAGTTGACCATGTTGCCGTCCTTATCAAAATTGCGTCCCTGGTCATCAAATCCATGGGTCATTTCATGGCCGATAACCACTCCGATGCCGCCATAGTTTTCAGCATCGCTCGCCTCGGGGTCAAAGAACGGAGCCTGAAGAATAGCTGCCGGGAAGACGATTTCATTTGCCATCGGGTTATAGTAGGCATTAACAGTTTGAGGAGTCATGCCCCATTCGGTCTTATCCACCGGCTTGCCCCACTTTGAGAGCATATCGGCCTGATGCCACATTGACGCATTGTGCATATTCTCATAATAGCTCAATTCGGGGTCAATATTCATCGTTGAATAGTCTTTCCACTTATCGGGATAACCGATCTTGACGGTGAAGGCGGCGAGTTTTTCGCGCGCATTGGCCTTGGTTGAGTCGCTCATCCAGGTGAGATTGTCAATGTGTTCGCCAAGAGCAGTGCGGAGGTTTTCAACGAGATTGATCATATATTCCTTGCTTGAAGCCGGGAAATATTTCTCAACGTAGAGTTCGCCGATAGCCTCGCCAAGGGTGCCTTCCGTGGCGGCCAGGGCGCGCTTCCAGCGGGGTTTCTGTTCCTTCACTCCGCTCATAACCTTGTTGAATTCAAATGAAGCATTGGTGAAGTCATCGCTCAGGAAGGGAGAGGCCTGGCTGACGTATTTCCAGAGGTAATAATCCTTGAGTTCACGTTCTGAGGAATTGGCCAGCAGCTCCATGGCGCGCTTAACCGGTTCGATTTCAGTTACGATTACGCGGTCAGGAGCGGTGATGCCCATAGTTGCGGGGAAGAACTCGTCCCAGTTGACCTGAGGATACATCTCCTTCAGTTCAGCCAGCGAGCGCGGATTATTCATTGCGGGAAGGTCGCGGCTCTGTTCGCGGGTCCAGGCCTTCTCGGCCAGAGAGGTTTCAAGCTTGATGACGTTCTGCATGATGCGCTTGGCGTCAGCTTCTGAATAGCCCGCGTTAACCATTTGGTCTACAATAAGTTTCTTATAGGCATTGCGAACTTCCGTATTGCGCTCGTCGTTTTCAAGATAATAATCGCGGTCACCAAGGCTCATGCCTCCGCCGCTAACGTACATGGCATACTGATTTGAGTCATTCAAATCCTCCATCGGGCCTGCGCCAAAGAAGGGCGACGCATAATTCTTATGCATCCAGAGGAAAATCTGATAGAGTGAATCAGCCGGAGCAGACTCAATCTTCTGCAGGTCAGCCTTGATAGGCTCAGCGCCCAACTTATTGCGGCGCACGGAATCCATTGCCTGAGTATAAATAGTAGCAACCTTATGGGCAACGGTTCCGGTCTCGGGATTCGTATCAGCCAATCCCGTAACGAGCTGGCGTACACGTTCCTCGGCAGTGTCACGCAGCTGGTCAAAGACGCCAAAGCGTGCATACTCATCAGTCAACGGATTTTCAGTCATCCAACGCTGATTCACATGAAGAAAAAAATCCTCGCCCGGGGCGATGGAATCGGTAATCTGATCAGCCTTCAAGCTCTTCAGATGCTCCGGAGCGTGATTTCCACATCCGGTCAAAGCAATTGACATAGCAATAGCGAATTTTGTCAGTTTCATTATGTAATGTGATTTAAAATTTCGGCAAATTTAGCAATTTTTTTTGAAATAACCACATAAACCCCTCACTAAACCATAAACCATAAACCATAAACACTAAACACTAAACAAAAAAATGACCGCCCCATTCATCCATGCACTTATCGCCGACCTGAAAACCACCGGCCATCATCGAACAGCCGAGACATATCTCGCCGCTCTCAACGCCTTTCTCCGATTCCGCCAGGGCGACGACATTCCCCTGAGCCAAATAACCCCGGCCATTATCCGGCAATTCGAATCATGGCTCGCAAACAAGGGAATATGCCAAAACACATCATCATTCTACATGAGGATTCTCCGCGCAGCCTACAATCGGGCCGTAAAACAAGGACTCACGCCAGACCGCAAACCCTTTCGCGACGTTTACACCGGAGTCAAAAAAACCATCAAACGCGCAATCCCGCTAAAAACTATCAAACGGATGCACCAACTCAACCTGAAAAAGGAACCACAACTCGAATTTGCCCGCGACGTGTTCATACTCTCCTTCATGCTCCGCGGAATGAGCTTCATTGACATGTGTCTCCTTAAAAAATCTCAATTAAAAGGAGACACCCTGACTTACCGTCGCCAAAAAACCGGGCAACCCCTCACAATCAGAATCACACCGCAAATAAACCGCATAATCCAAAAATACCCTACAAACCCAACGGAGCGCCTGCTGCCAATCTTAACACGACAATCAAAAAACATCCGCTCGGCCTATCGCAACAAAAGCGCGCAAATCAATGCCGCGCTCAAGCAACTGATGCCCCGCCTGGGACTCTCTCAGCCGCTAACCCTCTACGTTGCCCGCCATTCATGGGCCTCGGCCGCTCAATCAAAAGGAATACAAATCAACACCATCAGCCAAGCTATGGGCCACGACTCCATAAAAACAACCCAGATTTACCTCCAAACCCTATCAAACGAAACAATTGACCGCGCCAACGACCTAATCCTCTCCGCCCTCTAAAAAAAATATCTCTTGCTAAGAGATACTTTTATGAACACACTTCCCTGATAATATGACTTATAAGACTTATAAATCTTATAAAACTTATAAAATTTTATCCCCGAGCGCCAAACCGCCGCTCAAAGAAAAAACTTTACAAAAATCTGAATTATAGCATAAAACTCAGAAATTTTTATTAACTTTGCCGTGAAAAAAGTATCTCTTAGCAAGAGATATTTTTCCGCAGTTTGATTCATCACACGCACAACCATTTGCAAATCAGCGCGTTAACCCGAATCAAGCCATCTAAAACTATACCCTGATGCCAACCCCGCAGCCCGCCCCTCAATGGCACATACTCACGTTCATCCCCGACGCCCCGGGCGCCGCTGCAGACAAAATAATCAACAAATTTAACCGCTCAATCTCCCCTCAGGAAGCCCCTCTCACCCTCTTTCACCCAAAATACTCCCTCCCTACTCAAAAACAAGGAAAAATCCAATTCCGATCCGCGCCGCTGACTTTCTTCTACACATTCATCCGCGGTACACTACCTCAAATCAAACAACTCTGCGCACTGCGCCAAGGATTCGCATTCCTCATTGACCGAGCCGGAAAGAACCGCTACGCAACCATCTCCGACCCCCAGATGAAACAATTCATGACCATTGCGCGCGCCTACTCTAATACCCTCCCCTTCTTCTCTCCCGCCGACATCGACATCGCCGCCGGCGACCTCGTTGAAGTAATCACCGGCGACTTCCCCGGACTCCGCGGACACTACATCCCCAATCCCCGCTCAAAAACCGGGACAATAATTCTCCAAGTAGACCAAGGACTCGCAACCGCCGCATTCAACATCCGCGCCGACCAAATCAGAATCCTCCAATTCGCCCCCGCCTCCGGAAGGGAATACGACCAGATTGACCACTTCATCCCCCGCCTCCTCAAAGCTCTCCGCCTCTCAGTCCAAAACCAACCTCTCCCCCGCCCTCTCGCCTCGCAAATCGCCGTGTTCACCTCCAGGATGCAATCACTCACCCTGCAGAACCAAAAACTCCAACCCAAACTCGACGCCCTCCTGCTCGGAGCTCACCATATCCTCGGGCAACAAACCCAAGCCCTCCAAAAACTCAAAAAACTAACCCCCTCGCTCCCCCCAATCATCACAAACCCCTGGACCAAAGCACTCGTCCTACTCATCATAGCCCTCTCGACCTCTGACCCCGCCCCTCTCAACCTCGGGCTCCAACAAATCGCCGGCCTCACCCCGCAATCGAAGCTCCAACTCCTCATCACGCAAGAATATGAACTCACCCGCCCCCTCCTCAATCCCTGACCTCCTCACCCGGGCTCGTGACATATTCTCCCGGGCCAACGCCCTCCGGCTCCACGACCCGGCAACCCCCTCCTCCCCTCAGGCCGCAACTACCCGCGGCCAAGCCGCCCGATGGATTGACCAAGCCATCCAAGCCGCCCCCGCCCTCTCTGCCTCCGAGGCCCTCCAGACCGTCCAGGCCATTGACCTCCTCCACCGAATTGCCCACTCCCTCCCCGCCCCCTCAACCCTCACTAACCCCCTCATCCTCCAAGCATTCAACGCCCTCATCCACGGCGACCAAACCATAACCCCCTATGACCTCTTCCCTCACATAAACCAAGCCATCCAACGCCGCGACCCAGCATTTCTCGGAGCCCCCCTCCGATGGCACTCTCTCCAAGTCGCCGCCTGGCTCCAAAACTTCAAAAACCCCCGCCGCCCAAAAATCCAGGGCCAAGACCTCAAAACCCAATCCCGCCTCCTCCTCCAAACAGACCTCTCCCCCTTCCTCCCATCCCCCTCAACCCTCCTCCCCCTGCTCCAAGCAAACTCCCGCTCATGAACCAAATTAAAGCCGGTGCAATCCTTAACTACGTCATAATCGGGCTGAACACCATCGTCGGATTAGCCTATACTCCATTCCTGCTCCGATGCCTGGGACAGAATGAATACGGGCTATACTCGCTCGTTTCATCCGTAATTGCATACCTGACCATACTTGACTTCGGGTTTGGCAATGCCATTATACGCTACACCTCCAAATTCCGCGCAGAAGGAAAAACCCGCGAACAATGGGAAATGTTTGGCATGTTCCTGATTGTCTACTCAATCATCGGATTAATAGCCTTTTGCGGCGGCCTGGGACTATACTTCAACGTTGAAGCCCTCTTTGACCAAACGATGACCCCGGACGACATCTCACAGGCGCGCACGATGATGCTCCTGTTGACGTTCAACCTCGTCTTCACCTTCCCGCTGAGCATTTTCGGCTCAATCATCTCCGCCTACGAAAACTTCGTGTTCCAGCGGGTGATTAACATAGCCCGAATCCTGCTCTGCACCGGCGTAATGATCGGCCTCCTCCTCATCGGCTACAAAGCAATAGCATTAGTCGTCGTTAACACCGTCTTCAACATTCTTACTCTAATCATCAATCTGATTTACTGTAAGAAAAAGCTCAAAATAAAAATCCTATTCGGCCACTTCGACCTTGCATTCATCAAGGAAATATCCATCTACTCATTCTGGATATTCCTCAATGCCATTATGGACAAAATCTACTGGGGCACCGGCCAATTCGTCCTTGGGGCAATCTCCGGAACAATCGCCGTCGCCATCTTCTCCGTCGCCATTATGCTCCAGCAAATGTACATGCAATTCTCAACCTCCATTGTAAGCGTCATGCTCCCCCGGATGACCGCAATGATTACCCATAACCACTCCAAGACTGAAATCTCAAACCTGTTTATCCGCATCGGACGCATTCAGAACCTCATCATGGCCTTAATCCTCGGCGGATTCATCGTCTTCGGACAAAGCTTCATCAAACTATGGGCCGGAAATGAATACTCCGAATCATTCCTAATCACCCTCATCTTCTTCATTGCCCTCTACATTCCCCTCATCCAAAACATCGGCATTACCATTCTCCAGGCAAGAAACCAGATGAAATTTCGCTCACTCCTCTACGTCACCATCGCCATAATCAGCCTCATCTTCCAGATAATCCTCTCAAAAAGTTACGGAGCTCTCGGATGCGCAATCGCAATTGGAGCAGCCCTGATTCTTGGTACCGGCATAATCATGAACATCTACTACTACACCCGCCAAGACATCAACATTCCCCGCTTCTGGAGCGAAAACCTCAAGCAACTCATAGCCCCCGCAATCCTGACAATCATCGGATACACAACCAACCGATTCTTTGACTACTCCCGAATCCCCACGCTCGCTCTCGGCATAACCCTCTTCACAATCATATACATCGCGTCCGCCTGGTTCTTCTCAATGAACTCCTACGAACGCAATCTCTTCTCCTCGCCTCTCAAAAAAATCCTCTCCCGCCCAAGTAGCCGCCATTAAACACAAATGATTCAGATTCAACGTAAAGAAGACTGCGTCGGATGCAGCGCCTGCGTAGAGCGATGTCCCGTAAATTGCATCTCATTTGAGCGCGACCAACAAGGCTTCCGCTACCCCCAAGTTGACACCTCAAAATGCATCAACTGCTCTCTCTGCGAGCGCGTCTGCCCCGTTATAAACCGGCAAACGCCCTCTGAACCATTAGCAGTCTACGGCGCCATTAATCCTGACAATCAAATTGTCAGCGAATCCTCATCGGGCGGAATTTTCCATGCCCTCGCCCTTAACATTCTCAACCATGGAGGCGTAATCTTCGGCGCATGCTTTGACGAAAACTATAACGTTATCCACTCCTACACCGAATCGCCCCATGAACTCTCCAAATTCATGGGCTCAAAATACGTCCAATCAGACATTGGCAGTTCCTTCCTCCAAGCCGAAAAATTCCTCAAACAAGGCCGGAAAGTGCTCTTCTCCGGAACACCATGTCAAATTGCCGGCCTTACCCTCTTCCTCCGAAAAGACTATGGCGACCTGCTCCTCAAAGTAGCAGTTATCTGCCATGGAGTCCCCTCCCCGCTCGTATGGGCCAACTATCGCCAAGAAAAAATCGGCTCCCCGAACGAAATTTCCCGCATCTCCTTTAGAGACAAGCACCATAGCTGGGTTTATTTTGGTCTTTCATACACCAAACAAACAAATAATAAATCAAAGTATCACTTCGAGTTCATTCATGACAACACATACATGCAAGCATTCCTCCACGACATAACCCTGCGGCCCTCCTGCTTTGAATGTCCGGCAAAAGACGGACGCTCACGAAGTGACATAATCATTGGCGACTTCTGGCGAGTAAAAAGCCTCGAGCCCGAAATCGCATCAGAATCCGGCACCTCCCTAATCCTGATTAACACAGAAGCCGGCGCCAAAATTTTTGAAGAACTTGACATACTTCGACTTGCGACCACTATTGACAAAGCGAAATTATCTAATCCGACCCTCATAAGATCGACAAGACGCCCCAAACTTTACAATGTCTTTTGGTCCAAATATAGCGAAAGCCCGAATGTAGCAACACTACAAAAATATGCCAACAAATCCAAACCCTCTCTTTATTACCGATTCATACGTAAAGTCAAAAACTTCTTAAAAAAACTTTTGTAAGCACATGACAATCGGCGTAATTACTCATTGGCGTTCAGACGACAACTACGGACAAACGCTCCAAGCATATGCTCTGCAGGCCGTTCTTCGAGAGATGGGGCATAAACCTTTTCTAATTAGATATATCAGCAACAATGGCTCCATCAGATGGCGATTAAAAAACAAACTAAAGTCACTCATATCCTTTCAGCAAATATTGCAAAGGAAAAAGGCTAAACACAAAAACGTTACCAAAGAAGTATCCAGAGGTGCGCAAGCCTTCTTACAAAAGCATATCACTCTGTCTGACGAAGTATTTACAAGAAAGAGCATATTGAATTCACCTCCGGAAGCTGATATTTTTATAACCGGAAGTGATCAGGTTTGGAATAAACTGGACGGAAGTTATTTTTTGGACTTTATTAAAGCTCAAAATGTCAAAAAAATTTCTTATGCTGCCAGTTTCGGCGGTATTGAGTATTCGGGTCTTGATGCCGTATACATTACTAAATGGTTAAAATCATTTAGCGCCATATCTGTAAGAGAATTAGATGGCCTTCAGCAATGTCAAAGATTGGGAGCAAAGCCCGCAACATTAGTTCCGGATCCAACATTATTATTACCTTCAGCTACTTACAAAGAATTAACCCGTGACACCACTCCGAATAATAATAAATATATATTCGTTTATTTATTAGGTAGTAAAATCTGCTTTGACGTAGATTTGATTTATTCATTTGCAAAAGAAAGGGGATTAGATGTGGTCTACGTTGCCTCTCAAGGAATGGACGACGACTACACTAAAATATATCCTGACATCTCGCAATGGCTTTCCCTGATCTCAAATGCGGAATATGTAGTCACAAATTCATTTCACGGGACTGTATTCTCTCTGATTTTCAATCGCCAATTCATCACTATTCCGCTATCATATCATGCCGCAAGAATGAACGGACGCATGGAAACACTGCTTAATAAATTCAACTTGAAAGAACGACTTACCAACAATCTATCAATACTCACTACCGATATCTCATACATGGATTTTCAAGCCATGCTTAATGCGTATCGGAAGGAAGGAATTGAATTTCTAAATAATTCCATAAATCAATGAGTCACAATATCATTGTCTTTGGTATCTGCCACACTAACACTTTAGGACTCATCCGAAGCCTCGGAGAAGATGGGTTTAAACCAATTTTAGTTGAGGTAAACAATTCAAAACACAGTTTCATAAACGTCAGCAAATATATTGCCAACTATCATAAAGTTAATTCTCCAGAAGATGGCATTGAATTGATACAACAGCTCTACAGCAGCAAACCAGGGAAATCAATAATATTAACCGGAACTGATGCTTGCGCAATGGTTATAGACCGAAACTATAACAAATTGAGACCAAACTTTATTATTTCATCAGTTAACAATACCGAGGGGGAACTTGAAAACTTGCTTGACAAGGAGAGAATACGAATTTGTGCAGAGTCAGTTGGCCTAAGAACACCAAAATCTTGGGTTATTGACTGTACAAATGGCATTGTTCTGCCTCATGATCTATCATATCCATGCGTAATTAAAGCTATAAATAGTGTTGCAGGAAGAAAAGATGTAAACATCTACCACACTGAATCTGAACTAATATCCGGATTGCAGAGCTTAATCGTTGAATCCCACATAATTCAAATTCAAGAATTTATTGAAAAAGATTATGAGATTCTAATCAACGGATGTGTGCTTTCAAATGGCGAAATAATAATGCCTTGTGCCCTAAAAAAAATTCGGCATTTTCCCCATGGATTCGGAGGGTTAGCTTACGGAATAGTAACACCAAACATAGACCAATACATCTCAACACCATTACTTAAAAATTTTCTTGAGAAGATTGGGTACAATGGCCTTTTCAGCATTGAATTTCTTATAAAAGATGGTAACGCTTATTTCCTTGAAATCAATCTAAGAAACGACGGGACTTCTTATGTTTCAACATACGGTGGTGTAAACTTAGCATCTATTTGGACAAAAGACGCGCTTGGATTGGAGAACATTTTTAACACCAAGGTTAGCAAAGAGTATCTTGCCAGCTCCATAATAGCGGACTTTCATAATGTTACCGAAAAAAGAATAAAAGTTTGTCAATGGTTTAAACAGATTATCCAATCTGACGTTGATCTACTCTGGAATAAAAAAGATTTCAAACCGGCATTATATTATATCATCAACCGTGTTAAAACTAAACTCTAATCGATTTTTTTTATTATTATACATCCTCGCATTTTATTCAGGAATCATATCGTTGTTTTATCGTCTGAATAGACGCCGACAGCGTATTCTCGTTTTCCACCATATCATTCCTGATCATCTCATTAACGATACTTTTGAGCAACGGATTGTATGCTCATCGCAATCACACTTTGAGCGCCTTATTGACATTGTGAATAAGCGATTTGAAGTAACAACTCAAATAGGAAAGCCAAACTCAGCTATAATTACTTTTGATGATGGCTACCGCGCGGCTCTTACGGCCGATAAAGTTTTAAGAAAATACGACAATAATGCCTATTTTTTTCTGCCATTGTCCATTGTTGATGGAGGACCTCTATGGGTTGACAAAATTATGGGATGGATAGCCTACGTAGCTCCAGGAGAGTATTCCATTGCAGGACAAACTTATGATTTGCATTCTCAGTCATCACGACATAATGCATACGATACCATTATTGATTCTATCTACGAAAATAATTACAATTACTCATCCATTATCGAGCAATTAGAGGTAATTTGCCCATTTGAGCAACTGAACATAAGTGAAGAATACGCAAATCTGCGTTTCCGAGGGTTGACTCATGATGAGGTGTTGCAATTTAAGAAAAATGGGCATAAAATCGGTGGTCACTCCGTCAATCACGATATTCTCTCCCTCTTCCCTCCGGAAAAGCTGAAAGAGGACTTTCAGCAATGTGAAACTCAAATCAATAAACTATTCAATTGCAGCTTATATGCCTATCCCTTCGGTCATCAACGCGACGTTTCAGCTGAATGTGTCAGCGAATGTGCCGCATCAGGCTTTTCCGCTGCCGTCATGAATGAATACGTTACAGAGGAGACACCTTACACTTTGTCACGCATCAACATAAGCCGCTACACTTCCAGATATGAAATTGAAGCAGAATTATCCGGCTTTAAACAATGGTTACGAAATATCATCAGATGGAAAAAATAGATTTTGTTATTCTTTGGGTAGATGATACTGACCCCGAGTGGCAATCAGTATATAGCCATTATTCTAAATTAGAATTTGGGGACGCCCGTTCCGTTTGCTTCAGAGATTGGGGCACCTTAAAATATTGGTTTCGTGGGGTGGAATGTTTTACACCATGGGTCAATAAAGTATTTTTTGTAACTTGTGGACATTACCCTGAGTGGCTTAATCTTGATTGTCAAAAACTTCGTTTCGTAAAACACTCCGACTTTATTCCATCTGAATACCTGCCTACGTTCAGTTCTCATACAATTGAACTAAACCTGCACAGAATTGACGGTTTATCTGACAAGTTCGTCTATTTCAATGACGACACTTTCATTATTAACAACACTCCCCAATCAAGATTCTTTAAAGATGGAGTCCCATGTGATATGGCAGTGTTAAATGCGATTCAACCAATCGGAACGGCTTTTGAGCATATAAAAGCAAACAATATAGCCCTCATTAATAAAATATTCCATAAAAAGGAGACTATCCGTAAAAACTGGACAAGATGGTTCAATCCGGTTTATGGCACTGAATTACTTCGGACATTTGGACTATTAGGCTTCCCTTACTTTACCGGATTTCTTGATCCTCACCTACCAAATCCATTCCTAAAAAAATCTTTCGCAGACGTTTGGAACACTTTTGAGGAAAGTCTACACAAAACCTGCCTACACAAATTCAGATCCATTGAAGATGTTAATCAATACATCATCCGTTACGTTCAATTATTGCATGGAGATTTTCATCCAATAAACATTAAGAAAACATCTGTTGCACTACCGGTTAATAATAACTTAAACCGTCTCTCTGACATTATTAAACATCAATCCAAATCCATTGTCTGCATTAATGATAGTGATGTGGATGACTTCAATAACTACAGAAAGCAACTAATTAATGCATTTGAGTCCATTCTTCCGAATAAATCCCTGTTTGAATTATGATGGTAAGAACCTACATAATCTATAATCTGACCTTATTCTTTACTATTATATTCAGCATTTGGGTTACTCATTCCAAAAACAAAAGCTCTGAATATATTGCTCGTATCTTGGTCTTTTTTAGTGTGGCTATTCCTGCATATATTAGAAAAGGAATAGGCACAGACTATCCAGGCTATGTACATCTCTACCAAAGATATCGCCATTTTGATGACGACCATGAACTCGGTTTCAAAATCCTCGCGAAGCTTTGTTGGTTATTTGATGCTACTCCTCATACTTTTATTGCAATCTTAGCAATAATTCCATTAGCTTTAATCGTATTCTATGTTCCAAAACGTCATTACGATTACTTTGTCCCCACCTATATTCTGACATCATACTTGAAAATAATTGCAGTCAGCCGACAAGAAGTTGCAATCGCATTTGCTATATGCGGCATCATTGCATTAGAAAAGAAGTATGGAACAATTAAATACCTGCTCAACTCCACAATGGCATGCTTATTCCATTCTTCTTCCATATTCTATTACCCAATACTACTGTTAAAAAAGGTGGAGATTGGACCTCGCTCCATTATGGTTTTACTAATTATCGTATTCACTCTTACACTTGGAGCTAATGTGATTGACTGGATTGTGACAAATCCAATGTTTCTCGCTTCAAAGTACAGCAAATACTTGGGAAATGACTACTACTTTAGAGATACTGAGCTTGGATCCGGCCTCGGAGTAATAGCAAACCTTATTTTACCGATTCTATTTCTCATCTTCTATAAACGTTCCTCCAAATATGTCAATAATGCTAATTTCATTTGTTGGTTAACATTATGTTTTCTGGCAAGTTATCTCATGTCAACACAGACTTATATCTTCACGAGGTTGATTGACGTATTTCGTTTTATTCCCGCTTTTATCGCTTATCCTACATGTAAAGCTATCAGCAAACGGCATCCCTTCATTATTTTCTTAGGATTCATGTTCATGTATTTTGTCATATTCAATAAAGCCGTAACGGAGGCTCAAGTCTCACTTCATCGCGGATTAGGCATATCTCCCTTTTATACTATTTTTGACTAATTATACGCTAACGATGAAAAAAGTCAGTGTAATTGTCCCCGTCTACAATACTGAACCATATCTCCAAACGTGCTTGGAATCTCTAAGTAAGCAGACCCTTGGCAACGATCTGGACATTCTTTTAGTTAACGATGGATCAACAGACGCTTCAGGGAAAATATGTGAAGATTACTGTTACAAATATCCTGAAATGTTTCGCACGTTCCATAAAGAGAATGGAGGTTCCGCCTCGGCTCGTGAATTAGGATTTAACAATGCTGTCGGTGAATATATTATAGTATGTGATAGCGATGATTGGGTCGAACCGACAATGTATGAAGACTTATATAGATTAGCTACGAACTCTAACTCAGACGTTGCTATATGTGATTTTTTCTATAATTATGCTGATGGTCGTCAGTGCAAAGTAAAGATAGATTATGGTCAACCAAGTTTTTCCCAAATACTCCATAAAATACTAATTAATAACGCAACGTGCGCCTCGTGGAATAAGCTTATTAGACGGCAAATTTTTATTGATCGTAATCTTCACTGGAAAGATGGCATCAATCTTGCAGAAGATGCTCTGATGCTTCTCAAAATTTTAACCAGTGGTCAGGTAAAAGTAGTCAAGACCGATTCATGTCTTTATCACTACCGTCGCCGTTCAGGAGAAAACACCTATACCAATAACATTGATTTTCAAAAATGGTCTCAACTCCGATACGTTGACCAATGGAAACAGCTTAAACTTGATCCTACTAAATTCGAAAAAGAGCTAACAGTAAGCGCCATTGACCTGGCATTTGCATATTTGCGTACCAATGATACTACCGTTCCTTTCAAACAAATATCCAACAATAGATTGAGTTTTAAGCGAGTAATCACCGCACCATCTCCTATAGGGAAAAGATTAATAATAATTAGTTATAAAACATTGGGACAAAGTTTGACACGACATATAATCAATCGTCTATACAAATTTATTTACAAATAAATAGCGCGATAAATATAACCGGTCATCAAATGAAAATCGTATTCTGTGATAACTCACTAAAGGAATTGCTAAACTTCCGAGGCGAGATTATACGCCATTTTGTTTCATTGGGACATTCCGTATTTCTCATAGCGCCAAAAAATACAAATGTCTCAATCCCTGAAGGATGCATACTTATTGAATCGTCCTTAGATCGAGGAGGAACTAATCCTATTCAAGATTTAAAATATTTATTGTTTCTACAAAATATCTATTATAAAATTCGGCCCGACATAGTTTTTCACTATACCATCAAGCCCAATATCTACGGTTCAATTGCCGCTCGGATTTGCAAAATAAAAAGCGTAGCAATAGTTACAGGATTAGGTTATGTATTCAATCATAACAATTTAAAAAGCAAAGTTGCACGCTCTCTATATAAAATAGGGCTAAAGTTCACTGATAAAATAATCACACTGAATCAACATAACTTTAACACCCTATTAAACCTTAACATAGTATCAAAAGAAAAACTCATCTTGCTACCCGGAGGTGAAGGTGTAAATCTAAACAAATATTTATAATATGGTTTTCCTTGTTATTGGTAGAGTCCTTTACGATAAGGGATACTCTGAGTACATCAAAGCATCTGAAAAACTAAAAAATCTCGCGGACTTCCATTGGCTTGGCCCAATTGACGAGAGTTACCCAAACCATGTTTCCCTGCCTCAAATAAAATATGATGAAGTAAACAGCAGTTTCAAATATTTAGGGGAGTCCTTGGATGTTAGACCATATATTAGAAATGCTGACTGCATTGTTTTACCCTCTTACCACGAAGGAATGTCCAGAACCCTAATGGAAGCACTCGCAATGAGTAAGCCAATAATAACCTCAGATATCCCCGGATGCAGAGAAATGGTTGAACCTGGAAAGAATGGTTTTCTATGTCAGCCTGCCAATGCAGAGTCATTAATCCAATCCATAACTCAGTTCATAAATCTTAGTCCAGAGCAAAGAAACGAATTCGGCAAATATAGCCGAAAAAAAGCAGAACAAGAATTTGATATTCGCCATGTCATCAAAATATACGATGACATAATTCAAAATCTTGTCCAAATGAAATGAATGGCAAACGGTATAAAAATTTCCGGACGGGGCTTGCGTATGTCGCGGAAAATTTGTAACTTTGCAAATAGATTATTAATTCAATCAGTTTATCCTATGGCACAGTTACAGAAACCTTTGAATCTCAGTATTGAGGACGGACAGACCCCAACGATTCGTCTGCGTGCTATATCGACCGAAGAAAAAGCTTCCGCTCGAACCTCCACTTATGAATACATTCTGCCGTGAGCTCCACGACTGAATTTTATATCCCTCATTTTGTAATGCGGAAGAAGACCCACGGGTCTCCCCGCATTACTGATATCTGGGCATTTAAATCTTCTCGGAGTAAAAAAAGATATATCGTAGAAGTTGAGGGTTATGAACATGAATTTTACGGACTTAAATTCTACTGGAAAGGAGTTGAAAAAAGTAAAAACAGATATTCGCTCCTGACCAATGACTATGAGCCAAGAAGAATAATCCGCTCATGCATTGAGATAATGCTGGACTATTTTCGACGTAACGAATTCTCTTCATTCGGGTTCATTGCGGCTCCGGATTTGGCAAAAGACATTGTTGACAAACCGGTGCCCAATGGTAATCGCCGATTCGGATTCTACAAAAAGCTTATGCTCCGATTATTTGGTGATAACGTTTTTCTTCATTGCGCGGACATAAGTAACAAGTTCTATTTAATGGTAAACCGAAAACAGCTGAACAGCGGAAAAATCACTTTAAATAAAATAGAGCAGCGAATTAACGAAACCTACATGGGAGAATTTACTATAAATGCCTGAAACAAAAAAAATTCATGGGGGATATTTGCGTATGTCGGGGAAAATTTGTAACTTTGCGGCGCATTTCGTGCGAGAACATCACTTTTTTTTAATTAATTAACTATATGTCAAACCAATTAAACAATTCTCCGATTGAGGATTTCGACTGGGACGCATTTGAAAATGGCGTGACCAACACCGAAAAATCTCTTGAGGAACTCACCAAGACCTATGACCAATCGCTCGGTCAGGTTAAGGATCAACAAGTAATCGAAGGTACCATCATCGCCCTGAACAAGCGCGAAGCTGTGGTTAACATCGGCTACAAGAGCGACGGCATCATCCCGATGAGCGAATTCCGCTACAACCCTGACGTGAAGGTCGGCGACGTTGTAGAAGTCTTCATTGAAAATCAGGAAGACAAAAAGGGTCAGCTCATCCTCAGCCACAAAAAAGCACGCGCAGCCCGCGCATGGGACCGCGTCAACCAAGCCCTCGAAAACGACGAAATCATCAAAGGTTTCGTTAAATGTCGCACCAAAGGCGGCATGATTGTCGACGTCTTCGGCCTCGAAGCATTCCTCCCCGGCTCTCAGATCGACGTCAAGCCCATCCGCGACTACGATATCTTCGTCGGCAAGACAATGGAATTCAAAGTCGTTAAAATCAACCAGGAATACCGCAACGTCGTTGTCAGCCACAAAGTCCTCATCGAAGCCGAACTCGAACAGCAGAAGAAGGAAATCATCTCCAAGCTCGAAAAAGGCCAGGTACTTGAAGGCCAGGTTAAGAACATCACCCCCTACGGCGTATTCATCGACCTGGGCGGCGTAGACGGCCTCATCCACATCACTGACCTCTCTTGGGGCCGTGTATCTCACCCCAGCGAAGTCGTTGAACCCTTCCAGACTCTCAATGTCGTTATCCTCGACTTCGACGACGAAAAGAAGCGCATCGCCCTCGGCCTCAAGCAGCTCCAGCCCCATCCCTGGGATGCCCTCGACGCAGACCTCAAGGTTGGCGACAAGGTAAAAGGCAAAGTTGTCGTTATGGCTGACTACGGCGCATTCGTCGAAGTTGCCCACGGCGTTGAAGGCCTCATCCACGTCAGCGAAATGTCATGGAGCCAGCACCTCCGCTCAGCTCAGGACTTCCTCAAGGTAGGCGACGAAATCGAAGCCGTAGTCCTCACCCTTGACCGCGAAGACCGCAAGATGAGCCTCGGCCTCAAGCAGCTCAAACCCGATCCCTGGGCCGACATCGAAGTGCGCTTCCCCATCGGCAGCCGCCACACCGCCAAGGTTCGCAACTTCACTAACTTCGGCGTATTCGTAGAACTCGAAGAAGGAGTTGACGGCCTGATCCACATCTCTGACCTCTCTTGGACCAAGAAGATCAAACACCCCAGCGAATTCACTCAGATCGGTGCGCCCATCGAAGTTCAAGTCCTCGAAATCGACAAGGAAAACCGTCGCCTCAGCCTCGGTCACAAGCAGCTCGAAGACAACCCCTGGAACGCCCTTGAAGAACAATACGGCGTAGGCACCGTTCACCAGGGCACCATCACCGAACTCATGGAAAAAGGCGCTGTCGTATCCCTCGCCGAAGGCGTTGAAGGATTCGCAACTCCCCGCCACCTCGTCAAAGAAGACGGCACTCAGGCCAAGGCCGGCGAAACCCTCGAATTCAAGGTAATCGAATTCAACAAGGACAACCGCCGCATCATCCTCAGCCACAGCCGCATCCACGAAGACGAAACCAAGGCCGAACGCAAAGCCGAACGCAAAGCCGCTCGCGCTTCTCGCGCTCCCCGTCAGGCTGAAGAAACCGCTGCGCTTCCCGCACCCGAGAAGACCACTCTCGGCGACCTCGAAGCCCTCGCCGCCCTCAAGCAGAAGCTCGAACAGGGCGAATAATCCCCGCAGCCAATCCCACAAAAAGGCGCGCTCCCACCCCGGAGCGCGCCTTTTTCCATCTTTTCTAATAAATGGTTAATGGGGAGTTGGATAACTCGGAATAAATATGTATCTTTGCCGGAAATTAATTGCCAAATCATTACATGACTATGAATTACGATGACTTGAATACCTACAATGGCTGCCCGGAACATGACATGCAGGTGAACAACGACTACTACCAAAAGACCGGCGAACCTGACTATAAAATGTCAGTTATGAGAAATCTTATTATATTTGTGATGCTTCTCTCGGTGTTTACCTTCTCCTCCTGCATAGAAAAAGAGGCTGACTTGCGGTTCTCCACCAAAAGCACCGTCAATCCGGAGAACATCAAAATTGAATATTATTCTCCTGACCCGCCACACTGCGTGAAGATGTATTATATTGACGCAAACTACGAGGCGAGCGAAATAATTCTTCAATGCAAAAATGCCAATAATATCTACATTGCAAACAAGGAAGCTGAATCGCCATCTTATTACTACTGCGAGAGAGGCCAATGGTCAGCTGAACTGATTAGTCCAAACAGGGTTAAACTCGTTCTTGACAAAATCGATTACGAACCCGATCCCGATCCTGACGACGTTTATTATCCCTATTATAATCACAGCTATCTGGATATTGCCTCCAATAAGGAGGATGACATACTCTCAACCGGCATCAATATCACCCGCTATCCCGGTTTCTCCAACGAATCAGAATAATCGGATTTGGAAATATCGGGGATTTTGGTTAACTTTGTGGGTGAAAAATTCATCATGTTAACGTAAGAGATCTGATAACCATGATTAAGTTAAAATTTTCTATTCTGGCGGCAGTCGTCGCTGCGGCTCCGTTGGGGCTATCGGCCGCGACGGCCTTGCGCTTGAATCCTCATTCCGTCGAGGTTAATTTAGGGGCGGAAAAACTTCCCTTGCTTATTGACTTTTACGGGCCTAACGTATTCCGTCTGTTTTCAGACCCTCAGGGAGGACTTCCGCGCAATCCGGAGGCGAGTCCGGAGGCTCAAATCCTTGTTGATAATCCCCGCAAGGAGTCAGGAGCAGTCATTGTCAAGAACAATGCCGACGGCTCGGTAAGAGTTGAGACTTCACGAATCAGCATCGATTTTCCGGCTGAGGGCGAGACGTTTACCGTTACTGACCTCCGGACGGGAAAGCAAGTGGCTCAGACCGTTTCGCCCATCAAAATTGAAGGAAAGAAGACCACTCTCCAATTTCGCGAGAATCCGGGCGAATATTTCTATGGCGGCGGAGTTCAAAACGGCCGTTTTTCTCATAAAGGGCAGCTGATTGACATTGTCAACACCAATTCATGGACCGACGGCGGAGTGGCCTCACCGACTCCTTTCTACTGGTCGACTGACGGTTACGGCCTGATGTGGCACACGTTTGCGCCCGGAGCCTATGATTTCGGTGCCTCAGAGCCGGGCACGGTATCACTGAGCCATAACGCGCCTTATCTCGACGTATTTATCATGGTTGACGAGACACCCGTCGGCCTGCTGAATGATTTTTATCAGCTTACGGGCAATCCCGTGCTGCTTCCCAAGTTTGGTTTCTATGAGGGGCATCTGAACGCCTATAACCGCGACTACTGGAAGGAAGATGAAAACGGCATTCTCTTTGAGGATGGCAAGAAATATAAAGAAAGTCAGACCGATAACGGCGGCATCAAGGAGAGCCTCAACGGCGAGCTTCCGGGCAATTATCAATTCTCGGCACGCGCCGTCATTGACCGTTATAACGCCAAGGATATGCCCCTGGGCTGGGTATTGCCCAATGATGGTTATGGCGCAGGCTATGGTCAGACGTCGAGCCTTGACGGCAATATAGAAAATCTGCGTCAATATGGCGATTATGCGCGGCAACATGGCGTTGAAATCGGCCTCTGGACTCAGAGCGCGCTCCATCCCAGGGAGGGCGTTGAGCCGCTGCTTCAGCGCGACATCGTCAAGGAAGTACGCGATGCGGGCGTCAGGGTTCTGAAGACCGACGTGGCCTGGGTTGGCGCAGGCTATTCCTTTGGCCTTAACGGAGTTGCCGACGTAGGCGAAATCATGCCTTACTATGGCAACGACGCGCGTCCGTTCATCATCTCGCTCGACGGCTGGGCCGGAACTCAGCGCTATGCAGGAATCTGGACCGGCGACCAGACGGGCGGCGAATGGGAGTACATCCGCTTCCATATCCCGACGTATATCGGCTCGGGCCTTTCCGGTCAGCCGAACATCAGCTCAGACATGGACGGCATTTTCGGCGGCCGCAACATCCCCGTCAATATCCGTGACTATCAATGGAAAACGTTCACCCCGATGCAGCTCAATATGGACGGCTGGGGCGCCAACCCCAAGTATCCCCATCAGCTTGGCGAAGACGCCGAAAGGATTAACCGCGCCTACCTCAAGCTCAAGTCAGAGCTGATGCCTTATGCCTATACGGCAGCGCGCGAGGCCATCGACGGACAGCCGATGATTCGCGCCATGTTCCTGGACTATCCTAATGATTACACTCACGGGACGGCTTCACGCTATCAGTTCCTCTACGGCCCGTCGATGCTCGTTGCGCCGATTTATCAGCCCACTCGCTCCGATGAGGCCGGCAACGACGTGCGCCATAACATCTATCTTCCCGCCGGACAATGGTTTGACTATTTCAGCGGCCTTGCTTATGGCAATCCGGAGGCCGACATTATCCTGAATAATTTCGACGCTCCGCTATGGAAGCTCCCGGTGTTTGTCAAGGCCGGCGCCATCATTCCGATGGTTAATCCGAACAATAACCCGAGTCAGATCAAATCCTGGGAGCGCATCTATGAGCTCTGGCCCGCGGGCAAGTCTGAAATCACCGAATATGACGATGACGGCACCACTGAAGCCTATCGCCTCGGCCAATATGCAACGACCAAAATCACCTCAGACCTCTCCGATAAGGGCGTCCTGACCGTTACCATTGACCCCACTATCGGTTCATTCCAGGGGATGACCGACAAGAAATCAACCGAACTGCGCATCAATATCACCTCTGAACCCAAGGAAGTTTACGGCCTCCTTGGCGGCAAGAAGCTGAAGCTCACCCATGCTTCCACTCGCAGCGAATTTGAGGCCAACGATGCCGCATGGATGATTGACGATTCAGCTAACCGCCTGGGTCAATGGGGCATCGACGAGGCCGCCTCGTCCATTCCTCAGCTCCTGGTGAAGCTCCCGACCGTGACAGTGACGGAAACTGCCGTTGGCTGCGTAGTCAAGGGCTTTGAGCTGAATCCGCAAGCCGCCATGCCCGCGAGCCTCGCGCTGACGGCTCCGGAAGCTCCTCAAGTGGAACTCGATGAGGCTGATATTCAGCCATATGCCGTCAATCTGCGCTGGGCCCCGATGAATGATGCCTCATCACTGGAAATGCTCTTCAACGGCATGCTATACACCAACTTAGGCACCGCCGAAGGCTTCAATACCCTCCTCATTGAGGACCTCCAGCCCAAGACGGCCTATGAGTTCAAACTCCGCGCCCTCAACCCCGCCGGCGCCTCCGATTGGACCACCATCAACGTCACCACGGCCGATAATCCCCTTGAATTTGCCATCAGCGGCATCACGGCCACATCCTCAGCCCCTGACCAGGGAGGCGCACGCATCAGCCGCCTCTTTGACCATGACGACCGCGAACTCTGGCACACCAAGTATGGCGAAGACGCCCTGCCGCTGGACATCGTCATGGACCTCGGCTCATTTAATACCCTTGACCGTCTGGAATATCTTCCCCGCACCAACGCCGGCAACGGAACGCTCCTTGAAGGCACCATCGAACTCTCAGAAAATGCCTCAGACTGGAGCCCCGCAATCCCCTTCCAGTGGGTTCGCGATAACTCCACCAAGGTCATCACCCTTGAGGGGCAACCGATGGCGCGCTATATCCGCCTTCACGTTGACAAAGCCGTCGGCAACTTCGGCTCCGGACGCGAATTCTTCGTCTTCAAGGTTCCCGGCTCACCCTCATTCATTCCCGGCGACATCAACAAAGACGGCAAAATCGACTCCAATGACCTGACCTCTTACACCAACTATACGGGTCTGCGCATGGGCGACGGCGACTTTGACTACGTCAGCATGGGCGATGTGAACCGCAACGGCCTCATCGACGCCTTTGATATTGCCAACGTAGCCGTCAAGCTCGATGGCGGAATCGAATCCCCATGGAACATCAAGCCGATTGAAGGCACCTTGAGCCTTGAATCCTCCAAGAAGAGCTATGCTCCCGGTGAAGAGATGGTACTGACCCTCAGCGGCCAAGACCTGCAAGCCCTCGCGGCTTTCTCGCTGGCCATTCCTTATGACCCGGCAGTGATTGAATACCTTGGCATCGAGCCCTCAGAACTGCTCGCCAACATGGAGAACCTGACCTATGACCGCCTCCACACCTCAGGCGACAAGGTCCTCTACCCGACGTTTGTCACCATTGGCGACAAACCTGACGTCAACGGCTCCGGCGCGCTGCTGACCATCCGCTTCCGCGTCAAGGCCCGCACCTCCGCCCCGACGATGCAAGGCCCCATCCTGGTCAACAAGCTCCTCCAAACCAAATAACCAAAAGGCCAAATAATCAGAAAGAGTCCGGCTCAGCGTCGGACTCTTTCTTTACTATTTCTCTCTTATAACTTGTAGATATTTTTGCACCATATTTTCTGTGGAATAATAGGTCAAGAGCTCCCTCGCTTCATCTTGGATTCCTCTCAATTGTAGAGGAGACATAGTCAAGACTGTCTCCAAAGATTGAGTTAAAGACTTGACAAAACCACTTGAATCAATCACATTACCAATTTGAGCAACCAAAGCATTAACCCCATCAGTAAACAAATCGCGAAGACCATTACCATCTGATACGACTATGGGTAGCCCATACTTTATCATTTCAAAGGCAGAATAACCAAATTGTTCGCTATAAGAAGGCAAAAGCCCGACATCAGATGCTTTATACCATTCAGCCAATTTTTCTTGAGACAACAATCCCGTAAATGTTACACGAGACGCTATGGGCTCAAGTAATCGGCTAAACTTACCAAATCCGTCCAAACTCCCACAAATAACGAGCCTTATATCAGGAATTGTATTCTGTAAACGCTCAAAAGCTATTAACATGGGCTCAATCCCTTTATAACGGGCCGGACGCCCGGAGAATATGATTAATTTCTCATGTGACATTATTCCAAGACTCTTTCGGATAGCCAACTTATTTTCCAATGACAATCCATCGGCGTCCAATCCATTAGGTATCAGGCGTAATTTTGCCTCATTAATGCCATATACCTCTGCTACTATCTTAAAAGTTGAGCGAGATATGCATACTATGTAATCAACATTCGAATAAATCTCTACTTCCTCCTTATAGGATTCAACAACGTGACTAATAACCTCACGCGAAAACCCTTTAGGAATAATTTTTTTCAAGAGAATATCTTTCAAAAGACTGACGCTTCCCAACAGTGGAGCACACCATCCTTGATCATGAATAACAAAAATAATTTTTGATTTTGGAAATGACTCCCGAAGCGACTTAATGAAATTTGAACAAGGTGAATGATTCAGTATAAAGACATTCCAATCTCTATCTGGAATATAAGTCCTCCGAACAGGACAGATTAGCCCTCCAATACCGCGCCAATTGCCGGAATTAACCATAGGTATTCTAAGCTCATTTCCAAACAAAGTCTTCCTTCGCTTCACATCTGATTCCATTGAGTTAAGAGAAATCAGTGTTGTCTTAATTCCGGAAGAAGTACCTAAACGAGGAAGCAACTGATCTCGAAAAGTTCCTATACCGTTTTGAATTGAACTATTATATTCATCAACAAAAATAACGTGTTTCATATTTCGTGCAGATAATGAAATGCAATATATCCGGCAAGACCTTCCGACAATGATAAATCGGTCTGAGGGCAACACCTCATGGGACGAATAAACGGGGGCAACCTAAGCTCATATGGTGTAATTCTCCCTTTTCGGGCATCCATGAGCCACTGCGCAGCATCTACCGGAAAATGTTCCTTATTCTGCGTCAAAACATTCTGCCAATCATTTAGATACACAAAATCAAACGGCAAAGGCAATCCCGCAACCAAATTTCCCTGAATACGAGCCTTAACATAAAGCCATAGTCCATTTAACCCCGTTGCTAAACTAAAATCGTCAATGCGTCTCACGTCTGTCTGCATAATTTTACCATCCACTTCCTCACAAATATCATCTGCCGGTCCTGGCATTATACCATGCTGAACCAAGTACTCTACACCCCAACATATACCCGACAAGCCCGTAGATAATCCAATCTTATCAACCCTTCTAGTGTTCAACCGAATATGCTCAAACAAAAAATCTGCAACACACTCTAATTCAGATAAGCCCCACTGCTTACTACAATGAGCAACAACAATTAAAATCCCCATTTGCCCATGAAAAAGTCCCAAAGCATAAGGTGAATCCAGGGCGTGAAAGACTAGTTTGTTTATTAAGTTTCTTTGTCGTATTCGGAGACTCATCTCGGTAAATAAAAATAATCTTCAATCGTATACGGACCTTGAAGTTCTCTTCCGTTAACAAGGATAGTAGGGGTTCCTCTAAAATTCTTCCCCATAGGCCATTCTTTCTGCTTCTTAAACTCTTTTTCAATATCAGACCTATCCATATTGAGACCAAATCGTTCAAAAAATTTTACACCATCCTTCTTGTCTGACTTATACCATTCAGTCATTATCTCCCAAGTCTTTTCCCATCCGAGTTGACTATATGCTGCAATAATAGCCTTATTCACGGCTGATTTATCTTCACTAAAATAAGTCATAACATATTGAATCTTTACACATCCACCAGGGAAATCCTTAATTATATTGTGCAATTGCCCACATGGCCCACAATATGGGTTACTGAATACAGTAATCGTACGTTCAGCATCCGGGTCTCCGAAAATCATTGCAGAACAAACATTCGGCGATATATCATAACCATTCTCCAGCCCCATAAATGCGTCTATGACAGTCGGAACAGACTTAATACTTTCATACCTCTGCTTCCAATAATCAGCATTTTTTGATTTCTCAATTACTTGCATACAATAATTAATCATCAGCACAACAAATACATACCCAACAAAACAATTGATACCATCAATTAATGATTCGCTTGCTAATTGAGAAAGAAATCCTGCGACAAAATAACAACAGGATTGAATCCACATTACGGCTAACACAATCAGACATAAAGTACACCAACTTTTTACACGATATCGTTGATACCAGATACTCCAAAACGAGAAAGGCAACACACATACAGAAAATACTGCGAGCCAAGGAATAACTTGAGGAACAAATAATAGGACTACCAAGTTGACAGTAAAAAATCCGAAGCCAATCTCACTCAACTTAACCATCCCCAAAACCGAGGCAGCGGCAGAATCAGTAACCGAATCACAATGATTATCGTTAATAAACGAACATAATTTATCCGTAAATCTATTAGAAATATTCAATTGCTTTTGTAATAATAAAAAGCAAATTACTAATCCAAGAATATTAAGAGCCAGAAGAGCATAATACGACCATTTAACAGTCAACGGATTCTTTAACAGTCCCAAAGAAACCAAAATAATTCCCATGCTGAAAATGACAATTTTCTTTATTCTGTCTTTAATAATACAAAGATGATTATGTACATAATTCAGCTCACCTGAATACCTATCAGGCAAGACTAATAATGCCTTTCCATTACTCTGACCGATAAAGATATCTTTGGAGATTTTATTCTCTTTTGCCGGATGTATGGCATCATAGTAGAACACCGAATCATTAGACACGCGTGTTACCAAAGTCCACAAACCTCCGATTTGAGCTACGAATGGACAATACTCATCTTCAACAACTGATTCTTTACTAAATCGTACTCCGACTGAGGCGACATTGTACTTTGAAAGAATTTGAGCAATTGAATACAAACTATTATCAAAGAAACGAGTTTCAAATAAGTGTTTAAGAGTCTGATGTGAAAACTTAACACCTATATTAGAAAGAATAAGGGTAATAAATGAGTACATATCGCATTCATAGCAATTCAATTAATCGAATAGGCTTAACAATACTATTTGAATTAATAAAGTCCTGCCAAAAGATCAATTAGTATAGTTAACGAGTTTCAGAGCAATATAGCCCTGGTGCAGCGAATCTATATTTACACCAGCCTCGTACGTATCCCGACTGACCGGAGAGCGTATGATACATGTATTCACATGAATCCGACACCTCCTTATTGCAACAAGCTTTCTCCTTGTCTTCCAGTTCATCATATACTTCAGAGCAATCCCACCCTTGAAAAACAGCTTTAGAGCACTCTTCAGAATAATCACCACATTTTACTCCCACATAAATGCCACTGGAAGTATATCCCTCACACGACCCTGCAGCGCCACTGCATTGGACAGTACCATTTGTTCCATCTCCAGGAGGGCACACCAAAGACGCAAAGCACCGCTCGTCAGAAGAACCAGCCTCCGTAATATTCAGATGCTTTTTTAGGTAATCGGAAGTATTACCTCGAGGCATAGCCACATCTGAACGCATCTCGTCATCGCTTAGAGTCGAAAGGGAAATTTTTGCATGTTTCATAATTACAGTTTATTATAAATTCTGCGCAAATGTACGAATCAAAATTAAAAATATGCAAATATTTACAGTTAAAAAAAAGTTAATTCACTATTAAAACCGCGAATTGCCCAATTTTTTTTATTAATTTTGCATATGGATTTACTACTCAATCATATTATTAAACGCTATTGCATTACAATATGCTTTTTATTCATTTCAATCATTTCGATTTGTCAAGACTGGAATGATGGGAAGATTATTTTTGTCAAAGGGCGTGTGCTTAACGGCGTAACAAAGGAATCTTTTTCTCAGGGATTGATTACGGTTTACTTATGTGATTCAATCGCGATCCCCGGAGAGGAAGATTCTCTGATATTTGATGGAGAGTTGTTCACTCCAATAATCGAGAAGGGAATGAAATACTTTGGAGGTGAAATAAAAATAAAACCTTCATATTATATGTTTAAGGTTGAAGGCTATCACAAGAACAATGGAAATCCAGCTGCCGGGAGTTATGTTTTAGCAGAAGACTATGAACCGGTATGGATAAAAGTTTCACACAAAGATTTAAAGACAGCAGGTAAGGATTACAGATTGCCCGACGCAGTATTGAATAAGCGTAAATCAAAGCAATTAAAGGAGATAGAAGTAACAGCATCAGTTGTAAAGTTTTATCATAAGGGTGACACATTAGTATATAATGCGGATGCATTTATCACGGCAGACGGGTCAATGTTAGACGCTTTGCTCCGGCAAATGCCGGGGGTAAAATTAAACCCCGGAGGTCAGATTACTGTAAATAATAAGCCGGTTGGAACTCTACTGATAAATGGTAGAGATCTTTTTAACGGGAAAAATACCCTTGCATTGGAGAATCTTGGCGCTTATACAGTAAAAGAGATTCAGTGTTACTCAAAAGAGGGGAAAATGGCTTCTCTATTGGGGAAAGATGTGATTAACGACTCTCAACTGGTAATGGATGTAAAGTTAAAAAGGGAGTATTCTTACGGATGGTTTGCCAACGTAAATGCCGGATATGGCACCCATAATAGATTTCTCGGCAAGTTATTTGGGATGGGATTTACCAAGAATCTCGGTTGTTCAGCTTACATGAATACCAATAACCTAAGCGATGCGACTCCTCCGGGAAAGAATGACGGTGCATGGTCAATTGAGAAAATGGGCCTTGGTGTTACCCGACGCTACGGAGGAGGCTTAAACTATAATCTATCCACATCCGAATCAGTATGGGAATTAAAGGGAAGTTTAGAAGCTGAAAATTCAAAAGAGTTATATCATGACAAAACCATGCGGCAGAATTTATTAGGCAGTTCAAATAATTTTGAATATTCATTCAAATCTTCAACTCATAAGGCTCTTTCAATAAAGACTTGGAATAAATTCAATTATAGATTTGACTCTAAAGCCAATCTCGAGGGTTTCATTTCATTTGATTTTTCCAATATCAATACAAAAACAAACTTGCTGTCCGGAATATTTAATTCCGAACGCAAAGATATTTCAGCAAAATATATTGAAGACTCACTTTTAGAATCCGAGTCTGAAAATTCTAACACACTTAATCTACGAAAACAAAACATTTCTAATCAAGGACACCGTGCTTTCCTATGGATTTTTATCGAGAGTATGATAAAATTACATGGAGGGACGAATCCGCTATCACTAACATTAAGATTAAATACATCAAATACGTGGAGATTTTTTCATGGCCTAAACGATTCATTTATAAGATATCCAATGGAAGACACTTCCAGTCAAGCTAACGATAAAATAAATCAAAAGCCAACATACTCAGCGAATTGGACAACATTTGCAACTCTCACTAAATATTACCCGAATAAGAACTTGTCAATTCCACTAAAATATACCTTTCATAGCTTAAAAGATAAGGACACATATGAGGTCTTTAATATTGGCATATTAAACTTGGATAGAAGCAGACAAAATCTAATTCTGAATAATAATCACACCCTGCAAGCATCCGTTATCAAACATACTACTTCAATTCGCAATAGCCCTAACTTGAAGTATCAATTCAAAGTCAATGCAGTGATAAAATTTAATGAGAACAACTTCTCAATTTTTGAATATGGTCAACAAGAGAATATTCATAAAAAGTTTATCTTACCATCTGCTGATGCCGAAATTACGCTATCAAGGGCAAATCCGGGTGTAAGCCGGTCTTCTACAGAAATAACATTTAGGACAGGATTGGATACATCTTCTCCAAACTATCTTCAGATGATTTCACGCCCGATAATCAATCCTTTGCTTATAGAAATAGGCAACACCAATCTTAAACCCACCATGGCAGCATTTGCTCAATTTCAAACGGAATATAACTATCAACAGGTAACAAGGCATGACATATATATATCCTACGACCACGATTTCCGTACAATAATCCAGGCTTCTGAATTCAACGAAACGACAGGTTTACAGGTCATTCAATATGTAAATAAAACCGGCTCATGGTCCGGAAACATCCATTACGGTTTTTCCACCACCTTCAGACGCAACGGGCCTTTTCAATTATCTGCCGGGATAGGGGCGTCTCGTAATCTCGGGTATGCCAGTGTCTTACTCGAGAATAGAACCTTCATGAGGGAAGATACTCGCCATAAAGTGGATGGAGAATTTGGTCTCTCTTGGGCCAATAAAAACATGAGATTCGAATGGATAACCAAAGCGGATATAGCCTCAGACAAAAATGGAGATAAAATTAATGGAATAATAAACTACCACACTCGTCAATATAAAAGCACGATATCCTCTTTTTTAAATCTACCGAATAACTGGAGCTTGTCAACAGATCTGTCATTGGAATATCGTGATGGATACCTGAATACTCTCATCAATAGAAAAGACTGGATTTGGAATGCACGCCTCAGTAAGTCTATTATGAATGGAGTATTGACATTCACAATTGACGCATATGATATCCTTCAACAGCTGACAGGAATCTCGTATAGGATTACATCGGAAGCGCGCACTGAAACCATAAGTAACGTTATTCCCTCGTATGTTCTTTTCCATATTCAATACCGAATCAATAAGCAACCAAAACATTTACCTCAATAATGAAACATCTTCTCTCTATTATCCTAAAGCTTTTAACAAAATATCAGTCCCCTATGATTGATCTTGGACTAATATATTTCAGACTAAAAGAATATGCTAATAATGATTCAGCAGTTAATCCTCCTGACTATGCCGTAAAACAGTTGCATAGATTAACCAGAGAGTATCGGGATCTTCCTATGGGACTATTGGGAGGTGATATGGCGTTTCTCTTACTTCTTGCCAGATTAATTAAGGAAGAAATACTGGAGAAGCCTGAAGGACTGTTGCACATGGCTTATAATATCATAAAGAAAAACAGCACATACTTTGTCAATGCACCAATCCAGCTTGATTTAAGAGACCGATTTTATCCGTTTGGGGTTGTTATGATGTCTCTACTGAACACAGATGAAGATACAATAGAACGTTATGTTTTGGAGGAACAAATTATTTTTCGGCTATGCGATTGTGAGAAAATATTGACAACTTCCATTCCCTCCGTCTACTCTCCTACGGAATTGACAGCCGGCATTCTACATAGCATTGGAGCGTTTGCTGCGTTAGCAGAAAAACATGGAGTCTATCCTCACAAGGCAAAACAAATTAAAGAAATGGTTAAAATGGCGCCATTTGACCGTACTCATTCTTATCTGCAAGACATCATCATGCTTGACTTGCAATGCAGCAGAGAAGTAAGTATTGATCCTAACGAAGTCAACACAGAGACACTACTAAATTTACTCAATGATGCCGGGAGACTCTCGATTTGCTATGATTCAAAAGAATTCTTCTTGTCAGTATTTACATTTTGCAAAAAATTGTGTCATGACTTTATAGGTCTGATCTCAAATTCAAATTGTTCGTCTTCACAATTAGTTGGATTCGCCCTTGGCCTTGATAAATTACTCTACGATGATTAAAGACTTAACTATAATATTTACTGTCAGAATTGACTCGGAAACTCGATTTGAAAACGTCAAGGCGACTCTGAGTTATTACAGAGAGCTAACACAAGGTGCGCCGACTGTCCTCCTTGAAGCGGACTCAAAGCCAAAATTACGCGAAATAATGCGAACTGAGTTCCCGGAAGTTGACTATATTTTTATTCAGGATGAAAACCCGATTTTCCATCGGACCCATTACATAAATGAAGAATTTCGCAGAGTAAAAACTCAAAATGCGGCCGTAATAGACTCTGACGTAATAGTCCCGAAAAATCAACTCATCCGAGCAAATAAACTACTCTTGTTTTCGGATGAAATCATGGTATTCCCTTATGATGGCCGATTCATTGGCTGCGATGCTTATATGTCAAATATTTTCCGTCAGAGACTCAACCCTAAGATATTTGAAGCCATAGACGGAAATCAGCAGCTAATGTTTGGTTTTATATCTGTTGGAGGCGCATACTTAGTAAATGTTAACCGATATAAAACAGTCGGTTGGGAGAACGAGAATTTCCCGGGATGGGGTCCGGAAGATTTTGAAAGAGAACACCGACTTGATATTTTAGGTCATAAGCCCAAGAGAATCATGGGTAAAATATTTCATCTGAACCATCCCAGGGGTATCAATAGCTCAAACTCTTATTCTCCGTTAGTATTGAAAACGAAACGTGAATATTGCAGAGTTTGTGCCATGTCAGCACCTGATCTAATGGAATACATAGCTTCATGGCCCTGGGTCTGAATACGAATCTCTGAGAATAGATGAATTACCGGACGTCGCGACGAGATGATCGCGACGCCCGGTGTATGTGCGGGGGTGTTATTTGTAGATGTCGTCGTCGAAGTCTTCGAAGTCGTCGAGTTCGGGGTCGTAGTCGTCGGCGCCGAAGTCTTCGTCGTCGGGTTCGGGGGCGGAGGGTTCGAAGATGAAGGCGTCTTCTTCGCTGACGCGATGGTGGCCGTCGAGGGGACGATGGGTGATGTTGCTGAGTTGGAGCTGGTTAGACTCATCAGTGATTTCAGCCCAGAGCAAGTCTTTGAGCTGAGTAAGGCCTTGTCCGGTCACGGCGGAGATGAAGACGTGAGGGATTCCTTCCGGGAGGGTCTTGGCGATTTCGTCTTTGAGTTCGTCGTCGAGCATGTCAGATTTGCTGATAGCGAGTACTCGGGGTTTATCGGCGAGTTCGGGGTTGAATCGGGTCAGTTCTCCCAGGAGGATTTCATATTGAGCGACAATATCGTCGGCGTCGGCGGGGACCATGAAGAGGAGCACGGCGTTGCGTTCAATATGGCGCAAGAATCTGAGGCCAAGTCCTTTGCCCTCGCTTGCACCCTCAATAATACCGGGGATATCGGCCATTACGAATGAGCGATTGTCGCGATAGGCAACGATTCCGAGCTGGGGTTCCATGGTTGTGAACGGATA
Source organism: Bacteroides sp. (assembly GCA_014802435.1). GTDB lineage: Bacteria > Bacteroidota > Bacteroidia > Bacteroidales > Muribaculaceae > UBA3263. The sequence goes on along the minus strand of JAAVCG010000032.1, from coordinate 68,215 downwards.
GTCGGCAATCTTGGGCTTGGCGGCGCTGACGGCGGAGAGGAGGGTTGATTTACCGGCGTTAGGGAATCCGACGAGGCCGACATCCGCGAGGAGTTTGAGTTCGAGGATTACGGTGCGTTCAACGGCGGGTTCGCCGGGCTGGGCATATCGGGGAGTGCGATTAGTGGAAGTGGCGAAGTGCCAGTTACCGAGGCCGCCACGACCGCCACGGAGGAGGTAAACTTCTTGGCCATCGTCAGTTACCTCGGTGAGATATTCACCGGTTTCGGCGTCAAAGACTACAGTTCCGCAGGGCACATCGATAATTCTGTCTTCGCCGTCTTTACCGAATGAGCGACCGGCGCCACCGCTTTCGCCATTAGTGGCGAAGACATGTCGCTGATAGCGCAGGGGGAGGAGGGTCCACATATTTCGGTTGCCGCGCAGAATTACGTGGCCACCGCGGCCTCCGTCACCGCCGTCGGGTCCACCTTTGGGAACATATTTTGCTCTATGGAAATGGCGAGAGCCGGCGCCACCTTTGCCTGAGCGGCATTGGATTTTAACGTAGTCTATGAAGTTTGAGTCGGCCATATTCTTTTTTAGGGTTTAAGGTTTAAAGTTTAAGGGTTAAGGTTTAAGGAGAGCGGGGGTTATGAGTTTTTTTTATGAGTTTTATAAGTTTTATAATTCTTATAAGGTTTATAAGTTTTTATTTTGTATTTTGTATTTTTTGTTTTGTTTTTATTGTTAACAAATTCAGGGGGTGGTTAGTTTTATGAGGTCGGCGGCTTGGCGGAAATCTGCGGGGGTTCCGATGTCGAGCCAGAATCCGGAGATGGGGAAATGGCCGACGCGCGCACCGGAGCGAATCTGCTCGGCAATGAAATCAGGGGCGTCGAGTCGTTCGGGCTTGAGATTGCGCAATAAGGAGCTGCGAATCAGGTAGATTCCGGCATTGGCATAATGAGTGAGAGTTGGTTTTTCCTCAATTCCGGTAACGCGGTCGCCGTCAGTGGTCAGGACGGCAAAGGGAATGCTGACCACATGAGGTATAGTAGCAATAGTGATGTCGTTTTGGCTCTCAGAATGATGAATAAAAAAGTCCTCAAAAGAAATGTTGGTCAGCAGGTCAGAGTTCATCAGCAGGGTCGTAGCGGGGCCGTCGGCGGGGAGGAGTGAGCATGCGCCGATGGTTCCCAACGGGGCTGATTCGCGGACACATTTCACGTCAGAGCCAGCAAAATGGGCTTCAATCTGCTCGGCCAGGTAATTGACGGAAACCGTAATATCATCGACTCCCACACGGCGTAGCGCGTCGATATTGCGGTCAATAATCGGCTGACCACCAACCGGGAGGAGCGGTTTGGGAGTGGTATCGGTCAACGGGCGGAGTCGCTCGCCTCGCCCTCCGGCCATCAGCATTGCGCGGAGCGGCAGTCGGGTTGACTGGCGGAATAAGTCAAGAATCCTCACCACCCTACCCTCAGAATCAATGACCGGGAGCAGGCGGATTCCCTGAGCCCTGACGCGGCGAATATCCATCGGGGTCATATCATCGGCCAGAGCGCGGAAATCACGATGCATGGCCTCGGCGACGGGCGAATCAAGGTTAAGTCCGGCAATGAGAGCGCGGCGCACATCGCCATCAGTCAGCGAGCCGAGCAGATGCCTGTCCGTGTCGACGACAAGGAGAGTCATTGCCATGCCGCTGAGATTATTGAGGGCGCGGAGGGCTTCACGGAGGGTTGCGGAGGGGGAAATCAAATGCTTATCCATAGAGTTCGGCAATTTTCCAGTCAAGGGGAGTGTCAATATCAAGGGAGCGCTCGGGGGGCATCGGGACGGGGACTCGGCGCATCATGCGGCCAATTTCCATCTCACGCAAGCGGGCGGGGGTAATCACATAGACGGCGCCATTAAGCTGCCAGGCAGGTGGAGCGTCCTGGCGGCGAGTGAGGAGACCATCGCCCTTGCTGACGCGCAGAAAGCCGTCGGGCGAAGTTTCAAAGCAGTCATAGTAAGGATTGCAGGGAGCGGGGCGGACGGTTACGGCCATGTCAACCTCCGGGGACCAGGCCGCAAGGGCATTGCGGACATCAGAGGCAGTGCGCAAGGGCGATGTAGGCTGAAGGAGAATCACACAGTCATAGTCCACTCCGCGGCGCTCGGCCTGAGCCATAGCGTCGAGGAGGACATCACGGGTGGAGGCAGTGTCAGTGGCCAATTCGGCAGGGCGCATATGAGGATTCGGGATTCCATACTCGCGCGCCACTTGGGCAATCTCGTCAGAATCCGTAGTTACAATAATCCGGTCAGCATCAGTCAGTTCCAGGGCCGTCAGGATTGACCATGCAATCAGCGGCTTCCCGCGAAAGGGCTTGATATTCTTCTTGGGGATAGACTTTGAGCCTCCCCGTGCAGGAATAATAAACAGCGGCTTCATAAGTCAAAGAATCGTTTAGGTTCGCGCAATGAGGCGAGTGGCGTTTCGGCAATAATGCGGGTCATGCGGTCTAAAGTGTCGGGCTGCTCATAAGGGTTACTTACCCCGGAGCAATCAAGGGCAAAAGCGCGGGCAATAGCGTCGGCAATGGACTCAGCAGCGGGGGCGCATGAAATTACGGAGGCGGCAGCAATCCGGCCTTGTTGACGCCGGCCGATGTTGACAGTAGGGATTCCGGCGGAGGGGACTTCAATTATTCCGCCGGAACTATTGCCGAGGACCAGTCTGACGCATTTCAGGGCGGCAAAATATCGCGCCGAACCGAGCGAGGGCACTACTTTGACGCGCTCCGGATTGCGGGCGGCATAATCCTCAATAGCAGAGACAATTTCGGCGGCGCCGGGGTCATTATTGGGGTAAGTAATCAGGATTTTAGAGTCGGGGAAGCGGTCAAGGGCGCTGAACGTTTCGGCGGCTAATCGGGCGGCGGAAATGGCTCCGAGAGTTTCCGGATGGAGGGTCATCAGGATTGCCTTATCGCCGAACTGCCAATTCAGGTCAGCCTCAAGCTCAGCGCGCGACAGAGCCGGACGCGGGGCCACTCCGAGGGCTCCGACATTATGGACCCTCTCCGGATTTTCGCCAAGCTGAATAACCCGGCGGCGATAGGCCTCGGTTGATGTCAGATGAAGAGTTGCTAACTTGGTGATTGCATGGCGAAAAGAGTCATCAAAGGCGCCAACGGTAACCTCCCCGCCATGGAGATGGACAACGGGAACCCGGAGCATAACGGCGGCAGAGGCGATGGCCAAGGCTTCAAAACGGTCACCAAGAATAACGATGAGATCAGGCGCAGCCTCAGAAATGACGCGGGCCGAGGCGGCAAGACATTCACCCATAGCTTCAGCGGCCTGCAGAGGGGATTCAAACCCGACGGGCATCGGCGCAATGATAGGGTCAAAGCCATCGGCGCACACGGATTGGAGGGTGTTGCCTCGCGCGGGGTCAAGGTGCATATTGGTTGCCATCACGTCGACGCGACAATCAGGACGCTCCCGGAGGGCACGGGCCAGGGGGGATAGAATTCCCCAGTCGGCGCGGGTAGAGGTGGCTATGAGGATCTTGCGCATAACTAAAAAATGAAACGGACTAACGAAAACAATTCGTTGGTCCGTCGGGAAAAATCGTGATAATGGTGATGGTCTTGTGAAAGATTAACTTGTAATGATTGGTAATATTGCTTGACGAGAAGCTGATGCAAAGTTACGACAGCCATATTACAAAAACATTTCATCAAAAACACACTTTTGCTACAATATCTTCACCAAATCATAAAGATATGAATATCGGGGAGTTATCTCAGCCTTCAGCGAAGCGATTGCCGGCGGAATAGAGGCCAGGAAATGCTCCTTGCGCTCAAAACGGCCCCTAAAACCATATGCTCCGAGCACCTGCAGGAGGCGGAAAATCACGAATGTGGGCAGAGTAAGGCGAAATTGCCCCTCGTCCATCCGGGCTGCCTGACAATAAACTGAAATCATCTCGCTGCGCAACTCCGGGGAGAATCCGGCACGGGCCTGCCAGAGGAATGAGGCCACGTCATAATAAACCGGGCCGAGCCTACCTCCCTGAAAATCTATCAGATAAGGTTCACCTGGGGGAGATATCATCACGTTGCGGCTCTGAAAATCGCGCACCATAAAGGCCTTGGGTTCGGCGCGGAGAAGGTCAGCGGCCAGGAGTTCGAAATCATCCTCAAGGGCCGATTCGTCAATATTGACCCCGGTGGAGGTTTTTAGGAAGCAATACTTGAAATAATTGAGATCCCAGAAAATTGAGCGGCGGTCCATCTCCGCAACGGGATAACAGCGGGAATAGTCAATTCCGCTGACCGAGTGGACGCGAGCTAAAAGCTCCATTGACTTGGCTATCAAATCTTTGCGGCTCAAATCATCAAAGAGCGAGCTGCGGCCCACAGAAGTTTGCAGATAAGCCATTGAATCCGGACTGACGGCCACTATGCGGGGCACATTGATGCCCTTTTCGGCAAAGAGTTCGGCGAGATAGATAAATGCCTCATTTTCGCGGAGATTGGTGCCGAGAGTGGCAATCAGCTCCGGGGCTTGGTCAAAAATCAGGCGCCAATATTGGCGGTTGCTCCCTGAGCCGGTGATAGGCTCAGCGCGGAGCAACCGTAAACCATTGGGAATCAGGGCATCAATTTGCGGCGGAAGCATAGAGGCGCTCGCGAGCGGCCTGGACGCGCTCGTCGGTAATATAGTCGTCATAGTCCATCATCTTATCAATGATTCCGTTAGGAGTCAGTTCAATGATGCGGTTGCAGACGGTCTGGATGAATTCATGGTCATGGCTCGACATCAGGATATTTCCCTTGAAGGCCTGGAGAGTGTTATTGAAGGCCTGGATTGATTCGAGGTCAAGATGGTTAGTGGGAGAATCGAGCACCATGGTGTTGGCATCACGGAGCATCATGCGGGCAATCATGCAGCGCATTTTCTCGCCACCGGAAAGAACGGAAGCCTTCTTGAGCACTTCCTCGCCGGAGAAGAGCATCTTGCCAAGGAAGCCCTTGAGATAGATTTCACTGGAATCATCAGAGAACTGACAGAGCCAGTCAACGAGGTTCATGTCAGTATTGAAAAACTCGGAATTATCAAGCGGGAGATAAGCCGTAGTGATTGTCTGGCCCCATTCATAGGTTCCGGAATCGGGCTGGCGGCGACCGTTGATAATCTCAAAGAGGACGGTCATTGCGCGGGGATCATGAGAGAGGAAGGCAACCTTATCGCCCTTCTCAATCTGGAAATTGACATCGGAAAAGAGCACTTCGCCATCAACTGAGGCTGAAAGACCCTTGACCTCGAGAATCTTGTTGCCGGGCTCACGGGAGGGAGTGAAAATAATTCCCGGATAACGGCGTGAAGAGGGCTGAATTTCCTCGACATTGAGTTTCTCGAGCATCTTTTTGCGTGAAGTGGTCTGCTTTGATTTGGCAACGTTGGCCGAGAATCGCTGAATGAATTCCATGAGTTCCTTGCGCTTTTCCTCAGCCTTCTTGTTTTGCTGTTGCTGCTGGCGCAGGGCGAGCTGAGATGACTGATACCAGAAGGAATAGTTTCCGGCAAAGAGCTGCATCTTGTTATAGTCAATATCCAGAGTGTGAGTGCAGACGGAGTCGAGGAAGTGGCGGTCATGGCTGACAACGAGCACGGTGTTTTCAAACTTTGAGAGATAATCCTCCAGCCATGCAACGGTTTCAAGGTCAAGGTCGTTGGTCGGTTCGTCAAGGAGCAAGTTGTCAGGATTACCGAAGAGAGCCTTGGCCAGGAGCACACGGACTTTTTCGTTACCGGACATATCTTTCATCAGCATCTGGTGCTTCTCTTCCTTGATTCCGAGGCCGGAAAGGAGCGCGGCGGCATCGCTTTCAGCGTTCCACCCTTCCATTTCGGCAAATTTTTCTTCGAGTTCGGAAGCGCGGATTCCGTCTTCATCATTGAAGTCGGGCTTGGCATAAAGGGCATCCTTTTCCTGCATGATGTCCCAGAGGACCGTATGCCCGCGCATAACGGTTTCAAGCACCGTGCAATCGTCAAACTTGAAGTGGTCCTGTTCAAGGACACTCATGCGCTCGCCGGGGCCCTGAGTGACGTTACCGTGGGTAGGGGTAAGCTGGTCAGAGAGGATACGCATCAGCGTAGATTTTCCGGCGCCATTGGCACCGATAATCCCGTAGCAATTGCCCGGGGTAAACTTCATATTGACATCTTGGAAAAGCACACGCTTGCCAAACTGCATTCCGAGGTTATTGACTGCAATCATTCTTATTTTGAGCTGTTTTTTTGTTTTTGAGAGTGCAAAGTTACAAAAATTTCCGCTAAAATCATAAATTTAGACTCCGTTCCCCCTAATTATGGCAGTGGGCGAGGCGACATATCGGCGGTGTTGCTACGTTCAACCCGGCGACTTCTTCTTTTTATGGAAAGGCGGATTCCGATCCGCCGCCCACAAAGTTGGAAGCTAACCGATATGGAAGTCCTCCGGCCAACCTACTATGCGCGATGAGAGGTGGCGGCGGATCGGAATCCGCCTTTCCATAGGCTGCGCAGCCACCAGGGGGAGTATCAACATATCGGGAAAAATCATTAACTTTGCAGTGACTAAAACGTAAGAAATCTGCAGTTATGAATGAGGTAATCATCGGACGATTCGCGCCGTCGCCCACCGGACGGATGCACTTAGGCAATGTTTTTGCAGCCCTGCTCTCTTATTGCGACTCTAAAAGTCAGGGCGGGAAATGGCTCGTGCGCCATGAGGACCTTGACCCTCAGCGCTCACGCCGGGAGTATGCCCTGCAGATTGAAGATGACCTCCTGTGGCTGGGATTAATTCCGGATGAAAAGCCTGAATATCAGAGCGAAAGACATCACCATTATGAGGAATCACTGGAGAAGCTGCGGAAGACGGGATTGACCTATGGATGCAGCTGCACCCGCGCTGACATCCTGGCCACTCAGGCGCCTCATCAGAGCGACGGCAGAGTGATTTATGGCGGACGATGCCGCCCGGCCTCCCTACCCTGCTTCGCCCCCGAACCGGAGGGGAAACATTCGGTGAGGCTCTATGTTCCAGACCGCGAAATTCGGTTTACAGACGGTCTTTACGGGCCTCAGACTGTCAACTTAGCGCAGGAATGTGGAGATTTCATCGTCAGGCGCGCCGACGGAGCCTGGGCTTATCAGTTGGCCGTGGTCACGGATGATGCGCTGATGGGAGTCAACCGCATAGTCCGGGGGAGCGACCTGCTTCTCTCAGCCGCCCAACAGCTTTATTTATATGAACTTTTAGGGCTCCCCATGCCTGAGTTTAAGCATATTCCGCTCCTTTGCAATTCGGACGGGCGGCGCCTGAGCAAGCGCGACAAGTCACTGGCTATGGACTCCCTGCGCCGCGACTATACTCCCGAAAAAATCATCGGCCTGACCGCACATCTCAGCGGCATTGCCCCGACGGACTCCCCGCTCTCCCTCTCCGCCCTGACGGAGCTCTACGCAATCAACCCCCTCACCCCCAATCTCACCGCCCGCATATAACAGACTCAGTCATTAACCAGAGTAATGATTTTAGCAATCAATTCCTTAACCGCCGGGAAGATTGGCAACACATCTTCACAAGACCAGTCTGTAAGGTCATCATAATCGCCTGTTTGACGCATACGAAACAATAGAGATAAAAGATGCTTCTCTTCCGAAGAAAGAATCCCGGTTTTCACAAAATGAAGATTCATCATGTGGCTTACACCGGAATGAGTTGAAGGAGAAATCTGATTTTTAATCAAAAGAGCCTCACACGCATAGAACGTGGCATAATACATTCTATTTGCCGCCAAACTCCAAAACTCACCGGCTATTACATATTCCGCCTCTTTAAGAGTATTGCGCGATTTTTCAATACGATAGTCAATAATGGCTTGACGGTCTAAGGATGATAGTGTCATATTTTAGTTTTCAAATAGGAGGATTGAATCTCGTTCAACGTTTTTATAGAAAGGAAGAAAGCTACGACGTTGCCATCCGGCATAAGTATGGACACGCGCGTTAACGATGGCGTCAAAGTCCTCACCCACTTCTTCAATGGGAATTGCTATATTGTTCTCTTTAAGAATAGAGAGCCTTTCCTCCCCGGGAATAAGTATATGAATATCCCAATCAGAGTCAACCCGAGCATCACCCCGGGCACGCGACCCATACAGAAACACCTTAGACTGAGGAGGCAAACATTCAGCGGCTCGTCTCCTTATAGCTAAGATTATTTCCTGATATATAGCTTTTTGTTGCATGATGCAAATTTACATAAAAATTTTATAATAATCAAACGAGTAGCGATAAAAAATTAGCGGGGAGTGGCTGTCACAGTCACTCCTCGTCAAATAATAAACCAATCATTATCACATTTCTTACGGTATTATAACACCGCCGGGTGAGAAAAGGTTCACGCCTCACTCAACTTTTTTGAATTTTTTTTTGTGGGAGGCCGACTAATCCGCGGAGGCGATTGATGATTTTCTGTTTGCGGGTGAGGGGAATGAGATCACGGCCGACGAGGTTTTGGTCGACGGGGATGTTAATGCGGACGGCGATGGTGTCAATGGCGTTGACTCGGGCAATCAGAGCGAGGATTTGAGGGTCAAGGTCAGCCATCTCAGAGGGCATCAGGCGCATGAGTTCGGATTCAGAGAAGGGATTGCGCTCGATTTTTCGGGCCTCACGGACGGAGATATATTCGCGGTCAGCGACATACATTTCGGCATAGGTGCGGACATAATAGTTTTCACGCGGGCGATTAAACTTATGGAGGTTGCTTCCGCGCCCGTTAGACTCGATAGTGGCAGTCAAGGCATCGAGGTTATGTGCCGTCAGCCAGTTGCCGGCAACGCCCTTGAAGAGATAGCGCACATCAAAGCGCTCAAAGTCAACATTATCCCGGAAAAAGCTATTGAGAGCGGGCACCCATCGGCGACTCATGGTGTCGGCCATCACGTTGACCGAGAGGTCAATGCGGTCATCAGCGCGGCGCCATATTTCCGTCGGACGGTGTCGGCCGAAAATGGTGTCAGTCCCGTCGCCTGAGGAGACGTTCTCCGGAAGTTTTACCCGCTGAGGCATCTGAAGCCAGTCGGCCCACGAGAAGTGGCGGTTAAAGCGGTCACTGACGCTATCGAGCCCCTCGGCGTTGGTGAATCGATAATAAGACTTAGACGCTAAGATTCGGGGCAACTTCCACCCTTGAAAACGCTTGACGGAGGCGGCGGGGAGCATGAAGTCGACCCATTTTTCACGAAAAAGAAAAACGGTGTCGGTCCCGGTGGTGAGCTCGGAAAATTCACGGACAAAGCCCAAGGCATGCAGGACTTCCCGATGGCGGGAATTGACCGTCACCTCCTCAAGTTTGATATTCCGCTCCGGGGACTTGGCAAACAGCGCCAAAGCCACAACAAACAAATTCAGGGCAATAAGACATCTTTTCATGGCGACAAAGTTAAATGCTATGAGCGACTTAAGCAAACGGATTAGATTAGTTTTTAGATTATTAAGACTTCTTAAGTTAAGAAATTTTAAACGGGAAATAATAAAGCGGCAGGCGGATGCGTTAATTAAGCAGTTACTTTTGCAATGAAACTACGCGTCAGGCATTTCAACCATAAAATTTTGCGACTTTTCGGAGCGCTCGTCCTCATAGCGGCGGCCTTTACCGGAGAGCCGCGGCTTCACGCACAATATTATCAATCAGAGCTTAAGGCGCCGGCGGGCCCGCTGGCGGCGGCTGCCGATACGGTGCTTCCCGACGGGACGGTTGACGTCAGACCGACGATTCCGCGCAATTATCAGGAACTGATGGAGATGGAACTTGCCTCTGACCTCTCCACGCCCTCAAATCTCACCTCCGACGTTGAATTCGACCCACTGACGGGTAATTACCTGGTGCGCTATAAGTTAGGCGACACAAACCTGACCACTCCGTTCATGCTCTCAAAGAAGGAATATGAGCAATGGATGCTGAGGCGCACCATGCAGCAATACTGGGCCAAGCGCAATGCGGAACTATCACAGGAACAGAAAGATAAGCAGCCGTTTAACATCCTGGACATGAACTTTGCACTGGGTCCGCTGGAAAAAATCTTCGGTCCGGGGGGAGTCTCGCTGAAGACCACGGGCTCCGTGCAGCTCAACATCGGCGTTAAAAGCAACAAGACCGACAATCCGGCGCTGAGCCTCCAGAACCGGCGCAAAACCTTTTTTGACTTTGACCAGAAAATTCAGGCAGCCATTCAGGCCACTGTAGGTAACCGCCTGAGTTTCAACATGACCTATAACACCGATGCCACCTTTGACTTTGACTCAAAAAACCTCAAACTCGGCTATGAAGGCGAGGAGGACGACATTGTCAAGCTCATAGAGGCCGGTAACGTTTCGATGACCACGGGGTCATCACTGATTCGCGGCGCGCAATCGCTTTTTGGCTTCAAAACAAAGCTGCAATTTGGCAAACTGACGGCAACGGCCCTGATTTCTCAGCAAAACTCCGAGAGCAAAAGCGTCAGCTCCAAGGGCGGAGTGCAGACAATCAAATTCAGCATCAATGCCGATAAATATGATGAAAACCGCCACTTCTTCCTGAGCCACTTTTTCCGCCGTAACTATGACCGCTTTGCGGCAAAACTCCCTTACGTTCAGAGCGGAATCAACATTACGCGCATTCAGGTCTGGATTACCAATAAAAACAGCAATTTCAGCGAGTCACGCAACCTTGTAGCCTTCATGGACTTGGGCGAAAACGAGGACCTTGCGTGCTCCCACTGGGTTCCAAACATGAGCGCGGCCAATCCCTCCAACAGCTCCAATAACCTTCTGCAAACCCTGAAAACGGACTATCCGACGGCCCGAAACATCAACTCCGTCACCCAGGCGCTCGAGCCCCTGGCTGCCTATGGCTTCGAGGGCGGACGCGACTATGAAAAAATTGAATCGGCCAGACTGCTGAGCTCGTCAGAATACACTCTGAACTCCTCGTTGGGCTACATAAGCCTGCGCGCCGCCCTCAGCGCCGACGAAGTTCTGGCCGTAGCGTTTGAATATACTTATAACGGCAAGGTCTATCAGGTTGGCGAATTCAGCGACGACATCACGACGACGGCCGATAACCTCTACCTGAAGATGCTGAAGAGCACCACCGTGGCCCCGCGGTTGCCAATGTGGCGACTGATGATGAAAAACGTCTATCAGATTCCTGATGCGTCAAAAGTATCGTCACAGAACTTCAAGATGCAGATTAAATATCTGAGCGACACAACCGGAACGGCCATCAACTATCTGCCGGTGCCCTCAATCAGCAATAAAACCCTGCTGCAGGTCATGAACCTTGACCGCCTGGACTCCAATCAGGAGAGCAACCCTGACGGATTCTTTGACTTCCTTGACGGTTATACGATTCTTCCGGCCACGGGACGCATCATCTTCCCCGTAGCCGAGCCGTTTGGCGCCCATCTTGAGTCAGTTATCAATGACCGCCAGCTGGCTGAGAAATATGTCTATAAAGAGCTCTATGACAGCACTCAGATAGTGGCCCAGCAATTTCAGGACAAGAACAAATTCATGCTGACGGGTGAATTTAAGGGCTCAGACGGCTCCCGCATCTCCCTGGGGGCGAGCAATGTGCCCCGCGGCTCGGTGATAGTCATGGCCGGAGGAGTGAAGCTGACGGAAAATTCTGACTATATCGTTGATTATAACAGCGGTACGGTCACCATCGTCAACCAGTCAATCATTGACTCGGGACAAAACATCAGCGTCACCCTTGAAAACCAGAGTCTCTACTCCCTTCAACGCAAAACTCTCCTGGGCCTTGACCTTAATTATCAGTTCAACAAGAACTTTAACCTGGGCATGTCAGTGCTTCACTTCGGAGAAAAGGCACTGACGGAAAAAGTGGCCATTGGCGAAGAAACAATCAATAACACCATTTGGGGTGCAAACCTCAATTACTCAACGGAGTTTCAATGGCTTACAAACTGGCTCAACCTGATTCCGACGGTCAATGCCGAGGCTCCGTCGCGCCTGTCAGTGCAGGGCGAGTTTGCCCAGCTGGTTCCCCACAAGCAGAAATCAGGGTCAAACAAGGGCTCGAGCTATGTTGATGACTTTGAGGAGACCCAGACGGGAATTGACCTTCGGTCGCCCCACGCCTGGCAGTTGGCGTCCACTCCGTCAATGTTTGCGGAATCGACCCTGAGCAATAATCCCGCCTATGGCTATAACCGCGCGTTGCTCAACTGGTACTATATCGACCGCCTCTTCACTCAGCGCAATTCCTCACTCTGTCCGGCCTACATCAAGAGCGACCTCAAGCAGCTCTCCAATCCCTATGTTCGAGAAGTGACCTCCTTTGAAATCTTCCCGGGGCGCCAGCTCACTTACGGCGAAACGAATACCATCCAGACGCTCAACCTCTCGTTCTACCCGACGGAGCGCGGCCCATATAACACTGATACTGACCGCATAGACTCCCGAGGCAACCTCCTGGCGCCGGAAACGCGCTGGGGCGGAATCATGCGCAAACTGGAAACGACCAATTTTGAGTCAGCCAACATTGAATACGTTCAATTCTGGCTCATGAACCCCTTCCTTGATGAAGAAAACAATAACCTGGACGGCGGCGACCTCTACTTCAACTTCGGTGAAATCAGCGAAGACATCCTGAAAGACGGCTTCAAGAGCTACGAAAACGGTGTGCCCTACGACGGCAATGACCAGTACATGCGCGAGACGGCCTGGGGCCGCGTCTGCACTCAGGCCTCAATGACTTACTCCTTTGATAATAACAGCGGGTCACGACCGGTTCAGGACGTAGGCCTCGACGGGCTTATCAACGACATGGAGTACACCCACCCCACCTATGAGGATTTCCTGACGCGCCTGCGCTCAAAGCTTGACCCGACCACCTTGGGCGAGATGGCCGCCAATAAGTTCTCGCCGCTGAATGACCCCGCCGGCGATAATTACCATTTCTATCGCGGCGAGGACTATGACCGCGAGCGCCTCTCTATCCTTGAGCGTTACAAGCGCTATAACGGAGTTGAGGGCAACTCGCTCAGCGCCGAGGATGCCGATGACCCTCTCTATCAAAGCTCCCGCTCCACTCCTAACGTTGAAGACATCAACCAGGACAATACGCTCAATGAGTATGAGCGTTACTTCCAGTATCGAGTGTCAATCCGCCCGGAAGACCTCGTTGTCGGCCAGAACTATATCACTGACAAGCAGGTCAGCGCCGTCAGCACCCGTGATGGCAAGAATCAAATCGTTGAATGGTATCAGTTCAAGATACCCTTGCAGGACTTTGAATCGAAGGTAGGGTCGATTTCAGATCTCAGCGCCGTCAGGTTCGTGCGCATGTTCATGACCGGATTCAAGGAAGTTACCCACCTGCGATTTGCCACTCTGGAACTGGTCAAGGGCGAATGGCGCGGCTATAATTTCAACCTCAACAACCGCTCGGACACCCCCGCCGAGGGCGAGCTCGACCTCTCAGTGGTCAACATTGAGGAAAACGCCGGACGCGAGCCGGTCAACTATGTTCTGCCCCCGGGAGTCACCCGCATTTCAGACCCCGGTCAGAGCCAGATTGTGCAGCTCAATGAGCAGTCAATGTCGATGAAAGTTACGGATTTGCGCCCCTCTGATGCCCGCGGAGTCTATCGCAACACCACTCAAGACCTCCGCAACTATAAGAGAATGCAGATGTGGGTCCATGCCGAAGCCCCCATTGACAATACTCAGGACCTGCGCTCGGGCCAGTTCTCCATCTTCCTGCGCCTGGGCTCCGACGTCAAGGCCAACTATTATGAATATGAAGTACCGCTGGAGCTCACCGCCCCGGGAAAGTATAATAATGACCTGACGTCACAGCGTCAGCTCGTCTGGCCCCTCTCAAACCGTCTGGACTTCCTGCTTCAGAACCTCGTCAAACTCAAAAACAACCGTAACCGCAAGCTCAATGAGAATCAGCCGGGAGTTTCTCACACCTCCCGCTATAGCGAGCGCGACCCGGACCATGAGGCGAACACGATGACCGTCGTCGGCAACCCGACGCTGGGCGATGTCCGCGTAATGCTCATTGGTGTGCGCAATAATTCATCGACTAACAAGAGCGGCACCGTCTGGGTCAACGAGCTGAAGGTCACCGAATTTGACGAAGAGGGCGGATGGGCCGCAAAGGCTAACGTCAACCTGGCGATGAGCGATGTGGCCACTTTCAATTTCGGCGCCCACCTTGAATCATCAGGCTTCGGAGCCGTTGACCAGAGCCTCAACGAGCGCCGTATGGACGATTATCAGCAGCTCAACTTTGCCATGCAGGTTGATGCCGGCCGCTTTCTCCCGGAGAAGGCAAAGCTCCGCGCGCCTATCTATTATGCCACTTCAACCGAGCGCATTACCCCGAAATATAACCCGCTGGACACTGACGTCAGACTCAAGGATGCCCTCGATGAATGCTCAACCAAACAGCAGAAAGACTCAATCAAGGCCTTTGCCATTGACCAGACCCGGACGGAGAGCTTCAGTATCTCCGGGCTGAAGTTTGACGTCAAGAGCAAGAACTCCATGCCCTGGGACCCCGCGAACTTCACCCTGAATTTCAGCTTCAACAAGCAGAGAGTGGTCAACCCGACGGTGGAATATGAAAACACCAATGATTATCGCGGCTCTTTCCAGTATGCATGGTCGCCGTTCAAGCGCACTGTCAAGCCCTTCAAGAAGCTCATTGACCAGAAAAACAAGAACCTGAAATTTTTCCGCGAATGGGAATTCGGATTCCTGATGAACAATATCACTTTCATGACCAATATCAGCCGATATTATTATGAAAATCAGGCCCGTTCAGAGGTTGACGATAACTTCCAGCTGCCCGTCTCGGTCAGCAAAAACTTCCTCTGGGACCGCAAGCTCTCGCTCAACTGGAATCTGACCAAGACGCTCAGCTTCCGCTTTGAGAGCAACACCCGCGCCCGAATTGAAGAAACGGCAGGCGCCGTTAATCGCCGCCTGTTCCCTGACCGCTATCAGGAATGGAAAGACACCGTTTTGAGCTCTATCCGCTCGCTGGGCACCCCTCAGGGTTATAATCAGTCATTCTCTGCCGAATATAAGCTGCCGTTTAATCAGATTCCCATCCTGGACTGGCTCAGCGGCTCGGCAAAATATTCGGCCACATATCAATGGGACCGCGGCGCTACGGTTGACGGCGAAAGCGTAGGCAACAACATTGCCAATCGCAGCGAATTTTCAGCCGACGGACGCATCAACTTTGAGGGAATCTACAATAAGTCGAAATTCCTCAAGGGAATCAACTCACGCTTCGGAGGAAAAAGCAGCCGACCGACAACGGCAGCCGACCGACGCGCCAACCGCCCGAAAAGATATGAGCGCACGTTTAAGCTCAAACCGGACACCTCACTCGTCATCAAACATAACCTCAAGGTGAAGAAAGTGCGCGTAACGGCCTCCACTCCCTCCGGTCAACCCGTCAAAGTCGAGACCCGCCAGGTCGACGATTCATCGATTGAAGTGCTGACGCGCGGCGAGCAGAACGTCAAGTTCGTCATCACTGAGGTAAAGGAGCAGGAAAAGAAGAGCTTCTGGTCTGAGGCCGGGGCTTACTCGCTGCGATTCCTGATGATGCCGCGCAATTTCTCCGCCCGCTTCAAGCGCACTCAGAGCCTTGCAATTCCGCTCTATCGCCCGTCAGTAGGCGCCGCCTTCGGCCAGACTCAGGCCTTCGGACCGATGGCTCCGGGCCTTGACTTTGCCTTCGGCTTTGTTGGCGAGAGTTATGTCTCCGAGGCCAAGGAGCGCGGATGGCTCATGACCGACGACGGGCAGACATCACCCGCCTCGTTTAACCGCCAGATTGAAGTCTCATTCGAGGCCAAATTAGAGCCGGCTCCGGGCCTGAAAATCGACCTCAACGCCCAGATGAATGACTCGCGTTCGCGCCAGATTCAGTTCATGTTTGACGACATGCCAACCTCGCGCAACGGCTCTTACACCAAGACTCACATAGCCTTGGCAACTGCCCTGCGCACCTCTAACGCCAAGAGCGGATATTACTCCAAGGCCTTTGCCAACTTCCTGGAGTATATCCCCATCATGCGCCAGCGAGTGCAGAATCAGTATGCCTCAGCCATCTATCCAACCGGCGGATTCATGGAGGGCAACGCCAATGCCGGCCAGCCTTTCAATCCTCAGGTTGGAACCATCAGCGAGACGAGCTCTGATGTGCTCATTCCCGCCTTCCTCGCCGCATATTCTGGCCGCAACCCCCGCAAGCAGGGACTTAATCCCTTCCCCTCGCTGGCGGCTATCCTCCCTAACTGGCGAGTAACCTACGACGGCCTCATCAACCTTGGCAACCTCAAGAAGTACTTCAAGAGCTTCACCCTCAACCATACCTATAACTGCACCTACACCGTCGGCTCCTATAACGGATTCCTCAACTGGATTGGCATTGACGGCTCCTCAAACCTCGGTTTCACCCTTGATGAACTCAGCGGCCAACCGATTCCGTCATCGCCCTTCAATATCAGCTCCGTGGTTATCACGGAGAGGTTTGCCCCGCTCGTCGGAGTCAAAGTGACGCTGCAAAATGACTTGCGCATCAACGTTGAATGGACCGACTCCCGCACCCTGACCCTCAACTCCTCTGCCGGACAAATCGTCGAGGCCAATCAGCGCGGAATCACCGTCGGCGCCGGATATAAGATTCCTAATCTGCTCTCAGTGCTCAAAATCAAGGGCGGCTCCACAACTGTCAGCTCCGATCTTGACCTGCAGGCCGACTTCAAATATGCAGAGACTCAAGCCCTGATTCGCCGCATCGAGGCCAACTATACGCAGGCCACTTCCGGAACCCGCAACATCTCAGCAAACTTCACGGCAAAGTACGCCCTGAGCCGCCGCATCCAGTTAGGAATGTTCTTTGAACACCAGGTCAACACCCCCCTGGTCAGCAACTCGGCCTTCCCCACTTCAAACACCGCCTACGGCATCACCTGCAATCTCTCCCTCGCCCGCTAAAAAAAGTTAAATCAAGCGGAATATTTGCAAACGTCATGCAGTTTGCATTATATTTGCAGCAAAAATCATTATTTTTGACTATGAATCAAGCAACAATATCAATTCGAGTTGAACCGGTGCTCAAACAAAAGTTTGATATGCTGTGTGAGACTTTTGGCCTGACTACGACCGCAGCTTTCAATATCTTTATGAAAGCCGTTGTCAGAGAGCGTCGTATTCCCTTTGAAATTCGTGCCGACAAGCCTGAACCCACCGGCGCGAAAGCCCTCGCTGCACTATACTCTATCCAGCAGCAGTCAGCTGCAACTGACGGAACATCAGAAATGACCCTTGAAGAAATTAATGCTGAGATAAAAGCGGTTAGAGATGAACGAAAAAGAAACAATTTACGCGGTAATTGATACTAACGTATTGGTTTCCGCCCTCATTTCACGCAAATGGACATCTCATCCTTTTCGCGTAATTGAATCCGTGTTAAAAGGTGTCATCACTCCTCTATATAATCATGAAATTATAACTGAATATCGTGATGTCTTGTCACGAAAAAAATTCAATTTTGACCCGGCGGTTGTTAACGAAATAATTTCATTTTTCATTGAATCAGGAATCGATACTGCCCGGACTCCCATTTTTGATGAAACATTTCCAGATGCCGACGACATTGTCTTTTACGAAATAACTATGAGTGTTGATGGTGCATATTTAGTAACCGGAAACACAAAACACTTTCCTGAACGCCCCTTTGTTATCACCCCTACTCGAATGATTGAAATTCTTATTGAAAAAGAAATCTTAAAACAGTAGGCAATCTCTCCCTCGCCCGCTAAAAATTATGTCGGGCGGCGGGGGTGAACTTTTTTGCGGGGAGGGGTGTTTTTATGGTAGAAACTTAATATCAACTAATGTTATGAATAAGAAAACAACGAAAATCTGGGTGGCCGTCGGAGCCATCGTTCTGATCATTTTGCTGATTGTTTGGCTTGAATTTGCATTTTTGGCCGGAGATACTGACGTAACGGCCTGCGCTACTCTTGCATCTTCCGTTTTAAATGCGTAAATTTGCGCATCCGAAAAAATCATAACCAAACAACATACAATTTGTAAATGGAAACTAACGAACAACTCCTTAAGGAAGTCCGCGCCAAGGCCGCTGAATGGCTTAGCGACGGATATGACGAACCTACCCGCGCCGAGGTGAAGCGTATGCTCGACGCCGAGGACCCCACCGAGCTCATCGAGTCCTTCTATAAGGACCTGGAATTCGGCACGGGAGGTCTGCGCGGAATCATGGGCGTAGGCACCAACCGCATGAACCGTTACACCGTCGGCGCCGCTACTCAGGGCCTGGCTAATTATCTGAACGAGACCTTCTCAGAGCTCCCTGAAATCAAGGTTGCCGTGGGCCATGACGTGCGCAATAATTCACGCGAGTTTGCCGAAATAGTGGCCGACGTTTTCTCTGCCAACGGCATCACCGTTTATCTTTTTGATTCATTCCGCCCCACTCCGGAATTGAGCTTTGCAATCCGCGAGCTTGGATGTCAGAGCGGCGTGAACATCACCGCCAGCCATAACCCCAAGGAATATAACGGCTATAAGGCTTACTGGGCCGACGGCGCTCAAATCATTGCGCCTCATGACGTTAACATCGTTTCGCGAGTAGCCTCAATCACTCCGGCCGACATCAAGTTCGGAGGCGACAAGAGCCGCATCCATATCATTGGCGAGGAGATTGACCGCAAGTTCCTTGACGCTATCAAGGGCCTGCAGCTGAGCCCTGAAATCGTTGCCAAACATTCAGACCTGAAGATTGTCTATACGCCGATTCACGGCACCGGAGTGAAGCTCATTCCGGAGAGCTTGAAGAATTATGGCTTCACAAATATCATCCACGTTCCCGAACAGGACGTTCCCTCCGGCGAGTTCCCCACTGTTGACTCCCCCAACCCGGAGAATCCCTCGGCTATGGCAATGGCTATCGACGTTGCCAAGAAGACTCAGGCCGACATCGTCATGGCCTCTGACCCGGATGCGGACCGCATTGGCTGCGTAATGCGCAATAATCAGGGCGAATACGTACTGATTAACGGCAACCAGATCGTGATGATTCTTCTGAACTACATCATGACGCGCAATAAGGAGCTGGGCCTGCTCAAGGGCAACGAATATATCGTGAAGACCATCGTCACCACGGAGACCATCAAGAACATTGCTGACCGCGCCGGCATCAAGATGTTTGACTGCTACACGGGCTTCAAATGGATTGCCGCCGTTATCCGTGACCATGAAGAGACTTCACGCTATCTTGGCGGCGGCGAAGAGAGTTATGGCTTCCTGGCCGAGACTTTCTGTCGCGACAAGGACTCCGTCAGCGCTATCTGCCTGATGGCCGAGGCTTGTGCCTGGGCTAAGGAGCAGGGCATGGACTTCGGTCAGATGCTTGCCAATATCTATCTTGAAAACGGATTTTCAAAGGAAGAAGGAATCTCAGTTGTCCGCCCGGGCAAGTCAGGCGCCGACGAGATTCAGGCTATGATGAAGGGTTTCCGCGCAAATCCGCCCAAGCAGCTTGGCGGCTCTGACGTTACCGTCATGAAGGATTATGCTGACCTGAACGTTACTGACGTCAAGACCGGCACCGTCAGCAAGATGGATATGCCGACGACGAGCAACGTCCTGCAGTTCTTCACCGCCGACGGCTCTAAGGTTTCAATCCGCCCCTCCGGCACCGAACCGAAAATCAAGTTCTACATTGAAGCGAAGGCAACTATGAAGTGCATTGGCTGCTATGACAAAGCCAACGCCGAAGCCGACGCCAAGATTGCCGCCATCAAGGCAGACCTCGGTATCTGAGCCCCATCTCCCCCGGTTTTTTAGACCATAGCCCCATAGCACTATAGTTTTTTTTAAGACCATAGCACTATAGCACAAAAATAACAGAGAGCCCCCAAATCTTTGGGAGCTCTCTGTTATTTTAATTGGTTATCGGGCTCAAGCCTCAAAGGCCTATAGTGCTATGGGGCTATGGTCTTAAAAACGGGGGGTTAGGGTCTGCGGGCGGGGCCACCGGGGCGCATTCCGGGAGGGCCTTGGCGCATGAAGTCTTCATTGCCGGTAGAGGGGACTTTGCCGCCGGCAAAGGTGGAGAACTTATAGGTGAACGTGGCCATTACGTAGCGGCCCAGAACGTTGCGGCGCACATCGCTGATGGCCTGGGCGGTTTCAGAGCGGGTTACGCTCTGACGCTGGTTGAGCAGGTCATATCCCTTGATAGCAAAGGTGGCGTTCTTGCCGCGGAGGAACATATAGCTGATTGAGGCGTTGAGGTTCCATTCGTCGGTGTCGAATCCGGTAGAATAACCCGTTGAGGCCGTGTAAGTAAGGTCAGCGGCGAGCACCAGGCCAAACTTCGTATACCAGGTGCCGTTAAAGGTGCCTCCATAAGAGTGGACCGTAGAGTTTTGGGCCGTCTGCAGCGAGTTGGTGTTATATTGCAGGCGATAATTGGGTCGCAGCTCAAGCTCGAGGTCGCTATGGCGATAAGCAAACGAGAAGCTTTCGCCCAGGTTGGTTCGGCCCGCGGTGTTTTTCTCGCCGGAAATGAAGCCGACGGTCTGAGAGTAGCTGCCGTTGAGATAGTTATTAAAGGAGAAGAGCTTTGAATGGCCCAGGGGGCGGGAATAGAGAGTGAAGAAGCCCAGGTTCCAGTTGCCGTCAACGTTCTCATAGGTGGTGTAACGTCCACCGGTCGAGCGGTCAGTGACCACGTTAGTGGCAATGGCGTTTTGAATATAAGTTGCACTGCCCATCACCATGATTGACTGCTGGCTCTCAGTGTCAAACGTCTGGAAGCGCAGGCGCAGGTTATGGTTAAACGAGGGTTTCAGGTTCGGGTTACCCTGGATGATGTTCATCGGGTCAGATGAGTCCTCGACGGGTTGCATCTGAGCTATGGTGGGCTGGGAGGAGCGCCCGTTATAGTTGGCATTGAGCGAGGTCTGCTTGGAGAACTTATAGTTCAGGCGCGCAAAGGGGGCGAAGTTGTAGACCCATTGCTTGACGTTCTTGGCCGCATTGGTCAGGTTGACTGACTTGCTCATCTGCGGATTGAAGGAGAGGCCGGCATTGAGGGTATATTTGGAGCTGACCTTCTTGTAACCTACCCGGACCGACTGGTTGAAATAGTCATTGCGGAAGCGGTTTGAGTTATCGGGGTCATAAATCAGGTCAGCGAGGCCTGCCCAGCGGTCATTGAGGCCGAAGAGGCTCCAGTCGTTGCGATGGAGTTCGGCAGCTTGCTCCTCGGTGAGATATTCTTCCATGGGGTCATGATTGACAATCTTGTCGGCGTTGCTCCATCGATAGTTCATCATATATGAGAACTCGAGGAAATTGCCGCGCTTAACGTCGCCAATCGGCTCCACCCAGCTCAGGCGGCTATTGATGCCGTTGTTCCAGGTATGATTCGTAATGTATTGATAGTCTTCATAAAAAGAGCCGTACTCATTAACGCCGTCAATCAGCTCCAGGACGCGGTCAAGGTCCCAGTAAGCATTGCGGCTCCAGGCGGTTTCGCGCTCGCGGACGTTGGAGAGCGTATAATTGGCGCTGACAGAGAAGCTGCGCCCCGGGCGCTGACGGAATTTATGGTTATAGATCAGTCGGCCGCCAAACTCGAATGATTTGCCATGGCTGAAGCCGATGTTGCGGCTCTGGGAAATGTCGCCGCCATCGTCATAGTTGCGGCTCGATGAGTTGGTTTCGCTGTCGTTGATATTGATTGAGATGTTGGGGCGGAATTCAAGGGTGTTGAATGAATCCGGGTCCCATTTGAGGCGGAATTCTCCGGAAATGTTGTGGCCCCTGTCGCGGCTCTCGGATGAATTGTCGTCAGTGGTGTTGCCCTCGCGCAGAAGGTTGATTCTGTGGGTCTTCGAGGTGTTGTAACGGTCGTTATGAGAATAGAGCATATTGCCGCCAACACGGAGATATTGGTTGCCCACGTTGAAGTTAAATCCCAGGCTCTGAGTGGTGTTGATACCCGTCGTGCCGCCAAATCGGCGGAAGCGCTGGCCGTTGCCGTCCGTAAATCCGGCGTCGTTGATATTGTTGGCGTTGCCAACGATTGTAAACTGGTTTGAGTTGACAAAGCGGTTCACTATGAATGAGCCTTTATAGGTATCATCCGTGCCATATCCGGCCTCGGCCTGACCAAACCAGCCGTTTTTCATGCCGGGCTTGACCGTCAGGTTGATTACCATCTCGTCTTCGCCATCGTCAACCCCGGTCATGCGCGCCAGGTCGCTCTTGCGGTTGATTACCTGGGCATTCTTAATCATGCTGACGGGGATATTCTTGGAGGCCACGGCAGGGTCATCGCTGAAAAACTCCTCGCCGTCAATGAGGATTTTCTTGACCGTCTGGCCCTGAGCCTTGATTGAGCCGTCGCTCTCCACTTCCACTCCCGGCAGCCTCTTCAGCAGGTCTGAAACAACGGCATTGGGCGGAGTAGTGTAGCTCGACGCATTATATTCAATGGTGTCTTCCATCACCTTGACGGGAGTCGCAACTCCATAGGCCGTAGCCTCCTTCAGGACGATTGACGATTCCCTCAAGGTGATGGTCTTGACATCAACATCCGAGCCGGTGACCTTCACGGGCACTACGGCATCGAGATAGCCGATATATGACGCCTTGATATAATAGCTACCCTTCTTGACGCCTTTAAATTCAAACTGGCCGTCCATATCGGCAGCAGCGGCACTCACAAACGTCGAGTCCCGGTCACTCTTAAGCAGGCGCAAAGTGGCCTGCGGAAGGGTCTCGCCCTGTGAATCGGCTACACTACCCTTCACAACTGCGGCCGAAACCTCAACGGCTCCGGCCAGCAGCAACACAATCACATAAATATATCGCTGAAACATAGAAAAAAAGTAACATCTTATGCATCTTAGACCGCCCTCCCGCAAAAAGGTTTAATCCCCACAAAAAAAATTTTTCACAAAAATGAAAAAAGTCGATGTTGCAGAGCTCCTGATGTAGCGAAAGCCACCGGGCACCGTGGCGCCGTCGCCAAGGTGGCGCGCAAGCGCCAACTCTATGGAAAGGCGGATTCCGATCCGCCGCCGCAAACAAACAGCGGCCAAATCATGAGTTCTGTAATTCCCTTGCCCGGTCATGTACTCATCCAAAGTTGTTGCAACACCGTCTTTGTCTTGGGGCGAATGCTTTGAATAGCCGCCGGACGGCGGTCCGGGAATACTGTGAGATTTCATCCCGGACCGCCGTCCGGCGGCCACAATTTGATGTTCGCATAATTTACCCCATGGCGCGCC
Organism: Bacteroides sp.; assembly: GCA_014802435.1. GTDB lineage: Bacteria > Bacteroidota > Bacteroidia > Bacteroidales > Muribaculaceae > UBA3263. The sequence continues at coordinate 44,801 of JAAVCG010000032.1, read as the reverse complement.
ATGGGGCTATGGGGGTCAAGCGCCGCCGTCCGGCGGCTTCATGGCAAACCTCTGGTGTCCACGGGGATGTCAAATGCTTTGAATAATGCTTCAATATGATAGAGTATTGAAACAGTCTCATAATTTCAATACATTGAGGCGAAAATGGTGGAGCTCGCGCTCCATCGTGGCGAGGGCGCCACGATGCCCGGTCATCCACCCACGTGGCGGCGGATCGGAATCCGCCTTTCCATAGGGTTGAGGCCCGCGTAGCGGGTCGTCAGAACGTAGGCACGTCCGTTAGGGCGTGTAATTGCGTATATGTGACTAATAGTTAAGCCGCATAGCGGCGACAGATATATGTCGCTCCTACTCTTCCCGTTGGCCTAAGGTCAGCAAAAGCCTATGGAAAGGCGGATTCCGATCCGCCGCCTCCGCAAGAGGTTGCGACAAAACAAGCGGCATAAGCCACCGGTCATGGACTCATCCAGAGGGCTGCGTCACCCTCACCTGCCCACTCCACATCCGCTACCCAGGAGGGGCGCACTATCGGGGGGCGCGGACAAGGTAGGCTTCCTTGACATGGAAGTGATGAGTGAACGCCTGCGAGTTTTTATATTTGCTGTTACATCCACGGCATACGGGAGTTATGAACACCTCGCCCGTCGCGTCGTCAGTGACATGGCCGCCCAATATGTCCGTCTGAGTCTCGCCACACGAAGGACATGTAATTCCCTCCGCCGGAATCTTATAACCTGTATTTTCTTCCCAAAATTCTATCCAAGTCTCGGAAGTGTCTGTACTGTTCTCAAGATGACGCACTTTTCTTACAAGGTGTGCATTAATGTATTCGTGCAAACTCTTGAACTGATGTTCTGTAATTTTAACGACTTTTTTACTCATATTTTAGAAATTTAATTTTATTTTAATATAGTGACTTGCGTTACTTTTTTTCAAATTTTCGCTCACTAATTATTATTAACATGAGTTAAAGTTTGTTAAATAATTGAGTGGCGATAAATTTCTCCGTAAATTTGCACCTATAATTAAACACAATTCACAAAACCAAACACAATCACAAATGAAAAAACTTCTACTTTCTCTTCTTGGAGTACTCTTAACAGGGCTCTCCGCAAATGCAGAGAATCAAGCTATCACCGGTTGGGGAACCAAAGCACAGACTTCCTACAAAACCTATACCAGTGATGACAATTGGACTGCTACAAACAGTGCTTTAATTGACGTTAATGGCACCATCTGCCCGACCTTAAATGGCAAAACAAGTGCTAAAGGCACTCTTACCTCTCCGACTTTATCCGGAGGAATCGGCTCTCTCTCCATTTCCGCCGTTAACACATTTTCAGAAAGTAATGGTATCAGCTTGAAGGCTGAAATCCTCCAAGACGGACAATCCGTCAGCAGCCACGAGTTTACAGTCTCATCTACAAACACCAAGGAAGAATGGACTCCTGACGCTTGGAATAACATAAAGATTGCAGGTGATTTCCAGATTGTAATCACAAACCTTTCTCCGTCTAAAAACTCAACATCAAACAAAGACCGCGCATCTATCACCTCTCTCACTTGGACCGGCTACGAGGTTAATCCCGATGCTCCTCAGGACGTTGAGCTCTCATATGAACTTAACGGTGCTATCGCAAACGTAACACTTTCTTGTGCTACCGAAGGAGCAACTATTTATTATGGTTTCTCCAATAACGAAATCACTAACGAATACACCGCAACGTTTCCCGTAACTGAAAATTGCACCGTCTACGCTTTCGCGCAAAAGGGCGATGAAAAAGGCAACACCACCTCAATGGACATTGTTGTTCCTTACACTTCATTCCGCGACGTAGTTACCAAGGCGCAAAACGAGGAAGAACTGACTATTATTGGCGACTTCTCGGTTCTTTATGCCAACCAATACAGTTCCTCCATCTACAATGTCATTCTGACTGACGGCACCAGCAACTTGTTCATCTACAATGTTTCTGAAAACATTGAAGTCGGAACTAAAGTTACTAAGGTTCAAGGAACAGCAACTGATTATCATGGCCTCTTCGAAATTGAAAAAGCAACATTAACCACCGAAGAGGGCGATGGCGTTTCATATACCGCCAAAACCGTCAACACCCTGGCTAATCTGACCAAAGAAAATAATCTTCTTGACCAGATTATTATTGACGGATGTACCGTTTCAGGTTCTTCAAGTTCACTGACCGTTTCATTCGGTTCAGAGACCCTCCCGCTTAACAACCGCTATGGTCTTCAAATTACCAACGGCGTAAGCTATAAAATGTATGCATTCGTCTGGTTTGACAACGCTCTCAAGCTCGTGCCTTATCAACTTGAAGCCGGAACTGTCAAGGAAACCGTTAAAACGCCTATCATCACTCCCAACAAGCGCGAATTAAACGTAGACGAACCCGTCACCATCACTTGCGCAACTGAAGACGCCAAGATTTATTATACTCTTGACGGCTCTACCCCCACTCAAGAATCAACTCTTTACACTGCTCCCTTCACCATTGAATCAGACGTCACTGTTACCGCACGCGCATTTTATGAAGGCGACGGCGACGATATGCTCCCCTCGGAAATCGTCACCAAAGAATACCATTTTTTCGATCCCTACTGCAATGTAATTGACAACTCTCACGATGGTGACGGAGGTACACAGTATGTCACTCATAATTGTATCGTTGACAACGTGGAATACACCATGAAAGGTATCCACGACAAAGACAAGGGTTTACAGCTGAATAAAAAGCAGGGATGCTTCATCGTTCAATCAGGAGACAATGCGGACCTCGCAATTGCAAGCATTGTTGTTGATTTCAACCAAAACAGCAACAAAATTGAATTCACCGTCCGCGCATCCAACACCCCCTATACTGAAAATACCTACGAGACCGGCGTTATAATCGGCACAATTAGCTCTTCCAATACCTCTGTTGAGTTTGCTAAGGACTATGACTACTTCTCTTTCTATCCCTCAAACAAAGACGGTGCAGTTTACCTGAACTCTGTGACCATCAACTATCGTGACCCCAAACCCGCCGACGAATCAACGGTTCCTGCCTTTGATAATTTTGAAATTATCAGCGACGAAGGAACCATCCTCGCCTCAGGTATTGAAGCCAGCGAAGATTGGATTACAAAGTATACTGTAAACGGCAGCGAAGAAGCAGAGTATGACGCCGAAGAAGGTATCTACCTTGAAGACGTAGATCCCGCTACTCTCCACACCTTCAGCATCTGGCACGAACACTACTATCACGGCACCACCACCGTGCCCACCGAGTTCAACCATCTGACTAAGCCCAGCATCACCGTTGGCGACGAATCAATGAACTTCGGAATCATCGGCGAAGGCGTGAAAGTTTACTTCACCATCAACGGTACCGAACCCGTGATTGAAACCACCTCTGCCGCAAACGCTCCTCGTCGCGCCAAAGCATCGGAAGACGGAACAGCATATGCCATCGACAGCGCAGACGATGCTACGGCTACCCACGTCATCAGCAAGTCTAACACCACTGTGACCGTTCACAATAGCGTAACCAACGCTGTTCAAATCAAAGCCGTGGCCGTTCACGAAGCAACCGGCACCGTCAGCGAAGCCGCTGAAGCCACAGGTGCCACCACCACCATTGAGGCCATTGAAGCCAACGGCGTTGCCAAGAGCGCTTATGACCTGATGGGCCGCAAGGTTGCCAACCCCTTAAATGGTCTCTACATCATCAACGGCAAGAAAGTACGCATCTAAACTCATCCCTAACATATCCGCAAAAAGCGCGACCCCACCCCGGGCCGCGCTTTTTTTTGCGTACGCCAATCGGCACCGCAGCCTATGGAGAGGCGGATTCCGATCCGCCGTCCCCCTGGGCTTGCGGGAAGAATGAGACATGGCAATTGACGTGGCGGCGGATCGGAATCCGCCTTTCCATATGGTTGCGCGCAAAGAGCTTCTTTATGTAATTATTTTGAGATAGAATTTGCAAATTAGAAAAATTCTTGCTAACTTTGCGCTAACATACTTACCCCGCTTCCCGTCAGAACAGCGCGCTCAGGGTAAGTTTTTTCTTTTATGACACTACCTCTTTATAGTGAATCTCAAATATCTGTAAGCGAGCAAATCCGTTTATTAAAATCGGATGGCCTTATTATTGAGAACGAGCAAAAAGCCATCCACTTATTGAATCACATTAGCCTTTTTAGGTTTAAAAGCTACTTAAAGCCTTATCGTGACCCCAAAACGAAAAAATTTAAAAATAATGCGAGTTTTGAATCGGCTTACAGCTTATATCAATTTGACTCAGCATTAAGACGGCTTATCTACGGCGAAATTGAGAAAATCGAGGTGTCTTTTCGCACACAACTCTCATTAATAATGAGCGAAGAATCAGGTGTTTATTGGTTTGAAAAAGCTGAGAATTTCAAGAATCCCGATAAACACTCAGAACTATTAGCCGGATTACATTCGGAACTTAAGCGCTGTGATGATGAAATGATTGTAGATTTCCAAAGAAAGTATGCCAATGTATTTCCTCCAAGCTGGATGACATTTGAGGTAGCATCTTTTGGCACTCTCTCTAAAATCTACAGACTTCTGAAATCAGGACGCGCCCGAAGAAAAGTTGCTAAATTCTATGGACTTTCAGATACAGTCATGGAATCATGGCTACATGCGTTAGTGTATGTCAGAAATATTTGCGCTCATCACAGTAGATTATGGAATCGAAGAATGAGCATCAATGCAATAATCCCCCGAAAAACGCATTTAAAATTTATTAATGTACCTAAGGACACTAAACGAGTCTATTTTATATTATCTATTCTTGTTTATTTCTTGCAAAGCGTAAATCCGCAAAACACCTTTCCAACCAGGTTAAAGGATTTGATTTCAAAATTCCCACATATCGACTTAGGCGCAATGGGTTTTCCTATTCAATGGAAAGATGAACCTCTATGGAGTAACTGATAAGGGTCGCACATGGTCTCTACATCATCAACGGCAAGAAAGTACGCATCTAAACTCATCCCTAACATATCCGCAAAAAGCGCGACCCCACCCCGGGCCGCGCTTTTTTCATGCGCTATCGGCACCGCAGCCTATGGAGAGGCGGATTCCGATCCGCCGTCCCTCCGGGCTTGCGAAGTGGATGTTTCGCGGCAATTGACGTGGCGGATCGGAATCCGCCTTTCCATAGGGGTGACGTTTGCCAAATCATAAGTTATGCCTGGAATGTCAAGTCAACCATAAACAATAAACTATAAACTATAAACTCTAAACCTTAAACTTTAAACTTTAAACCTTAAACCTCAAAAAAACATTTTTTGAAAAAATTTGGTCAGGTCAGGAAAAATTCGTACCTTTGCATGCCGATTTTATCCAATCTAACTCCGGTAGCACCACATATGGGGGCGCTTTTGGCCAAGCAAACCTTATGGAGGAACCAATTGTAAAGAACTGATAAATAACCAATTAAAATCGTGGATTCATTAAGTTACAGAACCCTCTCTCCCAATGCCGCAAGCATCGACCACGCATGGTATGTGATCGACGCTACGGGTCTGCATCTCGGACGTCTCTGCTCAGAGGTGGCCAAAATTCTCATGGGTAAAAACAAGCCCTGTTATTCACCCAACGTAGAGTGTGGCGACAACGTCATCATCATCAATGCCGATAAGGTTGTTCTGACCGGCAAAAAGATGACTGACCACATCTATCTGACCTTCTCAGGCTATCCCGGCGGCCAGAAAGAGCTGACTCCGGAAGTTCTGATGAAGAAGAGCTTCAACAAGCACCTGAAGCCCGGCGTACACCCGCTGTTTAACCGCGTCATGAAGGGCATGCTTCCCAAGAACCGTCTGGGCCGCAAAATCATTGAAAACATGCACGTTTATAACGGCGCCGAGCATCCTCATCAGGCTCAGGAGCCTAAAGTGCTTGATCTGAGCAAACTTTGTAAATAATTAAATGCCTGCAGCAATAATGGAAACAATCAACACCGTTGGTCGCCGCAAGGCAGCCATTGCCCGAGTAATCCTCAAAGAAGGTAACGGCAACATCACCATCAATCATCGTACTCTCGCTGAGTACTTCCCCTCAGAAATTCTTCAATACATCGTCAAGCAGCCCCTGCTGACCCTGGGATGTCCGGAAAAATATGACATTCAGGTGAACCTTGACGGCGGCGGCTATAAGGGTCAGGCTGAAGCACTTCGCCTCGCCATTGCCCGCGCCCTGGTAAAGGTTAACCCCGAAGATAAACCCGCCCTTCGCGCTGAAGGCTTCATGACTCGCGACCCCCGTGCCGTTGAACGTAAGAAGCCCGGTCAGCCCAAGGCCCGCAAACGCTTCCAGTTCTCTAAGCGTTAATCTTCACAGTTTAGCATCTAAATCCCGGCGATGGAGCCTCAGGGCTCCCTACTCCGGGATTGCTTACCCCAAGAAAGTAAACAAACCAATTAAAAAAGATTATTTAAAATGTCAACTCCCTCTTTTGAGCAGCTGCTCGAAGCCGGCTGTCACTTCGGCCACCTTAAGCGTAAATGGAATCCCGCCATGGCTCCCTACATCTTCATGGAGCGCAACGGCATCCACATTCTGGACCTCTACAAGACTCAGGCCAAGCTTGAAGAAGCAGCCAACGCCCTGAAGTCAATCGCCAAGAGCGGCAAGAAGGTTCTGTTCGTAGCCACCAAGAAGCAGGCCAAGCAGGTTGTAGCCGATAAGGCCACCGCCGTTGGTATGCCCTACGTTATCGAACGCTGGCCCGGCGGCATGCTGACCAACTTCCCGACGATCCGCAAGGCCGTCAAGAAGATGACCGCCATTGACAAGATGACCAAGGACGGCACCTTTGATAACCTCTCAAAGCGTGAAAAGCTGCAGATTACCCGCCAGCGCGCCAAGCTCGAAAAGAACCTGGGCTCTATCGCTGACCTGAACCGTCTGCCCGCCGCACTGTTCGTTATCGACGTTCATAAGGAACACATCGCCGTAGCCGAGGCTATCCGTCTGGGTATCCCCGTCTTCGCAATGGTTGACACGAACTCTAACCCCAACGGAGTAGACTTCGTAATTCCCGCCAACGACGACGCATCAAAGAGCATCGAACTGGTTCTTGACACCGTCATCGCCGCTATGAACGAAGGCATCGAGGAGCGCAAAGTTGAAAAGGCTGACTCAGCCGCCGCTGAAGCAGAAGCTGCTGAAGGCGAAGCCGCACCCTCACCCCGCCGCGAACGTCGCCGCAACGCCCGCCCCGCCGCAGCCGCAGCTGAAGGCCAGGCCGAGTAAAAATCCACTTTAACATTAACTCCCTTAATCCAATTATAAAATAATTATGGCAGTTACAATGGCAGAAATCACCAAGCTGCGCCACCTGACGAGCGCCGGCTTGATGGACTGCAAAAAAGCCCTCGCCGAAACTAACGGCGACATCGAAGCAGCCGTAGAAATCCTCCGCAAAAAAGGTCAGGCCGTTGCCGCCAAGCGTGAGGACCGCAACGCTGCAGAAGGCTGCGTACTCGCAAAGAATGAAGGTTCATTCGCAGCAATCGTAGCCCTCAACTGCGAAACTGACTTCGTTGCTAAGAACGCCGGCTTCGTAGCTCTGACCCAGAAGCTCGTAGACCTGGCTGTAGCCAATAAGTGCAAGAGCCTTGACGAGCTGAAGGCCGTACAGGTTGACGGACTGACCGTAGCCGACCTCGTAATCGAGGAGGGCGGCAAGACCGGCGAAAAGACCGAAATCGGCTCATACGAATGGATTGAAGCACCCTCAACCACCTCTTATAACCACCTGGGCAACAAGCTCGCCACCATCTGCGGCTTCAACGTTGAAGGCGTAGACTATCAGGTAGGCCGCGATGTTGCCATGCAGGTAGCCTCCATGAACCCCGTCGCAGTCAATCGCGAAGCCGTTCCTGAATCAGTAATTGAATCAGAAAAGAGCGTAGCCATTGAAAAGACCAAGCAGGAACAGGTACGCAAGGCAGTAGACGCCGCCCTGAGCAAGGCCGGCATCAACCCCGCCCACGTAGACTCTGAAGCTCACATCGAGTCAAACATGGCCAAAGGATGGATCACCGCCGAGGATGCTGAAAAGGCACGCAAGATCATTGCCGAAGTATCAGAGCAGAAGGCTGCAAACCTTCCCGCTCAGATGATTGAAAACATCGTCAAGGGACGTATCAATAAGTTCTATAAGGAAAACGTGCTCGTTGAGCAGGAATTCGTCAAGGACGGCAACCTGACCATCGGCCAGTACCTCGAACAGGCTCAAAAGGGCTTGACCGTCGTATCATTCAAGCGCGTCAACCTGAACCAGGACTAATCCCCCACCCGAGTATTTCTCAAGCCGCTATAACGAAGCGGGAGGCAGCCCCCAAGGGCCACCTCCCGCTTTTCCTTTTCCCTCCGAAGGGGATATTATTATAAGAATTATAAGATTTATAAGATTTATAAGATTTATAAGATTTATGAACGCGGCTTATATCCTTAAAATCAAAGGGCATCGTGGCGGGAGCGCACGATGCCCAGGTTATTTTTTCATATTTTCTTAGAACGTTACGGATTGGACTTGGAAGCCCGTGGGGGTTGCGAGGACTTCGAGGCCGCCGGCATCCATCGGGATTAAGTTGCCTTCCGCGAGCCATTGGACGGGGAATTCAGGGTTGACATCGGCGCGCGAGATGAATTTCTCGGCAAAGATGAATGAGCGATTGCGCGTCTCGGCCTGAGAGAAGACCGCCGGGTCAAACTTCGTAGCCAGGAAGGTTACGGGGACAACTGAGTGAGTGGCAAGGAAATCGCCAAGGGCTGATGAGTCACCTTCAGTGAAGTTGAACACTACCACTTCTTCAGGAAATACCACGGCTTTACCGCCGCCGGGAAGCTTTAATTCTTGATTAGTCATTTTCGTCGAATTGATCAGGTACATGAATAACTAAGCCATCGTAAGCTAACTTGACGCCATCAGGGAGGCGAAGGCTGGCCTCAACTGCCGGACCGATGCCATGGCTGAAATGAGTCAGATAAGCAATGCGGGGCTTTACTTCAGCTATAACGTCGAGGGCCTGCTGGAGGTTCATATGCGAGTGATGATCCTTGAGGCGGAGTGCATTGATAACGAGAGTGTCGATTCCACGGATGAGTTCGAGAGTGGAGTCAGGAATAGTCTTGGCATCAGTGATATATGCGAGGTTTTCCATGCGGAAACCGATGATGGGCAGACGATGGTGCATCACGGGCAGGGGGACTACTTCAAGGTCAGCAACCTGGAAAGGCTTGGTAGTGACCTCAGTGATGTTAAATGCAGGGACTCCGGGATAGGGAGCTTCAGCAAAGCAGTAAGGAACGCGGTCACGGAGGTCGCCGGCCACATCGGGGCGGCAATAAATCGGGAAGCCGTCGCCCATGGCGCAGTAAGGACGCAGATCGTCAACGCCGCCAACGTGGTCATAATGGCTATGAGTCACCAGAAGGGCTTCAAGCATGGGCGAACCCTGAGAGAGCATCTGCTGACGGAAGTCAGGACCGCAGTCAATCAAGATATTCTTGCCTTTATAAGTTACCATTGCCGAACAGCGAAGGCGCTTGTCATGCTCGTCGCGGCTCTGACACGTCGGACAGTTACACATTACTTGAGGTACGCCGGTGCTCGTTCCGGTTCCAAGAAAAGTCAGTTTCATAGTAGTCTCTGTTTTAGTAAATAGTTGATGTTTGTGAGTTAATTCACTTAAAAAACATTTAATAAAATAAAAAAGTTCACAAATTTTGCGGTTTTCATTCAATATTGTGCGTAAATTTGCAGTCGTTATGAAGAACCGAACATTATCAATAGCCCTCGCAGCCCTGATTTTCGGGGCCTCCTGCTCAGAAAAGCCGATTGACCATCAGGCGGAATTCCTGCAGCTTAAATCGACCAATAAACTGATACTGGCACGCACTGCAATCAGCAAAACCGCGCGCAAAGAAACCTCCGAATGGTATAAAATAGGGAAGCGCATAGCCGTCTATTCTTATGACTCGTATCTTCAGGCCTACGTTGACCTGGGCGAGCTGACGGCCAATGACTTGGCCTTTGACGACGAAGCGAGAACCGTCACCGTCACCCTGCCGCCAATCAAGATTGAATCAGCCGGGCGAGACATGGAGCTCAAGCGCGAATATGAAAACATCGGACTGATGCGCTCCGACCTCGACTCAAAGGAGCGCGCCGAAATGAAAGAGAAGGCCAATGAGGATTTCCGGCGGGAAATCTCAGAAAACTCCTCATTCCGCAACGCCCTGCTTGCGGCCGCCCGACAAAAAGCTCGCCTTTATATCGAGAGCCTTTTTGCCGCTCAGGGCTATACGGCAACCGTCATTTTCAAACCGGAGCAGACATTATTATGAAGAAAATCATCATCACCATCGCGGCAATCGCCGCAATCGCACTGGTCATATTCTTTATTCTCAAAAAAGGGAAAAAGGATGAAATCACCGTGAATCCCGGGCAGATGGTCTCCCTGCAAACCATGGCCGAGCTCTGCACGACGGAAATCATGGCCGAAGTCCCCGTCAGGGACACAATAAACAGTAAGGAGATATTTGCCATCCAGAAGCAACGCGGCCAAATTACCTTCAATCTGGAGAAAATCACCATAGACCCTACGGCTGACACCATCCGCATTGTCCTCCCTCCGGCGCAAATCACCCTCAACGAATCAACGGACCGAAACGCATGGGAAGTCATTGACACCAAGGCAGTTGGTCGCAACGCCCTGTTTCGCAGCGACAAGTTTACAGTAGAGGAAGAAAACGCCGCAAAAGCCCGCGCAAAGAAGAAAACCATAGCCCTACTCAGGCGCAACGGCACGGTCAGACGGGCCGAGGAAGATGCCGCCCAAAGCCTCAAAACCTTTCTTGAAACGCTCTATCGCAAGCCGGTCGAGATAACACAAGATAAATAAATAAATGTTAAAAGAGGTTAAATTGGGGGGGTAATATTGCCAGATTCAGAAAAAGTGCCTAACTTTGCAGTGTGTGTTTTTCATAGTATTAGATTAAGATAAAGGTTAAGGAATAAGGACGTTGGGATAACGTCCTTATTTTTTTGTGCATAAAATATTAAACCATAGCCCGTCATAATATGCAATTTTATCAGCCAAACGCCCCGATAAGGAGATAAAATATACAATCTCGCCCGCATAAACCGGCTCAAGGCCGACTGACGGAGGCTCAAAAATCAACTTCCTTAGGAAAAAATTTGTTATTTCCGGATTTTTTCGTAACTTTGCGGAGTTTTTCTAACCATTCAGTAAACGCCAACAATGGGAAAGTTTTCAGACTACAAGCTGATGCTCAAGAGCTTACCGCTCGGCAAACATCACTTTGAGTATCATCTGGACAAGCAATTCTTCATCAATATGGAGAATGCTGACGTGCGCGACGCCGATGTTAAGGTAGACCTTGAGGTCAACCATAGCAACGACGCCTATCAGCTGTCGTTTCACCTGACCGGCACGGAGACGGTTCTCTGTGACCGCTGCCTGGACGAGCTTCCCCTTGACATTGACGCCACTTATGACCTTACGGTTAAATATGGCGATGACTATGACAACGAGAGCGACACGCTGCTCATAATTCCGGAAAGCGACAATTATCTGAACGTCGCCTACATGATTTATGACACGGCAGTGCTGGCAATTCCTCCGCGCCATGTCCACCCTCTGGGCAAATGTAACCGCGCAATGAGCGCCCTGAACAAGAAATACCTTGTCAAGGACGAAAACGAAGACGCCGAAGATATCGATGCCGATCTGCTCATCAGCGACCAACCTGAAGATTAGCTCAAAATCCAAACATATACCCGACAACCAAAAGAAATAAAAAAATAACAGATTAAACATAAAAAGCAATGGCACATCCTAAACGCAGACAATCAAAAACCCGTACCGCAAAACGTCGCACCCATGACGTAGCTAAAATGCCTACAATCGCAATCTGCCCCAACTGTGGCGCATGGCACATCTATCACTGTGTTTGCGGCGAATGTGGTTTCTATCGCGGCCACGTCGTAATTGAAAAAGCTGACGCTGCTGTCTAAACGAAAATGCTTCACGCACGAATTTCAGGAGTGGCGGCCTATGTGCCTGACGACATCCTCGACAACGAAATGCTGTCGAAGATGGTTGACACCAACGACGAGTGGATCACCACCCGCGTAGGCATCAAAACCCGCCATATCCTCAAAGACCCCAATCTCGGCTCATCGTTCCTCGGACGTAAAGCCGTAGAGGAGCTCCTTGAGCGCACCGGAACGAAGCCTGAGGAAGTAGACCTGCTCATTTGCTGCACCTGCAACCCTGACTATCGCTTCCCCTCCACCGGCTCCATCATCTGTCATGACTTAGGGCTCAACAATGCTTACAGCTATGACCTTCAGGCCGCCTGCGCAGGCTTCCTCGTAGGCCTTCAGGACGGCGCGGCTTATGTCCGCTCCGGCATGAAGAAGAAGGTGGTAGTCGTGGCCTGTGAGAAAATGTCGTCAATGGTTGACTATACGGACCGCGCCACCTGCCCGCTCTTTGGCGACGGCGCCGGCGCCATGCTCCTGGAACCCACGGAAGAACCCGTAGGCATCATGGACGGCCAATTCTACGTTGACGGCAACGGCCTGAACAACCTCATCATGAAAGCCGGCGGCTCTGCCAAGCCCGCAAGTCATGAGACGGTTGACGCCCATGAACACTACGTCTATCAGGAAGGTCGCGCCGTCTATAAGCACGCTGTGACCAACATGCTCAACAGCTCAATGGAAGTTGCCGAGCGCAACGGACTGACCATGGAAACCGTCGACTGGTTCATCCCCCATCAGGCCAACGCCCGCATCATTGAAGCCGTGGCTGACCGTGCCGGCATTGACCGCGCAAAGGTCCTGGTCAACATTGACCACACAGGCAACACCTCCGCCGCCTCTATTCCTATCTGCATTGCAGAATATCAGGACAAAATCAAGAAGGGCGACAAGCTCCTGCTGACCGCCTTCGGCGCCGGATTCACCTGGGGCGCAATGTATATCATCTGGGATATCTAATCCCCCCTCTGCTGAACTCATTGACCAAGGGGCGGCAACTTTTCGCCGCCCCTTGGCTATTTAAATGAGGGAAATGGCTCCTCCTAAAACTTTCCTCGCGATGAAGACGTTATAAATGTGATATTATTAACAACAAAACGTGATTACCTAATTCAAGTATGTCTGAAGAACAAAACACTCAGAATCCCCACAAAGCCGGATTCGTAAACATAGTCGGCAATCCTAACGTAGGCAAGTCAACCCTGATGAACCGCCTCGTTGGCGAACGCATGAGTATCATCACCCCCAAAGCGCAAACAACCCGCCACAGAATCACCGGCATCGTAAACACCCCTGACTATCAAATAGTCTTTTCCGATACTCCCGGAGTGCTCAAGCCCCGCTACAAGATGCAGGAAGCAATGCTCAACTTCAGCGAGGGCGCACTGACGGACGCCGACATCCTGCTGTATGTCACCGACGTCGTTGAAGACCCGGAAAAGAATGCCGACTTCCTGCGCAAAGTTGCCAAGGAAAAGATTCCCGTGCTCCTCGTCATCAACAAAATAGACCTCCTGCAGGGCGATGGCGGCGGCGACCTGGCCAAGATTGTCAATGACTGGCAAAACCGACTCCCCAATGCTGAAATCTTCCCCATTTCAGCCACAGAGGACTTCAACGTTGACAACCTGATGAAGCGCATCGTAGAACTCCTGCCCCCCTCGCCCCCTTACTTTGGCAAGGACGCGCTCACTGACAAACCCGCGCGCTTCTTCGTCACGGAAATCATCCGCGAAAAAATCCTTGAAAATTACGATAAGGAAGTGCCCTACTCCACGGAAGTCATCGTTGAAAAATTCGAAGAAAAAGAAAACAGCATCCACATCATGGCCGTCATCTATGTGGAACGCGACTCCCAGAAGGGCATCCTCATTGGCCGCCAAGGTTCGATGCTCAAAAAAGTAGGCACCCAGGCCCGCAAGGAAATCGAACAGTTCTTTGGCAAGAGCGTCTATCTGGAACTCTTTGTCAAGGTTGAAGCCAACTGGCGCAACCGCGAAAACAAACTCAAATCATTTGGCTATATCCAGTAATCAATATCATATGGGACAATTAGTAGCAATCGTAGGTCGCCCCAACGTGGGCAAATCTACACTCTTTAACCGCCTGACTCAGAGCCGCCGCGCCATTGTTGACGAAACCGCCGGCACCACCCGTGACCGCCAATACGGCAAAGTTGACTGGAACGGACGCGAATTTTCAATCATCGATACGGGCGGCTGGGTAGTCAACTCGGAAGATATCTTTGAAGGCGAAATCAATAAGCAGGTCCATCTGGCCATCGAGCAGGCTGACGAAATCCTCTTCGTCGTCGACGCAATGAACGGCGTCACTGACCTTGATGACCACGTAGCCGAGATTCTGCGCCGCTCAAAGAAGCCGGTGATTCTCGTAGCCAACAAAGTTGACTCAAACGACTGGATGTATAACGTAGCCGAATTTTACAGCCTCGGCCTCGGTGAACCCTATCCCGTGAGCGCCGTCAGCGGCTTCGGCACGGGCGACCTCCTTGACGAGATTGTCAAAAAGCTGCCGCCGCTTGATGAAGACGAAAGCGCTCACCTTGAATCCCTCCCCAAGTTTGCCATCGTCGGACGCCCGAATGCAGGCAAATCAAGCCTCATCAACGCCTTCATCGGCGAAGACCGACACATCGTCACCGACATTGCCGGCACCACCCGTGACAGCATCTATACCCGCTATAACAAGTTCGGATTTGACTTCTATCTGGTCGACACGGCCGGCATCCGAAAGAAAAACAAGGTCAACGAAGACATTGAATATTACTCGGTGATCCGCTCAGTGCGCGCAATCGAGGCCTCCGACGTCTGCATCCTGATGATTGACGCCACCCGAGGCATCGAGGCCCAGGACGGCAATATCTTCTCCCTGATTCAGAAGAATAAGAAAGGCCTGGTTGTCTGCGTCAATAAATGGGACCTGGTTGAAGACAAGAGCCAGGAAGCCATCAAACATTTTGAGGAAGCCATTCGCCGCAAGTTTGCTCCCTTTGATGACTTCCCCATCATCTTCACCTCCGCCCTGACCAAACAGCGCATTCATAAAGTCCTTGAAACCGCCATGCAGGTTTATGAAAACCGCAATCGCCAGGTGCCGACGGCCAAGCTCAACGACGTCATGCTCGAAGCCATCGGAGCCTATCCCCCACCGGCCAACAAGGGCAAGTTTATCAAGATTAAATACGTCACCCAGCTCAAGGAGCAGCGAATCCCTACTTTCGTCTTCTTCTGCAACCTGCCGCAATGGGTCAAAGAGCCTTACCGGCGATATCTTGAAAACAAAATCCGTGAGAACTGGGACTTCTGCGGCACCCCCATCAGCATCTACATGCGCGAAAAGTAAACTTCTCCCCGCTCTCCACTCCAATCTCACCATTCACAAAATGAAACTCCCCTTCCAAAAGAAGAAACCATATCGCATCGGCGTCGCACTGAGCGGCGGCGGTGCGCGTGGTTTTGCACATATCGGAGCCATGCGAGCCATTGAAGACCTCGGATTAGCGCCCGACATCATTGCCGGAGTAAGCGCCGGCTCCGTGGTTGCCACCTTTTATGCCTCCGGACTCCTTGACCGCAATAACGACAAGCTCCTTGAGCTCTTCACCGGCGGAAAATTCACTGACTTCGCCACTCCGGTCATTCCCCGTGAAGGATTTTTCTCAATGCAACGGTTCATCCGACAGCTCCGCAAGACCATCCCCTACAAAAACATTGAAGAACTGCCGCTGAAAACCATAATCTGTGCAACGGACCTTGACGCCGGGACCAAAGCCATTTTTGACCAGGGGGAACTTGCTCCGCGAGTAGCCGCCAGCAGCTGTGTGCCAATCGTGTTTGAACCCATTGAGATTGACGGCCGGAAATACGTCGACGGCGGAGTGCTCCGCAATCTCCCCGCCTATGCCATCAGGCATCTCTGTGACTTCCTCATCGGAGTAAACTGCTCTCCCATGGGCGAATGTCCCCCCGCCAAGAGCATCGTCGACATTGCCAAGCGCTCCTATCGCCTGATGTCAAAAAACAATGTCATCCAGGACCTTGAAATGTGTGACGCCGTAGTCACCCTCTCTGAAACGGCCCATCACCAAACCTTTGACCTCTCAGACCTCGAACTCCTCGTTGAATCCGGCTATCTCTCCACCCTCAAGCAACTCAAACCCCTATCCAAATAAAAACGGCGGTTTCCGAAACCGCCGTTTCTATTCCATAATCAAAATGCAGACGCAAGCCGGGTCGTGAGCGAAGCCTATGGAAAGGCGGATTCCGATCCGCCGCGCAGTCTGCGGTGAGTCAAAACCTTGGGGAGGCGCCGCGCTCCACTTAGACTCGTCATCAGACGGGGCGGCGGATCGGAATCCGCCTTTCCATAGAGAATATTTGACCTTTATGCCAAAAAGTAGATGCTGAAGCCTTCCTCAATATGAGTACCAACATCAGCATCAGTTCTGCATAAACAGATAATTCGCATTAATTTAACGATTAATGCAGGATAAACGTCGGGTTACACTGCGTTTCAGATGAATCCACATCCTTTATGACTGTAAGCTTAGAGAGCGAGGCGAAAGCCATTGTTGCCATTGCGACTATCCGGAGTATTGTTGTTGCGATTGGCAACACGACAGTTGGAGGCATTGTTGTTCCAGCTGCCACCACGCAGGACGCGATTAGAGCTCTACTGACATTTATCCAACACTTTTTTTCTGAAAATATAAGAATCAGCAAAAGCAACATAGGCGACCATGGACTGTATCCGATGGCTATATTCTAATTCCCCAATTTTTTCTCCTCAAAAAGCCTGTTTAAAATCCTGATTGTTTTGCGGTAACGTCTTTTGGCTTTTCCCGCTAATAAAATTAGATTCCTGAAAATCTTAAAACCCAAAAAGGGAATTCCATTGCTAATCTTACCTATAATCGGAGGCTTTACTTGCAAAGACAATTCCTGATTGGCATACTTCACATAATCATTCTTATAATCTATCACTTCACTTTTTGACTTCGCCAAGATAATAACATCATCCATGTATCTAACATAACGTTTACATCCTACGATTTCCTTCATGTGATGGTCCAACGAAGACAAATAATAGTTAGCAAAATATTGGCTTGTCAGATTTCCTATCGGGAGTCCTTGCCCCTCCCCGTAACTATCAATAATTTCATCAAAAATACGCAATAATCTCTTATCCTTAAACAACAGTCGCAATTTCATTTTAAGCAGACCATGATTAATGCTATCAAAATACTTCCTTATATCCAATTTAACAAAATAAGAGTAACCGGGCATGATAGCCTGCACTCTTTTGACTGCTTCATGAGTACCTTTTAAAGGCCGAGAGGCATACGAATCATAAATGAGATTTTTGTCAAATATATCATGACACACGTTCATTATGGCATGATGGATTATTCTCTGTTTTAGCGGCGCAGCACAAATCAGGCGTTCTTTCGGTTCAAAGATGGTAAATTTGTGATATTGGCCCAATTCGATTCTTTCTTCAATTATTTCAGTGCGCAATTCCTGAATATTCTCTAAAAAGGTCTTTCGAAAGTTTATAACGGTTTGTTTATATTGTTTTCCTCTAAACGCCTTATATGCCGCCAAAGCCAAATTGTCTAATGAAGTAATCTTGTCAATCAAAGAGCCGGCCCTTTTCATTATCTTCAAACTCCATTAATAATTTACACATTTTCTCTCCATACTTATCAATCTTTTTGGCCCCTATTCCTTTGATAGTTTTCATCATGGAAGGATTTATTTCTGACAACTTTGCGATTTCAGCAAGTTCTGAATCAGTAAATACAGCAAACGCCGGGACCGCATCATCATCCGACAGCTGTTTACGAAGTTTTCTCAGTATACAGAACTGCTTAAAATCCGCCTCAGACAATACTGTCTTATATTCAATCTTTTCCCGACTTGCAGATTGACAGCTTTCAGCTCTCCCATCATTTAGAAACACCACACATATAGCCCAGTAGACACCGGCACCCACTGAAACAAGCTCTTTCTTCACTTCCGGCACCTTGACCGAGCGAAGGAACTTGTTAATAGCGTCCTCCTCATTGGACGACAAAACTGGAATAGTAAAAAACTTTATCTGCATTAATTATTGAAATTTGCGGGGTTGGCGTTTTTTGCCCTTTTCGGCAAGCTCCGCTTTGCCTCATTAGGCAAAAAACGCCAACCCCGAGTTAAACTTACAGTCAAAAGGACTGTGGAATTTCATCAAACATCAGTGTCCCTTAGAGAGCGAGGCGAAAGCCAAGGCTACCGGCGCGGTTACCCGGAGCAAAGTAGTTGCGAAAGGCAAAACGACAGTAGGAGGCATCGCCGTCCCAGCCACAGCCCCGAAAGACGCGATTAGAGCTATCATATAGGTCAGAGCACCATTCCCAGACATTGCCGGACATGTCAAAGATGCCAAGTTCGTTAGGCATCTTTTGGCCCACGGGATGAGTCATTTGTCCACTATTTTCAGTGTACCACGCAACGCGATATAAATCGTTGCTTCCGCTATATTCATAGCCGCGACTCTTTTCGCCACCACGCGCAGCATAAAGCCATTCGGCCTCTGTCGGCAAGCGAAAAATGCGTCCGGTCAATTGGCTTAACTTGTCACAAAATTCTTGGCAATCATACCAAGACACCATTTCCACAGGGCTATTTTCGCCAAGGAACTTGGAGGGATTGTTGCCCATGACGGCGCGCCACAGGCGTTGAGTTACTTCGGTTTTGCCGATACTGAAAGTGTCGTTTACCTTGACCATATCGAAGGTTACGCCATTGACGGTAAATGTTTCAATGTTTCCGTCTGTGGAACTGACAGTACCGGTTGAGGATGAAGAGGTGGTGTTGCCGACCACTCCTTTTGCAATTTTTTCAGCTGCAGCGACGAGTTTGGCGGAGGTGGGGTCGGAAAGCAATTCTTCGGCAGAGTCCTGCACAACGCCCGTTTCGGCATTAACCATACGTGCAGCGATATATAAGTCGTCAAATACCTCGGAAACATCTATAACAAGGATAAATTTTGCACCCAAGCCTTTACCAATGGCGGCGATATCGTTATCTCTGACTTCGCCGGAGTGGTTGAAGTCTCTATCAGCATGAATAGCCTTTAGGAATTCCGCATTGCGCTCAAGAATCTGATATTTGGGGCTATGAGTCAGAGTTGAAATAATTTTATTTTGGACAATCTTCTTGACAGCATCGTCCACATCACTTTCCGTGACATAGACAGCAACTTTTTTGCGTGCAATTTCCTGCGCATGAATCGGAGCCACGCAGAAAGCAATCAGCAAGAAAGCCATAAGACGGCAAACAAACTGCTTCATATCTTATCTTGATTTTTTAGAGATTAAACGATAGGCAACGTTATTGGCGAGGGCCGTAATGGTCGAGGAATCTTCAAACTCACGTGAGGCATTACAGGTTTTCAGCACTTCGCCGGATTCAAGGTCGATGAGGCGGGCCGACATCTGACATTGGTCATCGTCAGTCAAAACGGCACATACGGCAATGACATAGTCAACGCCCATGCGTTCACCGATTTTACGAATCTGTGCTTCCGAGCACACGCCGCTCAGCTGGTAATCATGCTCTTTTTCGAGGGCAGACAGGAAAGCATTGTTGCGTTCAAAGACTTTGTAGTCTTTATTTCCGGAGAGCCTGGACATAACCGAGTTATTGACCATTGTCTTTTGCTCCTTTGAGACGTTGCCCTCAACAAAGACGGCTACTTTTTTCGCGGCGGCAAAGGAGTCAAGGCCAAACATAGCGGCCACAGTAGCCACAAAAATAACAACAAAAAACCTTTTCATTGTGATAATAATGAATTAGTTGACTCGAGGACCCCAACCCGGTCAGGTTCAAACTGATAGAAAACGAAAAGCGTAGGGTCACTACCTGTTACTCGCTCCGCTATCAAGGCATGTGGCATCGCCATTCATTGGAGAACGAGCAACATAGAGCCTACGCCGTATGATAACTATATAGCTGATAAGAACCCACATCACTGCGACTTCAAATCAGGATATAATCATACCCTTAGGCATCTACTGTTGCTTCATCCTTGCCAATACTTTTAGAAATTGCCACATTTCTGATAGCCAAGAATCAAGCGCAAGAAGACGCTTTTCATTATGTAATGACCTCCCACATTCCGATGTCTCCCAAAAGACACCCGCGGCGTAAGGTCGCGGCAAAATTACGAAATATTTGCGAGATTACCAAATATTGGACGCGATGAAAGGGGGAGAGGGACGTTTTTTGCGGATGAGGAAGGCTCAAGGGCACGTGTCGGTCCCGGTGATTTTGCGAGGGATACTTTACCGGGGACGGCAGGCATTGAGCCTGTCGTCCCCGGTGTAATTTTGCGATTTTTTGACGGGGCGGCGGATCGGAATCCGCCTTTCCATAGAGAATATTTGGGGGGTTATTTGAAGGTGTCGGGGAGGTCGTTTTCGTAGAGTACGGTGTAGTCTGCTTTAGGGAGGAGGGTCAGGGCCTCGGTGAAGGAGTCGACGGGGAGGACGTTAACGCCCTTTGCTCCTTCGAGACCGGCGAGGATGGCTTCGCGGTTGTAGTGGCCGACGATGATGGCTACATCACAGGAGCAGGCAATTTTTTCGCCGAACTTGCGGTTTAGTTCAAACTGTTCGGAGCCGAGTTCAATCATTCCGGGGGTGATGATTACCCGGGTGCCGGGCATGGCGGCGAGGACGTCGAGGGCCATGGCTGAGCCGGTCGGGTTAGAGTTGAAGGCATCGTCAATGATGGTGACGTTTCCGGGGAGGCGCTTGATGCTGAGTCGATGTTCAACCTGCTCGATTTTTTCAACGGCATAGGCAATCTGTTCGCGGCTGACTCCGAGGCGGAGGCCGACTATCACGGCGGCAACGAGGTTTGAGACGTTACATTCGCCGACGAGCTGAGTATGGAGCCGGAGGGGCTCGGCGTCATGGCTCCAGATGGTGAAGTCAGTGCCTGATGCGGAGTAATTGATGTCGTCAACCCAGTATTGGATCTCCGGGCGCCCTTTGACGCCATAACGGATTGCCTCGATATTGCTTACGGGGCGATTGGCAACGAAGGGGAAGTCATCATTGATAATAGCCAAACCGTCGGCAGGGAGGGAATCGATGAGTTCAAACTTGGTGCGCTGAACGTTTTCAATGGTCTTGAATGATTCGAGGTGTTGGGGACCGACGGCGGTCACGATGCCGCAGACGGGATGGACAAGGTCACAGATTTCCTTGATGTCGCCGGGCTGTTTGGCGCCCATCTCGCAGATAAAGACCTGGTCATAGGGTTTAAGGTATTCGCGGATAGTGCGGACAACGCCCATCGTCGTGTTAAACGAGCCGGGAGTCATGCAGACGCTGAATTTTTCAGAGAGGATGCGCTGGAGGTAATGTTTGGTAGAAGTTTTGCCGTAAGAGCCGGTGATGCCTATAACCTTGAGGTCAGGCATGGAGGCGATAATTCGGGCGGCATCGTCGACATATTTCTGATTGATGCGTTTTTCAACGGGTTTCAGAAGCCAGACGGCAGCCATAGCAATCCAGGGGGAGGCAAACCAGCATCCGAGGGCTACGGTAGATATCGCCATGAAGATTCCTTCAAGATTCTGCCCCAGCGAGAACCATACGCAGAGGAGCACGAAGATGCAATACATCGCGCCATAGAGGCGATTGACGCGGGGAGTTACAACCAAGGGTTTTTTATACTTCTTGCGGAGGGCCTTGACTTTATAAATCACAAAGAAGATGATTTGGAGCGCGGCGGCCATCCACATAGGCACCCAGCCGATGAGGCAGAACAGGAGGAGTGCGGCGCCAAGGAGCTTGCCGACGGAGGTCATCTCGCCGGAGTTGTTGAGATAGCGATTATATCGGTCAATGCGGTAGGAATTCTGCTGGAGCATCATCAGGGTGCGCGAGAATTCCGTCCAAAGAGCAGAGAGGCCGCACATGGCGGCGAAGATAATTAGGATAGCCACTTTTTAATGGGGTGAAGGGTGAAGGGTTTAAGGTTTAAGGTTTAAGGTTTAAAGTTTAAGGTTGAACGGGTTTTCCGCTCACTGCGTTCGCTAAACGGTTTTTTTCTTTTTTGTTTTCTTCCTTTTTTAGGCGGTTAGGAAGGAGCGGAGGACGGCGGCGAATTGGGCGGGGCGGTCGAGGAAGGAGTAGTGGCCGGCGCCTTCAAAGGCGACGAGAGCGGCTCCGGGGATGAGTTTTTCCATCTTTTTGGCGTCGGCAAGGGGGGTTGCCGTGTCGTTTGTACCCCAGATGAGGAGTGTCGGTGCCTTGATTTCCGGCATCAGATGGCATAGGTCCTCGTTGACCACCCGGCTCATTATCTGCCTCATTCGGGGCGAGGCGTTGCGATAATCGCTTGAACCGGCTTTGGTCCGAAGCTTATTGAGCTTTTCTTCGGCCTTTTCGCGACCCAAAAGGAGCCGCAGAAGGTGTTTTTTAGCCTTAAACGAATAAATCTTACAGTAATAACGGAGCGAACGCCGGGGCTTGACTCCCGCCGCATCAACAAGGATAAGCTTGCCGACGGGGTTGCGCGACGCATAAACAATGCCGACACGGCCGCCGAATGAGTGGCCAAGGAGGACGGCATCGTCGCCTACCCCCTCGCGGCGCAGAAGTTCTTCAATGGCGCGGGTGTAATCGTCGACACCCCAGACTTCCGGGGGCTCGGTTGAGGAGCCGAATCCGGGGAAGTCGACATTAATCAGCGGGCGGCCGAGGGCGCGGACCGTCTTGGCCACAGACTCCAGGGTCTTGGCCTCGCAGCCCCAGCCGTGCATTAACACGACCGGGGCGCCCTGACCGGATTCACAGTCATAGGCCAGCGTCACGCCGTTAATCTGTAAGGTTTTCTTCATAAGGCTTTAAGCTTCAGCGGCGGCTACTTCAGCCTCTTCGGTTTCAGCAGAGGGTTTGATGTTAGGTTCTTCAAGGCCGAGATGGTGCTTGCGGTCAATGACCTTGAGCCAGAGGCCGATGAGGAGCGCAGCCACGCCGAGGGAGGCCAACATTACCAGCGGCCAGGTATAATCATAACTTACTGAGGCCTGCGCTTCAGTGATGGAGCCGTTAGCGAGTCCCTCGGTAATCTGCGGGTTGGTCTTGTCAAGAACCTTGCCGATAAGGAGGGGGAAGAGCCAGAGGCCGATGTTCTGAATCCAGAAAATCAGGGCGTAGGCCGAGCCGATAATCTTTGCGTCAACGAGCTTGGGCACTGAGGGCCAGAGCGAGGCGGGCACGAGCGAGAATGAGGCGCCGAGCACGAGGATGGTAACGTAAGCAACGATGACTCCGCCGACGGCATTGCCCTTAAACATCGGCAGGACGAAGGCAAACGTCAGATGGCAGATAATCAGGAGCAGCGCACCGATAACGAGCATTGATGCGGCCTTGCCCTTATGGTCGACATACTTGCCGAGAATCGGGGTAATGCCCACGGCAAGGAGGGGGAAGACGGCGAAGATAGAAGCGGCGCTCTGACACATATAGCCCATCCAGCAGTAAACCACCAGGGCAACTACGGCCAGGACGAGCATTCCGGACTTCATTCCCTTGTTAGAAGAGAAGTTGCTGACAAAGGCGGCAGCGGCGGCAATGAGCATGACGATATACTGGATGACGGTTTCCAGGTCAGAGGCCCAGAAGCTCTCGGGGTCAACCTCAGTGAAGGTCAGGTTACACTGGAGCATATTGACGGCATACTTCTGGAAGGGGAAGATGGCTGAATAATAGAGCACGCAAAGGAGGGCGACGAGCCAGAAGCCGGAGGAGGTCAGAATCTTACCCAGGTCTGACAGGCGGAAGGGGTCATCTTTTTCTTCTTCGGCATGGGTTTGCGAGTCGAGTTTACGGTCCATGAAGAAGTAGACAATGAACATTATCAGCGCAATCATCAGGAGGACTACGCCGAAGGCAACGGCATTGCTCACCTTGGGAGTGCCTGAGATGTTAGCGAAGAGGGGAGAGAAAATCATGCAGGTAGCAACGCCGAGACGGGCCAGGGCCATTTCCGAGCCCATTGCGAGGGCCATTTCGCGTCCTTTGAACCATTTGACGATACCGCGGCTGACTGTGATACCGGCCATTTCAACGCCACAGCCGAAAATCATGAAGCCGATGGCTGAAAGCTTGGCCGAGGCCGGCATGCCCTGATAGAAGGGGCTGACTCCGAGCCAGTCAAAAACGGGGATATAGTTCAGATGGTCCGTAAACCATTGTTCGAGGGCGGTGCCCTGGAAATATTCAGTCACGGCATACCAGTTAATCGAGGCGCCGATGAGCATCACTGCTCCGGAGAGGAGCGCCGTGAAGCGCACGCCCATCTTGTCAAGAATAATGCCGGCAAAAATCAGGAAGAAGATGAAGACGTTCAGGAACGTTTCAGAGCCTTGCATAGTGCCGAAGGCCGTGTTATCCCATCCGAGGGTACTCTGGACCAGGTCCTTGATAGGAGACATTACATCCATGAAGATGTAGCTGCAAAACATTGCTAACGCAAGCAGGAGCAGGGCGGTCCAGCGAGCCCATGCCTTGTCGTTGAGGTAAACTTGAGGTTGTTGTGACATGATTTTTTAATTCATTTTGGTTTATCAAGTTGCAAAATTACATAAAATCTCGTAATTTTGCGCTATAAATTCATCACTTTTTTTATGTTAGACAAACCTTTTACCTTTGACCGAGTAGTCAGAATGGGGCTTACCGCCATTGTTTTTTCGTTAGTCGTGGCCCTTATATATATATTGCGTGGAGTGCTGTTGCCCTTCGGGGTAGCCACGGTGATAGCCTATCTGTGTGAGCCGCTGGTTCAGTTTAACCGCAAGCTCCTCCATCTGAAGGGGCGCACGACGGCAGTCCTCGTCACTCTCTTCGGCATCATGTTTCTGTTGGGCACACTCGCTTACTTCTTCATTCCGTCAATAGTAAAGGAAATGCGCACCATCGGCGATTTCATCCGCATCTATTCGTCGAGCACTGACCGGTTAGTGCCTCTGCTTCCTGAATCGCTTCACCAATACATCATTGAGCGCATCAATCTGCAGGCCATCGGCGACTGGCTGATTGCGGCCGACTGGCGCGCCATCGGGTCATGGGTGACCTCCCTGGTCAGCAGCGGGGTGAATTTCATCATCGAGCTCTTTAACTGGCTGTTAGTCTTGATTTACGTCCTGTTCATCATGCTTGACTATGAACGCCTGGGGCGCGGAATGAGGGCCCTGGTTCCCAAGGCCTACCGGCGCATGGTCTTCGGCCTGGCCCGTGACCTCAAGGACTCGATGAACCATTATTTCCGCGGTCAGGCCCTGGTGGCCTTCTGCGTAGGGATTCTTTTCAGCGTCGGATTCCTGATCATGGGGCTGCCGCTTGCCGTGATTTTCGGCATGTTCATCGGGCTGCTTAATCTGGTTCCTTATCTTCAGTTGGTTTCCATCCCCATCGCCACACTGCTCTGCATGATTTATTCAATGCAGACGGGCCAGAGCTTCTGGATTTACTTTGGCGAGTGCATGGCCGTCTATGTCGTCGTTCAGTCCATTCAGGACCTGTTTCTGACGCCGAAAATCATGGGTAAGGTCATGGGACTCAACCCGGCCATCATCCTTCTGAGCCTCAGTATCTGGGGGTCGCTCCTGGGCCTTTTAGGTATGATTATAGCCCTCCCGATGACCACTCTGATGATATCCTATTATGAGCGCTACGTGCTGAAAATTGACAATTCGAAATAGGAAAAATTGGTCAAAAGGGAAAATTTTGTCGCCTAAAAGGAAAATAATTTGCAGGGTTGCAGATTTCTCTGTAATTTTGTAGCGTCCCAAGCGAGGGACATTCAGCAATTAACCGCTAAAAAATCAAAAAAACTCTAACTAAAATTTATCACATGAAAAAAGCAATCCTCATGGGATTTTCGGTTGCCACCTCCCTCTTGCTTTTATCCGGATGTGCTGACGAAAAGTTTCACACCGGAACAGGCACCGGCACCATCTTCCCTCTGGTGGACTTTGATCCCACTGTGGTGACCTCAAACTCCTCCCGCTCCGGAAATGAAATTGACAACATCTCCGAAGAAGACCTCATCATCACTATCATTAGTGCCGACGGTACTATTGAAGAAGAGTATCCCTATTCAGAATTTCCCACCGATAAGGAATATCCTGTCGGCGAATACACTATGACAGTCACTTACGGTTCTGATGACGAAGAAGGATTTGAAAAACCCTCAGTCAGCGGAACCTGTGACCTCGTTGTCAACGAAGACGAAGCATCTACCCCCGCCGTAACCGCCACCCCCTCAAAGGCGATGGTCTACATCCAGTATGACGACCTGCTCCTTGGCTACATGAAATCATGTGAAGCCACTCTCCATAGCGCCGGCGGAACATATATTAAATATGAAGAAACGGAAACCCGCGCGGCCTATGTACTCCCCGGCGAAACCTCCGTCAGCGTCTCCTTCACCAAACAAAACGGCAAGCAGGGCAGCCTCCAGGTTGCCAGCTTCGAGACCAAGGCCCAGCATTGCTATACGCTCAAACTCGGCCTCGGTGCCGACGGTTACGGCCTCATCAACGGCATCAAAGTCAAATATGACGACATGCTCGAGATGGAAGACGTCACCATCGACATCTCTGACGAAGTGCTGACCACTCCCGCCCCGGAAATCAAGGCCAAAGGCTTCACTCCCGGCGAGGAGCTGACCATTGTGGAAGGCACAGTGAGCTCGGATGTGCGCCCGGAGATGATTGTCGTGGCCCACGGCGAAATTGCCCATGCGGTGCTGACCACTCAAAACTGTCCCTCGCTGATTGAAAAGGGATGGCCCACCGAAATCGACATCACCGAAGCATCAGCCACTGAGCTTGCCGAACTCCGCGCCCTCGGCCTCCGCGCCCCCGGCCTCTACGGCAAGACGGGAGTCTTCGGCGAACTTGACCTGACGGGCGTGCTGACCAATATCGCCCCGCGCATGTCATCTCTGCCCGCATCAGAGTTCACTCTGGTTGTTACTGACAAGAGCGGACGCGTTTCCGAGCCGATGACTTTCACCGTCAAGGTTGAATATCTTGAGCTGACAATGAGCTATGACGGCGTCTTCACCGGACAGGAAACCATTGACCTCAACGTTGTTTATAACGGCCCGGAACTCGCTAATAACGTAACATTTGAATATCTGAACACCCGCGGCATCTGGACCCCGACCACCATTGAAAAGGTCACTCCCGCCGGCGAAGACTTCATCGTAACCCTCGCAATCCCTGAGGATGCCAAGGGCCCGCTGACAATCCGCGCCACTGCCGCCAATCTCCAGACGGAGCTGAGCATCGAAACCGCCGCCTCTCTCACGGCCGACCCCAACGATGTCTTTGCCCACTCGGCCATCGTCGCCGTTCAATCTGACGAATATAACCCCGCCGACAAGACCATCAGCCTCTTTGCGTCAACCGACGGCGGAAACACATTCACCCGCATCAACGCCACTCAAAACGGCTCGGAACTGAGCGTCACCGGACTGAAACCCGCTACGGCCTACATTTTCCGCGCTGAAATTGACGGCACCAACTCCCGCCCGGTGAAAGTTACCACGGAAGCCGACGCCCAAATCCCCGGCTCCGACATGGAAGGATGGGAATCCAAGAAAGAAACCTCAGGAGCCAACAGTTGGAGTTTCCATGACCCCGTTTCACCCTGGAATTCTAATAATAACAAAGCTTTCTCTCAAAAGTCAGCACTCGCTGTCCGCTCGGCTTACGCCTCAGTCGACTATGCCGGAACTGCCCATAACGGCAGCTCGGCTATGGTTCGCACCGTAGGCATCGGCGCTTCATCTACCTTTACACAAGAATCAAGTGCTTACGTAGCCGGCGAGCTGACCTTAGGCGCAGATAATGAAGGCTATGCGTTCACTTCGCGCCCCTCAGCTCTGAAATTCTGGGCTAAGTACACAGCCTATAATGCCGGCGACCAGGGATACTGCACCGTTGAAGTCCTGGACTCTAACGGAAACGTAATTGCCTCCGGCAACAAAGCAGTAGACGCAAGCAGCTCTTACAGCGAGCAAATAATTCACCTGTCTTATGCCCGCGGCACCGGAAAAGCAGCTAAAATTAAAGTAATGTTCCGCTCTTCCGCCACTAATAACTACCTGAACAAGGACGGCGTACACACTCCCTCCCGTATGAATACTACGGACCATTTCTATGGCTCCGACATGTGTATCGACGATGTTGAACTCGTTTACTAATCTCTCATACTCACATAAAAATAAGCAATGAAAATCAAATCAATCTTATATAAAGGGGCTCTGCTCTCTATGGCTCTCATAGGCATGACCGCCTGCAATGAGGAGTCAAAGTCACTCGTCGCCCCTGATGGTCATCTCAACCTCAAGAATCTCGGTGTAGAAGTGACCGGAACCGGACGTGCTACGGTTGATGTATCGAACTTCATCGTCGACATTTGTCAGGAAGGCAAAGAAACTCCCGTCAAGACCTTCGCCTTCAAGAATATGCCCTCAGTAGTGGACCTCACTCCCGGCGAATATTACATCGACGTCCGCTCTCACAACCTCGAAAAGGCTGAATGGGACAATCCCTACTATACCGGCAAATCAGAAAAGTTTGAAATCATCGCTGATGATGTGACCGATGTCGAACCGATTAAATGCGTATTCTCCTCGCTGAAAGTCAGCGTTGTTTTCGGCCCGAAACTCCTGAAAAAGATTGGCAATGACGTTACGGTAACCGTGGTGGCCAACGATGAAGGCCGCCTGGTCTACGCCCCCGATGACAATCGCGAAGGCTATTTTGCCACCATCGACGGTTCAACCACCCTCGTAGCGGTCTTCTCCGGCACAGTCAACGGCCACAAGGAAGAATTCTCCCGCACCTACACCGACGTAGCCGCCGGACAGCACCGCACGATTACCTATGAAGTGGGCAACGACGTTCCGGAACCGGACGCTCCGACCGGCTCCGTTGACCAGAGCCAGGGCATCAACGTCGACGTTTCATATGTCGATGTTGACCTGATTAACGCCGACGTGACCGGCGGAAATGAAGACATCATCCCTGACCCGGGCGAGAAACCGGGACAGCTCCCCGCCCTTCCCGATGAAGGCGAAGAACCCTCACCCGAGAAGCCCGATGAGGGCAACACCACAGACCCGGACGAACCCAAATTCAGCTTTGAAGGCTCTACGCTCGAGAACGGAAAGTCATACATGACCACGGACTTCACCGCCGCCAACCCCGCCAAGCTCGTGATTAACTGCCCTGACGGAATTGCCAGCGCCGCCGTGACCATCGACTCCTCATTCCTGACCCCCGATGAACTTGAGGGAGTAGGCCTCAGCGATAAGTTTGACCTCTGCAATGACGAAGCCCTCTTTGAAGCGCTCCAAGGCTTAGGCTTCCCCGCAGGCGACCAAATCAAGAACCAAACGACGGCCACCATTGAAATCACCGGATTCATGGACCTCCTTGCCATTGGCGGCACTTCAACCTCAAAGTTCACCTTCGTCGTTACGGACTCCAAGGGAGTAATCAAGACCACTCAATTCTCCATCAACGTTGAATAATCTTATCCCCCACTGAACAGAACAATGAAAACCTCCAAGATTTTTTCCGCACTGGGCGCCGCAGTGATTCTGACCGCCCTCTCCGGTTGCTCTGAGGAGCAAAGTCTGCCCGCCGGTGAAGGTAAGATTTACGTCACCGCCCGCGTCAACTCTGACATAGTAGTCGTTTCCCGCGCGGAAGCTGAGGAAGACCTCGCCGCGTCAACCCAGATATGGATCAGCTCGGCTCAGGGTGTGGTCCGCAAGTATAACTCCATGAGCGAACTCCCCCCGCAGGGCATCACGCTCATCAATGGCGAATACACAGTTCAGGCCTGGGCCGGCAAAGTGGCCTACGCCTCGTTTACTGACCGCTGGTTTGAAGGCTCTGAAACCGTTGAAATCGGTGCCGGTGACCGCAAGTCAATCGAAGTTGTCTGCCATATTGCCAACGTCTGCGCCTCCGTCAATTATGACCCCGAAGTTGCCCAGCGGCTCTCTGACGCCGTGATGACCATAGGCACCCGCGGCGGCTCCCTTGACTTTGAAGGCACTGACGACACGCGCCGCGGCTACTACATGATGCCCGAAGGCACAACCTCTCTTGACTGGACCCTCACCGCCACCGCCGACGGCAAGCAGTTCACCAAGACCGGAACGATTGAAAACGTTGAACCCGCCCATGAATATCGCCTCAACATCGTTTCTAACGCCGAGTTTGACGAAATTGGCGGCGCATGGATTCAGATTGAGGTTGACGATACGATGATTGAATCGGAAGACAACATCATCATTGCCGCTCCCCCCTCAATCATCGGCTCCGGATTTGACCTCTCCAAGCCCGTGACCGGCGAAGCCGGCTCCATCGGCCTGCGCAACATCTTTGTCAGCTCAAGCTGTGAACTGACCGACGTTGAAATCCACGGCCTCCCGGAGATTGATGACTTTGACTTTGTGCGCGCAACTGATGAAGTCATCGCCGAACTCGCCGAACTCGGATTCACGTCAGAACTCACTGACCATGAACAGGGTGCTCAGATAATGAAGGTCACCTTCGGCGAAAAATTCCTCAACTCGCTTGAAAACCGCGAAGAACCCTACGTATTTGAAATCTTTGCCCAGGACATCAACGGCAAGCAGGCCACTGCAAACTTCACCCTGAAGATTTCAGAGGCCCCGATTTACACCACCCCCTCTGACCCTGAAAAAGACGCCACTTATAACTCCGTAACTTTCCATGGCGATGTGTCTAAGGACGGAATTGAAACCGTCGGATTTGAATATCGCGTGAAAGACTCCGACGATGACTGGACCTACACTTCCGGCCAGGCTCAAAGCCGCGCCGCATGGGCCAAGGGCGACACCTATTTCCAAACAATTGAATTCCCGGATGCCAATATGCGCGAAGTTGAATATCGTGCCACTTGCGGCTCCATTGAAAACCCCACAGAGTTCAAGGCCGAAATCATGACCATCCGGACCAAGCCCACTCCCCAGCTCCCCAACAGCGACATGGAACAATGGTCAAACTCCGGAACCAAGAACTGCGTAATCCCGGCCCCGTCGGCCAACGATGCTTTCTGGGACTGCGGTAACCACGGCTCCATCACCATGGGCAAAAACGTTACTGACAAGACCACTGAGAAGCGCCATAACGGAACTTATGCCGCCAAGTTGCAGTCAGAATTCGTCGGCTTAGGCTCAATCGGTAAACTCGCCGCCGGCAATATCTGCGTAGGCAAATACCTCAAGACCGATGGCACAGACGGCGTCTTCGGCTTCGGTCGCGCGTTTGACTTTGACGGTCTGCGCCCCACAGCCCTCCGCCTCTGGATGCACTATACTCCCGTAGCAGTCACTCACACCGGCTCCGGCGCAACTCTGAGCAAGGGTGACATGGACATGGGTCATATCTTCGTGGCGCTCTTTGACGAAACCGACCCGGACACGGCCGATGGCGTCGCCCCCTTCATTGTCCGCACCAAGGCGAAAAATGCCAAGTATTTTGACAAGAAAGCATCCTGGATAATGGCCTATGGCGAAAAGATTCTGACCGAGGCCACTGCCGGAAATGACATGGTTGAACTGACCATCCCCATCGACTACAAAGCCGGAGCCGAATCACGCATTCCCCGCTACAT
The DNA here is from genome assembly GCA_014802435.1 of Bacteroides sp. Lineage (GTDB taxonomy): Bacteria > Bacteroidota > Bacteroidia > Bacteroidales > Muribaculaceae > UBA3263. Next base: position 12,935 of record JAAVCG010000032.1, on the reverse strand, counting down.
CACCATAGTCTGCACCGCCTCAAAAGAGGGCGACTATTACACCGGCGGCAGCGGCTCAACGCTCTACGTTGACGACTTCCAGCTCCTCTACTAAATCCCCCCCGAAATGAACCTAAGTGTCCCCGAGTATCCCCGCGATACCCGGGGACACTTCTCTTTTCCCACCCCACCCCGAGATGAAGGTGTTACAAAAACGCGCCCGCAAAGCACCGGGAACAACACGCGCCCCCAGAGCTTGTGCGCACCGCTATTGTCTCTCCGAGGCTCTTGTGTCCTGTGGGGGGAGCATGGGAGGGTGTTGCAGAACTTTTCATGAGTAAATGTCTGGGCCTCGTGGCGCCCTCGCCACGATGGAGCGAAAGCTCCACGATTTTCACCTCAACAAATTGGCACACTACTCTATATAGAAATTATGGCGCTGACGCGCCACCGTGGCGATGGCGCCACGGTGCCCAGTGTCTTTTGCTTAATCCTGAGTTCTGCAACACCCACCTGGAGATGACGGCGCCTCTCCGAGGCTCTTTTCCTCTCCGCCCGTGCGCAACCATATGGAAAGGCGGATTCTGATCCATAGATGTTAACTTTAAGTTGATTTCAAACTGCTGTATTTGACAGGGTGAAGGCGGCTTCGACAGTTTTTTTTAACACTTTTGGATATGTTACGGATTCTTATTTGAAATAAGTTACTATTTATGGGTCGGAAACCGTCCTTCCATTTTCCATTTTGTATTTTGTATTTTGCATTTTTAATTTATTTTTCGTACCTTTGCGTGATAAATTGTAAATAAATAAACCATAAAATAAATTTATGCTCACAGCAAAGGAAATCCGCGAGTCTTTTAAAGACTTTTTCCGCTCCAAGGGCCACCAGATTGTGCCCTCCGCTCCAATGGTCATTAAAGATGACCCCACTCTGATGTTCACCAATGCCGGAATGAACCAGTTCAAGGACATCATCCTCGGCAATAAAGCAGCTAAGTATCAGCGTGTTGCCGACTCACAGAAATGTCTGCGCGTCAGCGGCAAGCATAACGACTTGGAAGAAGTCGGCATGGATACTTACCATCATACCATGTTTGAAATGCTGGGCAACTGGAGCTTCGGCGACTATTTCAAGCAGGAAGCCATTGACTGGGCCTGGGAATACCTTGTTGACGTTCTCAAACTCGACCCCGAGCGCCTCTATGCAACAGTCTTTGAAGGCTCTAAGGAAGAAGGGCTCACCCGCGACGACGAAGCCGCCGCAATCTGGGAAAAACACCTCCCCAAAGAGCATATCATCAATGGTAACAAGCATGATAACTTCTGGGAAATGGGCGATACCGGACCCTGCGGACCCTGCTCTGAAATCCACATTGACCTGCGCCCGCAGGCTGAGCGCGAACAGATTCCGGGACGCGACCTCGTCAACCATGACCATCCACAGGTCATTGAAATCTGGAACCTCGTCTTCATGCAATATAACCGCAAGGCCGACGGCTCTCTCGAGCCCCTCCCCGCCAAGGTTATTGACACCGGCATGGGCTTCGAACGCCTCTGCATGGCTCTCCAGGGCAAAACCTCTAACTATGACACTGACGTCTTCACCCCGCTGATTGACACCATCTCGCGCCTCAGCGGCAAGAAATATGGCGAAAACGCCAAAGTTGATATCGCCATGCGCGTAATTTCCGACCATGTCCGCACAATCGCCTTCGCCATTGCCGACAGCCAGCTCCCCGGCAATGCAAAGGCCGGCTATGTTATCCGCCGCATCTTGCGCCGCGCCGTGCGTTATGCCTACACCTTCCTTGAGCGCCGCGAAGCATTTATGTATCAGCTCGTTGACACTCTCATCGAGTCCATGGGCGAGGCCTATCCCGAACTGCCCAAGCAGCGCGAACTCATTATGCGCGTAATCAAGGAAGAGGAAGACTCCTTCCTGCGCACCCTTGAAAACGGCATCCGCATGCTTGACCAGGCCATGAATGAAGCCAAGGCTAAGGGCCTCACGGAAATCTCCGGCAAGCAAGCCTTCATCCTCTATGACACTTATGGCTTCCCCCTTGACCTTACGGAACTGATTCTCAAGGAAAACGGCATGACCCTTGACCATAAGGAATTTGACTCGGAAATGCAGGCCCAGAAGGAGCGCGCACGCGCCGCTGCCGCCGTTGAGGCCACTGACTGGGTGATTGTCCGCCCCGGCGAACAGGAATTCGTAGGCTACGACCTGACGGCCTGTCCCGCTGAGATTCTCCGCTATCGCAAGGTCAAGCAAAAAGGCCGTGAATATTATCAGATTGTCCTCTCCCAGACCCCGTTCTATGGCGAGATGGGCGGTCAGGTTGGCGACCGCGGCTACATCAGCGACGACATCACCGGCGAAAAAACCGAGATTTATGACACCAAGCGCGAAAACGGAATGAGCGTTCATCTGGCAACGAAGATGCCCGCCAACCCCGAAGCGAAATTCACCGCCGCCATCGACGTTGAAGCCCGCCGCGCAACGGAATGTAACCATACGGCGACTCACCTGCTCCACCTGGCCCTGCGCCAAGTCCTCGGCACTCACGTAGAGCAAAAAGGCTCATTCGTCAGCCCTGACATTCTGCGCTTTGACTTCAGCCACTTCCAGAAGGTTACCCCCGAGGAGCTCCGCAAGGTTGAACACCTGGCCAACTCCATTGTCCGCAAGGCTATTGCGCTCGATGAACATCGCTCTGTCCCCATTGAAGAAGCACGCCGCATGGGCGCCATGGCCCTGTTTGGCGAAAAATATGGCGAGGAAGTCCGAGTGATCCGCTATGGCGAGAGCATTGAACTCTGCGGCGGCACTCACGTCCCCAATACGGGCTGCATCGGCATGATTCGCATCATCTCTGAAGGCTCAACCGCCGCCGGCATCCGCCGCATTGAAGCCCAGACGGGAGCAGCCGTTGAGCGCACCCTTGACTCGCTGCAAGACACTCTCAACGATATTGCCCGCCTCTTTAACAATGCTCCTGACCTTGTCGGAGCCCTCCGCAAGGCCATCGAGGAAAACGCCGAACTCCGCAAGGAAGCTGAGGAAGTGGCCAAGCAGAAACTGGAAGAAATGGCCGCCAAGCTCGTTGAAAAGGCAAGAATCGTCAATGGAATCCAGATTATTGAATATCGCGGACACTGCAAGCCGGAAATCGCCAAGAACCTGGCATTTGCAGTGCGTCGCCTCTCAGCTGACCATACGGCCTTCCTTGGCGCCACTCAGGACTCTAACGGCAAGCCGCTGCTGACTGTGATGCTCACCGAGGATATCGTCAAGTCCGGACTCAATGCCTCTCAGATTGTCCGCGAAGCCGCGAAGGCTATCAAGGGCGGTGGTGGCGGTCAGCCCGGATTTGCTCAGGCCGGCGGCAAGGATTCCGAAGGCCTCAATGCGGCTGCCGACTCCATGATTGCGAACTTTAAATAAATCTTCATTGTTTTAGTGTCAGGAGGGGATAATCAGATTCCCCTCCTCCACTCCCCCCCACTAAAAAAAATAAAGACATTATTTATGAGACAAGACGTTGTAATTCTCGTTGAGGATATTATCAAGAAGCGCTGGGAACACCTTGCGCTGACCGACTTCTATGGTATGGAACTTTCATTCAAGGACGTAGCGCGCAAGATTGCCAAGCTCCATCTTCTGTTTGAAAATGCCGGACTCCAACCGGGCGATAAAATTGCCATCTGCGGCAAAAACTCCGCTCAGTGGGCCGTGGCTTTCTATGCCGTGATGACTTACGGCGCCGTAGTTGTTCCGGTCCTCCATGAGTTCAAGCCTGATAATCTGCACCATCTTGTCACTCACAGTGATGCGCGTCTCTTCTTCGTTGACGACAGCATCTATGAAAATCTTGACCCGGTCAATATGACCGGCCTTGAAGGAGTGATTTCCCTCAAGGACTTCTCCCTTCTGCTGAGCCGCTCTGAATCACTTACTGAAGCGCGCTCACACCTCAATGAACTCTTCGGGCAGAAATATCCGGAACGCTTCACTCCGGAAGACATCAAATATTTTGAAGTCACTGACCCTAACTCCCTGGCACTGATTAACTATACGAGCGGCTCCACGGGATTCAGCAAGGGCGTGATGCTCAGCCATAAGGCCCTCTGGAGCAATATCCACGCCATTCAGGACCTCCTGCCCACTCTCCCCACGGCGGGCGACTCCATGATTTGCCTGCTCCCGATGGCCCATATGTATGGCCTCGTGATTGAGATGATTCATGGGTTCATCAAGGGCGCTCACCTCTATTTCCTCACTCGCCAGCCGTCGCCCAAAGTCCTCGTTGACGCATTCCGCAAGGCTCAGCCCCGACTGATTATCACCGTCCCCCTGATTATTGAAAAAATAATCAAGACCAAGGTGTTCCCCTCGCTGGAAAAACCGATGACCAAGCTGATGCTCCGCACTCCAATCGTTGATGAACACATCCTCAAGAAAGTGCGCGCAGCCCTGATGGACACCTTCGGCGGCAACCTGGAAATGATGATAGTTGGCGGCGCCGCGCTCAATCAGGAAGTGGAATCATTCCTGCGCCGAATCAAGTTCCCCATCACCGTTGGCTACGGAATGACCGAATGTGCCCCGCTGATTGGCTATACCCATCATTCAACGTTCCGCCCCGGATGTTGCGGTCAGGTTGTGCCGCGCATGCAGGTGAAAATCGAATCGCCTGACCCCGAACATATTCCCGGCGAAATCCTCGTCAAGGGCGATAACGTCATGCTCGGATACTATAAGAATCCGGAAGCCACCCGCGCCGTCATGCGCCCCGACGGATGGATGCTCACCGGCGACCTCGGCACCCTCGACAAGGACAACTACATCTACATCCGCGGCCGAAACAAGACGATGATTCTCGGCCCCAGCGGACAAAACATCTATCCGGAAGAAATCGAGCAGAAGCTGAACAATATGCCCCTGGTGGCTGAAAGCCTCATCGTTGATTCCGGCGAAGGCCGCCTGCAGGCGCTGATTTATCCGGACCTTGACGAAGTGCGCAAGGAGGGTCTCAATCAGGAGCAAATTCGCGAGCGTCTCCAAAAAGACATTGACGAAGTAAACTCCGGGCTTGAGGCCTACAGCCGAATCTCTTCGCTGAAAATCATGTCAGAAGAGTTCGAAAAGACACCAAAACGATCAATTAAACGTTATTTATACACATAATTATCTCTAAAAAAGTCCAACTCCAATCATTATCAATGAAAAAACTTTTTCTCTCTGCAATGGTTGCCGTGGTGGCAACCTCAGCAAACGCCGTGCCGGCCAAACGCGGCCCCTATCGCACTGTCAGCGCTGACGGCACTGAAATGCTGGTTCAGCGCGTTGGCGATGAACGCGGCTCCTGGTTCCTCGATATGGAAGGGAATCTGCTCCGTCGTGCAGCCTCAGGATTTGAATATGCCCGCATGGAATCTGACGGCACCCTGAGCAAGTCACTGACTCCCATAAAGTTTAACCGCGCCATGATTCCGGCCGATGCCGCCCCTGGCGTAGCGTCCATGCGCCGCTCCGCGCCCGCCTTAGGACTTTTCCCCGGAGCCTCCTTCCCCGCAATGGGCGAACAAAAAGCCCTGGTGGTCCTCGTAGAGTTTCAGGACACCAAGTTTAATCTCGGCGACAAGGCCAAGAGCTACTTCACCGATATGCTCAATAAGGACGGATTCAACGAATATAACGGCACGGGATGTGCTGCCGAATATTTCCGCGAAATGAGCAACGGAAAGTTTGACTGCCAATTTGACGTCTACGGCCCCATCACCCTGGCCAACAACTATAAATACTATGGCGGCTCGGACGACCGTTACGCCTACAAAATGGCCATTGAGGCCTGTGATGCCCTTGACTCCGAAGTGAATTTTGCCGACTATGACCGCGACAACGACGGATACATCGACAACGTCTTCATCTTCTTTGCCGGCCAAGGCGAGGCCTCTACATTCCCGGAAAATGCCAATCTTGTTTGGCCTCACGCCTGGAACGTAACCGCCGCCGAATCAACCCGCCATCGCTATGACGGCAAAATCCTTGACTCCTACGGCTGCACCAACGAATGGGTCTGCGCCTATGAAGAAACCCGCTATGGATATAACCTCGTTGACGAATATCCTGACGGAGTAGGCACCTTCGTTCATGAGTTCAGCCATATCCTTGGACTGCCTGACCTCTATCTGACGGACGAAAGCGAGCTGACCGCCTCTGAAAGCGGCTACTTCACTCCCGGCGAATGGTCAGTGCTCGATTATGGCCCCTACAACAACGATGGCCGCACTCCGCCCGCCTATTCCGCCTTTGAGCGCAACGCCCTCGGATGGATGACCGCCGAAGAGCTCACCGCCGACACTGAAAATCCCTCGCTCACGGCCATCGAAGCGTCAAACCATGCTTACTCCATCACCAATCCGCTGGACAGCAGCGAGTTTTACCTCCTGGAATGTCGCACCCGTGAGGGTTGGGACAAATACATTCCCGGCGACGGTATGCTCGTCTGGCACATTGACTATGACAGCTCCCGATGGACTGAAAACTCCGTCAATAACAAAGGCTCGCACCAATACGTCGACCTGATTGAAGCCGACGGAGTGGCCGAAAAGACCTTACGCACCGCCGGCGACTGCTTCCCCGGCACCAAGAATGTCACCAGCCTGACCACCAAATGGTGGGACAAGACCTCTACCGGCCTCAAAATCTCTGATATTACGCTCAATTCTGACAAGACCGTTTCATTTGCCGTCAGCGGAACCGGCGCCTCTAATGGCGACAACAACTCCGACTGGCTCTCAGTCATTGACGTCATTGACTCCCCGATGACCGACGATGAAGCAACAGTGCGCGGCATCATCATCGGCTATGTCAAGGCCGGAACGTTTAACGACAAGGGAGTGGCCTTCACCGCCGGCAGCGTTGAAACGAACCTGATTCTCGCCGACGATGCCTCCGAGCGTAACCTTGACAACTGCATCCCCGTGCAGCTGGTCAAGTCATCTGACGCCCGCTCTGACCTCAACCTCAAGAGCCACCCGGAAAACCTCGGCAAAACAGTGGAGCTTTACGGCACCCTCTCCACCTATATGCAGGTGCCCGCCCTCAAAAACGTCAAGACCTATCGCTTCATCACTGATGAAGAAACCGCTATTGATGAAGTTACCGAGGTAAGCATCTCTAAAATCTATGACCTCCAGGGACGCGAAATCGCCGCTCCCCGCCACGGTCAAATCTATATTATCAACGGCAAAAAAATCAAATATTAACCATAACTAATCATTATCATGAGAAAAAAACTTGCTCTGTTGCTGCTGGCCGCCGCGGCCTGCTGCACCACTGTCAAAGCTGACCTGGGCAACCTGATTCCCGCGCCTGCACAAATGACCGCAGGCACCGGTGAACTCGTGCTTCCCGCCGGCTTTAACGTGACCACCACCGGCCTCTCTGACGAGATGAAGACCGAAGTGACCAACTTTGTGACCGCCATCAACAAGGCCACCGGACTGGGCGCCACGGCCTCTGATGCCTCCGGCCTCTTCACCGTCAGCGTTGACCAGACCCTCCCCGCTGAAGGCTACACCCTGGAAGTCACCCCCTCGGCTGTCAACATTGCCGCCTCTACCCCCGCCGGCCTCTTCTATGCCTTCCAGACCGTCAAGAAGATTCTCCCGGTCAACGTAATGGCCGGAGTTGAAGGCGAAGCCGGAGTTGAATATGCTCTGCCCGCCGTGACCATTGCTGACCAGCCCCGATTTGAATATCGCGGCTATATGCTCGACGTCAGCCGCCACTTCTTTGATGTCAACCAAATCAAGAAGATGCTCGACGTGATGGCCATCTACAAGCTCAATAAATTCCACTGGCACCTCACTGATGACCAGGGCTGGCGTATGCCCATGGAGAAATATCCCCTGCTGACCACTCAGGGCGCTACCAACCATAACATTCTCCACACCAACTTTGAGACTCAGGAAAGATGGCGCGACGATAACGCCAACGCAACCTACGACTGCGGCGAAACTTACGGTCCCTATTCCTATACTCTCGACGAAATGAAGGAAATCGTTGACTATGCAAAGGCTCGCCATATCGAAGTAATTCCTGAAATCGATATGCCCGGCCATATGGTTGCCGCAATCAACTGCTATCCTAACTTCTCAACCGACCCTGAAAGCAAAATTGCCCTCAATGCCGGCTATACCCTCAACTCTCAGCCCATTCCCGGACAGCAGGACAGCCACTTCACTCACAATATGTGGAACGACGGCGGTGTGTCAAAGGATGTGCTCGATATCTCCAAGCCCGAAGTAATCACTTTCTGCAAGGACGTTATCGACGTATTGGCTGACATCTTCCCCTCAACTAACATCCACATCGGCGGCGACGAATGTCCCACCTACGCCTGGTCAAAGAGCGATGCCGTTCAGCAGTTCAAGACTGAAACCCTCGGCTATCCCGCATCTACCTCTGACCACGTTCTGCAAACCTGGTTCACCAAGCAGATTGCCGACTATGCCAAGGAACAATATGGCAAAAAAATCATGGGCTGGAACGAGCTCATCACCTCCGGCGGCGCTGACATGGACCTCATCAAGGAAATGGACCCCACCATTTTCTGCTGGATTGGCGGCGAACAGAAGGCTCAGGACAATGGCCTCAAGTTTGTCTACACCCCCTTCAATGGCGGCTACTACATCAACCGCTCCTATGCCGGATTTGACCAGATCGGTGCAGTTGGCGACGGTCGTCTCTCTACCACTCTCAGTGTAATGCCCCCGGTGCTTGAAAACTGCATTGGTGTGCAAGGCACTTTCTGGACCGAACAGGTTGAACGCCCCACTGACGTTGAATATCTTGCCCTTCCCCGTCTGCTCGGTATCGCCGAACAGGGCTGGGCTCCCGCTGAAGGCCGCGACAACGATGAAGTGATGGAACGCATCTGTAACGATGCCGCCCTCCTCGATGCCGCCGGCTATAACTATGGTGCTCACCAGCTCGTGCGCCCCTCCTCTTTCATGAAGCCCGACCCCATGAAATGGTATCGCATCAGCACCATCTGCTCTGATGAACGCGCTGACCGCGTTTGGGAAGTAGTTCTGGAAGGCTCTCCGCTGATTGAAGAAAAGAGCGCCCAGGTTGGCAAGCTCTGGTCAAACGCTGCCGACGACCAAAATGACGCTCAGCTCTTCCGCTTTGTTGAAGACCCCAACAACAAGGACCACTATGCAATCATCTGCAAGGCCATTCCCGGCGGCTCATTAAGCCCCGAACCCAGCGGCACAACCGTCGGTGACCGTTGGTCCTACAACAATAACGGCCTGAGCTACGGCTTTGAACTCTCAAAAGATCACTACTTTGAAACCGAAGACGGAACTTTCCGTTACGCTATCCGCCCCTACGGCCAAAACGGCAAATGGCTGAACTTCTCCAAGAACGGCCAGAAACTCGCCATCAACGTTTACAATAATCCCCTTGACGGCAATGGCGGCGTGAACCACTTCACTGCAGTTGCCGACGTAGACGCTGCCGACGTCCCCGCTCAGATTCCCGAAGAAGGAAAATATTACCGCCTGATTACCCGCTTCAACGGCGACCAGAATCAGGAACGCTATGGCTCTTGCATCGAGCTCTTAGGTGAAAACCACGGCAAAGGAAACAATGCCCAGTATCATCGCCTCTGGAGCAACACCCTCGCTCAGCCTGAAGATGCTAACTATGACAATCAGTTCTTCACTTTCGTTCCTGACCCCACCGGCTCCGGCTACTATGCCCTCGTTTGCAAGGCTCAGCCCGGCGGCTCCGTTAACTGCGTGCCCTCAGTTGCCAATAACAGCAACACCGCCCGCTGGGACTATGACGACACCGTTCGCCACTTCGGCTTCTATCTCGTCGACACCTACAATGGCAACTCCGTTCAGGGCACAGACGAACAGGGCTTCTACTCAGCGCTGACCTCAAAGGATGCCGCCGACGGATGGTACATCAACACCTCCGCCGCCGGTCAGGGCTTCTCAATCCATCTCTATAACAACCCCACTGACCAAAACGCCGGTATCTACACCTTTGAACCCCACCCTGAAAACCCTAATCAGGGCGGACAAGTTTCAATTGACGCCGTCAACTCCTCCTCAAACTTCTCCGCTCACACCTATGACCTTCAGGGTCGCCGGGTCAACAACCCCGTATCCGGCCTCTACATTCAAAACGGCAAATTAATTCGCCTCTGATTTAGAGCGACTTACTCTCATTATCAAACTCGGAAATTTCTGAATTATCAGAAGTTTCCGAGTTTTCGTTTCCTGACGATTGTAAATTAAAAAAATTTCGCTAAATTTGCACTGATGAAAACGAAGAAGAGAAGCAAAATAACTGAAAAGTACACCCTATGGTATCGCAAGGGTTTGCGGCTATGGGAGTATGCCACCGTCGGCGTTTGGCATGACCGGCGCAACAGCCTCTTCGTTCGCGCGGTAAAGACCGTCAACTTAACGGTCAAGTCCTTTCTGAGCACTGACTTGCAGTCAACGGCCTGCGCGCTCACTTATCGCCTCATCCTTGCCCTGGTTCCGGCCCTGGCCCTGATTTTCGCCATCGGTCGCGGCTTCGGCTTTCAGAATCTGCTTGAATCGCAACTTTTCAACTATTTTCCCTCTCAGCGCCAAGCCCTGGAGACGGGCATCAAGTTCGTTGACAGCTACCTGGCCCAAGCCTCTGAGGGCATCTTCGTCGGCGTAGGCATCGTCGTCCTGCTCTGGACGTTGATTTCACTCATAGGCGCCGTGGAGGATGCCTTTAACCAAATCTGGGGAGTGAAACACGGCCGCACAATCTGGCGCAAAATAACGGATTACACAGCCATTTTCCTCATCCTCCCGGTCCTGATGGTGTGCGGCTCGGGACTGACGGCCTTCATGAGCTCCTCGGTTGAGAATTATCTGCCGTTCATGACTCCCGTAGTCTCCGTTGCCCTCGACCTGGCCTCCGTGCTGCTCATCTGGTTCTTCTTCACCGGGGTCTATATGCTGATTCCTAACACCAAAGTGAAGTTTAAAAACGCCTTTCCGGCCGGAATCATGGCCGGAATAGCCTTTCAGGTGCTCCAATGGCTCTTTGTCAGCGGTCAGATTTACGTCAGCAAGTACAATGCCATTTATGGCGGTTTTGCCTTCCTGCCGTTGCTCCTTATCTGGCTGCAGCTCGTCTGGCTCTTCACTTTGAGCGGCGCCCTGATTTGCTATGCGGCTCAGAGCGTCACGGACTACGCGCTGGAAAGCGACGTCTTCGGCATCTCATTTAACTATCGAACCCGCATCGGTCTCGGCATCCTCGCAGTTGTCAATCGTCGCTATCAGGAAGGGCTGAAACCGCTGACGGCCGTTGATATGCAGAAGACCTTCACCATTCCGCTACGCCTGATTTCGCTGCTGCTCCAGGAAATGGAAGACCTGAAACTGGTTTGCCGGGTGCTCCCGACGAGTAATCCCGAACTCATTGCCTATCAGCCGGCCAAGGACCTTTCGGCACTCACCGTCGGACAGGTAATGACCGCCTTCCGCCGCCACGGAACTCATGACTTCGTCAAGGAATTCGACAATGAATTTGCCTCGCTCAACGAGATGCTCAACACCCTTGAGCTCAACGACGAAAACGCTGCCTCTACCCTCATTTCCGAACTGGAAATTCCCCAAAAAGCTCTGTCAATTAGAACATAATCATTAATACGAACGTTATTAAACTACAAAAAAACAACATGAAAACTGTAATCTCAACCACCAAAGCCCCCGGAGCAATCGGCCCTTACAGCCAGGCAATTGATTGCGGCGCATTCGTTTATGCCTCAGGTCAAATCCCCGTTGACCCCGCTACCGGTAACATCCCCGAAGGCATCACTGCCCAGGCCCGTCAGAGCCTCGCTAACGTAAAGGCTATCCTCGAAGAAGCCGGACTGACGATGGCTCACGTCGTCAAGACCACTTGCTTCCTTGCCGAAATGAGCGACTTTGCCGCTTTCAACGAAGTGTATGCCGAAGCCTTCACCGCTCCCTATCCCGCCCGCTCCTGTGTGGCCGTCAAGGAACTACCCAAGCAGGTGCTCTGTGAAGTTGAAGTAATTGCCGTCAAAGGCTAATTAATAAAACGAAACAAAGCCCTAAACACTAAACACTAAACTTTAAACCTTAAACTTTAAACTTTAAGCTTTAAACCAAATATTAACAACCAAAATTTTTAAAGTATGAAGAAGAAATTTATCTGCACCGTTTGTGGCTACATCCACGAAGGTGATGAAGCACCCGAACAGTGCCCCCTCTGCAAGGCTCCCAAGAGCAAGTTTGAAGAAGTAAAGGATGAAGACGTCCTCAACTTCGTAACCGAACACGAAATCGGTGTGGCCAAGAAGCTCGAAGCCGACGAAGAAATGATTAAGGACCTCAATGCTCACTTCATGGGCGAATGTACCGAAGTAGGCATGTACCTGGCCATGAGCCGTCAGGCCGACCGCGAAGGCTACAGCGAAATCGCCGAAGCTTTCAAGCGCTACGCTTTTGAAGAAGCTGAACACGCTGCCAAGTTCGCCGAACTCTTAGGCGACGTTGTTTGGGACACCAAGACCAACCTCGAAAAGCGCATGCACGCTGAAGCCGGCGCTAACGCTGACAAGATGCGCATTGCCGCCAACGCCAAGAAGGCTAACCTCGACGCCATCCACGATACCGTTCACGAAATGGCTAAGGACGAAGCTCGCCATGGTCGCGGCTTCCACGGTCTCTACCAGCGCTACTTCGGCAATAAGAAGTAATTTCCCCCGCGCAAAAAATAAGAAAGAGGCTGTGTCAAAATAGGCGCAGCCTCTTTTTCATGTTGAAAAACATAAAACAAAGCCCTGACTTTCCCAAGCCGGGGCTTTGCCATGTCAAAAAGTTTTCGTAACTTAGCGACATAT
>JAAVCG010000031.1 GCA_014802435.1 Bacteroides sp. | reverse complement strand
GTAAAGAAGATTCTTGAAGTGCTTGGTATTGAGATAGATTATAAGGTACGACAGACTATATAATTACCGTTGACAGATGAGAGAATTAGCAGTATATTACAATGATACAGAAGCCGGAATACTTACTGAGAAATATCCCGGTGCAGACTATACGTTCCAGTACAAAGAAGACTATATAAATTCCGCATTCCCTCCGATTTCAGCGACTTTACCCAAGCAAAGCACCGCATTCAATTCCGAGCATCTTTTCCCATTTTTTTCTAATATGGTTCCTGAAGGAGCCAATCGACGGGTTATATGCCGTTCGCTGAAAATTGATGAGAATGATTTTTTCGGACTGCTTGAAGCAATGGCAGACAAAGACTTCATAGGAGCTGTAAATGTAAGGAGGATCAACAATGACTGAAATAAAAAACTGTCCATCACTACTTTTAGATGGCTTTAATACATATAGCCCCAAAGCGACAAAAATGCTCTTTAACGGAGTAAAGATAACTCCTATTCTCAATTTTGATATTGATGAATTTAGAAATGCCGGTGAGATTGCCGATGCGATGCACCGTATTTCGGTCTCCGGTGTGCAAGAAAAATTCCCTGCAATAATTAATTCGGGCGAAATCAGAATTGCGGGGGACGATGAACGCTCTACTCATATCCTGAAACCTGCACCTTGGGATAAAACGCTTCGTGATCGTAAACTGATTCCGGCCAATGAGCATCTGACCATGCAGATAGCATCGCAAGTCTATGGCATACATACAGCAGCTAATGGATTGTGTTTCACATCCAAAGGACAGCCAGTATATATCACTCGCCGTTTCGATATTCTGCCCGACAGCTCAAAACTGCCGATGGAAGATTTTGCTTCGTTAGTCGGTAAAAATGAACAGACCGCCGGCCTTCATTTCAAATATAATGGTAGCTACGAGGATATTGCCAAGGCAATGCGTGCAAACGTCGCCGCATGGATGGTTGATATGGAACGATTCTTTGAATTAGTCGTATTCAACTATATCTATGCAAACGGCGATGCTCACCTTAAAAATTTCTCTCTGATTCTTATCGGGCAAGATTACCGCTTAGCTCCGGCATACGATCTTCTGAATACCAGCCTCCATGTAAATGGAGATGATCTTGGACTTGACGGAGGACTATCACCCGATATTGGGAAAAGCGATGTCTTTGACCGAACGGGTCATCCCTGCCGTCTTGACTTTGAAAGATTCGGCCATAAAATCGGCTTGGTAAAAAGACGTATGGATAAAATCCTCAACAAGTACGCCTCCCTACCCGATGGCGCAATAAAACTCATTGCCAAAAGCTTCCTCCCCGACAAAGCGAAACGCAACTATACCCGTATCGTCAACGAACGAATAACTCGATTTATCAGAGAATCGAAGTGATTATTGTAGAGAATCGTTTTTTCTCAATTTTCGTTGGTTTTGTACGGCGCAGCGTATAGACGGGAATGTTAAAATTTGGATATTGCTTTGATAATCGGGAGATTATCGTTATCTTTGCATTGAGTTTCTGTTGTCAGTTTGGCAAATGCGACTTGTAATGTATTAAATCGCAGTGGGTTAACAACTTACAAACATAGAAAATGTACGATGCTTGTACGGATTTAATTTCTATTCTTTTGTAAGTCAAGATATTAACCGCTTCTGCATAGGCAAGTGAAGCGGCACATAGGAACTGTTTAGCGAACGAAGTGAGCGTCGTAAGAAATTTTTTTGTAAATTTTTGAGGGGAATTGTTGTGTATGTCAGGGAGTTTGGTTAACTTTGCGGGTAAATAAACAAAATAAATAAAATAAACATAACCAAATTACACTCATATGAAGAAAGATACACTTCTGATGATTTCGTTGCTTTTGGGCGCAGGGGGCTGCCTGGCTGAGACGCCGGTGAATTCTTTGACGGCGGCTTTTGAGGCGGGTGATGACGGATTGGTCGGTAATGCAGTGGCTGAGGCGGATGGCGTTAGTTATTCTACTACAGGCGCTTGGGAGTATTCTGCCGTCGGGCTGGAGCCTTCTCAGCAGATTACGGTTAGCGCGAATGAGTTTAAGAATATTTGCGCGTTGACGGTCATCGTTGAAAACGAATGGTCTTATCTTTCACCCGAAAAGGCTTCGCTCACAATCGTTTCGGCCAAAGGTGAGGGTATTGAAAGCCTTCAGGATTTAAATTGCAATTTAACTTCCAATTTCACAGAATATAACAACGTTGAACTGGATGCTAAGACCGGGATATGCCGATTTGATTTCGGCAGCGGAGTCCGATTGTCAGAGGTCACATTCACCTCTAACATTTACGTCGGCGTTTCCGAGATGAAAATGGTTCTTGATGTGACTCCCCTGGTCCCCTCTGAGCCGGTAAAGGTTTACGCTGACGATATCGTTCCTTTTCAAAAGCAAAGTAACAACGTCAATTACAGATACTTTGTCAGCGACGATACCGATAATATCATCGATGACCCGGAGGAACTTGATGACAAATTAGAGCCAGTCCCGGACGAAGGAATCACTCTCAAGGGCAAGCCAGACGGCGACTACATGGTCTACGTCACAGGCCCGGAAAACTTCACGCCGGCCATCCGCCACATGAAGGTTTCCTACGTTTCCGAGCCCCCGACATCAGCAATTGCCCCGCAATCTGCCGACGCAACAACCGCCGCCACCTACGACCTTCTCGGCCGCCGAATCACCCCCTCAACCCGCGGCCTCCAAATCCGCCGCACCGCCACAAAATCAACCCTTATCCTCCTCCGATAATCAAACTGCTTGAGATTGTCTTAAATATTATAGTTATCCTTCCTTGCGGTAAACCTATCATATTTAGTATGAGCGACATACAAAAGGAAATTCAGACATGGATTAACGCTGAGACCATAGCCGGGCGAAGCATTGATGAAAACCGCCTGCACCAGTATATCCAGCAATTGGCAAAACGGCATAACAGCACTCCTCGCGATGAATTCAACGGATTGAGCCCCGAGGAAATGTATAATATCATGTACCATCCTTTCAGCAGCCAATGCTTGGTTGAACTCAATCAATTGGAGAAGGAGCAATATGAGAGGATTCCCCTCGTAAGACAAACTCTTTTTCTACTTAAAACACTTAGCGAAAAAGAACTTAAGCTCACTTCGCTTGGATGGCTACCCTCAAAGATTGTTGCCGAAACATACCGCCTGGGACAGCCAGAATGGATAGTTGAGGAATACGGCGCAAAACGTATCTTTGAATATGATATCCATTCAGTTTGGATGGCAAGAAGTATACTTGAGCTTCTAAGATGGATAAAGACCCGAAAAGGGATGCTCTCCCTTACGGCAAAGGGTAAAAAGGCGCTGTCAGACATCGATATGGCGGCCAATGAGATTCTACGTTGCTCCCTTACAGGAACAAATCTGCATACGTTTGACGGATACGATGAAGACCGCATCGGCAACTTAGGGATGACGTATAGCGTTTGGCTCCTCAATAAGTATGGTTCAGAATGGCATTTTGGAGACTTCTACTGGCATCTGTATGAAAAAGCCTTTCACTTTCCGGGCAATTACGATGCCTATGAAACCCGCGTACTTAGCCGTCTGTTCTATTGGCTTGGAATAGTTGAACAAAGACTCAACAAGCAAGTTGGTCCCCCATTTGAAGATGAATATAAAAAGACCGACCTACTTTCAATGATTTTCTCATTCAAATTAGGCCTACATAAGATATAGTAAAAAAAGGAGTCCATGTCCGGCCTTATCCTATGTTAATCAGGATATTTCATTGCTATATGGGCTTTTCTTTGTTAATTTGCAATAATTCATTGCAGTTATAATGGCTATTACAAGGACAGATAGATGCCAATATAATTCGGATTTTCAATCTTTCATTGAAGCTGCACGTTCGTTATATGAAAATCACTCTATTGAGTAAATAACCAGACATAAAGCCGACAAAGTGACCACAGACGCAACGATTGCCTATATTCTTGACTTAATAAATCACTCAAAACGTGAAGGAGAAAGAGAGCGTTTTCACTTGGCAATACAAACAAAGTATACAGGAGCACCAAATAACTTTTTAGCAAACGTACGTATTAAAATAGCCTGTTCGAAAGAGGGGTCATAGCAAGATTTACCATGTTATCGTGCCCTAAGTTCTGTTATAAGTTCTTTGAGCACGGCAATTCTCTCATCCTTCTCCGCGATAATCGCTTCTAAGGCTTTAACGCGTTCTATCAGAACGGCATCACCGACAACCATCGAGATATCGCCGCTCATGGATGACGGGGAATAGTCTCCGCGCGTGGTTACTTCTTTAGAAGCGTGCGTCTCCTGTCCCGTAATCAGCCACCGGGCATCAACATCAATGTTAGAAATTATTTTCTCCAACATTGAGAGCCCCGGTTTGCTTTGACGAGCTCCGAGATAATTACTGAGGCTGTTAGTGCTTAACTGAGCAGCTCTGGCGAAGGCCGACTTATTACCTTTAAATTTCTTGTCAACAATGAGTTGCAGTCGGTCAATGATGGTTTCTTCAGACATATTTACCATGTTAATATTTGTTAATTACCTAAGTCATTACTCTATTGGGTTGTATAATTGCGTTAATTGTCTTAACTTTGCGCAAAGTTACGAAAAAAACTTGAATTGCAAAAATGGAAACAAGAAAACTTAAAACAATTTCTATTTACGAGGCATTAACCGGCATGTCTGTCGGCGAAACTTGCGTATCGCCGGACAATATGACCGTTAACCAGGTTAAACGAGCCACCTGGGCGTTAAAGAAAAAGGGGTACTGGTTCACAACACGTGTCGCTGATGGTATCCAATACGTTACCCGCATGAAATAAAGATTTAGCGTTGCAATGGTGCCGCCTGAGCGAGCGCAGCGCAAGGGCAGCACCGCAGCGCATTTTTTTTGTCACATATGTTATTATCACAATGATTAAACCCCGCCAAATATACGACGCGACCGATAACGGCCTTCAGATTATTTCCATGCACTATCCGGATGCCGCTGAAGCCGCGAAAAATAACCGACTCTTTAAGTGTCGCTCGAGTGAAAGAACCCCAAGCGCATCAGTCAAGCTCTGTCAGGATAAGGATGGCAATCCCGTCTGGAAAATGACCGACTTTGGGGCTGATGGCCGAATGAAGAACCCTATCGAGATTCACATGGAGGAATGTCGCATCGGGTTCGCTGAAGCAATTGCAGACCTTGCGGTGCGCTTCAACGTTACAGATGAGCTCAACCGATCGATAAATCGCCCCGACATCAGGAAGCAACCGGCAACGGAGTCTCAGGTGGATGGTCAGACCTATTGGGAAATCGATCAGGAATTCACCAAGGAGGAACTGGCCGTCATGGGTCCGCGAGTCACTGCCGAACACATGAAAGCGCTCCACTGGTACCGTGTGAAATGCCTGATAAGCGTCAAGAACCGAGAGGCGACCTATAAGTTCTCAAATGAGCACTACCCGATTTTTATGCGTGAGTGCTGGTTTACTGACGAAGCCGGCAAGCCTGATAAGTTTTATAAAATCTATGAGCCTCTGAACGTTGACAAGCAGTGGCGTTTCCAGTATCAGCCCAAAGGGAAAAAGCCGGCTAAGTATATCAACGGGCTCCATGAGCTCCGAAAAATCTACACTGACAATAACGAGAGGAGCAAAAAACAGTTTTACTCCGAGGCCGGAAATGAGGATAAACCGTTTTCGTTTGAGAAATTGCCGGAAGCCATTATCTGCTCCGGGGAACGGGATGCGCTTTGCGTCCGCTCTTTGGGTTACTTCCCCCTTTGGTTTAACTCCGAGACCTACAACGTCAGTGAGGAGGAATGGCGGGAAATTACCCGCTACGTTAATAAGGTTTACAATATTCCGGATATTGACAGCACGGGCATAAGCCGCGGGCGCCTGTTAGCCCTTCACTACATTGACCTGCACACCATCTGGTTGCCGGAGAAGCTCAGCACCTACCGGGATAACCGAGGACGCCCGCGCAAGGATTTTCGCGACTATATGGATATTTGGAAGAGTAACTCCGACTTTAAAAAACTCCTCGAGTTGGGCATTTGCGTCAAGTTCTGGGAGGAGGAGATTACCGAAAAGAAACGCGGGGAGTCCGTTAAGATTTCCCGTAAATACTCAATTAACCCGTTACGCCTACAAGAGTTTTTAAAGTTGCATGGCTTTTACAAGCTCAAACAAAAACATTCCAAAGACCCGATATTTATCCGAATTAAGGATAACGTTGTTCAAGAAATTACAACACAAGATATTCGCGCATTTGTCCGCGAATGGGCCGATGAACAAGGATTGCCGGAAGAGCTTCGAGTCATGATACTGACCACCCCGAACCTGTCAATCCAGGTGCTTGATGCACTGAAGGAAATTGACCTGGATTTCTGTAATTATACCCCGAAATCTCAATTTTTTTACTTCCAGAATTGCATGGTTGAAATTACCAGCGACAAACTTACCCAATACAATGCCCGCAATCCTCTGCAGGGGCGCTATGTATGGGCTGACCGCGTGGTCCCTCATGAGGTGAATATTTTGCCGGATATGTTTGAGATAACCCATCCTGAAGGGTCAGTCCATAGCGAGGATTTTGATATTGAAATCAAAGAGCATAACTCGAATTTCTTCAGATACCTGATCAATTCGTCACGCCTTTTTTGGCGAAAAGAGTTAGAGCCGGAAGCCGGGACATATACGCCCGCAGAAACGGAAGAATACAAGAAAGCTCATAAATTTAACATCGCCGGGCCGCGCCTCTCTGAGGATGAAATCCGGGAACAGAAACGCTGCTTGATAAGTAAGATTTTCAGCATCGGTTATCTTCTCCATCGATACAAGAGATTTGACCGCCCCTGGAGCCCGTTTTTAATGGATAACATTATCGGCACTAACGACCAGTGTAACGGACGCAGTGGCAAGTCGTTTATGGTTAAGGCGCTCAATTGCTTGACTAATTGGGTCAAGTTAAGCGGGCGTAATAACCGACTACTCGAGAATAATTTCGTATTTGAGATGATTGATAAATACACGGACATAGTTGTCGTTGATGATTGCGATGAGTATTTCCCCTTTAAAGTTCTCTATGATACGACCTCAAGCGACATGACCATCAATGCAAAAAATATCAAGTCCTACGCCTTGAAGTATGAAGATGCTCCGAAATTCGCGTTTACGACGAATTACGTCCCACGCGAATTTGATCCCTCAAGCCGCGGACGTCAGCTCTTCTGTGTGTTCTCTGATTATTACCATGAAGCAACCGAAGAGAATGACTACCTGGAGACCCGACAAATTTCAACCGACTTCGGAGGCCGCGTACTCCTTGATTCCACTTACCCGGAAAAGAACTGGGAACAGGATCTGAACTTCATGATGCAGTGTTGCAAGTTTTATCTATCGCTCCAGGATACCACGGCAAAGATTGAGCCCTCTGTGGATAATATTATTTTCAGAAAGCATCAGCGCGACGTCTCTGACAACTTCCGCGACTGGGCCGAAAATTATTTCTCTGAAGATTCCGGCAACCTCGATAAGGAGATTGTCCGCGAATGGGCCTACAATGATTATATCCGGTCATCGGGCCTCAAGAGCACGAGCGCGCACAAATTTTCAAAGATGCTCAAGGCCTTCTGCTTTACCTGTGATTATATCGATTGCCTGAATCCGGAGGAGTTCCACACTTCAGGGCGCCGAATACTCCGACGTGTTGAGATTGAGGAACCGGGGCAACTGCCCAAAAAGGTCCAGAAGGAGATGATCTACGTCAGAAGTAAACGCGAGGCCGAACGCCTCAAAGCCGGCAACGCTCCGGAAGAACCGGCCAATTAATAGTCTGATGATTTAAAACAATCAATTACGGAAGATATTGATGTCAGAGAACAGGAATGATCTCCCTTACCCGGTTCAGTACGAATCGGGTAAATTTTAATATCTTCATTGACGTTATCGCATCTGCGAAAATCCCGAACTGAGACAATCAAAACACTATTCACCTATAAGACACTATTTTAGAGTTAACAGGCAGCGGTTGGATTTGTGTATTTACGGGGAAAGTGTTATTTTTGCGGTATGGGAAAGAATCTTCATGAGTTAATCGTTTGCGCCGAGGAGTTTGAGCTGATAAATTCTCCGGCGTTTTATGACTGTATCGTCCATCTGATATGCACGTCCGGCTCCGGCTCTTTTTTTTATAATGACCGCTTGTTCTCGCTTTCAGAGAATGACATTGCCGTGATTTCCAAACCGCAGTTAGTGAGCCGGATAGAATCAGATGAGGGTTTCAGATGCGTTTACGTTGCCGCTCCTGACCGGTTTCTTCATAACCTCCTCCCGGCCAACAATTATTCTATTCAGGGCTGCGTTAGTCTGTTTGACAATCCTATTATCAATGTCTCCGAGATAGATGCCCGGCGGTTTCAAGCAGATATCGCCAATATCCGGGCCAGAATCGATAATGCGGACCATCAGTTCTATCAGGAGCTGATGGGGAGTCTGTTGCAGACCATGGTCTATGACTTGTTTGACTTTCATGCCAAGACAAACGTCAATATCCTGACAACCGACCGTGTAGGCTATATTACCCGACAGTTTTTCACTCTGATTGAGGCGGGCCGACCGAAGACGCAGAGGGAAGTGTCATATTACGCCGCGCAGCTGAATGTAACGTCCAAGTATCTCTCTGACACGATTAAACGAGTGACAGGTTCAAGCGTTTCCACTCATATCAATAACGCAGCGACTTCAATAGCTCTGGGGTATCTTAAAGATGACAGTATGTCAATCTCTCAGATTGCCGATGAGATGAATTTCTCATTTCTGAGCTATTTCAGTCGCTTTTGCGTGAAGCATATCGGGGTGTCGCCGGTGAAATTCCGTACCGCCGGCGCCAAGGACTAACGCTGCATTCCGCCCGGGTTAGCGCCAGCCCATGAACATCTTGGTCACTTCGCCGTCGTGATGGTCAAAGAAGAGGCTCTTTCCGGTGTCAAGTCGGGCAATTTCGGCCATATCCTCATCGCTTAGAGTGAAGTCGAGGATGTTGAGGTTCTGCTCCATGCGCTCTACGTGAACTGACTTCGGAATGATGATGACGCCGCGCTGTGTAAGCCAGCGGAGAGCCACTTGAGCTACGCTCTTGCCATATTTCTTGCCGATGGATTCAAGCACGGGGTTGGTGAAGAAATTGTTGCGGCCCTCGGCAAGCGGTCCCCATGACATAATCTGACAGCCATATTCCTCCATATATTTCTGAGCTTCAATCTGCTGGTCAAACACGTGAGTCTCAACTTGATTGACCATCGGCGGAATCTCAACGTTGCTTGCCAAGTCAATGAAATGGTCGGGATAGAAGTTGCTGACACCGATTGCACGGAGTTTACCCTCCTTGTGTGCCTCCTCAAGTGCGCGGTATGCGCCATATCGGTCGCAGAAAGGCTGATGGAGAAGCATCAGGTCGATATAGTCAGTGCCGAGCTTGCGCAGGCTCTCGTCAATTGACGCCTTGGCCTTTTCATAGCCATAGTTTGAAATCCATATTTTCGATACGATGAAGAGCTCCTCACGAGGAATTCCGCTCTTGGCTATGGCGGCGCCGACGCCATCCTCGTTATGATAGGCCTGGGCGGTATCTATCATGCGATAGCCAACTTTGAGGGCATCGCTTACACATCTTTCACATTCGGCCGGGTCTACCTGATAGACTCCGTAACCAATAATCGGCATCTTTACGCCATTTCTAAGTTCTATTGTTTCCATAGTTATTAATTATTTTACTTATTGTCAATTATTTGTTCAAGCCAGTTTTCAACATTTTTCCGGGCTGATGACTGATCTTCCTGAGCCACCCTACCCTGTATGGCGAGGCCTTTGCCGGTCAGAGTGTTTGCCCCCTCACAGGCTGAGGCAATCTTGCGGTCCGTTCCGCCCATACCGCTACCTTCATGAGTGATGAAAGGAATGACGGTCTTGCCGCTCCAATCGTGCTTCTCAATAAACGTGTAGACACACATCGGAGGATTACCCCACCAGTTAGGATAACCAAGGAAGATAACATCATAATCTTCAATCTTGACATCACCCTTCACTGCCGGACGTGAACCGGCCTGAAGTTCCTTTTTTGCTATTTCTATACACTCGTTATAATCATCCACGGGATAGCCCTTCTCGGGGACGATTTCAAAAATGTCGGCTCCGGTCTCGTCGACAATCATGTCGGCAATGATGTGGGTATTACACTTTTCAATGTGGCCTACATTATAGTTCTCTCCGGCATGGGAGAAGAACACTACCAATTTTTTTTCGTCTGTTTTCATTTCCGTATTTGTTTTTTTATTTCATCTCTTATTTCAACTGCAAAGTTAACCACAATATCTAACATCAATGTTTCACAAAACAGGGCAGAACTTTCACAATTTTACCAAATCACAAAAAATCCCACCGAAATAGCCATATTCCAATCTACCCTATCGCAATTCCGAAGCTGTCGGATTGCGGCATCTGGCCTTTGAGGTTGATGATTTCGACGCAGCCATCCGTGACGTGGGAGCTAAACTTCCGGGACCCTGATGGCCTCCCTATTGAATTTTACGAAAAATAGTAACCCGGAGCGGCTCATCATTCCCGCCGATGGAGACACCGTAAATCTTTGATTGATTTGAACAAATACTCAGGGATAATGTTATAATAACATATTCCGCAATATGCGGATGTATAAACAACCTGTTTTTTTAACTACATCCCCCTCAAAAAAGCCATGCTTGACCCTAAAAACGACCCCAACTTTCGTGCCGGCGATGTGAACACCGATGTATTTGGTTCTAACGCAATGCTCCAGCCTTCGCCCGTAGACAAAATTCCTGAAGGCCCAACCGCTCCACAGATTGCCTATCAAATGGTAAAAGATGAAACGTATGCACAGACTCAGCCACGCCTGAATCTCGCCACATTCGTTACAACTTACATGGATGAATATGCCACTCGCCTGATGAACGAAGCCATCGACATGAACTACATTGATGAAACCGAATATCCGCGTGTAGCTGTCATGTGTCAGAAGTGTATCAACATAGTTGCCAACCTATGGAATACGCCGGAAACAAATAAATGGAAATCCGGAGCCCTGGCTATCGGGTCGTCGGAGGCTTGTATGCTTGGAGGTATTGCCGCCCTGAAAAGATGGGTCGACCGCCGCAAGAAAGCCGGAAAACCTTACGACAAGCCCAATTTCGTCATTTCTGCCGGCTACCAGGTAGTTTGGGAGAAATTCGCCACTTTTTGGAACATAGAGATGCGCCAGGTGCCTCTATCGGCTGAACACCCCACTCTTGATATCGATGCCGCCATCAAGATGTGTGACGAAAACACCATTTGCGTTGTCCCCATTCAGGGTGTTACCTGGACCGGTCTTAACGACGATGTAGAGGCCCTTGATGCCGCTCTTGAAAAATTCAATGCCGAAACCGGAAATGAAGTGTGTATTCATGTTGATGCCGCCAGCGGCGGATTTATCCTTCCTTTCCTGTTCCCTGAAAAGAAATGGGACTTCCGCCTCAAATGGGTTCTCTCCATCTCTGTTTCAGGACATAAATTCGGTCTCGTTTACCCGGGCTTGGGATGGGTAGTCTGGAAAGACAAGAAGTATCTGCCTGAAGATATGTCTTTTACTGTCAACTATCTCGGAGCGGAAGTAACTCAGGTGGGCTTGAACTATTCGCGTCCTGCAGCACAGATTCTCGGACAGTATTACCAGTTCATCCGCCTCGGATTCCAGGGCTACAAGAACGTGCAGTATAATTCTCTGGAAATCGCCAAGTATCTCCACGAGAAAGTCGGCGAAATGCCTGAATTCCAGCCTTATTCTAAAGATGTCCCCAACCCCATCTACGTATGGCGGATGAGACCCGAATTCCAGAAAAACGCCAACTGGACTCTTTATGACCTTCAGGACAAGCTCGCTCAAAAGGGATGGATGATTCCGGCCTATTCTATGCCGGCAAACATTGAGAGCATGGTAGTTATGCGCGCACTGTGTAAGCAGGGATTCAGCCGCGATATGGCTGACCAACTGCTGAACGATATCCGATTTGCCGTCAACGAACTTAACCGGCTCGAATACCCCACCCCAACTCGAATAGAGATGGAGAAAAATGTGCCGTTTACCTCTAAAAGATTCAACCACACCGGAAAATAAATCCTTCACCCCTCCCTTCAAAAAAATTCCCCCGGGCAGCAGGCGTAAAAGCCGCTGTCCGGGGGTAATGCGCTTCTAACCCAAAAAAGACGGTGAATTTCTTGAATTTGGTTTGTCTTTTTGGGAAATTATGCCTAACTTTGTAATGGAATTCGTAATTCCGATAAGTTGTCAACCTTAAATAATAATATCTCACAAAGACTTATGCAACCGCGAAATTCAATCTCGGCGCTTATTATCTCCGTTGCCGCCGTCTTATTGTTTACCATGTCGCAACAGCTCCGGGCTCGCGACATCAGACTGATGAGTTACAATATTCATAATAGCATCGGTCTTGACGGACGCTTGGACACTAAAAGAATTGCCTCGGTAATTGACAATGTATCGCCCGAGGTAGTCGCCATTCAGGAAATTGACAGCATTACGGGCCGAAGCCATGGACGGAATCTTCTCGCTGAAATTGCCGGATATGCCGGTATGCGTCATCTTTTTGCCCCGGCCATTGACTTCGACGGCGGCAAATATGGCATAGGGATTCTCTGCAAGGAAAAACCGATTAAAGAAATTCAGGTTTCCCTCCCCGGAAGCGAGGAAAAGCGCACTCTGCTTGCGGTTGAATTCAAAGATTACGTCTTTGCCTGCACCCATCTCTCTCTGACTGAGGCTGACCGCCTGAAGTCGCTGGCAAAGATTGACAGCGTCGCAGCCCTGTTTGACAAGCCGTTTTTCATTGCCGGTGACCTCAACTCTCAGCCCGGCGACCGCTTCATGGAGCAGTTTACCAAGCAATTTGATATTCTTTCTTCTGTTGAGGCAAAAACATTCCCGGCTGATAATCCCGCCGAGCTCATTGACTACATTGCCGTCAAGAAGGGCGCCAGCGAAATTGCCGGAACCAAGCGGAGTAAAGTTATTGATGAACCTCTGGCCTCAGACCATCGACCGATTTATGCCGACGTGACTCTGAAACAAAGTCCCGCTAAAATTATCAGCGTCAAGCCCTATCTCCAGAACCCCACCGACGGCGGCATTACCGTAATGTGGCAGACGAGCGTGCCCGCCACGGGATTCGTTGAGTATGGAACTTCGCCTGACGATATGAAGCGCGAACGCACTCTCCTTGACGGACAAGCTGACTGGGGCACACTGCATAAAGTGCGCCTTACGGGAATAGAACCCGGTCAAAAATACTATTACCGCGTGATTTCACGCGAAATACTTGACTATGGCGCCTACCGTAAAACCTTTGGCGACTCAGCCGTTAGTGAACTCCGGTCGTTCACTCTGCCATCGCCCTCGTCAACGGATTTCACGGCAATCGTCTTCAATGATCTCCATCAGCAATCCAAAACTTTTGAGGCCCTGTGCAATCAGATTAAAGGTATTGATTATGACTTCGTTGTGTTCAACGGCGACTGTATTGATGACCCTTATAGCCATGCTCAGGCCTCTCATTTCCTGAAGGAACTTAACGAAGGCATAGGCGCCGACAGTGTGCCGGTGTTCTATATCCGAGGGAACCATGAAATTCGCGGCGCTTATTCCGTAGGCCTCCGGAATCTCTTTGACCGTCCCGGCGATAAGGCTTACTCGGCATTCAACTGGGGCGACACTCGTTTTGTGATTCTTGACTGCGGCGAGGACAAGCCGGATGACACTTACGTCTACTATGGCATGAACGACTTCACCAGTCTGCGCCGCGAGCAGGCTCAATTCCTCAAAAGCGAATTAAAGTCTAAGGATTTCAAGAAGGCGGGTAAGAAAGTGCTCGTGCATCATGCTCCAATCTATGGACTTGACGTGGACTATACGGATTATAACCCGTGTCTGGAAATCTGGGGTCCGATTTTAGAAAAAGCGCCCTTCAATGTCTCGCTCAATGCCCATACCCATGAGTTTGCTTATCATCCGCGGGGAACCAGAGGCAATAACTTTCCCGTCATCATTGGCGGCGGCTATCAGATGGATAGCGCAACCGTTATGATTTTAAGCCGAAAAGGCTCTGAAATGAGATTAAAGGTCATTGACACTCAAGGCAACACCTTGCTTGAGACAACCCTTTAATCTCAAAACAGAACCATGCAGCTAAAAAAGCGCTATTACTGTGATTGTTAATTACTTCTTCATGCCGTAGCCCCGCTCTTTGAGCGAGTCGAGCATACTGTAACCCATTGCTTCGCGATAATAGCCGAGGATTTCTCCTATCCAGTCTTCATCTGAGGTGTTTCCGGAGCGGTTGGCGTGATATTCCGTAAATTCGCGGTCATAGCTGAGGAGTTTTTCAGCCATATTGTCTGTGCCGTATTTGTCCTTGAAAATCAGCAGGTCTTCGCTCTGCTTCGGCTTCAAATCAGGCATTTCTCTCGGCACTCCAACGGTGAGGGCGCAAACAACGAAAACCCCTTCCGGCAGCCCTAAAAGCTCCGAAATGGCCTTGGGATTGGCCGTGCGGGCATATCCGATGGGACAGGTGCCAAGCCCGCGGGAATTTGCCGCAACTATGGCGCTCATCATCGCCAGTGAGGCATCAACAACCCCGACGATGAGCCCGTCGGCTGTGTTTTCAAATCCGGGATTCTCCAGGCCCTTAGCCTTAGCCGCTACGGCTATCTTGTTATAATCCGAAAGGAAAATAAAGGCGCGATTGCAGGTCTTGAGTTGCTTTTGGCCGACTATAGCCTCCAGTTTTTCCTTCATTTCCTGGTCAGCGACTTCAATAACCGAGTATTGCTGACCGTTATAACTCGTTGGAGTATTCCTCATAGCTTCACGGATGAATTCAAGGTCGGCTTCTGAAATGGCCTCCCGTTCATATCGACGAATACTGCGCCGGTCTAAGAGTGTTGTTTCTACTGTTTTTTCCATCTTATTTATAGTGTTTTTACCCTAAAAACAATCGGCCACCGAAAAAAGTTGAACTTATTCTGAAATTCAAACGTTCAATCTTTATACATCATCATTATAACAACGAATCATGCTGACGCTTATTGCTGAATCCAAAACCATGACGGCCTGCAATCAGGCTGTGTCTCCTAAATTATACAATAGACATCGCCCCGCTGACGAAGAAAAAGCCGCAGCCATCATGGACCGCATTGCCGGCATAACGCCCCGCGAGCTGACTGACCTGACCCACCTGAGTTTCGCCATGGCCACCAAACTCCATATGCTGGCGGTCGACTTCCCTTACAAGGGCGTTGGCCAAGCCGCCATTCAGGCCTTTACCGGAGTCGTTTTCAAGGCTCTTGACGTTGCGTCGCTATCCTCTCAGGCCGGTGATTATCTTAATCAGCATCTGAGAATAATCTCCTCGCTCTATGGCTGGCTCAGACCCGACGATATAATCAAGGCCTACCGCATGGATTACACTTCCCCTCTCTCGCCCGACGGCAACAGCCTCTATTCTTTTTGGCGCGAAACGGTTACTCTAAACCTCATCCGCGAGATTCAGGAAAGCAAAACAGGCTCCGTGCTTAACCTCCTGCCCGCCGATGCCGCAAAATGCGTTGACTGGAAGGAGGTCAAACCCCATGCGGAGGTTCTCACTGTTGACATAAAGGAATTGAAAGAGGGCGGAAAGTTCACCACTCCTCATGCCGGGCGGCTCAAGACCCTGCGCGGACACCTGCTACGCGAAATTTGCGAGCAGAACATCAGCGATGCGTCTCAGCTGAAAACCCTTTCCACTTCCCTGCTGCTACCCATGGGCACACCTGACCGCCCGGACCATATTGCCTTCTGCGTCAGATAAGACTTAGACCCCGTTCCCCAATATTTGTTAAAGCTGAGGCGGTCAAGCGTTATGCAGCTGTGTTCGCGCAGTGAGGGAGCGATGGGGTTCCATCGTGACCGAAACAAGCGGACGCAGATGCGTGACGATTGGCCGAGGCGATAGTAACTAATTTGATTTCATACACTCTCTAATTTCACATTCAGTTTCCCCCCTCAAGTTTTTTATCAATGGGCCACGGTAGCCATTATCTGCCTTCAACAGTCTATTTGGGCACACTTTATTGTGTTGTGATGTAAAAAAGTTAGCTTACCATCGCATCTCTTCGGTGCTTTTTGTGTTGTCGCTCAGTCACGATGGAACCCCATCGCTCCTTCGTTCCATCACAAAAATCACTCGGAGATATGCGGCCTCAGCTTTAACAAATATTGGGGAACGGGGTCTAAATCGCCACCCACCAGTCCAACACCCGCTCAAAATCCTCCATCAGCAAGGAGAAGTTATAGTTAAGGCCCTTTTTGCGCACGGCAATCCGCCTGACAGCCGTCATGAAATAATCTTTCATTAACCGCTTTTGCTCCTTCGGTGGCAGAAAGCTGAATGATTTTTCAAACACTATGGTGACGTAAATTAGCCCCGTGCGCTTATTCAAGGGGCCAATCTGCCATCGCGGCCTCAGATATAGGCCCTCGCGTTCAATCTCCTCCTCGGTAAACATTTCCAGCAACGCTCCATAGTATTCTGAACTGCGCAGCTTTACCCCCTCATCCGGAATAATATAATTCGTCTTGCAATGGAAGTCGTCATAAAAACTCATTGCGGTGTTGATTTCAATTTGCCGCAGCAGGTCATCACCATATTTCCCCGGAAGCAACTCCGCCTGAAGGCGCGGATTCAACTCCTCGGTAATGCTGTCAAGAACGGCGCGGCTTCCCGGATAGCAATTATCCAGGGTGCGAACAATGCTGATTGGCGTTAATTGAGCTTCTTTCATTTGGCAAAGATAATGATTTTTTTCATAATATTCAATCAAATGATGGCTTGATTTTCTCAAATATTATTTGTAACTTTGCGGGTGTTTTTCAAATGAAATAGAGTCGTGAGTCGACGATTTATATATCTTATAATCAGCATAATGACTTGCCTGCTCGGGTTCGCGTCCGAGCCGGTTGACTCTATTTCGGTCGCTCCCCAGCAGGCTGATTCGGTTCCGGCAGGCCCCAAAAAACGCATTATCCGCGATAAAGTTGACCTTGACAACACTGTAAATTTCACCTCCTCCGACTCTATGATTGTCATCGGCCGCAACCATTCTTACATGTATGGCAACAGCAAGGTGACCTACGGCGACCTTCAGCTGACGGCTGAAAACATTGACCTCGACCTCAAAACCAGTAATGTCAATGCTTCAGGGGTGACGGACTCTTTAGGAGTCAGGAAAGGAACTCCAAACTTCTCCCAAGGCGGCGAATCTTATGACTCTGAATCAATGAGTTATAACTTCAAAACCGAGCGAGGATACATCACTAACGTAATCACTCAGCAAGGCGAAGGCTATCTTACCGGCGGACAAGCAAAGAGAATTGAAAACGGCGAATTTTACATTAAAGACGGCCGTTACACCACCTGTGATGACCACGAACACCCTCACTTCCACCTCCAAATCACCAAGGGTAAAGTAAAACCCGGAAGCAACATCGTAACCGGACCCGCCTACATGGTCTTAGCCGGACTCCCGCTCCCTATCGCTGTGCCCTTCGGCTACTTCCCCTTTACTAAAAAATATTCCTCAGGCATAATTTTCCCCACCGTCGGCGATGATTACCGCCGGGGATTCTACCTCTCAAACGGCGGTTACTATTTCGCTATCAATGACAATGTTGACCTCGCACTGACCGGACAGCTTTACACCAAAGGAACATGGGGAATCAACGCCCGCTCAGCCTATGTCAAGCGATATAAATATGCCGGCAATGTCTCCGTCAGCTATCTCCGCACTGTCGACGGCGAAAAAGGCTCCCCCGACTATTCCAAGGCCACTAACTTTCAGGTCATCTGGAATCATCAGCAAGACTCCAAGTTCAACCCTAACATGACATTCTCGGCCTCCGTCAACTTCGCAACAAGCGGATACTCCCGAAAAGACGTAGCTTCCTATTATTCAAACAATTTCACGGAGAACACCAAGAGTTCGA
The DNA here is from genome assembly GCA_014802435.1 of Bacteroides sp. Classification (GTDB taxonomy): domain Bacteria; phylum Bacteroidota; class Bacteroidia; order Bacteroidales; family Muribaculaceae; genus UBA3263. The sequence continues at coordinate 101,712 of JAAVCG010000031.1, read as the reverse complement.
CCGTCAACATGACCTATCGGTTCCCCGGAACCAAATGGTCCCTGTCAACGTCAATGAACATCACTCAGCGCTCATCTGACGAGATGCTCAATGTCTCTTTCCCAAATCTGACAGTCACAATGGCTCAAACCGCCCCGTTCAAGCGGAAACGGCCCGTTGGCGCTGAAAAATGGTATGAAAAAATCAAACTATCCTATTCCGGACAGCTCCAAAACTCCCTGACGGCAAAACAAAACGAATTTTTCAAAAAATCAATCGTCAAGGACTGGAAAAACGGCCTGCGCCACTCTGTCCCCATTTCCGCCACTTTCCAGCTGCTGAAATACATCAACATCACCCCCAGCGTCCAGTTGACTGACCGAATGTACTTCCAGAAAGTGCGCCGTCAATGGGACCCAAACGCTGCCGCCGAAGTGGCCGACACCACATATAACTTCTACAACGTCTTTGACTTCTCCGCATCTATCGGCGTTTCAACCAAACTCTATGGTTTCTGGCAGCCTCTGGGCATCTTCGGGAAGAAAATCAAGATGATTCGCCATGTGATGACCCCGACAATCTCACTCTCCGGAGCCCCCGACTTCGGCACCCCCTTCTGGGGCTACTACGGTGAATACCAATACACTGACAACAACGGGCAGCTCCAACGCCGCCAATACTCATACTTCCAAAACGGTCCTTACGGCTCCGCCTCGACCGGAAAACAGGGAACTGTCAATTTCTCCCTATCCAACAACCTTGAAATGAAAGTCAAGAGCGACAATGACTCTACCGGTGAACGAAAAATCTCACTGATTGAAAACCTCTCGCTCAGCCAAAGCTATAACTTTGCCGCCGACTCGCTCAACTGGTCAAACCTCAATACATCCATCCTCCTGCGAATAACAAAGGGATTCAACCTCAACCTCTCCGCCGTTTGGGACGTCTACACCTACAAACTCAACCAGTACGGCACACCCTATCGCTCCAACACCCTCCGCCTGACCTCCGGCAAAGGTTGGGGCCGACTCTCTTCTACCGGAACGAGCTTCAGCTATAACTTCAATAACGACACCTTCAAAAAGCTCTTCGGCAGAAAAAGAAAATCAGACGATTCATCTTCATCCGACGGCTCTGACAAAAAATCAGACAAAAAGAAAACATCCGCCGGAGAATTTGACCCCGACGGATATCTCCACTGGCAATTCCCCTGGAACCTTAACGTCAGCTACTCCGTATCATATGGCTACGGAAAATTTAACAAAAAGAAGATGGAATATGACGGAAAGTGGACTCAGAACCTCAGCTTCAGCGGAAGCATAAACCCCACCCCCAACTGGAACTTCTCCTTCTCCGCCTCTTATAACTTTGACCTCAAGAAGATAGCCTATATGAACTGCAACATCAGCCGTGACCTCCACTGCTTCACGATGACAGCCAGCTTTGTCCCCCTCGGCCCATACAAGAGCTATAACTTCCACATTGCCGTCAAATCCTCACTCCTCTCCGACCTAAAATACGACAAACGCTCATCCTACAACGACGCCATCGACTGGTACTAAAACAAAACCGCTCACCCCGCCCGCAAAAGCAGTTCAGCGAACGCAGTGAGCGGCTAAAAATCCGAGCGGCCCTTTAAGCCTTAATTACTCTTTTTCTTTAAAAATGGTTTCGACAGTTTTGCCGTCGGTTTTGATGAGGAAAATATCCTCAATCGGGCGATGGAAGTAAGCCGCTATATTTTTTACTGTCAACGGTCCTCCGATAGCTGAAACATCAGCCTTTTGACGTTCACCGCCACAAGTGATGAAATATTCCAGGTCGCGCGCATTAGTCAGCGCATAGATTTGCGGGTTCAAGCCCACCATTCTCAGGACATAGCCTTTAACGTCAGCCTGCTTCTCCTTAACCTTTGCCGGGCTGGTTATGACGTAATCCAGAGTAACTATCGTGTTAGGATTCTCAAAGTATGTCGCCGGATCATTCAAAGCAATCTCGCCGGGAAGCGGAGTATTCTCGGTTTCATAAAACCATACCTCCCATTCCTTCTTTGCCAAGTCCTTATAAACCTTAGGATCTCTGATACTATCAAGGGTGCGGGCCTTCAAAACTCCGTCTTCAAATTTCACGGAGGCCAGCTTCTGACCGGGAACGGAGTAAAATTCCTCCTCGGTGGCGGCCTTTCCATTCATCTCAAAAGACTTCGCATCAGGAAAAAGAGCCTTGACAAGAGCGTTATCAGCAGCAATGATGACTCCGATGCCGGGTAAAATCCCTGCTGAATAATAAGAATCAGGCTGCGAAGTCATGGAAAAATCGCCCACCATAATGAAATTAAACTTCTCCGCAAGCTCAGGGGTCAACTGTGCGTTATTGATAACGAACGTGTTAATCTGCCCGTCATACTCGCGCGGGTAATTCGGTTCGGAAGCCATGCAATTAATCAGACTGCCGGCGAAAGCAATCACGAGCGAAAGAATCAGATGTTTTTTCATAATTTGATGATTTAATGTTAACTAATCACCTGCAAAGATAACATTTTTTCGCCAAATCACAAAAAATTTGCAATTTCCACTATGTTTTAGTAAATTTGCAGTGTTAAAATAATATCCATTCATTCAAAACAGTTTGTTATGCTTGAACTTAGTGAAGTCTTCAAAGCTTCGCGTGTGCTGAAGGGCGTTGCCCGCCGCACCCCGATTATGTTTGCCTCCCGCATCAATCCGGAGGCTAAAGTGCATCTGAAATGCGAGAACCTGCAAAACACCGGCTCCTTTAAGCTGCGCGGCGCTTACTACAAGATTTCGCAACTCTCTGAAGAAGAAAAATCTCGCGGCGTAATTGCCTGCTCCGCAGGTAACCATGCCCAGGGTGTTGCCCTCGGCGCTTCCCGCAACGGCATCAAATCAATCATCTGCCTCCCCGCCGGTGCCCCCATCAGCAAGGTGGAAGCCACCAAGGGCTATGGCGCTGAAGTTTGCCTCGTGCCCGGCGTTTATGATGATGCCTATGCAAAGGCCGTCGAGCTCAAAGAAGAAAAGGGCTACACCTTTGTCCACCCCTTTGATGATGAAAAAGTTATTGCCGGTCAGGGAACAATCGGACTGGAAATCATTGAGGATTACCCCGAAGTGGAAGCCGTAATCGTCCCCATCGGTGGCGGCGGCCTCATTGCCGGTGTAGCTTTTGCCATCAAGTCTCTGCGCCCTGACGTGAAGGTCTATGGCGTGCAGTCTGAAGGCGCTCCCTCAATGTATAACTCAATCAAGGAAGGCAAGCGCGTTCATCTTGACTCCGTCAAAACCATTGCTGACGGCATCGCCGTAAAGGAACCCGGTGAAAACACCTTCAACCTTATCAGCCAATACGTTGACGAAATCGTAACCGTCAGCGAAGACGAAATTGCCGCAGCTATTCTGACCCTCATGGAGCAGAAAAAGCTCGTCAGCGAAGGAGCCGGCGCTGTCAGCGTGGCCGCCGCTATGTTCAATAAGGTGCCCATCAAGGGCAAAAACGTTGTCTGCGTCGTTTCCGGTGGTAACATTGACGTTACGGCCCATAACCGCGCAGTGCGCCGCGGTCTCGTCAAGAGCGGACGTGACTGCTCTCTGATCATTGACCTCCCCGATAAGCCCGGACAGCTCAGCGGTGTGCTCAACATCATCGCCGAACGCGGAGGCAACGTTGTCTCAGTGGTCCATGAACGTAACGCCGAGGATACCGACGTCAACGCCTGCATGCTCCATGTCGAGATTGAAACTCGTAACCACGAACATATCGCCGAAATCAAAAAGGCACTCAAGGAGGCCGGTTTTAAAATCGTCAAATGAACGATTATCGCGAACTGCGCCTGAACCTCAAACCCTGCAGCGAGGACGCCACTGACGTCCTCGCTGCCCTCCTTGCGGATGCCGGTTATGAATCTTTCGTCCCTGACCGGCAAGGCCTGACTGCCTATATCAAGGACGAACTCTTCAATGAAGATGCCCTCAATGAGGCCCTCTCAGCGTTTCCCTTCGAGGCGGAAATCAGCCGAAGCGTATCCCTCGTTGAAGGACAGGACTGGAATTCCGAATGGGAGAAGAATTATTTCAAGCCAATCGTCGTCGGCGAGCGCTGCGTGATTCACTCCTCTTTCCATACTGACGTTCCCGCTGCTGATTATGACATTGTCATTGACCCGAAAATGGCCTTCGGAACCGGACATCATGCCACTACCTCTCAGGTTATCAGCGCTCTGCTCGACATTGATGAATCCGGCCTCTCCGTCATTGACATGGGAACCGGAACCGGAATCCTCGCCATTCTCTGCGCCATGCGCGGCGCCGCCCAAGTCAACGGCATTGAAATTGACCCCGGAGCCTATGAAAACGCCCTGGAAAACGTCAGCCTCAACGGCCAAGCTGACCGCGTGCGCCTCCATTGCGGCGACGCCTCTCTGCTCCACTCAATGCCCCGGGCCGACCTCTTCATCGCCAATATCAACCGCAACATCATTACCGGCGACTTAGCCGCCTATGTCAGCTCCCTGAAACCCGGAGCCACGATGCTCCTCAGCGGATTCTATGAAGCCGACATCCCCGTTATCATGGAAGTTGCCGCCCCCTTAGGCCTTACAGAAGTAAGCCATTCCGTCCTTAACGATTGGACATGCCTTAAACTCAAATTCAACTAATTTATGCACTCCAGACAAGAAAAAATAGAAGCCCTCGGCCGCGTTATCGACGTTCTTGAACGCCTGCGTACCGACTGCCCCTGGGACCGCGTGCAAACAAATCTCTCACTCCGCCCTAACACCATTGAGGAAGTCTACGAGTTAGCCGACGCTCTCATTGCTGAAGATGACGCCAACATCCGCAAGGAGCTTGGCGACGTCCTGCTCCACGTCCTTTTCTACTCCAAAATCGGCGAAGAAAAGGAAGCATTCGATATTGTCGACGTCTGCGACGCCCTCAATGCCAAGCTCATTTATCGCCATCCCCACGTCTTCGGTGAAGTCAAGGCCGAGGATGCCGAAACCGTGATGAACAATTGGGAGGCCCTAAAACTCAAGGAAAAAGACGGCAATAAAACCGTCCTTGGCGGAGTTCCCTCGTCGCTCCCCGCCCTCATCAAGGCCTTCCGAATCCAGGAAAAGGCCGCCCACGTCGGCTTTGACTGGGAAAACCGTGAAGACGTCTGGGACAAGCTCCTTGAAGAGCTCGCCGAATTCCGCGCCGAAGCAATCTGCGGCGACAAGGACGCCATGGAGGCAGAAATGGGCGATATTTTCTTCGCTCTCATCAATGCCGCCCGCCTCTACGACATCAATCCGGAAAACGCCCTGGAACGCACTAATCGCAAATTCATCTCCAGATTCAACCATGTTGAAAGCCGCGCAAAGGAGCAGGGTCTCAGCCTCAAAGACATGACCCTCGCTCAGATGGACAAATTCTGGAATGAAGCCAAACGGCTTGAGAAAGGAGAGGCCGATGCGTAACGGTATCTTCTTCGTTGCCCTGCTGATGCTCTTCGGAGTGGCCATCGCTCAAAATAACCTTGACGTCCGGCGCAAGGCGCAGGACCATCAGATGTCCATCCATATTGACAGCATCATGTGTCGCGAAGACGTCAGCCGCGTTTACTGCAAAGCGCTCGGCCGCCCCCACACCTCTAACCGTATTGACGGAGTCATGCTTGACGGCAAAATCGCCGCTACTGACATTGACCCCATCTACTTTGAGCGCGCTTTCCAGTTTGAAGACGAAGGTGTTATCCTCCTTGAGGTGGACTTCCCCGCCCTCAAATCAAAACCCGCCTCCTTCTCCCTCGATTTCAAAACCCCTTACGGAACGGTCCGCGGAACGTTCCATGCCCCTAAGAAATGATTCTGTGCATCACGGAGAAACCCAGTGTGGCACAAGATATTGCCGCTATCCTTGGAGCCTCCACTCGGCGTGACGGCTTCTGGGAAGGCAATAACTATAAGATTACCTGGACATACGGTCATCTCTGTGAACTGAAGGAACCGCATGACTATACCGAACGATGGAAGCGCTGGAGTCTCGGCGCATTGCCGATGATTCCACCCCGGTTCAGCATTAAGCTCAAAAAGGACAAAGGAATTGAACATCAGTTCGCAATAATCAAACAGCTTGTTAGTGAAGCATCTGAGGTCATAAACTGCGGTGATGCCGGACAGGAAGGCGAACTCATTCAGCGTTGGGTACTCCAGCTGGCTGACTGTAAAGTCCCCGTTAAACGCCTTTGGATTTCATCGCTGACTGATGATGCTATCCGCCAGGGATTCAACACAATCAAGCCGGCAGCTGACTTCAACAATCTCTACCTTGCCGGACTCAGCCGCGCCGCCGGCGACTGGCTCCTGGGAATGAACGCCACCCGCCTTTACTCTCTTAAATATTCCGAACCGGGAAAAGTCCTGAGCATCGGGCGTGTCCAGACCCCTACTCTCGCCCTCGTCGTTAAACGTCAGCGGGAAATTCGCGACTTCAAACCCGAGGATTTTTGGGAACTCAAAACGGTTTACCGCGACGTCACTTTCTCATCAACTAAAGGGCGATTCTCCACTGAGGCCGAGGCCGCCAAGATTCTTGACGAAATCAGCAGCTTGCCGCTTAACGTCACCTCCGTTCAGAAAAAGTCCGGAAAAGAAGCTCCTCAGCGCCTGTTTGACCTCACCTCACTCCAGGTGGAATGTAACAAACGCTGGGGGTGGACCGCTGAAAGAACCCTTCAACTCATCCAATCGCTCTATGAGAAGAAGGTCACTACCTATCCGCGCGTCGACACTACATATCTCCCTGACGATGTCTACCCCAAGATTCCTGACATTCTCAGAAAAATGACCCCTTACGCGCCTCAAACAGCCCCCCTGCTGGCGCCCGGCGCGAAAATCCCGAAATCAAAAAACGTTTTTGATAACTCCAAGGTCACTGACCACCACGCTATTATACCGACCGGAGAGTCGCCTCGAATGCTTGATGGCGATGAAAAACTGATGTATCATCTCATTGCGCTCCGTTTCATTGCCGCTTTTTATCCTGATTGTCTCTTTGAAACGACCACGGTAATTGCCTCCGTCGGCCCCTATGAATTTAAAGCCACAGGAAAGGTCATTACCAAACTCGGTTGGCGCGAACTTTTCCGGTCTGACAAAGACGAAAAATCTGAGACTGACAAAATTCTCCCTCCCTTTGTAGAGGGCGAATCAGGCCCCCATGAGCCATCCCTGCAAAAGGGACAAACTTCCCCTCCGAAGCCTTACACGGAGGGGACCTTGCTCCGCGCAATGGAAAGTGCCGGAAAAACCGTCGATGATGAAAATCTGCGCGAGGCAATGAAAGAAAACGGTATTGGCCGTCCTTCAACCCGTGCTGCTATCATTGAGACACTTTTCCGTCGACATTACATTGCGCGCGAACGCAAAAACATTGTCGCCACTGAGGCCGGGGAGGCTCTGATTGACCTGATTCACGAGGAACTCCTCAAAAGCGCCAAACTGACCGGTATTTGGGAAAACAAACTCCGCCGGATTGAGCGCGGCCAATACTCCCCAACGGAGTTTATGGACGAGCTTAAGGCTATGATTAACGAAATTGTAGTCAAGGTGTTGAGCGATAACACCAATCGCCGAATCAACATCGTTGACGAACAGCCAAAGGCAAAAAAAGCATCCTCATCCTCAGCCGCGCCCAAAGAAAAGAAACCCCGCGCGCCCCGCTTGAAGTCAATCGAGGAAATCCAATGTCCCGTCTGCGGCGGCGGACACCTGATCAAGGGCCATACCGCCTATGGGTGCTCCCGATTCCGCGAAGGTTGCTCCCTGAGGCTCCCATTTGAACAATATCCCGCCGACCTTACTCCCGCAAAGCTTCGTAACCTCTTAACTAAAAAGAAATGACTCAATGGATTATAGTCGCCGTGATTCTTGCGGCATGCCTCCTTTGGATTATCCGCAAACTCTTCTGCCGTAAAAAAAACGGCGGATGCAGCTGCTGCGATTCTTCCTCTTGTCCACTCAAAAATAAACCTGATAACCAATGAAAAAACTCCTTACCTCAAAACAGTGGTATCCATGGCTCGTCGTCGCCCTCCTCTGGGTCGTCGCCCTCCTCAATTATATGGACCGCCAGATGCTCAGCACCATGCGCGCATCCATGGCCGTTGACATCACCGCCCTGGAAAGCACCGTCAACTTCGGCAAAATCATGGCCGTATTCATGTGGATTTACGGTTTCATGAGCCCCGTCAGCGGTATTGTCGCTGACCGCGTTAACCGCAAATGGCTCATCGTTGGCTCCCTCGCCGTATGGTCTACCGTTACCCTCCTCATGGGATATGCTGAAACCTACAATCAGGTCTACTGGCTCCGCGCGGCAATGGGAATCTCTGAAGCCCTTTATATTCCCGCCGCACTCTCCCTCATTGCCGACTATTTCACCGGCAAGCAGCTCTCTTTGGCAATCGGCATTCACATGACCGGACTTTATATGGGCCAGGCCATAGGCGGATTCGGCGCTTTCGTGGCCGCTCAGCTCTCCTGGCAGCAGACTTTCCATTGGTTCGGCCTCGTCGGCATTGTCTATGCGCTGATTCTCATCGCATTCCTCTATGAAGACGAATCCGCCCCCCGAAACATCAAGACTGAATCCTTCGAGCCCTTCTCCTTCCGCAAGGCGTTCGGCTCCGTCGGCTCAAGCATCGGTGCCCTCCTTGCAAATGGCGCCTTCTGGACCATTCTCTTCTTCTTTGCCTCATGCTCCATCCCCGGATGGTCAACTAAAAACTGGCTCCCTGAGCTCTTTGCCTCCTCCCTGGGCATCGACATGGTCTGGGCCGGTCCGGTTGCCACTATTACCATTGCCGCCTCATCATTTCTCGGCGTGATGGTGGGCGGACCGATGGCCGACCGTTGGGCCCAACGTAACCTCAAAGGCCGCATCTTCACCTCCGCTATCGGCATGACCCTGATGATTCCCGCACTGATTCTCATGGGATTCGGCTCATCGCTATTCTCCGCAATCTCTGCCGGCATTATCTTCGGATTCGGCTACGGTCTCTTTGACTCAAACACGATGCCTATCCTCTGTCAGTTTGTCAACGACCGTCGCCGCGCAACTGCTTATGGAATCATGAACATGAGCGGACTCTTCATCGGCGCTATGGCCACTAACGTCCTCGGCTCCCTGGCTCAGGACGGACAGATGGGCCTCGGATTCGTAATCATGGCCGGTGCTCTCGTCCTCGCAATCCTCCTTCAGCTGACTGTACTCAAACCGAAAACTCTAAATATGGAATAATATGGAAAAAATCAACGGTCTTATCGACGCCCCTTTCACTCCGATGCTCCCTAACGGAGACATCAACCTCGAACCCATCCCCGCCTATGCCGCAATGCTCGCCAAAAACGGCCTCAAAGGCGTTTTCATCAACGGCTCTTCCGGCGAAGGCTATATGCTGACCACTGATGAACGCAAGCGCCTGGCCGAAGCTTGGATCAAGGCCGTCCCCGCTGACTTCAAAGTCATTGTCCACGTTGGCTCCTGCTGCCTGCGTGAAGCCCGCGAACTCGCACGCCATGCCGCTGAAATCGGCGCCTGGGGTATCGGAGCAATGGCTCCCCCCTTCCCCAAGATTGGCCGAGTGGAAGAACTCGTGAAATACTGCGAAGAAATCGCCGCCGAAGCCCCCGAACTCCCCTTCTATTTCTATCATATCCCCGCCTTCAATGGCGCTTTCCTCCCGATGATTGACTTCCTCAAGGCCGTCGACGGCAGAATCCCCAACTTTGCCGGCATTAAGTACACCTACGAAAGCCTCTATGAATACAATCAGTGCCGACTCTACAAAAACGGCAAATTCGATATGCTCCACGGCCAGGACGAAACAATCCTCGCATCGCTCGCCCAAGGTGGCGCTCGCGGTGGCATCGGCGGAACCACTAACTATAACGGCCGCGAACTGACCGGAATCATCGAAGCATGGGACCGCGGCGACCTCGAAACCGCTCGCGAAAAACAAAACTTCAGCCAGGAAGTTATCAACGTCATCTGCAACTATCGCGGTAACATCGTCGGCGGAAAGCGCATCATGAAACTCATCGGCCTCGACCTTGGACCTAACCGCGTCCCCTTCCGTAACATGACCGACGAGGAAGAAGCCTCAATGAAGGCCGAACTCGAAAAAATCAACTTCTTCAATCGCTGCAACAAATTCTAACTCCCATGGATGCAAAGCATTATGCCGACCTCTACCGTCGGATTCTGACTGAAAACATCATGCCCTTCTGGCTCAAATATGGCCTCGACCCGGTCAATGGCGGCGTCTACACCTGCCTTGACCGCGACGGCGCGCTGATGGACTCTACAAAATCCGTATGGTTCCAGGGCCGTTTCGGATATGTTACCGCCGCCGCTTATCGATTCATTGAGCCTAACCCCGAATGGCTCGCCGCATCTAAAAGCTGCATTGACTTCATTGAAGCTCACTGCTTTGACCCCGCCGACGGACGAATGTACTTTGAAGTGACCGCCGACGGACGCCCCCTGCGCAAGCGCCGCTACGTATTCAGCGAATGTTTCGCCGCCATCGCCATGAGCGAATATTCCCTCGCTTCCGGCGACAAGACTTACGCCGAAAAAGCCCTCCGCCTCTTCAAGGACATCCGCCGGTTCATCTCCACCCCCGGAATCCTCGAACCCAAGTATATGGAGACTCAGCCCGCCATCGGCCACTCCATCACGATGATTCTCATCAACACCGCCTCACGCATCCGCGAAGCCATTCCTGACCCCGTGCTCGACGAGCAAATCGCTGAATCCATCGAGCGACTCCGCCTGTTCATCCACCCCGAATTCAAGGCCCTCCTTGAAACGGTCACCCCCACGGGCGAACTCATCGACACCTGCGCCGGACGCATCATTAATCCCGGCCACTGCATCGAAACGGCATGGTTCCTCCTCGAAGAATCCAAATATCGCGGATGGGACCCCGAACTGACAAAGATGGCGCTGCAAATCCTCGACTGGTCATGGGACTGGGGATGGGACCCCGAATTTGGCGGAATAATCAACTTCCGTGACTGCAAAGGTTTCCCCTGCCAGGACTATTCCCAAGACATGAAATTCTGGTGGCCCCAGACTGAAGCCGTCATCGCCACTCTCTACGCCTACCAGGCCTCAGGCGACGAAAAATACCTCCAGATGCACCAAATGGCCCACGACTGGATGATGGCCCATCTCCCCGACCCCGAATACCCCGAATGGTTCGGCTATCTCCATCGCGACGGCTCCGTAGCCCAACCCGCAAAAGGAAACATCTTCAAAGGCCCCTTCCACATCCCCCGCATGCTAATCAAATCCCACCAACTCCTCACCGAATAATAAAAAAAGGAGGGTGCGTCAAAACGATGCACCCTCCTTGCTTATTTAAGGTACTATGCAATGAGAACAATTACACTCTTTAATCCTTATCTAAAATATAATACCCTCCGGTTTTCTTAGAACCACGATATTCCATCAAGCCATTATCTATAAGGCATTTTACTGCTCTACGTATGGTTCTAATGCTTTTGTTTGTGCGTTGAATTAACTCATTCGCTGATATGCCGGGAGTAGTCCTAATTTGTTCCAGCACTAATTGTTCTGTGCCATTTAATGTGCCATTTAATGTGCCATTTAATGTGCCATTGGTGGCACTATTTGTCTTAGCACGTTTCATAAACGTAACCGTGAAGAAGCCTCGAGTATTAAATTGTGGTTCTGGCAACTCGGCTTCTTTCATTAGTCTGCGCATACGAGGAATGCCCGAACCAACTTTCTCAACAACATGCATTCTTGTAAAGAGGCCGAAGATGAGAGGATTGCGGCTCATGCTCTTATGCCCGAATTCTGCTGCCACAACTGGCAACAGACCACCGGGATTAGATATTTCAACCCGGTCATCATAAACCTCCACCATGATTGTACCGCCTTCTTCATATAGATCACGGTGACAAATAGCGTTCATAATGGACTCCTTGAATACATCGAGAGGAATCTCCCATATTTCCTGCCTTGGGCCTGTTCCCTTGATGATATACTCAACCTCAAGTTTACTCTCTATCCATGAAAGAGCATTAAGATATTGCTGATATAGAGGTCCTCCGAATGTCTTGTCATCTATAATATGAACCTTATCAAGTCCTTTGAACCGCAGGCATCTAATGACAGCATGAGGAAATTTGCGTTCCGGCTCACAACCAAAGAACAGTGCCAAAGCATTTTTCGCAACGCATCCGTCTGTCAAAAGCTCAAGACTATCAAATAGCCTTTTGATGGGTAAGGTATTGGAAAGATTGGCCATTTCCATAAAGGTGCGGAAATTGTTCAGCTCAATATCTTTATCAATATCAAACCATCGGCAAGGGATTGCATCATAGAAAATCTTTGCACATTCGGCAAAAAAAGCACGTATCTCTTCAGCCGAACGAAGTTTCTGACAATTTGCACCTTCCCTGACATATATGACACCTCCGGTTATGTAAGGCTTGTCTTTGCCACTTGGCACATCAATGACCCAGACAGTCTTACCCTCAACATCTACGGGATAGATTTCACATTTCAATGCCGGAGAAATCTCACCGATAGTATCCTGAAGTGCCGAACGCTTATTGTTGTCTATCTCAGCACCGATAATATGATTATTATTGTCTACTCCAATGAGGACATAACCACCAGCGGCATTAGCAAAGCCGGCAACTTCATCAGAGATTTCCTTTACCTTAGAGGGCACACTGCGCTTGAAGTCTACATTGTAGCCTTCGCCACCTTTTACAAGTTCTAATATTTGCGCGGCTGTTAACATAGTGCAAAGTTACGGAATTATTTTGAATTCACCGCTCCTAATGAGCATATTAAAAGCATATATTCCCATGTTACTGTTAAGCGAACGCAGTGAGCGGAAAATGAGGCGCACTTACCGGCGGAAGCGGGTTAGGATGCCGTCGGAGAAGAGGAGGTAGATGCCGTTTTCGTAGGTCCAGCGTTCAATGAGGGCGCCGTAGGTGGCGTCGCGCTCAACTTCGCGGGGAGAGCCGAGGGCGAGCCTGCATTCCTCCATGGTCATGCCGTCGGCAACTTCGCCGCGACAGATGCGCTCCCAGGTCCGGTCAGTGATTTGCTTATAATTTCGGCGCGGGTCAGTTAGCGAAAACAGATTGGCAAACCGCCGATTCACGCGGCTTGAGGGGTCAACAGTCAGATAAATCATCTCATTACCCATCAACACTTCTACGGGATATTCTCCCCTTCCGGCCCTGACATCCGTAATCTCCACGGGCTGGAATTTCCGCCCGCTGATAGCCTCTCCGTTGAGGTCATAACGTTGCAGTGTGGTGGTCCAGACCCGGCGCCCTTTCAGCAGGGTCCTGACGGAATCAATAACCGAGGCCTCGACAAGGAAAGGCAGCGTTACGGAATCACCAAGGCGGTCGACCGACGTCTCCATGCGGTAAGTAACCGTTTGGCCCGCAGGCGTAAGAAAATGAAAATCGGTCATCTGCGCCCCAGTGATGGTCTTGGAGGGAGTCATTGACTCAAACCGCAGCGTATCGCCCGGTTGCAATTCTGAGGAGACGGAGGAGGGAGTGTATGCCACAGAAACTTTGCCGCCCGTCAGCGTAAAAACCTTGCCCGGGCGCCATTCAGAGGGTTTTTCCCCCTGAATGGTGCTCAGCAATGCGGTTTCAGCCGACGCCGCGCCGACATGCCGACTAACCTGCTTGTCAGTAATCCGCGGAGTGCTTTCAACTCCCGTCTGACATCCGGTCAGGGCAATGAAGACTGCGACGGCAAACAGGCAGATTCTCATTTAGGTTCTACTCCGAGATTATAGAAAATGAACGAATAAATGTCGGAATACTCATCGAGGCTCTTGCTCAGGGGCTTGCCGGCGCCATGTCCGGCATTGCTCTCAATGCGAATCAGCTTCGGCTTGTCGCCCGTATTGGCAGCCTGCAGAGTGGCCGCATACTTGAATGAGTGAGCGGGCACTACTCGGTCGTCATGGTCAGCCGTAGTGACGAGGATTGCCGGATAAGGAGTTCCGTCATTCTTGATGTTGTGAATCGGTGAATAGTCAAGAAGATACTTGGCCATTTCGGCGGAGTCATCGCTGGTACCGTAATCACTTGCCCAGTTCCAGCCGATGGTGAACTTATGATAACGCATCATGTCCATAACGCCCACCTGAGGAATAGCTACGGCAAACAGCTCGGGGCGCATATTCGTTACGGCACCAACGAGCAGGCCGCCGTTACTGCCGCCCATGATTGCGAGCTTGTCAGGCGATGTCCATTTATTTTCAATCAGATATTCCGCTGCGCCGATGAAGTCGTTAAACACATTGAGCTTCTGCATCTTAGTGCCTGCCTTATGCCATTCTTCACCATATTCGGAGCCGCCGCGGAGGTTAACACTTACGTAAACGCCGCCGTTTTCAAGCCAAACAAGGCGCATCGGGCTGAATCCGGGGTTAAGCGATACGCTGAAACCGCCATAACCATAAAGCAGCGTGGGATTCTGTCCGTTAAGTTCCGTGCCCTTCTTATAGGTGATAAACATCGGCACTTCTGTCCCGTCTGCTGACTTGAAGAACTTCTGCTCCGTCACATAATCATCCGGGTTGAAGCCCTTGACCTCAGTGGCATGAATCAGCTCTGACTTGCCGGTTGCCTGGTCATAAGAATAGTGATTGCTCGGCGAGGTGAAGGAAGTGAACGCATAGTAAACTTCCGGAGTCTCATCATTAGTTGAGAACGCTACGGAGCCGAGTCCGGGCAGCTCGATTTCGCGAATCAGTTCACCCCCGGGAGTATAGAGATAGGCGCGATTGACGGCATCCTGCTCATAGGTGAAAATGAAGTTTTCACCGGCGCGCTGAGCCCCTACGAGCACACCGTCCTGTTCCGGCACGAGTTCTTTCCAGTTTTTACGCTGAGGCGCATTGATATTGGCCGTCATGATGCGGGTCTTCGGTGCGCCCCATGAGGTCTCGATGTAGAGAGTGTCGCCTTCAACGTCGAAAATCGAGATTGACTCATCCTGAGAGCCTTCCATCGTTATCCACTGGCTGTCAGACTTGCGCAGGTCCTTGATTTTCAAACCATTGCCGGCACCGTTACCGGAAATATAGAGCATCAGGGCCGTTTCCTTGTCATCAACCTGCGCTGAATGGAAATAGAGCGGATGCTCAAGGTCCTGATAGGCAATACGGTCAGCCGACTGTTCAGTGCCAAGTTGGTGGAAATAAACCGTTTGCGTTTCATTGGCGTTGCTGAATTCCTTGCCCTTTTCCGGAGCGGGATAAGCGGAATAATAGAATCCGTCGCCCTGCCATGCAACCGGGGTAAACTTGGCCCATTCAATATGGTCCTCGGTCAGCTTGCCCGTAGCGAGGTCAAGAACATAGATTTCCGTCCAGTCTGAGCCGTTACGGTTGATGGTATAGGCCATATATTTCATGTCAGGAGAGAAAAACACGTCGTTGAGCGCAACGGTGCCATCCTCGCTCAGAGTGTTCGGGTCAAGGAGCACGCGGCCTTCACCGTCAAGGCAGTCCTTAACATAGAGCACTGACTGATTCTGAGTGCCGGAATTCTCATAATAGTAATATTTTCCATCTTTTTCGCGCCAGGTGAGCCCGGTTTTCTTGTAATTGACCAGCTGCCCCATGCGCTCCCTGACCTTGTTCTTGAAGGGAATGGCATTGAGATAAGCATCCGTCACCTGATTTTCAGCGGCAACCCATGCCAGAGTGGCGGCAGCGGTGTCATTTTCAAGCGGACGAAAAGGGTCGGCCACTGTCAGGTCAAAATAAGTGTCGGTAACGGTTGAGTCCGTGGGAGCCTGCGGATATTCGGCAGGCGCTTTAGGTCCCTTGGAGGCGCAGCCTGAGGCAATCGCGATTACAGACATAAGCAAAATTTTTTCTGTTTTCATCACTTGTTATTAAAAGATGGAGGATAGCGGAAACGCCCGTTATCCTCCATATATTTAGAAATTTGATTTAATTCTATTAAAGGAGGCTCCAGCTGACGGTCAATCCGGCCATCACGATGGCCACCATCGACATCAGCTTGATAAGAATGTTGAGCGACGGGCCGGACGTATCCTTGAACGGGTCGCCGACGGTGTCACCAACGACGGTTGCCTTATGAACTTCAGAGCCCTTGCCGCCAAAGTTGCCTTCTTCAATGTATTTCTTGGCGTTATCCCAGGCGCCGCCGGCATTACTCATGAACACGGCGAGCACGAATCCGGCGCTCAGACCGCCGCAAAGCAGACCAATCACACCGGGAACACCAAACACGAGGCCTACGATGATAGGCACGGCGATGGCGAGCAGTGACGGGAACACCATTTCGCGCTGTGCGCCCTTGGTTGAAATCTGAACGCAGCGTGCATAGTCAGGTTCTGCCTCGCCGGTAAGAATACCCTTGATGGTGCGGAACTGGCGGCGAACTTCTTCAACCATGTGGCCGGCGGCACGACCTACGGCATTCATCGTCAGGCCGCAGAACAGGAACGCCATCATTGCGCCGATGAACATGCCGCTCAGTACCAGCGGGTTCATCAGGTTGACGTCATAATAATTCATGAAGTCAGTGAATGTTGCCGTTTCAAGAGGTATTTCAGTAAACTTATCGCTGATGCCGGTGCCCAACTGAATGGTCTTTTGGCCGATGCGGTCAAGGCCGATGCGGATTTCCTCAATATAGGAGGCAAGCAGCGCAAGTCCGGTCAATGCGGCTGAACCGATGGCGAAGCCCTTACCGGTAGCGGCAGTGGTGTTGCCCAGAGAGTCAAGAGCATCCGTGCGCTTGCGCACTTCTTCGCCCAGACCTGACATTTCAGCGTTACCGCCGGCATTATCGGCGATAGGTCCGTAAGCATCAGTTGCGAGAGTGATACCCAGAGTTGAAAGCATACCTACTGCAGCGAGGCCGATACCATAGAGACCCCAGGAGATGTTGGCCATCTCAAAGTTTGCAGCCAGGCAGTAGCTCATAATGATACCGAAGACTACGGCAATCACGGGGATAGCCGTTGAAACCATTCCCAGGCCTACACCGGAGATAATCACCGTGGCAGGGCCGGTTTGGCCGCTTTCAGCAAGTTTTTTGGTGGGTTTATAGCTCTGAGAGGTATAATATTCAGTTGCACGGCCAATGACGATACCTACTAAGAGGCCAACAACTACGGCCAGGCTCAGATTAATCCAGTTAGGAATTTCAAGAGCCCAAAGAATCAGGAAAGTAGCGCCGACAATGAGCAGTGAGCTGATGTTGGTGCCGACGGCAAGCGAGTTCAGCAGGTCCTTCATCGTTGCGTTCTCCTTGGTCTTCACAGTGAAGATACCGATGATTGAGAGGACGATACCAACAGCGGCAATCAGCATGGGAGCCATGACGGCCTTGAGCTGGAGAGCCTCACCGGCGCCCTGGCCACACATGCTGACGGAAGCTCCGGCAGCCGCGCCGAGGGCGGCAGTGGCCAGAATAGAGCCGCAATAGCTCTCATAGAGGTCAGCACCCATGCCGGCAACGTCGCCGACGTTATCACCCACGTTATCAGCGATAGTAGCCGGGTTGCGGGGGTCATCTTCAGGAATACCGGCCTCAACCTTGCCTACGAGGTCTGCGCCAACGTCAGCAGCCTTGGTGTAAATGCCGCCGCCTACTCGCGCAAACAGGGCCTGAGTTGAAGCACCCATGCCGAAGGTAAGCATCGTGGTGGTAATCATCGTCAGCTTGGCGGTGCCTTCAAGGTCAACCAAAGCATTGAGGAGCAAATACCAGAAAGAAATGTCGAGAAGACCCAGGCCGACAACGACCAGACCCATAACCGCACCTGAACGGAAAGCGACCTTAAGTCCGGAGTTCAGTGATTCGCGGGCGGCATTGGCCGTGCGGGCGCTTGCATAAGTGGCTGTCTTCATGCCCAGGAAGCCGCTGAGGCCGGAGAAGAATCCGCCCGTCAGGAACGCTACCGGGACCCAAGGATTCTGAAGACCGAAACCATAAGCCATGATGGCAAAAATGATTACCAGACAAACAAACACGATTGAAACAATCTTATACTGCTGTTTCAAATAAGACATTGCGCCCTGGCGCACATGTGAGGCAATCTTGGCCATAAGCTCCGTGCCCTCACTTTCTTTCTTCATCTGGCTGTAAAAATACCAGGCCAGAATCAATGCCAACACCGATGAAATCGGCACCAGCCAAAATAGAGTTTGCTCCATTTTTTTTACTGTGAATTAACGTGATTTTGGTTTAAAAAATTTGGTGCAAAGATACGCATTTCCGGTCAAAAATGGAATTTTTCAGCGTTAATATCCGTTAAAACTAACCGCTATCTCGTTTTTTTTCGTACCTTTGCATTGCAATCTTATTCCACATTTTTTACCTACAAACCATGAAAAATTCGGCTCTTCATCGCCAAATTCTTTTCCTTCATAGATGGATTGGCCTGATTATCGGCCTTTTTCTCCTGATTTCGTGCCTTTCAGGCGCCATGCTTATCATCGGCAAACTTGTCGGCTCCAATGCCCCCTTCTTCGGAACAATGAAGACGCTCCATCGCTCTCTTTTCCTGGGAAGTTCCGGCCGCCTGATTGTAGGCTCCGCCGCCCTGCTGCTCATCATTGAAATCATTACCGGATATATCCTCTGGTATGACATCGCCAAGGCCCTCATCCACTCCTCGCTAATGCGCGGAGCAAGCGCCCTCCATGGTCTCCGACTCAGCCTGAGCTGGACTCGACCAAATCTCTGCCATGGCCTTCACGTCGGCCCCGGAATCTGGGCCGGAATCCCCCTGCTGCTCATGGCTATAACGGGGCTCACCTGGAGCTTCCAATGGTGGAATGACCTGATTTACCTCATTTTTGACCCGACCGGACAGGTCAACACATTCCACACAATCCATGCCCTCCACGTTGGCTCCTTTGCCGGCACATTCTCCCGCCTCCTCTGGTTAGGCGCCGCCATCATCGGCGGCACCCTCCCGGTCAGCGGCCTCCTTATTTACATCCGTAAAAAATCATTTTAGGAGCGAGTCGGCTATGGTCTGAATCTGCGTTAAATCAGACTGGTGAAGGCGGGCCTTCAGGGTCAGCACTTCCGGAATTACTTCCATTCCCTCCATCTTGGCAAATTCTTCGGCCATAAGTTTGGCGGCTATCGGAGCCCACGAGCCGTTTTCAACCAGGGCCACCTTCCTGTTCTTCAGCTTCTTGGCTTGAAGATGATGGATGAAATTATGCATCGAGGGGAAAATGCCCGCATCATAAGTAACCGAGCAGGCAACCAAGCGGCGCAAACGGAAAGCCTCGGCAACGGCATATGAAACGTCATGGCGACACAAGTCCATCAGCACTACGTCCGTAACTCCCCGCCGGCGAAGCTCCGCAGCAATCATATCGGCAGCATGAGCCGTGCCTCCGTAAATTGAGGCGTAGGCAACGAGTACTCCCTCCGACTCCGGTTCATAGCGGCTCCATTTGTCATAAAGCACCCAGTAGGGCGACAAATCTCCGCTCAACACCGGGCCATGGAGCGGCGCAATAGTGCTGAATTTCAGCCCTTTGATTTTCGCCATCAGTGACTGGACATTCCCTCCGAAGCGGCCAACGATGTTAGTGTAATATCGGCGCGCCTCCATTGGCCAGGCGCTTTCAATCCCGGCGCCGCTCAGGGCAAATGACCCGAAAGCATCGGCCGAGAACAGGACGCCGTCCGTCTCGTCAAATGTCAACATCACTTCCGGCCAGTGGACCATCGGGGCGGTCAGAAAGCGCAATGTAACCCGCCCCAAGTTCAGCGTATCCCCATCCTTTACCGTCAGAATCTTTCCTGAGAAATCAAATTCGTCAAAATAGTTTGTCAGCATGGCTCGTGCCGGAACCGTGCAGACAACTTTCGCCTCGGGATAGACCTTCAGAAAATCAAGAAGAGAGCCGGAATGATCCGGCTCCATATGTTGGATAATTATATAGTCTGGGTTGCGACCATTGAGTCCCTGCTTGACTGATTCAAGCCAAACCTCAGTCTTTCTGCGGTCAACGGCATCGATTATGGCAATCTTATCATCATTAATCAGATAAGAGTTATAAGATATTCCGGCTGAAAGCGGATATTGACCCTCAAAGAGGTCGAGGTCATCATCATCAGCTCCGATGAACGTTATATTTTCTGGTAGCGACATTTAATTTATTTTACAATTTTGTTGGATAATTATATACGGTCAAACCGAATTGATTGGCGGCGGCAATGACGTGTTCCATCACTTCGCTCTGAATTGCCTCATAGTCAGGCCATACGGTAGTGTTAGTGAAGCAATAAAGCTGCATGGGCACTCCGGAAGCCTCCTGAGCCATCAATCGGACCATAATCAGCGAGTTGCCCTGGCCCGAATGGTCAAGATGGGGATTATTATTCAGATAGTCCAGACACCATTTACGGAACAGCGTCAGATTAGTCGTTGACGGGTCTTTTTCGTCGGCCTTGATGGTCGAGGCGTCAATCAGAATGTTACGCGAAATCAGTCGTATACCGAATTCCGACATTCCTCGCCAGTTCTTAAAGGCATTGTCAACCAGCGAATAAGGCGGCAGATAAACCATCGTATTATCAAAATTACGAACCTTCACAACTGAGATATTCACATCCTCAACAACGCCGTCGGCCGGAGTGTTAGGAACCGTAATCCAGTCCCCTACTCTAACCATATCGTTATTGCTCAGCTGAATCCCGGCAACGAATCCCAGAATCGTATCCTTAAACACGAACATCATTGCCGCAGCGACGGCACCCAATCCCGTCAGGAGCATGGCCGGCGACTTGTCAATCAGGATGCTGACCGAGATGATGGCCACGATGAGCCAGGTCAAGCCCAAGCCGAGGTCATAAATCCCGCGCATCGGGAGGCGACGGGTGTTGGCCGCAGTGTCATATCTGATCCAGATAAAACGCAACACGGCACATACGCCATAGCCAAAGCAGATAACAAACCATACGGCAACTATGCGTGTGGCCCACGTATGCCATGCGGCATCATTATCAAAGGCAAAAGGAAGGAACCCTAACAATACCAGCGGAGGAATTACTCGCGCACACTTGCTCAGAGTGCGCTCCCTGAGCAGTTCGTTGCCCCATTCGCTATTCTTTCGCCTGACGATACGACGCAGCGCACCGACAACGACGGTTTGAAGCAACCAGCCGACACCTAAGGCTATGCCTAAGACGATAATAAAATAGATTATCGCTTCAGCCGTCTCGGAATGAGAAATCCCGAACCACTGAAGGCAATCATTAATAGCGTTCACGAGCCACGAGGCAATTTTGTGTTGAGGTATTACAGTCATAATGCAGATAATTTTTTTACTTTTCTACTTTATAACAAATCATCCACCGCTATGGTTTATGGTTTAGTGTTTAGTGTTTAGTGTTTACTATGGAAAGGCGGATTCCGATCCGCCGCCAAAGGCCATCCAGCCGCACATGGGTGCTAAAAACTCAGGGCGAGTACATGACCGGGCTCCGTGGCGCCCTCGCCACGGTGGCGCGTCAGCGCCATAAATTTCATATAAGGCTGAATACTAATTTATTGAGCGAAACTCGTGGAGCTTACGCTCCATCGTGGCGAGGGCGCCACGAAGCCCGGTTAATCCATCCCGGGCCCAAGGCCGAAAAAGAAAGGTTTAAGGCAGGCGGCAGATTGAAGTCCACCCATCCATACCTTAAACCTCGATATATAAACTTTAAACCTTAAACCTTAAACCTTAAAATCTAACCTTAACAGCTCCGGCTGCGGTCTTCTTGACAAGGAGCTGACCGGCGGCGGGAGCGGCAACGCGACGGCCCTGGAGGTCAAAGTAAGTAGCGGCTGAATCTGACGTGATTTCAGTGATGGCATCTTCGTCGTCGCCATCGTCATCGCCGTCTCCATCCTCGTCATCGCCTTCAAAAGGCTCTTCGCCGTTGATGGTAACGATTTCTGACTTAACGACCTTGTCGCCGTCCTTATAGATGGCCTGAACGCCGATGGTGCTGATTCCGTCAACCATGAAGCCTACCAATTCCATGTTATAATAGTCATAAAACTCAATGGCACCGGATTCGCTCTCGTCAACGAAGCCATAAGGAATTTCAGTCTCGGGTTTATTGAAGCAGTAGTAATCTTCGGGATCGAAAGCAAACACTTCTTCATTCATGTAGATTGAGAAATAGAGCTTGTCGGCCGGGATAACATCCGTTTCGTTAATGACATTATCAATAGAGAAAGCAATCATGCCAAATCCTTCCTCGTCGTCATAGGGCTGGTACATCATGATTACGGGCTTGTTGATTTCAGTGATTTCCTTGCCGCTGGACTTGCAGATTACGGGGTTCTGCAAACCGGCATTGAGGGCGATAGTCTTATCGGCAACCATTGAGAAAGCGATTGCACCCTCGCCGGTGAGTTTGCCGGCTGCGGCATCATAAGTGAAGACAATCTCCTCACCGTTGGCCTGAAGACCTTCCATCATACCGTTATCAGGGTCTTGATATTGCTTCCATTCAGCGCCCTGAGCATAAACCACTTCATAAGAGACCGGGTCAACACCAAGGAAGTTAACTGCAGGGAACACAGCCTTGTCGCCTTCAATCGTGCCGGCCATTACGCCGTCAGGCATACCCTGATAAAGACCGGTAAGATAAATATCTGAGCCTGAGATGGCAACTCCGGCAGCATAGCCCTGCTTGCCATTGATTACGTTCCATTGTTCCGGAGTCACTCCCGCGGGCAGAGCGGCCGGAGTATCCTTAATCGGAGTCAGTGAAGTGTAATTATCGCCGAGCAAAGCCCAATACCATCCGCCGTAAGTGTATTCAGAAGTTTCTGCATCTTCAGGGAACCACCATGCAGCGGCAATGAAGCTGTAGGGGTTGTTAACGGCGGGGGTCAGAGTGCCGTCGGCGGCAATATTGAAGCTGATGGTCTGTTCTGATGAAGGAACGAGGTCCCAGTTACCATCCTCATCCTCATAATATTCCATCATCAGGGCATAGTCATAGTCCATGAAAGTGTTATAATCCTCATCATAGAACATGCCGTAATAAATGGCCTGAGGGAAAGTGAAAGTAGCAACTCCATCCTTCACATCACCAACGATATAGCTCGTGCCATACGTTTCAACTCCTTCGGTAAAGGCGGGAGCCATATAGATCTTATTGTCCTCAGTCAGGACAATATCAGCGGCGTAGCCGTCAGAAGTGCTTTCGTAAGGGATAACGCCGTATTCGTTGCCGAAAGACACGCCTTCCTTGGCATAATAGCCGCGGGTTCCGGCAGGAGCCTCGGTGATTACATGCTGTTGAGCGGCAGTGGGGCCGGGGACGTTCAGTGAGGGAACGCGGCTCATGGCCTTTTTCTTGGCGGCGGGAGCATGTTTGCGCCCGGTCGCCTCATTCTTGGAGGCCTTGACCGAAGTGAGCACACCCTGAGCCTGCGGACGAATCCTCGGCATGGAAGGCGCGGCCTGCGCTGATGCTCCAATCATCAGTGAAGCAGCAGCCAAAAGAGTAAATCTTTTCATTGTTAGTTTGTAAATTTGAAATAGTTATAACGATTAATAACGAATTTTCTTAGTGCCCTCGGCGCTCTTGACAATCAGCAGCTGGCCGGCGCGCGGAGCACTGACGCGGCGTCCCTGAAGGTCATAATAGGTCGTCGGAACATCTGAGGTTGACTCTACGGCAATAATGGCCAGCTCCTCGTTGGCGTCAATGGAGGTAATGTCTGATTCAAGCGTGGTGGTGCCATAAACATAGCATGACTGAACGCCGAAAGTGGAAGCCTCATCAACGAACACCTTGATAGTCATCTGATTGTCGGCAAATGAAGTGTTGCCAATTTCGCGATTGCCAAACACCAGAGTGGTCTCATTCTTCTTCAGGCCGAGATAATCCGACATCTTGAAGGTGTAAGGCTTGCCGTCAACGTAGAGAGCAACGCGGAAGTAAGAAGTAACGGCTCCGTTGCTGCCGATGGGAGTGTCATTAGGCTTGAGGATTCCTTCCTGACCACCATAAGTGGTGGGGCAAGTAAAGGTGATTTCAGCGGGCTGGCCATTCTTGGCGGGAACCAATCCGGTGATTACCGGCGCGCCAACCTTGGGCCGCTCAATCTCGCCGCCGGCCGTTGAATAATCCGACGTAGCCGAGTTGAGAGGATAGCCGTTTTTGTCAAACAGAATGCCGACAACACGGAGCTTCTCAATATCCTGAATAGGATTAGTGAAGAAGGTTTCCAGATTGCGGCAGGCATTCAGGTCAAACTCCTCAGTGTAAGTAACGGTTTCATACTGCTTGATTTCAGCCGGAATGCCCGTAGTCATACCGTAAAGATTCGGGAACGAGATAACTACGTCATTAAAGGGCAATCCATAGATGATTGATGCCTTTCCAACAAAGAGCTCATTCAAAAGCTCATTGCTTTGCATTCCCTGGTTGCTATAACTGTTATTCTGGCCCCATTTGGGATTGGTCATTTCGTCTGCAACGAGGCAGGCGCCGATGCGATAGTCCGAACCCTTCTGGTCCTCAAGGAAGCGCACCTTAACCGTTGCGCGGATAATGGTCTTTTCTTCGTTGGCCCAGTTAATTTCCACTTCGACGTTAGAGTTCGTAGACTTGGCGGCTGCGGCAGGCCACGCAGTGAGAATTTCTCCGGCATCAATAAGCTTGGCGCGATTTACCGTAGCTGTCGGGTAGCCGCTGACGCTGATGGGATACTTGGCAATGGTGGCCATCGGGTCACTGTCATGATAAGCCAGACCGGTGAAGTCACTTCCATAAGCCTCCTTCAGGGTCTCCATGGCCGCATAGCCGCGCGGACACCATCCACACCACAGCCCGGTAAACTCTTCAGCAACAGGGCGATTGACGAGCTTAAACGGAGTGATGTTAACATCAGCATAGCTCGTAACCGGGCTGATTTCGGCTCCGTTAACCTTGGTTACGGTGAATTCCATAGTGGTCTGCTCGATTTCAGCAGGAACATTAACCGGAACGGAACACTGTGCAAATGCGCCTACTCCGTTGATGTTCTGCGCAAGCTCCTTGGAGCCGGTGCCGCTCAGTGAACCTATCTTATAGGTATAGTCAAAAGAGCTGACGGCGTTGGTGCCGTAGTTTGACATGCGGAAGGTCACTTCATTTTCCTCGCCGCCAACAAGGTTATAGGAGCTGTCAAGAGTCACCCCTACCCCATTTTCAGGGAACTCGCCGGTGATGGTAACAGCCATGGCGCTGACTGCTCCCAAGGCCTCCGACTTTGCCTGCCAGCTGATGCAGGAACGCGACGCAAGGATATAAAGCCCGTCGGCATTCTCCCCTTCGGCGACGGCGATGGGATACAAATCAGCGCTGCGGGCCGAGAAAGGCATCGTGTAACCAACGTAGACACCCTCCTCCGTAATGGTGTAAGGTTCGGAAAAAGTGCAGGTCAGCACTCCTTTATCATCAATCGTGGCGGTTTCCGTGCATATATCAGCAACGTTGGCGGCGCCCGCACGGTCCAGCTTGGTTGACAGGAAGGCCGAACATTCGCCGACTACGTTCAGCTCCAAATCAGTCGTGACGGGCACTGACATGGAGGTTATCTGCGCGCCGACAAGGGCCGGCTCATTAATGCGGATTGCTACGTTAATGGTCTCAATCTTGTTAAAACCATAACCCATCACCTCGCCTCCGGCGCGGTTATAGGTAAAGTCGATGGTCGATGCGGCCTGAACGCTCATCGCCGCTGCCATTGTGAATAGAAATGAAGTAAATTTTTTCATAAGCAGATGGTTTTTGAAATTACAAAATTAAAAAATTATGTTTAATAACATACTCCCTTGTTACCTTTTTGGCCAATATTTCGCCATTTTGGCCAATATTTGCCTCCATATTGATTTTTTTCGTAACTTTGCGCCCTGATTATGGCACTCGAAATTAACATGCTTGAACGGGCCGGGATGACCCGTAAGATTATCACTTTTGCGCTCCCAATTATGGCCAGCGGCATTGTCCAGCAATCGTTTAACGCTATTGACGTGGCTGTTGTCGGGCGCTTTGTCGGGTCTCATGCCGTAGCCGCAGTCGGCACCAACGGCCCGGTTATCAGCCTCATTATCAATCTGTTCATAGGCATAGCCATCGGCTCTAACGTCATCATTGCCAATTATCTCGGACAGAAGGACTCCCGCGGAGTCTCCCGCGCCGTCCAAACCTCCGCAATGCTCGCCCTCCTCAGCGGGATCGGCCTCCTCGCCATCGGACTGACCGTAGCCGGGCCTATCCTCGCGCTGCTTTCCACCCCTGAGGACATCCTCCCTGATGCCACTAACTATCTGCGCATCTTCACCTTAGGCTTCCCCGCGATGATGGTCTATAACTTTGTCAGCGCAATTCTCCGAAGCGTTGGCGATACCCGCCGCCCATTCTACTGGCTCTGCATCGGCGGCGCCGTCAATGTTGCCCTCAACCTGATTTTCGTCCTCTTCATGGGCATGGGTGTTGAAGGTGTAGCAATCGCCACTGTCGCCTCTAATTATCTGAGTGCCATTGGTGTAACAATCATTCTGATGCATGAACAGGGCCCTCTCCGCTTAGACCTGAAAGAGATGAAAATCCATCGCGGCGAATTGCGCAAAATCCTTCAGATTGGCCTCCCCGCCGGACTTCAGGGCATGGTCTTCGCCCTGAGCAACTCATTCATTCAGAGCGGCGTGAACTCCTTTGGGAAAGAAGCCATTGCGGGCTCGGCCGCGGCCATTAATTTCGAACTCTATTGTTACTTTGTCATCTCCTCGTTTGCCCAGGCCGCAACGGCCTTCATCTCCCAGAATTTCGGCGCCGGAAAGAAAGAAAATGTCCGCTCGGTGTTTCGCCGGTGCATGACTCTGAGCGTCATTGGCTGCGCGGTGCTCAACGTTCTGTTCTGTCTCTTCCGCCATGAAGCGCTGAGCCTGTTCATCAACTCTGAGGAGGCCATCAGCTTCGGCGCCGTCAGAATGGAGTATGTGCTCCTGATGCAGTTCATCGCCTGCTCCTATGAAATTGCCGGAGCATCAATGCGCGCCCTCGGTTATTCAATGACTCCAACCGTCATCGTCATCTTGGGCACCTGCATCCTGCGCGTGTTCTGGGTCAGCGCCGGGCCTTATGCCGAATTTAAGGACCTCTTGATTGTCTACCCCCTGAGCTGGGTCATCACCGGGACGGCCGTCCTCACAGCCTATTTCATCGTTGCCCGCAAGGTATTGAAAAATTAATGGATTTTTCGTAACTTTGCGGAGATGAAACGCTGGATTTGGATTGTAGCCTTGCTCGCATTGCTCGGTTTCTCATGGATGTTTGACCCTCTGGAGGGCCCGGCAATTTATCCCCGCTGTCCGGTCAAATGGCTCACCGGATGGGACTGTCCGGGATGCGGAAGCGCCAGAGCCCTTCATGCCCTGCTCCATGGCCGCCTCGCTGAGGCATGGGCCTTCAATCCCTGGCTCCCCATAGTGCTGGTTATGGCCCTGTTAGCGCTCATTGGCTCCAATCGCCCCGGAAAAATCCGCAGTTTCATCCATTCGCCGATCACTTTGACCCTATTCGTCGCCCTGAGCATCGGCTGGATGATTGTCCGTAACATCTATCTCTGAACCTCTCTATGCAAAGAATTGATAACGATACAGTAAGAAGAATCCTCGATACGGCCGACATTGTTGAAGTTGTCAGTGACTTCGTCAAGCTCCGCCGCAGCGGCTCCGGATATATGGGCCTCTGCCCGTTTCATAATGAACGTACTCCCTCCTTCTCCGTCAGCAAGGCAAAGGGCATTTGCAAATGTTTCAGTTGCGGTAAGGGTGGCTCTCCAGTCGGATTCATCATGGAGCTGGAAAAACTCAGCTATGTCGAGGCCCTCAAATGGCTCGCCCGCAAATACAATATCGAAATCAAGGAGCGCGAACTCTCGCCTGATGAGCTCGCCGCCGCCTCTGAGCGCGAAAGCATGCTGGCGCTCAATGAGTTCGCCCTCAGCTTTTTTGAGCGCACACTGACCGAGACCGAGGAGGGGCGCAACATTGGTCTGGCCTATTTTCGCGAGCGCGGAATCTCTGATGCATCTATCAAGAAATTCAGACTGGGCTACGCGCCTGAAAAGCGCGACGCTCTCGCCCTGGAGGCCATGAAAAAGGGCTATAGCGCCGAGATGCTCAAGTCTACCGGACTCTGCTCCGCATCCGAGCGCGGAACGCTCTATGACAAATACCGCGGCCGAGTAATCTACCCCATTTTCGGCCTCAGCGGCAAGGTGTTAGGCTTTGGCGCGCGAACCCTTAAATCTGACAAGGGGATTGCCAAGTACATGAACTCGCCGGAGAGCATAATTTACCATAAGTCGAATGAACTCTATGGACTTTATCAGGCCCGCCGCGCTATCGTAACCCTCGATAAGTGTATTCTCGTTGAAGGTTACATGGACGTCATCTCAATGAGCCAGCGAGGAGTGGAAAACGTCGTTGCCTCCTCCGGCACTTCGCTGACCGACGGGCAGATAACCCTCATCCATCGATTCACCTCCAATGTAACCGTAATTTATGACTCTGACCCCGCCGGAATCAAGGCCTCTATCCGAGGTATTGACATGCTCCTGGCCCAGGGGCTGAACATCAAGGTCATGCTCCTCCCTGAGGGCGATGACCCCGATTCTTTTGCCAAGGCTCATACCCTCGAGGAAATTCAGCAATACATGGCTGAAAATGAAACGGACTTTATCCGGTTCAAAGCCCGAATCATGCAGTCCACTACCGATACGAATGACCCCGTGGCCCGTGCCGGAATAATCTCCTCGATGGCAAAATCCATCTCCGTCATTCCGGACCCCGTAATCCGCAGCGAATACGTCAAGGAGTGTGCCCGGTTGCTCTCTACTTCTGAGGAAATAGTGTCGCTCCAAGTGGCCAAATTCCGCAATGAAACCCTTGAAAAAGACGGAATTAAAGCCAAACAGACCCCGGAAGAGAAACCCGCCCCGGTAACGGACCCCACAATTCAGGTGCGCGCTTCCCGCTCGCAGGACCAGGCCGCGTTTGTCCGTCCGTGTGAAATGGAGGTCCTCCGCCTGCTCGTGCGCTACGGTATGGTAACTTTGGCCACTGTTCAGGACTCTGATGGCATTGAACGCAATCTCTCCGCCATTGATTATGCACGCCAGGAACTCGAGGGCGACGAAATTGAGTTCATCAACTCTGACCTCGCCCATCTTTTCCAAGCCATCATTGACCTCCAGCCCCAATGGGACGCCGAACTCCCCGCCATTACCGAGCAGGCGCAGGCCGAGGCTCGGCGATTCATTGATGCCGAGATGGTCAATCTCCGCTCTCAGGCCCTCTCCATGGCCGAACTCGCCAAGAAAGGTGAGAAAATCGAACAGCAAGGCGCTGATATTCAAGCGGAATTCATCAATCAGGCCGCCGAACAATTCGTTGCGCGCCGGCTGAGCCAAAGCCCGGACAATACCGTGCGCTCGCTCGCAACTACACTCATCAGTGAAAAATACGTCCTGAGCAAAATCTACACCAAGGACAATCAGAAAGTGGAAACCGAACGTGACCTCCTACCGACGAGAGTGCCCCGCGCTATCTACGGACTCAAAAGCGCCCGACTCCAATGGGACGAACGCGAACTCCGCAATAAACTGATTAACAATAGCGGAGAGGTGGACACTCAGGAAATTCTCCAAACACTCCAAAACATGCGTAAAATCATTGCCGAGATTGCCAAATTCCTCGGCGAACGTATTATCCTCCCGAAATAATATGCAGCGCGATAAACTCGACTTTGCTACGATGAAAATCGGCGCTCTGTTCCGTGCCCTGTTCTTCCCTACTCTCATCGGAATGGTTTTCACGTCATTGATTACGGTCATTGACGGAATGTTTGTCGGCCATGGCGTCGGCGCCGACGGTATTGCGTCGGTCAACATTGTCGCCCCGATGTATATGATAGCAACCGGAATCGGACTCATGTTCGGTATCGGAGCTTCGGTGATTGCCAGCATTAAACTGTCGGAAGGCAACGTCAAGGCGGCAAATATCATCCTAACCCAGGGATTTCTGGTCTCTACCCTCCTGGCGCTCATTATGGTTCTGACAATCGTCATTGCCCCGGATTGGACTCTTGACATTCTCGGTTGCAGCCCTGATTTGAAGGAGAACGCCCTCAATTATATGTTGCCGCTGACTCCCTCAATGCTGTTCGTGATGATTTCTTGCATTGGAATGATGCTGATTCGACTCGATGGCTCGCCAAAGTATGCAATGTATTGTCAGGCCGTGCCTGCCGTCCTTAACATTATTCTTGACTATCTGATGATTTTCCCGATGGGAATGGGAGTTAAGGGCGCCGCCGTCGCCACTTCTATCAGCTGCGTTATCGGAGGCCTGATGGCCCTGATTTACTTCGTCCGCTTTTCAAACAATTTGCGGTTCTATCGCCTTAAAACATCATCTAAAAGCCTGCGCCTAACCCTGAGAAACACCGCTTATATGGTCAAAATCGGGTTTGCTACTTTCTTGACTGAAATTGCAATGAGCATCATGATGATTACCGGCAACTATATGTTTATCAGCCGACTGGGCGAACAGGGAGTAGCCGCCTTCTCCATTGCCTGCTATCTGTTTCCCGTTGTCTTCTCCATTGCCAATGCCGTTGCCCAATCCGCCCAACCTATCATCAGCTTCAACTATGGAGCCGGAAGCCCCCGCAGAGTAAAGCAAACATTCCGGGTGGCTATTCTGACCGCTCTCATTTGCGGCACTTGCGTCTCTTTAGCCCTCGCCGCAGGCTCCCGGCTGATAGTCACCGCTTTCCTGGCGCCCTCCGAACCCGCTTTTGACATTGCCGTCAATGGCCTCCCGCTCTTCTCATTATGCGCAATCATTTTCGCGGTAAATATAACCTTCATAGGTTATTATCAGAGCCTGGAACTCGCCGTCAGGTCTATTATCTTCACCCTCCTCAGGGGCATTATTTTCCTTGTCCCGTCATTCATCTTCCTCCCGTCGCTAATCGGCAATGCCGGACTCTGGCTCGCTATTCCCGCCGCTGAATTGCTCACTCTGATTACTATTCTCCTGACCTTCAGACGGAGTTAGACCCCGCTTGCAACTCCAAAGTTTTTTCCGTAACTTTGCACCATAATTCTCTTTTATGGAAAAGCGTTTAGTATTTACCTCCTCCGCTGAGATTGTCCGGGTCCCCGCCGATTCGGTTGTCTATATTGCTGCCGAAGGTAATTACTCATCCTTGCGTCTGGCCAATGGCGACGTGCATCTGCTCTCCCTGCAGTTAGGACAAATCGAACGCCGAATCTCTCAAATGCTTGAAAAAGATAATCATTGCTTTATCCGCATCGGTAAAAGCCTGATTGTCAACCGTAATTTTATTTCCTATATCCATCCTCAGCGCCAAAAGCTCCTGCTCTCTGACTGCTTCTCATTCTGCCATGAAGTGACTGCATCAAAGGAAGCTCTCAAGGCCCTGAAAGATTTTTTAGAAAAGGAGGAATCTCATGAGCCTTAGGAATGACGAAATCAAAGATGATGAAATCCGTATAATTTCACCGCGCCCGGCCTCCCCGTCTCCCAAAAAGAATCAGAAGCGAAAGCATTGGATTCCAATCCTGGCGGGAGCCCTCATCATTGCCGCCATTATTGGCGCTGTGGCGTTCTTTAATGCTGAATCCGACGAGGAAACAGTGGTAACACCGCTAACACCGGCGCCCTCCTCTCAGGAAGCCCTCGCGCCGGCCGGTGAATTGACCGGGCCCGGACGCTCTGTAACGGTGATTGACACCGTCATTAACCGCAAAGGATTGCGAATCTTTGAGCCCCGCAATGCTACTCCCGCCCTGGTCTTAGGCAATGACTTCATCTCTGACTCCACGATTATTCTTGCCACTCGTGCCGCCGATATTCGCGAGGATAACGGCCAAATCCTGGGCACTTTCGTCCTCAATGGCGACCTGAAAAGTCAAGGGGAATCAAAGGCCGGATTTTGCGCAATCGTCAATGGGGAACTCTCCCTGGGAGTGGCTGATTCCACTCCCCTGCTGGAAAAAGCCCTCACTGAAGGGGGCTACTTCTTCCGCCAATACCCCTTGGTTGTTGGCGGTCAGGCAATTGAAAACAAGCCAAAAAACACCGCTATCCGTAAGGCCCTGGCCCAATGGGACAATAAAGTCTGCATAATCGTCAGCCGCGAAAAGCTCTCGTTCAATGAGTTTGCGCAGCTGCTGACCGATGCCGGAGTGCGCAATGCAATCTATCTTTGCGGAGGCGATTCCTTCGGCTTTTATACTGACGAGGAAGGCGCACGCCGACAAATCAACGTCGATGAACATGAAATCACCCCAAATCATAGTTTCATAATCTGGCGCTGAGTTTCATACACTCCTGAGGACATTTCATACAGCACCCGGCAATATCCCTTGCCGGGTCATTTTTTTTCCATAATTTTGCACCATAAATAATCCCTTACAATGAAAAAGTTAATCCCCATACTCTCAATCATCCTGGCGATGGCCGCCGCCTCCTGCAATTCCAGGAGTGCCCAATCCGCGCCTCCGGAGCATCAGGAAGTAAACTCCGTTTATTATTGGAAAACCGTTCTGCAACTGGATAGCGCCGAGCTCGCTTTCATGGCCAATCATGACGTCCGCCGCATTTACTTGCGGATGTTTGACGTTACGGCCGACGACGGCGAATGGAAAGCCATCCCCAATGCAACCATCCGGATTCCCGCCTCCACGCAGAAAATCCTCAACTCCGGATTAGACACCATGGAGATTGTCCCGGTGGTCTACATAACCCTCGATGCCCTCCGGCAAATGGCTGACGATGAAGGCGAACTTGCCCGTAACATCACTGAAAGAGTGGCCAATATGTGTCAATTTCATAAGCTCCCTAACGTCAGCGAGCTGCAGCTTGATTGTGACTGGACTCCCTCAACTGAAAAGCTCTTCTTCACGCTTTGTGACTCCATTCGGAGCTCTTTCAGCGAGCTGAACCTCCCCTGGCGATTGAGCTCCACTGTCAGACTCCATCAGCTGGCAAAAAAGGCTCCTCCCGTTGATGCCGGAGTCCTGATGGTCTATAACACCGGCTCATTTGACAGTCCGGAAACCAAAAATTCCATAATTGACCGCGAGGACATAATGCCTTACCTCAAAAAACTCCCTGATTATCCGCTCCATCTGGATATTGCTTACCCCACTTACTCCTGGCAACTGGTGTTCAGTGCCGGAAAATTCGCCGGAATTGCCGCTGACCTCGATCTTGATGACCGCTCTCTGTTTGAGCCCCGCTCAGAAAACATCTTCATTGCAAGGACTGACGTCCCTTATAACCGGACAATCATCCACCGGGGCGACATCATTCGCCGCGAAATCTCTGACTTCAACGAGATTGAAGCCGTCAAGCGCGAAATTGAGCAGCGACTCTCCTCCCGAAAACATTCTAACATCATTTATCATCTCGACCCCAAAAACCTGAAAAATTATAGCTCCGATGAAATCAAAAGTATTTTTGCTTCTGGCCGCTAATCTGATGCTCCCCGCCGTGGCCGAGGCGTGTGGCCCTTGGAACCCTATGATTCCCACCCCGCCCTACTTCGTAATCCCCCGTAATGAACCCGCCATTGATTTCCATCGCGGCGAAAACATCCGCCTCTGGCAGAGTCAGACCTCCGCTGAAATCCCCTTGGCCGATATTGAGGAGGTGGTCTATCGCGACTCTAAGGCCGCTTTTCAGTATAAAACCGGGCCTTTCGCAAAAAAATCAAACGCTAACCGTATGTACTCTTTCCTCAATGATTCTAATCATGAGGCAATTGAATTCCTTGAGCTCGCAAAAGGGATTGAAGAAACCCGACGCGAAAACAGGCGGAACTCCCCATGGTATTATCCATCAAGCAAAAATGACGTTGACCCGAGCCTGGAGAACTTCATCACCAAAGCCCTCAGTTATAATGGCTCAAACCTCAAGGAGCGCTACGCAATGCAGGCTTGCCGTGCCCTCTTTGCCTCTAACCAGTTTGCCCGCTGCGTTGAGGTTTATGACTCCGCTTTTGCCGACGTGGCCCCCGAAAGCCTCATGAAACGCATGGCCGGTAACTATGTCGGAGGAAGTCTCCTCCATCTTGGCGACACCGTCAGGGCTAACGTCCTCTTTGCCCGCGGAGCCGACATCAATTCCCTAAAGGTTGAAAACCCCATGGAATTTTTGCTGGAACATAACCCTGACGCTCCGCAGATTATGGATTATCTGCGCCGAAACGTCGCAAATGACTCCGCCCGAATGGCCCAATCAATCCCCCTGGCTAAGAAGGCTCTGCTGAAAAAGGATGTCACCTACAAGGGCGACTGGGCTCTTTTCCTCGCCTATTTCTATAATAACTTTGTAAATAACCCCTCTGAGGCCAATAAATACTTAAGTCAGGCGCTCGCCTCTAAATTCTCGTCTGAGGACCTGAAAAATCAAGCGATTGCTTATAAAATGAAGGTGGACGGCAAATCAGGCAATGAAGCATCCATGTTGGCTCAGCTCAAATGGCTCGATGCTCAGTGTAATCCTGAAAATCCTGATGCTTACACCTGGAATCGCCGGCGCCGCAACATTATTTACTCCGATTGGATTCCGCAGCTCTGGAAGCGCGGCGACTATGCAACCGCCATCCTCTTAGCCGATTATGCCGACTCTAAAAATCCCCGGGAATATGATGTCATCCCCGGAGATATTGACCGAGGCTCGCTGACATTCCAGTTGATGGCAAGCATGCGCTCTGACCGCTTGGCCGACGCTCATAAGAAAATAATGAAATCATCGCCCTTGTTTGACTATCTGCGTCAGCCCGACTTGCAGAACCCCAACGTGTTCAACGACCTGATTGGAACCCTCGCCCTGCGTGAAGGCAACTATGCCCGTGCAATTGATTATCTCGTGCAGGTGGGCATCGATTATCAGCGCTCAATGAAGGTTAATCGCCAAGGTTACCTCGGATATGACCCCTTCATTTATTATCCCGAACGATGGAACAAGAGCGGAAATCCGGATTATGATTACTCATATGAAAACAGTGTGGCGAAAAATCCCGGAACAAGCCCCGATAATGCAAAACTCCTGTTTGCTCGCCAAATGCTTGATTATCAAAAGCAAATGACCTCCGCCCCTACTGCCGACGAACGCGCCTGGGCCCGACTGATGTTTGCCCTCGGACGCCGCAACTCATTGGAACAGTGCTGGGCCCTGACTCAGTATTGGCGCGGATGGATTGAATGGAGATTCCTTGCCCAACTCCGCAGCAGTGAAGAAGAATTCCATAAACAAAACTATGGATTCCTCTATGACTACACCCCGGAAATGGCCAAGGAGACCGAGCGAGTATTCCGCAAGGAAGTTGCCGAGGCAATGAAGATGATGAAGTCTGATGAGACTCGCGCCCGTGCCGAATATGCCTTCGGAAATCTCAAGACAATCGCAAAAAAATATCCAACTACCGCACTGGCCCTCACTCTGAAAACCTCATGCGATAATTGGAAAAACTGGCTCTGAACCGCTCAGAGATACCGCCGGAAAGAAAACAGCTTCCGTCTCTTTAAATAGTTGAAATCCTTGTCGTTGGCATAGGCCTCACGCTCAAATGATATGTTGCGGTAAGCCTTATCATGATTGCGAAACTGAATCAGCCTGACCAGGTATTCCAATAGATAGAGCAGATAAAACGGAATGTAGAGCAGTTCGCGCTGTTGCGCGTCATGAATCCGCTCATGATTGATTATTCGGGCGTCAACCCATGAATCATCGCGGGTAAGATAAAACCCAAAGAGGTTGAGAACCAACCCTTTGGGTGCAAATCTTGTCACTATGACACGCGATTTCACTTCTTCCGGTTAGGATTACGCAAAACCATCGGATAGCCGTCAGCGAGACCCAACTTAGCGGTCTCCTTGGCGGCTTTCTCCATCAGGGCGGGAACTGCCGCCACTGAGTCAGCTGACTCCGCAATGACATAATAGGTAGGGTCAGAATTGCGCACCACCATTGCCGCCGGAATCCCGTTTTCCCTTAGCCGCCGCATCATGGCCAGCGCATTAAAGCGCTGCTCAAACTCATTGACCACGACAAGAAATTCCGGAACCTCTCCGTCCGGCTCATCCTCGCGCGACACAAACCGCGAAGTGACCGTAACAGTGTCCGTGCCGACAATGTAAATCTGCTGGCGGCGCTTCTTGGCGCGCTCTATCTGAGCCTGCACTTCCGGGTCTATCTCCTCGCGGTCGGCTACGGCCTTGGCCTTGGCTACGTCGTAGGCCGCACGATAGTTGGCCTCCGTCGTATGACACGCTCCGAGAGCCATCATGATGGCTCCCAGAGCGAATATAGTCAGTGATTTGCGCATCAGAGATTCAGTTTTTTGCGGATATCCTTGGGCACGGCGTTCTTATTGACGCTGAAGCTCATGGTCTTGGCAAGGAAGTAAGGTTCTGAAACATAGAAGTAACCGTCATAAACCTGATTGGTGTTCCATGAGTTCTTAACCTTATAGTAGCGATTGCCGAGCTGGTCCGTTGCGGTGCCGACGATGACCATGCCGTGATCGTCAGTAGTCTCGTGATTATCAAACATCTGCTGACGCAGTTCGGCCGTCACGTTAACCTCCTTGAGGTCAGCAGGCGAAGTAAACTGATAGGCTTCCTTCTCCTTATCGGCATCACTCAGCTTCACCCAGCGGCTCAATTCAGTGCCCTGCATGTCGGCCTCAGTCTTCTTCTCGGGAAGAACTGCATAACCGTCGTTCCACTTGAAACCCTTCTCTGAAACGTCGGCGGCCCAGTTTACCGTATAGCCGGCCTTCAAGGCTTCATCAACAATGCGCTTGAAGTCATCCAGCGGAACGTTATAGTAATCCGCCCAGAGCCAGTTATCACAAACTTCCAGAGGGAAGGTGCTGTACATCGGCTGATGGGTAAATGAAGTGAACGGTACGAAGTCATTGAAGTTTACTCCGAGGCTCTCGGCATACGACTTGGGAGTATAAGTCTTTCCGTTGACTTCAAAAGTTTCGGGAACGGGGCCGAAGTATGCGTCGAGAATTCCCTCGAAGCCCTTGAGCCATGCGGGGCTGAGCTTGCGGCTGCCGGCAATGGAGGTGATATAAGAAGTCAGCGCCTTTTCAACTTCTGAATGGTCATGAGCGCTCTCGCCATAGTTCAGGCCGGCATAGACGCTTTCAGGAATCGCGCCATAGCGGTCCATCACGTAGGCCACATCAATGATTGAGCCGCCCTGAGAGAAGTTGCCGACTCCGCCCAGACGGACATAGCGCTTGGCCTTGTCAAGATAACATTGGCGAACGGTATACATCTCGCTCAAATCCAGAGAGTCTCCCCCCTGGCGCAGAACTTCCTCCTCAATGGCTGAAGTGCCGGAGAAACACCAGCAAGTGCCGGATTTGTTCTGGTCCTTGACCGAAGTGGTCGGCAAGGATATAACATCAGTAAACACGAAGCCCTTGATTGAATCAGTGGCTACCGAATCGGTCGGTTCGGTCTGAGCCGTTGCCCCGAAAGCGAGGAGCAACGCGGCTGCGGGAATCAATTTTTTCATTGTGGTTCGTTATAGAGTATTTGAATTTTTCCTATGGGAAGTTCGCCCTCGAGCTTGACCGGAATTCGGCTTCCGGTCTTGACTATCCAGGCCTTCATCGGCTTGGATGAGTTCTTGATGCGCTCGGAGCTGAACATGAAATGAATGCGGTAACAGTCATATTTCTTGCCGTTGAGTTCAAGCTGCTCGTCGCCATCATAAGTAATGGAGAGCTTCTCGATTTTCTTGCCTGAAAAAATATTGGCCTTGCTGATTGTCCCCTTCTTCATGTTTTCAAACGGGAGCCTGCG
This sequence comes from Bacteroides sp., assembly GCA_014802435.1. Classification (GTDB taxonomy): domain Bacteria; phylum Bacteroidota; class Bacteroidia; order Bacteroidales; family Muribaculaceae; genus UBA3263. The sequence continues at coordinate 63,712 of JAAVCG010000031.1, read as the reverse complement.
CACGTAATAATACACGCTGAGCATATCAACGGCCGGAAGCAGCGCCGACATCAGCGTATCTGCCGTCTCCGTCCGTCCGTTTTTCAGGCGCTTGAAGCGCTCAACCTTAGCGATGGCGCGATTGCCATGATAGGTGTAATGGATAATGTCGTGGCGGTATTGCTTGTCTTCATGAGTCGACTTGTCATAGAGCAGCGGCGACATATCATCCAGGCGCATGATGCCCGTCAGAGTGTCGCGGACCATGAAGATTTTGTCGGCCCAGGGCTGAGTCCGCGCCGTCAATATTGCATGATAACCGTCACTTTTCTTGGTCAGCTTAATGTCGGCCGAGCCTGCAACCTTATGTATGAGGCCCCATTTATAAGTGACCCTGAATGAAAGGTCCTCATTGCCAAAGGTCAGCTCACCGGCCCGGACTCCAAGCCCGGCACCAATAAGCAGGATTATAATAAACAGTCGTTTAATCATATGAATCAAAAGGAAGAGAGTTTTTTGTAGCCTGCTCTATGCGCTTATTGCGCCAGCAGTTACGGCAAATGGCTATATACTTTTCGTCGCCGCCGATTTCAACCTGCGCGCCCTCCTGGACAATGTCGCCATGAGAGTCAATGCGCGCGTTAACAATCGTTTTGCGCCCGCATGAACAGGTGCTCTTGATTTCATCAATCGTATCAGCTATCTCAAACAGCCTCATCGAGCCCTCAAAAGCATGAGTCCGGAAATCTGTACGCAAGCCGTAGCATATCACGTTGATCCCGTAGTCATCAACCAACTGGGCCAACTGATCAACCTGCTCCGCCGTCAGAAACTGTGCCTCATCAATCAAGAACCACTCGATCAGGCAGCCGGCCTCCTCACATAGCTTCGTCGCCGTCAGATACAAGTCTGTATCCGCCATAATCCATTGACATTCACGCTCTATGCCTATTCGGGAACGGATAACGTTCTTCCGGTCGCGAGTATCAATTACCGGCTTCATGCAGATATAACGCATGCCGCGCTCTTCAAAGTTATAAGCCGTAGTCAGGAGCAGGGCCGTTTTTGCCGACCCCATAGTCCCATATCTGAAGTATAATTTGCCTTTACGTTCCATAATTTTCTAAAAAAAACCGCCTCAAATTTACGAATTTTTCTTGAAACCTCAAAGCGCCCCCCTTTTTTTAAGACCAGAGCCCCATAGCAACTATAGTTTTATTTGTTGCCCCTGATTTTTTTTAAGGAGGGATTGCTCCCCTCCTTAAAAAAAATAAAAGCCGGGCCCGCAATGCTATAGTTGCTATGGGGCTCTGGTCTAAAAATAAAAGGGTGCTATCGTCTAAATTTGGGAGTTTGAATTATTTTTCGTAACTTTGCAGTCCCCTATAGGTTCATATATTAAGATGATACGCGAAGTTCTTGAACAAGTTATTAGTGAGGATTTGTCCGAACTCTGGTCTGTGTTGTCGGCCGACGAAAAGCGGCTGGTAACGGAAAACTTTACCCTGCATCATTATAAAAAGAATGAGACCATCTATTCCGAGAAGGATACCCCGGAATACCTTTGGTGTCTCATTTCCGGCAAGGTGAAGAAATGGAAAGAGGGTGTCGGCGGTAGGTCACAGATTATTCGTTTGATTCGTCCGGTGCAATATTTCGGATATCGTGCTTTCTTTGCCGGAGAGACTTATGTCAGCTCCGCTTCGGCATTTGAGCAGTGTACTATCGGCACTCTCCCGCTGGCGGTGGTTGAAGAGCTCATTGAGCAAAACAATGCCGTTGCCCGCTTCTTTATCAAGGAGTTGGCGACTAACCTCGGCTCCTCTGACACCAAGATTGTCAATCTAACCCAAAAGCATATCCGCGGCCGATTGGCCGAGGCGCTGATTGTACTCGCTGAAAATTACGGCTACGAGGATGATAAGTCAACCCTCCGAATCTACATGAGCCGCGAGGACCTTGCCAACCTCTCAAACATGACAACGGCTAATGCAATCCGCACTCTCTCCGCCTTTGTCAATGAGCACCTGATTACTGTCGACGGCCGCCGAATCCGTATTCTCGACGAGCCCCAACTCCATAACATCAGCCGATTAGGCTAATCCACCCATCCCCCAATTCCACTCTGACATGAAAATCGGAACCCCATTCACTCCCTCCGGAACGAAGGCCCTGCTCCTGGGCAGCGGCGAATTAGGCAAAGAAGTGGCAATCGAACTCCAGCGCTATGGCGTCGAGGTCATTGCCTGTGATAAGTATGCTGATGCGCCGGCTATGCAAGTGGCTAACCGCGCCCGAGTATTTGACATGACTAATGCCGAGGCCCTGCGCCAAGTGGTTTTGGAAGAAAAGCCGGACCATATTATCCCCGAGGTGGAAGCCATTGCCACTCCCGAGCTGGTGAAGCTTGAAAAAGAAGGTTTTAACGTCACTCCGACGGCTGCCGCCACCCTCCTGACTATGAATCGCGAAGGAATCCGCCGCCTCGCCGCCGAGGAGTTAGGAATCAAGACCTCCCCTTATCGCTTCGCTTCATCGCTTGAGGAATTTCACCGGGCCATTGACGAGATAGGCCTTCCCTGTGTGGTCAAACCCGTCATGAGCAGCAGCGGCCACGGCCAATCAACCGTGCGCACCCCTGAGCAGGTCGATGCCGCATGGAAGGAAGCTCGCGAAGGTGCCCGCGCCGATGCCGGAAGAGTCATCGTTGAAGGTTTTGTTGACTTCGACTATGAAATAACCCTGCTCACTGTCCGCTCCATCTCCGGAACGACATTCTGCGAACCCGTTGGCCACTATCAGGAAAACGGCGACTACCGATTCTCATGGCAGCCGCAACCCATGTCGGCCCCCGCCATGGAAAAGGCGCGTGAGATTGCCCGCAAAGTCACTGATGCTCTGGGCGGTTACGGCATTTTCGGCGTTGAACTCTTCGTTAAGGGCGATGAGGTTATCTTCTCAGAAGTCTCTCCCCGACCCCACGACACCGGCATGGTCACTATGATTTCACAGGACCTGAGCGAATTTGCCCTCCATGCGCGTGCAATCTTGGGCCTTCCCGTCCCGGAAATCCGCTTTTACGGACCGTCGGCCTCCGCCGCCGTCGTCGTTGAAGGCTCATCAAAGGAGATTATCCTCAGCAATCTTGACCGGGTGCTTGCCGAGCCGGGAACCGCAATGAGAGTGTTTGGCAAACCCGAGGTCAATGGCCATCGACGCATGGCGGTTATCCTCGCTACTGACAGCTCCGTTGACCTTGCCCGCCAAAAGGCCGAGCGTGCCCTCTCCGAATTAAAAATCGAGCTGCGTTAAACTTTTTAGGGGCTTTACGTGTCTAACAAACATAACCCCTAAAAAACTAAACGATATGAAACGCTCAATTCTCCTGGCTGCCGCAGCGATTATCTTCGCTTCCGCTCCAATTGCCGCCAAGGTCAACTATCAGGTTGTCCTGACCCCGCAGGGAAACTCCGTCTACGTTTCTACGGCCGGCCCGGCTGTTCCGCTGCCTCCGCCGCCTCCCCCCTGCCATCATCACCATCACAAACCCTCCAAGAAGGAAATCAAACGCTACAAAAAGATGGTCAAGAAGCAGCAAAAACAGGCCAAGAAGTTCGCCAAACAGCAGCACCATCATCATCAACAGCACCACCACCATAAATAACCGTTAAATCAGCCCTGCGATTCCGCTCAAGTGAGTCGCAGGGCTGAATACGTTGCCCCAAGGCAGAGAATAACACTCAGCAGGGCATACCCTAAGGCCGACTGATAATTCCCGCCTTGAATCAGCCCTAAAGTCTGAGCGGAAAAGGTGGAAAAAGTGGTGAATCCACCGCAAAGACCTACGGTCAGAAAAAGCAACACCCGCCCCCGGGCCGTCGCCATGGCGAGGCCTATTAGGAACGAACCGGCAACATTGGCCGCCATAGTTGCAATCAACGGCTGACCCACTAAGAGCATGCTGAGGCCATAACGCATCATAGCCCCGACGGCGCCACCCGCCCCTACTGTCAAAAAATTCAGTAATTGATTATTCATCGGCGAGATATTCTTTCGGAAACCTGACATTATAGAGCTTCCGGAATGGCGCAAACAGGCGCTGACCCTCGGCGGGACTAACCCCCTGAAGCGGAGTGATATAAAAAGTGGTCTGGTCCCATTCCCGGGCCAACTCATAAAGCTCCCTTACGGCATCCGGAAGTTCCGGGCCAACCGGCAGTTCATAGATAGAGTCATGCAGCCCCGCGTCAGGGCCGCTCATAACCTTAATTTCATCCTCTGAGGGGGTGAAATCCGGAGGAGTTATCAGCTTATTATTCATATTTTTTGGTGCAAAGATAGTAATTTTCAGTAACAATTCAAAAGCAATTATGCTAACTAATAGAATTTACTGAATATCAGAGGGGTTATATTTGTATATTCGGAGAAAAGAGACCATATATGGTGTGCGCAAAAAGCCTCAAAAACAGCCATTTTTGCCTAAAACATTTCCTCAAAATTGTCCGAAAATAATCCAAAATATCACTAAAAAAATAATAATTATGGCAACATTAAATGCGGTCGTCATTTCCTCTAAGGCGGTTAAGGGCGGCAAAAACAAAGTCAGAATCTCCGTTGCTCATAACGGACAAACCCGTTACATAGTCACTGACATCGTTCTTAACTCCAACAGCGAGTTTAAGAACGGCCATGTCGTCAAACGACCTGATGCGGCTATGCTCAACGTCAAGGTCCGCAAGTATCTCCAATACTATCAGTCAGTGCTTGATGGGCTTGAATATACCAGCGGCCTGACTTGTCCGGAACTGGTTTATCAACTCCTGAACGCCGGCAACTCCAAGCATCGCACTCTTCAATCTATATTTGATGAGTATATAACCTATGCTCGAATCAAGCCGAGTACTGCAAAATGTTATAGAACACAGTGGAATTGCATATCACGTTGTATAAACGGGTCTATGCTTGCCGAAAATGTTACGCATGCGACTATTCTCAGCCTTGACAAGCAACTTCGCAGTAGGGCAAAGCCCTCGACGGTTCGTATCATTATTACTTTCTTGAGAACCCTGCTTAACTACGCGAAGGGCTGTGGCTATGTTCAATTTCGAGTTGATCCGTTTTTCAGGTACGAGTTGCCGCCGACTGAGATACGCCAATCCTGGCTTTCAGTTGACGAGGTAAAGCAACTCAGGGATATGGAGATAACTAACAAGTGGCAAGCAAAAGCCCGTGATATCTTCATGCTTTCCTACTATCTCGGAGGTATTAATCTCGCGGACCTGCTGGAAATCGATTTCAATAAGCAGACGGATACAATTCGTTACATAAGGAAGAAGACGGAACTCAAGCCAAAATTTAACAAATATGTGGAGTTTGATATCCCTGATGAAGCGAAGGATATTATAGGCCGATACAAAGATAGCGACGGCCATATATGCGTTGCGCATAGTAAATCATTGCGGAGCCATCATAACTTCGTCAAAAACCACCTGCGAAACATTGCGAACGCTACGGGTATCAATCAGCTAATCTATTATTCAGCCCGAAAATCATTCTCGCAACACGCTTTTAATCTTGGAATCGGGACCAGTGTAATAGACTATATTCTCGGTCATAAGGTGAACAAGGGAGGCACCTCGCTCTACGCTTATATTTCCGTAACTCCTGAAATGGCGACACAGGCCGTACGTCAGGTTTTGGATAATTTAAAATAAAGTGTTATCTTTGCAGCGTCAGTAAGTTCTACCATAGACCGGTGGCTTATTGGTTTGACTTGGGAGAGAGGGTGGTTCCTCTCTCCATTTCTTCTTAAAATATTATGTACGAAAGACCTACTCCTGATAATTCTTTTGATAAATATGATGAGGTGAGGCTCCACATGGAGCAGCTTCTTTCGGCACATATCATTGAAGTTGATATGCCGATGCGGATAGCTATCCCTCTTGATGATGCGGGCATAAGCCGACTGAGGGATTTAGTGAGGCTCACCCGTGAGGATTTGTTCAAGATTAGCAGGCTCGGCGCCAAGTCAGTGGATGAAATCGAGCGTATTCTTGAGCGCCTCGGCCTCTCTCTTGGTATGCGACCATAAAAAGGGCCGCCCATCACAGCGACCCGAAGGAACGCCTTAACACATCATCACAATAAAACATCATCACCGGCGTTCCGGAAAGGATTACAAACCGTACCTCGTAAATATTCACTCCAAACAATAAAATAGCCGCGTTTCACAACGGGGCTATTTTCTATATTTAACGTAATCAAATGGATGGATTTTATAGGGGATGGAGCGTATAAGTGGCGCCGATGAAGATGGCGGGTTGGATGCCGGCGGCGGGTGTGGCGGCAATGCCGGCGCCGATGCTCAGGGCCCAGCGTGAGGGTTTGGGGGCGGCGATGGTTTGCAGGGAGTGGATTGTGTGGGTTTGCGGGTAGAGGCGGAGCGAGTCAAGGCGGGGATTGTAGCCGCTGACCCATGCCGTGTAAGTAGTGGAGTCGGTGAAGGTGGCTTGAGTGATGGGGATGGTAACGTTGGCGGAGGCGGCGGGGGCGGGAGTGTTACTTGCGGAGTCGACGGGAGCGATGGGAAGTCGGGCGTCAACGTAGCGGATGATGGTTTGGGCCTTTGGGGCGGGTTGAGTTATCAGGAGCGTATCGGTGATGGTGATGGTGTCCGTAATGACCCGCGGGGCAGGAGGGGATGTTTCCTCAGAGGCGTAGCGCAGGCGTCCGAGGCAACATCCGGTGAAGAGCCCGATGATGAGGGCCGCGGCGGGGTTTAGCTTTGCCATAGTTTAGCTTCGGCTTGGCGGCGGTTGACGAGGCCGGGGAGTTTGATTTTCTTGCCTCCTTGGGTGGCGTAGACCCATCGGGCGAACTCGGCGGGGATTGAGGGGTCGGCGGGGTTGGCGATGATTTTGCGCCATAGGGTTGAGCCGCGGAGGGCCGAGAGGCCGAGATTGAAGGTGAAGGAGCATAGCGCGTCAAATTGGCCTTGGGTGAGGGTCAGGCCGTCGGCGGTGAGCCATGCGTTGAGTCGGTCTTCTATGGGGGCGAGGTCGGCGTCAAAGAGCGAGGCGGCGCGGGCGGCGGTGATGGTCATTGCGGGGGTTACGTCGGGGCCGGTGTGGCCGTAGCCGATAGTCCAGCGACGGGCCGGACATAGATACGATTGGAGTCTGAGGCCCTCAAATTGTTGAATCAGATTCCGGGCTTTGGTGCTTGCTTTCATTTGGATTGGGGAGGTTAAGGTTTTGGATATAGTCGAGGATATCGCGTTTGAATTTGTCGCGCAAGGCTTCATATTTCATGTCTATTCCGAGTAGTGCGCCGACGAATAATAACACCAGGGCGAAAGCATAGAGCACTGAGTTATGAATTTCGCCCTCAGGGGGCATGAACATTCCCATGAAAGCCATAACGAACGCCGCACTCATGGATAAAAATGCGAGGAGATAACAGAGTTTTTCCTTGAAGGTCAACTCATCAAATTGTTGTTTTAAGCGTTTCATTGTCAGGTAAAAAAGTTACAATTTTTATTAAAAATAATCTTGAAAACGCTTGGATATTTTCAAAATTTTTCGTAACTTTGCAGTGTAAATCAAGAGAGATTTATGGGACAACGCCTGACGCCGAAAAAAAAGAAAGGCCTAACCCAAACAAACAAAGCTATGATACAGTTTACAATCTCAATCAGGCTTTGGAAATTGAAAATTGCGGTCATCACACTGACAATTTTCTAATCCAATAGGGTGACTAAAGTCTTAAAGACCTCCTGGCAGGGAGGCGCCCTTTTGTTTGTTCGGGTTAAACCACTGCAAAATTAACATATAATTATGGAAAATCCAAACGAAGAAGTAAAAAAATCAACTCACGGCGGCAAAAGGGCCGGAGCCGGTCGCCCCAAGACTATCGGCGCGCGCAATAGTATCGGCTTCCGAGTGCCCGATGACATTGTCGAGATTCTGAAACGTCAGAAAAACCAGTCGGCGTTTGTCATTGAGGCCATCCGCGCCGCTGACCGCAAGCAGCGCTTGGCCAACGGCGAAGAGTGACGTGCGACATTTACCTCCGTGGCCGCAAGAGTCATGGAGGTTTAATTTTTCGTGTAAAAAATTGACTCATATTTTGCTATGTTTTAATTTTTTCGTACCTTTGTTGTGAATTATGGAGTGCTTGTCGCACGCCTTAGATATACTGGAGCGCTTGTCGCGCGCCTGGTTTGATTCTTGAGCGCTTGTCGCGCTCAAGTTTTTTATTTTCCGAAGGTCCATCCTACATTGCGATTCTCCGTAGGGTTTTTATACCATAAATAAGCCGACGAATAGAATCCTTCGCCGTCCACATATATACCGGTATTGTTAAATCGGACGGTAAACGTCATCAGGGGCGTAATCATATCGGCAGGAGTTACTTGGCGATATGCAGAATCAATAGGCAAGCCAAAGGCAAGCGCGTATTCAATTTTAAGATTTCTGAGGCCACGTTCATAATACGCATCCGAAGCTTTACCGCCGTTTATATACTTTCGGCCATAGGGAACGCGCAGCTCGCAGGCGCCCTTTTCCCATGAGATATCCGGTTGCACAAGGTCCACCGCATCTCTACTGAATCCAAGAGATTCATCAGGTTTTGACCAGAATCGTTTGCCATCAAGTGAGAAATAGAGTTCGCTATCAATAATGCGGTAGGCTCGATAGGAACCGTGACTGCGCCATCCTTTTTTTTGAAGGAGTCTGTCTCCGTCACGGTCACCATTAACAGGCTCTCCTTCTCTCGTCATATTAAACATGCTTCTAATTTTAGCCTTGCGGAAAACATAAGGGACATAACCGGCGGCCATGAGCTTTTCATGTCCGTAGACGCGCACGCGCCCGTCAACAATCACGATGCCTATATTTGCAGGGAAAATCGCCCCGTTTTCAATCGTTACCTTATCGCCGATGTTGATGTTAGAAGCGAGTTTGTTGTTAGAGCCCATGACGTTATAGCCGCCCATGTTGATATGCTCCATACCGGAATAGGCGCTGCCGTCGATGACGTGACGGATGGAGAGGAGGCCGGTGGCAGCATAAGATACGACATGAGCGTTAAGGGCGGCTCGGTCGCTGAGGGTGACGTTAGACTGGATGAGGTTGCTTGAACCGATGGTGTTGTATATGCCCATAGTCATGGAGCTAACGCCCTTGGAGTTGGAGACGGAAAGGATTCCGGTTGAGGGGTCAACTTCCATGTGTATATTTTTGAGCGCTACATTGTCACCAATGGTGGAGTTGTCTCCCACCGGAAGAATAGATGATACAAGAGTATTGTCATTTTGAGCAAACAGATGGCCGTCCTTGTCTACGTAAATTCGGTTCTCGTGAGGAACAATGGCACCATCGGCCACAGTTCCATAGTAACCCATTTCAAGTTTTGAGTCAAATGGGGACATCGGTTTGCAGTCGGGCCATGACCCGAAACAAGCAACAACTTCACCGCGCGTAGGCTCTTGGCCGATTATGAATGTATCAGGCCAACGCGCTTCAAGATAGAAAGTTTGGTGTTCAAGAGAAAAGAATACATCATATCGCCAATTGGTAGCAAGAACGATAGTGCTTTGTAACGGGAAAATTTCAGGTTCCTTAATGCCGGCGAATTTAATAGCGACGGCTCCGGAGCCACCCTGCAAGTTGGAGATGTCTTCTTTCAATTTATCGACTTCATCCTGAGAGAGAATATTTTTGACCTGATTGACAAAATACTTGACGGCCTCCGAGTAAGCGGATTTCTTACCGCCTATAAGGTTTCCTTCGGGGTCTGTGTATGATTTGTTAGTTGTTGTGCCGCCGATTGCGATCCAAAGGTCATCAAAAGTCTTGACCGCAGCTGCATCAAAAGCATCCTGAAGAAGAGATGCATCAGCGAGATTGGCGAAAGCAATCATCTGCTCACCATCATACACATAAAGGATTTTATCATTCGAATAGATTTTATGTTCAAAAGGTTTGAACGTACGGTATGAACCGAAAGAACCGGAGCCGACACCGAATTTGTCAGCGTCGCTCCAATGAGTGTAATATGTTGCTTTTCCGTCTTCGACGTTAAGTAGCATCATTCGTTTATTGACGGAGTCATACATTACGTCATAACCACTATCAGTAGACTTGACTCCTGACGCGTCAGCAACGTGAGTCCATGAAGAGGGTACGCCCGGTAACACTCCGGTAAACTTGACCACGTCAAAGGCTTGAGCTAAGGCTGCGTCGGCGGCCTGACGGGCGGCCTTGGTGTCACTGATGACTTTGCGCAGATAATAGTCTCCCTGAGCTCGGTTCGGGTCAAGTGAAGTGGGCTTTAAAAATTCTTTTTCCATAAAACATTCGTTTTGTTATTGATTAGAAAATCACGTCGGCATATATCGGGAAATGGTCACTGAGATTCACGGCATCCCATTTTGCCTCGTCGGCACTAACGGGGTTATCCGGGTCGCAGTCATCAGGAGTGAACTGAACCGTGCCGACGCGCGCTATCGTTGCTCCCTTGACCATGATGTTGTCAATCGTGTTTGTACACTTGACATTGTTGTAAGATGTCAGTATCGGCCCGACTGCCCCATGGTTAGCCATCGTGAACCCCGCGGCTCTAAACTTCTGCCATCTCTCCGCCTCATTCTCCCGCAGAACGTTGAAGTCTCCCATCAGCAATACGCGCGCAACATACTTATAGCGCGCACACAGCTGCTCTATTGCCTTCATGTTATTGTCCACTCCGGAGCTGCTCGCAGCCCAAGGATTATGAGTCATACAAACAACGAAAGTCTTTCCGCCAATCGTCATCTCGCACTCCAGCGCTTTATTACCGCCGGGCAGGCTTATCTCCGTCTTATTGCGCATAGGTATCGGCGCGAAAATGCCTTTGCCCGTATATTCTTCAAAGCCGTCCGTCAGAATGGCTTGCGGATAGCCTCCGAATAAGTCATCTCGAATATTCTTACCGCTGAAAATGCTGTCGCGGTACTCACAAAGCCCGATAATATCCGCCCCGATGTGATTAAACATCTTGGCAAAGCCTAACCTGATTTCCTCATAACCGGAGGCACTTTCAGCCATGAAGGAGCTGCTGTTCCCCTTGCCGAAGCACCCTACATTCCAAGAAAGCACACGCAGACGCTCAGGCCGCACGGACGCCGGGGTCAGCTTGCCGCCAATAACCGTATACTCCTGACCTGAGTCCGTGCAGACATAGATAGTGTTTGCCTTGGGGATAACGCCCTTGGCCGTCTGCCTGCCTAAGGCGTCAGCATTACCCCAACGGGTATGCCATGTCCCGGCATATGCTTCCGTAACAAACACCCCGTCCCGCTCCAGATAGGTAATATATCCGGGGCGCGCAAGCACAGTGTCAAGAGTGATTTTTCCCCGGTCATCCGTCGCCCCCTGAGAGCTATGGATGACATCATAACGGGCGAAGAAATGAACCGTGTTCAGCTCATTGATTATCCAGTCGTTAATCTCAGGAGAGCTTCCGTTGAAGTTATAGATGGAACGATAATGCACTTTCATGCCGTCCCTGAACAGATACTGCCCCATGCGGCAGCTGCCCGTATTCTCGGCTACATTCCGGTCAAACACCTGAATCAACACCCCCGAATAACGAGGCGTCTCTTTCGTCCCGCCCACGGTAAAAGTGGCCATCTTGAGCGTCAGGTCGCAGAATGTGTCCGTACTGTTCAGCTTTTGGTAAAGAGCATCCTCCGTAGCGAAGTGTCCCAAGTCAGGATAACGGCCACTCATTGAATTAACCGCTGCTTCCAACTTGGCGCCCTCCTCTCCGGGATAAAGTTGGCCCTCCTGCTTGCCGGGCGGAGCTATGTAACGTTTGAGGACGTCCATTGTGGCACTTCTGCCATAACCTATCTCTACGAGAGTGCCCCCTGAGACGCTCTGAGTAATGGGAAGTTGTTCGATAGTCCTTGAGCTTTCCCTCAGGGATTTTTCAACCTCCGAAATTATTTCGTTAAGTTCATTCTGCGTGATAGCCATCTTTCGGTTAGATTATTCTGTTAACATTATTGTTTAGCTTGCGATAGTCGTCATTAGCCCTGCGGAGAAGTTGCTTATTCATAAGTTCTATCGAGGGCTGCAGATTGACCACTTTTTGCAGATTCTGAGTGAAGACGAAACTGTTGATGCCGTCAAGGAGCATGGTCATTTCAGGAGTTGAGCTATCCTTTCGGGCGTATCGTTCGCCGTCAAAATAGACATATGTACAGCATAAGATGCGGTTAAGCAGCTCCGCGAACCATACAGGGCAGCCCTGACTATTGCCCAAAGTGAATTTTTTCTGCACGGAGTCTACCCCATAGAGCTGAATTATATCGGCGCGGTCCGTAGTAAACTGCTCGGACTCCACTCCAAACCCCCACCCGCTATCCTTGAAGCCGCCGGGGACTCTGAAATCAAAGAACTGTAACTTACCGTCTATTTCAAAAAACACATCAGAGCGCTGGCGGTTATCTTTCATTGCATACTGAATGAGGGTTGTATTCTCCAGCTCCCTGGCATCAGTGGTTACTCTGAAAGGAGCGCAAGTACCTATGCCGGGGAGTTCTATGGAGTAACATCCCTTGGATAGATTCGTCTCCGTATAGTATAGCGTCTGGTCGGAGTTAATCGGCCATGTACACCAGTCAAGAGACGTCATAAACTTATGTCCGGGCTCAATGAATACCCGAGGAGGGTCTATGGCAAACTTGCCGGCAATTACCTGAATCCGGATAATGTCGGTCTCGGCAAAGGTCTGTATGTATTCTCCACTGATTCCGTCAGCCTTTTTTGACGGGAAGAACAGCGGTGTAAAAGGACTGATTAGCATAACTTGATGTCTTTAACCAAAAGTTTATACTTGACGGCCTCTTCCATAGCATAGTGAAAAGCCGCTTCCTGAATAAATCCGGTATAAATCATGCCGTGACTTTCTACTTTAATCAGTTGATTCTCGTCTAAATCCGAATCGACATCACAGCAAGTGAACTGGAGGACCCCACAAGTGAACAAAGAGCCATGAAGCTCAAAATTTCGCTTCATAGATTCTCCTCCTATCTCCACCTCGCTGTTGCCCGTAGATGAAGCGAACGTAAGATTAAGGTCCTTGGACTGCATACAGATATAATCCTTATTGACCAACAGGCAGTCAACGGGAGTGAACTGAGTGTTATAGACCAATGCAGAAGGGACGCCCTTCACGTCCTCAACCACGGGGATAACCAACGTCGGCTGATTATCTTTTCCCTGAACGGTTTGCGTATAAACAAAGAAAATATCCTTATCGGAAGCAGAATCCGTAGAATCAGAGCCACGCTTCTGACACGTAAACTCTATGCCGTAACTGTCTGCCCGATATTTGCTGATGAGGGAAAGCTTCTTGTCAAAGGCCGTGCAGCCGGTTGAATAGGTATTATTGAAGTTGAATTCATAGCGGCCATTGATATTATCATAGGTCTGCTCCTTATAGCCAATCTCTATGGAAGAGTAGATTCGGGAATTATCAACGCTATACGTTACGTCAACGACATCTTCAATCCTCCGGGGCGAATCCGCTTTGTAGAGTTCAGACCTATGGACAAACCTCACCTTTTGCTCATGGGTGCTCCCTGCTTCTTCCAATTGAAACTTATGGTTTACCCTATAGCGGGTATCATCACAAGTAAATATCATATCCCTGCGGGCTCTGTCGTGCGATGCGTTATACTCAGTCCAGGGCCGGGTGGCATCCATAGCAATCCATTTGGTATAGAACTTGCCATCCTTTCTATTTCTCACGGCAAACACGCCCCATTGATTGAGGAAAACTATATCTCCGCGCTCCGAATCGCCACAGTAAGCAAATATGATGTCCTCCCTTTTGCATGTCTCCGTATAGGCAAAGGGTGCGGTGCCGACATACTTTATCTCTTGCTTCGGTTCCAGATAGTAAGTATAGCCGAAGACTACCTCCATCCACTCAACGAAATCATTGAAAGATGAATATATCTTAGCCCCCTCAATGCCTCTTATGCTTTCAGCAGCTAAAAGGACAGTGTCAGTCAGGCGCTCATCATGGTCTGAAAAAGAACTGTATGCTGTGATTTTACCCTCGGTCATCTTGTCAAATATTCGGTCACACAGCTCCTCGGGCTGAATTGAATTAACCCTCACGGTTTCTCCTTTTGCCGTCCATGAGAACTCAATTTTTTGAGACAGGATTCTCATCGGGTCACGCCGAGTATTTCCATTCCTATAAGTTGACCCTCCCGTGATTGCCAATTCCTCACCTTTTTTCAGGTCTATGGTGGCCGTTTGCAGCTGAAACTCATCCCACCCCAGCTTTGTATCAACCCACTGACGGATTGAGGTGTCATATTCCCAATAAGTCCATGTTTCCCATACAAATAATACTTGTGATTTATCAGGAATATAAGAGGGGATATCATACACATGACCTTTAAATTCCTTATCAGGATGGTTATCCATTGCCAAATTCATTACCTGACTATACATGCCGGATTCATCTTTTTTGACAAGACGGCAATATTGGCATTTATCATCCTCTGTCGGTTCTATGCGCATACCGGCTTTTATAGTCAGTGAGACATCTTCCTTTGCTTTGATGATATATGGGTTTTCGGAATCATCCTGGTCCTGAAATTCTATGACGTTGTTTATGTATATTTCGTCATTAATCGTGTAAGCAGGCATAAAGTATCCGAAGGATGTGAGTATTGCGTCCGACATGTCAGCGTTAACGTTTTTACATTCGGATTTATACGGAGTGACTTCCATTTCCGCAGAGTCATCCTTGCTCTCTCCCATAAGCCCGAATGTTACGGATTCAGTCATCGGGATTCTACGCAAGTCCACTGGGGTACCGCAGGAAATCTCTTCCCCGATTTCCAATTCATACGTCACGCCCTTTTTTGATTTGATTATCGCCCCTAACGAATCGTCCAGACAGTTTACCTTGATTACGTAGTCATCCCACGTGATGGAAGAAAAATCAATCGGGGCCGAGAACCTTTCCTCCCATTCCCAGCTGTTGGTGATGGTCATGAGAATCAATGTTGCCTGCGCATTAACCCCTTGGTCAAGGTAAAGCGCCATCAATAGGGAATATATTTCATTGACAAATTCAAACTGCGAGGTGAACGAGCGGGTAACGCCACTGAAATCAGCACGTTTATATACACACTGCACCTCATCCCAATTCTTTATGCAGTGAGATGGAACTTCGTGACGGACGCCCGATATTTCAATGTAGTATTTTGTCAGCATAAAACCGGTCTTTTAAGCAAATGTAAGGCAAAACATCGCCCATTGAGCCAAATGCTTAAAAAACCGATTTCTCAGAAAACTCAAAAATGAAGCTTAACTATCTGAATTATTGCAACATGAGTTCACAGCGACAAAAAAACCGAAGTTTTACGGTTCTATTATCGCGCTAATCAGATTCTCTATCTTGAATGAGCGGAAGGCGTTTTTCTCAGTGTCGAAATAAGCCATGGTCTTATAAGAGGGTTTGGTTACTTTCTTGCCGCCAAGAGTGGCGCCGGCGGGTACGTTTTTCAGCGAGCCTGCGGCCTTACGGATGGAACCGTCTGCCTTGGAGTAATAGAACGTAACCACCCCCTTGCGCATAGCCTTGGCAAGGCGATAAAGTTGCCAGGCCTTAAGCATGCAGATTCTCCACTGTTGCTTGGTGGCTTTCCAGAGTTGCCACGCATACTTCATCACTCTTACGCGAAAATTGTTTTTCTTTTCCATAAACATTGGCGGTTATTGGTTTGACTTGTTGTTTATTATACTGTAAAGTTCGTCATTTTTAACGAGTTATGCAAACAGAATGACCACCATTTTACCACCTTAACATTTACTTACATTTGGTCAGGAATATATACTATTCCAATACATCGCGCAACATCTTTCGCCCGTTACTGATTCTGCTCATCACGGTTCCTATGGGGATTCCGAGGATTGCGGAGATTTCCTTATAGGTGTAGCCCTTAGCATAAAGGACAACACATTCAATCGCTATTGACTCACGAGCACACCGACGTATCGCCGAGAGAATTCGATTAATGGACTCTCTATGGTCGGCTGCAATCGGTGAAGAATAGGAGTGGACTCCATCTATCCCTACGAACGGAACGCAGAGTTTACGGTTGTATTGCGTGATGAAGATATTACGCATTATGGCCATTGCCCATGGTTTGAAATCCTTAAATCCATCAAAGTGAGACCGGTTCGTAAGAATCTTTTCTATGGTATCACTTACGAGGTCCTCGGCATCATACGGGTTACCATAGTATCGGCGTGCTTGGTGTTTTAGCCAGGATAGATTCTCAACAATACGGTGTTCCAGCTCCATCGGTCAGCTTCGTTTGGATTGGAACGCCTTCCTGATATTCTCAGCGTCTCTGTGGGCACGCGCCCTCATTCTGCGGGCGTTGATGTGCATGCGCTCTATTGCATCATCCATCATCTCCGAGCGGAAGACGCGCACATTACTCAGGGTTGTTAACTGTGAGAGTATGAGGTTACATTTTCTCTCGATTCTTTCAAGCCGTGACAGCTTATGCTTCTTGTTGTTCATAATACTTGCTGATTTTGCAAGTGATTACGAACGCCCCACGATATTTATTCAATTCCCTTGGAAAAACAGTAAAGCTGAGTGTCCCATAGGGAACACTCAGCTTTGTGTAATTAAGAGCACGAGGGAAGAGCTATAGAGCTACGGCTGACATGGCCGTTCCCATCTCCTTGATAGTGGAAAGAATCTTTGCAAGTGTTTTCTCAGATGCAGATGCAAGGCCGGATTTATAGGCCCGCATTTTTGACTCGTTAATCCCAGCCTGCTTTGCAAAGGCTGAAATATTAATCCAATCAAAGTAATTGAAGAAAGAGGGAATATCATAGCGAAACTCTACTTCAATATCCTTGGGAGAAATCGTTACATCCTTTCCCATTTCTTTAGCAACTTCCAGAGACTCCTCAATCCCTTCCATGAAATCGGCTTTGGCTTCCGCTACGGAATAGCCATAGCCACCGAAATGACAACCGGCAATCACGTCGTCACACGTAATCGCATAGAAATTGTTATCATTCTTCTCTACAACTGCCTTAATTTTCATCTGTCATAAATGTTTATAAAAATGCCATTAATTTGTATCTCATATTATTAGAGAATGAAATGAGTGGGGTTAGTCAACCCCAGCCCATTTCTTTGCCGCATGCGCAAGACCTTTGGGGACCTCTTCTGACTGATGACGCGGTATTAAAAATGTTTCACCCGTTGCAGGATTAATCCATAAATCATGCCTTGTCTTATGTTTCAGGAGATAACATCCGGCTTTCGCAATTAGTCTCGTTAATTCTGAGATTTTCATAATTCAATGTGCTCTTAAAAATTACACTGCAAAGGTAACAATTTTGTTGCTAATATGCAAATTTTTTAAGAGAAAAATCAAAAAAATATTTATTATTTCTTCATGGCTGCCAACTGAGCCTTGACCTCCCGGTTATGACGCGCTACGAGGTTGGCGTATAGCGTAGCCTTGATTGTCTCGGGGTCAATCTGGAATTTGAAGTAAGCCATCAGATAGGCCGTCTGTTCATCAAAGCGAGCGCGAATCTTCTCTCTCTCGCCTATGGTCTTCTCATTTTCCCTCTCCAATTCATCAAGCTCCCGCTGAGATTGGGCGAGTTTAGCCTGAACTATTCCATCAATACGGCTATCACTCCATGCGGAAGCGGACATACCGTATGCCGAGAGGATTTCACGCGCTCTGCCATGTTGATTGAGCGAAACAAGGTTACTGCACATCGTGAAGATAATGACGCTGATTTTTGCCTTTATCCACTGCTCAACGTGCTTGCAATAAGAGTTTGTGCCTCTGGGGTCTGCTATGGTTTTGTACTCAAAGACGATGTCGCGGGTTATGGCGACCATCCTTTCCGCATCCGGCGCTTCATTTGAGCTTAGCAATACGGTCGTATCTCCGCAGACGAGGTCAACGAATTGCGAAAGGGTCAGCTGTTCAAGTTTTTCTTTCATATGCGTAATGAAGAATATCGGTTGTAATGATTCTCGTTAGTGGCGCCACGCATAAACCTGGAGTGCTTGCGTGTCACTTGGATAAGGGTCTCCATCTTATCCTCCAGGCGTCCATAATCATTGTTGACTATAACGGGGTTGTTTTCTTTTGCTTCGGTTAACGGCATAAGGCCGGCAATATTGTCATCCACCCCGTCAATGCCGGGCTTGACCACAGCTCCGGCAGGGAGGTCAACTATGGTGGGAGTGTCAGGGGTAATCCATGACTTGCCCCCGAAGATAACCAATTCGGGCACACCGCCGTCACCTACAATTGCCGGGCCGCCCTTATGTCGGTCCGTACCTTTGGCGTATTTGGGAATAGGAGTTGCAAGGATTGTGGCAATCTGAACGGCGCCCATTGCTCCGGCGATAGCGGCCATGGCGATACCAACAGGGAAAGGAGTCATCTTGAGCGCGTTCATTATTGCCAAAGCGGTTGCAATTCCGGCCTGAGCAACACTGTTAGCCTTATCCCAGACGGCCTGCTTCTGCTTCAACGCCTGCTTTTTCTTCTCCAGTTCCTCATTCTTCCTGGCCGTCTGAGCCTCAGCGGCTCTCTTGCGGGCCTCACCTTCTTCCTCGGTGATGACCTGCTTTTCTACGAGGTCGGTAATTCTCTCAACCTCGGCCTCCCCGGCGGCTGTATTAACCTCCTGCTCTTCTTCTATCTTGGAAATCTTGGCATCATAGACCGTAGAGACAAGTTCATTGATAGAATTGAGTGAATCAGCCGCTACCTGAAGCCACTGCTGAGCGTTGGCCTTGCGCTTCTCGGTGGCTTTGTTATCAGAATCAACCTTCCGCTTATTCTCGGCGATGACGGCATCTGTAACTGCTTTTTCATATTCAATCTTCGCCTTTGCAAGTTCATCTTCAAGTTTGATTCGCTCCTCGGCCGACAAGTCCTCATTCTGCAACAATTTCTCAAACATTTTAATCGAGGCTTGCGCCCGCTGCTGTGCATAGTCCTCTGAAAGCCGTGCGACCGCTTCCTCATGCTTTCGGGTTATCTCCTCACGTTTTGTCTCATTATTGCCGGCGGCTTTCAGTTCCTCTGCATACTCGCTGTTGAGTGCGTTGAGCTGGGTATTGTACGCATTATCCGCAATAGCGGCTTCATTCGCAAACCGCTCCTGCTCTTTCTGTATCTGCTTCTTTGCATATTCCTCTTTAAGTTCGGTACGTTCCCGGTTGAATTTAGCATTGATTAAGTCGACATCGGCACCGGTTTTCTCAGCGGCCTTAATCTCCGCTTCGCGGGATGCTTCCAGCTGGGCCAGTTTTAAATCAAGCTCTTCCTGACTTCCTTTTTCGACGGATGCCAGACGGTTGGTAAGATTAATTTTCGCGAGCTCTTGCTGATACTTCAATTCACATTGTTCTATCTCTTTTTGACACTGCTCTGCAAGTTGAATCCTCAGGGCGTTCTCGGTCTCCCCGTTTCCCTTGATTTCATCAATCTTCTTTTTGAATTTCAGACTAATCATGGCAAGCTCCTTTTCATGACTATCAGCCATCATCGCAATCTTGGATTCTTCAAGCTCGTGAAGACGCTTCAGTTCCTCTTTGGCGGCTTTTTCGGCGTTCTTTTTTTCCTGATCGGTAGGCTCTTTAGACGGGGGAGTATAAGGCTCTTTGGTTTTGGCGGGAGTGGAACCGACACCGGAAAGATTGGCATTAAGGCCAACGGACACCTCCTGCAACTCACCGCTGAGAGTATTGTTGAACGCATCTGCAGTATTAGAAGCGATGTTCCGGGCCATCGTTTCAACGTTGCCCTTAAGAGCGTTCATGCCGTCACTCCAGCCTTTGTTCACTTTATCCCAGTCGAGAGTTACAACTCCCTCTATTACGGTGCCCATAGCCTTGAAGGAATCTACAACCTGATTCAGAATGAACTTGGCAACCTCCCACATTGTCTTGAACGAGTTTGCGATACTGTTTACGGCGCCGCGCACAACGATTGATTTGTTATACATCCGGATAAACCAATTTACAATATCAACACAACCCTTGATTATATTGGTCAGTCCCTGGGATATGTATGTTTTGGCGTGGACGGTCATTTCCTCAAAATTGGTGCCACTCATCTTGAATATGGACGCAAGAGTCTCGTTGAGTTCTTTTTGAGCCTCCATCTGCTGACGGTTGAGCCTGCCGAGATCGCCCATGCTCTCTTTTGCGACATCAAGATTTGTATTGACATCCGCAAGCGACTGAATAAGCAATGTGCCGCCCTCGGCAGCGGTTCTGCCAAAGACGTTCTTCATAAGCATGCCTGCCTCCTGAGAGTTTTCCGGCAGTTCTTTGAGCTTGGCGGAAACTTGCTGAACAGCTTCCAACATGGTGATGTTGCCGCTGGCGAGGTCTTCCTGCATCTGCTTTGAGGAGATGCCGCAAGCGTCAAGAGACTCCGCAATCTGTTTTGTCATGGCACGGAGTCTGGTACCTCCCTTGACGATGTCCTGAACGCCTTTTTCATCAAATATACCGTTTCTGGTTTCGGCGAGTATGGCAACAAATTCATCAACCGATACTCCGGCATCACGGAGAGCAGGAGCAAACTGGTTGATGTTCTCAATAAATCTGCCGTTCATATCGGCTCCGGCCTCAATGCCATCTTCAATCTTGGCCAGAGCCTCTTCCCACGAGATTCCGTATTGTTGAACAAGCGTGTTGGCTGCCCCGATAGTGTCATCAAAACTCTTGCCCATGTGCTCGGCAATAGCTTGGGTATCGGTTGTAATTTTGTCGGCGGCATCGCCGGTCAGTCCCGTAAAATTCTTAGTAAGGCGTGATGCCTCAATAAGTCCCTTGTTGTAGTCATACCACCACTTGAACCCGGCAACAACTCCGGATATACCGAGAAATGCAATCACCCAGGGATTTGCAAGCAATCCCATAAGCGTTTGCGCAAAAGCTTTGGTCTTAGTGTGTAAGCCCTCAATGAAGTTTCCATTCTGTCCCAAGGACTGGAACGAGCTGCCGAGGTTTGTGTTCACCCCCAATATACCGAGAACGCTATCAGTAAACTTCTCATTGGTGCCGGAGGCTTCTGCAATAGTCCTATTGTTGCGCTCTATCTGATTGCGCATCTCTTCCAGTTTTTTCTTGGCATCGGCCGATGTCAGGTCAATGTGCTTTATAGCCTCTGACAGACGCTTGTTCTGAGCCTCAGCCTCGGAGACTGAACGAGCTTCCTTGCCGATTATGTCGCTTACATCCGTGAGTTTGCGCTTATTCTCCTCTATCTTGGCGTTGAGTGATTCGAGGGTGGATTGATAGTTGGCATCCTCTTTATTCAGCATGAGCTTTGCCTCTTCCAGAATCTTAGTCTGGTCTACGAGGTCTTGTGTGGTCCGGGCCTCCTGATTCATAGCGGCAATAACGCTTTCGGTCGCAACAACACCCTGCTGACCGGCTATGGCGTAGTTGCCGACATTGCGTTGAAATTCGCCCATATCAGCCGCCATATCTATCAGATGGGCGTTAAGATTCTTAATGGAGGCTTCCAGTTCCTTACCGAAGTCAGAATTACGTCCCTCATCACCCAAATCCTTATGAGCCTTTTTCAATAGCTCCAATTGTTGGGATAGCTGAACATAACTCCCCTCCTGAGATTGAGCAGCTTTCTCTTCGGCAGTCATCAGCTGGGTCAGAGTGCGCTTCTCTTGTGTCAGTGAACGGTGTTGAGCTATCAGGTCCGCTTGTGTTGCCTGATACTGCGCCATTGACATACGTCCCTCGGAAAGCGCTTTGTCGTTCTCTTTCTGAGCCTTTTTATTTGCAGAAAGCTGAGTATTCAGTTTAATAAGCCTGCTGATTTGGCCCTCGTAGGTGTCATGGAACTGCTCAAGCAGCTTCTTGACTTTATCATGTTCTGTATAGGCCTCGCGCTGGGTCTTGTTGACGCGTTCCTGCTCCATCAGTTGCCTGGAGATAGTGTTAGTGGTGTTGGCTATCACCTTGCCTTGCTCCTGAACAACTTGTGTTAGTTGTTGCTGCACATTAGCGGCTTCCCTACCCTTTTCAACAAGGACCTTTTCCAGACGGTCAATGTCGCCCACAACATTTACGCTAATCTCGAGCCCCTTGGTAAGGTCACGCGCCACGCGGGTATAAGTATCAAGAACTTTCTGCAACTCGGAATCAAGCTGTTTCAGTTTCTCTATCTCATTGGGGTCTATCAGATCAGTAATTTTTATCGGCATTTTTTAATAAGGAGAAATAAATTCAACAATAGATTTGTCTATCTCAGTGTCTGTAGTAAAGTCGTAAGTACCGTCTTCGTTTTGATAGAGAGCAATGGTTTGCCCGTGAATCCCCGCGGTTACTTTGGCCAGTCGTCTCATTCTCTCGTACTGAGACGACATCTTTTTATGTTCACAAGCGCAACTCATCGGTACCCACAATCATTAAAGAATTTCTCAATTGACGGCCACATATACTCGCGGTTGAAATACTCCACGGCTGCATCTCCAGGGTTTAAAAGAGACTCGCCATATTTGGCAACAATGGCAGAGCCATTACCCATACCATAATCAACCTCAAGAATGTCGCCTTGCAACGTTGCCGTAATCTCCGAATGGAAAAGGCCGTTAATGTACAGGTTCGGCACATCCTCAGGACGGGGTGGCAGGCCAAGCATTGCGCTCGCCTCGGGAGGAGTTATATCGTATTTCCAATCAATATAACCTTGCTGACGGTGATACCAGCGACCTTTCTTTTCAAAG
Source organism: Bacteroides sp. (assembly GCA_014802435.1). Lineage (GTDB taxonomy): Bacteria > Bacteroidota > Bacteroidia > Bacteroidales > Muribaculaceae > UBA3263. The sequence goes on along the minus strand of JAAVCG010000031.1, from coordinate 40,889 downwards.
AATGGGTCCGTATAATATGACGGTGATAGATACTCCCCATCGCCGTTTTGTCCGCAGTAAATCTGCTCCCGAATGGCTTCGACCATATCTCCTGAGTGCATTGAAAGGCACTGCAAAGCGCTTTCCTCAAAGCCATCGGCTATTTTATGGATTATGTCGCAAACCTCTTGTATATTCATACTTAAAATTAAGGGGCGGAGTTAAACACCACCGCCCCCCGGATTATTACTTCTTGGATTTTTTTGCGCCCGTGATTAAGTCATGGACCTCTGAGAGCATCTTGCGTCGGGTTTCTTCGTCCCTATCCTGAAAAAAGACGTTCAAGTGCAGGGCGATAAACTCATCCGATGTAAGTTTTTTAGCGGGTTCCCTGAGGAACGTTACATTCTCGTATTTCAACATAGCTGTTACACTTCTTCAATGCCCTCGATTCCTGCCTCCAGAAGAACCTTGGGAGCCTTGAGTTTAGGAGTGGTTGAACCTGACACTGTGAGCGTAATAGCCTTTTTGAATGCATCGTAGGTGGCGGCCGTCGCTCCGTCAATAACGGTAGCCGTATCGGCAATGAGAGGGCCGAAAGTCGGGGTCAGGTCGTAACCTCCGACGTTTTCAGCCAGTTTATAGTCATTTTCAGACAATTTGACGAGCTTAACCGCCGTAAGGCCGAGAGTGGCTCGCTGAGGGTTGAAATCAAGCTTGACATAGTCGGCACGCTCAATGGCGGCGCGTGCATCCTCATGGCAGAACTTGACGGTCATCGTTGACTTTGCCGAGCTGGTCGAATACGGCGTGGCGTTTGAGTGGATTGTTGACATGGGGAACGGTGCCAGTACCTCAGTGTCATCGCTCAGACCATACAGGTAGTTTTTCTCATCAAAGAAGTACGCGCCCCATGACATGTTTGAGCATTTTGTCAACGAGGCATGAAGCTCAGGGTAGTTCTTGTCAAGGGTAAACGTGTCGGCCCGGTCGCTATAACCGGTGACCTGAAGGCCACCGTAACCGACCGACCCGGTCTGAGCCTCCCCACCCTCGACGGCATATTCACAGAAGCCTTTAATGCCATAAATGCGTTCATGTTCATCAGCGTGAGCCAGCTTGGTCAATTCCTCAGCGGTCAGCTTTGCGGGTAATTTTGTGCCGTAAGGGACGATGATTGCGCCTTTCATCCGGGCGAAATCAACCGGACATTTTGATAATCCGGTGTTGAGATGTGAATCATCACACGTTCTAATAGGTCTCATAGTTATCTACAGGTTTGATTTGTGATTTTTAATTCAAGATTTGTAATGTTAATGGCATCAATGGGCTCACTGACGGCATCCCCGGTGCTGTCGTGAGCACCATATCTGCCATAAGAATAGTTTTCGGAATAGCGGTGTTTTATGACCTCATCATAGCCGAAGTCAAATCGCCCGTCCTCTTTCATCGCCTCAAGCAGACGGCGATATATCGGACGGAGAATGTTCTGAAAAGAATAAACTAACCGCTCTTCATTGCTCCAGTCGCGGGATGTAGAACATGCTATCAATATATTAACCGTGGCCTTGCTGAAATAATCAGATGAATCGCGCTGCTCCTGAAACGGACAAAACAATGCAATCATCGGGAGCTTGCGGGCGCAACCGGCACTCGTTTTGCTCAATTCATCAAGGTTTTCTTTGATGTATCGGGAATTGCCGAACTTATAATTTATGTCAGGGCAGGCAATCTCTTCCGTTTCACCGGTGCGATAGTGCGTAACGATGATTTGACACTCCTGAGCAATCTCTCTGACCACATCATTGAAAATTTCAATTATTTCACGGCTACGGTTCATAAGTTGAGGTTATTGATTTTAGTAAGGAAATTGGAATCAGTCTCTATACCTGATACATAGCAGTTATCAGATTTGCTCCACGCAGAAAAGTCCGCAATCATATCAACCATATCATTCCAAGCCGAAACCTGACGACGAATAGGCGAGACATAGTCGTTGGCGCACTTGAGGCGTACAAGTCCGGTCATCGTAGCCTGGCTATTGCCGTCACGCAGGATTTTGTAGAACACATAGTTGGCAAAAGGCTCACGGAGCTGCTCAATTATCATGTCAAGCTCCATATCATGCTCTGCGCCTTCGTTATCGTCAAGGGTTTTGAGATACGTATCCAAAGAGCGGGCAAAGGTCACACCCAAAACGCCTTTGAGGAATGGGCGCTGAAATATCTTGATGTACGCTTTAATTGCAGCGTTAACCTCCTCGGCATTGGGATTAGGCATCTTGCCGAGTGTAGCATTCTGGATATGGCGTGGACCATCTATGAAATATGAGCAGTCGATTAGCATTGATTACTCTGATTTTTTGGAGCGGGTTTTCTTGGGCGTTGGTACCGGAGCTTCCTTGGTATCGCAATCATCGGTGTCTTTGACATCGTCAAGGTTTACCTCGGTTAAATCTTCGGTTTCAATCTCCTTGTTATCTTCCATGGGGTCGGAATTATCGGATACTGGTTCGGGAACGGCCTCGCCGGAGTTTTCCGCAAGTTCGGGAACGGTTTCGCTAATTTCGGGAACATTAGCAATGGCCGGCAATTGGGCTTCAAGTTCTTTTACTCTTGATTCTGCTTCATGCAGTTTCTCGGCTATTTCGTCTCGCTCATTCTTGAGTTTGACTACTTCATCACTTACCGGACGTGTGGCCGGGAGAATGGCGAGCATTCCCCGGCGCACTTTGTCGCGGCACACACGGCGGACGAAATCGATTTCTTGGGCTTCACCCCTTACGATTATGTCCATTAGTCTTCAGTGGTAATTACGGTTGTGGTTGAAATGGGTTTGGTAATTGCGGCTTTCAGAGCGGCCAGGTCTCCGTAAGCGTAAGCCCAAGGCTGATATACCGGGAAGATAACCTCCTCCTGAGCGATGAGGGCCACCTCGTTTGAAAGGATATACTCAACGTCAGAAGCCCATTCAAGGGTCATGGCGGTATAGTCGACAATCGCACAGCCATTGGGCGAGAAGTCGCCGAGCAGGTACTTTCCGGGTTGAATACCGGTGTACTCGATGATGGGACGCGAGGCGATGTAATTCACACCGTTCACTGTCTTTATCAGGTCAAGGCTACGGCCCAGAGCATCTTTTTCCGAGCGGATAGCATTCACGGTGATAGGATTGAGCACGATGGCGTTGGGGAAATATTGCCCATAGGTCATCACGGCAAAAGCCGTATCAACGACATCTCCGGAATTAGGTGCCTCGATTGACTTGAAAGCGCCATTATTGACTTTCCAGGTTACGGCAGCAACAGTGGATTCAGCTTCTTCAGCGTCAAGGGCGGCACCGACAATGAGAATCTGACGGTCATTCATCTTTACCAGAGCATGAGTCTTGTTCAAGCCCGAGGCAGCAGAGGCATTCTCAATGGTGATCTGCATGCCGTCCAGAATCATAGGCTGCGGATTGGTGAACTCAATGAGAGTATCCTGCTTGTTGTTGTACGGGGTGATGCTCATGACACTGCCGGCTTTACCTTCAACCAGCGCTCCGGTAACGATCTTCTCCACGCTCTCAACGCCCTTATGATTGACGATGCCAAGGAGGTTTTCTCCGTTACCGTCACCGAAGAGGATGTTCCAGTCTTCGGCCATGCGTACGGCCTCAGGGAGCATGGCAAGAACCCATGAGCGGACATAGACGCGGCTCTTGAGCATACGCTTGGAAAGCGCGAGATAGGTACCGAGGCGTTTGGTTGAGTAGTTCTGCTCCTTGAATTTCAGGCTTGACTTGGACAGGCGACCGTTTTCAGAAACATAACGCGCATTGCGGTCCATCCAGTCACACTGAGCGAATGCGAGGTTAGGATTGGCAGGATCACCGGCAAGGACGGTAACGATTTCACGCATGTGCAGGGGTTTCTTGGCGATGGGAGAAACAACGCGATTCTGCTGCTGAGTGATGAGCAGTGTGCCCTCGTAGTTATCGGTCATCGATACGGGAGCGGTCTCGGCCTCCTTGAGCGAGAATCCCTCAAATTGGCCGGACTTGCGGGTTTTGCCGGAAACGAAGTCCTGGAACTTTTCGCTTTCAAACATCTCGTTGAGTCGCTCGTCAAACTTGTTGACGGTTTCAAGCGAGATGCCTTTCTTCTGGAGCTTTTCAATGGACTCGCCCATGGCCTTGATTTGCTTGATCATGTCTGAGTTCTCCTTGCGGAGAGTTTCAAGCTCCTCAAGTTGCTTCGCGGCCATCTGTTTACCGAGATTTTCCAACTCGGAGGTGAATTCCTCATTGGTTATAAGCCCGGCATTAGATTTGTTGATTAGTTCGGCGAAAGCGCCGGTCAGAGCATTGACGAAGGCCTTCTGTTCGTCAGGAAGATTTGCGGTCTTGATGCCGAAAATCTCCTCTACTTCTTTTTTAGTTAATTCTTTTGCCATAATGCATTATGAAAATTAAATGATTAGTGTTATTTTTGAGTTGCAGCATTCAGGGCCTCCCAGAAAGAGAGAGAGGGCGTTGGCCCGTCGGCCGATTTATTTTGAATGTTTTCACCTTGACCCTCACCGGATTCAGCGTCTTTATCCGTCTTGACCTCCGTTGAATCGGGAATCAGCAGAGAGTTTGAACGGTAGACCCGGCTCCAGCAGTGAGGGCAACGGACAAACGCAACCGCATCTGTTATGCTCTTTGTCGTTAGTTCTTTCTGCGTAGCAGCCATACCGTCAATAACCGAAGTTACGGCTTCCTGAATCTCGGGACGGTAACGTTCAATCTGCCGGCGTGCCTCGTTACGCCCGATTGATGAAATGAATTCAGAGGCGGCATCCATCACCTCCTGAGAGAAAGTGTGCTCAGGTTCTTTGTCATAATCAAACTGATGACCGCAGCAGGGGCATGTTACCACCATGGCGCCGCTCAGGGATTTGAGTAGTAAGTTGAGTTCCATATCGTAGTTTTTAAGTCGCTCGTCGGAATATCCGTGGTGTTTGAACGCCATGCGGATAAAATCGGCGGCATCTCTCAGCTGGTCCGCAGTGCCGCTCTTGAGCCCGACAAGAAACGTCTGAGGATTGGAACCCCATCCGGTCAGAGTGGAATACTCAAGCATGCGCCATTTCCTGACCTTGCGGCGGTCTGCTTCATCGCGGGCAATAGCCTTGACCCCGATAGAGTGCTCAAGGGTTCGGCCTGCCTCATGAAACAGCTTGTAGTCCTCAAAAACGTCACGGCAAATCTGCTTGTTGAGGTTCATCTGTCCGGTCATAATCAGATTTCCATCTTTTTCTTCTCCTGACAGAGGCACACCCAAGAGCTGGCGCGTATCATGGTTGAGGTACCAACGCATCTTCTTTATATCATCACGGAGAGTGTCCGTAAATGACCCCGGCATTGAGATGTCGTGTTGTGAGTCCTCGATGCCTATACCGTTCACCCCAACGGTGACGATACCTTTCTCAGTGACATCCAGTGCTTTTGTTTCGTACTGGAGATTAATCATCTGTTCTTTCATTTTCTTCTCCTTTCGAGGGTTTATTATTGTTATTTGAAATAGTGTTATTCTGAATGGGAGTAACCTGTCCCTTTATTACGCTATCAACCCTGACAATCTCTTCCGGAGTCATCTCAAACTTGGTTTTGTTGAAGATTTCGCCGTCAAGGGCGGACTCATGAATCTGAGAGCGCCAGTCGTTGATAGATATGAGGCCATTATTGAATTGCGAGAGGCAGCGCTCGTTGACCAGCTTCTTGACTTCCTCGCTCTCTTTAAGCCCGACCTGCAGGCAGGCGACATCGCTGAAATCGCAATCAAGATACAGTCCGTCTGCTTCAAGTCCGAGGAACGTAGTCATAGCCTCACAGAATCTCTTGGCCGCCGGAATGATTACGGATGTATAGACGCTCTTTTCAGCAGTATCCTGATTGCTGAATGTCGATTGGTCCTTACGCGGGACCAAAACGGCAGGAATACCGAACACCGCAGCAATCTTGATTGCATCTTCAAGGGTCTCCTCAAATGGCTGGAGTTCTGATATTGAAAGATTGGTCCTGACAAAATTAATGGGAATATCAGTAAGTGCGTAAGGAGATTTCCCTTCGGCAACGCCGTACTTGCTATCGATTTCCTCGCGCAGAGCTGCTTTCTCGTCAGGCTCAAGCGCCACTGTTCCGGTCGGGTCTTCTTTCTGAGCGACAATGAATCCGAGAGCGCCCCTTTTGAGGTATATCACATTTCGCGCATCATAAACGGCAATGAGGTTTGCTATCGGTTTCTTGCATGCCAGCAAACGGCTGTTGGCTTTTAGATAGCCGGCGCCCTTGGTTAATTCAGGTAACCCATCGCGGTCGTGCAGTATTTGATAGTATGGAATGGTGAGGCCGGAGTATTCTCCGATTTCAAGTGTATACCCTTTAATCAGTTCGTCAATCTCCGCAATGCCGAACATTGGAGTGCCATAGCCATATTGCACCGGTCTAACCTGAACCAGATGAGCAGGTAACACCCAATAATTGGAACACCACCGATACTTTACGGCATCCGCCGTTATGCTTTCAGGCATTGCAGCGCGAAAGAATGTGTTACCGGTGATCAGTTTATACACAACATATTGGTAGACGAGTTCTCGCCAGGACATTATAGGGTTCGGCCTTTTCAGGATTTTGTCAGCTCCGTTACGGTTACACCACACAAGGCTGTCATCCTTGACGCGCTTTAAATCAAAGTGAGCTTCCGAAATGCGCTTGGCTATGAAATCAATAGGCCAGAACACCTCCGGGATGGTCTTGAACAGCTGAATGAAGTTATTGCCGACAACCGACGGATGGTAGATACCGTCAATCATTGACATGAGTTGCTGATACCTCCATGGGTCAAAACCGGAGATACGGCGGTCGCTCTGATTGTTCGTCTCAGGAGCGGTATCCTCCTTGACAATCAAAGCTTCCGTCGTTTCCTTTGTCTTAAAAAACCGTTGCAAAATACCCATGCTTTACTCTTTTTATCGCAAAGAAAAGCACAAAAACAATCGGTTGTGTCAAATATCAAAAAAAATGAAATCTCACATGGCCTAAAAATAGCCTTTAACTCACTATATCATTGCACGTTACCCGATTACCGCTCTGAAAACTGAAATTTTACAACGAACTGAATGAAGCCGCTTAACACGGCACTTGCCTCTATGCTTTCTCCGGTGGCCCGGTTATAATCCAGCAGGTTTGTCATGAAAAGAGAGTACTCCGAATCCTCTTGAAGCAAGCGCTCGCTGAACAGAAGATGATTCTTTACAAAATCGGACGTGGCGGCTATCCGACGGCTGACATCGGCAACTTCATTCATTGCCCTGACATTGGGAATCTCTTTGCGCAGCTCTCTGACAAACCGGAAATATGCCGGGGCGCATTCAATTATGGTCTGAGGGCTTTTTATTCTGACAAGAATCTCCGCTATCTCATCCGTGGACGATGTCTCCCGGAGCATCAGATTCACAATATGCCATTTCTCCCCGCAGAGCCTGCCCTGAACCAACGCGAATTTGCCGTTGGCATTAGGCATGGCATAGACTATCTCCCGACTGTACTTATACTCCGTGTCAGGATTGAAGAAATGGATAACTCCGTCTCGGGCATAGAGATTACGCTTGCGCCGGTTGGAGAATGAGAGGAACTGCTCACGGACTAAATCCGTGATGACATAGCGGAACGTATCCGAAAGGTGACCATACTGCTCATAGGTCTGCATCGTGATTTTATTCTTGACCTTGGTTTTCAGTATGGCGCCGTTCTCGTCTTTCTGAACGCTCATATAGTCCTCTACGGAAGCTGAGCAATGCTCTCCAATCAGAATGGTTATTCCCGGAACAATCCGTTCAAAGATTGCATTAATGAACTCGCCCGACATCGGCACGCTCGGGTTCTTATGGCCCACGCAGTCTATCACCTCTATTCCTTCGGATTGGAGAGTGGAAATCACCAAATCAAGAAACGACCTCTTCTGGTCATCAATAGTACTGGCGTTTCGCGTCGATGCGTCCCCGTGCAGATAGATTCGGTTCACGCCCAATTCCTTGAGTTTCCGGGCAACCAGGAGTGCTGACTTGCGGGCGGTGTTATTCGGGCTCTCGGCGGTGATTTCATCAACCTGGCGAATCGTAATATCATTGGAGTAATCAATCTGCCAGAACGTGTAAGAGATATAAGGCAATACGTTATTGTCGACGCTGATATGCAGAGCAAGGTCCGGATTGAACCTGCACTCGGCAGTGTGCTGTCCGCGATTAAACGAGCCGAAGAATTCCGAGCCGGAGCGGATGACGCCCCACTCTCCCAAGGCGTAGACGTTGTAATAGTCCGGGTCATGGATACGATCGTGTTCAAATGTCGCAATACATTGCTCATCATAATAGCCATAAGTGCCGTCAGGCGAACCGATAACCCAAAAGTTATTGAGGTAGGTTGTCTGTATGGCCACCATATCCGATGGATGCTCGGTTATTTCTCCCGTGCGCTTGTGCATAAAGGTCTTCGGGGCATTCATCCGTATGGACTTGACTTGCGTCAGCTCCAAAGGAAGTTTCGCCCCATTTAGTTCAATCTCCATCGGAACATCGTGCCACTGCTCAATATCAAACACCCGCTTCTTTATCCAGTGTGTTTCCTTGATGGGGTTGAATGCCCCGATTATCTGCTGGCCGCTCATACCGCGCAAACGGAGCTTCATCTGCTTATAGTCCTGCTCTTCAAATTCATTGAGTTCTTCCATAAAGACACGCTTTATGCTTTCCAAGCCCTTGATTTTTTCTGAGTCATCCAAGCCCTTGAAAATAATCTCCGCGCCATTGAGCAGGCATTTGATTGTCCTAACGCCGTCCTTGAACTGAAATAACTCCGTTATCCCCAGGCTTGCAGCCGCAGCTTTGAAAGACGCATAGATTGTGTCCTTGATTGTGGCGCCAACCTTACGCATAACAAGCATATTTGCCCCCTCAGCTATCAGCATGAGGAGAAAACACTGAGCCACTGAGAACGACTTTCCCGAGGACGAACCGCCAAATAGAATAATCTGACGGATGGTCGGGTCAGACAGCAGTTTCAGCAGGTGGAAGCCAACAGGATTCAGTTTTTTATAGTTTATGAGCATTAAAATGACATTTTGACGGATTTTTAGCCGTTTTGCTTACGCTATTTTGTATAACCTCGGAATTTTTTATGCCATTATTTTCAGTTTGCTACCGATTTGGCAGTTTTGATATCATTTGTCTTCGTCAAAGCCTATGCGGATTTCGCCGACGATGTTACTCCCGGCTGTTATATTGAGGTCTTTGGCGGAGGCATATCCCAATACTTCAATGAGTCTTTTCTTGGCAGCGTCCTTGTCTACATCAGGGATTAAACGCCGACCATTACGTGTGAACTTCAACAGACGCCGTATGTCCTTGGGAATCTCATGCAGATAGCGCATGCGCCATTGGTGCGTTTGTTCGTCTTCAATCCACAGCAATAGCGGGTCAAGTTCAAGGATTCTCACGTCATCAGAGATTATGCGCTCGCGGCTTATTGTAGCAAGGGTTGCACGCTCTTGTCGAAGTTGCTCCAACCTTTGGGCTATCTTGGGGTTATTCATCAGCTGTGATGCCGAGGAATAGTGGGTGCTTGCCTTGGCGTCTGTCTTGCAGTTGTAGGCCTTGCGATAGGCTGCAACGAGTATGCCTCTGGTTTCAACCCCATAGGCGTCGACTACATATTGGCAGAACATCTCTTGCTGAGGTGTCAGACCGTATTCGTTTTTTATTCGGGCCATTTGTTAAGATAGGATGTTAGATGATTTTGATAATATTTATCTTCTCCCGCCCCTGAAAAAATTTTGGTGAGAACTTAAAATAGAGCTGATGAAGGCGTTTTTTAAGGCGTTGTCAGCACTTTCGGCTCTCGGATATGGTGGGGATTGACTCTGGTTCATGACCGGGAGAATTGATTTTAGCGGTTGTTTATGCCAATTAGATTGAGAACAAAATCTCTATCGTCTAAGAGGGAGGTTGTTGCCGTCAGAGTAATGCCGGTTGTGATGATATCATCATAGACTATCACCCGCCGCTCAGGAATGAGCCGGAGAAGATGAAACTCCGGAGCGAGCCTGTTGCGGTTGATACACTGAACCGCATCTGCATAGAACCGGATGCCGAGGCGTGAGCTGATAATTTCACAAACGGCAGTAGCGAAATGAAATCCCTCTGCATGCCTGCGCCGTGGTGTCGTGATTATGGCCCACCCGTCCGTATTACGGACCAGTTGCATTATGAATTTGCATGCATGGTCAGCAAACGCCTTGGCGATATCGGCCGATTGCTTAATTTCGCTGAATGGGATGCCCTTCTTGGTGCGCCGGAACTGCGAAAAATAAACCTGGGAGCCGAGTTGATGAAGTGCCGGGCGTGGCGATAAATCGCAAAGAGGGATGCTCCCGCTTTTCAGCCGTGGCCGAGAAGCAGGGTCATCCCATTTATCCATGCGTGTTATCTTACTGCGCCGTGCCATTGTCAATGTTATCAAATACACGCCTGATTCCTTCCTTAACCGGCGTGTACGGCAAAGATAATGTAAATATGCTTTCATCAACCGTTTGCGCGATTTTGTCAAATTCCCGCTTCTCGGTAAGTAACACGATTTCAGCGCCATTGTGAGCCTGAACCTCCGAAGCGAAATCATAAACGCTCGTTTTTTCGGGGTTGGCGATGTTGATGAGGGGCCTATCGCAGTAACGCGCATACATCAGAGCCGTCACAACATCATCAATGTAAGTGAAGTGACGGAAATTCCTTCCGCCGTTGACGAGCCTGACCGGGTTGTCATGGAGTAAATGCCAAAGAAGAGTACCTTGACGAGGGTCAGGACCATAAACGTTGTGCAGACGGACTCCCGTTGCTTTCGGGTTATAACATCGGGCATATTCCTCGTTGAATCGCTTGGAGATGCCGTAGAGCGATGTAGTGTTCGGGCTGTTGGCTGTGGATGATGAAGCATAGACCAGTTTGACGCCGGCTCTGCAGCAGGCATCACACACTGAGATGAATGTCTCGATGTTGTCGCGGATGATCTGCGGCTTGTCGGTGTTGAACACTGATGTCTGGGCGGCTAAGTGGAACACGCAGTCGGCCTCATGGAGATTGGGAACTGTGTCAAAGAAGTCCTTAGCCTCAATCCCTATCTTGCGGTCAACAATTATAACCTCAACTCCCCGGCTGAAGAGAGTTGCGGCGAGGGCCCTGCCTATGAAGCCCTCGCCGCCGGTGATTACTACTTTCATGAGTTTTTTACTTTTAACGTTTTAAAGTCAAGCATATAGAATGTCGATTGGTAAATGATTCGCTTGCCATAGATTTTGGCGGCATCATGCTCCAGACGACAGCCCTTGGAATCCTCAAAGCCGATGCCGAACACCGCCCCGTCAATATCATCAGTCAGCAGCGCCTCAATATCCCTGCCCATATAGTAAGCATAGGGCCGTTCAGGCTCCGGGCAGACGTCAAACGGCGTTATACACTCATGGCCATGCGGCGTCAGTTTGGCCTTGATTTCCTCGGCCTGAGCCTTGGCCTGATGAAGCGGTCGCCCCGTGATGGGAATAGAAATATAAAGTTTCATATGATTTATTTGGTTAGGTCAAAAATATTTTGTAATTTTGCAATACGGAATGATGGTCGCATTTTGGTAGCGGGGCATTTGTTCGCAATTGCATATAGAAGGTTCAAGTCCTCTCCTTTCCGTAATAAAAAAATAGGAAGCAATACGTTTCCTATTTTATTTTTTTATATTGTCGTTGTTTGGATATCTGGTTAGCATCTACTACACCTATTGATTTAACTTTATTGTAAACTCTACTTCCTTTTTTGAAGTTGGGTTGTATAATTGCCTTGATTATTTTGCCCTTGTTTTCTTTGCTCGTAAAAACAAACACTAAATTATTTTGTTTAGTATCAATATAAATATGTTTCGGGTTATTTACAATGTTTTTTAGTTTATTATACTGGTTCTCTGGCAATGTTGCATTCTTAGCATTTTTAGGATGATTAACGTATTTTATTATAACGTCATCAGTGATTACAACATCAGTATTGTCAATGTCTGCCTTCATATTCTGCATTTCTCTCTGAACTGCTTCATTAAGCGTCCCTATTCTTAATTCTCGTCCTCTACTGAAACCATCTGATAAAACTTTATCAGCAAAATCTTGTATTGTATCAAATGACACCTTGTTTTCTACGTTTGGCGTTTGAGAGGAACTATAAATGTACTGTCTTACTCCGCCTGATGTCTTAGCCATTCTCCAGCCCTCCTTTCCGACGGTTGGTCATGAATTGTTCGACATAGAGGACCTTGGCCTGCAAACAAATCTGCCGAATATCTTCGCCTCCACCATAAACAATCATATTCGGAACATCCATTCCGGAGATTTCACGCGCGATTCGGATTTCCTCACGGAGATATTCTTCGCGCTCGGCATATCCGCGAGTGGCGAAAGCATTATAACCGTCAGGAATACCCAGGCGGTTATACCCGGCAAACTTCCTTGATACATTCAAGTCTGCATACACTACGGCACCACACTCTTGCCAGAACCGAGCTATCCACCGTTTCATATAGATAAGCTGGAGTCCGTAGGCTAAGGGTGTGGTATCATAGAGCGAGAAATTAGGCTCTACAAGCTCCCGGCATCCCCCGCTCAATACCCGCTGAGGATGTTTCCAGATTGCCGAGAACCGATAGTCGTCAACATAGAAATGGTATGTTGATACGTTTTTGCGGACACGGGTATCCGAGCCCCATCCGGCAAAAGGAAGAAGCAGACCTGACTTCGGTTGTCGGTCAAGTCTCAGGCATGGTATTTCAAATTCGTTATCCGATGGATAGATTCTATCCTCGGGCGAAAACTCTGATGGTGTCATATGTTTTTGCGTTGTGATGATACGCAAAAATACACATATCAGGGGCTAAAGTGTTGCCATTAGCTAAAAACCGCTTTTTGCACTGAAAGTCACGATAGGATATAATAAGTTGAATTTCAGCGGATTATTATTTACAATGCTATCCTATTGCCAAAAATCGAAATTTTAGAAGCCATTTATCAGCTGCAATTTCGCGCCCTGTCATGTATGGCCTGACATAGCGTCGGACACCATGCCTTGGGGATACTCGTATGAACGGAATTGCCGATGAACTTCTTCTGCTCGCTCTGATTTCCAAGCAGCACATAGTCATCCGGAAAACCCTGGATACGTTTGAGTTCTACGACCTTGAGCATCCGCATATAGATGTCGGCAACACCATACATGGCCATGAACTGCTTTATCTTGACGGTCATCGGAGAATCTGACTCGTATATCTGAATGCCGACTCCCCCACCCTCAACGCATACCAGATATGGCGGCCTCTTATCCATCCCGGCAATAAGAGTGAAACACGGCTCTTCTATGGAGCCGCCTGAGGAGCAGAACTGCGGGTTCATCAGGTAGAACTGATGGCGGTCAGCCGTAATAACCCTGAGAGGTTCATTTACACCGCTCCCGATGTTGTTATAGTTTGTATCCATAATCCAAGGCTTGGCCGTTATCAGGCAATGCTTGGGATTGGCGGTAATGCACCCTGCAGGCTCCTCAATAGAAGTTGGCCGCCCCATCCCGTATCTCATATCAATAAACTGAGGATTGACCAGTGCGAACTTGTCTTTGGTAGGAATAGTGGGCGCCGGAGCATCTATATCATGACAACCACCGTTGCCATAGAATGATGTCAGGAAGCGGGCATTGACAAGAGCATGATGATCTACGCAAGTGATTGTGCCTGCCGGCTCATCAATAGATACGTTCTTGTCATAAGGCGTGCCGCTGAATTGCTTTGAGAGGAACGCAACCTGAGCCACGCCGAGTCTGTTCTGCACGGCTACGGTCGGGCATGGCTCGTCAATGGACGGAGCCACATACCTGCCTTTCTGATTCATGCTGTTGAACTTGACCAGAAATGCGTCTTTGCCGCCTGCAACAAATTTTATCAATCCGGCATAAATGCGCATCAGCGTTTTCTCTGACAGCGGCTTTTTCCTATCAAAAATCGAACGGCCAATCTCCTCAAGATGCAATACCGGGCCGCATGCACGCCACCGCTTCAGATTTCCGGTAGGCCGTCGGCTATGGGTCGGTTCAGGGAAGACTATTGGCAGACCTTCCTTAGCAAACATTCCGAAATAGCGCTTGCGAGTGGTCCGGGCACCATAGTCAGCGGCGTTGAGTATTCGATAAGCATAATCATAGCCATACCTCATGACGCTCTTTACCCAGCGGACATAATCTCTACCCTTATCCTTTGACAGAGGCCGTCCGTTCTCATCAAGCGGTCCCCACGACATAAACTCCTCAACGTTCTCAATCTGGATAAAATCAGGTTTGATTGCCTCAACATATCGAAACAGATGCTCGGCCAAGGTCCGACTATCGGCATCACGAGGCTGGCCGCCTTTGGCCTTTGAGAAATTGGTGCACTCCAGAGAAGCCCATAACACAATCAAGGCTTGCGGATATTCTTCTCTGCAAGCCTTGATGTGTCGGATAAGCGGTGTAAGATTCAGTGTTCTTATGTCTTCCATAAAGTGGAGTGCATCGGGATGGTTAGCGGCATGGGATGCTATCGCATTGGGGTCATGGTTGACACACGCTATCACCTTTGCACACTGCTGGCCATATAGCCGGGCCTCATTGACGCCCGTTGAAGTTCCTCCGGCGCCGCAAAAGAGGTCAATGTAAAGCAGTTTTATCATCGTATATCGGTTTTATAATTTGATGATGCTAAATTCGCTTGTCGGGAGTTTTCCCGAAAGTATTGCATTGCCACACGTGATTAAGCCGTTATCCTCGTCGTAAGATGGAACGAACACAATCACGTCAAATCCGTTGGCTTTCAAATCTTCCTCAACAGCCTTGTAGGGAGTGAACAGCTCGTAGCCGTCAGTAGTGGCTATGCCGTTCTGCTCGCAACTTGCCGTGCGGTGCAACGGAGTGATTTTGCACATGAATTTGTCGGGGTCAAACAACTCACGGAGTCGCTTGCCGTCTATAATGCTATCGTCTGCGAGGGCAAAATTGAGGGCATATTTGCGTCCTTTCGGCATAGGCAGTTCTCGGCCTATCTTGGCGATTTCTTCAAGCGGCAGGGAGTTGCCCGAAAAGAGATAATCGCGCTGTGCATCGTCCGTTGAGTTGATGGAGAATTGCAACCCTGCATCGCCATTATAGATTTCATTCTTGATATACACCCACTCTTGGAGAAAAGCAAATAGGTATTTATTGGCTTTAGGGAGCATTGTGCTGATTACGGGATGCACAAGCGAGTCGCCGAGTTGTGGTTTTATTACGTTTCTTATCATCTTTCCACAAGAAAGCACACTGTTATTCCATGTCGGCTCACCCATTCGGGCAAAGTGGATATTAAGACGTTTTGTATGCTTGACTTCGGGATGCTGACGGATAGCGGTCAGTATTTGGTTGCATAGGTCGTTGAGCGTAGCATTACGCCCTGCGCCTACTTTCGGCACATCGCAGAATTTACAATTCATTGAGCAACCATACTGCGTAGAGATGGTGATTACCCATTTCTCAGTAAGGGGCATAGGCTCGCCATTAGGCACACCGTTCAACTCTCTTGTTATGCCGAGAAAATCAGCCTTGATATTCGCGTCTTTGCCGTAGTCGCCAACGGTTAAAAACTCCAACTTGCCTTTCTCGCCCTCGGCTACATAAATTTCGCCAGTAGGGACTTTTACTATTTTGTCTATCTTCATTTCTTGTTATTTAAGTTCATAGGGTTCATCCTCCCAAGTCAGCTCTCTGCCGATGAGTTTGGCGATTGTGCCGGGAGGAAGAGAAATACTTGAGCAAAAGCTTCCGAGAGTTTTCGTATCATTATTCCATTCTTTTTTGCCTTTGATAGGCTTATGGGAGTAAATGTATTCAGTCCCATTTTTGTCCGTTGCAAGCCACGCCATATCAGTCCTCCTTTGACATTAATTCAACAAGTGTATCAAACACGGATTGTAAACGCACCATATCCGCTCTTGCATCCTCAATTTCCTTCGCGGTGTAATCTTCGGGGTTCTCTATCACACTGAGGCATTGCTGCACAAGGTCTTCATCGCGTTTTTCAAGTATCTCCGAGAACGAGTGGATAAAGCGAGGGGTGTTTTCAAGTTCCCAACGCGCTTTCTCTCGCGCTTCCTCTGCACGATATTCAATATACTCCTCTTCGGTCATATTGTAGTGGGTAATGTTATCCACTACCGAACTCCAACGGCAAAGTAATCCGTTAGGCTGTCTTGCTATAAATGCTCCCATACTTATTCCTCTAAAAAAGTTTTCAGCCTTTTCTTGGTCTTGCGGATTGATGTCATATTGTCGGGTCATATTTAGGTTTTGGAGGCCCCGGAGTTTCCCATTTAGGATGTCTATGTCCATGAAGCAATTCGCACATCTTACGAGCAAAGAAACCTGCCCTATGACATTCGGCATTGAAGTCCTCGTCAAGGGTGCTGCCCTCCATTGCATAAAGTGTTTCAAGATATTCTCTTATCTCGTCTGCCTCCTTCAAGGTCAGTGTTATCCTATCTTTTTCGCGTTTCATATCCTTTTGCCTAATTTGATTGTGAAATATAGTTTGTCGGGTTCTGCTCCCCATTCCTCACGACCATAGTTGATTTCTATACCGTCATTCTCAAAGGTCATAGTAGTGTTGGTATAGCCGAGATGGAAAGTGACGAAAGTAAAATCCCTTGGGAGCAAGTTAGAATAGACGCTATTTATTCCGCGCTGAACGCTTGATGCAAAGCCGTCTTTGTTTACCTCAAATAACTCTGCATCTTTCTTTGTTACTTTACGATAGAAATGCCCGCACTCTTTATAAGCACATAATCGGGTAAACCAATACGGCGTAAGACTGCGATATTCCTCTTTCTTCTCGCCGCTGGCTATCATGTCCCACCACTTGCGTTTGAGGACTAAGTGCAGTATTCTTTGATTCTTTTCTTTTGTCATACCTCGGTCGGTTGGTTGGGGATTAGTTCGGGATTGTCGTGGATGTTGCCGATAACTTCAAATTCATCGGCAAATTCTTCCCACCAATCAATTCCCGGATGTTGGAGATTCATTACCCAGAACATTTTATCGTGGAAATATTCGGTCGGCATCAATGCCCAACACATCTTATCCCAAAGTATTACTCTGGGATATTTACCATTTACTGTGAATATATCCCCCTCATAGATTTCCTTGCCGTTGCGGTCGGTAAGACCAGTGAACTGGCCGAGGGTGGATGGGTCAACTTTGACAGACACAATGCCTTTATCTTCTTTTTTGACGCACATCCATGTATCATCTCCATCTTGTACAGGCGTACCGTAGAGCCACCTTTGTGGGAAGAACTTACTCTTGAATGTGTCCTTTGCTCTGGATTTAATCTGTCTCATTGTTACTTCGTGTTTAAGGTGTAGCCGTTAGCGGTGAGCCATTCAATCATCTGCACGCACGCCTCAATCGGAGTATCGGCTATAACCCTATGCAGATTATTAATCACTGAAAGGTCGTTGTATTCAATCTCCCATCTGTTTTCAGTGGGTCCCATCACAAAGCGATAGTATAGACCCTGCCACATCAAGTCCTGCGGTATAAGTTCAAGCAATGTGGACAGAGACCAGGCAGGAGCGTCTTTTTCGTTAAAGCAGCCGTAATGAAATGGCGTAGCCATAAGTTCATAAAAGCTATCATTGCAGAATGATAGCGTCATATCTGCTGTCTTGTAATTTAACCCGCAAGCGAGCAGTCGCTTGGATTGTTCAGGGGTTGTTGCTATTTGATGTTTCATTTGTAGTTGAGTTTGTCGGTTAGGGATTGGGAGTAGCGGAAGATACTGCGTTGCCTTGAGCACACCTCTGCACACATACATGGCCTTGGCAAGTTTACATCGCACCCTAAGCAAGAGTATATATCTTCTTCCGGTTTGGCTTCATACACCTTGCCGTCTATGATTATTCCGTTCATGACTCTTCTATATCATAGGTTAAGACTTCGTAGTCGCCATCCTCGTAGCACGGATTAGACAATAACAGTCCGCCATCTGCGTGAAATTCAAAGGCTAAAAATCTCTTCATATCTTCAGTTGTCGCATTGTCGGGAGCATCAACCTCTACCTCCAATGATACCATGAATCGTTTTGTACTCATATTGATACTTTGCTCATAAGAATAAGTCAGTCGTCGGTTAGTTTATCAATGAGTTCGTCGGCGAGGAGGCGGGCGTAGGCCGGGTCTGCATCGTCGCGGAAGGTCTTGACCGTGTGCCATAGGCCGAACCATTGGCCTTTGACTTGGACGTTGATGCCGTCGGCGTTTTCCATGAGGCGATATTCGCGGCGGGGCGAGGCGCCAAGTTCACGCAGCGTGCGCAGGTCTATGCAGTCAAGGGATGATTCATAGATGATGCACTGGTCAGAGCAGACGGCGTTATAGCGGAGGTTACAACAGAGCGGGTCTTCGTACCATCCCGTTCCGAGGATGAGGACGTCACACTCATCGGGGTCAGGCATGGCGTCATCCGAGAGCCATCCGTCATCTTCCGGGGTGAAACACTCATGGCCATAGCGGCGCAGGAGGGAGGTCAGGCGCGAGGCGGCCTGAGGTTGTGCATTTGCGGGCACAGCAATAAATACTTTCATTTGAATCTGATTCTTTTGAGTTTTGTTACTTAGTAATTATAGACCAAGACTTTTTGAGAACTTATCTATGCAGCGTTTCTTTTGGTCAATATTGGGATGAACGTAGAGATTGAGCGTTGTTGACACGTTGGAATGTCCTAAAATGGTGCTGACGGTCTTATAGTCGCACTGGCATTCGATGCAGCGAGTGGCGAATGTGTGGCGGAGTCCGTGAAACACAATCTTAGGAATATTGAGCCGAGTGAGTAATCGGGCGAAATAATCCCGGTAAATGCGTGGCTCTTTAGGATATTCGCCGCCGCCGACCACGTACAGAGCTTTGGGAGCCGATTTTCGTATTGAGCGAAGTGCCGTCAGCAGCTCACGGCATATCGGTATCTCACGGTTTGATGTTCTGGTCTTGGGCGAGGTCAGCAACCGCTCCGTCGCTTTCTTCTCATAATCGTAGACACGCCCGACAGTGCTTCCTATGGTTATGATGCGCGACTGCATATCAACATCAGCCCACTTCAGAGCACAAACCTCTCCAATTCTCATTCCGGTGCAAAGAGCCATCATAACCCCTATGTTTTGAGACGTAGGAGATTCCGATAAATGCATCATCAACTTGCGTTGATTTGCCATTGTCAGCACCGGGAGCTTTTTGGCGGTGGTTTCGGTTGGAAATTCTATCTCCCACGAAATCGCCGCCCATCCGCAATGCTTCGTCCCATACTTCGCTATGGCTTTGAGCGTTGCAATAATGTCGCGTACAGTTTTCCGAGCAAGTCCGGCGTTAAGTTTGTCAATCACCATTTTTTGCGCTTGCGCTTCGGTAATTAGGGCATCATCACCAAAAAGAGGCAGCAAATGCGTGTGAACAATGAGATTGTAGGCGCAGAAAGTGGAATGTTTAACCAACTTGCGCTTGGCTTCAATCCACTGTGAAGCCACATCCTTGAAGAGTATTGTTTCCATATATTATCTTTTTGGTTTCAGCCTCTTGATAAGTTCATCGTAATTGACTTCGATTGTCCTCATATTCTATTTGCCTTCCAGCCAACGCCGTGCGTCCTCCTTGAATCGGAACCATTTCCTTAAGCGGACGACTCCACCGGCACTGACGGTTTGGACATCTGCACGGAACGCATAGCGTGTCACCCCTCTGTTATCTTTTCCGCGGTTATCAAGATAGACGGACTTGTATGTGCCGCGGCGCAGACGCTTGCCGCCGTTTTTTAATATATGAGATTCTTCATTCATAATGCTTTCATTTGAGTCTGATTTTTTGAGTTATCGTTATGCGGCGCACTTGAGCGATGGCCGCGTCAAGTCGTTCCATGGCGGCGACGTGTTGGCGCTGCTCAAGTTTGGATAAGGTGTAATATTTCCCGGCGGTCATGAGCCTTGACCGGGCCGCCGCCAGGTTAGATTGCGCGGCCTGAAATTCGCGCAGGGAGGCTGATAGTTGGGTGCGGTATTGGTCGGTCATACTTCAATCAGAGCTATTTGGGTTGAGATTACTGCGGCCCATTGGTCAGCCTTGAATCGCGTCTTATCCGGGGTCATCGGTGAGCAATAGGCGCTGATTATCAGGCGCAGGTCCCAGTAGGGCTTGGGGAGAATGTCAGAAGGCGAGAGTTCAAAGGGAGTGAGCTTTTCAATCTTCCTCAGGGTCTTTTTGATGAATTGTTCAAGGGCCATCATGAGGATTTTAATTTGCCAGGCCCCCTGGAGGATGTCAACGCCCTGATAGTCTTCCAGGTCCGGAAATTGGGTTTTGATTTCCGCTCGCAGGGCGGTGGTCATCGTTGCCCAATGGCGGCTGATATGCTCTTCAAAGGCCTCACCGTTGGCGCGCATCTCGCCTTCATCGAAGCTGCCGCGCAAGTTCCGGGGAAACGACTTGAGATAACGCTGACGGGCCACTCGGGCCGTGCGGGCAAGCTGCTTGAGTTCGGGCAGTCCCTTTGAGAGCTCAATCAGCGAGTCAACGGAATCCCAGATAACCTCCGCAATCGCAAAGGGGACGTAATGGATCTGCGCCAGCTCGCGGATTGAAAGCTTAGAGGCCAGGGTGCGGGTTGTCTGGTCGGCTATCATGGCGCGCCGAAGGTGTTGGCGGCGGGCTATGTCGCTGACGAGGTCAGCCGCGGATGGGAGCTGCGCCGACGCGATAGTGGCCGGGCCCGGCGAGGGAGTCAGAAACGGCATCGGCGCTACGTCAACGCGAAAAGTGCTTTGTAAGGCTTTGAATAGCCCGGCCTGCTCCGCGGGGTTAATCAGAGTAGTCTTGTCGTTCAACGTCATAACAGTAGGGGCAATAGTGGGTTTCAAGTTCAAATTCGGAGATTGAGCCGAGTCGGCTCCAATAGGCCGCTTGGCAGTCCTGACAGTTTGGCACGCTCATCGGTCTTGAAATTTAAGAATCGCCCAAGCGTTCTGATAATTCTCTACTTGATTGATTGTACATAGGGTACGCTTGCCGCTCCCTATATTAACTGCATATCTGACCTCCATTTGCTGAGGCAGTTTCTTCAGTTCTCTGATAAGTTCTGATACTTTCATAGATTGGTAGTTTTATTGGTTTGACTTAGTATGTTTCCATATATTCTGATAATTCTTTTTCAAGCAGGGAGTAAATAAAATCTATTTCCTCCGGAGAAAGCTCAATCTCTTCGTCTGTTTCCTCGTCATATCGGTTGACGGTGAGTTCTTCAAGAAACCCATAGCCATCCTTGAGAGAGCATTCACGAGGATTCCAGTAACCATCGCCATCTGCAAACCAGGTTCCTCCTACACGACCGGCTCCTTCAATTACGAATCCATTGTCTGCATAGCAGAAGCAGAAATCCGATTCTTCCTTATAGTCGCTCAGCTCTATGCTGCGAAACATTTCACGTGTTGCTTCATCGAAGATTTCATCAAGAGATTTTGTTGTCATAGCTTTAATGGTTATTGATTTGACTTATAGTGTTTTATTTATACTGTAAAGTTCGTCATAATAAGCGGATTTTGCAATCAGAATGACCACCATTTTTACGCCTTAACATTTGTCAACATATGTCAAATCAAAGCGGCCCGGACTATAAGTCCGAACCGCTGAACAGGTTGCCCGGATACTTGGGTACAAGGTCGTCAAATAGCCCGGGAACTCTTGGCCTCAAAGCCTCATATTCCTCTCGGAAGAATTCCTCCTTGGTTCGCCCAAACTTCTTCCCCTTTCGGGTATGGACGTCGTAAGTATAGGGAGGAATTTCTATGGGGAACGCCCGGACATCATCAATCCATCGGTCCACATCCACATCCTTGCGGTCATAGACCAGGTTCTGCAGATGATCCGCATCTCGGTTCTTGCGGCATTCGCACAGGAGCAATACCGCTTTGCTGACGAATATGCGGCCTTTCGGCTCTTTCTTGTTTATGTTGACTAACTCATGACCTTGCCAAAGAGCCTCAATCTCCTTTGTGATGAGTCCATAGCAATCCTCGGCCGAGATGGTGAAAAGTCTCTTCCAGACATAGTCACGATAGTTGCTATGCCATAATTCAAGGGCAAAATACCCTGCAACCCGCGCATCGCCTCGGCGAATGGCTTTCTGCATTGCAGAACTGACCTCAAAGAAGTCATATCCATGTAAAGTTCGTATTATCATAACTCTCAATTAATGTTTGTTTTACATCAGTAAAGTTAGCAAAAAATGACGAGATATGCAAGCGGATTTAACGCCATTTTCTCGCCATTTTCATCTGATGTTCAGTAGCTTAGAACTTGAACTTACAGGATATGTTATACTCCACAAGTTGCTTGGTTTTGTCTTTGCCGTTATTAGTGGCTCCCTTGAGATTGATGCTGTCGCCGAAGTGTTTCTTAATGAACAATATCGCCCGTCGCTCCTCTTCCTGATTGCGAAAGGCAGCCAAGCCGCCGGCGTTGACAAACGTTCCCTTTTGAGCGAAATTATAACGTAGGTCAGTAAGAACCTTGCGCTCCTTGTACTTCATGTAGCATGATATCCAAAAATCCTCCTTGAGCCTGATTTCCTCATTCCACCAGACGTTCTTATTATACCTCACGCCATAGGCACACCCGGTTATCATCTTTGAAAGAGAATAATATCCCCATTCATTGTACATAACCGGAGATATGGCCGATGTAAATCCGAAGATATGGACATCCAGCAAACACGCCAATTCATAGAGCGAGTTGATAATCCTCGTGATTTCTTCAGGGTCACGGATGACTCCCGGCTCGCCTTTCTCGCAAAATAGCGCCTTGACTACATGGATGTCGTCATCAAGCATCATAAGTTCTCCAAAGTGCCTTGCCATCCAATTCCGTTTGGGAATCAACCCGACGACATCATCCGGATGGGTTACGATTTCACACTCCGGGTTATATTTCCGGTAGAGGTCAGCCTGACTCTCTGCGACGCAGATTATCGGGTCGAGGACGAGCTTTTTGGAAAACACCCTATCATGTCGCTTATGCGACGGAATGACAATCTTGAGGCTCATTTGCTCTCGCCCTCCAAAGCGACCCGTACATCTTTAATGTCAATCACGTTGCTTTTTCCAACCTTGCCGGTCTTATATGACTTCATGCGCTGCATTCCAAGCCTTTCCCGGAGCCAGTTGCTATCAACTTCATTGCCGGATTGTATGATAAAAAGCTCGTGTCGCTCATCATACTTCGGAACGAGCGGGTAGATTGCCGTGTCGTCGGTAATGGAATCAAACCGTTCCTTAAACTCATCAACGGTCTTCTCCGGAGCGAACTCAACGCCCCAGGCTGCCAATTCGGTTTTGTCCCAGTCATGAACCATCACATCAAGGTCATTCTCACCAAAATTCACGTTATCTTTCGTTGCATATTCCCTCAATTTCCTGACGTTGGTCTCAGGATTGAGAATCTTACACGGCAACTCTGCATATCCGAGTTCCTTACAGGCCCTCAGGCGAAGATTGCCGCAAACGACAATGTAGCGACCCTGAAGATACGGATACACTATAAGCTCGCGCAGCTCAAGCATCTCCGGCGATTCCTTGATGCTCTTTTTCATCGCCTCATAGCGATAATCCCGAAAGAACCGGGGATTCTTCGGGAGTCCGTTAAGTTGCCCCTTGTTAAAATCAAGGAGACTGATTGGTAAAATTGTTATTTCTGTCATAGCTATTACTTACTTCATCACAAAAAAACTTCATCACGAACAGTCATTGACGGAACCTACAATGTTTGCCGGCGATGATGCTCCAGAATATCGCGGAGCAGCTTTTCTATATCCGAGCAACCAATACGCTGAAGAAATGTCAACGAGGCAATTATCACCTCGGCCGCCCCCTCTTCTTTTTCGCTCCATTCAGGAAGATTCTTGCTCCTGATGGATGTAGCGTTGCACAGTTCTCTCCATTTTCTGGAAATTTCATACAGCGATACGCCGGGGGAGGATAATGGCGTTATTATGCCATTGACCAAAGCCACTTCTTCACATTGCATTGCAAATTTTTTGAGTGGTATTGCCATTGGTAAAAATTGGGGGTTTGTGAATGACTTTTATTTTCAGGCCGTCGGCCAATATTCACTTCAACCGGGAGGAGACTTATTACTTGCCATGTACTCTGAAAAAGGGATTAATTTATTAACGCATTTCAAACCAGGAGGAGAGCGGCAATCGGGAGAAAAGTGATATCCGTTATTCCGAATATCTCGCAACAAGTTTTATAATCCATTTCTATAAAAAGCGACACTACCCGTATGATTGAGCAGTGCCGCGCTTGTCATTTATAAAATAATTGTTTAGTCTATGCTATCAGTGTTGTCAGATATGGGATTGCCGTCGAGGTTATAGCCGAGCTTCTTGAGCTGTCGGGCAATCTTATTGACTGCTTTCTCTTGCTTGGACCTGAGTTTATCCATGGCCTCATGGTATTCTACCGGACACCATAACTCTCCGATGCGGTCAATGAATGGAGCCGCCATATGTCTCGCCTCATCAAATGTAATGATTTGCGACCCGGCGCTGAGAGTCTTTTTTATCCATGAACGCAGGATGTATGGAGCCTTATCAAGATTATTGGAAACGTATTTGATGATTTCATCTCTTTGCGGAGCGTCACCAAGTCCAAACTCAACACAAAGCTCACGGTTGTTGTCCACCATCAAAGAATAAGCCAGCACAAATTCCGCGTTGTCAAGGCCTTTCAAGTTTTTAAACTCGCCATGCTCGCTGATGGTTTTACAGCCACTTACGGTGTGGCTTGAAGAGAGAGACAACTCCGAGGTGATGTTACGATATTCGCGTAACAGCTCGTTGACTTTCATCGGTACTCCGTTCTCGGAGTTTACTGATTGGTCATCCTTTTTTACATAGTGGAATTCCTCAGCTATTTCCGGGACATCATAGCCTGCGACGTTGAGAACTCTATAAACCTCACCCTTGACCAGTTTCTCAATGGCCCGCTCGTCATCAGCCCCATACCAGCATTTATGAGAAAAGACCGAAGCCGGGTTAACAATCTCATATCCTATGGATTCCATCTTCTCCTTGAAAGCAGCCTTAACGGCCTTGCTCAAATCCGACCCATAGGTCTCAATAGTCAACCCGATAACCATCTTGCCCTTTTCAAGCGGCTGTCCGGCTTTGACGAGGCTATCCGAGTGTTCCTCGACGACCTTGACCATGTAAGCAAGCAGCTTTGATTGGAATCCGTTTCGGTCAGTGCATTTCCCGGCATTTTCAGTTTTCATCTCCCAGAACAGGCAGCCATGGTTGGCCGTATTGTGCTGACATCGGGAACAGGCGTGACCGCAACCTCCGGCAAACTCTTCATCGGCCTGATTATCGCTCTTGTACCACGGAGCCTTGGAGATTGTCAGGAAAAGTCCGTTGACAAAACTCTCGGCAGTGGCTTTGGTCAGTCCCTGATAATTATTGCTGTACTGAGAATGATATTTACGCTGCTGCTCCTCATTGAGCTTGCAGATAATCATTGCCGCTGATATACTCATTTTATCCTCCCTGATGGCCAGCATCAACTCGGGGATAAGAGAATTAAGTTTAACGCGGTCCTGAACAAATCGGATGGATTTACCGAATTTGAGAGCAACTTCCTCAGCGGTCTTTCCATTCCTGATGAGCAGACCGAAGGCAAATGCCTCCTCCATCGGGTCAACATCCTGGCGTTGAAGATTCTCGGTAATCATCGCCTCAAAAGCGTCTTCATCATTCATCACCCGCACCATGGCAGGTATTGACCCGAAGCGTGATTGACCACCCGGTCGCTCATTCTCCTGAGCCTTGAGCATGCAGTATGCCCGATAGCGACGCTCACCGCAAACGATTTCATACTCGGTTGGAACGCTGACCACTTCGCCTGATTCATCAAGCCGGTCATCATACTCGCAGGGGCGCACCGTGATGGGCTGAATAAGACCCTGCTTTTCGATATTGGCGGCGAGCTCATTGACTGCCGTCTCATCAAATGTCTTTCTCGGATTCATCGGTGAAGGCTTCACCAGGTCAAGAGGGATTTTTTGAAAGTCCATTGTTCTATTTTATTGGTTTGACTTATAATGTTTTATACTGTAAAGTTCGTCATAATTGACGAGATATGCAAGCAGAATGGACACCATTTTTACACCATATTTCACCAAGAATAAGAGAAGCCGTTGAACGTCCACTCGGCATGGTGATAGGTGAAGTAACCACGCCTGGCAGTCTCGTCAAAAACTGCCCTATCTTCGGGCTTGAGCAGTGCTGGCGTCAACCCGTTCAGGGTGGTATAGGTAGGAACCCCGAAGCGCTCACGAATAAGCCGGATTGACTCACTGTTCTTCGTGTGCCAGTGTATTATTATTTTTTCTCCTTTGAGTGCGGTATGAGTCATTTTCAAAGACTATTGGAGTTAACATTTCCTGTAATCTGTCATAGATTCGGGAGCCATACTTTTCTTTCAGGTCTCCGACTTCAAGATTCGTGGTGATGATGGTCAGGCGCTGATTAGCGTATCTCTCAGAGATGAGGTCAACAAGCGGAGTATGAATCATTCCATACACCATGACCTCAAGGGGTTCCTCTCCAAGATCGTCAATTATCATCATTGGCTCGGAAAACAAACGCTCATAATCATCATACTGCTCCTTGAACTTCTCGCCGGCGGCACATAGCCGGCAAATATTCTTGGCCGTAATGAACTTCATGACCCTGCGTCCGCCATAACCTTTCTCTTGTTCGGTTACATACTCAACGAGCCTGGCAATGGCCTTGGCAAGCGTCGTCTTGCCGTTGCCATATAATCCGCATAGCATCAGGCCTGGAGTGGCGCCGGGATTTATCAGCCAGCGAGCAGCTGCAAGTATGTAGCTGCGGGTATTGTCATCAAAGGAGAAGCTTCCGCCACGGAATTCAACATCTGCTTTCATCGCGGCATAGATTCCGTTGGCTGCGTCCCGTTCCGGAATCTCAAGACTAAAACGTTCCCTTAAACCCCTTTCTCGATTCAGCACCTGGCTCAGTACCTCTACGTTCTGAAAATTTATCGGTTTGGTTATTTTCATGTGGTTCTTGGTTTTTGAAATTTCCTTCAAGGACTTTCGGGAAATTGGAGGGTAGAAATACCCAATCAAAAGTCGCTACCCAATTGCGAGAATTATATCCGTTCATAAATCGGCTTTCCGAAGCGTTGATAATTGCCTGATAGATTTTCTCAAGCCCATACTCCTTAAAGCGGGCTTTAACGGATTTCACTCTCTTTGACCCTGCTGTAATTCTGGAAACACCGGGTATTCCCTTCCCATTCATTGCCTTATTCCAAAAGTCAACTATTTGCTTCAATGGGACGGGAGGGTCCGGCGAATTCGCCGGACAAGCTCCTTTGTTAGAAGGAGCTAAATTATTAACATTAACATTAACATTACCATTACCATTATCATCCCCTTTTGGGTTTGATTGGGTTTGATTGGGTTCGATTGGGTTTTCAAGAGAACCCAAAGAACCCACTGGGTTTTCTGGGTTCTCTGTTCTTTCTTTATGAGAATCCTTCTTCCTACCTCCCTTTTTACCGTTTTTACGGTTTCTGTCTACCAAACCCTGATACTTCTCGGCATCACGCTCGAATGCAGTCCTGAACGGATGAAACGCCAGTCTGGTCACAAAGTCATCCATCAAGCTGTCAAACTCCGCTTTACATTCTTGCGAGGCCTCTTCGGAAACGCTCATGTGATACGCCTTGATAGCTTTAAATAACTTGCCAGCCTGTGCATCGGTCAACTGCTCGAGTGAACCTAACAAGTCAAGGTAAAGGACAAAAGATTTTTTAATCATAGGTAAATGGGGTATAAATTCAGGGCCTTATCAATGTAAGGCTGTGGGTCGGTTTGAAGATATATGCAGACTGCCTCCACAAACTCCACTAATCCATGACACACTACATAAGTGCTGCCATGTTTCTCCACAAGCGTCTGCCATGCTATTTGATGCGGTTTTTGAGTGCCGGCGCTTCTGCCTTTCCGTCCGGGTACCTTCATCTCTATGCAGAGAGATGCTTTCCCTCCCTTCGGAAATAACAGTATGAGGTCGGAAACGCCGCTCACCTGCCCCTCATAGCGCATCTGAGCGCCGGCACGCGCGCCTCGCCAGCCTCCGTTAGGGACTGCAAAAAGCAGATTCGCCACATGAGGGAAAGTATACCTGAACCAATTGACGCAGATATGCTGTATCTTTGATTCCGAATATGTCTGCTCTTGCTTGAGTATTTCTTTTTCAGTCATGTACGTTGAAGTTATCCGTATGCAGGGCACACTCGTTAAGTTGCCTGATTATCTGCTTACCTCTTTCAGCATTGCCGTCCTTATCATCAAAGGTGCCGAAGCACTCCCATTGCTCGCCAAACAACCCGACAACGCGGCGAAGCAGCAATACCCTACCCTCTTTGACGAGCCATTTGAAATTCTTCTTCATATGCGATGGCCAAACAGGTTCATTACATTGTTTACTATGTCCTCGTCTATTTGAGTGGTCGTGCCCGTCACTTCGTTGGCAATATCCTTCTTTGTCTGAATGACTTTGTACATATACTCATCAATCGTCTTATCACCAAGAAAGTAATAACAGTTGACGGCATTCTTCTGCCCGTTGCGGTGGGCGCGGTCCTCGGCCTGCTCGCAGTCGCTGTAAGTCCAGGGGAACTCAATGAATCCAACTCGGCTCGATGCCGTCAGCGTCAGACCCGTGCCGCCGGACTTATAGTTAAGAATAATCAGCTTGCACTCGGGGTCGTTCTGGAATCTGTCAACGGCATTCTGCTTCTGCATGATGTTATCAGAACCCGTAACGGTCACCGCATCCGGAAACTCTTCCTTCAGCGCCATGACCACCTCCTTGAGATAAGCAAACATAATCAGCTTTTCTCCTCCGTCGATGACATCATGGATAAAATCAGCAACGGCCTTGACCTTACCCCGAGCCGCTATCTCTTTGAGAATTCCCATGCGTACCATAACCTCGCCTCTCATTGCCCGGGCTATCTTATCATCATCAGCATGTTTATACTGCCGCAGATACTTGAGGAAATTATCTTCAGCGTCCTGATACTCCTTGCGGTTGGTTATCTCGCAAGTAATATACTGTCGCATCTTATCAGGCAACTGCGTCAACACCTTTGCTTTCTCCCGGCGGAAAAAGCAACAGCACCATAGACGATAATGCAGCTCCTTCATGTTTGAGGATTGCTTGGGACCGTCACAGAACCGTGCGACAAATTGCTTGTACCCGCCGAAGTCATCAAGCCGTCCAAGGATTCTCAGCTGCTGAATGAGGTCGGTGTTGTTATTGACCACCGGAGTACCCGTCAGCGCAAACACCCATTTCTTACCTCTGCATATCCCCTCAACGAATTTTGCTTGCTGAGTCTTTGCGGATTTGCACTTATGGCTTTCGTCTATGATAACGGATTTAAACAGATGGATGCGCTCGTCAAACTCTATGGAATTGAGCGTGAACCGGGATGAGTTCCTGACCTTCCTGACAAAGAACTTTTTCAGACTCTCGTAGTTAGTGATGAAAACGGGCGACAAGGCTTCACCATCAGGCCGTTTCAACTCCCAGAACTTCTCCCATCGCGCGCGGTTGGAATCATCAAGAATTATGGCATCAACCCCGGCGAACTTCTTGAACTCCCGCTTCCAGTTCACCTTGAGTGCCGCCGGACAGATTACGAGCGTCGGGAATGTCTCGCCGTAGGTCTTGGCTTCGCGATGAGCCTTGACCACCGAGCAAATAGCCTGCAGGGTCTTGCCAAGTCCCGGCTGGTCTCCGAAGATACATCTCTTATGGTCAAGGGCGTAGCGAACACCCTCCAACTGATAGGCATATGGCTCCAACTTCATATAATGCTCTCCGACGAACTCTTGCATCGGAGGAATCTCATACACCTCATCTCGGGTTTCGCTACGCCTTGCAATATGTGAGCAGAATCTCTTCTGAACCGCCCATTGAGCAAAAGCTTCAACATACCACCGAGCATCATACCCCGGTGGATATACACCCTTTTTCGATACAATCCAGACTTTCTCCGACTGGTCCCACCGTCTTGAGGGTATTCTTTTTATAAGGTCGATAAGTTCCGGATTATATTCAAAGGAGAGCCTGAATGTGCCGGGAGTCTCGGTTAAGTATATCGGCTTCATCGGTTAGGCTACCCGTTCGGCCGGGCTCTTTGCCATATCCTCATCAGTGATTGAGTCGACGTCGGCCGGAATTCCCGCACTGGCAAACGGGTCTTCTTCATTGTCAAAGTCAATTTCCGTTTGTTTAACCTGCCATTTTCTTTCAGTGATGTATTGTTCCACCTCATAGAAGAAAGCATCAATCGCAAATCGGAAGTCCTCAGCCCGAACCCAGCCGCTGTCATCGGCATCAAGGTCCGTCGGAGGAGTATTGAGATTAAGCACCTTTGAAGACATAAGGGTGCGTTGGCCCGTTAGTGTTGCAATCGGGCAAGAATCATCTCCTCCAAGTGAAACGCCTGACACGTCAAGCCTGCGCATCAGCTCCATATTGTCTTCCGAGCCTAAATCGTTCCAGTCATACCGGTCCGCTTCCTTTTGCTCGGTCAGTTCGGCGAAGTAAGGCACCAGGGCCGCAAGGCGTGCCTTCAGGTCGGGATGTGCCTGGTTCTTGCCTTTGATGGTGATTTCGTTACCATCAGCGTCAATATAGGTCGCCTCAATGGTGCTCCCTTTTGCCAACTTGGCTTTTTTGATTTTTATATCCATTTGCTTTTTGTTTTATCGGTTTTTATATTCTGATACGAATGATTGGAAGTGTCTGTCAGACGGTAATGGCAGATTGATTCCGAACTCAATGGCCGCATCGGCCTGAACTTTGTTGAGAAAGTTAGTCATCTGCAAGGTATTGAGCTCGGTTGTACTTCCGGTGACCCTATACCACTTTTGACCGACAACAACCTCTCTGCTTAGATACTTCGCCTTGTAATAGTCATGGAAGTCCTCTTTTGGGGTACCGGTAGCTTCTTCCATGCATTTGTACCACATCCACATCAGCGAGTTCTGCGAAATGGTACGCGGCTCAGTCTTTCTGATTATCTTGACCGTATAGACACCGTTTCGGAGCGTGGAGCACAGAAAATCAAACGATTTATCCATGCTCACTACTCCGTCACGCTTGGTCAGTATCGCATCTGCCATTGTCAGAAAGGAAGATTACTTGGACCGAGGTTATTGTTCACGGCTCCCGCGGTCGGCATCGGAGCGCCTTGTTGCGCATACCCGCCATGCTGAGCATACTGCGGTTGCGGCGAATAGGCCGGTTGTTGCGGATAGGCCGGTTGTTGCGGATAACCACCCGGAGCTGCCGCAACATGCTGCCCTGCGTTACTGCTCGTTTGCTGTGCCACATAGAGCGTTACGCTTTGGCCTTTGATGGAGTTGAAATATCTGCCCTGATGCTCGCGGCCGTTGACGTAAGCCTCAACGGTGACACGCTGACCTTGCGTGAAATTATCAAGCTGAAACATCTTGTCTCCGCTGAACTCTATTGTCACGAAATTCGGATGAGTGACACCGTCTTTTGTCCATGAGTCATCAAGAACGAGTTCGCGCTTTGTAAAACCTTGCCCGCCGGGAGTCTTTGAGGGAATCTCAATCACGGGTGAGATGTAGTGCACAATGGCGGTTGCAGTTAGTTTAATCATTTATTCTTTAAGTTTAATTGTTAATGAACCCTGGGAAGTGGTCTTGGAAACATACTTTTCATACATTTCCGGATGGTCTTCTTTGAATTGCTTAGTGTTAAATCTACTTGAAACGAATGAGGCTCTGAGTGATACCGTAAATGGACCGAAGTCGTACTTTTTGACTCCGTGTTGAGTCATTGCAGCTCGCAGGGCGGCTTTGGCCTCTGTCAGTTTACTCTCTGCCTCCTTAACCGTTCTGAGTAGCCCGGCCATGTAATCCACCACATCGGAAGGAATTATCACTCGTTCCTCTTTTACCTCCGGCAGATTGGAGCCGATGCCGAATACCGATAAATCATGGTGGAAATATACCGGTCCGTTGTCAGTGAAGACATACTCCGTTTTCAGCAGCTCTCTGACAAGCTTAGAGGGTTTACGTTGAATGACCCAAAATGCAGCCTTATCCTTTCGGAGCCAGTTACACGCGAGACCTTCAACTTTAAGCCCGGGATTCTCGGCCTCAAACAACTCAGCATATACGGATAGCTGCCACGACAGATACTCTTGCAGAGCTTGGATGCCGGAGTGGAAATAATTGGGATTAAAGTATCCGCACAGCGGATAGAGGTCTATGTTGTTGCTCTTGGTGTCAACCAACCATATCCCGTTTGTATCAGTCCTGAGCCATACGTTATCTATCTGAGAGGCGTATTTCTCATTATCTGATACGGTCAGTTCATTGGCCAGGGGCTGAAAACCGTTGAGATGCCGGATGTAATTGTCAAGCTCCTGACTTACATCCCACTCCATTAACTCGTAATGGTCTCCTTGTCGGGTGTTGACCGTCTGGGTCGTCTGTCTTATCCCGAGTTGATCGTATGTCTGAATAGCATGGTGGATGGCTGTGCCTCGGCTTCCTGCCTTTGGTATGATGAAGTCCTTGACGTAATCGTCAGCCTCGGGATATACACCCAACCCGAGGATTGAGTGTATAAGTCCGGTTATGCCAAGCAGTCTTTTGTCGTTGAGATGATAGCTGTGGCTATCCTCGTCAAAGATTACGGGGGATTGTTTGAACTGCATCATTTGGCAGCAGGTTGACTGAGTGATTGACGCTTAGAGACCGCCACCTTATAGAACTCCGTGCCGTTGTTGCAAATTGCCGTACACTCATGTGACCATTTATTCCACACCTTGAAGAATCCCGGCTCATCAGTGACCGCGTTCATCTCGGAAATGGCCTGCTGAAGCTGGGCGCCGGTGAAAGCTACCTGACCGGTTGTTTTTATGCTTCGGTCCTTGATAGTGGCCTCATTGCCGCAAGCAATATTCGCGTCATCGTCCGTGTCGGCGACAATCCCGAGGATCGCACAATATGAGTAGCGTTTGAGGTAAGTGATTGCAGACCCGAAAGCCTGATACTCCGCGCTCTGTGCCGGCAGAAGAAGCTCACTCTTGAACCACTGCCCGCTTGTGTGAGACAACAGGGTGATGAGTTTGCCATCGTTGATTATCTGTGATACCGATAATCCCTGCTCCTTAAGCGCAGGTGCGGCGGATTTCACGCACGCCGACAGGTCGGCATACTTGAATTTGTACTCGCCGCCGGTCTTGGTTCTGACCTTGACCTCTTTTTCAAGCTTCGGCTGCACGAGACTTCCCTGGAAAGCCGAAAGAGCTGCTGAAATGTCCTTGATTTCAGGGCTCATAAATGAGTTGACTTGGATTTTGTTCTCTTCCATAAAACATTGGAGGTTATTAGTTTGACTTATAGTTTGTTACTTTGCAAATTTCGTCATAGTTAGCGAGTTATGCAAACAGATTGGCCGCCATTTTTACGCCTTAACGTTTACTGACATTTATGAACATTTACTGACATTTATACCGAATCTCGGCGCATAAAACTCAAAATTCTTGCGCTCTACGTCGGCATCTTCCGGATAATAAGTTGAACGGTTAAACCAGTCATTGAAGCAGTTCATGCAGTACCAGTGATTAAGTACAGCTATATAGACGCCCTTTTCAGATGGCGCGAATGGTCTTCCGCACCAATCACAGATGCAGATATCCGAGCCGACTGCATCCATCAGCTCTCCGGCAGTACATTCAATAAGAAGGAATCTGCCACGCTCAATTTGTTTGGCCATTGTTTTTTTACGTATTTTAAAATAATGTTTGATACTTCTATCACCCTGCGACACATAGTCTCATCGAACATTCCTATATGGGTCTGCCATATCGGTAGCCCTAAAGCTATAGATAAAATCTCATAAGCCTCTGACCGCGAAACGTGGCCCTTTTGCCAGATGGGGTCAAAGGATCCATGAGCCTGATGCTTCAACTGCCGCAATTCCTTATTGGCTATTCGCCCAAGAGCCTTAGTCGTGCCCTTATGACACCCGACCCATGCTCTGCACGGCTTGCACATATAGCTTTTCGTGCCATAAGAGCGTCCGTAGATTTCGGCATCGTCAACAAGCATGGTCGGACGTCCGCAATACGGACAGCTCAACCCGCATAACACCAACAAATCATCCCTCAGAACCATTCTTTACATGGGTTACTAACTCGGAGAGGGCGCTTGCAAACTTGTCTATGTCTTCCATATGAACGAATACCCGCTGACGCTCCTTTTTGCCGGGATTACGGGGTCTCGGTATCTCGGAGATTGAGATATACGGCTGACCCTTTTTGTCTTTGTGCGCGTCAAAATAATAGATTCGGGACCCGGCACTGACGCGCACTGTCTTTGTCGGTTTTTCCATTTTGATGATGTGTTTTGATGTTGTGGTGGTTGGTATGGGAATCGAACCCATGAGGGCCGATGGCTCCATCGGTTATTTCGCTCCTCACGCCTCCAACACGTGAGCTTTACCAACCAAATAACCGAGCTATCTTCACAGACCGCCCGGATGCTATCAGGAATGGATAATTAAGAAATGTGTAGTGAGCGGTGCGGGATTCGAACTCGCCTCTCTGCCTTGGTGCACCTCGGCAGCATTTCAACCACTTAAACTGACCGCCCATAAAAACCGGGCTATCTTCACAGACCACCCGGAGCAGATAAAACATAATCGATATTATTCCATTCATTTCCTATTTAGAAATGTGGAGGCGGCAGATACGACCCTGCAACCGTTTAACTGGCTCAAGTGAAAACCATATTAATTATCTAACCCCAATCACTTGTGGCCGTGAGCGGCATTTCCTCACTGTTACGCCTCCAAAAAAGTCGGGATTACCCGCCCGACACGGGGTTTGATTTAGATGATGCCTTGACCCTCGCGGGCTCTTCAGAGGCATACGCATTGTTAAAATTCATCGCATTATAAAATTTATAAACAGCAGCAGTCACCCTCACGGGCTTGAGTTTTATGTGGTTACTTCCTATTTCTCATATTCTGGCAATGTTGAAGCACCTGAGCGGCGTTGCAATACCACTTGCCGTTTTGGGCATTTTTCGGTTTGAAAGCTTCGATTTTGCCCGCGGCAATCAAGTTTTCCAGCTTGGCCACGCCTCCGACAATTTTTGCCGAGAACTTTTTCCCGAACTTCTTGTCTGCCATCACAGCCATAATGTTTTGCAGATGGATCGCTTCGGGATTCAGCGACTTAATCTGAAAATGTCCTCTCATAATTATGCTATTCTCAGGACTGCGACACTCTTGTTGTCCTTGTCCAGTTTTGTTTTCCACTGCCGCCCCTCGTTCAGCACCTCGGGGACCATAGAGGTCCCGGGCGTGGAGCGGATTGTCTGATAATTGTAGGAGCCAATGGGGAACAATACAATCTCCCCGACCTGGAGCTTCCTGAACTCTGCGGTTACTCCTGCTACCGCCCATGTCGGCGTCTTTATGTCAAGGTCCGGAAAACTCTTCTTGAACGCATCGACAATGGAAAGATTCATGTCTATTGTCTTATTTGCCATAATAATATAGATGTTTAGTGAGGAATGGCGGCAGGTGCCGACCCTGCATTGACC
Source organism: Bacteroides sp. (assembly GCA_014802435.1). Lineage (GTDB taxonomy): Bacteria > Bacteroidota > Bacteroidia > Bacteroidales > Muribaculaceae > UBA3263. The sequence goes on along the minus strand of JAAVCG010000031.1, from coordinate 5,014 downwards.
GCTATCGCCCGTCAAGGCTACGCCATTCGCAAAAAATCATTAACTTTGCAGTGACCAAACCATCAAAATCAATGATTATATGACACAATTTATTGAGATTTCGGATAATTCCGGGAAGCATCATTTGCTTCATCTTTCTGCAATAGCGTCCATTGAAGATTGCAGAAAAACTATCACGCTTAGATTTATCAATCCGGCGCAAAATCCTATTACGCTCTCAATGGGATACGCATCGATAATCGCTGCCATCAAGCAGGGTGATCCCATAATTCCCGGCGGACAGATTTTATAGGAATACCAAACACTCTTGTTATCGTTTCCTCTCCGTCTATGGAGAATACGGTATGAATTGGGATGCCTGAAAAGGTAATCTCCTTTATCTTTGCGTCTATTTTCTTAACACGTTCGTGCTTAACCCCGTCAACAATTACCGTTGATGTAGAACGGTAAGTCCTACGGGAAATTTGAATAATCGGTTTCATAAAATTGCGAATAAAATCATAATAATTGTTATGAGTACTATGTATATCACACCGATTATGATAACGGGTTTGATACTTTGTCTGCTAAGAATGCATTCTCTCCCTAACCAAAAGACAATTGTAAAGAAGAGTATAATAGAGCAACAAGCGATATCTTTCATTTTGCAATTCTTTATTGTTTGACTAATTGTTGTTTGAATGGGAACGATGGCCGGACTCGAACCGGCGACCTTCAGGCTAACCTGATGCTCTACCTACTGAGCTACATCGTTCTTAGTCGATTTCTCGACTTTTTTTGTTATCTTTGCAGCGTCCAACTAATCAAAAACAACAAAAATATGAGTTACATTGAGAATCTTAGGGTTGGTGATAAAATCATCAGCCGTGAAATGTGGGATACAAATGATATTGCCGAATATTGCAATCTTGATGATGATGACGCAGAGCAACTGCACATCTTGGCAAACTCCGAGTGCGGTATTGTTGGCTATGGCAACATCCCTAAAACGAAGTTTTTGCGATTCCTTAATATGGTTCGTGAGGCCGAGGAGAGCCGCCAATTACAAGATGAGGCCAATGCGGCTACTATTGTGTATGCTCAGAAGAATTATAATCTAAGCCGCTTTTCGTTTTGGGTAACCCAGGCAATCGCCCTTCTAAGTAATCACTGACGGGATAATACTTTTTATTCGTTTCGTCATCCCTGTCTGAGATTATCCGATGGTTGCGCGTATCATATCGATAGGGGAATGATACCTCCTTAAATAAGCGCCCAGAGAGAAGTATACGTTCTTTCTCACGCTCAATGCCTTTCTCGCTGAGATTTAGATGCCGTAAAATCGGCTCTATACTTTCGGCAATAACCTCACGCACCTCCGGCAATTGCCACATCTCTCCAAGTGTGGTATCTAAATTAACGGAGATTCCAACATCCCCTAAGGACTTGAGAGGGTCGCCAAAGTCAAATGATATTGTCATTTTCATATCTTTAAGCTATTTTGAATGAGGAACGATGGGCGGACTCGAACCGGCGACCTTCAGGCTAACCTGATGCTCTACCAACTGAGCTACATCGTTCTTAGCCGATTTCTCGACTTTTTTATTATCTTTGCAGTGCCTTTAACTTAAAAATAACAAAATGGTATGGATTAAAAACTATGTCCATTTGCCACGGGTGGACTCTTCTCTTCCCGCCTCCGGACCATTTGTTGGCATAAGCGCCGGAGGATATTTCTTACCGTAGTACCGACCCGTTTCAAAGTGCCTTTCCGCCCGTAGGCTTACTCAGCCGCTTCTTTGTCGGCAACTACTCATCACTGACTCTTCCGGCGGTCACCCGTTCGGCTGGTATCAGTGGAAATCCAGACTTGTCAAGGTACTCTTCTTTGGTTGCGGGAAAGACAGGATTCGAACCTGCGTCGACAGCTCTCTTGCTGAACCCTGCTCAGGTCGTCAGGGTCACCTCGTCCTCTTGGTTGTACTTTCCCAACTGTTCCCCTTGCGGGGCCGGGCCTCTTTCGGCCCTCGGCATTGCTCACTCCTGAGCGCCGTTATCTCGGTTGGTTATACCGTCTCTTGCTTTTCAGGGAAGACCTCGCCAAGCAGAAGCGAGATTGCCTTTATCTGACTCTTAACCCGGCTGAGCTGAATGGTTTTACGGCGATAATTCTGTATATATATATCGCGCTCACTCACTGCGTGTCTCAGTTCCTCTTCAAGGGTTTCAATCTTTTCATGCAAATGCTCCACCGTAGAACCTACGTGAAATGACTTGCAGCGTGTAGGGATGACGCCTCCGGCTCTCTCTATAATCCGGTTTATGGTGTCTATACTCTCATCATCGTCCTTGAGGAACATCACCGTTATCGTCAGCTCATCCGCATTCGCAAGGATGTTGATTCTGAGGTCTTCGCCGACGATAGCGTCAAGCACATCGCCATAAATCGCTCCCGTCGGGCAGGTATATTGTATGATTTCTTTATCCATAGTTGTTCGGTTAAATGGTTTGTTGGTTTGGTTTGACTTGGGGGAGGATTAGGATTCAAAGAACTTGTTGATTATACCTTCCATAAAGTCTGCGGCGCCTCTGCGCCATGCTGACAGTTCCGTGCCGTCATTCAGTTCGCCTTTGCTTCGCTGGGCGTGAGCATGAAAGCGCAACCGGTTCTCGAGCGTCTTGAGTGATGCGCCGTTTTTGCCGGCATACTGAACGATGGTTGCCAGATAACCTGCGATGTAATAGTTGAATCCGAACTTGCGGTTGGCTTCCTTGAACTCCTCGGAAGAGGCGTTCATCTTCTCCATTTCCTCAAATGCTATATCGGCACGGCGCGTGCAGTCATCAACATGCTCGTTGATTTCATTTACGATAACATCGTACTCGATGATTTCTTTTTCGATAGCATCGTGTTTCTGCTGTTTTGTTGTTTCGTTGGTTAACATGGGTATATTATGTAGTAAGTGATGATTAGTCTGCGATTTCGTCAAGGGTCTCTGTGGTTACATACCATTCAAAGCGACATTTATTCAATTGCTCGTCGGTCAGGGAGCAACAATTCTTCGCGGCCATGAAGAAAAGAGCGGGGACATCCTTGCCGCTGTCATCAATGATATGGCCGAAGCTGCGGTCACGCTTCTTGAAGCCGAGCTTCTTGATTTCGCTCCACGGAGCCAGGAAGGCAGGCTGCTGACCTCCCCAGATGGGAGCGCTGATTTCTTTGCCAATGATGGTTGTCTGAGTCATGATAAAATTTTGATTGATTACGTTATGGTTATCTCAAATAAAATCGCTATCTTTGCAATGTTTGATTTAAGATGATGCAAAGTTAATCACAATTGTGATAATATGCAAATAATAAATCTTCATTTTGTGATATTTTAACATATTTTAATAAATGATACAGCGTTTAAAAACATTCATTCATTACACATCTCTTACTGACAGAGCATTTGCGCAAAAGTGTGGTATTGCGCAAAACACTATGAGCTATTATCTTTCGGAGCAGCGCAAACCTTCTTTTGAGGCCGTCGAAAAGATTCTTCAATCATTCCCTGAACTTTCTGCAGAGTGGTTAATCAGGGGTGATGGAGAAATGTTGAAGCAGGAAATATCACAAAAGGAGATTACCCGTATTAACAATCTTGTTGATACCATCTCAATGCTTCAAGATGTAATTAAATCTAAGAATGATGTCATCAAATCATTATCCGAAGCACAACATAAATCATTTAACTAAGAATAGATTATGAATGAATTACTCATACTTATTGCGATTGCAGTAATTGTGCTATTAGTTATTTCAGCACGGAAAGGCACTAAACCCGCTTCTCTTTCACCGAATCAAAAGAAAGATACAACCAGTCAACAAAATACCCTAGAGACTCATATTGATTCGCAGAACCATACTAAGAGTTCATTACGAGACTATTTCAAAATTGATATTACCTCTATTTCACCTAAAGATGGAGAAAAAAGGTTATATCTTTCTGAGCCCGAACTTGGTATTTTCCATTGTATTGAGTTTTATTTCAATGATGACGGCTCAATTAACAATCTTGAGTTTATTTCTGCAAAACAAGAATTTAATCAGGAATTGATTGAACTGATAAATCAATGTGCACTAACATTTGGTCCTACCAAAATTGGAGAAACAATCATTACAGGGAGAGATATAATGCTGCTTAAAAAAGGAGTATTCTCAAGACTTTGGAAAGATGTTTGGTTTGATGTTTCCACAGATAGCGAAACCGGAATAAAGGGATTAACATTGACGATATTTTCAGTAACCAAAACCGCCAATCTGCAACTTAATAAATAACCCATTATGAAGCAGAAATTCATTTATCTTATTGCGGCCGTTCTCTGCCTGATTGCATCCGCATGCTCATCCCATGAGGAACCTGGTGACGAATACACGGGCCCCTGGCTTATTGAATTCTATGAGGAATTCAGAGGAATCCATAACGATAGCGAGGCCTTTCATTCATGGTTTGATAAGTATGAGAATGATTTGATTATAACCAACGGGGCCTTTCTTATAAGAACAGATACAGAGACTTTTAAAGTGCAAACAGTTGGCGCCGGTGACAATATAAAAGATTTATATCCGATTAGCCGTCGTGGGTTTGTTAGGTGGAATATGAGAGTTGTTACGACCAAATTAAAGGACGTGAATTCCATTATTGATGAATTTGAGTCATTGACAATAGACGATATAAATCATTATGATACGTTTAGTGCCTCGCTTTATAAATTAGACGAAGGCGGTCACTTCGTACCATATTATAATTATGATTACTCGCTGAAACCACCCTTAGACGAATAGCAACATTTCCGCAAAATTGTCCGAACTAATCATCCACACATAGCAACCTATCTGATAATCAGACAGATTCGCGAATAGTTAGGAATTATCAGTAAATTTTCGTAACTTTGCACCCGTTTTTCGGACTGAAAAATAAATTAATCATCACATATTTCATCATGTTTAAAAACTTTCATGGTTATCATCTGCTCGAGTCTTACCATCACT
>JAAVCG010000030.1 GCA_014802435.1 Bacteroides sp. | reverse complement strand
TGAGAAAGCAGTCTGAATGCAAAATTCTCAATAATCGACTTTTTCATTGAGGGATAAATTCTTTCATCCATATATTTCTCCCTCAGGTCATACCAAATGATATTGGTCATTTTATTGTTTATAGTAAGCAATTGGTTGTAATTGCCGCCGGGCTCCTCTCATTGGCGTTAGGTTAGAAAAGAAAGAGCGTGAGAGCCGTACCTGTTGCTCGTTCCGCTTGTAGAGGCCTTCGCATTGCCCATCGTAGTAGAACGAGCAAACATGCGGAAGCCTCACGCAGAATATGTGTAAAGACATCAATTGTCGACGCTCACGCGCCTGCAATTGGCGGAATATACATATCCACAAGGCATCTACAATTTGCTACATTCTTGACTACGATTGAAAGGTGCGAAGTTTCTACAAGCCAAGAAAGAGCGTCGAGTAAACGCTTTCTAAAAATGTCTTTGCAGAGCAAAGCGCTCCGCGATAACTGCTGACCCTCCCGCGTTGCCCATGACCGGGCTTCCGCGATGCGGTCTGCGCCTGCAAAGTTAGTAAAAAATTTAATACTTGTCAATAGATTCCTCACTGCGAGCACAAAAATTTACACAAATTCCAATGTTGCTTGCCAACAATCTAATCGGCAAAACTGTATAAAATTAGTAACAGTTTGCGCGGTTCGTTGATTTTCCGTAACTTTGCGGCAGTAATTTTTTTTTGAAAATATCAAAATGAAGATTTTTAAGGTAAATTTGCTGGTACAGATTTTAGTGGCCATCGCCTTGGGAGTTTGTTGCGGAATGTTTTTCCCTGATTGGCTTGGCCGGGTATTCATCACTTTTAATGCCATCTTTTCCCAGTTTCTGTCGTTTCTTATTCCGCTGATTATTCTTGGCTTCGTTGCTCCGGCCATTGCCGATATCGGGCGCGGAGCGGGCAAGATATTGCTTGTCACAGCCCTGTTGGCCTACGGATTCACGACCATCTCGGGACTTTTGAGCTTCACGGTCAGTGATGCGCTGTTTCCGCGGTTGATTCATCCGGGCTCGCTGAGCGAAGTTCCGGAAGATGCGGCCCTGACGCCATATTTCACCATTGAGATGCCGCCGCTGATGTCAGTGATGTCGGCCCTGGTTTTTGCCTTCATGATGGGTATCTGCATGGCCTCGATTAAGACCGATGCCCTCCGGCGCGGATTCGGTGAGTTCCTCAATATAGTGACTATGACCATTCAGCGGGTGATTATCCCCCTTTTGCCGCTCTATATTTTCGGTATCTTCCTGAACATGACCGTCAGCGGCCAGGTGGCCACGATGCTCTCGGCCTTTGCGCGTATCATCCTGATAATCTTTGCGATGAGCGTCATCCTGCTCATCGGGCAATATTGCGTCGCCGCAATCTTTGTCAGGCGCAATCCGCTGAAAATGCTCTGGACCATGCTCCCGGCCTATTTTACCGCCCTTGGCACTCAATCATCGGCGGCTACGATTCCCGTCACCCTGCGCCAGACTCTCAAAATAGGAGTAAGGCAGGAAATTGCCGGATTTGTAATCCCGCTGTGTGCAACTATTCATATGTCAGGCTCGGCCTTGAAAATAGTGGCCTGCGCCGTAGCCCTGATGCTGATGCAGGGAATTCCTTATACGGCTCCGATGTTTATCGGCTTCTGCTGTATGCTCGGCATCTCTATTGTGGCGGCCCCGGGGGTTCCCGGCGGTGCGATTATGGCTTCTCTGGGGCTGCTGAGTTCAATGCTTGGCTTCAGCGAGGCTGACCAGGCTCTGATGATTGCCCTTTACATTGCCATGGACTCGTTTGGAACGGCCTGTAACGTTACCGGCGACGGCTCCATTGCCCTCATCATCAATAAGTTCTTCAAGTAAAAAAAGGAACAATTGGACATAAAAAAAGCGCCGGGAGCGATGGCCCTCGGCGCTTTTTTTGATTGCTTGATTCTTAGAGTTTGATGATTTTGCCGGCGCGGATGTAGAGCCCGGGGAGGGTGGGGTTCATCACCCGACGTCCTTGCAGGTCATAAGTTGCGGAGTCGGCGGGAAGTTCAGAGTCGATTTCCGTCAGGCTGTCTTCTTCGCCGGGGAGTACCGGGTCCGGATAGACGGGCCATTCGGTATTGCCCTCGATTCCGTCAAAGCAGTATACGCTTGAGCCGGGGAGGGTCAGAGTCAGTTCCCGGTCAATGTCGATAGGCTCGTCAAGGGGCATTCCTTCCAGCTCATCCTGCACCTTAAATGAAGGTTTAAGGCGGATTGTGCCGCTAACGTGAGCGGGAATGTCAAGAGCCTTTCGGAGGGTGGTCTTGAAGGTCTGGGAATTGTTGGCGCCATTGCGCAGGGCGAGGGTTGATTTGACGCCGTTCCAGGAGGCCCAGCCATAGACTTCATGCTTGGAGCCGGTCCAGGGATTGCCGCCAACCCAGTGGGCGTCAGGCAGAACGTCAGCATTATTCTGATGCCAGAAAATACATTCGGCCATGTCTTCCCAGAGCTTGCCGCGCACTCCGTCGCCCTTGATTGAGTTCATCAGGAGATAATCCGTATAGAGCTCAACCATATTGGTTCCGCAGGCAAAGGCACAGCGCATCTCGCGGAGCACTGCATTATAATCCTGAGAATACTTGCAGGGATTTTCATGTTCGGTCAAAATCAGGCCGTGGGTCATGATTGAGTTGATGGGGCAGAGGGGCGAGTTCTTGACGTAGTTCTGGTAGACGAGGCGGTCACGATAAGTGATCCACTGTTCGCGGTCAATGCTGTTGTTGCCGATCTTGCCATAGTCGCCTTCCTGACGCCATGTGCAGTCCGATATGGAGTACCAGAAGGGCGAAGCCCAGGTGCCTACGGTGGTATTCAGGAAAATGTCGGGCTTGATTTCGCGCAGTTTCTGTTCAATGTCGATGATAGCTTCGGCGCCTTCTTCATTGTTGGGGTCCGGACCGGTAGCCGATGAAATGGCGCTGATGCCGTCAAACTTGAAGAAGCGGAAGTCATAATTTTCAATCATATAGGTGCATTGGGTCAGGAATACGTCGTAATAGTCAGGGTTGCTGAGCTGCATTCCGCCCTTGTCGCTCCAGTAGTTGCGGCGATACGTGCCGCTGCGGCCGTAGCCGCCAACCGGACCGAGCCATGCGCCGATGCCGGTGTTCATTGTGCGGGCTGCTTCGTCAGCTTCTGTGAAGCCATTAGGGAAGTTGGGGTTGAAGTCCCAGGTGCCGTAGATGTCCCATCCGTCATCCCAAACGAATGCCTGGATGTTCGCGCCATATTTTTTATAGAGGTTCTTTGACCATTGGTTAACGACTTTGACACACTGTTTGATGTTCATGTTAGTCGTATAGTTCTCGTCGTTATTGCGGTTGATGTTGAGCTCGAACCATGAATTATAGTGGGAGAAAGAGCGCCAGGGCACTGCGCGTTCGCGGTCAACATAGCAGGCAACGGAGCGGCGCTGCTGGTCAGGTGCAACCAGGCCGACAACGGCGCTGACATTCCAGGTGTTGCCCTTGGCCAGGGTGACGGGGCGGCTCCATACGCCCTGAATGGTCTGGGATTCAGGCGCCGGAAGGTAGATAACATAAGTCTTGTCGTAGGAAAGATTTATGTTACCCCAGGTGTTCATGGAGTTGTCAGCATTGGAAATGATATAGCGCAGGGTGAATTCGCCGGCGTTAGGAATCGGCATGGTGTAAGTATTGTCAACCTTATTGGTGCCGGAGTATCCTTCATGATAGTCATAGGCCACGACGTTTCCTTCGGCGTCAACAAGGTCGATGCCGCAGATGTCAATGCGGTGGCTGCCTCGGGAGTAGACGAATTCAACTTTCAGGTCGGCAGGCTCATGGAAGAGCACTTTGCGCGACATTGCGCGGACGTCGTCAGGCTCTACACCGAGTTCCTTGACGCGATAGGGGACATTGTCGGCGCCCATCTTGGTCCATGAGGTGGAGGTCCAGGTGTCAGTGTCGGTGTCGCCCTCGTTAAATTCATTGGCGGCGGTTGATGACATTACGCGCTTCATGGGCGACTGCTTGCGCCCCGGAGCGGCGGCAAGGTTGGGATCCTCGCCGAATTTGATTACCGGAACGTCAATATCGTCGCTATAAGTGATGTGGCCTGATGAGGTGATGCTCTCGGTCAGGGTTTCCATGAAGTAGCGAACCAGGTAAGCTCCCTTTTCAGGAATATTGACCGTATAGACATTGTCCTGATGCTGAGAGCCGGAATAGCCGGAGTGATAATCAGATGCGATAACCTCGCCGGAAGCGGGGTCACAGATGTCGACGCCGACGATGTTAAGGCGATGGTTGCCTGATGAATATTCAAAGGTGATGTCCAGCGGCCCGGCATTTTTGATGACGACGAATCCGCGGGTGCCCGCGATGTTTTCTTCCTTCAGTGCCTTAGAGCCGGAGACGGTTTTCAGCATTAAAATCTCGTCAGGGGTATCCTCGCCCGGTTCCCAGTCAAAAGATTCCGGGGTCCAGCTCAGGGGAGTGAACGTGTCCATTCCGGAATTGGGGCTCAGAACGGAGTTCTTGCCCATGGGGGTTTCCAGTCCGGCAAACAGCATGTCGCTGGCAATGATGGCGCCGCGGGTGTTGCCGACGACTGAGGGCGCCTGATGTCCCTCAACGTTTTTAAAGTCATAGAGCATTGCCGTGATTGACTTCATGTTGACGTTATTCTTGGCGGGGGTGATGGCCATCTCCGTGCGGAAATAGTGAGAGCCGTCGCGCAAAATGGCGCGCCATTCAACGTTGAGCTTAGCCGACGTAAATGAAGCCTTGATGGCATGTCCGGCAAACTTTTCCGAGCCTTTGATGGCATCAGGGTCGGCTGCAAGAGTTTCAGTAGTGACTGAGGTCAGCGTCATTGCCGAGGCGGGAATAACGCTCCCGTCAGCAAGCGCGATGGAGAAGAGCTCGCTGCCCGACAGGAGATTGAGCTGGGGGCAGCCTCCAAACTTGAGAGTAGACCCTTCTTTAATGAACTGCACGGAGAGCAGATCATTACTCAGAGTGTAAACCCCTCCTGAAGTGGCCAGCTGAGCTATGCCGGCCTGAACTTCTCCCGGAAATATAACGTTTTGAGCGTCGGCCTGATTGCCCAGCAGGGCCATGGCCGCCATCAGAACGCTAAAAAAGGACTTTTTCATTGGATTTTTTATATGTTTTTTATGGTTTATTATTTTGCGGTTTTTTCAGGCACAAAATTAAGAAAAAAATCTCAATTCTGCAAGGCCGTGAGCTCGCCCGTTGTGGAGTCCATGATGTAGCCGCAGACGTTGACGTCCTTGGCCATGAGCGGATGGTTCTTGATGAGGTCAACTGTTTCATTGACAGCATCGGCTGTGTCCGTAAAGCCATGGAGCCAGCCATTAAGGTCTATTCCGCAATGACGCATCAGCGAAATGTGTTCTTCATCCACTCCGCGGGCGCGCATCAGGTCGAGCATCTCCTCGGCGTCCATGCCTTGAACCCCGCAGCCCGTATGGCCGATGACCATGATTTCATTTACTCCTAACTCATAGACGGCAACGAGCAGCGAACGCATCGTCGAGTCAAAGGGATTAGTGATTGTCCCTCCGGCATTTTTTATCATCTTGACGTCGCCATTCTTGATGCCCAAGGCTGCCGGAAGAAGCTCAACCAGGCGAGTGTCCATACATGTTACTATGGCGATTTTCTTGTCAGGATACTTTGATGTCTCAAAGGCCTTATAAGCCTCTGAGCTAACGAATTCACGATTGTGTTTAAGTATTTCTTCTATCATATCCGCAAAGTTACGAAAATTTTTTCGTAACTTTGCAGTCTGAAAATAAACTTTTTTTAATTCGTTATGAAAGCTACAGAAGTAATTGATGAGCTCAAGCGACGTTTCCCCAATGAGCCCGAGTATATTCAGGCCGTAGAGGAAGTGGTCACCTCCATTGAAGATGTTTACAACGAACATCCTGAGTTTGAACGCTATAACCTGATTGAGCGCCTGTGTATTCCCGACCGTATATTCTCATTCCGCGTCAGCTGGGTTGATGATTCCGGCAAAGTTCAGAATAACATGGGCTATCGCATCCAACACAATAACGCCATCGGCCCTTACAAGGGTGGCATCCGTTTCCATTCGTCAGTCAATCAGTCGATTCTGAAATTCCTGGCCTTTGAGCAGACTTTCAAAAACTCGCTGACCACCTTGGCTATGGGCGGCGCAAAAGGAGGCTCGGATTTCTCCCCCCGCGGAAAGAGCGATATGGAAGTTATGCGCTTCTGTCAGGCTTTCATTGCCGAACTCTGGCGCCAGATTGGCCCTGATACGGACGTCCCCGCCGGAGATATCGGCGTTGGCGGACGCGAAGTGGGCTATATGTATGGCTACTACAAGAAGATGGCACGCGAATTTACCGGCACTTTCACCGGCAAGGGTCGCGAATTTGGCGGCTCGCTCATTCGCCCCGAAGCTACCGGATATGGCAACTGTTACTTCCTGCTCAATATGCTTGCAACCCGCGGAATTGACATCCGAGGAAAGCGTGTCGCCATCTCCGGCTCCGGAAATGTCGCCACTTACACCGCTCAGAAGCTCCGGGAGTTAGGCGCCGTAGTGGTCAGCCTCAGTGATAGCGACGGCTCTATCTATGCGCCTGACGGACTCACCCATGAGCAACTGGAGTTTGTCTTTGAGCTGAAAAACGTGATGCGCGGACGCATCCGCGAAGTCGCCGAAGAATATCCCGAATCGGTTCAATACTTCCCCGGAGAGCGCCCCTGGCACATTGCCAAGTGTGACATCGCAATGCCCTCAGCCACTCAGAATGAAATCGACGGCGACGATGCCCGTGCCCTTCTGGCTCAGGGAGTGATTGCCGTCAGTGAAGGCGCCAACATGCCCTCTACTCCGGAGGCCATCAAGGAATTCCTTGCCGCCAAGATTCTCTATGCTCCCGGAAAGGCTGCAAACGCCGGCGGTGTGGCTGTCAGCGGTCTGGAAATGGCCCAGAACTCTCAGAAGCTCTCATGGAGCGCCGAGCAGGTCGACGCCAAACTCAAGGAAATCATGGCCCAAATCCATCACTCATGTGAAGAATTCGGCAAGGAATCAGACGGATTCATCAACTATGTCAAGGGCGCAAACGTTGCCGGCTTCATGAAAGTGGCCCGCGCAATGATGGCCCAAGGAATCCTCTAAGAAAAATACAAAATACAAAATACAAGACGGGCCGGGCGGATTCCAATCCCCCGGCCCGTCGCTATGGAAAGGCGGATTCCGATCCGCCGCCCCCTCAATGTCGTATCACCAACCCCCCGGAGACAAATTCCTCCTCTCCCACAAGGCGGCGGATCGGAATCCGCCTTTCCATAGGGCTTTCGCACTTTTGCGAGACGGCTTAAGGCCCGCGTAGCCGGTCGTCAGTTAGGGCGTGTAACTGAGCATGTAGACCAATGTCAAAGCCGCATAGCGGCGGATAAAAAAAATCAGCGCGTCTGAAAAAGAGTCGCGCTGATTTTCTTTATTTTGTATTTTGTACTTTGTATTCTGTATTTAGATTTACCATTTTTCATTTTTTGTACAGGTCATCCCACCAGGATGAGTCGCCCTTGAGCCATTTTTCAAACCAGGCCATGATGGAGTTTTGCCAGAGTATGCGCTTGGGATAATCGGCAATGAAGTGGTTTTCGCCATCAACACTGATGAACTCCACGTCGCGGCCCAAAATCTTCAAGGCGTTGAAGAGCTGGATGCTCTCGCCGATGGGCACATTGGTGTCGGCAGTGCCATGCAGCAGAAGCAGCGGAGTATGGATTTTATCGGCATTGAAGAGTGAGCCCTGTTTGGTAAACAGCTCGGGGTCGGTCCACGGATAGGAGTCGGCGGCCGCAACACCGTTATAGCTGTAGCCCCAGTAGCCTTCGCCCCAGTAAGAGGTTACATTTGAAATGCCGGCATGGCTGACGGCGGCGGCAAACATCGGGGTCTGTGTTTGAAGATATTGGGTCATGAATCCGCCATAGCTGGCGCCGAGACAGCCAATCTTTTCCGGGTCGACATAAGGATGAGTTTCACAGAACTTCTGCACGCCTTCAATGATATCATCGGCAGTCTGCTTGCCCCAGGCGTTGACATGACGGGCTGAGAATTCCTGACCATAGCCGGTGGTGCCGGAGGGATTGATTACGTAGACAACGTAGTCGCGTGAGGCGAAAAGTTGCGGGGTGTAAGGCTGAGTGATGGTCCGCTGAGTGGGCGATGTTCCGCCATAGTAGTAAACGATGAGCGGATACTTCTTATTGGGGTCAAAATCCGGGGGCAGACAGAACACTCCGTCAATCTCCGTGCCGTCCTTGGCGGTGAATTTCCATGACTCGACTTTCCCGAGGTTGACCTGAGCCAGGTCATCGGCGCGCGGGTCAGCCAAGAGCGTGTTGCGGCCCTTTTTTAGGTCAAGAACGTAGGCCTTTCCGGCATATTCATAGCCCTGGCCGAAGTAAGCGAGGCGGGCGTCTGAAAGGTCGCCCATCGAGGCGCCGTTGACCACGGCTACTTCCTGGGGCAGTCTTTTAAACTCGCCCGAATTTGGATTGAGGCTCCAGAGAGTGCGTCCAAATCCCTCTTCGGCAATCATGTAGATGAGATTGTCGGCCTGATTCCAGCAGAGAATTTGCTCAATGTTGGGGTCAAAATCGCGGCTCAGGGCCTTGACCTGACGGGAGCTCAGCGTCATGACGTAGGCTTGAGTGTCAAAGTCATTGGCAATGGGGTGATTACCGCAGTTCTTGCCTAATTCATTGAAGGCGGAGGGAGAGCCCCAGAAGAGCACTTGTGAGCCGTCAGGGCTATAAGTCGCACCGTTGATGAAGGAGGGCTGATTGCTGACGAGGGTGTCGGCCTTCATCGTCGGCAGGTCAAGCTGGTAAATGGTCTGTTCATAGAAGGGGCGCACCTGAGGGTTCTGGCCGGAAGACATGATGAGCAGTCGGTTGCCGTCGGCAGAGATGTCCATCAGTGAGGTCGTATGGTTGCCAAAGGTCAGAGTGCGGGTCATTCCGGTTTCAGGGTCAAACTGGCGCAGCATGTAAGTGGTCCGGTTGCCGGGCATGCGGTCGTCAGGGGTGCGATAGCGGCGCAGGGGGCCCTGCTCCTGAGTTCCGTTGTCAACGAGGGAATAGATGAAGTAATCCTCATTAGGGCTCCAGGTGAAGCTCTCCGTCGGGATTGACTCGGCATAGAGCGTCTGAGCGCCAGTCAGCGGGTCAACGAGGAAGAGGTCATAGCCGTCGGCCGCCGCCGTCGTGAAGTAGAGGCGCGAACCCTTGGGCATCCATTTGACGCTGCCCGGGAGCGAGGAGTTTATTTCCTTGCCCGTCTTGAGGTCGGTCAGAGTTGACCATACTCTCCATCGCTTGGCGTTATAGTAATTATAATAGTTGGTAATCAGATATTTACCGTCAGGGCTCATTGAAAGCCCGGAAACACGGTTGCCATATTGAGTATCGTCAAGGGCAAAGCGGCGCTGCATATCGGCCCCGGAAGCATATTCTCCATCGCCCTCAATGATGACCTGAATCGACGGCGCCGCAATGGAATCCTCGGCCATGTTCAGGGCCTTGATTGTCAGCGTTACGTCATGTTCGGGCTCAAGGCGGAGCGAGGCCGTCGCCGTTGATGAACCGTCAATCGAGTCTTTATGGGCAGATAGCTTTGAGGCCACTTCATTGCCGTCAACATAGACTTTAAAAGGCGCCTGAGAGGTCACTTTCAGTGTAGGCTTGGCAAATCGGGCCGAACGTAGCTGAGTCTGGAGCAACTGCAGGGTGCCCGCCTCAGGGGTCAGGGAAATAACTCCGGCAGTGTCCGCCTCAACGAGGGTCCCGTTGACTTTGGCGCGTACCGGATTATCAAGCAGGGTGGTTACGGCAAATTTTTCGCCTGAAGAATTCACCGAGTCATTCATGAAAGGGGCCGACACCTTAATAGGCGCAGCCACACGCCATTGCGTGACGGAATAATCCGCCCGCACACTCAAGGCCGCCATCGCGGCAGCAAACAATATAATCTTACGCATCAATAATGATTAGTTTTAAGGTTCTTTTTGTAAGTGCAAAATTAACAAAAATCCCTGAAACCTGCAAACCGTCGCCCTGATTATTCAACCCTGACGGCGGAATTATTTCTTTTTGGGTTGGATATTCAGGCGGTAGATGACGTGGAGCATCGCATAACGGGGCAAGGTGTTGTAACGCGCCTCAGTCCGCCCTTGGGAGTTCATGGTCAGGCGAACGTTGCTCAGTTGGCCGAGGATGTCGAAGCCGTCGAGGGCAAAGGTGAGGTTGCCTTGGAGGATGCTTTTTGCCACACGGGCGTTCCAGACCAGGTCGTTGGTGTTGAGGCGCGAGTCAGAATAACCGCGGCGCGAGTGCATCATCAGGTCAGTGGTGACGCTGATGTTCCAGGGCAATTTAGCCGCCCGGAAAACAATCCCATAGTCAAAATCCACGGCACTGATAGGGTTGAAGCCCTCCATCGGCGAGGTAACCTTGCGCCATTCGGCATTGCCGTTGGCGGTGATTTCCATGCCGTCCATAATCTTGTAGGTCAGCTTGGCTTT
>JAAVCG010000029.1 GCA_014802435.1 Bacteroides sp. | reverse complement strand
GCATTTACACATCTGTCACCTCACTTTCTTCCATAGGAATAACACTTATGTTGCCGATGCAGTCTTTACAACAAGCCAAAAGTAACGAGAAACGGTCGCGTGCTGATATTTTCCAACTCTGTTCTGCTATATCAAGCAGCCATCCTTCAGGAATAAGTCCATCGAAGAACGGAAACAGGACTTTGTCTCTATACGGTTTATCCGACAGAGGCAATGTCAGACTGACGGGTATAGCCGAATCAGACGCTAAATACTCCGGTAGGTACATGAACTCATACCCGGCTTCATCCTCGGTCAGTATGCCCGCAAGAATATTACTGATAAAAACCTTTGCTCGTTTCATACGTCAGAAAGTTTCATTGGTGCCATTTCCGCCCCAAACAGTGCAAGAACCTGATTGACTTTATCAAGTCGGAGAGTTTCCTTCCCTTGTTCCATTTCTCGCACAAAGCGAAGTCCTACCCCGGATTTTTGAGATAGATCTACCTGTGTAAGCCCAAATTCCTTGCGCTTAGCCTTTATATATTTTGCCAATTTAGTCATATTATACCTTTTAGGGTGCAAATATAATAATTTTTTTTGAATTTACACCTCAAAGGGTATAAAATATTAAAATTTATCTTTCTCAGATAGTGATGCAAAAGGCATTAGCCTATGGAAAGGCGGATTCCGATCCGCCGCCTCTCCGAGCGCAGAAAAGCCACGAAGCCCGGTCATGTACGCGCGCCTCAGACAAGGCGGCGGATCGGAATCCGCCTTTCCATAGCGCCGTTGGTGCAAAATAAAGAAGGAGTGGCTTTCGCAGTCACTCCTCGTCGTAATATTAAACCAATCAATTATATTTTTGTTTTCATAGTGTATGTGTGTTTTCTTCGAGTCTACCGTGCGTTTTTCATAGGGGGGAGAGCGGAGAATTAGTAACGATAGTCAACGAGCATTTCCTGGAGGCGCTGGCGAGCAAAGAAGATGCGGCTCTTGACAGTGCCGAGGGGGAGGTGCATTTTTTCGGCGATTTCGTTATATTTGTAACCTTCAACGTGCATTGAGAAGGGAATACGGTAGTCGTCAGAGAAAGAGTTGATAGCGGCCATGATTTCACCGGCGCTGTAAGAACCTTCAACAGAGTCGATACCTGAATCCTGAGAAGAGTTGAGGTGATAGAGATCTTCAGTTTGGTCAATCACAGTAGCTGAGCGAACTACTCGACGATAATTATTAATAAAGATATTACGCATGATGGTGAAAACCCAGCCTTTGAAGTTTACGTTCTCGGCGAACTTTTCTTCATTGTCGAGCACCTTGAGAGTGGTGTCCTGCAGGAGGTCATAAGCATCATCGCGGTTGCCGGTAAGCATATAAGCGAAGTTAAGGAGGTTACTTTGAAGATCCATAAGCTTGTTTTGAATTGCTGAGTTTGCCATAATGTTTAAAATTTAGAAGTTTTAATTTTTAGTTAGTTTTAAGTTGTTTTGTGTCTGACTTTCGTCGTTTGACAGTGCAAATATACAAACTTTTTTGAAATCCAAAAAATTTCGCAACTTTTTTTGATATTTTTCGCAGTTGTGTGCATTTTGTAACATATTAGTATTGATTTTCAGTGTGTTACATATTCGTGTTACAGTACTTTTCGTGTTACAAACGGTGTTACAGCGTGTAGCAATATTTGTAACGGCAATGTATTAATTACTGATTATCAATATTTTATGCGTGTTACAAAATTATTACTTAAAAAATGTTAAATTTCACTTTTCAAGCCTTTTTCTTATCTTTGTACCGCAAAAATCACTCGTTTTTCCCCTAAATGGAACACTCTGCCGAACAAAAACAATTAGCCCTTGATAAGCGTTATTTGAGGATGGCCCGAATCTGGGCCGAAAACTCATATTGTGAGCGTCGAAAAGTCGGCGCCATAATCGTTCGCGACTCAATGATTATTTCCGACGGATTCAACGGTACACCCTCAGGATTTGAAAACGTCTGCGAGGACGAAAACGGTCAAACCAAAACCTACGTTCTCCATGCCGAGGCCAACGCTATAACCAAAGTGGCCCGAAGCAACAACTCCTCGTCAGGCGCCACTCTCTATGTAACGGCGTCGCCATGCATGGAATGTGCCAAGCTGATAATCCAAGCCGGAATCCGCAGAGTTGTCTATAACGAACCTTATCGGCTCACCGACGGAGTTGACCTCCTGCGCCGCGCCGGAGTAGAGGTAGACTTAATTGAAGATCTCAAATAAAAGAAAATGAACAATAAACTGAAATCAATCGGAGTACCCCTGATGGTTGTCGGCGCAATGGTTATCGGCATCATCCTGGGCAATCACCTTCCGGGACGACATATAATAAAGAACGCGGGCGCGCAAAAGCTCGGCGAGATTCTCGAGCTCATCGATGATGAATACGTTGACCGCGTCAACCTCGACTCGCTCCTTGACGAGTCCATTCCAGCCATCCTGGCCAATCTGGACCCTCACACGGCCTATATCCCCGCCGAACTCTTTGACCAGGTAAACTCGGAGCTTGAAGGCTCATTCAGCGGCATCGGAATTCAATTTCAGATGATGAACGATACCATCACCGTGATTGAAGTCATTTCCGGAGGGCCCAGCGAAAAAGTCGGTCTGCGGGCCGGCGACCGAATCGTGGAGGTTGACGATTCAATCGTGGCCGGGCGCAAAATCAACCAGGAAGAAATCCTCAAGATGCTCCGCGGCCCCAAGGACTCGCAAGTCAAGTTAGGCATCAAACGCTCCGATGCCAAGGAGCTGCTCAACTACACCATCACCCGAGGCGATATCCCCGTAGCGTCAATCGACGCCGCCTATATGATAGAACCCGAAGTCGGCTATATTAAGGTGAACAAATTCGGCCGCAACACCTATAATGAGTTCTTCACCGAGATGGTCCTGCTCAAGGCCGAGGGCGCCAAAGACTTCATCCTCGACCTCCGGGGCAACTCCGGCGGATTTCTCGACGTGGCCATTCTGATGGCCAACGAATTCCTCAGCGCGGGCTCGGAAATTGTCAGCACCCGCGGACGCGACGGCCAACTTGAAAGCAGCGTGGCCGCCGACGGCTCGGGAACGTTCCAGAACGTAGGCCTGACCGTTCTCCTCGACGAATTCAGCGCCTCGGCCTCTGAAATCGTGGCCGGAGCCATGCAGGATAATGACCGCGCACAAATCATCGGGCGCCGCTCCTTTGGCAAGGGACTGGTGCAGAAGCAGCATGACCTGAGCGACGGCTCCGCAATCCGCATCACGACGGCCCGCTATTACACCCCCTCCGGCCGATGCATCCAGAAACCCTTCACCCCCGGCGCCATGGAGGACTATCAGCTTGAAATCTATGACCGTTACCTTTCAGGCGAAGCTTTCAGCGCCGACTCCGTCAAGCCTGACCGCTCGATGATATTCCACACCGTCGGAGGCCGCGAGGTTTACGGCGGGGGCGGAATCATGCCTGACATCTTCGTGGCGACCGACACCACTAACATGAACTCCTATGTCTCAGCCGTCTATAACGCCGGATTGCTCCATAAGTTCGCCTTTGAATATGTCGACGCCCACCGCGCCGAACTTGACAATGCCAACTCGGCCGACGAAGTGATTCAGGCGCTCCCGGCTGACGCCATTCTCCTGGGCGAATTCGTTCAGTTCGCCGCCAGGAAGGGAGTAGCCGCAAGATGGTACTATATCAACAATTCGCGAGCTCTGCTTGTTAATAATTTAAAAGCCCTGATTGCGCGTGACGCTCTCGGTTCGGCCGCCTACTATGAGATAGCCAACACGAGAGACAATGCCGTTCAGCGCGCTCTTGAATCAATTAACGAACAGAAAAAATGAACAAGGACGAAATCCGCCGCCGAATCCGAAACCGCAAACGCCTGATTACCGAGACCGAGCGCCAAAATGCCGCCCGCGCCGTTTTCAACGCGCTTGAACAGACCGCCGCTTTCCTCATGGCGGAAAACATACTGATTTATCATTCGCTCCCTGATGAACTCCACACTCTGGACTTCATTAATAAGTGGCACACACGCAAGCGGTTCTTCCTGCCGCGAGTGGCCGGAGTCAACCTGGAGCTGCTCCCCTACTCTCCCTCGACTCTCCAATCCGGAGCCTACGGGATTGAAGAACCCGCGGAGGGCACGCCCGTTGACCCGACGGCGATGGAGCTCATCATAGTGCCCGCAGTGGCCTACGACCGCCGGGGCAACCGGCTGGGCCGCGGAAAGGGCTTCTATGACCGCCTACTTGCCGAAACCAAGGCGACAACCATCGGAGTGGCCTATGACTTCCAGTTAGTCGACGAACTTCCCGTCGAGCCGCATGACACCCCCGTAAAGATTGTCATCACTGAATCACACCGCTTTACATCCCGCTAAAATGCGGGATTTTTTCTTTTTTAAGTAATTTTTGGGTTATTTGGCTTGCATAATCGCAAAATTTGCACTACCTTTGTACACGATAAACAAGCGAAAATTTAATACAATCCAATATAATTCAAGTTACTAACTAACACTCTATGAGCAAGATCGATTTAACTCAGTATGGTATCACCGGTACCCCTGAGATTTTCCACAATCCCTCTTGGGACCAGCTCTTCATCGACGAAACCAACCCCGAACTCACCGGCTACGAAAAAGGCCAGGAAACCGAACTGGGCGCTGTCAACGTGATGACCGGCATCTACACCGGCCGCTCACCCAAGGACAAATTCTTCGTTCTCGACGAAACCTCAAAGGACACCATCTGGTGGACTTCTGAAGAATACAAGAACGACAACAAGCCCATCACCCCGCAGACCTGGGACGCCCTGAAGTCTATCGCCGACAAGGAGCTCTCTAACAAGCCCCTCTACGTTGTCGACGCTTTCTGCGGCACTAACAAGGACACCCGTCTGGCCGTTCGCTTCATCGTTGAAGTTGCTTGGCAGGCTCACTTCGTTACCAACATGTTCATCCGTCCCACCAAGGAAGAACTCGATAACTTCACCCCTGACTTCGTAGTTCTCAACGCTTCTAAGGCTAAGGTTGAAAACTGGAAAGAACTCGGTATCAACTCTGAAACCTGCGTTGCCTTCAACCTGACCGAACGCATGCAGGTTATCATCAACACCTGGTATGGCGGCGAAATGAAGAAGGGTATGTTCTCAATCATGAACTATTACCTCCCCCTCAAGGGCATGGCCTCAATGCACTGCTCCGCTAACACCGACATGAACCGCGAAAACACCGCAATCTTCTTCGGCCTCAGCGGAACCGGCAAGACCACCCTGTCAACTGACCCCAAGCGTCTGCTCATCGGCGACGACGAACACGGCTGGGACGACAACGGCGTCTTCAACTTTGAAGGTGGCTGCTATGCCAAGGTTATCAACCTCGATAAGGAATCAGAACCCGATATCTACAACGCTATCACCCGCGACGCTCTCCTTGAGAACGTTACCGTTGACGCTAACGGCAAAATCGACTTCGCCGACAAGAGCGTGACCGAAAACACCCGCGTTTCTTATCCTATCGACCACATCAAGAACATCTGCAAGCCCTCTGCAGGTCCCGCTGCCAAGAACGTTATCTTCCTGTCAGCCGACGCTTACGGCGTGCTGCCCCCCGTGTCTATCCTCACTCCGGAACAGACCAAGTACTACTTCCTGAGCGGCTACACCTCTAAGCTCGCCGGTACCGAACGCGGCATCACCGAGCCCACCCCCACCTTCTCTGCTTGCTTCGGCGCAGCATTCCTCAGCCTCCACCCCACCAAGTATGCTGAAGAACTCGTCAAGAAGATGGAAAAGAGCGGCGCTAAGGCTTATCTCGTTAACACCGGCTGGAACGGAACCGGAAAGCGCATCTCTATCCGCGACACCCGCGGCATCATCGATGCTATCCTTGACGGCGCTATCCTGACCGCTCCCACCAAGCAAATTCCTATCTTCGGATTCACCGTGCCCACCGAACTCCCCGGAGTTGATCCCAAGATTCTCGACCCGCGTGACACCTACGCTGATCCCGAAGAATGGAAGAAGAAGGCTACCATGCTCGCCGAGAAGTTCATCAACAACTTCAAGAAGTTTGAAAACAACCCCGCCGGCAAGGCCCTCGTAGCCGCCGGCCCCGTAGCCTAATCCGCTACCATAAACCCCAAAAAGGAGGCTGTGTCTGATGACGCAGCCTCTCTTTTTTTCGGCAAAACTGCGCGCTCTACTTGGCTTCTTCAAATAAAATTCGTAACTTTGCAATATATAACATTTACTACTGACCAATCGTATGACTCCCAACAGCCCCGTTGCCAGCCTGCGCAAGCGCGAAACCATTGGCTGGATTGACTTTCTCCGCGTCTTTGCCATTGCAATGGTTGTCGTTTCCCACTGCTGCGACAACTACACCGCCATGTTCGGCGTTAATCAGGACGACTTCACAATCGGCGCCTTCTTAGGCAGCCTTATGCGCCCCTGTGTGCCTTTGTTTGCAATGATGTCCGGAGTGCTCCTCTTCCCGGTGAAACAAAACATGACTCTCACCTCATTCTATCGCAAGCGAATCGGCCGCATACTCTGGCCTCTCATATTCTGGTCACTCACCCTTCCCATCCTCAACTTCCTCGCCTTCAACTATGTTTGGCCCGACCCGGCAAATATGTCCCTTGTCGGCCCTTATAACGTTGACACCCTCATAAACCGCCTCTACACATGGGTGTTCAACTTCAACTACGACACCACCCCGCTCTGGTACGTTTACATGCTCATCGGAATCTACCTCGTGCTACCCATTGTCAGCCATTGGCTCGACACCGCCTCTGACCGCGACATCCGTACCGTCCTGGCAATTTGGGCATTCACCCTCCTGGTTCCCTATATCCAATACTTCGCCCCCGACCTCGGTTTTCGCGGAAACTACGACAACATGGGTATATGGGGTGCCTGCAGTTGGAACGCATTCGGCACTTTCTACTACACCTCCGGATTCCTCGGCTACATGATACTGGCCTCCTACCTGATGCGTCGCCCCATCCGCTGCTCTGCTGCAAAACTCTACGGCATCACAATCCCCATGTTCATCATCGGATTCGCCATCACCTACCTCAGTTTCATCTCCCTCAGGCCCTCCGCCAACTGGGACCTCATCGAACTGGCATGGTACTTCTGCAGCATCAACGTGTTCATGATGACTCTCCCCATATTCCTCTGGGTTGAACGCGCCAAAATCAAATCCCGCCCCTGGCTCACATCATTGGCAATAATGTCATTCGGCGTCTACCTCTGCCACTTCTCCATCGTCCAGTTCGGCTACGAAATCCTCTACCCCACCGGCCTCCCCGCCATAATCCGCCTGCTCCTCAACGCAGTCCTCACACTCATCGTCAGCTTCGCAATCGTCCGCCTGATGATGTCCACCAAACTCCTCCGCCGCTTCGTCTCCTGACAATTTTTTTCAGACAAGTCAGACCAGTCAGACCAGTCGGACCGGTCTGACTGATCTGACCGGTCTGAGTTATCGGTCAAGGAGCCGGCGCTTGACTTGGATGCGAACCCAATCAGGTAGGGCGCCCACAAAGACTATGGACACTCGGTTAAGCCAGCCGTTGATGTATTGTTTGCGGCGCTTGAGGGTCTTGTTAATTGCCTTGCGGACAAACCTTTGAGGAGTCTGCAAGACTCCTAACCTGACGGCCAAGCGCTGCAAATTCTTCGGCAAGCCAAAAAGGTCAGTGGCAATCCCGCCGGGGCAGGCAACCGTCACGCTCACTCCGGAATCTTTCAGCTCCAGACGCAGGGCGCGGCTGAAAGCCCGGATATAAGCCTTTGTGGCTGAATACATTGCAATGCCCGGCATAGGCATCCAGCAGCTCATGGAACTCATGTTGAGAATCATCCCCGAGCCGCGCTCCGCCATTCGCCGGCCTATGGCGCGACAAATCTGAGTCAAACTCCTGACGTGAAGGTCCACGTAGAGGTCAATCCGCCCCTCCGTCAGCTCGCCGACGGGCTTGAAGTCAAATATCCCCGCATTATTAATCCAGAGGTCAGGAAGCACCCCAAGCGAATCAATCCATGCGAGCAGGCGCTCCGTTGAGTCCGCATCGGTCAAATCAAGGGCCAGGGCATCAGACTCCCCCGGCAGCTCCGTGCGGTCCACTTTGAGCACCCGGAAGCCGCGCTCGGCAAGCTGACGAGCATACTCGGCCCCGATTCCGGAGGCCGCTCCCGTTACCAGAGCTATCATTTCTTAGCCTCAGCCTTAAGTTTATCAAGCTCGCGAATCAGCTTGGGGGGCAAATCGCCGGCGCAATGATGACAAGCCATCTCGCGGGAATACATGCGCGCAATGCAATAATTGACATGGTCACATCCGGCCTCCTGCTCGCCCGCTGCCAGGCGATTGACAAAGTCAGGCCGACGCAACAGCGCCCTACCCATCTGCACGAACTCAAACCCCTCGTTGAGCACCCGGTCAATACCCGCGCGGGTTGAGCATCCGCCAACGTAGACCAGCGGCAACTTCAGCTCGGCGCGGAATTTCTTGGCATCCTCAAGGAAGTAAGTCTCCTCATAAGGCACCGTTGGAATCATCATCTTGCCACACATCTTGACGCCATATTTCAGCCACCAGGGGTGCATATAATGAGTCATGGACTTAATCGGCATCGGCCCGCGCATAACATACATCGGCGCCTTTGAAACGAATCCGCCGCTGAGCACCAGGGCATCGGCGCCCAGACGCTCCAATTCCTTGGCCACGAGAAGCGATTCCGGAATTTCCATGCCCCCCTTGAAGCCATCCCGCATATTGGTCTTGACCAGCACGCCAACTTCACCATTGGCCGCCTTCATGACCTCTTCCATACACATCTGCATGAACTTCATGCGGTTTTCCAGCGGGCCGCCAAATTCGTCGCGGCGCTTATTAGTGTAAGGCGAAAGGAATTGCGAGATGAGATAACCATGTCCGGCATGGATTTCAACGCAGTCAAATCCGGCATCCTTGGCCGTGCGCACCGCATCGCCAAAGGCGCGCGCCATCGGGGCGAGTTCATCGCGGCGCATTCCGCGAACCGGAGTGGGCGAATAGAGGTTAAATCCGGTTGAGGCCCCTAAGGGAGTCTCTCCCGCAGTTGATTTATGGCTCATGTTGCCGCAATGGCCCAGCTGGACCGAGGCCTTGGCCCCCGCCCGATGAATATCGTCAGTGATTTCGCGCAGCGACGGAACGATTTCAGGCCTCATCCATAGTTGCGACTTGAAGGAGAGGCCGTTACGGGTCACGGAGGCATAAGCCAACGTAGTCATCCCGACGCCCCCTTCGGCAACGGAGACATGATAGTCCCTCAGCATCTTTGAGGGGTTATTATCCTGAGCCATTCCCTCGAACGCTGCCGAGCGAATAGTCCTGTTTCTGAGTTCAACCGGGCCTATCTTAGCCGGCGTAAAAAGCAAATCAGCCATTTATGTTGAATGTTGAGTGTTGAGTGTTTAGTGTTTGGGTATGGCAAAGTTACGAATTTTTCTCTAAAATAACTATAACCGATTGGATTTTATAATTATTAACATAGTTTAACATTAGGGGGGGGTAATTTGTAAAAAAATGTTTAAATTTGCACAAATTATAATCATATGAAACTCTGTCACAAAACCAAAATCACATTTCTGTTGCTAATTTGCTCTTTCGGATGGGTAAATGGTCAGGTCATCGTAGACAAACGCATGAAATATGGTCAGCAAGTTCACCCGGAGCGGGTTGATAACTACCAGTTCTCTTCCTATTATTCCAATAACAAGAACGCCTATAACCTCAAGGGCTTCAAAATAAGCAGCCCGGGAGGACCCATCAGGGCGCTGAAAGTGAATCCGGCGGGCTATTCATTCGCCATTATCTCCGGCAAAGAAGGTAAAACCAAACTTACGGTTGACCGTATCAACAATCAGAACAAGCCCTTAGAGGCAAAAGAGCTGACCGCCCCGACGGCCATCTGCTATACACCTGACAGCCGTCAGCTTTTAGTTGCCGACGGGTCACAAATCAAAGCCCTTGACTCCAAAACACTGACAGAACAGCGTCGATTCAGCGTCAGCGCAGGCAATGTCACAGACATGCTTATCAGCCCCAACGGCTATTACCTGGCGTTAATCTATCCTGACCGCGTTGATATCTATAATCTGGAAAGCGGAATGCTCCGTCACTCATTCCCCGGAGCGGGAAATAACTCCGTGGCATTCTCCGAATCCTCAAACAAGATAGGTCTTTTAAGCCCCGGCGGCTCACTGACAATTTACAACACATATGATTTCCAGCCATCCAATGGACTGACCGACCTCGGCTCACAGACCTCCGGACTGTTTTTTCACCCGGATGAAAACTACGTAGGCTTCGCGGCTGATGGCAACAGGATTCAGTTTATCAATCTCTTTGACCCTGCTGACCGCCCTTCAATCTATGAGCAAGGGGCATCAAATCCGCGCTTTCTGCGTGACGGCCAGCAAAATCTGTTTCTCTCCAACATTGCCGGCAACAATATTCTCTATCGCCAGGTCAAAGGCTTCTCGCAAAACAACCTCTTCCTGGTCAACAAACGAGTAGATGAACTCATGGCCGAATGGACCAAGATGCGTCCGGGGGAAACGGAACTTGAATATCGCGAACGTGTCAACGCCGAATCAATGAAGGCACAGCGCCTACTCTTCTTCAATCAGGTAGCCACGGAGTTGGCTCTCACAGCCGGACTGGGCGAATTTGGAGAAGTAAGACTTGGCCGATATAATCCGGAGACCGGGATTTTAACCATAGCGCTGGCCACGGGCGACATTTTCATCCAGGTTCCTATAGAAGACATGGAAGGCTTTGGCGACGGCAACAATCTTGAAGTCCACAATCCGGTCTATACGGTTACGGAGGAGAACGCCTTCAAGCTTATATACCTCGACGTCTTCAATCCCACAAACGGCAAGACCTATGCCTACGACATCACCTCCGGACAATCATTTGACTTTCTTAACCTCGATGACAGTTTCGTCTCTCTCGACCTGATACTCAAGGGCCAGCGCGAAGACGTAATGCTCCTTGACATCAAAGACCGCATTCTCAAGCAGGCCAAGGAAGCGAAGCGCCTGTCAGATTATACCAACCTCCTGGTCAATTCACGCACGGAGCAGGCATATGACGCCTCCGGCAACAAGATTCAGAACCGCATCATTGACTTCGCTTATGAGGTTGACCCGGAAGGATCAGCCACGGAAGACTTTGCTCCGGGAAAATACATGGTGACTGAATCGCCGGCGGCAGCCTCAATGCTTGAAATCATCAAAGACGCCTTCGATAACGTCATCGGCGAATATATCGTCGACGGCAAAAAGGTGGTGGTGAAGATCACCGGCAGTGCCGATGCGCTCCCAATCAACGGACGTCTGGCTTATGACGGCTCCTTAGGTGACTTTGCCGATGAACCCTGTAAGGTCAACGGCGTGCTGACCATTCTTTCCGTTGACAAACAGAAAGGAATCACAACCAACGAACAGTTAGGCTTCATGAGAGCCAAGGGAGTGGAGCAGCGCCTGACGGAACTTTTACCACATATGAGCAAAATGGAGCGTACCTATGAACATAACATCGAAGTGGCTCAGGAGAAAGGCGCCCAATTCCGTCGCATTGCCGTTTCATTTGAATTCATCGATGCCTTATGATAAAGAAATTGATTTTTCAAGCCATCCTTGTGGTCAACGTAATCATCCTCAGCGGATTTGCGCCCTATGGTTCAACAGACAACAGCCTTGCCATGGCAAAGTCAGAACTTGAGCGCTTCCGCCAGCAGGCTTCGAACGGTATGAACGCCGCAGCCTATCAAACGGCCTATAACGCGGCACAGAGCTTTATTGACGCCGTCAAAGGGTTGCGCACAAATGATTCCGGCTTCCAGGAATGTAAGCAGGGATTGAAGGAACTATTCCCAAAACTCGGCGAAGGTGCCTATTTCTATGCCTCGCAAAACAATCAGGAAGAGGTATTGAAATTTGCGTGTGCCTACGTCGACGTGTCCATTCTCCCTTGCATGAGCAGTGAACCTTTGAAAAACTCACACACATACGGAACCCTGGCCAATCTGGCGGCGACGAATCTCTACAATCGCCGCCAGTATGACCGGTCAATCTCTTATTTTCAGGCGTATCTGGAGAGCAACGAGCCATCTGCGCGCGAAAATGCCTTTGAAGGCCTCGCCCGCTGTTATTTCGAGCAGAAGCAGTATGCCATGGCGGCATCAATAGCCTCACAAGGGAGCAAATTCTTCCCCGGCAACATGAATCTGCTCCTGATAGGCATTGAATCAGCCGGTTATAACGGCAATGACCCGGAGATGGAACAGATGCTCACCCTGGCCCTGCGACTTCAGCCGGCCCATCGCGGACTGCTTGAGTATCAGGGCAAGCTCTATGAACGCATGAAACGCTACGAGGATGCCGCCGTGTCATTCAACCGCATAGTGCAGACGTCAGGGCCTACGCTTGATGTGCTGACTCATCTTGGCTTCAACCTCTACAATGCCGGGACTCTCAATTATATCCGCGCACGCAAGTCCGGAGATCAGACTGAAATGGCTCGGGCCAAGGAGCTTTATATGGCGGCGGCTCCTCATCTGCAGCAGGTTCTGAGCAATATACCGACGGCTGCCAACGTGGCCCGCGCACTGGCTTTCTGTTACAGCGCCAATAATGACGGCACGCGTCTGCAGGAAGCCAACCGGACTCTGAAAAACTTAAATGTGGCCACGATTGATTTCAACGCGCTCCCAACTCTGCAAAACAATTACGCCCCCTCGGCAATCATAGAACAGAACTCCGCGGCCACGGCACAGATAGCCCAGACCGGACAGGAGGAAATAACCTCTGATGTCGACATTGACATACCCTCGACGGGTATCAAGAACGACAAGCTTCTGGTGCTGATCATTGCCAACGAGAAATATAGGCAGGTAGCACCAGTGGATTTCGCGCGGCGCGACGGAGAGGTTTTCCGCAAATATTGCGAGAAAACTCTCGGAGCTGATCCGGACCACATATTCTGCGTGTATGACGCCTCGTTCAGTGAAATGGCCCAGGAAATAGGGCGCATCAAGGACCTGGTCAACCTTGACCATGACTTCAACGTGATATTCTACTACGCCGGTCACGGAATGCCTGACCTGGATAATAATAATCAGACAAGTTATCTGCTTCCCAGTGATGGAGACGGACGCAACTTCCAATATATGATCAGCCTTGAAAAGCTCTATGAGGACTTTGATGCCATGCATGCAAAGAGCGTGACTGTTTTCCTTGACGCCTGCTTCTCAGGCAACACCCGCGGAGGGCAACCGCTTTACAGCGGTCGCTTCGTGGCCTATGACCAGGCGGAGCAGGAGGCCAAGGGCAATACGGTGGTGTTCAGCGCCGGAAATGGAAAACAGGTGGCAAACCCTTATAAGGAGAAGGGACATGGATTCTTCACTTATCATCTGCTGAAAGCGCTGAAAGAGTCCAGAGGTGAAATAAGCCTTGCCGAGCTTGACCAAAGGATAGCCCATAACGTGGCCTTTGACGTAAAAAGCAAGTTGCGGGCCGACCAAACGCCGACAACCAAAGCCGCCCCGGCCCTCGGCACTTCATGGCATACTCGCCGCCTTATTGACAAATAAACCCTAAACCCATAAACCATAAACTATAAACTATAAACCATAACCCAATGAAAAAATTCATCTCAATTTGTGTGACTTTGCTTCTCGGGCTCGGCTCAATGTTGGCCCAGGAGAATTTTAAGGCCGTAAAAGGCTATGTTATTGACAAAAACGGCAACCCGATCCCCGGAGCGGAAGTAATGGCTCCCGGTGGCGGCGAATCAGCCATCACTGATTCTGACGGCTCATTCCACATGAACGTTCACCCCCTGCTCAAGAAACTCTCCGCCACTTACGACGGCATGACCACCAAAACCCTCAAAATCAAACCGGACAAAGACCTGGTCTTCCGCCTCAAAAAAGAGCGCGTCCGCCCCGCCTTCCTCAATGTCGTCCTCGGATTTTCATGTAATATGAACGGAGATTACGATTACAATCACTACGAGAACGTCCCGGTACCCATGCCAAGCTTTGGACTCATGGCTGGTATGCTCGGTAAATGGGGATTCTACGGAAAAGGAGTGAGTGACGAGCTGGGGAATTTCAATGTAACCTTTGGCGTAATAAAAAGCATTTACAAACGCACGACCTATATCTATGCCGGAGCCGGCTACGGTATGGCGTGGATTGATGCATGGAATGATGATTATTATCGTCCCGGTATAGCTGGCGATTTCGGTTTCATATTCAAGACCGGACGCCATTTCAATATCACAATCGGATATAACATTATCCGCACATTCCCATTTAAAGATCACGGTGAGCACTTTAGTTCCAACTATGTGCATGGTGTGCAGTTAGGACTCGGCTACGTATTCTAAAACAGACCAAAATGAAAAAATTCATCTCATTTTGTGCAGCAATGCTCCTTGGGCTCGGCTCAATGTTGGCCCAGGAGAATTATAAGGCCGTGAAAGGCTACGTAGTTGACAAGAACGGAAACCCCATACCCGGAGCGGAAGTCAAGGATTCAAAAGGGGAATCAACTATCACTGACCATGATGGTTCATTCATGCTAAATGTCCCCTTGAAGACTAAAAAAATCGTAGCTTCTTATGACGGTATGGCCACCCAATCTCGCCGCATCAAACCAGACCAAAATACTATCTTCACTCTACGCCAAGAGCGAAACAATCCGGCGTTCCTGACCGGCATTATCGGTTATTCCTATAGTTCTCACCTCCATAGAGGTAACGGGAAGTTTATACCGTTCGTAAGTATTATGGGTGGCCGCCTGGGTAACTGGGGCTTTTATGGTAAACTCGCCGGATCACCCTATGAAGGCAGTGTCAGTGCGACAGTAGGTGCGTTAAAAAATGTATATGAGCGAAAATTCTTTGTATTCTTCGGAGCCGGATATGGCCGTTGTTATACCGAGACATCAAATAGCGACATCTATGGGAATGCAGATTACGCAGATTTAAATGGATTCGCACTTGATTTAGGAGTTCTTATAAAACCAAGACGCCATTTTAATATTACAATTGGATATAATTTAATTTATGGTTTTTCGGACAAGACCGAAGAACTAAGCATGGATAGCGGAGACAACATGATTAACGGTCTCCAAATTGGCTTCGGCTACGTATTTTGATATTAAAAAGCAACTTAACATTTTAAATCATAATGAAAAAACTTATTATTTTGACTTTGGCTTTGTGCCTGAGCATGCCGGCGATGCTTTCGCAGGCAGAATCCCTCCGCGAGCTACGCGAACAAGTGATTAAAAAGAACGGCAAAAAATTCCAGAAAGCCGCTAAGCAGCAGGCCAAGGATGATACAAAAAACGGTGTAGAATCTGCTATGGGCGGAAAATCTCTCGAAGAACAGTATTATGAGCGCAGAGTTCTTGAAGCAATGAAAACCGACGGCTTCGATGATGAGGATGATGCCGATATTTACATCTTTGGCGAAGGAGAATACACCACTGACAATCGCGGCGTGGCTCTCAAATTTGCTAAATCACGCGCCATCCAGGACCTTCAGGAGAAAATCGAGGTAAATATCGCCGCCGAGTTGAGCGATAACGTTAGCATTGACCCGGGCACCAACTCTGCAATACAGGAAGGCATGACAAACGCCAAGCAGCTCATCGCCGGACAGCTGAAAAATGTGCAGACCGTCGTTCAGACCATCAGTCCGAAAAAGGGTCAGCGCGGTTTTTATGAAGCGAAAGTGACGGTTTATTATAACCGCATGAAAGCTGAAAAGATTGCCCGCGAGGCCTTCCGCCGTGGCATCAAGACTACGGATCCGGAAGTGCAGGCACGCCTTAACAAACTTCTTGACAAGGTCTCAGCCAACAGTTCGGCGTCAAATAACGCTCCAACGGAAGAATGAGACTACGTTTTCTGTTAAACCTGATAATGGTCCTGACCTCGCTGAGTGCTTTTGCACAAAAGCCGGAGGTCAAGACCATTACGGCTGAGGCCACATATCCGGCGAGGTTTAGTGAAAGCGAGACCTCCGGACGCCTTCATGCCAGGGAGATGGCAATTCTTGAAGGGCTTCAGAAAGAATTCAATGTGACGATGAGCGGCTTCACGGAAATTCGTGACCGCACCGGACACGAATCGCAGGGCACGGCCATAACCTCCTCTACCGTAAGGGGTGAATGCCTGGAAATCATCAAGGAAGAGATCACTCCGACCAGAACGGAACATGGCATCAACTATCATGCTAAGGTGAAATTCCTTGCCCGCGCAATCGAGCGTGACCCTGACCCGATAGACGTCAGGCTTCTTTACGGGCCGGACCCCGAGCGCTGTATCGTCAAGGACCGATTCGTGGCCGGCGACAACTTTTACCTCTACGTGAAATCGCCGGTGGACGGCTACCTGACCGTCTATATACGCGATGACGACGAGTATCAGACAATGCAAGCAATCCTCCCCTATGAAGGCAAGGGGGGCGAGGCTTATCAAATCAAAGCTGATACGCCCTATATATTCTTCTCAAAGGCCGATGCCGAGCCGGAGATGGCCTTAGCTTGCCGCCCTCTTAAACTTTACTCACGAAAATCAGCCGACATCAACACCGTTTTCGTTCTGTTTTCCCGTACACCTTTCACCCGTCCGGCAACTGACAAGAATAAGACCGCCGAGGTCAGCGTCAACATTAGCGGCGAAGAGATAAACATGATGCCACGCGAAACGAAATACAGGGATTTCCAGAAATGGCGAAATAAATTATTAAGCCAAGACCCTTATTTTCAATCTATTGAACGACTCTTTGAAGTAGAAAAACGTCAGTGATGACGTTTTTTTGCGGTTTTTGGGGGCGGGATGGCTGTAAATTTGCAGTCATGGAACAGAAATTTAAGAATTATCGGGAAGATTTTGAGCTTTGGGCTCGTGAGTGTGTAAGAATCCGCCATAAGTTGACGGGGCAGATGGTTGCCTGGGAGCTTAACGGGCCTCAGCGGCGAGTGTTGGGAGTCATGGAGCGTCAGCGGCGGGCGGGACGGCCTGTGCGCGTGATTTTATTGAAGGCGCGTCAGTGGGGCGGGTCTACTCTGGTTTCGCTCTATATGGCGTGGATTCAGCTTTTTCATTCAGAGAATTGGCACTCTCTGATTTGCGCCCACTTCAAGGATGCGTCGACCACCATCCGTGGGCTTTACAGTCAGCTGATTGAGAATTATCCGGAGGAACTGCTGCCGGAGGGGGTCAAATTGGTGCCTTATGAGGGAATGCGCTCGGTCAAGCTGCTGACCGGACGCGGCTGCCGGATTTCGGTGTGCTCGGCCGAAAACGTTGATGCGGCGCGCGGAGCGGATTATGCCATGGCCCATCTGAGCGAAGTGGCCTTTTGGGCCGATACTCCCGGAAAGAAGGCCTCTGACCTTGTCAGGGCTATTTGCGGCTCGGTGCCGCGAGTGCCTAACAGCGTGATAGTCATGGAAAGTACGGCCAACGGAGTTGGCAATTTTTTCCATCGTGAATGGGTGAGGGCTCAGGCGGGCGAGTCTGACAAGGATGCCGTCTTTGTGCCCTGGTTTGAGATTGAGATGTATCGCGAGGAGCTGACTTGCCCGGTTGAGGAGCTGAAATCGCGCCTCACTCCTTATGAGCAGGAATTGATGGAGACGGAGCATCTGAGCCCGGAGCAAATCAACTGGTATCACCTCAAGAGCCGGGAGTATGCGGCCCATGAGCAGATGGCCGCCGAGTATCCGTCGAACCCCTCGGAGGCGTTTACGTCGACGGAGGTCAGCGTCTTTCCGGCGCGATATATCGAGTCACTGCGCCGGGGAGTCAGCGAGCCGATTGAGCGTTATGATTTTGAGCGGGAGCGGCAGGAGTTTTTCCCTACTGTTTCCGGGGCCTTGGAGGTCTGGGCGGAGCCTTGCAAGGCATCGGAACTGCAGGGGCGACATTCTTATGTCGCGGCGGTCGACGTCGGCGGTCGCTGGGCCGGAGCCGACTGGAGCGTAATAGCGGTTTTTGACGTCAGAAACGAGGGGCGGATGGAGCTGGCCGCCCAATGGCGCGGACATATTGACCATGACATCCTTGGCTCGATTGCCCTGGCCCTGGGGCGAAGGTATCATAACGCGCTGCTGGTCATTGAGAGCAACACTCTTGAGAGTCAGTCACTTGGAGTCATGGAGCGCATCGTCGCGTCGCGTTACAGGAATCTTTATCAGCGGGCATGCCTTGAGAGCGCCGGGCGCGCCACGGAGTATCGTTACGGGTTTCATACGAACGTAGCGACGAAGACGGCGGCGATGGCCGACCTGATGGAGCTTCTGCGCGACGGGCGGCTGACGGAGCGCTCAGCCGGAGCGATAGAGGAGCTCGCGGCTTATGCCCGGCGCCCAAACGGCAGCATGGGCGCCCCTGACGGGATGCACGATGACCTGGTCATGACGCGCGCCATTGCGGCCTATGCCCTGCGCCAGATTTCAAAGAAGTAAGACCCCGTTCCCCAATATTTGTTAAAGCTGAGGCGGTCAAGCGTTATGCAGCTGTGTTCGCGCAGTGAGGGAGCGATGGGGTCCCATCGTGACCGAAACAAGCGGACGCAGATGCGTGACGATTGGCCGAGGCGATAGTAACTTATGCCACGAATAGATTAACATAGACGAAAAAAGGTATATGTGTGATGAATTTGAGTTTGAGGTGAATTATACGAACCGCAACATAAACAATGCTCATGCTGCCATCGCAACACCTTTTGCAGTGTGAAGAAAACCGCTCGTAATTTCTGTTTCATCGTCTGAATTACGCTGCGTAAGTGCCAAATCTGTCTGATAGCCCAAGTCGATTCTAAAAGTTACGAATTATTAAATTCATATAACTTGATTTGGGTACACTTTCTTGTGTGACGATATAAAAAAGTTAGCTTATCAGCGCATCTCTCAGGCGCTTTTTGTGCTGTCGCTCAGTCACGATGGGACCCCATCGCTCCTTCACTCCATCACAAAAATCACTCAGAGATATGCGACCTCAGCTTTAACAAATATTGGGGAACGGGGTCTAAGTGGACAAAGCGAATGCGCGGCTCGGTGTCAATCCAGGGGGCATCAGTCGTGACTTCCATTGCGGGAAAAAACGTGTCGGCCTCCGGAGCGGCGGCGTCGATTTGCGTCAGATAGAGGTCAGAGGCCAAGGGAAGGGCCTGACGATAGACCTGGGCGCCGCCAATGATGAAAGCCTCGTCGGCTCCCGCGCAGAGCTCGACGGCCTCCTCAAGGCTCGCGGCAACTTCCACTCCCTCAGGCTGATAATCCCGGCTGCGGGTGATGACTATGTTGCGGCGCCCGGGGAGGGGACCGCGGGGAAGGGCCTCAAAGGTCTTGCGCCCCATGATTATAGGGTGGCCGAGGGTCAGCTCCTTGAAGTGGCGCAAGTCTTCACGGATGTAGAAAAGCTGGTCGCCACGGTTGCCGATGGCCCAATTGCGGTCAACGGCGACGATGATTGAGAGCTTCATCCGACGGAGCCCTCCAGTGTGATTGCCAAAAGTCGCTGAGCCTCAACGGCAAACTCCATCGGGAGCTTCTGCATGACTTCCTTGGCATAGCCGTTGACAATCAGACCGACGGCTTCCTCCGTGGGGATTCCGCGCTGATTGCAATAGAAGAGCTGTTCGGCTGAGATTTTGCTCGTAGTCGCCTCGTGTTCGACGATGGCCGTCGGGTTCTTGACGTCGATAACCGGGAAAGTATGAGCGCCGCAGGTTGAGGAGAGCAGGAGCGAGTCACACTGAGTGTGGTTACGGCATCCTTCGGCGTTATGGGCAACGGAGACCAGGCCGCGATAAGAGTTCTCGGAGAATCCGGCGCTGATGCCCTTGCTGACAATGGTGGAGCGAGTGTTAGAGCCGAGATGGACCATCTTGGTGCCCGTGTCGGCCTGCTGGCGATTGCGGGTGACGGCTACGGAATAGAACTCGCCGACGGAGCCGTTGCCCTTGAGAATACATCCGGGATATTTCCAGGTGATGGCCGAGCCGGTTTCAACCTGCGTCCATGAAATCTTGGAGTTGTCGCCGCGACAA
Organism: Bacteroides sp.; assembly: GCA_014802435.1. Classification (GTDB taxonomy): domain Bacteria; phylum Bacteroidota; class Bacteroidia; order Bacteroidales; family Muribaculaceae; genus UBA3263. The sequence goes on along the minus strand of JAAVCG010000029.1, from coordinate 3,487 downwards.
AGTCCGCGCTTGGTCACGAAGTTATAGACTCCTCCGCGCCCTTCCTTATCGCCGGCATACCAGTTTTGGACGGTTGAATACTTCACTTCGGCGCGCTCCTCAGTGATGATTTCAACGATTGCCGCATGGAGTTGGTTTTCATCGCGGCGGGGTGCCGTACATCCCTCAAGGTAAGAAACATAGGCATCATCATCGGCCACTATGAGCGTGCGCTCAAACTGGCCCGTGCCGGCGGCGTTGATGCGGAAATAGGTGCTGAGTTCCATCGGGCAGCGAACCCCCTTGGGAATATAGACAAAGGAGCCATCGGAGAACACCGCCGAATTGAGCGCCGCATAGAAATTATCAGCATAGCTGACCACCTTGCCCAAGTATTTGCGCACCAGGTCAGGATGCTCCTTGACTGCCTCGGAAAATGAGCAGAAAATGATGCCCAACTCGGCGAGCTTGGCCTGATGAGTGGTCTTGACCGAGACGGAGTCCATCACGGCATCGACGGCCATCCCGCTGAGGGCTTTCTGCTCCTGGAGCGGGATTCCAAGCTTATTGAAGGTATCAAGAATCTCGGGGTCAACCTCGTCAAGACTCTTGGGCCCTTCCTTCTTGGTTGGCGCGGCATAATAGCTGATGGCCTGAAAATCAATGGGAGGAATGTCAAGATGAGCCCAGTCGGGCGGAGTGAGCGTCAACCAGTGGCGAAAGGCCTTGAGGCGGAAGTCAAGGAGCCATTCCGGTTCGCCTTTCTTCTTGGAAATCAGGCGCACAACATCTTCATTCAGCCCCGGGGGGATAATCTCCGTGTCGATTCCCTCAGAGTGGAAGCCATATTTATAATCGTCGTTTTCAAGTTCTTCAAGTTCCATAAGTCAATCGTAGGTTTTTTTTAATTGAGATAACCCTGCGCAAATCCGAAAATCTTCGGAGCAAAGCGCCCAATCCAGTGAGCTGTAGAGGTTTGCAGACACTCCGGACTAAACCCGCAGGCCCAGATGAGATTAATCAGCAGCGAGGCAAAAAGCATCCACTTAGCCGCCCCGATAAGGCAGCCAAACAGGCGGTCAAGCGGGCCCAGGAGGAGCATCTTGACAGTCAGCCGCATTATCCGCGCAAGGAACACCACCGTGATGTAAACGGCCACGAAAACCATTACATAACTCAACATCTGAGGCCATTCAAAGAGCTGGGTAATCCGCCCCGAAAAGAGCTTTGCGGCAAGAAATCCAAGCAAAAACGCGGCAACGGAGCCAATCTGGCGAATAGCCCCCCGATAGGCCCCATAGATTGCCATCGCAATCGTGCCCGCAATGAGGATAACGGTAATTATCGCAGTAAGGTTCATTGATTCAAATAATTAATCAGCCGCTCAGGCGAGGGATTTTTAAGCTCCACCATTCCGCGGGAGTCAAGGAGATAAATTCCGGGAAGACTGCGGAGCATATACGTTTCATTTTCAAGGATATCAGTGCGATCAAGAGCCTTGGCCCACTGAGCCGGAAGCTCCGGGGCCGATTCAGCCCAGCGCTCGGGAGTGGAATCTACGCAAACGGCAAGCACCCTGACCTCCAGAGCGCTGAGGGCGGCAATCACCTCCGCGCAATGTCCGCAATCAGGGTCATAAAAAAGCAGACACAGACGCTCATCCCCGGGCATAAACTCTCTGAGAGTCAAGCCCTGACGCCCGTCAAGGAGGTCAAACGAGAAATCAGCCGCCGGGGTTCCCTCGGCATTGAGAAGGCAAACCTCATTGAGCTTCCACTGAGCCACTTCGCGCTCTGTCTCATCAACCAAGCGCGGAATCGCGGCACTCAGATAAAGAGCCATTATACCCTCGCAATAATCAGCCGACGAAGGGTCAAAAAACTGACTGTCAGCACGTTCCAAAATAGCCGGAACGGAATCCGCAGGCGCAGACGCAATGACCGAGTCTACCCGCGCCTTAACCCGACAGGGACAGGCATAAAAATCCTCAACCGTCTGAGCCCAAACCCCGACGGCGACGAAGACAACAGCCAAAACAGCCAACAAAACACGTTTCATACCCGCAAATTTACAAAAATAAATACAGAATACAAAATGCAAAATACAAAGTAAGTACAGAATACAAAGTAAATTCAAGTAAGATAGCCCGGAGGGCTTATACTTGGTTAGCCCCGGGTTGAGCGTAGCGATACCCGGGGTATATACCCCCTATCATAACGACCCCGGAGTGGGTCGCATTATATTTACCTCAAAGGATAGTGCGACCCATCCCGGGTCGTTGAGATTTTTTTAGTCTTCAGGTGGGTGTTGCAGAACCTTGGATGAGTAGATGACCGGGCTCCGTGGCGCCCTCGCCACGGTGGAGCGCAAGCTCCACCGACTCAAACATCATGTCGCGGAACGCATTATTAGCAATGCTGGTTACGGATCACCGCAGGAATCGGATTTCGAAACCCGAACACCCCTCGAATGCTCCCGAGCGAATATACCTCACCCCACCCGGAATAGTCACCGAAGTCAACCCGCTGCAGCCGTAGAAGGCTAATTCGCCGATTTCCGTTACAGAATTACCTATGGTAACTTGCTTTAAAGATGATTTGCCATAGAATGGTGAGTAACCATACTCTTTACCGGTTTTGTAGCTCAGATTGCGTCCAAGGTGTAACGATTCTAACGGGCAGTCATAAAATAATCCCTCACCACAATGAGTATAATCATCATAGGTATTATATCCTAAAGAAAGGGTGGTCTCGCCATCCTCAATAATCAGATTTGTCAGCGCTTTACACCCATTGAACGCATAATTGCCAATTGAGGTCACGGAATTGGGAATAACTACCGATGTCAAACCGCTGCAATCGTAGAAGGCACAGTTGCTGATTGAGGTCACAGAATTGCCTATAGTAACTTGTTTTAAAGATGATTTGCCAGCGAATGGTGAGTAGCCATAATCTTCACCGGTTTTGTAGCTAAGAGTGCGTCCAAGGTGTAACGTTTCTAACGGACAGTCATAAAATAATCCTTCACCGATAAAATTATATCCTAAAGAGAGGGTGGTCTCGCCATCCTCAATTATCAGATTTGTGAGCGCTTTACACACATCGAACGCGTAATTACCGATTGAGGCCACGGAGTTGGGTATAGAAACCGAGGTCAGGGCGCTGCAATGGTAAAAGGCAAAATCGCCGATTGATGTCACGGAATTGGGGATTTCAACCGAAGTCAGACCGCTGCAGCCGGAGAAGGCACAATTGCCGATTTCCGTCACGGAGTTAGGGATTTCAACCGAAGTCAGGGCGCTGCAACCATAGAAGGCAGACTCGCCGATTGAGGTCACGGAGTTAGGGATTTCAACCGAAGTCAGACAGCGGCAATCGCCGAAGGCATATTCGCCGATTTTCGTTACAGAATTAGGTATTGTAACCGAAGTCAGGCCGCTGCAATCAGAGAAGGCATAGTCGCCAATGTCCAACACATTGGCAGGAATTGTTAGTTCTTTGACTTCTTC
>JAAVCG010000028.1 GCA_014802435.1 Bacteroides sp. | reverse complement strand
GAATGTTTCGTTATAGATGTACTCAAGTTGCTTCATAGCGTTATCTGTTTAAATTCTCTACTTATAACAGATAACGCTATGATTTTGTATAGATTCGGCTTATTTTAACTGCATTGGGCGCAAGCCTGGGGTTGGCGATAACGTCGCCTCGCCGAGGCTCTGTGTGCCTTCTAACGGGGGCGGCGGATCGGAATCCGCCTCTCCATTAAAATGACCTTGGACTCCGGGGCTCTGTGTGCCCTTTGGCGGGGGCGGCGGATCGGAATCCGCCTTTCCATTAAAATGACCTTGGACTCCGAGGCTTTGTGTGGTTTCTGACGGGTGCGGCGGATCGGAATCCGCCTCTCCATAGGGCCGGGAGAAAAGGCGCGGGGGGGCGCTCCATCGGCGGAGTGCCCCCCCGCTATCAGAGATAGAAGGGTAAATTAATTTTTTTCGAGATTATTTGGCGATGTGTTTGGTGGTCTTGTTGCCCTGACGCTGGAGGTAGATTCCGGTGGCGGGGGCATTGTTGAGCTTGCGACCCTGCAGGTCAAAGTATTCAACCGGACCATTGGCGGCAGCAACATTGCTGATGCCGGCAACGTCACCCTGGCTTACTACGAGGTCGAAGTCTGAGGCATAGCCGCGGAATTTAATGACGGCCTGGCGACCTTCAACTCCTTCGGGGAGGGCCTGAGCGGTGATGTTGATTTGGTTTGAAGGGTATACGTTGCCTTCAATTTCTACCGGGGCGTTGACAGCTTCAAAGGTGAACCAGTCAGCATCGGTTTCGGCAGTCATGATTCCTTCTTCAATGAGACCTGAAATCAGGAAGTAGGCATCGAAGGGATATTCAATGTTGCCGCCTTCTGCGGGAGCGATTACGCTCATGTCCTGGCCGCCGTCAGCGTTGGTAACATAGGGGAAGAGGATGTTATAGTAGATGGTGAAGTCCGTAGCGCCATAGTAGGGAGCGGTGCGTCCGTAGACAAACACGTCAGTTGGCCAGATTTGAGAACCATGGAGGGTTTCAGCATTTTCAACGCCTTTCTCTTTAGCGTCAAATTCGTAGCCGATGGCTGCGTTGCAAGCAAAGTAGTCCTCTATGTCAGCTTCGGGGTCAGTATATTCTGTACCAGCATTGAAGAAGAGGGTGAACTTGCTGATTGCGGGGTCATTGAAGCCGGTAATGAAAACGTAGGCCGGACCGTCAATAACGAGGGGGTTAGAGGTGGGGAATCCTTCTTCGTCAACAGCCTCAAGGTTTACGATAACGGATTCGGGACCGACTTGGGCGTGAGCGGGCAGAACCACTTCACCTGAGCCGATGGGCTTATCAGTGAGGATATATCCTTCTTCATCTTCGCCGTAGACGGTTACATTGAGAGTAACGTCAGCAGTAGATTGATAGTAGGGGATAAACCAGGTTTGGTCCATCAGGTAGGCCTGAGTCTGCTCGGGGAGCATGGCAATGTAGCTGCCTACGCGGATATTTGAGACGTCATAATACTCAGAATATCTTTGCATAATGGCGTCAGTGAACTGAACGCATGCACCGTTTTCGTTGTAGTAATCAGCATCTTCCGAAGCCGGATTGCGATCTACAGTGAATTCGGCGGTATATGTGTTTTTGGCGACACCAATGTTGACCGGGCAGGTCGTTACGCCCCAGTAGTCAGCGAGTCCTTCTGCCTCGTCCCAATCATCGAAGAGGTTTGAGGGGGTGAGTCCGAAAGAGTAGAAGTCAGGACCGCAAAGGAAGCGGCTGACGTATTCCGGAGTGTATGACTGCTGTTCGCTTCCGGCAAAGGCGGTCAGTGTAGGAGCAGTAAACATTTGATATGCCCCCTCGATAGCAACGGGAAGATGCTCTGATTCGGCGGTCATGGGAATCCAGTCCATGTCGGTCGGGCCCATGTAGTTATATGACCATTCGTAAGCCTGAGCGCCGGTAGAGAGGTTCAGGAAGGGGATGATACCCTTGTTGCCGGAGAGACCCCATGACAGGTAAACGTTGTTCTGATCTAAATAGGGGAACATGATGCCATCAGGCGTGGTGCCGGAATAGAAGGTGTGGATCGGCGGATAGTAATAGCGGGCGCTGAGGGTTTCTGCTGCTCCTTCTTCAGCGGCTGCGGCAGCTGCTTTGATGCTGAGCTTCTGATTTTGCAGGGAAGATGAGCTCTTTTTCAGGGCTTCAGCTGAGGTGACACCCTTAGAACCGATGAATTTGGCGGTCATGTCGACGCGTTGCATTTGTGCGCCCTTCAGACCTTGGATGGCGGCCTGCTTCGCGGCAGGGGCGGCGCCCATTGCAGAGGCGGCAATGAGTGCTGCTCCGCTAATCATTAGGATCTTTTTCATATTGTGTTGAATTATTGGATTATTTCACAATGAAAGTTACTGAACCGCCATCCTTAGCGGTGAAGGTCAGCTTTGAAGGATCAAGGACTGAGGCCTTAGTGATTTCAAATGATTGGAGGAGGGCCTGCTTGAATGTGGCATACTCGGGCACTAACTCATCATAACGCTTTGAGGCATCAGTTGAAGAGAGAAGCGAGAGGGTTGCGGCATAATCAGCGGTGAAGTCGATGTTGACATAGTCGCGGCAAACGCGCTTACCGACATTGAAGGTGATAACCGGGGTGAGATTGCCCATGAAGGAGGCATAGTTGAGGGTAATTGAGGAGTATCCGCCGGTAGTTGCGCTATAGGCCACGAGGGCTTCGTTGGCTTTATTATAGGCTTCGGCCAGAGAGCCGGTGAGGCTTTCGGGGTCGAGAGTCCAGGTCAGGGAGGTACGCGTCAGTGCGTCCTTGGCCGTGGGGCCGGTGATGGCGGCGGCGGGGCAGCTCAGGGAGCCGTCTTCTTGCCAGAGGAGTTCTTCGATTTCGAAGGTGGAGTCGTCGGCGCGCTTGATTTCCAGGGGTTCGCGGAAGCGGAAGCCCTTGGCGGTGAGCACTCCGTGGGCGGTGACGGTCTGGGTCACGGGGTCGGCTTCAACACCGTTGAAGTCGCGAGGGAAGATTGAGGGGATGCCTGCGCCGAGGTTATTGACGGTGTAAGTTGCGCCGGAGGGTTCGGTCAGGATGAAGTCAGGGAACTTGGAGGAGAAGATGTTGCGCTTGGCCTTGATTTCGTTGAGGTATTCCTGAGGGTCAACTGAGGCATCGAGTTTGCGCAGCCATGCTTCCTTGCCATGCTTTTTGCCTACGAGGCGGATGTTTCCTTCCTGGTCGTGGCTCATCAGCAGGAATTCGTAGTCGCCTTCGTGGCCATAGCCCAGTTCGTTGATATCTTCGCCAAATTCATTCTTGGGGGCGTCGGAGCCGACGATGTTTTCGGGGGTAGAGAAGACGTGGAAGAGGGTGTTATAGGTATTGAAGGTGAGCACTGTTCCGTTATCGGAGATTACGTCCCAGAGGGAGGTTTCCTGCTGGAATTTGCTGCCGATCCATTTATGGTCAGCTGAGATTTCAACAGCTCCGTTGTTGCCGAACTGCATTGTCAGGACGTAGCCGGGTTCTTCATCGTTGGTGAAATATTCCAGGGCCCAGAGTCCGCCGTCGGCAGTGAGCAGTTGCTCATATTCGGTGCGGCTTTCTTCGAGGCGCTCGGCGGCGGAGGTGTCAAAGAGTCCGGAGTCATCGTTATTGCAGGCGCTGAAGGAGAGAGCTGCGGCTGCTATGAGGGGGAAATATATTTTTTTCATCATTGTGAATAGTCCGTTGATTATTTAACGTTTTCAATTTCAGCGCGGAGGGCTTCGATGTCGAAGTCTTGCTGGCGACGCTGAACAATTTCGCGGAGCTCGTCAAAGTCGAGCTGCCAGGTGTCCTTAAACCAGTTGCGGGCAATGTTTTGCTTTTGGAGAATCACTTCGCGGCCGTCGATGGTGTCTTTATCCTCTACGGCAAAGATTCCGCCGGGCTTCTGGGCATTCATCTTTTCGAGGTAGGCTTCAACTTCGCTGACGGAGTAGAAGCGCTCGCCGTTTTCGCCGATGAGACATACGCGATAGGTCTCGTCATGCTCATTGGATGAGAGGAAGTATTTGCGGTTGTCCGGGTTGGCTGAATCGGGGATGTAGTAGTAAGAGAAGTATTCGGCGTCGTCAACGTTGAGTTTGTCGTCATCCTTGCCAGTTGACCAGCCCTTGGAGGCCATCCAGAGGATGAGTTCCATCTGGTCGTCGGTGCGGGTGAGATAGTTGGCGATGGTTTCGGCGAAGTCTTCGCGGTTTTCTGATGAGGCATAGGGGGTAATGAAGCCCTGGGATGCTACGTAGCCAATGGCTTTGCTCTGCCATGAACCCTGGTCATAACGTCCGGTAGAGAGGAGGTTGAACTCCGTCGGGTAGGAGCGGGTCTGGTGGAGGATGTGGCCGAACTCATGGTGCATGGTTCGGAAGTAGTATTCATTGAGCTGGTTGATGTTGGTCAGCTGCATTTCGTTGACCTTGTAGAGGGTCACCTTGAGGCCACCTTCGGCCAGACCGAGGATTTCGGTGCCGGTGTTGGGGTTATAGGCCGGAGAGCCAATCAGGTGGAGGATGCGCGGACCATAGCTTTTGAGGAAGTCTTCGCCGCAATGTTCGGCATAGGCTTCAAACCAGAGATAGTGGGTCAGAAGGCAGAGGTCGCGGGCGTTGCCATAGGTGGCGGGCACCAGGTTATAGTTCATGTCGGCCTCTACGTCTTCCATCTTATATTTGAATTCGAGGTTATAGACGTCGCGGAAGTTTTGGTTGACCCAGGTGTCAAACTTGTAGGAGTAAGAGTTAGGGTCGACCGTGTCACTTACTTCAGGGAAGATAGTGGGTCCGAGCTTATCGTCGGAGCAGCCCATGAGGCTGAGGGCGGCGACAGCGGGGATGAATATATTGCGTAGTTTCATAAAACTTAATTTCCTTTCTATCGATTAAAACAAATGTTTACTTCACGCGAACATAGGCGCTTGAGGGGATAACCTCGTTTGAGCCGCGACCGAGGGCGGGGTTGGCCTGCATTCCGGCGGCTACTACTTCGGCGGGAATCTGCACGGCCTTGCGGGGGTCTTCAATTCCGAGGTGGTCCTGGCCGTCCTTGCCGATCTTGCGGTCAAATTCAAGGCCGAAGCGCTTGATGTCGAACCAACGCATGCCGGTGTGGAGCGTTTCGATGCGGCGGATATGCTGGATGCACTGGAGCATCGGCATGATGTCGGTCAGAGAGGCCGTGGCGTCGCTTTCGGGGCAGATCTGGTCAATGTTGATGGTCTTGCAGATGCCATATCCGGGGTCGCCGCCATAGTAGCTCTCGATGTTCTCGATGGTGAAGTCCTTGAATTCGCTTTCATAGCCTACTGCCGAGGGGCTCTGGCGGCGGGCCTTTTCCCAGGTGTCGAGGTCCTTGAGGGCGCCCTGCTTGTCGCCGAGGAAGAGCTTGGCTTCAGCGCGCACCAGGAGGGTTTCTTCACCGAAGAATTCGCGGCGGGTCACGTGACAGTAACCGATGCCGGCCACTTTGTCAGTGTATTCAAACTGTTCCTGAACGTTGGCGCAGAGAACGTTGCCGTAGTCCGACTTGCCATTGCGGGTGCAGGAGCCGTTGAAGGCCGGGTGCATCGTGAAGGAGCCGCCCTTGCCGTTAGTGTTTTTCCACTTGAAGTTCTCCCATGCGGGTGAGGAGCTATAGATGGTGGAGTAGAGTGCATCGCGGATAACTCCGTAGCGGCTGCCCGTTGCCAGATGGCGGAAGATGGTTGAGTAAGTGGCGTAGAGCATGAAGTTTGAAGCCTTGTCAACGCCGTTCTGGAAGAGGCCCATATCGGAGATATAATAGAGATTGGATAGGTTGCTCCAGATCTGCGACATATAAGTCGACGGGTCTACTTCTGCGCCGCCAAAGGCCTGATTGGCGTGATAGAGAGCCTTTTCATATTGGCGGGTGAAGAGATAGAAGCGGGCGGCAAAGGCGTTGGCGGCCGAGGAGTTGAAGTGATACTTGGGCACTTCATAGATTCCGTTATTGAGTCCGGCAAGTCCTTCGGTCAGGTCCTGTTCAATCTTCTGATAGGTCTGGGCGAGGGTTCCGCGCTCATAGTGAGGCTTCACCTTGGTTTCCGGCTTGGTGATATAGGGGATACCGAGGTAATTCTCGCTTTGAGAGCCGCGATAAGGCTGACAGAACACCTGGGCCAGGATGAAGTGGTTATAGGCGCGGAGCACCAGGGCTTCGGCGCGGATAGCCTTCTGAGTGGCGTCAAGTGAGCCGTTTTCCTCTTCCCATTGTTCGAGCTTTTCGAGCACGGCGTTGGCGGCGGCGTTGGATTCATAGAATGACTCCCAGATTCCGGAGGGGGTGTCTGAGCTGGTTTCGGAGAGACACTGTTCCCAGCGGAACATTTCGTCATCGCCGCGGTTATAGGCCGCGAGGTTATAGCGGAGGTTGTCTTCGTCGGGGGCGTTGTTGTCCTCCATGTTGTCGCTCATCAGTTCCAGGGGCCAGGCATAGTTGCCGGTGGGATAGGCCGAGTTCATGAGCATGCGGAGCTGCTCGGTGTTGACGAGCTCCACACGGGTATCCGTCGGCGTGTCGAGGAAGTCAGAGCATGCAGTGGTCAGGCCCAGGGTGGCCAGCGCTGCGAAGATATATGTCAGTTTTCTGAGTTTCATATGTTGGATTGCTGCTTAGAGTCCGAAACGGAGAGTGAAAGTAAACTGCTTGGGGTTAGGAGTGGCAACACCGCCGGCGTTGATAAACTCGGGGTCTTGACCATGGAGCTTCTTATCAGAATAGAGGAGCCAGAGGTCAGTGGCGGCGAGCTTCACTGATGCCGAGTTGATGCGGAGTGCGCGGGTAACTACTGAGGGGAGGTCATAAGTCAGGGAGATTTCCTTCAGGCGGATGAAGTCACCCTTGGCCACTCGCTCCGTTGAGTAGTTATAGGCGTTATAGCCGTAGCTCAGCTGAGAGTTGTTGTAGATCTGACGGCGTGAGGCGATGGTCGGAACATTGGTGATGTTTTCGTCGCCGGCGGCCACCCAGCGGTCCATAAATTCGCGGGGCATGGCGGTCAGGTCACTGTAGCTTGACGAGAAGACGGGGTCAAGACGCAGCTTATTGCCAAAGGAGTAGGTGAAGAAGATGTTCAAGTTGAAGCCTTTGTAGCGGAGGTTGTTACCGAAGCCGCCGGTGTAAGGAGGATCAACTGAGCCTTCATACTTGAGGAAGTCAAGTTTTTCCCATTCTTGGAAGTTGATGTCATGAGTGGTCACTTCGCCGTTTTCGTTGATTACCTGGGGCAGACCGTCCTCAGTCAGGCCCACGAAGGGAATGGAGAACAGTGAGTTGACGGGATAACCTTCACGGTAAGCGCCGGAGCCCTGCTTAACGAGGCTCAGAACGTTGGAGCGTGACTTCAGGTCAGTGATTTTGTTCTTGTTGTAAGCAAAGGTGAAGTCAGTGGTCCAGGTGAAGTTGCGGTTGACGATGTTAGTGGTGGAGAGGGTCAGTTCAACGCCATGACTCTTCATGGACGCTACGTTGGCCCACTTGCCGATTTCGCCGCCGACGCCTTCAGTGTAGATGTAACCGATAAGGTCGAAGTTGTTACGCTTGTACCAGTCAAACACCAGGTTGATGCGGTTATTCAGGAAGCCGAGGTCAACACCGACGTCAAACTCATGCTTCTTTTCATAGGTCAGCTCGGAGTTGGCGAGCTGGCTCAGACGCAGGGCCTGCTCATAGGCCTCGGTGTCCTGACGCCAGGGGCGTGAGGGATAGTAAACGGCCAGCGCGTTAGAGACGAATGCGGGGCCGGCATCTGCGGTCAGTGAGTAACCGATGCGGAGCTTGGCAGTGGCCAGCACGGGGTTGGCAAACCATTCTTCGGCGTCGGCATTCCAGGCGCCTGAAACGTTCCATGTAGGCAACCAGCGGCTCTGATGTGAGCGGCCCAGTTTGTTTGAACCTTCATAACGGATGGTGCCGTTGATGATGTAGCGGTTGTCATACATATATGATGCGTTGGCAAAGTATGCCATGTTGCGATAGGCCGTGCGGTCATCTGAATAGTAAGCGGCGTTTTCTTCCTGCATCTGCTTGAACAGGTGCCAGTCAAAGAACGGCAGGTTACCGTTGTCGTAACACATTCCCCAGCCCTGGAAAGCCTCCGTGTGGCGGTCAATCTTGCCGGCTTCGAATCCGGCCAGGGCCGTTACCAGGTGGCGTCCGGCAAATTCCTTGTTGTAGTTAGCCGTGGCGCGGAAGTCCATCTGCTTGATGGAGAAAACGTTGTGGTAGAGAATACCACCGTTGGGGAGCACTGAGATAGGGAGCGAGTTGGGATCGTCCGGGTCAGTGTAGAGATAGGGGTTGAGGTCACGGATAGTGGAGTTTTCAGGCGAGATACCGGCGCGATAAGCCATGGCCTGGTTTGAATGGTCCGTAACGTAGTGTTCCTGCTGGGTAGAGCTGTAACGGAACGCGCCGATTGCGCGGAAAGTCAACGCGGGAATGGGACGATATTCAAGTTCGCCTTGGAACTTGACGTCGACCATCTCGTTGGTGATATAGTTGTTCTTCAACTCGTCGAAGATGTTAAAGTCGGCGTAGTTGCGGGTAAGAGTCGTGTTGGGGTCAGTCGTGCGCGAAGTGTTGAGCGCATAGCTGAAGGGGTTGATGTCGAAGGAGCGGCTGATTGAACCGGAAACGACGTCGATGTCCTGGCTCAGAGTGCCCGGAGCCTTCTGATTACGGTAGCTGTCGTTCGTACGCATGGTGAACTTCAGCTGCTTGCTCAGATTATAGGTGGCGTTAGCGTTGAAGACGTAGCGGTCAACGTTTGATGACAGGGTCCAACCCGGGTCATTCATATATGAGAATGAGGTGTAGAAGTTGCCCTTGTCCGTACCGCCGGAGACGCTGACGCCGTGTGACTGCATGATGGTGTTGCGGAACAGCAGGTCAAACCAGTCGGTATTTCTCATTTCGGCCTCGCGCAGATAGGCGTTGCGGGCGCTCTGGGTGTTGGCCAGGGCGTATTGGCCTGTTGCGGGGTCATAAGTGTTGATGAGCTTATACATGGTGCCGTAAACGCCGCTGGAGCTTGAATTGGCAAGGGCGGCGAAGTTGAGCCATCCCTTTTCTTCCATTTCCTTATAGATACCCATCTGCTCCTGTGAGTTCGCAATGTTATAGTTGCGATATGAGGGCTTCAGGCGGTAGGTCAGCTCGCCGGTATAGTTAATGGAGGTGTGACCGGCGCGACCCTGCTTGGTGGTCACGACGATTACGCCGGCCATTGCGCGCGCACCATAGATAGAGGTGGCGGAGCCGTCTTTCAGAATCTGGAAGTTTTCAATGTCGTCAGCGTTGAGGCCGGCAATTGCCGAAGCAATCATCGTGTTGGCGTCGCCTGAAGAGAGCGCGTCGGCGTCGAGCTCGACGTTATCTTCAAGGATTACGCCGTCAACAACCCAGAGGGGTTTGCTGGTGCCATAGATTGACGTGGCGCCGCGCACACGGATTTTGGGAGCCGTGCCGAAGGTGCCGCTGACGTTCTGTACGCTCACACCGGCAGCGCGGCCGCTCAGTGAGCGTGAAATGTCGCCTACACCGGAAAGCAGCGCGTCGTCGGCGTTAATCTTGGTCGTTGCGCCGGTAAAGGTGCGGCGGTCAACGTTACCCATACCGAGGGCCACTACTTCCTGAAGCTGAGTGGCGGAGGCTTCCATTTCAATATGGAGGGGCTTGGTTGAAGCTTTCACTTCAACATTGTTCATTCCGACGAATGTGATTTCAAGCACAGACTTTTCGGAAGGCACGGTCAACGAGAAGTTGCCGTCGATGTCGGTCGCCGTAGCGACGGATGCTTTGCCCTTAAGCCTTACGGTTGCACCGGGTAAGGGCTCTTGCTCTGCTTTGTCTATGACCACACCCGTCACGGTGATGTCCGCAAGGGCTGTCAGCGAGGCAAGCATAAACAGCAATAATGTTGCTAAATTTTTACCCATAGGTTCTCTGATAGTGAATGGTTTTTAATTCAGTTAGTTAGGTATCGACAAACCGGGGTTTGCCGCGGGGAGAAATGTGGGGGAAATGCTTGGTTTTTAGCCATAACAATCTCTTTTACCACTACAAAGGTACGTATTTTTTACAAATTGTGCAAGTTTTTGTATGTTTTTTAACATGTTTTTCTGCATTTTCCTCATTTTGCTTTCATTTTGTAACAGCCCCAAGCCTATCTTTTATATGATTTATAAGACTTATAAGATTTATAAGATATATAAAAAAAGCGCCCGAACAGGGCGCTTTTTCAATTTTCAATAAGAGAGAATGAATCAGAGGCGGATTTTCTTGCCGTTGCGAATGTAGATGCCGTGGCGCGGAGTCTTGCCGTTGACTTGGCGTCCCATGATGTCGAAGGTGGCGTCCTTGCGGGCGGCGCTTGCAGCGTTGATGCCCGTTGACTGGCTTTCGTCATAGAGGAACTCGTCGGCGGTGAGGTTCTCGGCCGGGATATAAGCCGAGTTGGCCGGTACGGTGCCTGATTCATGGCGCACGAACTTGTCGCCCTCAAGCAGATAGTAAGGCGTCTTCAGGACAATGGCGTTCGTCGTGCCCTTCAGCAGGTTCTCGGTGTCGTCGGCGGCGAGCATGGCCGGAGTCGTCGCTGAGACGATATCCAGGTTGCTTTCTGAGCCGAGGGTGATGACTGCATATCCGGCGGGAATAATCGTTCCGGCAGGAATCTTGAAGAGCGTTGCGCCTTCCTTCTCGTCAATGGAGGCTACGCCCTGGAACGAGGTCTCATCGTTGGCCACTACGTCGACCGGGAACGTGATCACATGGGGCACATTCTCCTCAGCCGGAGCGGGAAGAGCCGTCAGGTTAGTGAAGAGGAACGGGTGAGTTTCCTCGCCGAGGGTCAGGAAGTTTTCAACGTGTGAGAGCTTGCGGCCGTCTTCAACTGTGAAGTGGATGTTAGGCTCGGCGCCCAGTGAGTAGTCAATCGTATAGTTGAAGAGACCGTGCTGGTCGCTCAGCTGAGTGCCTACGGTGTTGAGGTGGGCCTGCGAGTTGACGTGAGTCAGCTGCTTGTCACGGCCGAGAACCCAGAGGGCGTTGAAGTCCGTATGGTTGGCATCGGCCAGGACGTCGGTCTCTGAGAGATAGCCGTCTTCCTCAATGGGGTTAGCACCGATCTTGACGTTGTCGGCACAGGTCATCACGAACGGACGAGTGTAGAGGCGGCCTTCCGGATAAGCGATGCAGTTGCCTTCGGCATCGTAGAGCACACCGTCATTTTCAACGGCATAGTCAGCGCCTTCAGCCAGGTGGATATCCTGCAGGTTCGTGCAGCCCGTAAACAGTTCGCCTTCATTATACGGGAATGAGAAGTCCTCACCCTCAAAGTGAATCTTGTTAATATTCACTCCCGTAGGAATTGCAGCTGAGAACTCGCTGATGGGGTTGAATTTACCGGCATAATTGTGAGAGGCCCTTTGGCCGTTACATACAACAGAAATTGTGGTAGAGAAGTTGTTACCTGCATCTTTAGAGTACTCCATAACAATGGTGAAATCACCGTTGATGGATACACTATTGAGGTGCGTTTGGCCATTTCCCGTACCATAATTTCCTACCTTAACGGTAAGTTGACCCGCCTTGGAGAGGTAAAGTTGAATTCCCTTTGTAAAATTATTTGCCACGGGGTCATTGCCGGAAGCAAAGAGGCTGCTGCCCCATTGGTTAAAAGTAGAACCATCGGTATAGCAGTCCATTGTCAGTTTCCAACCCTTTTCGCCGGTGAGTGGCTGGGGAAGTTGCAAGTGAGTATACTGATTCTGAGTTCCGGCGCCGGGAGTACCTTGTCCTTCAACGGAGCTGTCGTAGTAATGGTGAGCGAGGCGTTGAGCCGGAAGGGTTATTTCATAGAGATCGGTGTGGTTTTGGAACATTGCGGGGTCAATGTCGACCACTTTGTCTCCGGTTTCTTCAATAGGATCGCTCAGGTCGAGGCTCGGATTGCCGGCTTCGATGGCGGCAGTCAGGCAGATAACATTTTCATTATAGGATTCTCGCCAGTCAAATTTCCAGCCATCGATTTCAACGGGTTCATAGCCCGTAGCACGATAGGGGAAGCTTGCTTCGCTGACGAAACGCTGAATGACATAGCCGGTGTTGGCCGGAACAGTGCCTGACTGCTTGAGGACGAAGTTTTCGCGTTCAAGCACGAAGTAGGGCTGGTGAAGCACCAGGTCCACGTTGGTACCGTCAAGCAGGTCGGGAGACTCAGCTGAGGGAAGTGAGGTAATCTCAAACGGAGCTACAGGGCCTTCAATCAGCACGCCCGTGCCTGCGGGGATGATGTGGCCCGGCATGATGTGGCTGACGTAGCCGCCCTTTGAGCCTACTTTGTCGAGTGAGAACACTTCCGCGTCGTTCGGAACAATGACGTTGACGGGGAATGTTACCGTGCGGGGCTTGGTGGCGTCGCCCGGAACGGTCAGCTCCGTGACGGGATAGAAGTCAAAGCTGAATGAGTCGTCGGTCACGCCGCTGCCGTTCACATACTTGCCGTTTTCGTTGATGAAGGAGATTGAGGGGTCACCTTCGTCGTAAGAGAGCGCATAAGTGAGCTTGGCGTCGTCGGCTGAGAGTTCAGTGCCGGCGTTGTTGACTCCGAGGCCTGAGTTATAGTGAATCAGTGAGCCGTCTTCATCAATGGTCCAGAGAGTGTTCCAGTTTGAGGTCTGAGTGGTCGTTTTAACTGTCAGGTTTGAGTATGAGTCGCCATCCTTAACGGGAGCGGCGGTGAACTCTGAAGTGCCGTTGGCGGTCTTCAGAGAGAATGCGCCGCCAAGAATGCGGCCTTCGGGGTAGGCGATACAGTTCTTGCCTGATTTATCGTAGATAACGCCGTTCTTTTCAACTGCGTAAGTGCAGTCCTTGCTCAGGTGAATGTCCATCAGGTTGCGGCAACCCATAAGCAATTCGCCCGGAATCACTTCCTCGTCAGGCTTGGAGAAGCGCACCTGAATCCACATTCCGTCCGGAAGGGCCGTCGCAAAGCGGTTGATGTTCTTCATCGCGGTGTGGTTCTCGAAGAGCACTGAGTGCTTTTCGCCGGCGGAGTTGGCGACAGTGATTCGGGTATTGTTGTCGCCGAGATATTCAACGACGATTTCAAACTTGCCGTAGATATTTACGGGGAAGTGGGTTGCGGCGGCTGAGGTCCACTTAACGTCAAGAGTACCGTCGGCTCTCAGATAGAACTGGCTCCAGCCGTTGATGTAGCTGTCGGCAAGGCCGTCATCGCCCTTTGCAAAGAGAACTGAGCCATATTGGTTGAAGGATTCGCCGTTATTGTAACCGGTAATCTTCATGGTGAAGGGTTCGGAGTAGTTAAACGGCGTGTTGGTCATCGTGTAGTTATTTCCGTTTTCATCCTTCAGGAAGGTCACAACCTGGTCAGCCTTGACGCCGGTCTCGGGATCAATATTTCCGAGAATCACGTCAGTCTTGTTCAGGAGTTCGCCCTTTTTGTAGAGGGGCTGGTCAGGAAGGGTGATGGAGTGCAAAACGGTGTTTCCGGCAAACACTTTCGGGTCGATATAGTAGATATCGTCTGAGAATCCGGAATGGTTGGCTGAAAGGTCAAGGTCAGGTTCGCCGGCTTCAACCAGTTCTGAGATGTATTCATCGCCTTCGTCGTCAACTTCCAGGTTGAACTTCCAGAGGTCTACTTCGACGGGGATAGGCACGAGCACCGCGGTGATGTCGGCATTGTCAAAGGCCGTGAACTCAATCATGTTGCCGTTCATCCAGGCTGAGGGTAGAGTGCGGCCGCGGGAGTCTTCCCAGTGGTCAAGCTGATAGCCTAAGTTGGGGAACGCCGTCAGGATTACTCGCTCGCCGGGGTTATAAACATTGGTGGAGTTTTCAGAGCGAACAGTGCCGAAGGCGTCGTTATTGACGTTGACTGTCACGTTGCAGGCATATTCAACTCCGTCGTTCACCTCAAGAAGCACTTCATAGATTACGCGGTTAGTGGCTACTTCCGGTTTGAAGGCTTCATTGACTGAATCCCATGCGCCGGCTACTTCCTTGTCAAGCCATGCACCGTCAAAGCGCATACGGATGTGAGTAATGCCCGTCGGGGTATCGTAAGGAAGCAGTACGTCAAATCCGCCCTGGCCAACTGAGGCATCTTGAGCCTGATAGGTGCCTTTGGTGCCGAGGAGTTCGCCCTTTTCCGGTTCGAATTTACCGTTGGCGTCAAGGTCACAGTAGGCTGACAGGAAGTTATAACGGAGGTCGCCTTTGCCCTGATAGTTGAAGTGGAACGCTCCGCCGGGTGCAGCCTTGATTCGGTTGCTGACATAGTAGAAGTGTTCGTCAGGGGCTTCGGTTGATTCAAAGAAGGTAGTCGTTTCGCTACCCTGAGTAACGCCTAATGAGATGAGATACTGGCCATAAGTCTCCATGTCGGGCACGGGGTAAGGTGTGCCTCCGGCATAGAATCCCGGAACACCCCATATGTTGTCGCGGAAGTAGGCGGTAAATTCTGCGCCTTCCTTGCTATAATATTTCATCGGGTTGTCGTTGCCGACGTCATTGCCGGCGGCGTCTTCCCAGTGGTCAAAGTCATATTTCTGAGTGGGAGTGGCAAGGATGGTGACGATGTCTGTGTTAGTCACGCTCAGGGCGTCAGTGCCTTCAATGCTTACGGAACCCTTGGCGGCGTCAGAGGTCTTGACGGTCACGGTACGGGGCACGGTGATATCCTCGATGATGGAGAGGGTGAAGGTGAACACCGTAGCGTCTTCAAGGGTGATGCGGCAGCGGCGCTCGCCAACGGGTGCATCTGCGGGAATCGCGAAGTCGCCCCAGCCGCTCAGGTCTGAGATTTCATCATCTTCATAGAGGCCATTCTTATTGAAGTCAATGGCTATTTCGGTAATCTTTACGTCGCCAACGTTGAAGTCCGGATGATAGGTGGCTTCTCGGGCTGCCTTGTCATAGAGCTTGCCGGAAACGTCGGTGGAGATGAAGTGAGGTACATAATATGTGCTCATACCCTCCATCGTTGACTTGAACGGCGAGAGATACTTGGGCAGCACGCGTGAGGCTACTTCACGGCTGTCGCCGATAGGCTCGGTGGGGTAGATGCCCGGGTTATTGTGTGCCCAGTTCCATTCCCATTGGAACCAGCCCGACGACGGTGCTTTCATTCCGTTGTCAAACCATGTCTTCCATCGGGCATAGTAGTAGTCCTTCATCAGGCCGCCCCATTGGCGGTAAGAATAGTCACGCAGACCGCCGCCTTCCGCCTGGTTGTTAGCGCCCCAGGTGGTTATGAGCTGACGGGCATTGTTCAGTTCGAGCCAGTCGCGGTCAGCAAGGGTGGTGCCGGAGACTTCGTCGGCCATATTGCGGGCGCGTTCGGTCCAGTGGCCAAGCATGAATTCGGTGTTGGTGTTGAGCAGTTCGTCAATGTCGAGAATCAGCTGCAGGAGGCCTTCCTTGCGCTTGTTGAAGAGCTCGGTGTCGCCGGCGCTGTTGGCCTGCTGAATGGCCGGAATGAGCTTGCGCACATAGTCAGTCAGGGCCTGGCGGGAGATGTCCGTAAGGTCAAATGAGTAGTTTTCAGCGTCGAGAGTGCCGTTTTCGCCCGCTTCAAGGAGCTGATAAGCGGCCTCGGTAACCATGTTGGGGTCATAGTAGAGCTCATTGAAGCCCCAGGTTGACACCTTATTACTTGTAAGGTTCGGGCGCGCGCACATGAGGGCTTCGTGAGGACCCTGGCCGGCGCCCTGACGGTTCAGCGCCGAGGTGCGCAGCAGTTCCCAGGCCGTTGCGGTGTTTTCGTTCTCAACTCCGTAGCGGCGAGTCGAATAGTCCTTGAACCATTGCTGTGCATCCGGCTTGGAGTCACACCAGGGAAGCTCAAACAGCAGGTCGTAGACAACCGGGGTCTGCTCGATGGCTTCCGGGGCGGCGCCGATACCGGTAACGGTTGATTTTGACGTCTTGGCGTTCCAGTAACCGTCAATAACGGCCTGTGCGCGACCAAAGTAGCCCGTGCGGCCACCGAAGTTGAAAATCGTGGAGTATACAACCGGCTGCTTGCCATAGGAGCCCCAGTTGGGATTACCGTCTGAGAACAGGTCAAGCACTATCAGCTTGCCTTCAGGAACGTTATTGACTGACTGAGTCTGCTTGCCGTTCCATTGCCATGACTGGATAACCCATTGTGAACCGGGATGGTTACGTTCCATTGCCTGATAGAGGCGCTGGTAGAGAGTGGGAGCATCAAGTTGCACCGAGCCGCCTTCATGGAAGGGGTCCATGGAGTAATATTTTGATTCGCCCATCACTTCAGTGACGCGCTTATAGAACTTATCGGCTACTTCGTCAAACTTGGCGTCGGCGGGGTTGGCAAGGAAGGGGCGTTGGAAGCCACACCAGTTACCTTGGCCGACGGAGAGGATGCCCGTCTTGTTTGAGAACGTTGAGGGCAGCTGACAGAAGCCCGGAAGCACCGGCTCGATGCCGAGTTCGCGCATGCGGTCACCTATCTGCTTGCCTAACTGGGCCTGACGTTCATACCACCATGTGGGGTTCGGACCGCCCCAGCCCTGGAGGTTGTTCATGCCGAACCAGGCCATGTAACAGGGACCGGCCACGTAGGCGTCGACCTCAGCCTGAGAGTAACCATAGTCCTCCATCAGGAATTTGCGCCATACTTCTTCCAGACCGATGATTTGCAGCGGCATATTGATGCCGCGCAGCGCCATCCAGTCAATTTCCTCCTGCCAGCGGTCCCAGGTCCAGGTACTCATTGAGTAGGAGAACGTGCAGTAGTTCAGATAGTAACGATACTCAGCCGAGGTGGTGTGAGTCTCTGCTGAGGCCGGAACCGGCAGAGTGGCGGTCGCCATGTTGGTGCGCGGCTGGTTCCAGGTCAGGTTGATGTTGGCGTGATGGTTCAGATACCATCCGATACCGGTGGTCAGCGCCGAGAGGGTTGAACCCTTGATGCAGGGCTTGCCCGCGCTCGAGGTGATGACAAACGTCTCCTTGCCTCCCGTGGCAAGGGTCTCGTCAACAACCGTCTCGAACTTGTCGGCTGTGCCGGCGCCGCCAATTCGGTTCAGCAGGTCGCTGACCGATTTGGGATTGTTTACTGCGGCAAACGCTCCGGCCCAAAGGGCCATGGCGGTCAGCGCAGCAAATGTTCGCTTGTTGATTTTCATGATTGGGTTTATTATTTTTTAAGGATTATTTTCCCGTTAATGATTTGGAGACCACGGGCATTGGTGCTGACTTTGCGGCCCAGGAGGTCATAGGCCGTGTCAGGGGTCTCGGCGGTGATTTCAGTCAGCAAGTCGGTCAGGCCCTTGACGGAGACTTTTACCGTGGCCTTGGGCGCGCCGGGCTGAGGCGATGAAAGCTCGACGTCAGTCTCGCCGACGCTCAGGGGAGTGATGTGCAGCTTGCCTTCCTTCATCTCCGCAGAGAGAATGTCAGGGTCAGCAACCGTTACTGTGAAATTGGGGTTAATCTTCTCTGCGGGAGTCACTTCCGGTTCCAGGTCAAGCTCCTGATTGATTTCAACGGCGGCTTCGGACGGCAGTTTCAGCTCCGTGATAGCCGCATAGAGCTGCGCATGGCCGCGATAGAAGAAGGCCGGCTGATAATCTGCATAGGATTCGGCCGGAACATAAAACTCTGTCTTGGGCGCAATTGCTCCGAAAGGAATCGCTACGTTGGCAAACGGCAGAGTCTTACCGCTGAGTGATACGGCGCGAAGCCCCGTGGCAGCATGGAAGGCGTTGAGGCCGATTTTTTCAATCCCTTCCGGGAGGGTGACGCCCGTCAGGGTCCGGTTCATCTCGAACACTCCGTCTGAAATGCCCTTAACCGCGTGACCATCAACCTCTGAGGGGATTTCCAGATGGCCGCTCAGGGCGCCGTTGTGGGAGTAGACGATCAGGCCGTCAAGTTCGGAGTCAAAGGAGTAACGCACGCCGTCAACTTCTGCATTGATGTAGAGGTCGGTCGGGTAGCTTACAAGTCCTTCATATTGGTCAATGAACGCCATTGTGTAGACCCCTAAGGGGAGCTCGGGTTTGATGTCGATTGATGCGTTTTGCTGCCAGGTTCCGTTGCCCTTGACGGCGGTTGTCTCTACGTCGAATTTGGCAATGGCCGGATAGGTCTCGCCATGGTTGAAAATGGCAAGCTGATAGGTCGGTGTCTGGCTCGTCGCGGTGATGACGGAGGTGGTCAGCTTAAGGTCGTCGCCACTGAGTATCGTCTGCGGGGTCATGTCCTGCATCTTGCCGTCGGCCCAGAGCGCAACCTGGTAATTATTCGTCAGTTGAGGCTTCTTGGTGGTATCTTCCGGGCGCTTTCCGGCGTTGATTGTCACATAAAGCTCGGAGGGAGCGCCAAGGAGCTGACCGCGGGTGCTGTTATAGAGCATGAAGGCATAATTTCCGGCCTCCTTGAGGTCGCTCAGGCTGAATGTGGCCTCCAGTTGCATGGATTCTCCCGCCGCAAGGAGCATATAGCTTGTCGCAATGTCTTTTACGGGGTCATATTGGTCTTCCTTGGTCTGCTGATAGAGCTTGAGGGTGATGGTCTCGTTGATGTCTTCCGGCGAGGAGTTGACCAGCAGACACTTGAAGGTGTTGGCGTTGTCGCCGATGTAGAGGTCGTTGGTCTCCATCTCGTAGGCGTTGAGCCCGAGGTTGACCGCGCTCGTCGGCTTGCAGGTAACTTTGCTGTCCTTGTCCATTGTGATGAGCCAATGGTCAGTCTGCGCCGGGTTGCCATAGGTTCCCAGGCGCCAGAGTCCGTCATAGTCCCGGAAGCCATAAACGGGATAGGCGTCATATTCGGCGCCCGGAGTCAGGATGGAGCGGTTAAACTTGACGCTGAAATCGTCGGATGCCTGCTTGATGCTGATGCTCTTGTAAGAGTTGGGGGCGATGTAGATGTTTTCGCCCTGCCCGTCGCGATTGTAGAGCACCAGGCCGAGCCCTGCGTCCTGCATGTAGGCTATGGAGTTCATCATGACATAACGGATTCCAAGATTGATGGTTACGGTGTTAGTGCTCTTCGTCGTAGACACTCCGGAAACGTACAGAGGCTTGTTGGGGTCCCAGCTGATTGACCCGGGGCGGATGTTGCTGATGTCCATTTTGTCGTCGTTATCGCCCGCAATGATGGTGATTGACTGCCCCATGGTGTAGCCCCCTTCAAAGGAGCCTATTCCCTGGTCGCGGGGATTGAGCGCCGACAGACGGAAATAGCCGTCGCTGATGCCGCCCCAGCCCCAGTTGAAGTGGAAAAAGCCGTTTTCGGAATATCCGTCGCAAACAAAGGCATGGCCGCCCGAACCGGAGCCTAAGTAGCCCAGGGGGAAGCCATCCTTGATGAAGTTATAGCAGATGCGCTCCCATTCGGCGGAGCTGAGCCCGTCGCGGCTAACCGAGAAGGAATCTCCATAGCCCAGATAGTCGCGGATGCCGTCAAGGTTAAATGATGCTCCCGTTGCGGAATTATAGTTGCTACCAACTGCTATGCCCACTGCGAGCATCAGCTTGGCCACTTCATCGCGCTGTGCCTGAGTGGCGCCCCCTTTGTAGGCGTCGCGCAGCAACGAGAAGTCAACCTGGTAGTTATCGTAGTCAAATGAGAGCTTCTTGTTGCCCGAGGCCCAGTTATACTCATACTTTCCGCGGCAGTTCATGTAGCCCTTATAGCGAACGATTTGCGCCAACGCCGTGGCCACACATCCCGTCACCGTCCGCGTGCTGCCCAGCATCGGACACTGGTCATTGAAGGGTGAGTTCTGGTTCCACTGCGTCTGGCAGAGAGTTGCTAACGGGGTCCACTCCGCATACTGGTCATAAGTGTTGACCCACTGAGGAGTAGCCTCGGCGGCTGAGTCATAGTAAGCGCCGATTTCCTGCTCATATTGGCTGAGCCACCACTCCATGTTGGCGGGCATCTCGCTCAGCGTGCCCTTTTCAGCATATCCGAGCAGCGCCGGAAGGCGGTCGTCGGCCGAGGTAATCATCAGTCCCTCGGGGTTCTCAAAAACGTAGAATGCGGGAATTCCCTGACGCTCGGTCAGCATAGTCTTCACTAACCGGGGTTGAGCCGCAGAGCGTATCTTCCGCATGCCGCTCATGGCTGCGCTGCTTTCGTGCGCGCGCGTAAGCGATTGATTGGGCGTAAGTTGACGAGCTTCGGCAGGCTGTGTCAAAAACATGCCGAAGGCGCCCATGGCCAGAAATTGCCAATATCTATTTTTCATGGACTAAAAGATTGGTTTATTTATAAGTATGCAAATATACCCAAACCCTCACAAATCACCAAGCCTTTAACACTCTTTAACACTCCTCCCAATCTATAGAAAGGCGGATTCCGATCCGCCGCCACGTCATTGCCTCTCCATAAAAATGACCTCAGACTCCGAGGCTCTATTTTCCTCAGCCGGACGTGGAACGGCGGATCGGAATCCGCCTCTCCATAGCGCCTGCGATAGCCCTATGGCTGGCGGTTGATGATGAGGGCGGCGAGTTGCAGGCCCCAGGTGGCCGTGACTTGCATCAGTGAGCCGTTGGGGCCGTCGGGTGCGGCGTTGGCGCGCACCTCGTCGGAGAAGACGCATTTGAATTTCCGCTTGGGATAGGTCCCCATCCGCTTGAATTTATTGCGCAGGGCGGCGGCTAACGGACACCCTTTGACGTTCCAAAACTCGGCAACCTGAATGCGCCGCGGATCAAGTTTGCGGGCGGCCCCCATGGAGCTTACCAGGGTGAGGGAGCGCACGGATGTGGCATGGAGAATCAGCGCGGCCTTGTCGGCCACGGAATCTATGGCATCTATCACATAATCAAACTCTTCCAGCGGAAAATCGGAGGCGTTGTCGGCCGAATATCTTTCGCGTCGGGCATGAATTTCACAGTCGGGGTTTATCTCGCGGAGTCTTGCGGCAAGGACCTCCACTTTGGGCTGACCGATGGTGAGGGTAGTGGCCGGAAGCTGACGGTTGATGTTTGAGGGAGCAACAACGTCGGGGTCGACAAGAGTGATGGCGCCGATGCCGGTGCGCACCAGTGCCTCGGCCGCCCAGCTGCCTACTCCGCCGCAGCCAAACAGGATTACGCGCGTCTTTTTCAGGCGCTCCATTCCTTCGGCCCCGAGCAACTGCTCCGAGCGTGAAAATCTACTTTCCTCTTGCATTGTCTATATCCTTTTGAATCTGTGCTTTAAGCTCGTCAAGGCCGCTGAATTTCATTTCCGGGCGCAAGCGTCGCAGAAATTCCACTCTCAGGTGTCGACCATATAAATCTCCCTGAAAATCAAGGATATGCACCTCAATGGTGACGTCATTGCCATTATTGACCGTTGGGCGGCGCCCAATGTTGATTACCGCCGGGTGTCCTTCAACCTCGCCGGCATAGACCCCGATGGGAGGCATCAGTGCATTAGCCTCACTGGGCTGAATATTGGCCGTCGGGAAGCCGATGGTGCGCCCGATTTGACGCCCCGTAACGACCTTTCCTTCAATCACAAACGGACGTCCCAAGAGCTTGGCGGCAAGCTCCATGTCGCCTTGACCGACGGCCTTGCGGACTGCCGACGAGCTGACGCCCCCTTCGGGCAATTCCCGGGCGACGATTATTTCTATCGGCTCATCAATCAGCTCCGCGCCCCGCTTGCGGTCAGAGCCGATGCGGTTATTGAACCCCATCAGCAGGAGGTCCACTCCGAGGGTCCGGATAAAGGCGCAAAACTCCTGCGCTGACATGGCGCGGAGCTCCGCGGTGAACTCAAGTACTATCGGCTCCACTCCCGTCCGGCGAAGAAGTTCCAGGCGCTCCTGCAGGGAGCAGATACGCGCAGGGACGGCCCCGGGATTGACCAGCTCAAGCGGGTGACGGTCAAAGGTCAAGGCTACGGGCTGATAATCACGCCGTTCCGCCTCCGTTTTCAGTTGCTCCAGGAGGAACTGATGGCCGCGGTGAACCCCGTCAAAAACGCCGATGACGGCTGCGCGCTTATGCATTTTCAGTGAGCTTGAGCATGGTGTCGTCGCCCTGAATCAGGCGAGTTTTGAACCCTGATTTTTCTGCCGCGGCGATGTTGGCCGGGCCATCGTCAAAAAACGTTGTCTCCTCCGGATTGAGCCCTAATTTCTTGATGGCGTAATCATAGATTTTGGCGTCGGGCTTGCAAACTCCCGCCTCAAATGAGGTCACGATGCCGTCAAAGTAATTATCCAATCCGCCGGGAAACGCCTTGAGGATATAGCGGTCCCACATTATCGGGTTCGTATTGCTCAGCATATAGACTTTATAGCCCTTTTGGCGCAGCTCTTTCAGGCGCTCCAGTCGCTCGGCGGGAATGCCGCGCAGAAACTCACAAAGGGCCGAGTCGATTTCGTCGTCGGTCACTCCGGGGCGGAATTGCCCGCGGACGTCGGAGCGGAACTCGTCGGCTGAGATTTGGCCCGCCTCGAGCAGCCCGAAGGAGCCATGTTGCTCATAGGGGTCAAAAAAGCCGTCGGCATCAGCCATTCCAAGTTCTTCAAAGGCCTTGACGGCACATTCGCGTTTGATATTCATGATGACGCCTCCAAGGTCAAACAGGAGGGCCGGTGTCAGTTTATTCATTTCTTGATATTACGTTTGTTAAGCTCGGCTTGATAGCGCCGGGCGTTGGCAAGATGGGTTTGATAATCGCGGGCAAAGTTATGGTATCCGCTGAAGTCCTCCTTTGCACACATGTAGAGGTAATCATTATCCGGCGCCGCGAGGAAGTCCTCAATCGTTTGGCGCTCTACGATTCTTATGGGCCCCGGAGGAAGTCCGGGATTCAGATATGTATTATAACGCGACGGAGTCTTAAGATGTTTATTGAGGATTCGGCGCAGCGAGAAGTCGCCGACGGCAAATTTCACCGTTGGGTCAGCCTGCAGTTTCATCCCTTTTCTGACGCGATTAAGATAGAGCCGACCTACGGTGGGACGCTCGTCGCGCTTATTGGTCTCCTCCTCTGCTATCGAGCAGATTGTGTGGACTTTAACGGGCGATAGTCCCATTGCGGCCACTTTGGCGCGCCGCTCGTCGTTCCAGAAGTCATTGCGATATTGCAGCAGGCGCCTGACTGTTTCCTCCGCCGGAGTGGTCCAGTAAAACTTATATGTGTCAGGGAAAAATGCCGCGATATATTCTTCCGGCTTAAACCCCGCCTCGGGGAGCACCGCGGCTATGGCGCTCTTGAAGTCCGACTCGGAAAACTCCATCTGTCCGGCAATCTTTTCGGTGAGCTGGTCAATGGTGCGCAGATTGTTAAACGTCAGATTTATAGGGGTCTGGCGGCGGCGTACGAGCCTGCGGGCAATGTCCTTGGCCTTATCGCCCGGAGTGATGAAGTAGGCGCCGTGGGCATCCGTCGAGTCCTTGGCCGCTACTTTATAGGCCGTCATTATCCGGCTCGCCATATGGTCGCCGAGCTTGCTGCTCAAGATGCTGTCAAGCCCCGCCCGGCTCGTTCCTGCAGGGACGTAAACCCAGATAGGCTCCCCCTCATAGGGCGACGTCACATAGCGCCAAAGGTAAAGGCCCGCCCCGGCGCAGATAATTACGAGTATGCAAATAATGTAAAATTTCTTCTTCATATCTAATGCAAAGTTAAGCATTTTTTTCCGAACTTTTAACTTTTTCCCGGTGTTATTATGGTATCATCACTCATTTATGTTTATGCGAAGACTTTTTATAATTTTAATGGCAATAATAGGCATCGGCTCATTGGTCGATGCCCAAATCCTTGTGAATAACGATTCAATCAGCCGCTATGACACTGATTCGCTCCGCCGCGCGTTTGACTCCGGCCCCTATTTCACTTTCTATAAGGATAATTACTTTGCGTTCGGAACCGCCGTTGGCCAGAAACCTACCCGCGCCAACTCAAATATCCGATTTCAAATCTCGATTCAGCAGAAGTTGACGCGCTCAACTCTCCCCTGGGGTACTTACCTCTATCTCTTTTATACTCAGAAGGCTATCTGGAACATCCTTGAGAAATCCGCCCCTTTCTATGACCTGAATTTCAATCCCGGCATTGGCTGGGCCAAGCCTTTTTTCTCCCAGCGTACCGGCCGATACATGGGCAAGATGATGCTCATCCTTGAACATGAAAGCAACGGGCGCGACGGCGATGCCTCCCGCTCCTGGAATCGTATCAGCCTTGCCGGTAACGTCTTGCTCGACAGGAATATAATGGTTCATGCCAAGGTCTGGGTACCTATTGTCGATGGCCAGCAAAACCGCGACCTTCTCCATTATGCGGGCATCTATCAGTGTGGCGTTCAAGTCATGAGCAATGACCGCCGCTTCAGCGCCTCAGTGGTCCTCACCAAGCGATGTGACTGGAACCCGCTGAATTTCAACACTCAACTCGAACTCAAATTCCGAGTCTTCCCAAAGGATAACCAATACCTCTTCCTGCAATACTACAACGGCTACGGCCAAACCCTCCTCGACTATAACCGCTTCCACTCCCAGCTCAGAGTAGGCATCGTCCTGAGCCCAACCTTCTTCAGCGAATACTAATCCAAGAGATTCGTCACTCGCAGGCGCGGCTTGCCGCGTCATCCCGCTGTATAAAAAAACAGGGCGTATCATCACTGACGCGCCCTGTCTCAAAATTCATTTAAAATGAAAAAAAATTTATTTTTACTAAATTCACTTGTATGAAATTATTTAGTCCTCACGGATCGGGTGATACTGTACGAATGCTTCCATTGCTTCATAGGAGGCAAGGCCAAGCTGTTCGTAGAGCTGAGCGGTTGCGCGGTTGCGTTCTTCGGCGCGCTGCCAGAAGAGGCGGTCGTCATCGCCCAGGAAGGGAGCGTTTTCCATCTGGCTCTGGTGCTTGAGGATGGAGTTACGCTTGAAGCGAAGTTCTTCAGGCGAGATGGGCACAGCCATTTCGATATGGTCGATTTCCCATTCAGCCCAGGCGCCGCGATACATCCAGATGCGGCAGTCTTTCATCCATTCGTCGTCCTTACATTCGTCAATCACGGCAAAGACGGCGTCGGTGCAGACGCGGTGAGTGCCATGGGGGTCAGCAAGGTCGCCCGCAACGAAGATTTCGTGGGGCTTCACGCTGAGAATCAGGTCGCGAACAATCTCAATGTCCTTTTCGGTCAGGTCGCCCTTCTTGATTGCGCCCGTTTCATAGAACGGCAGGCGCAGGAAGTGGACGTTTTCAGGCTTCACGCCGATATATTTGCAAGCGGTTCGAGCCTCGGCCTGGCGAATCATGGTCTTGATGGTGCGGATGTCATCGCTATCCTTTTCGCCGGCTTTCTTATTGGCCACGAACTCGTTGATTTCCTTTGACTTCTGCTTGAAGTTATCGTTGTCGAAGCCGAAGATGGGGGCGATATAATCGTTGAGCATGATGTAACGCATCATGTCTTCGTCGCCAACGGCAATGTTGCCTGAAGTTTCGTAAGCAACGTGAACGTCATGACCCTGGTCAACGAGGCGCTTGAAAGTGCCGCCCATGGAGATTACGTCGTCGTCGGGGTGGGGTGAGAAGATGATGACGCGCTTGGGATACGGGTTGGCACGTTCGGGACGATAGGTATCGTCGGCGCCGGGCTTGCCGCCGGGCCAGCCGGTGATGGTGTGCTGCAGTTCGTTGAAAACCTTGATGTTAACGTTGTAGCCGCTGCCATAGATTGCCAGGAGCTCTCCGAGGCCGTGGTCGTTATAATCCTGATTTGTGAGCTTCAGAATCGGCTTTCCGGTCTGGAGGCAGAGCCAAACGATTGCGCGACGGATCAGCTTGTCGTTCCATTCGCAGTTAGTCACGAGCCAGGGACGCGAAATGCGCGTAAGGTTCTCGGCGGCGTTGATGTCGAGCACCAGGGTTACGCGGGAGTGACCCTGCAGGAGCGATGCCGGAACATTGGGAGTTGCGGGACCTTCAACGGCCTTCTCTACGATTTCGGCGCGGTTTTCGCCCCAGGCCATAGAGATGATGCGGCGTGAGGAAAGGATGTTGCTCATGCCCAGGGTGACACCCGTCGTCGGAGTGTGTTCAACTCCATAGGAAGAGCCGATGTTCTGGCGCTGTTCGGCGCTGAGAAGAACCAGACGGCAAACGCTTGAAGCCGTAGAGCCCGGCTCATTGAGGCCGATGGCGCCCTGAGGACCTACCTGGCAGAGCACCAGGTCAAGCCCGCCGGCATTTTCAATCTGAGCTTCATAGTCGCGACACATTTCGCCAACATTCTCCTTGCTGACGCTGATGTTAAACGTATGGAAGTTTTCAGCGGGCAGGTCAATCTGATCAATGAAATTTTCCTTGAGATTATTTACGGTTGAAGTGGCATTGGCCTTGCCGTCGCTATAGAAGTCACAGAGGTTGAAGACAATAGTGTTCTTGAAGCTGACCTTTCCGGCCTTATGAGCTTCAACAAGTGCTGAAACAACGGAGCGCACGTTGTTGCCCGCGCCTATGGCCATCACGAACTTGCCGCGCTTGGCTTCGGCACGCTGCAGGGCGTGGATTACGTGTTCGGCAATTCCCTCGGAGCCTTCCTGAAGGGTTTCATAAATCTTCGTGTCGATTTTTTCTTCGCGGGTTAAAGCCGCCAATTCAACTTCATCCACCGGGTTATAGTAGCGGGGAGGAATTGAATCCAATTTAATCTTTGAACTAAGATTGGTTTTCATGGGGAACTTGAATATTGTATGTAGTTTTATTAGTATTCCCGTAGGGAGTCGAACCCTAATCGTCGGAACCGGAATCCGATATTCTATCCATTGAACTACGGGAACGGATTTTCTACTGCAAAGGTACGAAAAAAAATGAGAAATGAAAAACAAATTTCAATTTTTTACTTTTTTTACACCCTAACCCCCTCAAAACACCCCAAAAATCAATCCCGCTCGTCAAACCTTTGTCCACCCCCGCTAACCGATTCGTCTCTCGCAGACGCGGCTTGCCGCGTTCTTGACGGGGAAATTTGGCGGGAATTTTGATGGTTAGGCTAAAAATGCGTATATTTGCGGAGATGAAAATTGAGAGATGGGCGGATATTGTTCCGCTGACAACTTTTGGAATTCCGGCGCGGGCAGCCGCGCTGGTGCGATGGACCGACGCCGACGATTTGCGTCAGGTCATGGCTGATGAGTCGCTTCCGCGCCCTTTGAAGGCAATTGGGGGCGGCAGCAACTTGCTGTTTACCTCTGATTTTGAGGGAACCATTCTTCTGAGGGAAGCGCCTGAGGGAGAGCGGTTTGTTCCCGGGCTTCCCGTTTCCGGGGCGATGGTGCTTGATGAGTTTTGCCGTCAGGCCGCCGAGGCGGGAGTCAGAGGCCCGGAGAATCTGAGCGGCATCCCCGGCACCATAGGCGGTGCGCTGGTGCAGAACGCCGGAGCCTACGGCGCCGAAATCGGTGAATTTCTTGCGGCCGCCCGTCTGTTTGACACTGTTTCGGGCGAGGTTCTGACCGTCAGTCGCGACTGGATGCGGTTTGCTTATCGCCATTCGCGCCTCAAGGAAGAATCCGGACGCTATATTATAGTGGACGCGCTGTTTGAGTTCGCTGATGATGCTCCGGCCCGACTTGAATATGGCAATTTGAGCCGTGAACTTCAAGGGGCGGAACCTACTGCGCAGGCCGTTCGTGACGCCGTTATCCGCGTCAGAAACTCCAAGCTTCCTCAGCCCGCGGAGGTAGGGTCAGCCGGCTCCTTTTTCCGCAATCCGGAGGTTGACCCGGCTATGCTTGAACCGGAAATGCCCCGCTTTATCCTCCCCTCGGGGCTGGCTAAGGTCCCGGCGGCATGGCTGATTGACCGCTGCGGATTCAAGGGTGCGCGGCGCGGAGGCGCCATGGTTTGGCCTCAACAACCCTTGGTTATATGTAATCCTGAATTTAAAGCGACGGCGGCCGACGTTGTCGCTCTTGAAAATGAAATAATCGGCGCTGTCAAGGAGCGCTTTAACATTACCCTCCTGCCGGAGGTTGAACACTTATGAGCAAACTGATAATTGAAGGCGGTCGCCAACTGAGCGGCACGATTACCCCCATGGGCGCAAAAAATGAGGCGCTCCAGGTTATTTGCGGAACCCTCCTGACCCGCAAGGAAGTGGAGATTGACAATGTCCCGGAGATTCTTGATGTGTTGAATCTCATTGACTTGATTGGGCGCATGGGCGTTGCCGTCACTCGCCGCGGCCATGGAAAATACACTTTCTGCGCTGAGAATATCGACGCTGATTATGTCGATTCTGACGATTACATCAGGCGCTGTGCCGGGCTTCGCGGGTCGGTGCTCCTTGTCGGTCCCCTCCTGGCCCGTCTCGGC
Organism: Bacteroides sp.; assembly: GCA_014802435.1. GTDB lineage: Bacteria > Bacteroidota > Bacteroidia > Bacteroidales > Muribaculaceae > UBA3263. The sequence continues at coordinate 17,472 of JAAVCG010000028.1, read as the reverse complement.
AGGGCCTATTTCCCCAAACCGGGTGGCGACAAAATCGGTCGCCGCAAGGTCGACACCCATATCCAGGGCATGCTTAACCTCGGGGCCTCGCTGGAGGTCAGCTCCCGCGGCGACGCTTTCCTGCTGACAGCTCCGGACGGCGGCCTCAAGGGGTGTGAAATGCTCCTTGACGAGGCTTCAGTGACCGGCACCGGAAATATTCTGATGGCCGCCGCGCTCTCTCAGGGAGTCTCACGCATATATAATGCGGCCTGTGAGCCTTATGTGCAGCAGCTCTGCCGGATGCTGATGGCGATGGGTGTGAAAATCGAGGGTCTCGCCTCTAATTACCTGACTATCCATGGTGTAGGGTCGGCCGACACCCTCCGGGGCACTTCTCATCAGGTGCTCCCTGACATGATTGAAGTCGGCTCATTCATAGGCATGGCCGCCATGACCCGCAGCTCAATCACCATTAAGGACGTAAGCTATCAGAATCTCGGAATCATCCCTGAGAGCTTCCGCCGCCTTGGAATCAAACTCGAGCAGCGCGGCGACGATATCTTTGTGCCCGCCCAGGACTCTTATGTCATTGAGTCGGCGCTCGATGGCTCAATCATGACCATTGCTGACGCCCCGTGGCCGGGATTGACCCCTGACCTGCTGAGCGTTATGCTCGTCGTGGCCACTCAGTGTCAGGGCTCCGTGTTGATTCATCAGAAAATGTTTGAGAGCCGCCTCTTCTTCGTTGATAATCTGATTGATATGGGCGCTCAAATCATTCTTTGTGACCCTCACCGCGCTGTGGTCATCGGCCATGATCATAAGCATCAGCTCCGCGCCAACAATATGAGCAGCCCGGATATCCGCGCCGGCATTGCCCTGCTGATTGCCGCCCTGAGCGCCAAGGGGACGAGCGTCATTGACAATATTCAGCAGATTGACCGCGGTTATGAGGAAATTGAAGCGCGCCTCAATGCGCTGGGTGCTAACGTAATACGTCAGGACTGATGGTTGGCAATCTCTTGGCCCGATACACCTGGGTAGTCGACACTCTGCGGCGCTATGGGCGCATCAGCCGCGGGGAATTTAACAAGCGTTGGGCCGCCAGCTCTTATGGCAACGGCGAACCGATGCCCCGCCGCACTTTTTATAATTACCGGCAGAACATCTCCGAGCTCTTCGGCATTGAAATCGCCTTTGACCGGCGCACTAATGAATATTTCATTGAAGAGATGGACGCTAACGGCGGCGACGGCTCGCTGACCGACTGGCTGCTCAATTCGGCAGCCATGAGCGGCGTCCTCTCTGATGCCAAGGCCGTCAGCCATAGGGTGTTCGTTGAGGAAGTGCCCTCGGCGCGTGATAATTTGGCGCCCATTCTGGATGCGCTGAATCAGAACCTTGCCATCCGGTTCACTTATAATCCATATACTCGCTCCAGGCCTACTCCCGGAGTGGAGCTTGAGCCGTATCTGCTGAAGCTGTTCCGGCAGCGATGGTATGTTGCCGGGCTCAATGTCAGTGAAAACCGCCTGAAGACTTATGCCCTTGACCGAATGACCGGAATCGAGCTCACCGGGCGCCGATTTGAAATGCCTGCCGATTTTGACCCGCAGGAATATTTCCGCCATAGCTTCGGCATCGTCGTTGATGCGTCGGAGCCCCGCCTCGTTACTTTGCGCACTGACCCCAAGCAGGCAAAATATCTGAGGGCGCTTCCGCTCCATCCCTCGCAGTCAGAGATGATTCATGACCGTTTTTCAGATTTCAGCTATAAAATTCTGCTGACTGAGGATTTCATCACCGAGCTGATGGCCCTTGGACCCGCCGTGAAGGTCATCTCCCCGCCGGAATTGCGCACTCTGCTGACCGCACGCCTCCGCGAAACCCTGGCTCAATACGATTAGTATACTGTTTTTTGAGGGGTGTGAAATAAAATTACACACTTTTGTCTTGTAGAATTGCAAAATTTGCCGTAATTTTGCACCGCAAAACCGCGCGGTATTCTTGGCCGGCGGCTGGGAAGATTACATCACCCCGGCAATTCGGTTGCTTGGACAACGGAAAGTGATGGAACGGCTCTTCTTCCCCTGGTGCTTCCGGGCACCTAAATGAAACATATCGATTGCATCCCGTTTGCAATATTTATTTTGCCCGCATGGCTCTGAACTGAGGATGCCATGACATGGGTTAGCGTAAATATGCAATTGATATGACAAGAAAAAGCAGGGTATCCCAGGAATTTGAAACCGTACATATCGGTAAAATAATTGAGGAGGAGTTCCGCCGCCAGGAGCGTTCCGTCAGTTGGCTCAGCCGCAAGATTAACTGCGACCGGCGCAATGTCTACAACATTTTCAAACGTGCAAGTATCGACACTGACCTGCTCTTTCGCCTGAGCATTGCCCTTGAAAAGGATTTTTTCGTTTATTTTTCGTCGGATTTGCAAACGGCTAACAGCCAGCAAATTACCCCTCCCTATTTGCCATCGTTTTCGTGGCCGAAAAATAGCGGCCGTTTGACAGCCGCTATAACGTATCCCGGCCTCTTCTTTGGCAAGCCGCGATTAAAGCATGGTGAAGGCGCGCTTGATGGCGGCCTCGGGTGTCGTCGTCGGGTCGGCGGCGAAGATTTTGTCGAGGGCCTTCTGTGATGCCTGCTTCTGGAATCCCAAGGCAATGAGGGCCGCAAGGGCTTCTTCGCGGTTTTCGTTATGGGCGAGGGCTCCGGGGGTAAGTGCCTCCTGATCAGCGGCAAGGGCGGCGAGTTCGGCGGCGGCAATCTTGTCCTTGAGGTCTACTATGATGCGCTGGGCGGTTTTCAGTCCGATGCCTTTGACGGCTTTGAGCTTGGCATGGTCGCCGGAAGTGATACACATCTGGAGCTGCTGAGGGGTGAGCGACGAAAGGATTACCCGCGCCGTGTTAGGCCCGACGCCGCTAACTCCGATGAGCAGGCGAAACAGCGTGCGCTCCGCCTCGTCAAAGAATCCGTAGAGGTCATGCGTGTCTTCACGGATTACTTCATGGATGAGCAGCTTGACCTCCTTGAGGTTTTGAATCTGACTGTAGGTATTGACGGAGATGGCTATGAGATAGCCCAGTCCGGAGGCTTCAATGATGGCCTCCGTCGGCTGCAGGCGGTCAATCGTGCCGCGGATGAATTCAATCATAGGTTTTCGTAGAGATGTTTGAGGATTGACTTATCGGCCTCAGAGATTTCCAGGCCGCGATGGCGCATCATTTCAGTGGCCGTGGCCATGAACTTAGGGAAGATTACGCGGGTGAAACCCTGAGCGCCGCCGTCAGAAAACGCCGGAACATAAGGGCGCGGGAATCCGGCTCCATGGATGTTACATCCGGGGCCAACGACCGTTGCCGTATTGAACATGGTGTTGATTCCGGCCTTGCAATGGTCAGCCATAATCAGGCCGCAGAATTGAAGTCCGGTGCGCAAAAAGCGCTGTTGGCCATAGCTCCAGAGGCGGATTTCTGAATAGTCATTTTTGAGGTTTGAGGCTACGCATCCGGCTCCGAGGTTACACCATTGGCCAATGACGGCATCGCCTAAGAAGCCGTCGTGTTGCTTGTTAGAGTAGCCGATGAAGACGGTGTTGCTGATTTCGCCGCCCACTCGGGTCGACTCTCCCAAGTTTACTCCCGGAAGCAGGCGGGCGCCGGCGCGCACACGGCATTTTGGACCGATGGCCACGGGACCGCGAAGCACTACACATTCCTGCACTTCAGACCGGCGGCCAATGTAGACGGGCCCTTGGCGGGTATTGATAAACGCGCCTTCAACGTCGGCCCCCTCCTCGATAAAGAGGCGGTCAGCGGGCCCGATGAGGGTGCAGCTCGGCGAGAGCGGTTGAGATTGGCGTCCGGCGGTCAGCAGGTCAAAATCAGCGGTGATTCGCTCCTTGCTCAGGCGGAAAATATCGGTCAGCAGTCGGTAGGCAGTGACCTCAAGGCCCGCTTCCTTGGGCTCGGGGAGCAGTTGGCGGCCATGGCTGATGACCTCGCCGGCTGAGGTTTGAATCCATTCGCCGGGGGCGAGGGCGCGGACCTTGGCGGCCAATTCAGGCGAGGGGATGATATGGCCGGGAATCAGAAGGGCGTCAGGAGCCTCGCAGGCCGGATATTTAACTTGCAGATAATCAACAGTAAGGAAGCTGATGTTAGCCTCGGGAATGAGCAGGGCCCAGCGCTCGGCAATGGTGCCTATTCCGGCGGGGAGGAGGGCCGTCGGGCGGGTGAAAGTCAGCGGCAGCAGGGCCTCGCGGATTTCAGGATTGTCAACGAGAATAATGTTCATAGGGGGTCATTAGGGATGCGCCGCGTGCGCCTGTGAGTCAGCCGGTTAAGGATTCGACGGGGCCATGCGGGCGAGTGGATTGTTTCAGAACCGGTAGGGTCGACGAACGACATATAGTCTTCCGAGGCGCGGCCGCTCTGTTCCGGGAAAATTATCATCAGATTGGTCTGAGAGAAGTAACGCTGAAGGAATTGCGGCATCTGGTCCAGGTCATGGTTATGGCTGATTGAGCCGGAGCGGGCGGTGACGATTACCAGGAGGTCATCGTCCATGATTCGGTTGGCAATCAGGATGAAGTCATCCCATTGCTCCATGTCCTTGAATCCGGCGCGCACCTCAATGCGTTCGCGGGCGAGCAGGGCACTGATTATTCGCTGCTGGGCGCCCTGACAGAGAAACACCAGACGGGAACCGAGGCTCCGGGCCAGGCGCCCGAGGGAGGTCACCCAGAGGCGGAATCCGGATTCAAACTCGGCATTCGGCGGCAGATAGACCACGATTCGGCGCAGGGTGTTCACGGGGTTAAACAGGCGGCAAACGGCTATCATCTTGTTTGTTCCGGCAATGATTTTGTCCATTTTCGGACCAAAGAAGGTGTCGATAATCGAGGTTTTGCGGTGCAGTCCCATCAGCAGGCAGTCAATATCACGCTCGGAGATGATGTTAAGCAGTCCGGAGGCCACGTCGGAGTCAAAGCGCTCAAAGGCATCAATGGAGATATCGACGGCGGCAGATGATTCGCGGGCCAGCTGGAGGGCTGATTCGGAGTTGGCCTTGGCCGAGGGGGCGTTAGTGGTGCGTATGTGCATGGCCATCAGGGAGTTTTCATCGCTTTCGCGAGGATGAATCATCAGGGCCAGTTCCATGAGGGCGACGGAGGTCAGCGGATTGTCGACGGCGACGAGGGTGCGTGCATGGCGCTTGAGGTCAGCCGGCGGGGCCTCTTCAAGCATGCGGATTTTGAGGCGGGCGGCTCCCCCGGAGGTAAAAACGGGGGCTAAGGCGCAGGTTAACAGAATCATAAGCACCGTTCCGTTGAGCATCTCGGTGTCCATCAGCCCGAAGTTTACGCCGACGGTAACAACGGCGAGGGCCACTGCGGTATGAGCCGTGGTCAGGCCGAAAAGCACCTGACAATCAGCGGCCTGCAGGCGATAAAACTTCTGAGTGAGGAAGGCCGCGAGCCATTTTGCGACGAGGGCCACGGCGAGCATTATTCCGGCTAACTTGAGAGTGGGGACCTGAGTAATTACGCGGATGTCAATCATCATTCCGACGCCAATGAGGAAGTAGGGGATGAAGAGGGCATTGCCGACGAACTCCAGGCGGGCCATCAGGGGCGAAGTGTTAGGCACGAAGCGATTGAGCACCAGCCCGGCAAAGAAGGCGCCGAGCACTGCTTCCAGTCCGATAACCTGGGCGAGCCAGGCGGCCAGGAAGACTAACGCCAGGATGAATACAAACTGAGTGACGCGGTCAGAGTAACGGCGCAGGAACCGGCGCGCCAACGGGCGATAAATCAGCAGAATACCTCCGCAGAAGGCCATGAGTTTGCCAATGAGCAGGAGAATCCGGGGGAGGGAGAAATAGCCTGTGGTTGTTACGTTGACGGCGGTGGCGAGGGTCAGCAGCGCGCCTATGACGGCGACGATTGTGCCGACAATGGCCATCAGTACGGCGGGAGTCTTGGTGATTCCATAGCGCACGGCTACGGGATAAGAAATCAGAGTGTGGGAGGCATACATTGCGGCGAGCAGAAGGGCCGTAACATAGTCAGTTTCCAGCAGATAGACCGACGACAGGAAGCCTAAGAGCAGGGGCAGAAGGAAGGTCAGGGCGCCGAAAACCATTCCGCGCCTCAGATTGCGCTGGAGATGAAACAGGTCAATCTCAATGGCTGCCAGGAACATCAGATAAAGCAGCCCTACCTGGCCGAAGATGGCGAAAGAGGCGTCATTATCAAGCACATGGAATCCATAAGGGCCGACGGCAATTCCGGCGACAATCATGCCGACGATATGAGGAATTTTCAGTCGGTTCAGCAACAGGGGTGCCAGCAAAATGATTGCAAGCACAATGAAGAAGATGAGTATGGGGTTGCTGACTAATGGATTTTCCACGTGATAGTGCCTTTTTGGGTAGGTTTATCGGGTGCGGCGTTGTATTTGAGCTGTCGGGATGCGGCGAGGCAGGCTTCACGCACCTCCTGTTCGCGGTCGCCGAATCCGGAGGAGCTGACGAAGGAGGCATTGGTAACGGCTCCGTCGGCATTGACAGTGACGCGGATTCGGATTGTTCCGGTGACGTTAGTGATGTTAGGCTTGACGGAGGCGAGGAGTCGGCGTCCGTCAAGTCCCAGTCCGGTTGCTCCGGAGTTGTTGCCGGCAGAGGCATTGCCTGAGTCAGCGGAACCATTGCCGGCGTCGGAGGTCTGATTTTTCAGATTTGTCGACTTGCCCATGCGTTCACGTATGGCGGCTTGCTTCTGAGCCTCGATTTCTTCCTTTGTGGGTCCGGGGGCGGGTTTGGGCTCTTCCGGTTTAACTACTTTTGCCTCAGAGGGTTTATCAGTAGAGACCAGAGTGGGGGCCTCCTCCTGCGCGCCGGAGTCAGCGAGGTCAGTGCCGCTGATTTCCGCAGCGGCGGCCGAGGCTGCCATATTGTCGACCTGGGGAGTTGGGTCAGCGTGAATTTCCTGATACTCAATGTCGGCAAAAAATAGCTCACCCTCCTCAGCCTCAGGGGCGGAAGGGATTTCTGCCGACGCCGGCATGACCTTAACGCAGACGAGCATCGTGACCGTCAGCAAGGCCAGCAGCAGGGTAAGCAGCAGGGCTATCAGTTGCTCTTTTTTCAGATACTTACTCATCGGCCGGGAGGGCGGGCACGCTGGACGGCGCCGAAGTGGCGAGCACCACTTTTACGCCATTTTCGGAGCCCAGGTTAAGGAGTTCAACAATGCGTCCGTAAGGCACTTCCTTATCGGCATAGAGGCCAATGAATGAGGGCACGGAGTCAAGATTCTGGTCATTGACAACATGGAGAAACGCCTTGAGTTGGTCATCGTTTTCAATCAGTTGCCAGTCAGAGCTTTCGCCATACATTGTGGCGGTTCGGCCTTGGGTGTCGACATAGATTCGGGCGGCGGGTTTGAGGGCCGTCTGCCCGGCGCTTTCGGGAAGGTTAACTTCCAGGGCGTTAGGGAAGACAAACGTGCTGGTCACCATGAAGAAGATGAGCAGCAGGAAGATAACGTCGGTCATTGACGCCATGGAGAACGTCGCCGACATGTCAAATTGTCGTTTGAGAGCCATGGCGGAATCAGGCGGGTTCGTTAAGTACGTCCATGAACTCCATTGTTTTGCCTTCAAGGAGGGTCATCACGGAGTTAATGCGGGCAACGAGATAGTTATAGGCAAAGAGGGCTGCGACACCGACGATAAGGCCGGCGACGGTGGTTACCAGGGCGGTGTAGATGCCGTCGGCAAAAGTGGCGAGGGAGGCGGCAGAGCCGGCAGTAGCCATTGCATGGAAGGCCTGAACCATGCCGATAACCGTTCCGAGGAATCCGAGCATGGGGGCTCCGGCGGCGGTAGTAGCGAGCCAGGGGAGTCCCTTGCCGAGGCGTGCAATCTCGAGGTTGCCCATGTTTTCAACGGTAACGAGGACGTCTTGCATCGGGCGGCCAATGCGGCTCAAGCCTTTGGCAATCAGGGCGCTATAAGCAGAGGGAGTGTTCTTGCAGAGATTCTGGGCGCTTTCAATTTCTCCTTCGTGGATATAGTCCTTAATGCGCTTCATGAAGGTAGGGTCCTGATGGTTAGCGCGATTAATGACGATTGAGCGTTCAATGAAAATGTAGATGCAGACGAGGGCGAGCAGGGCCATCGGAATCATAATCCATCCGCCTTGGAGGCAGAGTTGCCAAAGTGAAAGTTCCATGTCAGGGGGTGTGAGGTTTGGTTATTTTTTAATGTTAAGTTTATCTTTGTATTGCTTGATTGTTTCTTCGAGGCCGAGGTAGAGGGCATCGCAGATGAGGGCATGGCCGATGCTGACTTCGGCCAGATTGGGGATGCGCTCGGCAAAGAATCTGAGATTTTCCAGGCTGAGGTCGTGTCCGGCATTGAGTCCGAGGCCGCATTTCTTGGCTTGGATTGCGGCTTCGACGTAGGGGGCAATGGCGGCTTCGCGGTTTTTGGCGTAGCCGTCGGCATAGGCCTTGGTGTAGAGTTCGATTCGGTCGGTGCCACACTTTGCGGCGGCCTTAACCTGGTCAATGTCAGGGTCAACGAAGATTGAGGAGCGGATTCCGGCCTCATGGAGCTTATCGACGAGCTCGGTCAGGAGCTCCATGTTTTCAGTAACGTTCCATCCGGCGGAAGAGGTTATGGCATCAGGCGCATCCGGGACGAGAGTGACCTGCGCAGGCCTGATTCGGAGCACCAGGTCCATGAACTCGCGTGAGGGATAGCCTTCAATGTTAAATTCAGTGTGCAGGGCGGGGCGTAGGCGCATCACGTCATCGCGGGTGATGTGACGCTGGTCCGGACGGGGGTGAACCGTGATTCCCTGGGCGCCGAAGCGTTCGCAGTCAAGGGCCACTTTGATAACGTCAGGATTGTTTTCACCCCGGGCATTGCGGAGGGTTGCGATTTTGTTGATATTTACGCTGAGAGTAGTCATTTGTGAGTTAGAATTTTTTTTTATAACTTTGCAATTGCCATAAATCAAAAGTGGCACGCTATTTGTTATGTCTCCGAAAGAGCACTACAAATTTAGTGGAAATAATTGAGAAAGGAAAGAAATTGACCCAAGGAATTGACATTTTAGCCGAAAATAGGCGATTTCAGGCCTCGGAAATGCCGGAATTGCTGCGATTGATGCCTCCGCGAGAGGAGTCAACGGTGATGACCGTGGTCTGCCATCCGGCAGATTTCAGCGCGTCGGCGCTGGCTCGCGCGGTTGAGGATTCAAATGCGCACCTATTAAATATGAACGTGACGGGGACCGTTCGCGAGGACGGGCGCATGACCATTGAGCTGCGCACTTCGTTGCGCCATGCTGACAATACCATCCGCTCCTTGGCTCGCTATGGGTTTGAAACCGTCAGCTCGAAGTCATTTCCGGAGATAGCGGCTGCTGACAGTGATTTTGATGAAAATATGCGCTCGCGAGCTGCCGAGTTGCTTCATATATTGAATCTTTGATGAGGATTTTTCTTCACGCATCGCGCCATCATTTTGATAATCTTGCCTTGGGCGGCGAGGTTATCGGGCATATTCTGCGTCTGGCCGGGGGCGACCCGATAGGTGTTTCCTCGCGCTGCTATGAGCATCTGCGTCGGCTCCTTCCGGAGTCGGCATTTTCCGTTGAACCGACCGAGCCGATAGTTGCGGACCTTGCCGTCAGCATCGGCGGCGACGGGACTTTTTTGCGCACGGCTCAGTGGGCTGCTCCGTCGCTGGTGCCCATCCTGGGCATAAATGCGGGCCATTTGGGTTATCTTGCGGGATTTACTCCGGAAAGTTTTCTTTCCGTAGGCGTTGATTCTCTGCGGGTTGAGGAGCGGATGATGCTCCGGGTTACCTCCTCGGCGCCGCTGCCGGCTGATTTTGTGCCCTTTGCGGTTAATGAGGTTGCATTGCTCCGCAAGGATATCGCGTCGATGATTTCAGTCAGCGCGCGCCTTGACGGTCATGACCTGACAACTTATCGGGGCGACGGGCTGATTGTCAGCACCCCGACGGGGTCAACCGGATATAATCTGAGCGCCGGGGGGCCCATCATCGAGCCGACGGCGCCGGTAATGGTCATCTCGCCGGTGGCTCCTCATGCGCTGGCAATGAGGCCGTTAGTCGTCGGAGCGCAGTCGCGGGTGAGCTTGATGGCCGATTCGCGGGCCGACGGCTGTCTGCTTTCGCTTGACAGCCGCCTGATTGATATTCCCGTTAATTCATCGGTAGAAATCACACGTGCGCCTTTCCCCTTGAAGCTCGTAGAGCCTCGCGGGGCCAACTTCATCCAGACCCTGCGGACGAAGCTCGCCTTCGGCTCCTGATGCCTTTCCATAGGCTCATCTGACCGGGCATCGTGGCGCCCACGCCACGATGGAGCGTCAACCCTATGGAAAGGCGGATTCCGATCCGCCGCCTGCGGGGGTGTGACCTTTTTGCGGATATTTTCTTGTCTTCCAGTGGTTTTGATAGTTACTGTGGTCAATTAGAGGTGGCGGCGGATCGGAATCCGCCTTTCCATAGTTTTTTTCGTGAAAAAATTTTTTTTCGGAAATAAATGCGTAACTTTACGGCCAAATAATCTCTAACTATTTTACATTATGCTACGTAACCGTATTTTATTCGTTGTTGGATTGCTTATGTTGGCAGTCGTGTCGGCCTCCGGTCAGATTCTGAAGGGTTTTGAAAAGTATCAGTATGTCTACACTGCGGCAGACCAGCTTCCTTTTGGGGTTGCTGAGGGAGTGATGATTTCCATTAAGCCCATATCGCCGGAGAAGTACATCAGCGAGATGACCTCATTGGAGGCGGCGTCTTGCGGGGAGGAGAAAGACGTGAAGAAGTTCGTCAAAGCGGCTAAGAAGGCCATCAAGAAGGAGAAAATTCCTTTGATTCAGGAGGTTAAAGATGATGGAATGACCGTTGAAATTTACGCTAAGGAAGGCGAAATTATCGTATTGACGATTTATGATGATTTCGCCGGGATTTCTGTTATCAGATAGTCCGGCGAGCGCGTAAACGGGGATGGTGAGCCGGGTTGCGGGTCCGGCGCCCGTGGGGGTGATGAGCTAAAACCGCACAAGCCTTGTAAAATCAATTCGATATGTACGCACTGGTAGGGACGCGACATGTCGCGTCCTGCTGTCTATAGGATATTCATATCCAGGCTATCGGGGTCTGTCTACCCGCTGTCTTACAATGGTGACAAACGACTTATCATCCGCGGACGCGACATGTCGCGTCCCTACCGGAATGTGCATATATCATTGATTACAAATCAATTTGCGTCCTGTCGTCTGTATTTCCACCCAGCTCTGTGGCGGCGGATTGGAATCCGCCTTTCCATAGGTTGGTTGACCGGGCATCGTGGCGTTCGCGCCCACGGTGCCCGGTGGTTTTTGCTGAATTAGGGGTGTCTTTTTTGGGGGGTTATTTTAGGGTGGAGTAGTGGGCGTCGGTGACGGGTTCGAGCCAGATGTTTTCGGATTTTTCGCCGGGGACTGCGAAGGCTAAGTGGGCGAACCAGGAGTCGGCGGCGGCTCCGTGCCAGTGTTTTACGTTGGCGGGGATATGGATTACGGTTCCGGGGAGGATTTCAACGGCGGGTTTCCCTTCTTCTTGGTACCATCCTCTGCCGGCTACTCCGACGAGCATTTGTCCGCCGCCGTTTTCGGCTTTGTGTATGTGCCAGTTGTTGCGGCATCCGGGTTCAAATGTTACGTTAGCAAAGGGGATTTGGTCTGAGGAGATTTGAGCGAGGTAGCTTTGTCCGATGAAGTATTGAGCGTAGGCGTCGTTAGGTTCGCCGATGGGGAAAATCATCTGACGTTGGAATTGGGCTTTGGGGTCGTCGGCGGTGGAGTCGTCGGCCCAGACGTCTTTTGCGAGTCGGAAAGCGGCCCATGCTTTAGGCCATCCGGCATAGAAGGCTATGTGGGTTATGATTTCGGATATTTCAGTTCGGGTGATTCCGTTTTTCTTGGCTTCCTGGAGGTGATAGGTAAGGGATGAGTCAGTGATTCCTTGAGAGATGAGCGATGTGATGGTTACGAGGCTGCGGTCACGGAGGGATAGGAGGTCGTTCCGGCTCCAGACTTCGCCGAAGAGAATATCATCGTTGAGGTGGGCAAACTCGGGGGCAAATTCGCCGAGGGCATCGCGTCCGGCGGTTTGAGTGATTTTTTGTTGTGCCATAAGAGGGCGGATAGTTAGTGCGGTTAACGCGAGGAGAATCAGGCGTTTAATCATTTTGTTTTTCTTCTTCTGGTTGATCGGATGAATGGTCAGTGAATGGCGGGGGAGTAGGTTCGGACGATGCGGTTTTGGACGAGAGGATTTCGTCAGTGCGCGATGCCCATTGGCGTGGTCCGAAGATTTCTTCGACGTCGGCGGTGAAGATGACTTCGCGTGTCAGCAGGACGTTGGCTAATTTGCCGTGTCCTTCGGCATAAGTGCGTAGGATTTCCTTGGCGCGGTCATATTGTTCGGCGATGATTCGGGAGACTTCTTCGTCGATTTTCTTGGCTCGTTCTTCGCTGTAGGGCTTTGTGAAGCCATAGCTCTGACCGGTTGAGTCATAGTAACTTATGTTGGGGATGTCGGCGCTCATGCCGTAGTAAACGACCATGGCGTAGGCTTGCTTGGTTACTTTTTCGAGGTCGTTGGCGGCTCCGGTGGAGATGTGTCCAAGGAAGAGTTCTTCGGCTGCACGACCGCCGAGGGTGGCGCAGATTTCGTCAAGGATGGCCTGGGAGGGTACAATTTGTCGTTCTTCGGGGAGATACCATGCGGCGCCTAAGGCTTTTCCGCGCGGGACGATGGTTACTTTGATGAGGGGGTTGGCGTATTGCAGGTGCCAGGAGATTGTTGCGTGGCCGGCTTCATGGATTGCGATTGCTTTCTTTTCGCTATCAGTCAGCACTTTGGATTTCTTTTCGAGGCCACCGATAATGCGGTCGACGGCGTCGATGAAGTCTTGTTTGTCGATTGCTTTTTTGTTATTGCGTGCGGCAATGAGTGCGGCTTCGTTGCAGACATTGGCAATGTCGGCGCCGGAGAATCCGGGGGTCTGGCGGGCGAGGAGGTCGACGTCAAGCCCTTCGGCAATCTTTTTGTTGCGCAAATGGACGTTGAAGATGGCTACGCGGTCATTGAGGTCGGGGAGGTCGACGTAGATTTGGCGGTCAAAACGTCCGGCTCGCAGGAGGGCCTTGTCGAGAATGTCGGCGCGGTTAGTCGCGGCGAGGATGATTACTCCGCTGTTTGAGCCGAATCCGTCCATCTCGGTAAGGAGCTGATTGAGAGTGTTTTCGCGTTCGTCGTTGCTTCCCATGTTTGCGTTTTTGCCACGTGCCCGGCCGACGGCGTCAATCTCGTCGATAAAGACGATGCAGGGGGCTTTTTCCTTAGCCTGGCGGAAGAGGTCGCGGACACGGCTTGCGCCGACTCCGACAAACATTTCGACGAAGTCAGAACCGCTCATTGAGAAGAACGGGACGTTGGCCTCGCCGGCTACGGCCTTGGCGAGCATGGTTTTACCGGTTCCGGGAGGGCCGACGAGGAGTGCGCCCTTGGGGATTTTGCCACCAAGGTCAGTATAGCGGCTCGGATTCTTGAGGAATTCAACAATCTCCTCAATCTCGGTCTTGGCCTCGTTGAGTCCGGCTACATCCTTGAAAGTCACCCGGTTATCAGAGTTTTTGTCAAACATCTGGGCCTTGCTTTTTCCAACGGAGAAGACGCCGCCGTCGCCTCCGCGGCCCATTCGGCGGAACATGAAGAACCATAATGCGACGAGGAGCAAAATCGGTCCGAAGGTCCAGAAGAGGTTGGAGTAATCCTTGGCGTCCTCATAACTTACGGCGCCCTTGAACCAGCCTTCCTGTTTCCAGGCTTCGATTTTCTTTTCAAAGCTCTGGGTATCACCATATTTCACCTCAACTTTTCCCTCGGATTCAGGCGCGCCCTGGAGCTCCTGAGGCGTGAAGACCTCCTGAGTGGCGCTCTTGCTGAGCTGCCCTTCGGCCTCTTTTTTGTTGCGGTAGATGGTGATTTTCTCGACTCCGCCGGACTTTACCAGTTCCTCGAACTGGTCAATGGTGTCAAGCGGCTTGACGAGGCTGTTGTTGTCAAAATAATAAATGGAGAAAAGGAATGTGGCGATGATGACATACATCCACATGAGGTTGAAGCGGAACTTTGGTCCGCCGGCCGAGGGCTTTTTTCCCTCATTTTTGTTCTTAAAGTCGAATAAAGCCATAGGTTCAGTCCAGGTCAGGGATTTCGGTTATTTTGCCGTCGCTCCAGAGCTCCTCGAGGTTGTAGCGCTGGCGCTCCTCGGGGACGAAGATATGGACCAGGGCCGAGCCATAGTCAAGGACAATCCATCGGGAGGTTTCGTAGCCATCATAGTTATAAGGCTTAATGCGACCATTTTCAAGTAGATAGTCGCGCACGGAGTCAGCGATGGAGGCTACATGAGTTGCAGACGTGCCCTCGCAGACGAAGAAGTCAGCGGCGGCGCTATCAGCGACATCCTTTAAATCGATATGGACAATCCCGCGACCCTTTCGCTCCTGGATGCCCTCTATAATCAGTTGGTTAAGATCTTTTTCCAAATCAAAAATAAATTAGTTAAAATTATCTGCAAAGTTAACGAAAAATCGGTCAATAAAGTTGCAAAAAGTGTGCCATTAACAAATATTAACGCCAAAAACTGCCAAAACTCCAAAAAAAACAGCTAACTTTGCAGTCGCAAACCGCCGCCCAAGGAGTGGTGCTCGAGTGGTTGAAGAGGCACGCCTGGAAAGCGTGTATACCCCAAAAGGGTATCGGGGGTTCGAATCCCCCTCACTCCGCTGATAGAATCCCGCACTGCGGGATTTTTTTGTTCGCAAGCGAACTCCACCGCTAACAAATGTGTCTTTTGCGCCGGTCGCATGCGACCACAAAATACTTCAAACCAGCCCAATATGGCTCGCGATTACTTCCATGACTACAAAAGCCGGTGTATCTACCATATAACGATAAATAAATCACCGGACATCCCTGTATTTTCACGTATTACAGGCATTCCCGAGCAGCCTGTTGTTGAGCGAACACCTATTGGAAGAATTATAGAGGAACAAATCCGGAATTTTCCAAATTTATGCCAATTGTTACGAGTGTTGCAATATGTTATAATGCCGGATCATATTCATTTCGCTATTTTTGTACAAGGACAATTGCCCAAGGCTTTAGGCAGCTACATCGGGATGATGAAAGTAAAGTGTGGGCAGTTGACAAAGGAACAATTATCAATTCCCGGGCCCATATTTGAGAAAGACTTTTATGACCGTATATTACGCCGAAATCAGAAACTAAACACAATATGTGAATATATCCGACAGAATCCATATAGGCTTTTGGTCAGAAGAATTAATCCGGATTTTTTTCAGAGGCTCAACAATATTGAACTCGTCGGGGCCCTATGGCAGGCTTATGGCAATCACCAACTGCTTGATAATCCGTTTAAGTCTGCTGTAGTTATCCATCGTTCTGACTCCGAACAACTCCTTGAGACTAAATGTCGGCATTGGAAACACTTGGCTGAAAATGGCGGAGTTCTTGTCTCTCCGTTTATCTCTCCGTCCGAAAAAGCTGTCAGGAGGGAGTGTGAAGCTGTCAACGGTAAGATTATCCTTCTGTCAATTGCTCCATTCAGCGAACGAGAGAAACCTACAGCTCACGATTTTGAACTTTGCTCACAGGGACGCCTTTTAATTCTTGCGCCAATGACTGCCATTCCTGCCGGTCGCGAATCTTTTCTGCGGCTTAACTCCGCGGCCGAATCGATCGCTCTCAATGTCCGCGAAATCTGAGTCCCGCCGCCAACCGTATAAAAAGGGCCGCGGGAGCGGCTTCGCGTGTGTTAAGTGGCGCTTGCGCGCTATGATGACCCGGCGGATTGCTGTTAGGGGAAGAGTTGCTGAAAAGCCGATTTAACAAAGCTAAGGATCCGAATCTATATTTTTATGGGGAGAAATCCGGAATTGAGGTGGTTGCT
Organism: Bacteroides sp.; assembly: GCA_014802435.1. GTDB lineage: Bacteria > Bacteroidota > Bacteroidia > Bacteroidales > Muribaculaceae > UBA3263. The sequence goes on along the minus strand of JAAVCG010000028.1, from coordinate 1,395 downwards.
CTTATGTTAGAAGGTGGAGGTCTGCCTCTCTATGAAATAAAATCCGGAAAAACGGTCCGTCTCGAAGCATACGATAATATCAATTTCCTCAAGCGAACCCTCAGTAATGTGCCGTCCTCAACCATAATCTTCGATGGCGAATCCATCGCTCTGTTCTCAATTTTCGCGAGATATAATAATTTGGTGGCCACCGATTGATAATAATCTCACATTATAAACATATCTTTACTCTTCAAATCTCACATTAATGTTGATATGAGACAACTATCCCGCCATCACCACTATAATCTACATTGATATTAGGAATATCACTAAAAAAGCTATTAAGAATATAAGTATATCTTTCTCTTTGATCATATTCATAAATATTAATAAAGACTATATCCTGAGTGGTTCCTGGTTCATAGTAAATTGACCCGATCGAGTCCTTAGAATATTCCATCAATTCGACATATGTAAATTCATTTGCCAATAGACTAGCAAAAAAACCATCTTGGTCTCTAGTCTCTGGATTCAGCAGCCTTGTATAAATGTATCCCGGAGTCGGGAATCCTTCTACAAAGTTTTGTGAGCTAATTTCTTGGTCATTTTCTTCACCATTAAAGGGCACTTCTTCATTCGACAATTCATAGGTCTCATCAGACGGTTCAATCACTTCATTCGACAACTCATAGGTTTCATCAGACGGTTCAATCACTTCATTCGAGTCAATTGTCTCTGGTGTGTTCTTTTCAACCTTATCCGGTTTAGCAGTCCATATACTAAATATGAGAATAACTGCGAACAGATATGGCATAATATACCCTAACACTTTATTAATCTCATACATTTGATTAGCAGATTTCAAGGTACCATCCCAATTTGTTCTTTTTGTGACCATATCATCTATAGTATTACGCAAAGCACGTTTTTTCATATATGGGCCAGTGAATTTGCTAATCCAATACGCTCCACAAAGGATTAGAAGACTAACGACAGTCTTTACTATAAACCCTGCGAAAAAATAAATGATTATCGCGATTGCAATAATACCCAACCATATAAAGGGATTCTTTCGCACTGATCTTAAATTATTCATATAAAAATTACAACCTATTTATTACAATTTGAGAAAGGGTATAACCAATTGGATTTTATTTTTTCTTTTTAGAATTTGTATTCTTTGATTTCGATATCGGCACGAGCCATCAGGGGGTGGCGTGGATTACCCTCATTGGTCAAGTCGCCAAGTTGGATAAATTTAGCCCCCTTGAATTGAATCAACTCTTTCAAGATGTCTTTCAGGCAGAGGCGAAGATATTTCTTTTTTGAAATAGAATTTCCATAGGCTACAAGAATGGAGGGATTTTCAATTTTTGAAATTTCTTCCACAATGTGCGAGATATTCTGCTTATG
>JAAVCG010000027.1 GCA_014802435.1 Bacteroides sp. | reverse complement strand
GATGGTGTTTTTTCAGTTGCAAATGTACGGAAAATTTTATGTGATTCCAATTTTTTTGGGGACATTTCATATATGGAAAGGCGGATTCCGATCCGCCGCCACCTCTCATCACGCCATAGAAACTATAGAAGCCGCTGGAGGATAAGAAAATATCCGCAAAAAGAGGTCACAGCCCGTTGGCGGCGGATCGGAATCCGCCTTTCCATAAAAAATACCTCGGACTGCGAGGCTTGTTTTCCTCTCAGACGTGCGGCGGATTGGAATCCGCCTTTCCATAGGGTGGGGTGTTGTGTAGGTTTGGGAAAATTGGTAAATTTGCGGGATAATTTTTAGATTTGAGTGAAATGTCAGCATTGATTCCTCTGTTTGTGACGCTTGGCGTCGGTTTTTGGGTTGGACGTCTGCGCATAGGGTCGTTCAGCCTTGGTCCCGTGGCGGCTACTTTGATAGTCGGCGTTATCGTCGGGCAGCTTAATGTGGAGATTCCGGAGATGGTTAAGACGGTTTTCTTTTTGTTTTTTCTGTTTTCGGTTGGCTATGGGATTGGTCCACAGTTCTTTCGGGCTTTTCGCGGCGATGGGTGGCGAATAGTTGGATTTGCTGCTGTTTCGGCGCTTGTGAGCGCGGCCATCGTGGTTGTTGCCGCTCGCTTATTGGGTTATAGTCAGGGCGTTTCGGCCGGTCTTTATGCGGGTTCGCAAAACGCCTCGGCCTCGCTGGGCCTGCTCTCTGACACTGTTAAGAGCCTGCCGCTATCAGAGGCGGAGCGGGCGCATACTTTAAAGTTGATTCCGGCCTGTTATGCAGCTACTTACGTCCTCGGGACGGTGTTTACGGCATGGTTTCTCTCTTCCGTCGGGCCGCGGATGATTGGCGGACTGAAGCGCTGTTTGGCCGATGTCGCGGCAGCTGAGGAGACTCTTGCCGGGGCAGACCAAGCGCTCGCGCCGGGCATGATTCCTGCGCGCCGGGCCATCGTTTATCGTGCCTATGAGGTTGTGGATGAGTTCTTTTCAACTCCTCGCTCCGTTTCCGAAGTGTGCAGCCATTATGAGGCTCTCGGAGTCAGGACGGTGCTTGTCCGCGCCCGCATTGGCGGACAGATAGTTGAGCCGAACTCAACTACGCGCATTTCCGTTGGCGACCATATTGTCCTTGGCGGTCAGTCGGCTCAGATGTCTACTTTGCCGTCAGCGCCGGGGCCGGAGGTGGCCGATTCTGAATTGCTTAATTTTGCGGCTGAGCGAACTCCGGTCACTATTGCCTCCAAGGATATTGACGGTCAGACACTTGGCGTGCTCCGCAATCAGCCTTTCATGGAGCGGATTGCCGTGGCCTCGGTTAAGCGCAATGAGCTTTCATTGCCGCTGAAGGATAATCTGGTGCTGATGGGGGGCGATGTGTTGACTCTCATCGGCTGGCCCTGCGATGTTTCAGCCGCGGCCTCACATATCGGTTATGCTGACCGTGACACGAACGCTACGGATATGGTTTTCCTCGGCCTCGGAATTGCTGCCGGATGTCTGTTAGGCGGTCTGTCAATCAAAATCCATGGCGTCCCGATGGCGCTCGGAGTCAGCGTCGGCGCCCTCTTTTCCGGGCTCTTCCTGGGGTGGTTGCGCTCCAAGCGTCCGTCGTTCGGGCATATCCCGTCGTCGGCTCTGTGGATTCTTAATAAGTTGGGAGTCAGCATGTTTATCGCCGTTCTCGGGCTTCAGGCGGGCGCCGTCCTTTTTGACGGGCTCAAGGAGGCCGGCATCGCCATCGTTGGCGTCGGGCTGCTGCTGACGGCCCTCAGCCTGGTAATAAATATCATCATTGCCCGACGGATTTTCCGCTTTACGCGCCCTGAGGTGCTTGGATGCGTCGCCGGGGCCCGCTGTAGCGTCGCTTCCATCGGAGCGATTGAGGCTGCATTGGGTTCAGAGGTTTCAAACCTTTCATTTACAATCACCTACGCCATTGCAAACATAACGCTCGTTTTCTCCGCGCTGCTCCCTCTGCTATTGGTTTAAGAGGTCGCGATAGAGGTCAAGGGCCGTTTGAATGGCCTCAGGCGTTGCGGTTTGGTCAATCAGAGGTGCGCCGGGCGCCCGGAGTAGGGTGAAGTTTATTTGCCCGGGGATGGTGTTTTTTTTGTCGTGGGCCATCAGGCGGAGCAGGTCGGGATAATCCTGGCAGCTGATTGCGGGGACGTCGGCATAGGCCTCCTTCAACAGCCCGGCATAGCGATAAAGCTCGGCGGAGGGAAAACCGGCCTGCATGTGTGAGAGAATCATCTCGACGAGCAGCCCGTGGGCCACGGCTACTCCATGCGGCACGGGATGATTGCGCTCCAGGGCGAGGCTCTCAAAGGCGTGTCCGGCGGTGTGGCCCAAGTTAAGGGCTTTGCGCAGCCCCTGTTCGCGAGGGTCTTGAGCCACAATTTCGCGCTTGACGTTGACGCTCTCCTCCAGCAGCGGGAGCAGCTCCGCCAGGTTGGCCCGGCAAATGTCAAAGTCAATCAGGCGTCGATATGTTTCAGCCGAGGAGATGAGCCCGTGTTTAATCATCTCGGCAAATCCGGAGCGCAGCTCCTCCGGGGGAAGCGAGGCAAAAAAACGGGTGGAGATAATGACGGCGACAGCCTCCTGAAAGGCGCCGATTTCATTTTTGAGGTCAAGGAAATTTATGCCGGTTTTGCCTCCAACTGCGGCATCAACGGCGCCCAGCAGGGTTGTCGGCACATTGATAAATCGGATTCCGCGCTTGAAAGTCGCGGCAGCAAATCCGCCAAGGTCGGTAACCATTCCGCCGCCAACGTTGACCATCAGCGAGCGGCGCGTAAAGCCCGATTGGCTCAGATGTTGCCAAACCCGGCTTAGCTGTTCAAGGTCCTTATGTTCATCGCCGGGGAGAATCTCAATGATGTCGGCTCCGGCGGGAGCGAGCTCGGCGGCAATGAAGCGGGTATTGGAGTCACAGAGCAGGGCGATGCGGTCCGGATTGAGTTCGCTGATGAGAGCGGCAAGCGCGGGGGTGACGTCGTTAGTGAAAATCAGTTTTTGCATAACATTTCAGGCAGTTTTGCCGCACATTCGGGCATGGAGTCAAAAATCAGGTCGGCGCCGGCTTCGGCCATCCTCTCGCGCGGAATAGGCCCGGTAGTGACGGCTACGGTGAAACATCCGGCAGCCTTTCCGGACTGCACTCCAAGGGGGGCGTTTTCAATGACGATACACCCCTGCGGGTCTACTCCGGCCAGCGAGGCCCCCTGAAGGAAGGGGTCAGGAGCGGGCTTGCCGCGCTTGACGTTGAGGGCCGTGACCCGTCGCTCCTCGGGGAATGCTCCGGGAAAGTCATCATTGAGCGAGCCGAGGAGCGAGCCCTGAGCCGAGCCGGTGACGAGAATGGTCTGCGGATGCCAGGGGAGCGCTCTGACGGCCTCAACCAGCTCCCGGGCGCCGGGCATTACGCGCGGATGAGGCTTGGAACGGAAAATTTCGGCTTTACGCTCATAGAGGCGCTGAACCTCTTCGGCCGAGGCGTCGCGGCCATAGGCGCGCTGAAACAGCAGGTTGACCGTCCAGGCCCCCGTCGCCCCTTCATAGAGGAAAAATTCCTCCGGAGTGCAGGGAATGCCCTGTTCGCAAACCATTTGATACCAGGAAGATGCATGGTTAGGCATCGAGTCATATAGAGTGCCGTCCATGTCAAACAGGAAGGCTTTTGGGCGGGGTATGTTCATTCTTTCTTAATCATTAGTGAGTCAGGGGCTTCAATGAGCCCGTGTTCAATGAAGTAGAGCGAGTCGGCGCGGCTCAGGGTGTCTGTGGCCTCCGTCAGCGATTCTATCCGGTCAGGACGGGCAACTCCCATGGGGGCTACACGGGCCGCTTTTGCGCCTTTTTTGAGGGCGCCCTTGATTTCTTTGGCAAGGTTAACTCGCAGAGTGTCGGCTAATTGGGTTCGCTGCCCGGCCATCTTCTCTTTAAATCGGGCCAGTCCGGGGCGGATTTTCATCTTCTCGGGCGTGCCCTTGATGTTTATGCCGAACTTAAAGGGAATGGGCGATTTCAGGATTGAGACGTGATAATCCATGTTCATGTCAAGGTCATTATGGCCCATCACTCCGATGCGGTAGCGGTCAAAGTCAAACATGAAGGGGTAAATCTCGAGCATGTTGTCTTCAATTGCCAGTTCAACCTCCATGCGGTCAATCATGTTCTTCTTCTTGTCGCGGAAGAGGAGCCATTTGCTGACGGTTTTAAACGTCTGCTCGTCAAGCACTTTCAGCGAATCGCCCGTCAGGCTGACCATTGCCCTGAGCGAGGGGAAATCGACGTTGAGCAGGGAATCGGTGCGCGTGGTAGCGCCGATGTTGACGTCAATTACTCCGCCCAAGTCATTGAGCAGCGGCAAGATAGAGTCAAGCGCGGGAATCATTTGGGTGACCTTGTCAATGCGGAATCGGGTCAGTTCGGCGCTGAGGCCAATGTCAATGTCGTCAATCGTCGGTGCATAGTAAATCAGGTTAGCCGAGGCCGAGCCGATGTCGGTTGAAGCATAGAGGTCGCTGAGCTGTGCCGCGCCGTCGGCTACTATTACTTCGCCTGAGAAATCATGGAGTAACATAGTAGAATAGACAATGTTACGCGCATGGAAATCAAACGATGCATCAATGTTCATCGGCACTACGATTGCGCGCATGGCATCGTCGGCGTTTTCTTCCGCCTCGGCCTGCGCTTCAAGGGCGTTATCGTCGAGGTTCAGGTCGGCAGAGCGCGCAGTGATGAGTGAATCGGCCTTTGCCTGCCAGGCCGCGCCGCGGAAGGCCGCGCGGGTAATCTCATTGACGTTGATAGTGTCTGAATTGAGCGTCAGAGCCACGCGCAGGGGCTGGCCTCGCCTGCTTCCGAGCGATTTCTGCATATTGCTTATAAGGCCGTTGAGGCGGAAGTCACTGTTGCCGGCATTGAGAGCTAACGAGTTGAGCACCACGGAGTCAGGATTGAAGCCGAGGTTGAGGTCCGTCAGGCGCATCCGCAGCGGAAACAGCGGAGTAAACATCCGCGCGCGGCGAGCTTTAACCTGGCCGCGTACATCCCATTTCTTGAGCGTGCGCACCATTGAGCGGTCCACTCCAAAGTCCATTCTCTCATGGCCTTTTTCGCTGAGAATCAGCGAGTCGCGGCGATGGCGCAGGCGCATTGAGTCAGCCGCGGTCAGAGTGCGCCTCTCCCGACGCGAGGTTTGGGCCAGATGAGCCTTCGCGGCAATCTCCGCGCCGCTGAGACTCAGGCGGTTAACGCCGTCAGAATAAACCGCGCGGTCCACTCCGAATTTTGCCGCCATCAGCGGGCGTTTTCCGTCGCCCTGATAGCGCGTCAACACCGTTGCGCCGCTCATTCCGCGGAGCATTGCACGGCTCGAATCAGCCATCAGGCAGCGCACGGAGCCTATTTCCAGGCGGCCGCCCATCGGAGTGACTGTCGTCGTGTCGGCGGTTTGCGCCCTGTTTTCAACCCCAAGGTTCATCTTCAGCCTTGAAATCTCGGCCTGCAAGTCGGCGGTCCAGATGCGCGCCGTGTCCAGCGTCAGGCTGGCCGCTAACAGAGAGTCAATGTCGTTGCGCTGCTCCCTGGAACCGAACTCCAGGTGAGCCTTGCGGGTCCAGGCGGCAATGCTGTCGGTCGGCATCAGGCAGACGAAATTGTCGAGAGTCATTTCGCCGTCAAGCCGGGCGCGATGAAAGGTATTCGCCGTCAAGTCGCTGAGATTCAGGTTGAAATCAAGGTCGGCATCAAGGGCGCCGCGCAGTCTCATGCCCAAGAGTTGCCAGATGCGGCGGTCAAGGTTATTGAAGTCAATGGCGCCCCGGAAGCATCCCTCGGCGTGAGGGTCTGCCAGCAGGTTCGTCGCCTTGGCTGTCAACTTGAAGTCTGAGGCCGGAAACGCAACCCTGAGATTTTTGAGGTCCACTTCTGACCGGTCAAGCCCCTCGGGGCTGATTTTTGCCTCCGCACTAAGCGCTAACTTGGTCAGATTCAGATGGTAAGCCGGAATGGCCATTGGTGCCTCCTTAATGGTCAGCGTTGCCTCCATTGCGGGCATCAGCAGTGTGTCAGGGTTATACTTATAAGGCGCCATCAGCTTGGCTGTCAGCTCCATCGCCGCCGGAGTTTCCAGTGCCGGAACTTGCTCAATCAGCTCGCTCACCCGCTGCAGCGACAGCGGATTCAGCTTGAAATCCAATGATTTAACCAATACTCCGTCGCTAAAATCCAGCTCGGCCGTAGTTTCGGTTCTGATGGAGTCAACATCAACCTTAAACTTGTTCAGCCCCAAGGCCAACGGCTCATTTGGCTCCCAGGAGATGCCCCCGTCGAGCCCCACTTTCAGCCGCTCGGGAAGAAAAGGCATCGCGCCCGCAGAGGCCGAAGTGGTCAGCACGTATTGGCTGACGCCATCGCTCCCACTCAGTTCTGTCGCTCTGATAGTTACGTCGGCGTTGATGCTGTCAGGCGCCGAGATATATCTGAACCGGGCATCGCCCAAAATGCGGAATTTATCCAGATGAATTGACGGCAACGAAAGCGGCTCATCCTTCTCCTCCTCAGGCTCTGAGGGCGGGAAAATATTCAGGTTTGTGAGAGAGTCCGGCCCCTGCCAGAATGTGGCACACGGGCGGTCGATAGTCACCTGATTCACCGAAATCCGGCCAATCAGCAGCGCAGCAAGATTAATCCGACCATGGAAATTCTCAACCGTGGCTACCGTGTCGCCCTCAGCCGGAACCGTCGGGTCAGTATTCACAATCCGCAACCCCTCAACCTCAATCTCTGCATGAGGAAACGTGCGCCAGACGGTCAACTCCGCCCGCTCAACCCGGAAATCCGCGTTGACAAAATACTCTCCCGCATACTTATTTACCAATCCAGTCAATCGCTCAGGGGTAAGAAACAAACTCACCCCCAAAAGCACCAAAAAGACCAGCCCAAGGATTCCCCCAAGGACCCAAGCAGCAACTCGGAGGCCCCTCCGGCCCCCCCTCTTCAACTGTTTCTCCATTTCTTCCATAGTTAATCTTGCAGGCTTTCAGCCCCTTGGTGATGAATGGTTAATAGTATCATAGTTGTCGGGTCCGAATATTGGAGCATATTCGGCCTAAAGGGAAATAGAGGGGTAACCCGCTGAATCCATTGATTTTCGCGGTCAGGTTGAATCTGTGTCATAAGAATTCTGACGGGTAGCGATGCGTTCATTGCCCGATTACGGAATGATGGTTGCCCTACAGCTATCAGCTCGGTCATTTTCTGCTGGATATCAACGGGATTAAGATAAGCAAACTTATCGCCCAAAAGGAAGTTGGCAATGTTGAAGTCTGCCATCAGTGAGCTGATTACCGAGGTGACGATTTCGCGTAACTGATTATGAGAGTTTTCAAGCTCTTCCGGGTTAACCTGATAGCTCTCAAACAGGCGGATGAGGTCTACGTTTTTGACAATAGATGACTTATTGTCCATAAAGAACTTGGGGAGTAAGGACGAGGGGTCAAGAGTATGAAACATCTGCCCCTCCGGAGCTTCATGAGAGTCAATCGTGCGCGAATAATGCTTCTGCCATCCTCGCAGAGTGCTGTTATAGCTCGCGAGACGGTCATAGACATTGCCAATCTCAATTGATAGATTATGGAAACGATAGAGCCACATTCCCGCAACATGGAATCGGATCTGCATCTCAATTAGTTTTTGCTGCTGTTGACGGGCATAGACTGCCACTTGGTCCAGTTCCTCCTGGAGCCGGCGGCGATTAATTTTTATCCACCATTTATAGCCGAGAATGGCAAACAATGTAGCGATACCGAATCCTGCAAAAGTGCCGAAAAGCGTATAGTCTTCAGTATAAAATAAAGTAATACCTAAGATGAGTGTAATCGTTGCAATGACGGAAATAGTGATGAGCAGCGAGCGCTTGAATTGTTTGACTTTGGAAACGAACGAGTCTTCCAGCATTCGCTTTCTGTCGTCAACATTAATGTAATGTTTCAACTGCTCTTCCTCAGCGGCCTGGCGTATTTCATTTTGAATGCGGGGCATGGTCAATTGCATAATCAGGCGCTGATAGTAGCGATAATATTCGGCATAGAGATTCTGGCTGTTTTTCAGCTCAACTCTCATGCCGGCAATGGCGTTTCTGATTGCAACAAGGCGTATTTCCGATTCTGTAGCCGCAAAATCGGCAATCATTGTGGGCACGTCACCATCGGCCCGGTCGGCGCCATCGGTGATGGAAGTGATTATGCAGGCAAAACCCAGGTATTCCGGGTCGTCAATATAGGCCGACGGTATGTAGCAATAACCTTCATCGCCAAACTCGCTTCCCCAGGAATTGCGAACAATGTAGAGGTTGTTATCTTCTGAATATCCGGCAATTACCATTGCGTGCCATCCATCTTCCTTGGCCTGCGGAGAGTCATCCGGATGGCGGACAAAGGCTCCGTCAACTCCCAGATTATCATAGACTTTCAGCGAGATGCCAACAGGATAACCCTCTGAAAGCGCTGAGGTTATCAGTTGATGATTGAGCTTTAGGGTCTCCTGCTTGTCAGGAAGGTCTACCAGTGGTATCTGTCGAGCCTCGATTACCTGATGCTTCCGAGCATCCTCTTCGGCATTAACTGAGGGCTTAAGAGTGGGATTATTAGAGTCGTAGATGTAAAGGGATTCATGGCAGATTCCTATGTTCTGGAGCACTTCAATCTGTTCATAAAAATTACTTCCGCCGGACGGTTTCCCTTTTAATACGTTTGAATAATAATAGAGAAAAGCCGGGCTCATATCTTCCGAGTGGCCGCTCAGGCGGCTCATCATTGCCTCATACATTGCCGTAGCCGCAAACGAGGTGCAGGAGCCCAACTCCATCTGATTTTTGACGGGAGAGAAGTATTTGCGCAGGTCAACTGACGGTTTCGGTTTCAGGTCCTTCGGGGGCTGATATTTTAGCTCCAGTGGAGCTTCCTTGTGAGGCAGATTTTTGCGTTCTCCGCTCGGTTTATGCCATAGGCGCTTGATTTTATCAGCATTCTTGCGTTGTATGACTGATTTTTCAAGGGCGTCTGCTTCATCATGTTTGTCGCGAATGAAGGCCGTAGTGTTGATTATCTCCTGTTTGAGTCGTTTGATAAACGGAATTGGATTGAACGCTTTTTCGTTTTCTTTTTCGTTTTCCGTTCTGATGAAAGGAGAATTGAAAATATAGAGCTTCAGTGCTTCGTAATCATTTCTGACCGGGAGCAGGGTGGACTTCGTAGTGTGCAGACAGCAGCGATTGAAGGCCTCTACATATAGCTCGATGGGTTGCTCGCACGCATCGTCAAGCAATTTTCCCTCATGCTCATATTGCATTCCGCGCAAGCTCTCGTTATCGCGTCCGAGAATCATTGCCATCACGGCTTCTTTTTCCGGCAGTGACAGCGAATTATCTTTCAGAAGGGCCAATATTTCATTTTTCAGCGCGGCAATATTCTCGTCAAGAATTTCGGCCGCTTTGGCAACTACGCGCCCCTCGTCAATCCCATCATCCTTATAGAGCGGGCGGATTGAGTTCTCAAAAAGCCGGGGATAGCGCTCGGAGATACCTTCCAGTATCGCTTCGGCCTCGCGGGCGGCCTTCTGGACATCAACTGCGGTATTGTTGATGCCAACACTGTCTAAGGCTTCAAGAAATCCGAGTCCAAGCATCTGGCGGGTGGCTTCTTCGCGGTTAAAAGTCAGCGAGCTGATACCGATGGAGAGGTTCTCGCCCTGGTGAGCGGTCAGTAGGGCCGGGGAGAGAATGGAATAATAATCGGCAATCAGAGCTGATTGTATCAGAGCAATGTAGCGTGAAAGGCTCTCCAGAGTGAAGCCTATTGGCGCTCCGTTTTCAGCGTAATCGTCAATTAATGTGAATGAAAAGCTGAACTTTGACTCCCGACATAACTTTCGGAGCAGCTCAGCGTTTTTCTCAAAAGTTTCCGTTTCGGTTATTTTCGTTGCGTTGGCTTCAAAAATCTTGCGGATTGCCGGGGCTAACCCTAAGATATGAAGCGAGATTTGATGGTCAATGTCAGCGCAGGCATCGTAGAGGGTATGAATCCGGGTCGCTGCCTCCGATTCATACATTGGAATGACAGCCACGATATGCAGAGTGGTGTCTGTCGCGGTCATGTTGACCAACCGATTATAAGCATCTGAAAGCATTTCAGTGCTTTCAGATGTACTTCGTCCCGCTATGGACAGAGAGTCGTAGGCCGCGTCTGCCCCCCGGGTTCCGCGGATGAGTTGCGCAACCCGGGATTGGGCATGGGCCGTCGCGGTAGAGGTCCAAACCGTTACGGATGAGGTCATTTACTTGGCGTTATTATCGAGGATAAATTCTATTTCTTTTTCAATCAGGTCCATTTCAGCGGGATAATGCTCAATGGCTTCAATTGAAATGGGACATTTTGAGATAGTCTGCAGGTAAGTGTTGTCTTGGCATGCCTTGACAGCTGCGGCCGAGAGTGTGCGGATGGGATTTTCCGGCCCCGGCACATCCAGTTCCTGAATGGCCTTGGTGATTTCCGGTCCGAGGACGTCGATATTATCCTCCAAGTAGCGGAAAGTATCACGTCTGGTTGCACCCATGTCAACCATCCAGCCTTTGAGGGCTTTACCTCCCATCTGGCGGCTCTTGATTTGATATTGGCCTGCTTCGGGGTTATACTTAATCAGGTTAAAAATGATTGCGTTAACCCATATTTCCATCAGATGAGTAGTTGAGACTTCATCTTTCGGGGCAATGTTGAATCGTTCTGCCTGCATGCGGGTGAAGAGCGTCGCATCCCAGTGAGAGCCTCCGGTCTTGTTGCTTTCCCAGCGGTCATATTCCGTTTCGTAGCTATCAAGAGCCTTGAGGGTAAATGCGGGAATCACACCTAACTGGCGATAAATGATTACGCGATTTTCCAGGCCGATTTCTGAGAACTGAATGTCCTTGGCGTTGGGCACAATGCTCTGAAACAGACCGTTTTTAGCCAGGCGTGAACGGTTCTTGTTAGCGATACCGATGTAGTAACACTCTACGGGGCGTTCACGCAGGTCGGCGTCAAATCCGCGCAGGGTGTAGGGCAATAGCGGCAGCGACTTCTTGACGGCCTTGGTGACCAGTGACTTAAGTTCCTCTTCGGAGAGATTATCAAGGGCGTTATCAACCGTCATGCCCTCATACTGCTGCACCTTGGGGAGGGTGTTGATAAAGCGCTGAAGGGTCTCCTCGGTTTGTTTTGAAGTCATTGACGCAAGGGTGGCGACACCTCCTTCAGTTTGCATCATGCGCGAGAAGTCATTAAAGACGATGTCGGTCATCGGACATTCAACTTTCCCGGCATAGTCAATGGAGAGGTCAAACTGGAAGAAGTGGCTGTTAGAGTCCGCAAGCAGCATGCGTTGCACCTCCGTGTTACATTCGTTTCTGACCGTCAGAAGGTTGCTGATGATGATGTCTATGCGGTTAATTGATTGGTTGACGCGCTCTTTGAGCCAGCTATAGAATTGGCGGGCCATGATTCGGCGAGTGATTTCGCGCTTTTCCGTGGCTACTCGCATCGTTTGGCTGACCACTTCCGCTTCATAGTCTTTTTTGTTGCGTTTGAAGAAGGTGTCCATGCAGTCAGCGAGCTCCTTGCAGGCCGTTTTCAGGGCTGACTCCAGGCGGGGCATTTCTTCTTCCTTGTGTTCTTTCTCTTCCTTCATCTCTCCATCGCAGAGTTCAATCTGATGGAGAATGGAGAGCAGAATCTGCTGGCAGAGCTGAATGCCACATTCTCTATTAGCCTGTTCGTTCATCAGTCGTGTCAGCGATTCATCTACTCGTGCTTCAAGTTCGGCGAGCTTTTCGTCAAGTTTGGTTTGCGAGTCAACGGCCAGTTTTGACAGGTATTGCTGACATTCCGGCTCAGGATTTGAGAGGTCATCAACCGAGCTGAAGATGTGTTGTGGCATCGGCGACATGAAATAGTCAATAACGTCGTCCTTGCCCATATTTTCACGAATCTTGGTGTTGTCAAACCAGTTGTTGGCAATCGTTGCGGGGTCATCACATCCGCCGTTGAGCATCTTGTTGATGAGCTGGGTCATTGCCTTGCGTGAGTAGATTTTAGCAAGACGGTGGCCATCAAAAATAATTTCGGCGCAACCGAATCCGGCAGCCCAGGCTTTTTTATTCTTGATGTCCATGGTGCCGTCGGCAATGAGCTTGCTGACATTGTCGCTGACCGAGGCCAGGGCAACTCCGAGCTCACCTACGGAGGTTACGATTGCCAGGGCTATCATTTCGCAGAGAGGGTCAACATGATTGAACATGTCGTTATTCTCATTGCTGTTGTCAACGAAGTAAAGGGCATCAAACGGACGATAGTTTATGGAATCAGTCTCTCTGAGCCATTTGATTTCAACGGGAGTGGAATTCGGAGTGAGATGGGCAAGATAGTCCAGATCGATTATCGCGCCCTTGGCATTGGGGCGAACGCGGGCCGACATAGCGCCTGTGACCATATTGCGGAACACGTCTGACAGGACTGCGTAGCCTGAAAGTTTGATTGACGGGAGCATCCGTTTGATAAGGTAGGCGGTGTTAATAAATGTGCCGCTGCCGGTGCCTCCGCCAATGGAGAATACCATGTGAACCTCCGTCTCAGAACCAAGAAGGTCATAGTTAGCATTGTCAATGATTGAGGCATTGTTGATTTCGGTTATCTTATTGTTGATAAACGATTTGACGTTATTTTCATTAACTGTCACGGCAAATCGGCCGTTGCTCCTCATCTGTCCGGCGCCGATGGAGAGGGCTGTCAGGCCTTGCACGTTGCATTCAGGCATCCAGTCAAAGAGCTTGGATGACTTATTGTTAGAGTAGATGGCCGTTGGGTTGTCAACGGAGATGCAGAGCTGTTCTGACTTATTGAGCGTGATTTTCGTCCCGTCATTAGCTATAACGAATGCGTTTTCCAGGCCGGGCTTGTCGGTGTCCATACCGATGAAGCCAATCATAGGCGGAATTTGGCCATAGTTTTCATAGAACATTTTCTTGGCGTTGAGGATCGCTTTGATGCCGGTGCCACCAAGTCCTATCAGGAGGGTTCTTCTTAATTTTGCCATGGTTAATGATGTATGTGTTGTGAATGATTAGTTGAATTCTATTTCTGATTTGTCGCCGGTGGAGCGGTTAGTGAGCGCTCCTTTTTCAAACTGGCGGAACACGGCCGAGGGGTAGAAGTTCCAGTCCGCTTTGGCTTTTCCTTCCTGGCGCACTCTGACTTTTTTCTTTCCTCCTGCGGCAACGATGGTCAGTTCCGGCATGAAGTGGTCGGCTCTGACGTAGCGCACTTCGCCCGTGAAGAGGCGCGAAATGACGTTTTGCGAGCGCTTCTTGGAGGTGAGAATCACTTTTCTTGCCCCCTTGATTTTCTTAGAGAGGTAATATGTCCCCGGGCCCGTGATAGTCACTTGGCTCAGTGTGATAACCGGGTAAAAAATGCGCTTTAACAAAACGAACCAGAGGACGAGTCCCGCCAATAAGATTATGCCGATCCACATGAGAAGGGTCTTCAGCGGATTCCAGCGCAGATCGTATTCAGTTCGGAGCGAGAGTCCCTCAAATTCGTCGGTCGGGCCGTCATTTATGAGGTCAATATCCCGGTCATAGACGGGCAAGAGCTTTATGTATCGCTTGCCGGTTTGAGCGTCATGATTGAATTGAACCTCTATTATGGCGGGCTGTCCGGGAACGATGTTGATGATGTCATTTCCCTTGATTTTCTGTCCGTTGAAGCGGAGCTCGTAGTCTTGACATTCGCCTTCAGCGGGTTGGAATTTCAGGCCGAGGCATGAACTCCGCTGTTCATTTTTGAAAATCGGGCTCAGGTCCCAACTAACTGTTTCATCCTCGGCGGCATCGCTCCAAAGGAAGGCGTCAAACCATTCGGCGCCATCGGCTTTCAGCTCGTCAGTCCCTTCGGCCATCGAGAGGCTCACGGGGAGCTCGGGGAGTACGTGTACTCGCACCGTCGGGTTGACAATGGAGATATTGTCATTCAGGATTTCAACTGTTGCCGAGAAGAGATACTCTTGGCCGTGGATGGCTTCATAGAGTTCTTCAACCGACTGATTCTGGCGGGCACTGATAATGACGTTGAACTTGCCGTCGATGGCTTTGTTATCTACAATCCGGAAGCTGAAAAGCTCATCATTACACTTTGAGCGGAGGTCATAATTCCCCGGAATGTCAAATCCCATCAGATATTCTTGACCTAATTCCATGAGATTGGTGTAGATATCTGTGGAAACATCGGTGATTACCGGAATGATTCCATCTTTGCACTGGATTATTTCTGCATCCGGACAGGCTTCTATAGCCGCCTGGATTATCGGGTTGATGACGCCCTCTTTAAGCGCGACATAGTAGAGCTTGGTGTTCTGATGATTCGCACACCAGGCATTGATTGTCTGGGCTACTCGCGCAGGGCTGTCAGAGCCGTTGGGCAATCCGTCAGTGAAGAGATAAATCTCGTTTAGTTTATTAGGGTTGGTGCGCTTGAATCCGGTGGTTAACACATCGGATATATTCGTATACTTGGCCTGCTGGATATACTTTTCAAAAGCTCCGGCTATTTCCTGTTTTTTCTTGGGGCTCTCTTCCGCGCTGAAGGAGAAGGTTTCATAGGCATTGTCCCCGAATGGAATTACTGCAAATTGAGAGCCGGGAATTGATGTGCGCAGTTCAATGTTCTTGTCAAGTGAGGCTTTAGCCGGCTCCCATAGTTCATTGGTTTTCATTGAACCGGTGCAGTCAAAGAGAAAAATGAAGTTTTTCTCGCGTTGTGCAATGGCGGGTATGGTGCTGATTGTCAGTGTAATCAGCATGAGTATGTGTCTTAGTTTAAATTGAAGGCCCATAATAATGTGATGTAGATTGATAAATAGCTTTCGGCTTGATTCGCAAAGTTACGAAAAAAAATCCAAACCCGCAATTTTTTTTAGAGATAGTGGAGGGTGAGGAGGGCGGGGGCGAGGAGGGCGAGGGCGAGGAGGAGGCTCAGGAGGAGGGTGCGCGGGGGGAAGGAGGGGGTTTGGGTGAGGCGGCAGGTGGCGTAGATGATGAGGAGGTCGAAGAGGTACCAGGCGATTGTTGCGAGGCCGAGGCCGGGGAAGCCGCCAAGGAGGTATCCGGCAACGTTGAGGGCGAAGCCTACCAGGGCGGAGGTGATTTCCGTGAAGAGGTAGGGCTTGACTTTGTTGAAGGCTATGAAGCTGAAGGATAGTATCATAGAGGCGGGGCGCATCATCATTCCAATCATTCCGAGGATGAAGTATGGGGCCATGGGGAGATATTGGGTGTCGTAGAGCAGGCGGATGAGCCAGGGGGCGAGTAGAATGGCGGCGATGGCACAGGGAAAGAAGAGGAGCAGGCAGGTCCGGGCCTGGTGAGTCATGATGAGTGAGGCATGGTTATGGCGGGGCGAGGCGACGGAGAGCCGGGGGTAGAATTCATAGGCAATGGCGGCGAAGAAGACTCCTACATAGCGGATTAGCATCGTCGCGCCGGCTTGATAGTAGCCTAAGACTGTGGTGCCGGAGGAGTGTTCGATGACGGACATGAACGAGAGGCTGACGGCCTTGGTTACGAGTTCGGAGATTACGAGGAAGGAGCCCATGGCAATGTATTGGCGCGAGCGGCTGAAGCATTGGCGCAGGGTCAGGTTTGAGGATTCGGAGCGGAATGAGCGGGTATGTCGCGCGGTGAATAGCCATGTGATTGCGGCATAGGAGATTATGACCGGGACGATGCTGTTGATTCCTAAGGTCAGGAAGAGGATGAGGGCTACCCCCAGTCCGGTCAGGCCGCCCCAGAGGCTTGAGGAGGCGATGGCGGCGAATTTTCCTTCTGCTTGAAGCACGACGAGTTCGCTGCCTTGAAGGGCTTGGATGAGCAGGGCGATGGAGAGGAGCCGGAAGCCGAGGGTATAGTCCGTGGACTTGAACATGAAGTAGCTGACGGCGGGGGCGAAGATGAGCAGCAGGAGCATTCCGAGGAGCCCCATTGCGCGGCTAACCCGGCGGACGATGCCGATGATTTCGCCTCGTTGGGCCGGGGGACGGGAGGCTACGTCCTTGACTGCCGTCGTTCGTATGTTGAGCTGGGTGAGGGCGCCGGTAAATTCCAATACTTCCATGTAGACTCCCATGAGGGCGACTCCTACGGGGCCGATCCAGACGGAGAGGGCTTTAATCCTGACTGCGGAGCAGAGCATATTGACCATCTGGGTGGAGCCCAGCATGGAGATGGCTTTGATGACTCTTGAGGTCAGCGCTTTAGCCATTGTTGGGGGTCATATTTTTCGCGTTCGCGTCTGATTTCAAAGTGGAGCATGCCCCGGTTAGAGTTGAATTCCGAGGGCGCAACCGTGCCGATAACGTCGCCGGCTTTGAGTTTGTCGCCTTTCTTGACGTTGATGGTCTTGACGTTGGCGTAGACGGTCAGGTAGGAGCCGTGGCGCACCAGGACCACGTGGCCGAATCCTTCCTGGACGAACACTGCCGATACATATCCGGCATGGACGGCGCGCGCAGTCGCTCCGAGGGCAGTTTCCATGTCAAGTCCGGGATTGTTGACTTCAACGTGGGTGTGCGTCTTATGGGGTTGCACTCCAAAGGGGCGAGCAATGATGTAAGTATGGCTCAGCGGCGAGGGGAGAGAGCCTTTGCGTGAGGCAAATTCTCCGGTTTGCTGGCTTATGGTCTGTCCGTCAGGCTTGAATTCCGGCTCTTTCGGTTTTGCGGGCGCGGGTTCGGCGGGCTTCTTCGGCTCAGTTTTTTTGTCAGCGGGTTTTGCGGCGGCGTCCTGAGCCTTTTTGGCGGCGGCTTCGGCTTGTTTTTTGGCTTCTTCGGCCCGTCTGCGCGCTTCTTCGGCTTCACGGCGGCGCTGTTCCTCGATTTCTTTTTCAATCAGGCGCTGAATTTCGTCGTCGAGTTTCTTGATTGTCCTCTTTTGCTCGTTGAGCATTGCGTTGAGTTGCTTTTTCTGGCCTTCGAGGGACTTGACGGCGGAGTTGACGCTGTCGCGTGAGGCTTTGAGCATCCGTTGCTCCTCAACTTCCTGGCGGCGGAGCGAGGTCGTATGGTTGGCCATCTCGGTCAGTGATGCCTTCTGGGCGGAGAGGGATTTGACCACTTCGTCAATCTGCTGCGCCTTGCGCTTGCGCCATGCTGAGTATTGCTCCAGATAGCGCATGCGGCGATAGGCCTGACGGAAATTATCGGCCGAGAAGATAAACGTCAAAGTGTTCATTTCGCGGCGATTGCGGCGTGAGGAGCGCACGGCCGTCGTGTAAAGCTGGCGCAGGCGTGAGAGCTCGGCCTCATTTTCCTTGATTGAGTCCTGAACGAGTTTGGTTCGGCGGGAAATGGAGTCAAGGCGCTGCTGAAGTTGGGCGGCAGTGGCCTCAGAGCGGCTGATTTGCTGTTCGAGCTTGTTGATTCGGCCGAGTCGCTGCTTGATTTGCTGGTCGGTCATCGTCAGCTTCTTGGTTGTCTGCTTCATTTCCTGCTCGGTTTTTTTGCGCTGATTCTTGACGTCGACACTTGTCTTGGGCTTCGTGGCGGCGGCTTTCTTGGGCTTTGCGGCGTCGGCGCTCAGCGGCAGGAGCAGGCAAAGGATGATTATTTGAAGCAAACGGCTCATTTCAGTATGTTTCCGAGGTCTTTAAGTGCAATTTTTTTATATTCTGACCCATTGGGGGCGGAGAATGTCGCGGGGCGGGGGGTGTCCCATTGCGCCTCGCTCATGCTCAGGGTCATGCTCCCGAGGAGGGTCTTCCCCTTGGACGAGATTTTGAGGGTGAGGACGGGCTTTTCAGCCGTGCCTCCAAGGGTGAGATTGAGTCCGTCAGGCAGGCTGTCAAAGGCCTGCTGATTGCCCAGGAGGGCTTCCTGGAGAGTTGTAAACGGGATTTTCAGCTCCGCCAGGCGCGAGGCTATCGGCTCCTGAATCCAGATTTTGTTCATTTGCTTGACAACTACGTCGGCTTCGTCAGGGCTGACATAAATCTGCGCTACTTCAAATCCAAGCATCCTCAGCGATATCAGCGCATAGCGGTCACGAACCATGGTCAGGCGTCCCGAAAGGCTAAACTTTTGAGGCTCAATGAGGTCCAGGCGCACCGGAACGTTGACATTGCTCCATTGGGAGCTTTCTTTATCCTCGATTTTGACGGCCTGAGACCCGTTTTTTGCCGAACGGCATCCCGGCATAATCACCGCCATGAGGCATAACATCAGGAGCAGAATGGACTTTTTCATCAGGGGATTTTTTTGAGTTCAACTCTTTCTTTCAGTTCCTTTGAATCGGGCTCGAGTTCAAGGGCTTTTTGCCAGTTTTCCAATGCCTTATCGGTCATTCCGGCGCGATAATAGATATCGCCGGCATGGCGGAGATATTCGCTGTTAGGTTCATCGCGGAGCATCAGTAGTGCCTCCTCGATATAACCCATGGCGGGGCCATATTTGCCCTGCTTGAAGGCTATCCAGGCGGCAGTGTCAAGATAAACCGGGTTGCGCCCCTCAAACTCAAGCACTTCATTTATAAGCTCTTCGGCCTTGTTGAGGTCGCCTCCTTTTTCGGAAATCATGTAGGCATAATTATTCTTGGCCATGTAGTTCAGCGAGTCAAGGGCGATGGCTTCCTCATAACGTTGAGCGGCCTTTTCCACGGGGAGATAATTCTGCTCGGCATCAGCAATGGAGCAGATTATTTCCGAGCGGTCCTCATCCGTGAGTTCGTCGTCACATTCTGTCAGCAGCGACTGCAACGCTCCGGCGGCCTCCGGATATTCCTCCGTGTTCATGTAGGCTCCGGCCATCATCCGGTAAACACCCTGCGCATCAGTCAGATTGGGATTTTGCAACGCATTGAGTCCCATTTTGATGGCTCGTTTGGGCTCCTCGTCAAGGATTATCATCCTCATCATTTCGGCTACGAGTCCGCCATTGTCCGGGTCCTTTTTCAGGGCAAGTTCATATTCCTTGGCTGCGGCGCTGAAGTTGCGGTTCATGTAGTGGTAAACCCCTTGAAGAATATAGGGATAGGTGTCGCCGGGAACCTCTTCTTCAAGCACTGTGCGGGCTTGGCTGAGAATGGCCTGCGCCTGCTCATCATCGTCAATCTTCACAGTCTGAAAATATTGACCGAAAAGATAGGATTTCTCCTCGGGGCTTAACTCTTCAGAGCGCAATGAGGCTTCCAGGAGCTCGTAAGCGGCCTCGGGACCCTTGACTTTTGCGGCCTGAGAGATGCAATATTCGCGCAGGGGCGCATTGTCAGGCTCGGCGTCGATGGCCATGTTGATGAGCCGCAAGGCCTCGTCGGTTTGATTGATGGCGGTATTGGCTGAAATGGCCAGCGCGAGCACTTCTGTATCGCCCGGCATCGCGGCTAAGAGGCTCTCCACTTCTTCCATGGCGCGCACGGTATCGTTGGCCATGTTGAGCAGCAGATTTGACTTTAAGAAGGTCAGCTGAGTTGAGCGCCCGATGCGGGTTTCTATCTTGCGATAGACGGCGAGAGCGTCCTCAATCCGGCGCAGATATTCCAGGCTCCGGGCATGTCGCAGAGCAATGGCGGGCTGAGAGGGGTTGAGCGAGTCGGCATAAGAATAGAGCGGCAGGGCCTCGTCATAACGCTGCATCTGCATGTAAAAGTCAGCGAGGCTGACTGCGGCATATGTATCGTCAGGATTGGCGGCGACATAATCTTCCACAATCTTCAAGCCTTTGACAATCTGCGCCGAGTCGCCCCGGGAGTTGCTGATGGTTGAGAAACCAACGAACTTGGCCGCCGGGTTTGCCGGGTCAGGGTTGATTTCATAGGCGCGTGCAAGCAGGGCTTCCGCGTCGCCGTCATTATCGAGCGTGCGCTGGCGCATCGCTTCCATAAAGTAATAGTCGCTCTTGGCTCTATTGTCAGCGAGGGCCGACCCTAAGCCAAGAGTAACCAGGAGGAGTATGAGTAAAAAATTGGGTTTCAATTTGTTCCGGTGTGACCGAATCCGCCGTCGCCCCGTTTGGTCTCGTCAAGACGGTCAACGGGTTCCCATTGGATTCGAGTATATTGATTAATAACCAGTTGGGCAATTCTTTCGCCGGGGGTGATTTCAAAGGGCTCCGAGGAAAGATTAATGAGGATGATTCCGATTTCGCCGCGATAGTCGGCATCGACTGTGCCGGGGGTGTTCAGTACGGTGATACCCTTTTTCAGAGCCAGACCGGAGCGGGGGCGCACCTGACATTCATAGCCCGCGGGAAGCTGAATTTTAAGCCCCGTGGGAATCAGGGCTCGCTCCCCCGGCTGGAGGGTTTGAGGCTCCTTGAGGGCAGCGCGGACATCCATTCCGGCTGATTCCGTGGTCTCATACGTTGGGAGCTCCAATCCGCTGAGATTGACGATTTTAACCTTCATCATTTGCGGGCGGGTACTGCGATTTTAAAGAATACTTCCGTCGGGAAGTGGTCTGAATAGCCGTTAAGCCAGCTGCCGGCGGCAAATGTGCGCAGCGGGTAGCCCTGGCGAGTGCCCTCCTGGTCAATCAGGAAGTCATGGTTATGAACCTGCTGCTTGAAGAAGCGCAGCTCAGTTTCTGTGGCGTTTTCCTCAAGGAGATTGCCCGAAATTACGATTTGGTCAAACAAATTCCATGCGCCCTTGTAGGCGAGAGTGCCGATGCCCTTGTCTCTGAGCAGGCTCCACCAGGGGTTGTAGAACCCGTGAGGGGCTACGCTTTTAGTGTCCTTTTTTGCGTTAAGCACCTGAGCCACTGACTTATCGTCGGGGTCATCATTCAAGTCACCCATGATGATTACGCCTCGCGAGGGGTCTACGGCCCATAGGCTGTCGGCAATCTGCTTGCTCAGGGCCGCGGCGGCTTCGCGCAGCCAGCTGCTCTGTTCCTGGCCGCCAAGGCGTGAGGGCCAGTGATTGACGATGATGCTCACGCGCTGACCGCCCAAAGTGCCGGTGACACACATCTGGTCACGGGTCTTGAACGTAGGGTAAGACTCGATGAAAAGGCGGTGATTTTCAACGCTTTCAAAGTTAAAGAGGCGCGGATTATAAAGAAGGCCTACGTCGACACCGCGGCGGTCAGGGCCGTCATGATGAACCACTTGGAGATTCCATGCGGCAATCTGAGGGTCGGCCACCAGGTCATCAAGCACTGACTTGTTTTCAATTTCGCTGACGCCGATAATTGCCGGGCCCTTCGGGGTGGTCTTCGTTGTCAGTTGAGAGATGGCATAGGCCATGTTGTGAATCTTGGCCTGATATTTTCGGGTGTCCCATTGGCGTGCGCCCTTGGGCGAGAATTCAAGGTCGTAGGTCCCGTTAGCGTTGATTGTATCAAACAGGTTCTCAAGATTATAGAACGCAACGCCATAGACGCGATACTGAGTCTTCGGAGCCTGAGCCGAGGCACCGCAGATGAGCCCGAAAGCGAAAGTCAGAGCAAGAAAAAAGCGCTTCATCATAAAAAAAGTTCTGATCAGTTTATAGAAATTTCTCCGCAAAGTTAAGCAAAAAATCTTAAATCTCCTAATCTGCGGTCAAAGGGCAGCCGGTTGGGGAGTGCGGACGCGCGGTTTGAGCTCGCCGCCAAGCAGCAGGATGGTACCGTCAGGGAGCAGGGCCGTGGCGGCTCCGGCGCGCGCGTGTTCGGGTTTGTATTCCATCACGCTCCAGGTCTGGTCATGAGGATGGAAAATATAGGTTTTGCCGTTGAATTTATACCATTCAATGGGGTGCTCGAGATAGTCCGGGGCCTGGTCTGTAATGGCATCGAGGAAAATCTGACGGTTGACTCCTCCGGTGCAGACAATGCGGTTCTCTCCGGCCGTCACGGCAACTCCGCCGCTGAGCGTCACTCCTGGTGCAGGCTCCGGGAGTTCGGTCCATGAGTCCGCTTCCGGGTCATAACAGAGCCCGGAGGTATGCACCGTCTTGGGTTCTCCGGCATAGAAGCCTCCCCAGATGTAGAGCTTGCCTCCGGCGGCGGCCATGACCGGCTGCACGCGCGGCAGACCCGGCATCAGGCTCAGGAGCTTCCAGCCCGCGCGCTGATTGTCAAGGTCAAGGGCGATGACTCCGCGTGAGGGCTTGCCGTCAATGTTTCCGCC
This sequence comes from Bacteroides sp., assembly GCA_014802435.1. Classification (GTDB taxonomy): domain Bacteria; phylum Bacteroidota; class Bacteroidia; order Bacteroidales; family Muribaculaceae; genus UBA3263. The sequence goes on along the minus strand of JAAVCG010000027.1, from coordinate 6,713 downwards.
GGCAATGTAGACCGTGTGGCCGATGGCGGCGCCATAGCCGTTGTCGACCGTTTGCGGCAGTGGGGGCAGCTCCTGAAGCTTGCCATCAGGAGTGAGGAGCCATGCATCCTTAGTTGACCCGCCGGCCATGACCAGGCCCAGGTCTGTCTGTGCGGAGGCGCCATAGGCCGTCTTGACCGGGAGCGAGCCTATCCGCTCGCCCGTCAGGGCATTATAGATTCCGCAATAGAAGGTTTTATCAGAGGCGGGGACGATGATGGGGTCCTCAAACGGAAAATTACATCCTCCGGCATAGACGGGGACATCACCCATCATTCCGCCGAATGACCCGCTGACTCCATATTGGATTCCGGGCTCGGCGGCGAGGGTGGCGGCTGCGGCGAGTATCATTTCCTTAATCATTCGTGTTCCAGTAAGAAAGCTTCCGCATCCAGGGCGGCGCGACATCCCATTCCGGCGGCGGAGACGGCCTGACGATAACGCGGGTCGGCAACGTCGCCGGCGGCAAAGACTCCCTTAACGGAGGTCTCCGTCGTTCCGTTGAAGGTCTTGATGTAGCCCTGCTCGTCAAGCTCGATGAAGGGCTTGAAGATTTCAGTTTCGGGGCGGTGGCCGATGGCCAGGAAGAAGCCGTCAATGGCAATGTCAAAGTGGCGTTCGTCGGCGGTGCCTTTGTGTTCAACCAGGTGGGCTCCTTCAAGGAATTCATCGCCAAAGAGGCCTACGGTGTTGCAATTATAGAGGATTTCAATGTTTTCCTTGTCGATTACGCGCTGCTGCATAACCTTCGAAGCGCGCAGATGAGGCTTGCGGACAATCATGTAGACCTTTGAGGCAAGGTTGCTCAGATAGAGGGCTTCCTCACAAGCCGTGTCGCCGCCGCCGACTACTGCCACCGTCCGCTTCCGATAGAAGAAGCCGTCGCAAGTGGCGCAGGCGCTGACGCCCTGACCCTTGTATTTATCCTCGTCAGGAAGGCCAAGATAGAGGGCGGTGGCGCCCGTGGCGATGATTATGGTCTTGGCTTCAAGCCAGTTGCCTTTGTCATCCTTGGCAGTGAAGGGATAAACGTCAAAGTTCACTTCGGTGATGCGGCCGCTATGGATTTCGGCCCCGAAGCGGGCGGCTTGGGAGCGGATTTTTTCCATGAGTTCCGGGCCGGTGATGCCTTCGGGAAATCCGGGGAAGTTTTCAATCTCTGAGGTTGTGGTGAGCTGGCCGCCGGGGGTGAATCCTTCGTAAATCACGGGGTTGAGATTCGCGCGGGCGGCATAGGTTGCGGCGGTATATCCGGCGGGGCCGGAGCCGATGATGAGGCAGTTAATCATATCAGTTTTTTTCTTATCTTAAATCGGTTATGGTTGTGCCCTTTGGGGCCTTAAATTGAAACGCCTGGAGGGGCTTCTTGGTTTTCAGGGGGGTGAATTTCAGGTCTGAAACAGACATGGAGCCTGACGGGCCGATAATCGACATTGACTGCGGCCAGGGTCCGGCGGCGGGAAAAGCAATGGTCACTTCGGCAATTTCCGCATTGGAGCTCAGGGGAGTAAGCCGATAGGTCTCGCCCTTGATTTTTTCGCCCTTGAAGGCTGAGGAGAGGGTAGAGAGGATGGCCGCGGGATTGCCCGAGGCGAGTTCGTCGGCCGTCGGGTTGAGGATGGTGACTTCTTTGTCGGCGGCGGAGTAGGCCCATTGGGTTTTGCCGTCGTAATAGACCTTTATGTCGCCCATGATAAGGGCGAATTTGCCGCCGTCGCCAAGGAGCATCGTCGCCGGATGGCCGTTGGCCTTGAATGTTACCTGGAGGGCGGGCGCCGAGTTGACCTTATCGGCGGCGGCCTTGACGCGCGCCGGAATCGCCCCTGACGCAGTCAGGGTTGCCAGCAGCGTTATCAGTGTGAATAAGAAGTGTCTCATAAGTGTTATCCGAAGATGCGGTCAAGGTCCATCGGGTCTACGAGGACTTGACGGGGTTTAGAGCCGATTGCCGGGCCGACGATGCCCGCGGCTTCAAGTTGGTCCATGATTTTGCCGGCGCGGTTATATCCAATGGAATAACGCCGCTGGAGGGAGGAAGTTGAGGCCGTTGACCCGGCGCTCACAAGGAATCGGGCGCTCTCTTCAAAGAGTGGGTCACGGTCGCCTCCGTTGCTGTTGCCAAATTGCGGCGCGCCGTTTTCGCCGAAGTCGCCGGGTGAGTAGTCCGGAAGTTCATAGGCGCAGGGATAGCCTTGCTCGTTGGAGATATGGTCACAGATGGCTTCCACTTCAGGGGTGTCGACAAACGCACACTGAACTCGCTCAAGCGACCCGTTGGTGGAGAAGAACATATCGCCGCGGCCTATGAGCTGATGTGCCCCCGTGCGGTCAAGAATGGTCTTGGAGTCAATCATCTGAGAGACGCGGAAGGCTATGCGCCCGGGGAAGTTGGCCTTGATAAGGCCCGTGATGACGTTGGTCGACGGGCGCTGTGTGGCTATGATGACGTGGATACCTACGGCGCGAGCCTTCTGCGCCAGGCGGCAGATGGGGGCCTCCACTTCCTTGCCAGCCGTCATAATCAGGTCTGCAAACTCATCGACTATAACCACTATATAAGGCATATATTCATGTCCTTTTTCCGGATTGAGGCGTCGCTCAATGAATTTCTGGTTATATTCCTTGAGGCCGCGACATCCGGCCTTGCTGAGGAGTTCATAGCGCCGGTCCATCAGAACGCAGAGGGAGTTCAGCGTGGCCACTACCTTCGTCGGGTCAGTGATGACTGCCTGCTCTTCTTCAGGGAGTTTGGCCAGATAATGGCGTTCCAGAACGCGATAAAGCGAAAATTCTACCATCTTGGGGTCGACGAGGACGAATTTCAGCTCTGCCGGGTGTTTTTTGTAGAGCAGCGACGTGATGATTGCGTTGAGGCCTACGGATTTACCTTGACCCGTAGCGCCCGCAACGAGCAAGTGGGGCATCTTGGCCAGGTCGGCAATGAAGACTTCATTGCTGATGGTCGCTCCGAGCGCCATCGGGAGCTCATATTTACATTCCTGGAATTTCTTTGAAGCGATAATTGAGCGCATCGAAACCACTTGTGGCTCATTATTAGGTACTTCAATACCTATGGTACCCTTGCCCGGAATCGGAGCGATGATGCGGATGCCCGTGGCCTTGAGGGCGAGGGCAAGGTCTTCTTCCACTCGCTTGATGGCCTGGATTCGCTGTCCGGGGGCCGGGACAACTTCAAAGAGGGTGATGGTGGGGCCGACAGTGGCCGAGATGCTCTGGATTTGGATGTCAAACTGGGCTAAGGCGTCGAGAATACGCTGTTTATTGGCCTCCTGTTCGGCGGTGTCAACCGTCACTCGTGAGCCTTGAAGGTCACGCAGCAGGTCAATCGAGGGAAAATGATAATGAGAGAGGTCAGCCGTAGGGTCATAAGCCTCAGAATTGATTTCCTCCGCCACTTCAATCTCATTAGTCTCAATTTTGAGAGGCGAATCCTCCAGCGCCGCCTCCGGCTCGGGCTCCGGTTCAGGTTCGAGCTCCGGTTCAGGCTCCGGTTCAGGTTCCGGCTCCGGCTCATAAAACTCAGGCCTCTCATAAATCTCAGTTGGCTTTGATGGCTCTGATGGCTCTGATTTCTCTGATAACTCTTCCGGCTCCTCCGGCTCAGAGGGCTCAGATTGCTCAACGGGCGCCGGCTTTGTTGGAGGCTCCGGCTTCTCGGCGGCTTTCTTCTGGGCGCGGGACTTGCGCAGGGCGCGAAGACGCCCGAAGGCGCGGGAGATTTCAGTCATGAAGATGACCGCAACTAAGGCGACCATGGCGATGCTGACGGCAATGGCGCCGAAGGGCGACGCATAGTCAATCAGCAGGCGGTTAATGTAATAGCCATGATGTCCGCCAAGGCGGATAACGGCCGCAGTGGGAAACGTCAACAGCCCGATGACAAGGCTTATGGCAATGCTCAGAATCAGGCACTTAAGCGTCAGTGACCAAAATCGGATTTTCATGGCGCCAACCATTGCCAGGCCGCAGACTGCAACCCAAAAGACAATGACGAATGAGCCGAGACCGAGCGATTCAGTCAGCAGCAGGTTGCCGAGCCATGCGCCAAAGGGGCCTTCCGTGTTGCTTACTCCCTGCCCCGTGCTAACAATCTGGCCTACGGAGTTATAGACCACCGTAGCCTGGTCAGCCTCCGTGGTGAACAGCGACGAGACTAAGGCGATAAACATATAGGCGGCCGCAAGCAGGAAAATCACCCCTAAGAAGTTGATCCATCGGGCGTCGATGGTCGGCAGGGTGCGTTCGCGCTTGGGGCGGGGAGACTTGTTTTCCGGCTCGGAAGGCTCTGAGCCCTCAGTGGGTCGGGGGGATTTAGAGGGCCTCGGTGCTGGCTTCGGCTTCTGCGGCGCGGGCTTGGGACGACGCGGAGCTGGAGCAGGCGCCGGTTTTGGCGCGGGCGCGGGTTCAGGCTCCGGCTCCGGCTCGGAGTCAACGGTGAATGAAGGGCCGAGGAGGTCGTCGGCTTCCTCGTTGTTATTGTCAGGGTTATAGAAAGGTGACATGATTCTGAGGGTCAGAGAGATAGGGGGTTATTTATGGAATGCGCGGGCCATGGCGCGTTTGTCGTCACGTTCGCGGATTGATTGACGTTTGTCAAATTCTTTTTTGCCTCGGCCAATGCCGATTACGAGTTTGGCCAGGCCGCGGTCGTTGATAAACAGGCGCAGCGGAACGATGGTGTTGCCCGCCTCTTTCGCCTCTTTTTCAATCTGGCGTATCTCCTTGCGCGAGAGCAGGAGTTTGCGCTCGCGCCGTTCGGTGTGGTTATTGTATGTGCCATAAAAATATTCGGCGATATACATGTTTTTAACCCACACTTCGCCGCGCTCTACATAGCAGAACGTATCAACCAGCGAGGCTTTCCCCAGGCGGATTGATTTGATTTCAGTGCCCGTCAGGACTATGCCGGCCGTATACGTGTCGCCGATGGCATAATCAAACGTTGCGCGCCGATTTTTTATATTGATGTCTTTGAGTTTCATTTTTTGAGCCATAATCTGCTGATTTTATGGGGTTACAGAGGTGTGTGTCAGCCTATGAGCGGACTTAAGATTCTGCCGAGTAGATAGACCGGCAGGATGATGGCGATGATGCCAAAGGCTATCATGACGCCCGTCTTTTTGCGGTCAACACAGAGGAAGCGCCTTGAGCGATAGATGATTACAACTACTATCAGCGGCAGGAACAGGAAGATGTCCTCCATTGGGAACGCATTGATGATGATGCCGATGCAGGCCATGATGCCGATGCAGAGCAGGCAAAAAACGTTGACCCGCTCGCGGTCTATCAGGCCGTCAACCGTGATGCGCGGAAGGAGCGCCATCAATATTGCCTGGGCTATGTAGTAAGAGAGGATATACTTCACCGCACAGACAACTCCCCGCATTATCAGGGTGAACACCCCGCTCCCGGTCAGCCACCATGCACTCAATGAGCAACATACGCCCGCAATCACGCAGAGCGGTACCAGCCCCGAGGCTAACAGGCGCCGGGGGTTCGGGGCGGTCAGTTCCACGTCTTCCCACCCCTTCAGCGGGGCAAGGACAAGCTGGAGCATCAGTTTCAGATAGAGAAGCATAAGGGGGAGGGTAGGGGGTGATGGATTTAGTGTTTACAATTGCAAATTTACGAACTTCCCTCCAATCCTGCAAATTCTATTTAAACATTTTAATCCGTCGGCGCGTTTTTTTCTTAAAAAAGACTATCTTATGAAGAAATTATTACTGTTTTTTGCGGCTTTGCTCCCCTCCCTCGCCGCCTCCGCACAGGTTTCAATCCCTTATCAGGAAATCCCTTATGATGTTCATTATCATTGGGGTTTAATCGACGTCATGATTGCTCATGGACGCGCGACAATCCAGTCTGACGGACAAAATTTCAGTGCCACTCTCGATGGCAATTCAATCCCCTGGGAGGGCAGAGTCTTTTGCGTCTCTGACACTCTCAACGCCCTGATGACTCCTCAGGCTTCCGGACCCGCCCGTGAACAGGTAACTTATCAAAACGGCTGGTATCTCAAACCGAAAGTAACGGTTTTCAACTCCGGAAATTTCCATCCTGATGACCCTGCCAACTACCGTAACATCCACGGCCAAGGCGCCTTAGATGCGTCAGGCGAAACCATGGAGGCCATCACAGTGACCTCTGATATGCTCGCGCTATTCTATTACTTCCGCCAGATTGATTTCTCAACCATGCAGCCCGGACAGCAACTGACAATCCCCATTGAAGGCGGATTTGCGCGCAGCGTCACCCTGACCTATGGAGGCATTCAAGACGGCAACTATGCCGTTGACTTCCAATACACCTATAATGGCGCCCCCTCAGGCTACACTGTCACCTGCCAAGTCGAACCCGCCACCGGCGTCCCCGTAACCATGTCAGCCTCCCTCCCCGTCGGCCACGTAACCCTCCTCCGCGCCAACTAACCCCAAAAAAATGGAAAGGCGGATTCCGATCCGCCGCCACGTCATTGCCTCCGCCCCAAAAAAAATGACCTCGGAGAGGTCACGTCATTGCCAGCCCCAGGCGCAAGCCCAATGCAGTTAAAATAAGCCGAATCTATACAAAATCATAGCGTTATCTGTTATAAGTAGAGAATTTAAACAGATAACGCTATGAAGCAACTTGAGTACATCTATAACGAAACATTC
>JAAVCG010000026.1 GCA_014802435.1 Bacteroides sp. | reverse complement strand
TTTCAGGATGTATAGCCGTCGGCATAGACCTACTCATTTGGTTTATACGAGTATGCGACCGACGTAATTGAGTGCATAGCGCCACAGACCCTATGGAAAGGCGGATTCCGATCCGCCGCCTCTCCATGTCGTTGCGCACGGGCAGCCTCGGAGAGGCGACGTCATTGCCAACCCCATGCGCAAGCCTGGGGCCAGCATCCACCCACAGGACACAAGAGCCTCGGTGAGGCGACGTTTTGGCGCAAACATAACGGCGCCTCTCCGAGGCTAACATAAAAAAACGCCTAATCTGACCCCAGGCTTGCGCCTGGGGCTATCAATAACGTGACCTCTCCGAGGTCATTTTTTATGGACTGGCAATAACATGGCGGCGCACAGGAATCCGCCTCTCCATATCTGCTCTCCCGTTCATTTTTCGCTTTTCATTCTTCATTTTTCATTTACTCTGTACTTTGTATTTTGTATTTTGCATTTTGCATTTACTTTGTATTTTTCATTTATTTTGCATTTTTCATTTATTATTCGTATCTTTGCACCGCTCTAAGCCTCAACTTTTTATCACATTATGTTGACTCAAAATAATTCAAAACTCCTTGAGGGCTTCGACGCCTACCTCCTGCTGGAGCGTGGCGCCGGTGAAAACTCGCGCGATGCCTATGGTATTGACGCACGTCGCCTCTGCGCCTTCCTCGAGGAAAACAACGTTGAATTACCTGACGTCAACATCGATACTCTCCAAAACTTCATGGCCTCGCTGATTGACTGCGGACTCTCTCCACGCTCCATGGCGCGCACAGTCAGCGGCATCCGTTCATTCTTCCGTTTTCTCCAGATGGACGGACACATCGACTCTAACCCGGCCCTGCTCCTGGAGCTCCCGCGCGCCGGACTTCATCTGCCTGAGGTCCTTGCAATCGAGGAAATTGACCTCATGATTGACTCAATTGACTCCACGGCCCGCGAAGCCGTGCGCGACCGCGCCCTGATTGAAACCCTCTATGGCTGCGGGCTCCGAGTATCCGAACTAATCAATCTGCAGATGGACGCCCTCTTCCTTGAAGAAGGTTATCTGACGGTATTTGGCAAAGGACGCAAGCAGCGACTCGTCCCCATGGGCGAAATTACGGCCGACGCATTGACCCTCTGGCTCAACGAACGCGCCGAAGGCAAAATCAAACCCGGCGAAGAAAACTTCGTGTTCCTCTCCCCCCGCACCGGCCATCGAATTACCCGAATCAGAGTCTTTGACATCATCAAACGACTCGCCTCCAAGGCCGGAATCTCACGCGAAATATCTCCCCATACCCTCCGCCATTCCTTTGCCTCCCATCTGCTCGAAGGGGGCGCAAATCTCCGCGCCATTCAGGAAATGCTCGGCCACGAAGACATCTCGACGACGCAAATCTACATCCATATGGACCATCACCGCTTGCGCGAAGAACTCCTCCTCCATCATCCCCGCTACAAATCCTCATAACCACTCCCTCCACGATTTTTTTCAGCAACAAAACTGAACAAAACAAAACCGAAATTCGTTTTACATACAAATATCTAAACAAATTCAACTAACTAACCAAAATGAAAAAAATCATCATCGCATCTGCCGCTGCTCTCGCGCTTGCCGGCACTGCAAATGCTGAGTTTGCTCCCCTGACTCCCAGCAAACCTTTTGACAACTATTCTATCACCCTCAAGGGTGGCGTCGTTTCTCCCATGTGGAATCCCGCTAAGGACGCTGAAGGAAAACACATCACCTTCGGTCGAAACATGCGCGGCATTGCAGGCCTCGAAGTCCGCAAGCAAATCACTCCCTCCCTCGGTCTCGGCATTGAAGGCGAAGCTATGTTCAACACCTCTACCTTCAACCACGCTCCCTCAATGCACAACATCGTTGACCAGACCTACGTTGGCGGTTTCGGTGCCATAAACCTCAACAACCTCTTTGCCGGTTACGCCGGTCAGCCCCGCCTCTTTGAAGTTGAAGCTGTTGCCGGTATCGGCTGGCTCCACGGCTTCAAGCCCGCTTCTGAAGGCAAGGACTTTGACGACCTCGCTACCAAGTTCGGCGTAAACTTCAACTTCAACCTCGGTGAAGAAAAAGCCTGGACCGTCGGCATCAAGCCCTCTGTGCTCTATGATATCTCCACTCATGGCGCCCGCCTCAACCGCCATCGCGCTGTAGGCCAGATCGAAGCCGGCGTTACTTACCACTTCGGTAACTCTAACGGAACTCACAGCTTCACCTTCCAGCCCGCTGTTGACCTCACCCCCTATAACGACCAGATCAACGCTCTGCGCGCTGAAAACGCTGCCCTCGCCGCCGCTAACGCCGACGTTGTTGCCGCTAACGCTGCCCTCGCCGCTCAGCTCGACGAATGCATCAACAAGCCCGTGCCCGTCGTTACCAACACCGTAGTTGAACAGACCAACACCCTCGAATCTATCCGCTACGTCTACTACCGCATCGGCTCTTCAACCATCGCCGCTGACCAGAAGCCCAACGTTGAAATGATTGCTGACTACATGAAGCACAATCCCTCTTCAACCGTAGTCGTAAAGGGTTACGCTTCTAAGGACGGTAACCTCGACTTCAACCTCAAACTCGCCGCTAAGCGCGCTGAAGCTGTCAAGACCATGCTCGTTAGCAAATACGGCATCAAGGCTGACCGCATCAAGGCCGAAGGCGAAGGTATCGGCAACATGTTCAAGGAAGAAAGCTGGAACCGCGTTGCTATCTGCATCCTCAACGAAGCTGAATAATACCTGACCCTTAAAAAATTGTCAATAAAAAATCTCGGACGCTCCCTTGCGCCCGGGATTTTTTTTCGTAAATTTGCGCCTATGAAAAGACTACTAACCGCACTGACCGCCATCATAATAGCCTCCGGCGCATTTGGCCGCGACTTCTCGGCCGCAACCCGCATTGACTCCATTGACCGCGAACTCTCGGCCGCCCGCGAGCAACTCGCCATTCTCGACGCCGACTATTACCGCCACTCCGTCTGGGGCCTCGGCCGATACACATCCATCGCCTTCTCCCTCCTCGGTAACACTGACCTCAACGGAATGCCTCGCGACTACAGCTCATTCGGCATCGCCCTCAATCAAGGAACCACTTACCTCTGGCCCGAAGGAGCCGGATTCGGCTCTTTCATCAAACTCGGCCTCGACATGCGCTGGGTAGACCTCGAACTGACCTTCTACGATAAATGGCACCAACAGCTCGAATTCAACTCCTCAGGTGCCCTCGGAAACCACTCCGGAATCTCCCGATATCCTGACGCACTATCCATGCGCCGGATGAGCTTCCTCGCCGGAATCTGTGGGGTAGGGCCCGCAATCAGCATCGCCCCATTCTCATGGGCTAACAACGGCATGGCATCCGTCAAAATCCAAATCTACGGCCACTACCTCCCCTCCTACGGCCTACTGATTTATCGCGGCACTCCTGTTGACCGCGACGGTAACCGAATGAAAAACCTCAATCGCGGACCGTGGACCACCTCCATGGCCTATGTCCACACCTTTGACTGCGGATTCAAACTCCGCTGGAAACGCTTCGCCGCCGGCATCGAATTCCGATGGGCCGCCGGCCGCTTCCCCGCCGAAACATACTGCTGGACCCCCGCCGAACCGTTCCCCCTCACCCCCGACCCTCACTCCCGCTATCGCCGCACCTTCTCCTCAACCCGCCTCCAATTCTCCTACTCCCTCTAATCCATTGTTTAGAGTTTAGGGTTTATAGTTTATAGTTTATAGTTTATAGTTTATAGTTTAGGGTTTAGTGAAGCGTGACAAACCCTATGGAGAGGCGGATTCCGATCCGCCGCCACCGCACTTGATTTGGCAAAAGTCCATCGGAGGGTGTTGCAGAACATTGGATGAGTAAATGACCGGGCACCGTGGCGCCCTCGCCACGGTGGAGCGCAAGCTCCACGATGTTCGCATCAATAAGTCTTATATGGAAATTATGGCGCTGACGCGCCACCGTGGCGAGGGCGCCACGAAGCCCGGTGGCTTGCGGCGGGGATTTTGGTCCGGCGGCTTCATGGCAAATCTCCGGGGTCTTTGGGGATGTCAAATGCTTTGAAGAGAGCCAACCTATGGAAGATTCGCCGCGACCGTCAAATAGCCCGCAGCGCGGGCGAAAGAGCGTAGGCACGTCCGCCAGGGCGTGTATTGGCAAGAACGTAACCAACAGCAGAGCCGCATAGCGGCGACAGATATGTCGCTCCTACGGAGCTCACAAGGTCGCCCTCCCGATTCATTTACACGCCCTGACGGACGTGCCTACGTTCTCACGACCCGCTACGCGGGCCTCGGTATCTCCCGCCTACAAACGTGGCGGCGGATCGGAATCCGCCTTTCCATAGCAGGGATTGAGGGGTGTTGAAAAGGTGTTGAAAACCGGTGGAAAAGGGGGTTGAAAACCCCGGGGAAGTGTGGATTCTGAGAGGGCGCAAAATCATTGTTGACAGGAATTAACATGTTTTCTTGGGTTATTTAACACGTATGTCGTAAAAATTTATTAACTTTGCGTGTTGTTAACAGTATGTTAATAACTCTTAATCTTCACTGATTATCAGTTTTTTAGCATGTTAATAACTCGTTAAACACTGTTGATAGCATTTAATAACTCAAAAAAGCAAGAGTTTGCCCGAAAAGTTATCAAACGTTTCAACAGCCTTTATTCTTTCTTTTAAAATTCTTTTTAAAAAAACTTATGAAAGAAAAAATAGAGCGACTTAAGAAGGAGCGCAATGCCGTTATCCTGGCTCATTATTATGCCCGCCCTGAGATTCAGGACCTGGCTGACTTTATCGGAGACTCTCTTGCGCTGGCTCAGATTGCCTCGCGGCTGAGTGAGCCGGTCATCGTCATGTGTGGGGTCAACTTCATGGCCGAGACGGCGAAGATTCTCTGCCCGGAGAAGACGGTTCTCTGCCCGGACCTCAATGCGGGGTGTTCGCTGGCCGATTCATGTCCGGCGCCGGAATTTGAGGCTTTAATCAAGGCTCATCCGGGGCATACGGTCATCAGTTATGTCAACACTTCGGCAGCCGTCAAGGCGCTGAGCGATGTCTTGGTGACTTCATCAAATGCGCGCAAGATTGTCGATTCCTTCCCTGCCGACGAAAAGATTATCTTCGGGCCCGACCGCAACCTGGGCAATTATATAAATTCCGTCACGGGGCGGAAGATGATTCTCTGGGATGGAGCCTGCCATGTTCATGAGGAGTTTAGCGCGGAAAAGATTGCCGCGCTGAAGGCGGAGCATCCGGCGGCCAAGGTGTTGGCTCATCCGGAGTGTAAGAAGCCGGTGCTGTTGCTGGCCGACGTCGTCGGGTCAACTGCGGCGCTGCTGAAGGCGGCTACGGAGGCTCCTGACGGCTCTGAATTCATCGTAGCGACGGAGAGTGGCATTCTCCACGAGATGCGCCGCCTCAACCCCTCTAAGAGCTTTATTCCGGCTCCTCCGGCTGATTCTACCTGCGCCTGCAATGATTGCGCCTACATGAAGCTCAACACCCTTGAGAAGCTCGCACAGTGTCTGGAAAACATGGAGCCGCAAGTGGAAGTAGACCCGGACCTGGCCGCAAAAGCCCGCAAACCAATTGACCGCATGCTTTCTCTTAGTGTTTAAGGTTTAAGGCTTAAGGCTTAAAGTTTAACGGTGGTTGAACAGTGGTTGAACCATAGTTTAAATCTCTACCACCTTCAACTACCGTTAAACCACTGTTAAACCTTAAACTTTAAACCTATGGAAAGGCGGATTCCGATCCGCCGCCACCTCAAAACAAGGTCCAGTGAACTAAAAGCCGTGTTTTCTCCTTTTAATAATTAGAGAACCGAACCGAAAAAGTTAAACCTGACACTGAAACGATTAAATCTGACACTAAAAATAATAAATTGACACTATAAACCCTAAACTATAAACATAAATAAAAACATGGATAAATATCATCAGGCCATAGCCGATTCTCAAGTAACAACCAGCGACGCCGAAGTGAGCGCCGCAGTAGAAAAAATTCTTAGCGAACATCTTGCAGAGAACCTCAATGAGGACGTCTACAAGCAGATTCTCAACAGCATTGATCTGACCACTCTCACGTCAACGGATTCGCCCCAAAGCGTAGCCAACTTCACTGAGCGCGTCAATGCCTTTGATAATGAATATCCGCAGTATCCCAACGTTGCCGCCATCTGCGTCTATCCTAACTTCGTTCCGGTAGTGCGCACGGTGCTCGACGTTACGGGGGTCAACATTGCCGCCGTCAGCGGTGCGTTCCCTTCATCGCAGACCTTCATTGAGGTCAAGGTGGCTGAAACCGCACTGGCCATTGAGGGTGGGGCAGACGAGATTGACATCGTCTTCAACCTTGGCAATTACCTCGACGGCGACTATGAAGAAGTATGTGACGAAATCGCCGAGCTGAAACATTCCTGCCGCGGCGGCCGACTCAAGGTCATTCTTGAAACCGGCGCGCTGAAGACTGCTGAAAACATCAAGGCTGCATCAGTTCTCAGCCTCTATGCCGGCGCTGACTTCCTCAAGACCTCTACCGGCAAGGAATATCCCGGCGCCTCGCTTGAAGCCGCCTATGTGATGGCTCAATGCATCAAGGAATATCACGAAAAGACCGGCAACATGGTTGGATTCAAGGCCTCCGGCGGCATCCGCTCAACTGAAGATGCCGTAAAGTACTATACCATCATCAAGGAAGTGCTTGGCCAAGAATGGCTCACGAATGAATATTTCCGCATTGGCGCCTCTTCACTGGCCAATAGCGTTCTGGGCTCACTGACCGGCCAAAAAGACATCAAATTCTTCTGATAAAATTGACAAAATGGAAAAATTCTGGATTATAGTTGACGGCAAACCTCAAGGTCCCTTCACTCCGGAGCAACTCAAGCTGCGCCGCGACTTCACGGCGGAGCTTCCCGTCTGGACCACGGGGATGGCTGACTGGACCGTAGCCTCGCGGGTTCCGGTTCTGGCGGCTCTGCTGGAGGAAGTGGCCCTCGAAGAAGCCTCAGTCCCTCAGGAGCAGCCCCGGGAGCCGATGAATAAGTCTCTCAACAACGGGGAATATTTTAACCCCGCTCAGTCATCAGGATTCACCCCTGCCGCTGCCGCAATGACTGCTCCCGCCGAGCCGATGCCTCCGAGTTATCTGGCATGGAACATTGTGATGACCCTCTGCTGCTGCATGATTGTAGGCATCGTCGGCATCTTCTTCAGCGCCAAAGTGGCTCAAAAATGGCAGGTGGGCGACATTGAAGGCGCGCGCAAGGCCAGCGAACGAGCCGCCTGGTGTCTGATTCTATCATTTGTCCTCGGACTGGTTGGCTGGCCGTTCCAGATGCTTTTCCAAATGGCGAGCTTATGATTCTGCGCATCAACGGACTTCGATTCTATGCTTACCATGGGGTGATGCCCCGCGAGCAGAAAGTAGGCCAACTCTTTGAAGTAGACCTCTGCCTGGAAGTAAGCGGATATGACGGCTCCGACTCCCTGGAATCAACGGTGAACTATGCCGAGGTAATCAACGTTGTAAAAGAGGAGATGGAAGTGCCCTCAAAACTCATTGAACACGTCTGCTGGCGCATCTGTCGGCGCCTCCCGGCGGAGTTCCCGGCCATCACGGGAGGCACCGTCCGCCTCAGCAAGCTTCACCCCCCGGTAGAAGCCGAACTCAGCTCCGCCTCAGTAGAGTTGAAGGTTTAAGGTTGAAAGTTTAAGGTTGAAGGTTTAAGGTTTAACAGTGGTTGAACGGTTGTTTAACAGTAGTTTAACCATAGTTTAAATCTCTAACGACCTTCAACCACCGTTAAACCACTGTTCAACCACCGTTCAACCACCGTTCAACCACCGTTCAACCACCGTTCAACCACCGTTCAACCACCGTTCAACCACCGTTCAACCACC
>JAAVCG010000025.1 GCA_014802435.1 Bacteroides sp. | reverse complement strand
TACCAGGAACTTACCCACCGATGATTATTTCTCTACATGTAAGGTTATGGGCTTACCACAATGGGGGCAGGTTATTACGGCTTCCCCTGATTGGGGAGCCTCAAACAGCTCCGAGACCGGCACCCCCAACGCGGAGGCGATTTTGTCAAGGGTGCCGATGGTAGTATTACCGGCTAATGCTTTTGCAAGACCAACGGCAGAGATGCCGATCTTTTCGGCCAACTCTTTTTGAGTGATGCCTTTCTCTTTACAAATTTCTTTAATTCTAAATTCAGACATAGTGTTATAGTTATTGTTATATCGGATTTCCGGTGCAAAGATAGTTAAAATTAGCCACATTTTTTAATTGGAAACAAAAAAAATAACAATATAGCTAATTTTTTTCGCTCAAAAATTTGGAAGTTATTAAACTTATAGTTAACTTTGCAGAGTCAAAAACAAACAATACGTATAACAATCAATAAAACCCCGGAACAATGAGCAACGAAAGAAAATCCACCCTCCGTAACGTGATGAGCCTCGCATGGCAGTTTGTAAAGCGCAACGGCCTCTCACTCTCTGAAGCCCTCACAATCGCATGGCGCAATATCAAGCTCCGCGCCGCCATGAGCAGCCGCATCGTCCGTTTCTACTTCCGTAAGGTAGACGGCACAATCCGCGAAGCCTACGGCACACTTGCCGAGAAGTTGACACCCGCCACCGCCGGGACCTCCACCCGCCGGGCTAACGACACGGTGCAAACCTACTTTGACACCGAGAAGCAGGAGTGGCGGTGCTTTAAAAAGGCAAACCTCTACGCCCTGAATTAATCAACCGACGGCACGGAGGGACCCGGCGGCGACGCAGCCGCCTCCAGGCCTTTCCGGTGCCCTAACTTTCCCGAACCAATCAAATATTACCAACAATGAAAAATAACAAGTACCGCCGACCGAACGGCACAACCCACCGCCTCCGCCGTATGGAGGACAAGTTAGACATAATCCTCTCAGATCTCAACCGCATACACGTCCGCATGAACCGCCTCCAGGCGAAAATAGACGCCATTAATGAGTTGGAGATGGACTCAGCGATTAACCGCCTCCGCTTTTCCGCAATGAACCTTAAACAACTGGCCCAGGAGGAGGCCGAAAGAATCAGAGAGCGCTATGCAACGACCGGAATTTGACAAGTTACTGACGGAATGGCTTCCGGTTATTGAAAGAGTCGCCCGTCGTAACTCGGCCTTTTATGGACTTGCCGACGAGTGGAAGGATATAATGCAGTCGGCCTGTCTTAAAATGTTGCGTTTCGCCGACAGTTACGACCCGGCGAAGGGTGATTTGTTGCCGTGGGCCTGTGTTATCGTCAACAACACTATAAAAAACCGTCTTGCGCAATTAACGACCTGTCCCGACATGGCGGCATTCAACGAGCTTATGATTGAACAGACTCCGGCCTCATCAGAACGCAGCCCCGACAATGAGCTGCAGTTGTCGATGGTACTTGCCAATCTCAACCAAGAGGCCCACCTATTTGCCGAGGGTTATAATTACCCCGAAATTGCCGCCCGTTGCGGATTCAGAAGCCCGGCTACCGCAATGGCCCGGATTGATAAATGCGCCAGGCGGCTGGCCCTGATTTTGGGAATAAGTGCAACCCGGTGCAAACGGGTCCGCATGTATGCAAAGAAACCCGATTAAATTTTCCTATGCGAGTGAATAAAGAACGCCAAACTTTAGTAAATACTTTGTCACCCGCTCATCATCAAAAGACCATCATCGGGCGGCAACTCTGATGCTATGGGCCTATTCAGTTCCGGGAATAGGCCCATATTTTGCCGATAGACGGAATTTTTCTAACTTTGAAGCATGGAAACAACCCCACCTGACCCGCGCAGAATATTTTCCGCCAAGTACGATGAACCCCTGCACCATGTGGCGGCGTTGCTTTCGGCCTCCGTCGTCACCTTAGATATTCCCGCCCGCCATCTGTATCCGTTGGCGGATGCAGGCGTTAAGACCGTGGCCGACTTATTGAGGATTTACCGCTCAGGGTTAGGACAGATTAAGCGCATAGGCAAAACAGCCGCCGCCGACATTGAGCGGATACTAATCCGGGCCGACCTCGTCGGCATTGCAAGCTCATAAGAAGTAACTTTATAAATTTAGTTCCGGCGTCGTTCTATGTGAATAGAGCGGCGTTTAATCATTCACCAGGAGGACAAAACGAGGACAAAAATGTAAATGAAAAATTCCCAAAATGCTGATTTTCAACATATTGGGAATTTATCAAGTGACCCCGGAGAGGCTCGAACTCTCGACCCACTGATTAAGAGTCAGTTGCTCTACCAACTGAGCTACGGAGTCAGCGTTTTGTTTCGCTTTTTGCACTGCAAAGTTACGGCAAATTTCCGAACTGTGCAAATTTTTTTGTAACTTTTTTTAAAGTTTTTTTAGTCCCCTACCCTAACCTGCACTATTATAGGCGGATAGGAAAACAGATTATTTTTGGTTGAGGAGGGCAGCAGTTAGGTGCCAGAGGATAATTCCGGTGGTTACGGCGACGTTGAGTGAGTGTTTAGTTCCAAACTGAGGGATTTCGAGGCAGAGGTCGGCGGCATCAACGGCGGCTTGGTCTACGCCATAGACTTCGTGGCCCATGATGATGGCGTATTTTCGGGCGGGGTCCGGGGCGAATTTTTCGAGGGAGATGCTTCCCTGACATTGTTCGACGGCGCAGATTGTGAATCCTTGCTTGCGGAGGTCGGCGATGGCATCGAGGGTGGATGGATAGTAGGTCCAGTCGACGGAGTTTTCGGCGCCGAGGGCCGTTTTATGGATTTCGACGGAGGGGGGAGTGGCCGTGATTCCGCAGAGGGCGATTTTGCTGACGGCGAAAGCATCAGAGGAGCGGAAGATTGAGCCGATATTGTTAAGGGAGCGGATATTGTCGAGAATCACCGCTATGGGGAATTTATTTTTGGCGCGGAATTCTTCAGTGGAGATTCTGGCGAGGTCTTGGATAGTTTTTTTAGTGTTGGTCATAAGGCAAAAAAAAGAGGGTAAGCTCCCCACATCGCACCTGCTACAACCCGTTACCGTTGCTTCGATCAAGACCTGGCGGAATTCGCGGGGAGCTGGTCGTATAGGACTTACCCGGCTGCAAAGTTACAAAATTTTTCTGAGACTTGCAAGTTTTTTTGATAAAATTTTTCTGGGTTAGATTGTTACTCGGGCAAAGGGAGGGGCATCAACGGGACACGGGGATGGAGCGAGGGCGGCGGCGATGGCAATCATTGCGGCATTGTCAGTGGTGAATTTTCGCTGAGGAATCCATGCTTTGAGTCCGTTGGCGGCGCAATAGTCGGCAATGGCTTGCCGGACTCCGGAGTTGGCGCTGACGCCTCCGCCGATGGCAATTGCCTTGGTTCCGGTTTGTTTTGCGGCGAGGTCGAGCTTTTTCAGGAGGGTGTCAATGATAGCTTTTTGGATTGAGGCGGCGAGGTCGGCGCGATTATTTTCGATGAAATCGGGGTCGTTTTTGAGGCCGTCGCGCACGGTATAGAGGAAGCTCGTCTTGAGTCCGCTGAAGCTGTAATCAAGGCCGGGGATATGGGGTTTGGCGAATTTGAAAGCGAGGGGGTTTCCTTCAGCGGCCAGACGGTCAATGTGAGGTCCGCCGGGGTAAGGGAGACCCATAACCTTGGCGCATTTATCGAAGGCTTCTCCGGCGGCATCGTCGATTGTCTTGCCGAGGATTTCCATTTCGCGGGGGCTTTTGACCCAGATAATCTGGGAGTTGCCGCCGGAAATAAGGAGGCAGAGGAAAGGGAATTCGGGGACTTCCTGTTCGGGGGTTTCGCGGACGAAATGGGATAGGACATGGCCATGGAGATGGTTAACGTCGAGGAGAGGGATTCCGAGTCCGAGGGCCATCCCCTTGGCAAACGAAGTGCCGACGAGGAGCGAGCCGAGGAGTCCGGGGCCGCGGGTGAAGGCGATTGCAGAGAGGTCATTCTTGGAGATTCCGGCGCGACGGATAGCGGCGTCAACCACCGGGACGATGTTTTGCTGATGGGCCCTGGAGGCGAGTTCGGGGACCACACCACCATATTCTTCGTGGACGCTTTGGGAGGCAATGACATTGCTGCGGAGAATACCGTCGATCACAACGGCGGCGGAGGTGTCATCACATGAGGATTCTATTGCGAGGATAGTCATTTCGGGGGGGGTTGAAGGTTTAGGGTTTAAGGCTTAAGGCTTAAGGTTTAAAGTTTAACGGTGGTTTAACCGCTCACTGCGTTCGCTGAACAGTTTTGCTGCGGGTCAACTATTGTTCAACCATTGTTCAACCACTGTTCAACTATTGTTAAACTATTGTTAAACTATTGTTTGGGGGTGAATTGAGTCATGACGTTGGCGGGGGGGCGGTGGGCGTCGAGTTCGGCTTTCATGAAGTCCATGTAGGGGGCTACGTGGGCGAAGTAGCGTCGATAGCCTTCACAGAGGTAGTTGATTGGTTCGCCTTTTGGGGTGCGGGCAATGCGGTTTTTGGGACATTCGCCATGGCAGGCGAAGAGCCATTGACAGTTGCGACATTGCTCGGCGAGGGAGTCACGTTTATAGGCTCCGAAGGCCAACTGCTTGGGCGACGACATCATCTCAATAAACGTCTTGTCGCGCAGATTTCCGAGTCGATATTCGGGGAAGACGAAGTGGTCACAGCAATAGACTGTGCCGTCATATTCCATCACGGCGGCGTGGCCGCAGGTTTCAGCCATTGTGCAGACTCCGGGCTCCACTCCGGCCCAGTTGGCAAGAGTGGCATCGAAAATCTGAATGAAGACCTTGCCAACGTCTTCCTTGACCCAGCGGTCAAAGAGGCGGCAGAGGAATTCGCCCCATTGTTCGGGCGATACGGAGAAGTCAGCGAGGTCACCTTTTTCAATCGGGGAGGCGATATCGTCGGCGTCAGTGAGGCGCTCGACGATAGGGGCAAACTGGATGTAACGGCAGCCGATTGACTTGAAGAAGTCATAAAACTCCTCGGGATGGTCAGCGTTATAGTCATTGATAACGGCCATGGCGTTCCATTCCACGCCATAGGCATTGAGCATCTGAATGCTTTTCATGACCTTGAGGAAAGAGGGCTTACCGTCGCGCGAGCGTCGATACTCGTCATGAAACTTCTGAGGGCCGTCAATGCTGACCCCGACGAGCCAGTTATTGTCCCTCAGAAACCGACACCACTCTTCATTGAGGAGAGTGGCGTTGGTTTGGAGACAGTTGAGGATACGGCGTCCGCGGCCATACTTTTTTTGGAGTTCGAGGGCCTTTTTGTAAAAAGAGAGGGGGCGCATGAGGGTTTCGCCTCCATGCCAAGTAAAGCAGACGTCGGCGCCGGTTTGTGCTTCAATATAGTTTTTGACGTAGAGCTCGAGCATTTCGTCGCTCATGAGGTGCTTCTTGTCGTCAGGGTTATATAGGCGCTGCTTATCGAGATAGTAACAATAAGAGCACGCGAGGTTACAATGGCTGCCGGCGGGCTTGGCCATCACATATAGCGGACGGGAGAAAGGGGATTCAATCATTTTTTATCAGAGGGATTGGCGGGGAGCTTTTCAAGCAGACGCTTAGCGGCGCCGACGAGCTGAGCGTCATAGCCGCGCTGCACTTCCTCCGGACGGTTATAGATAACGACGTCAGGATTCAGCTGTTTGTTTTCAAGCACATTTCCCTCCATATCCATTGAGGTTACCTGGGGGATACCGAAGATGAGAGAGGGGTCGACCTGAGTTTCCCACCAAACGGCAGTCATGGTTCCGGGAATCGGGGCACCGATAACTTCACCGAGTCCGAGGGTCTGGTAAGTATAAGGAGTGCCGTGGGCATCAGAATAGTTGCTTTCATTGACGAGCATCACGGAGGGCTTGGTCCAACGGGTGAAGGGCTCGGAGCCGATATATTGGCCGCGGGGCACGAAGCGCACATATTCTTT
The DNA here is from genome assembly GCA_014802435.1 of Bacteroides sp. GTDB lineage: Bacteria > Bacteroidota > Bacteroidia > Bacteroidales > Muribaculaceae > UBA3263. Next base: position 32,716 of record JAAVCG010000025.1, on the reverse strand, counting down.
GCCGCTGAGGAGGACGGCGATGTCATTATGGAGCCATCCGCCGCCGTTATAGCGGGTATCGACGATTACGGCCTCATGGTTACGGTATTTTCCGAGCAGTTCGGAGAATACGGTGCGGAAGCTCGGGGAGTCCATACCTTCGACATGGACATAAGCGATACGGCCGCCGCTGACGGAGTCGACCACGGCCTGATTGCGTTCAACCCAGCGGCGATAGAGCAGGTTATTTTGCGAGCCGGCGCTGATGGGTTTAACGGTGATATCCTCGGTTTTGCCTCCCTTGGCGCGCTTGACGGTCAGACGGGTGCGACGATCGGCGCGGCCATCAAGGAGGGGGAAATAATCCTGTCCGGCTTTGATTTCCTTGCCTTCAATGGCGAGGATAATGTCGCCGGGCTGAATGTCAGCGCTCTTTGAGGCGAGGGGTCCGCGCTTGATGACTTCCAGGATTTTCAGACCGTCGCCGGTATAGTTTTCATCATAGAAAGCGCCGAGCACTGCGGTGTAACGGTCAGCGCCATTGAAGGAATAGCGACCTCCGGTATGGCTGGCGTTGAGTTCGCCGAGGATTTCAGAGAGGAGTTCGGCAAAGTCATAATTATTAGAGATATGGGGGAGGAAGCGACGATAGGCCTCGCCATACATTTTCCAGTCAACGCCATGGAGTTTGGGGTCATAGAACTTGTTTTCAACCTGGCGAAGCATATGGTCATAGATATATTCGCGCTCGGCATAAGGATGGAATTCCCTTTCGGCCGAATAATCAACGGATTCAACCGAACCGCTGCCCAGGTTGAGTTTCTTGAGGCCGTTAGCGGCAAAGAAGACGCTTTCGCCCTTTGAGTCAGGCTCGAGGGAGCCCCAGACATTGCCGGAGAGCGACTTGGTGTCACCCTTCTTGAGGTTGCGTTCATAGAGGGTGCCTCCGGAGACGTAGTAGAACTTATCGCCGGACTTGGAGAGGAAGAAATCGCCGAGGCCACCGGCACCGGGAGTGAGTCGGGCCACGCGATACTTAGCGTTTTCAAGGTCAAATTCGAGGGGTTTCACCTTCTTTTTCTTCTTGTCCTTATCGGAGTCCTTATCTTCGTCTTTATCGTCTTTTTTGTCGTCCTTTTTAGCGGCGTCGGCCAAGGAGACCTCCTCCTCGGTCATGCGGAATCGGTCATATGCGTCGCCGTCAAGGAACATGATGTAGGCATCAGACTGTGAGCCCCATGAGCCATGGCTGCGATAGCCGTTACGGTCAGTTGCCCAGACGATTGCCTTGCCGTCAAGCGCCCAGTGGGCGTTGCCGTCAGAGTATCCGCTTTCAGTCAGGTCAACAACCTGCGAGCCGTCGGCCTTGACCAAGGCAATGTCAGTGTTGTTCCATCCGCCAATGCCGATGTAGTCAATGAGGAACCATTTGCTGTCCGGGCTCCATTCAAAGCTGATGTCACCGTCAGTATAGGAATAATTAAACTTGCCGTCGAGGGCGGTGCGCACGTTTTTGCCTTTATCGTCAATGACGCGAAGCGTTGTGCGGTTTTCAAGGAAGGCCACTTCCTTGCCGTCAGGGCTCCATTGGGGCTGGAATGCGGGCACACCTTCCGCCGCCTTATAGAGGGGAGTTTCAACGATATCCGTTGCATAAGCAAAGTGTTTTTCGTCCTTATCCTTGATTGTAGCGGTGAAGAGCTGCCACTGTCCGTCGCGCTCGGCGTCATAGACCAGGGTGCGGCCATCAGGGGCGAAGTCAACGGTGCGTTCCTGCTGAGGAGTATTGGTTATCTGCTTGGTGGTTCCATACTTGACGTTGGCCACGTAGACGTCGCCGCGGTTGACGAAGGCCACTTCTTCGCCATCAGGGCTCACGCTGAAGTCAGTCACTCCGGAGCGGCTGAGCCATTGGCGAATCAGGGGTCGGCAATAGTCATCAGTGGTGATTTCAACGGCAACTTTCTGCGGCTGCGCGCCGGGGGTGAGAGTGTAAATCTCGCCATTCCAGCTAAATGCGAGGGTTCCGGAATCAGCGGCAGAGAGTGAGCGCACGGGATGGTCCTTAAACCGGGTCAGGGGCTTGTCAGAGGAGCCGTCGATTGAGCGCTGATGAACGTTGAGGGTTCCGTTTCCGGCCTCGGTAGTGTAGAAGAAAGACTTACCGTCCGGGGCCCATACGGGGTTTTGGTTCTGGACATTGGATGAGGTCAGCATGGTGTATTTTCCGCCGTCGAGGAGCCAGACGTCGGCAGTTCCGCTGGAGTGTTCATGCTTGCGGAGCACGTCTTCATAACCCTTCTTATCCTGGAAGAGCACGCGGCCATCGGCAGCCACGTCAATGGCCTGCATGGGCCAAGAGACGAACTGCACGGGGCGTCCGGGATTAGAAGCGCTGACCTTATAGACCTGCTGACCGAATGCGGCCTGAGCGGCTCCGGGGGCCGGGAGCGAAGAGGCGGCAAAGAGCACGGTGTCATTGCCGAGCCATGCGCGGGGCGATTCATTGGCGGAGTTGGTTGTCAGGCGGGTAATCGTGCCTCCCTTGGCGGGCATTACGTAGACATCCATTGAGCCTTCACGATCAGAGGCAAAGGCAATCTTTGAGCCGTCAGGGCTCCAGATGGGCTTGGTGTTATAACCGATGGTAGTCAGGCGAGTAGCCTCACCGCCGGCAGCGGGTACGGAGTAAATTTCGCCTTCATAAGTAAAAGCAATTGCCCGGCCATCAGGGGAGATGGCAGTGTTTCTGAGCCAGAGAGGCTCGGCCGCAGCCATTGCGGAGATGAGTAATGCCGAAGCAGCAAAAAAGACTTTTTTCATTATATATTAAGGTGAATTTTTACGCGAATTTACGCTTTTTTTCTCAAATGGGCAACAATTTGGGCCAAAATGTAGATTCCGACCTGCACGGCGACTATCAGCGCCGAGGCGGGAACATTGATTGCCGAGGCAAGGAAGAGGCCACAGACACAGCCGCCGACGCTGACGGCGACACTCAGCGGAATCATGCGCCCGAGGCGCGAGGTAAAGAGCTCGGCAACCATTGGCGGCAGAGTCAGCATAGACATCAGCAACATCATGCCGACACACCTGATCATCAGCACGATACCGACGGCCACAAAAATCATCATCAGGCCATTATAAAGCCCTACTTTCACCCCGGCGACCCGTGCAAAATCGGGGTCGAAAGCGCAGGCCGCGATTTTGCGGAAAAAGCATGAAACAAAAGCTATCAGGCAGGCCGTGAACGCGGCCATCCAGAGCAAGGCGGAGGGTGTGATTGTCAGTATATTACCGAAAAGAAACGAATTGAGCTCCGGGACGGCGCCGGGAGTCAGGAAAACAAAAGTGACGCCAACGGCCATTCCGGCGGCCCAGACGACGGCGACGGCGGAGTCTTCCCTGACCCTTCCGCCACGCGACAGGAGCTGGACGCCAAGGGCCGACGCCACGGCAAACACCGTTGCCAGCCCGACGGGCGACCAGCCCAGATAATAGCCCAAACCAAGTCCGCCGAAGCAGGAATGAGTGATGCCCCCGGAGATGGAGACCAGGCGACGGGAAACAATATAGCAGCCCAAAATTCCGGCGGCCACACTGAGGATGGCCACCCCTATGAGAGCAAATCTGAAAAACTGATATTCAAGGAGTTCAGTCATTTCCGGGAATGGGTTTTTCAACTTCTTCAAGGGTGAATCCGACGGCTCGGAGGTCGCTCCAGAATCGCGGATAAGACTTGCTGACCACTTCACAGTTATTAATCTGCAATCCGGGGAAGAAAATCGCCGCCGGCGCAAAGGCCATTGCCATCCTGTGGTCATCGTAAGTCCGGATAGGCTCTAATTCTTCGCCTTCCGGTTCATATCTTGCACCGCGCCAGAGGAGAGTGCCGGGGTCTTCCACCTCAAGGATGAATCCGAGCTTGCTGAGTTCCATCTGGAGAGCGGCCAGGCGGTCAGTCTCCTTGATTTTGAGGCTTTCCACTCCATTGAAGCGGAAGGGCAGCCCGAGCATACAGCAGGTAACGGCCAGAGTTTGAGTCAGGTCAGGAGTGTCCGTCAGGTCAAGTTCAAGGCGGTCGCCGGCGTCGGGAGTGAGTTGGAGATTCAGCAGCCCGTCAGAGCCCCAAGAGGCCTCCAGTCCCGTCACCATGAAAAGGCGGCTCACGGCAGAGTCACCCTGGAGCGACTTCCGTCGCAGGCCCTCAAGGCTCACGGGCTCAGCGGAAATAGCCGCAATTTCAAACCAGTAAGATGCCGCGCTCCAGTCGGCCTCAACCGGCGGCAGCGGGCGGGAATATCTAACCGGGTTAACCGTAACGACTTGATTATTCTCATCAAAGTCAACCGAGGCACCGGCCTGAGTCATCATTTCGAGAGTCATATATATATAAGGACGGGAAATAATGCGGCCTTTGAGGTGCAATTTGAGCCCCTTTTCCATTGTCGGCCCTACCATCAGGAGCGCCGAAATGAACTGGGAGCTGACCGATGCGGGAATTTCAACCTCTCCGCCTTCGAGCATTCGTCCTCTGACGGCCATCGGCGGGAAGCCTTCCTTGGAAAGATACTCAATATCAGCACCTAAGGCGCGGAGGGCGTCGACCAGAGCGCCGATAGGGCGCTGGCGCATCCGCTCGGAGCCATCCAAAGTGACCTGACATCCGGGAGTCACGGCATAAAACGCTGTCAGGAAGCGCATTGCCGTGCCGGCGGCGCCGACGTTGACGGGCCCTGCTGTACGCTCCAGGGCCGCAAGCATAACGTCAGTGTCATCACAATCAGCCACTTGGCGGGGCAATTCCGCGCCGGGAGTCAGGGCCGAAATAATCAGCGCGCGATTGCTCTCGCTCTTGCTCAAAGGGAGTTTGACGGTGCCTTCCGTCAGCTCTTCAGGGGGATATATCTTGTAGTCCATTTCGGGGATTGGGTTGAAAGTTGAAGGTTTAAGGTTGAAGGTTTAAAGTTTAAGGTTTAATGGTGGTTGAACGGTGGTTGAACAGTGGTTGAACGGTGGTTGTATTTTGAGTTTAATGGTTGTTGTGGCGCTGATGCGCCATCGTGGCGAGGGCGCCACGAAGCCCGGTGGCTTTTGCCTACTCATCAGTTTTGCAACACCCTCCAACATTCAACAACCGTTAAACCACTGTTCAACTACTGTTAAACCATTGTTAAACCATTGTTTCTATACTGCAAAGGTACGAAAAACTTTTCAATCTCGCTATGCGTTATCTATTAAAAGGATGAAAAAACCACTAAACACTCAACTCTAAACACTAAACTCTAAACACTAAACACTAAACACTAAACACTAAACTTTAAACCTTAAACCCTAAAACCGTCCGTGAGCAAGAAATCTGAAATATTACGTATATGGCAGGAATGTTTTCCCGGCGACTCCCCTCAATGGCGCCGAATGTTTTTTGACTCCTCCTATGTTGATGAAGAGGCACTGACTGAGTCTGACCCCGAAACGGGCGCCACTGTCAGCTCCCTGCTCTTGCTCCCCTACTCTATGACCATTGCGGGCTCAAACCTTGGAGTGGGCTACATTTACGGGGCCGGCACTCTTCGCAAATTCCGCGCAAAGGGCCATATGGGCCGACTGCTCAAACGGGCGCTCCGCGAGGCTGCTGACCGTGGCGACTCCATTGTTGTCCTGATTCCGGCATCAGAAACGCTGCGCGGTTATTATGGGCGATTCGGCTTTGCATCAGTCTTTTATCGCCGGCCACTGAGGTTCACGTCGCTCCATCAATTCACCTTTGAGGGCAAGTATGTCGACGTAACGGCTCTTCCGGCTGCCGAACTCTTTCCCGCCTTTGAGCATTTGACGGAGAAGCAGGATTATAGCGTTCGCCATACCCGCGCACAGTTCTTGACGGCGATGGACGATGTCAAGCTCTCGGCAACAGGATTTGCCGCCATTCGCCGCGCCGATGAACCGGAAGGCGAAGCCGTAGCGATGGCCTGGGGTCGCGTCGGCGAACTCTCTGACGACCTGTATGTTACCGAACTGATAGCAACTGACTCTGACGCCGCTAATGCCGTCATAATGCGCCTGAAAGAGCAATTTCCTGACCGACCGATAACCATCCTCACCCCCGCATCAGACCAAATGGCGGGAGGCGACCTCGTTGCCGCCGGAATGGCCCGCATAGTCAATCCCGAGCCTATTTTATCGGCCCTCGCGGCTGCAAACCCCTCACTGCGGCTACGCATCCGCCTGACTGACCCCATCATTGAGGAGAATAATGCCGTCTATACCCTTCAGGGCGGAAAACTTACGGTTCAACCGGCCTCAGATTCAGCGGCCGTAGACCTCGATGTCGACGCCCCTACCCTCTCGGCCCTGCTCTTCTCCTCCGCTCCCATTGCGGATGTTACGGGCCTTCCGGCGCGTCGTCCCCGGATGGCGCTGATGCTTGACTGATGTCAGATTTGGTGGATTTGAAAAATTGTGTTATCTTTGCCGCATGAAAATAACGGATACAGTTCGAAATAAGATTAAGAGTTGCTTGCAGATTGTAGCTCCTGACGCTAATGTTTTGCTATATGGCTCACAGGCTCGAGGCGATGCACACTCTGACTCCGATATAGACTTACTTATCTTATTGCCGGACAATCTTTCTCCCGGTGAATTTATCCGACGAAAGAGTGATATTTCAGGACACTTATATGATCTCTCTCTTGAGATAGAAAAAGAGATTTCCCCTCTAATACTTGTACCCAAAGTGTTCTTTGCTCGTCGCACTCCTTTTACCGCAAATGTATTACATGACGGAATAGCCATATGAACGAATCCTTAGACTCCGGAACACAAAACGATTTAATAAATTATCGGCTCAAACGGTCAATTGAAACGCTTGAAGAAGCGGACTATAATGCTCGCGGAGGATACTTTAATGCCGCAGTAAACCGACTATATTATGCCTGTTATTATGCTGCTTCTGCATTAATGCTATATTCAAACCTTGAAGCATCTACCCATAAAGGAATTAAGACGATGCTTGGTCTTCACTTTATCAAACCAGGTTTGCTTGAAGCGAAATATGGGAGAATATATCAGCAGCTCTATGAAAATAGACAATCCGGTGACTATGAGGATTTTGTTTATTGTGATGAAGAGTTGTTCGCGTTTCTTCGACCCCAGGCCGAGGATTTTGTAAAAAAAATCTCAAAACATATTTCATGACTTAAATAAAAAGAGGAAGGTTTTGAGGGCTCTGAAAAATGTGTGAGTTAACGGGCTTTGTGGCGCCCTCGATGTCGACGCCCCTACCCTCTCGGCCCTGCTCTTCTCCTCCGCCCCCATTGCGGATGTTACGGGCCTTCCGGCGCGTCGTCCCCGGATGGCGCTGATGCTTGACTGAGGCATTTGCGCGCCCAATTGTTAACAATTTTTAACACGCAAATTGTTGATTCAGTGCAGATTTTATTGTAAATTTGCGCACTTTTAATAGTGTATGGCCACATCCGAATTACACACCTAATACTCAAGCAAATACAATCAATCAATACTCACATCAAAAAAACAATGAAAAAACTACTGTTAATTACTGCGCTTGCAGCGGCGGCACTGGCTCCGCAAACCGTTGCAGGAGCGACTTCGGTGCTAAATTGCACTGTTAAGTCAACAGATGCGGTTACTACCCTTACGGATGGTGCTTTCTATCTGATCTATGATGGGCACGATGCTCGTCACGCATTCAGATATGCAACAGCTGACGGACGTATTAGCGGCGACCATGACATGACAATTGAAAACGTTACCACGGTGGGCCGCAACTATGTCTGGCAGGCAATTGCCGACGGAGATAACTGGAAATTCAAAAATCTCGACACCAATGCCTATGTTCCGGAGAATGCGGATAACAGCAATCACCTCATTCTGACCTCCCCGGCAAATGCTTTTGCCTATGCAGTAGACGCACAAACTACCGCCGGAGAATTCAAAATTCGTAAACCGGACACCAATGTTTATTGGGACGGAAACGGCGCAGACGACAGCTATAACATGGTTCTTTGGGAAGCAGAAGGAGGCGGTCATCCTTACTATTTCTACGAATGTAACGTGGCATCCGCTCTGCCCTTCTCTACCGGCGATAAGGTTCTCCTTCGATCTGTAGAACCGACCGGCGAAACTCCGCGTGCAACTACCGGATTTTTCGTTTCCATGGATCTCTCAGAGCGTGAAGGAAACGGTGAACAGACTGAAAATGCCTATGTTAGCTCTTTGGGCTCAGAACTTTTTGTTACCGTTTCTCAGGAATTGCCCAATGAGATTCAGTTCTCGCTGAATGATGGCGACGGCAACAAGATCGTAGCCAGCGGATGGAATGCCAAAGCCCATAAAAAAGATGAATTCTACTGGACTCTGGTTGATACGGATGCGGAGTTTGACACTCAGAATCCCGTCGTAATGCTTTATCAGAACAAGGCTGACATCGGATATCTCGGAAATCAGCCGGCAAACTCAAACTCTGCAATCCGCGACGTATTGTACTGCAACAACGCAAAAAACAGCATTGCAACAACCGCCCTCTATTGGGAAATGGTTCCTGCCGACAATGCCGTTGAGCTTACTCTCACGTTCAAATTAGCAAACGACGGCGAAGAACTGATGTCGATCACTTCTGCGTCTGAAATTGGCAGCTCATTCCCTGAATATGCCGGCTTTACCTGTCAGAACACCGCCACCATCTCGAAAACCAACCTTGCGGCCACTTACGTAATGAATGAATACGAGGCCATGCAGATTTACAATGAACGTGCGGATAACTATGTTTACGTTTCAAACGATGAACTTCTTCAGACGCCTGACTCAGAAGACGAAGCAACGGTTTTCTGGAAAGTCAAGGTTAACGATGACGGTGCATACGTATTATATAGCCCGTCAACCAAAAAATTTGTCGGCAATCTGTCAGGCAACGCACGAGTTCCCATGGTTGACTTACTCATGGCACAAATTTATTACATCGGCAATTTTGATGGAACAACCGTTGGCACTGAATACTATCCCGTCTATGCCAACTGGATTGGAACTACTCCGGCAGGAGAGAACGATAATAAAGCCTTCTTCTTTAATGACAATCATAACACTGACGTTCGCTACGTTTGCGGATACGTTCGCGTTGATGCCGGTTCTAAATGGGTAGTCGTAACCAATAAGGAAAACTTCAAAGAAAACTGGGCAATGCGTCCGGCATTGATTGAAGCTAAGGCCGCTTACCTTGCTGCCCTTGAAAAGCTTGGAATGGAAGCCGATCAGGCTCTCGTTCAGTTTGCTGAGAATTTTGTATTTGATGGAGACGTGAACCTCCCCCTTTCAGAAACCACCAAGCAGAACTATCAGAAACTGCTCACTGAAGTTGAAGAAGCTGCAAAAGTATGGCCCTCAAAATTGATGGAAAGCACCAAGCTTTACACCATTGAATCAGTTGATGCCGTTCGTGGAGCTCTGATTTATGACGAAACATCCGGCCACATGACCACCACCGTCAAATCCGGAGCCACCCTTGATTCTGAAAATGACAACCACCTTTGGGGTTTTGTAAAAGTTGACAACAAATTCTACCTCTATAACCGTGGCGCTCAGAAGTTTGCCGCAGCCTATACGGAACATCGCGGCTCATCCGGCACCGGTGCGGTCTACGCATGGGACCTCAACGAAGTGCCCACAGCCATTGAACTTTCAAGCGAAGCATTCGGCGATGCCGAAGCCCTGAGCAGCAACAAGCTCGTCATCAAGGGCGGTAAAGCAGGAACATCAAACCCCGCCGGTATGATGATTATCAACGGCGACGACACCAATATTCCTTGCTCTCTCGGCAACAATGACATCACTGATGGCACCGGACTTATCCTGACCGCCATTCGTGAAACTTCAAATGACACCGACATGATGACCAAGGTTGCGGAAGGTTTCGCAATGGTTGATGACAAGATTGAAGACATCTGCAGGCCTCTGGACGACGAAGAATTTGACGCCGACGTTCACTGCAAGCAGGTTGGCCACTTCACTCAGAGCGCCGTAACTGCTCTTGACGCTGCCGCCACTGATGCAAAAGCGCTGACCGATAAGGAAGCTGCTATGTATGCCGCACTTGAGGCCGCCCGCCAAATCAAAACTGACGAAGCAAGCTATCGCGTAGTTGAAAACGGCAATGTCTACACTATCAAGGATTCTGAAGGCAATGTTCATTTCACTGACGGTTCAGCCCACCTCTCAGCCGAAGCACTTCCCGAAGGCACCGACGCAAAGATGCAGAACTGGGTTGCCACCGTCAATGAAGGTAAGGTAACGTTCTCTCACACTCATGAAGCCGGTGAAGAATCAGCTACTCCCGCCTCATTATATTACTCTACCGCCCAGGTTAATTTCGCCATCGACGATGTAACGGAATTCACCGTTGCCCGCACCTCTGCTCCCGGCAAGGTTACTCTCAACGGCGATAACTCCAAGACCTACGTCATCACCCACGTAAGCGCCGATTCCAAAGATGCCGAGACCACTCACATTGCTGAAATCGGAGCTGTTGCGGAGAAAGGGGATGCGGTTTATGACCTGCAGGGTCGTCGCCTGGCTGCTCCCGCCAAGGGTTTCAATATTATCAACGGACGCAAAGTCATCGTGAAGTAATCCTCTCTTCCTTACTAAAAAAGTGGAGGCCCGTGTTGGGGTCTCCACTTTTTTTTGTCTAAGGGGGGGGAATTTGGGTGATTTATTCGTAGCGGATGGCTTCGATGGGGTCAAGGTTTGAGGCCTTGGCTGCGGGATAGAACCCGAAGATGATACCGATGAGAGTGCAGACAACGAATGAGAGGACCACCGACGAGGGATCAATGGCCACGGGCCAGTTGGCAAAGATTTTTATGCACCAAGTTGCGATGGCGCCGGTCAGTATGCCCAGAATACCGCCCGTAACGGAGATAATCACCGCCTCGATAAGGAATTGAGTCATAATGTCGCGGCCCGTAGCGCCGATGCTCATACGCAGACCAATTTCGCGGGTGCGCTCCGTAACGCTGACAATCATGATGTTCATGATGCCGATGCCGCCGACGAGCAGGGAAATGCCGGCAACGGCAGCCAGGAGCACCGTCATCATTGAAGAGGTAGAGGAAATCATCTCGGCGAGTTCCTGCATGGAGCGGATATTGAAGTTATCGGCCTGGTCCGGACGGAGTTTATGGCTGCTGCGGAGAATTTCCGTGATTTCATCAATAGTGGCCTCGGTTTGGTTTTCGTCAATGGCAGAAGCCTGGAGGCCCTGGAGATAATCAATGGCGAGCATACGCTTCATGACAGTCGTGTAAGGCACCAGTGCCAAATCGTCCTGGTCCTGACCCATGGTGTTATAACCTTTTTCGTCGAGCACCCCGATTACGGTCAGAGGAATTGAGCCGAAGCGGACAATTTTACCGATGGGGTCAGTGCCGTCAGGGAAGAGATTATTAATCAGGGTCTTGCCGAGGACACAAACCTTAGCGGCGGTTTTGACGTCGGCCTCGGTAAACATTTCGCCACGGTCAACCTTGCGCTGACGGATGTCGAGATACTGAGTATTAACACCCTGAGCCTGTGAGGGATAGTTATTGTTTCCGTTGACCCACTGGCCGGAGGAGGAGACCATCGGTGAGATTTTGTCAATGAGAGTGGCCTGATTGACTATGGCGTCATAGTCAGCGGGCTTGAGAGTCTGCATATCCTCGCTGCTTTGGCGCACACCGCCTCGGCGCTCGGCCCCGGGCATAATCATTATCATATTGCTTCCCATCTCGGAAATCTGAGCCTTGATGGAGTTTTTGGAGCCTTGGCCAATTGCAAGCATGGCAATCACGGCACCAACGCCGATAATAACGCCGAGCATGGTCAGGAAACAACGCATCTTGTTGTTACCCAACGCCTTGATGGCTATTTTTGAAAGATTAGACAGTTTCATATAGCAAATAAGGGGGGATTATTCTGTTTCAGCAGGGAGATTGCGATAGACTTCCTCGGCCGACTTGATGTCAGGATTGACTTCATCGCTGACGATTCTGCCGTCGCGCAACATGATGTTACGCGACGAATAAAGGGCCAGCTCGGGGTTATGGGTCACGAAGATAATCGTTTTCCCCTCGCGATAAAGTCGCTGAAAGAGCGTCAGGATGGAAAAAGAGGTTCGGGTGTCAAGATTACCCGTAGCCTCGTCGGCAAGGATTATGACGGGGTTATTTACCAGGGCGCGGGCAATGGCGACACGCTGCTGCTGACCGCCCGACATCTGGTTGCTCTTATGGTAGAGCCGCTCGCCGAGGCCCACTTCGCGCAGACACTTTTCAGCACGCTCGGCGCGTTCCTTGGCGCTGACTGCGGGGTTATAAAGCAGGGGGAGCTCAACGTTTTCCAGGGCCGTCGTCTTGGGCAGGAGGTTATAATTCTGGAAAATAAACCCGATTTTACGGTTGCGGATGCGCGCCCGCTCATTGCGGTTCATTCCCTTGACGGGGATGCCGTCAAGGAAATACTCGCCCGACGAGGGAGTGTCGAGGCAGCCCAGGGTGTTCAGCAGCGTTGACTTGCCGGAGCCGGAAGTGCCCATGATAGTGACGAACTCGCCCTCATAGATTGTAAATGACACTCCGCGGAGGGCCTTTACCGTTTCGTCGCCCACCTTGAAGTAACGTTTCAGGTTTTCAACCTTGATAATTTCTTTAGCCATGGCGGGGATTATTTTTTCTTCGAGCCGGGAGGCTTGGGCATGAAGGGATTTTCCTGGGCCTTCTGGGCATCATCGCCCTTGCCGGATTGGATTTCATGATATTGGAGCGCAACCTTGTCGCCAACCTGCAGACCGTCAGTAATCTGCTGATAGACACTGTTTTTCATTCCGAGGGTAACGGCCGTCTCCACGAGCTGATTATTGCGGAGCACCCATACGGAATTTTCAGCCTGGCGGTCAAGGGGCTTGGGCTCAGGCAGTTTGGAGTCCTTCTCGGCCGGCATCGGCTCGAACTTCAGTGCCTTGAGGGGCACGGCGATGGCATCTTCGAGCTGGAGAGTGTAGATGGAAAGGTTAGCCGTCATGCCGGGAATGAGCTTATGGTCAGGGTTAGTCGTGGAGACAATCACCTCGTAGGTCACGACGTTATTAGTAGTGGTCGGGCTGATGCGCACCTGTGAAACGCTTCCGCTGAAAGTATCGTCGGGGTAAGCGTCAACCGTAAAGGTTACATTCTGGCCCACTTTCACCTGGCCTATATCCGCTTCGTCGACATTGCCCACCACCTGCATATTATCCAGGTCAGCAATGACATACAGACTGGCCACACTCATGCTTGAAACGACCGTCTGACCCACTTCCACCTCACGCGAAACGACAATTCCGTCAATAGGCGAAGTGATTTCAGCATAAGTAAGATTCTTGGCGGCGCGGACGCGATCAGCCTGCGCTTTTTCATAGGCCATTCGGGCCACTTCATAGTCCTTCTGTGAGGTCTGGAATTCATAATCAGAAATGAGTTTCTCATTATGCAGGGCCTTGTCGCGTTCGAAATTGGCCTTGGCATACTCATAAGTTGCCTTGGCCGAAGCGAGAGTGGCGTCGGCGCTTTGGAGCTCGCTCTGGAGCACCGTCTTGTCAATTTCGGCAATCAGCTGCCCCTTTGTGACCTCATCGTTAAAATCAACGAGCAGATTGCTGATGATACCCGTCACCTGCGTACCGACGTCGACCGAAGTCACTGATTCCATGGTGCCCGTAGCGGTCACGATTTCAGAAAGTGACGTTGGCGTGACCGTGTAGGTTTCCAGTTCAAAGGAGCTTTTCTCCGAGCAGGCGCTGACGCCAATCATCATGGCGGCGGCAGTGAAGCTCAAAAACTTGGTTTGCGTTTTGTTATTCATCTTATTATCAATGGGGATTTTTTAATTCAAAGAGATTTCCTGAGTGGCATAGAAGCTGATTGTTTTTGAGGCGAGGATAGCCATATATTTGCTCTGGAGCAACTCAAGGCGCGCGTTGAGCAGATTATTATGAGCGGTCAAAAACTCCAGGGGGTTGACATAACCGAGTTCAAACTGGCGGATGACCAGGTCAGACGATAGCTGAACGGCATCAAGCTGAGCCACTCCGGCAGTATATCGGGCCTGAGCATTGGCGGCATTGATGTAGAGATTTTCAATTGTCTGCGAGAGATTATCCATTAAGTCGCGCTGAGTCAAATCATAATCCAGCTCGGCCAGGCGCGCCTTGGCAACGGCGCGTTTCGTTGAATTTCCGTCAAAAATAGGCACACTCAGCGTCAACCCGATGTTTTCATTGAAATTGCGGCCCATCGTGGCGGCCCAGTTGCGTGAAGAGCCTGAAGAATAGCCGCTTGCAAGCGCTCCCTGGACTGAAACGGAAGGGAGGCGTCCGGCCTTGGCTATTTTAATATCGTTGCTATAAATGGACTTGGAAATTTCATTGCTCTTGAACTGAGGGAGCCAGTCGGCCGCCAAATTATAGACCTCAGTCGCCGCGGGCAATTGGGCGAGCACCTCTTCATCCGGGAAATTCACCTCGGCAACGTTTAAATCATAGTCAATCCCGAGGGTGAGGATTTTTTTCAGCGTCAACTTTGCGCTTTCAAAATTATTACGCGCCACAGTCAGATTATAAGCATCCTGGGCTCTCTGACTCTCAATCTGGGCATAGTCAACTCGTGAGGTTCGTCCGGACTCGGCCAGTCGCTTGGCTCTCTCGGCCTGTGCGGTGCTGACTTCCAGAGTCTGTTCGGCAATTTTGACAGCCTCCTCTGAATACATAATGTTAAGATAAGCATCAAGGATTCCCAACTTGAGAGTAACAATGGCGTCATCGCCGGCCAGCGCGCGCTGCTGCTCAATCAGCTTGGCCGATTCCGAAGCATACTTGCGCACATTGCCGTCCCATGCCGTCCATGAGGCTCCGATATTATAGGCGCTGCCATAGGCATTATGGTCGCGCCCCTGCTCATTGCCAGGATAATTGGTAAAATTTTGATTGGTAGAGAAACTGACCGTAGGGAGCCATGCATCCTTGGCAGAGAGGACGTCCTGGCGGGCAGAGAGGACGTTGAGCATCGAGCGGCGCACCTCAGTATTGTTCTCAATAGCCCAATTCAGGCAATCACTGAAGGTCCAGACCTGAGGAGTTGACGCCGGCAGAGGAGCTATAATCTGCTCAACCGAGATAGTATCGGCCGCCGAGGGCTCTGCGGCAATGGCCACAGAGGCCAAACTAAGAGCTGTGGCCATAAAGGCCATTCTAAAATGGAAATACATATATATGTGTGATGAAATTTAATCTAATCCCTTAGACAAAATTCATCACAAAAGTTTAATCCTCACCCTCTTAATTAACTCTCTTTAACTTAGGAGCAGTGAGCCATCAGCTTGAGGAAGGATTGGCGGGAGCCAAAGCAGAGAAGGATGTCGCCCTGGGCAACTTCGGCCTGAGTAAGGTCAATCGGTTCGAGGTTAAGGGATGAGACTCCAAGGAGGTTTTTCTTATCTGCAGGGCGGAATGCGGCAATCAGACGCATGCCGTAATCTTTTTCAATCTGCAGGCGGGCATAGGCGGAGCCGATAAAAATATCGGGGGCCTCAAAGCGCATGGTGTAAACATCAGGAGTGACGTTCATTACGCGTGCATGATGTCCGAGGGCCATCTCCATGGAAAGGTCACGTGCGGCGCGCTGTTCGGGGGTGATTATGCGGTCAATCTGCAAGCCCTCAAGAATGGCGTAATGGAGGTCATCGGCCGCGCGGGCATAGATATGTTTCACTCCTAATTTCTTGAGGATAGCCACGGTCTTGATTGAGGCGCCAAAGTTTTCACCGATGGCTACGATTACGAGGTCAACTCCCGTGAGAGGCAATCCGCTGAGTGCGGCCTCATCCGTAGAGTCAAGAATATAGGCCGTCGAGATGTATTCTTTAATGGAGTCGACAATCGTCGGCGAGCGGTCGGCCCCGATCACTTCGTGACCCATGTCAGTGAGGTCCTTGGCGAGGTTAGACCCGTAAATTCCAAGTCCGATTATCAGGTAGCGCATGTTTGGGTTAAGGTTGAAGGTTGAAGGTTGAAGGTTGAAGGTTTAAAGTTTAAGGTTTAACGGTGGTTGAACGGTGGTTGAATGGTGGTTGAATTATTTTTTATTTTGTATTCTGTATTTTGTACTTTTAATTCATTCTTCATTTTTAATTTTTCATTTTTAATTTATGATGAGGTTGTCTTCGGGGAGGGTTATCGGCGGGTTTGAGCTTTGTTTAACGAGGCCCATGAGGAGTGAGAGGAGTCCGACGCGCCCTATGAACATTGCCGAGCAAAGGAGGAGTTTTGCGCCGACGGGGAGGGACGGAGTGATTCCAAACGATGAGCCCACGGAGAAGAGCGCCGAGAGCGTTTCAAAGAGCAGCGCTCGGGGCGGGATTTCCGGAGCGAGGATAAACATAGCGGCTGCAAAAAGCGCGTAACTGAGCAGAGACAAGACAATTACGGCCTGAGCACGCGAAAGCGAGGCCAGGGAGATGCGCCGATTATAGGCCGTTACATACCTGCGGCCGCTAACCACTCCGCGCAAATGGAGCAGCGCGGCGGCGAAAGTGTTGACCTTGATGCCTCCGGCAGTTGACTGCGAACCGGCACCAATCCACATCATAAACATCACTAACAGCAGAGTGACGGGCAAAAATCCGGCAGGGCTGACGCTGACAAACCCTGAGGAGCGGGGAGTCGTCGAGTTAAACACCCCCTGAACGAGCTTCTGATAAGGCGACATTCCGCCAAGAACTCCGTTCCACTCAAAAAAGAGGAAGAGAAAAAAGGTCAGCGCGAAGAGGACAAAAGTCGTGAAGACCGCAACGCGCGTGTTCATATTGAAGAGATGAGGATGGCGCGGCGGGAGGGGGCGGCGACGAAGGCGAGCCGAGAGGCGCCTAAACTGTTCGGTCAGGGCATCCTTGGCATTGACAAGAATAGGGAATCCGATGCCCCCGGCAATGACGAGCACGCTGATAACTATGTAAATCAGCTGATTGCCCCTCATCAGGGTGTGATTAGCCATTCCGTCAGGAAGATTTGAAAATCCGGCATTACAGAATGCTGAGAGCGAATGAAATCCGGCGGTTGCCCAAAGCTGAGCGGACGAGAGGTCAGGAAACAGTCCGCGGATGCTGAAAAAGATTGCAACGGCGCCAAGGGCCTCCACGGCGAGAGTGAAAAGCAAGGTATAGCCCAAAGTTGGGAGGAGGGAATTGATAGTGCGGGAATAGAACATATCGCGCACCATCAGCTGGGAATAAATCGAGGCATTGCCGCTGAAAAAGAGGGCAAAAGAGCTGGTAATGGTCATTACTCCAAGGGCGCCGACCTGCATCATCAGCGCAATGATAGAGAGTCCGAGAGGAGTGAAATTAGCGGCGACATCAACCGACGTCAGCCCGCAGATACAGACGGCCGAAGTGCTGACAAAGAGAGCGTCGACCGGGGCAATACCATTGACCGTACACTTAGGGAGCATCAGAAGCAGTGTCCCCAGGCCGATAACGAGGAGGAACGAGACGGAAAGAATCAACGACGGATTAGTGCGCTTGCCCAGGGAGCGAATCAGCGCCCAGCAGATATAAACGGCGGAGTAAACGGCCACGGCACCGACGAGCACCTTATTAATCCACGGGTGCCTGACCAGAAGATGGAGAATGAAAATCAGCAATATGCAGCCGTCGACAATCCACTTCAGGAGTTTTGTTTCGCGGCAAGTATCCTGAAATCTCAACAGGAGGTTAAACAGGATATTCACGGCAAATACTCCCAGAAAGACGTTAAGCCACGGAGCAATTCGCCGGAAAGGAATCATTTCATGGTCAAATCCGGCATAGAGAACAAGTGCGGCCAGCGCCAGAATGGAGCAGATGATTGTCAGAACATCCAGAATACGAGAAAACAAACGCAAGGTGTCCGCGTGATGTCGCGTCAACCTTGCGTAAGAGCGCGTTATGTTGGTCAAGAGCCTCATAACGCCCGGGAGGAATTACTTCTTATTGAGCTTGAATCCGGCGCAGATGCCATCATAGCTTTCAAGGAGAGAAGTGACGCCCTTGATAGCCGTAGAGCCGCTGACATTGCCCACAGTCTTGACGATGGTCACGAGCTTGGTCACATCAAACATGAGGCTCATCTGCTTACCGGCAGTCATCGTAACGTAAGCCTTCATCTTGCCGGCGGGAATAGAGCCGAGGGCCTTGAAGTTGAAGTAAACTTCGCCTTCACCGTCAGTTTCAATGGTTCCGCGGGCGGTAATTTTGCCGCTTTTCATCACGAATGTTTTGTCTTCATTGATGGTGAGAACCATTTTATTGAGCCCGGCAGTCTTATAATAAGGAGCGAGCTTGCTTTCTACAGTCGAGGCTACGGCAGAGCCGCCGGCCTTCTGGAGGAAGTTTTCAGACTTGAAGCAAACGGCGGGAGAGCTGTAGGTCCAGGTGCCGACCATCTTGTTGACGTCGACCTTGTCAGTTGTCAGCAGACCGCCGACGACTCCGCCAAGGATATCGCCCAGAGAGCCGCCCTTAGAGGAGGATTGCTCGGTAGACGAAGATGAACTGCCGCCGAAGATGGAGCTGAGCGGATTAGAGGCACATGCGCTGAGGCTCACACAGAGAGCCATAGCAAGAAAGATTTTTTTCATTGTAAGTAAAGAAATTATTAGTCAATTTTAATTACGAGGATATTGGTAGTGCCCCAGAAAGCCTCAGGATTGGTGATTACCAGCGAGAGCAGACCGTTAGAGGCGCGGTCAATGCGGTAGCTGTCAGTGGGCTGCGAGGTGAGCACCTTGGCCTTCTTGGAGTCCAGAGGGATAACGGCGAGTGACCGACGGTCAGCGCGGGTCATGTATCCCTTGTCAAAATCAGAGGGGAGCACCTTGGTTTTGCGCAGGAATCCGCCGCCTTCAATGATGTTATGCTCCTTGAGCTCATCCTTGGAGCCGATGACGTAGTAAACGGCGTTGAGGTCAGAGATTGCAGAGTTGAGTTCAGCCTCGGTTTTCTTCTGAACGGCATTGATTGAGTCCACTCCGGCATTGAGTCCGGTGATTTCAGATTCGAGGGAAGCGATATGGATGTTGGCTGATTCGAGTTGCTTCTGGAGGGAAGCTACGGTTGCAGCCTGAGTGTCAATTTGCGAGCGGAGAATTTCAATCTGCTGACGGAACTTGGCTGATACGCCCTTATTATTGGCGAGCTGGCGCTCGAGTTCCTCAATGCGCTTGCGGCGCTCCACGAGACCGCGCTGAATGGCTTCCATCTGCTTGGCGATGCTTTCACGTGCAGTGGCCGATTCGCCGCTGACTTCAGTGCCGACGAGTTTTTCCAGGCGGGTAATCTGTTCCATCCCAACCGTAACGTCATAGAGCATGGCGAAGAGCGAGTCGGCATTAGCCAGCGCCACTTGCAGAGAATCGTCAAGTTGAGATTTGGGATTCTTCTCTTCTACTTCAGAGAGCTTTTTGTTGCCACAAGATTGAAACGGGAGCAGAGCGGCCACCAACGCCGCAGCAATTGCATACTTTTTCATTTTACAGAGTCTTTATATTTGTTACGGTGTTCAGATTTTGGTGGTTCAGGTTTCCCACCTACGATGATAACAATTTCGCCGCGCGGATTGTTCACGGAGAAATATTGCGCCAGTTCGGCAAGGGAGCCCCGAACCGTTGAATCATGCACTTTTGAAATCTCACGGCTGACGGACGCGGGGCGGTCATTGCCACACACCTCAGCGAGTTCGCCGAGGGTCTTGACCAGCCGCAGGGGGCTTTCATAGATGGCAAAAGTGCGCGTCTCCTGAGCCAGTTCTTCCAGTCGGGTCCGGCGTCCTTTTTTCTGGGGGAGGAATCCCTCGAAGCAAAAACGGTCAATCGGCAGGCCGGAATTCACCAGTGCGGGAATGAGCGCCGTAGGTCCCGGGAGGGTTTCAACGGGGATGTCCATTTCGCGGCAACGGCGTGAAAGCATAAATCCGGGGTCGGAAATTCCGGGGGTACCCGCATCAGAAATCAGGGCTATGGTTTCGCCGGCGGCAATGCGGTCAGCGAGGGAATTGACCGTAGAGTGCTCGTTAAACTTATGGTGTGCCACCATCGGAGTAGAAATCCCGAAGCGCTTGAGCAGGGGGGCGGACGTGCGCGTATCCTCGGCAAGGATCAGATCAGCCTCGCTGAGGATTCTGACGGCCCGCGGAGTCATATCTTCAAGATTACCGACGGGAGTCGGGACAATATATAGCTTGCCTGGCATTAGATAATCAGGGGTTTATGATCAGAGAAGCGAAGAGTGACCTCGCGGAAAAAGTCTTCAACGTCAGGGTCATTGACGTCGCGGTTAAGCACATTGGTCAGATAGGCATAGACCTCATCGGCCGTGGTCATGGCCGATATGGCGGTCATTGCGTTGGCCATTCGTTCCGGTGAATTTCCAAAGATGGCTCTCTGGAAGCGGAAGCGGTCATTAAGGCTGAACTTAATAGCCGCCGGCAGGGGCGGAGTTGAGTAACTTGAGGGTTTGGCGACATCAGAGAAATCAGAGTTATCAGAGACTTCAGGGACCTCAGAGGGATTTGAATCCAGGACGACATCTTGGGGGGTATCTTCCAGTTCTTCCAACTCTTCCAGTTCCTCCTCTAACTCCTCTTCAATCACTTCAAGGGGAGCGGGATTATCCTCAATATTATCAATGAGAGCCTCGACTTTAGCGGTCAAGTCACGCAGCTGTTCAAGAATTTCGGTCAGTTCTTTTTTCATATTCAGGCGCAAATTTAACGATTTTTTTTCATAGAATCTATTAAATATGTCAAAAAATGCGTAAATTTGCAGTATAAAATTTAAAAATCAATTATCATCACGACAATGCCCAAGTTCAACAAACTCACCTGGATGGACGCTCGCGACTATCTGTTTATCGTCTTTGGCTTAGCGCTTTATGCGTTTGGCTTCACAGCTTTGATTCTTCCGCAAAAAGTCGTCATGGGAGGCATGGCGGGCTTGGGCTCGGTTGTCTACTTTCTGACGTTGCGCCTGCATGAGGCGGGGAATTTCCCGTTTGCCATCCCCGTCGGCATCACCATGTATGCGGTAAACTTCATTCTCCTTGCCATGGCTCTCCGCATTGTTGACAAGACATTCGTGATACGCACTCTGTTTGGCATGACCGTACTTTCCGTGCTCATCTACCTGGCCCAGCCTCTGTTTGCCAACATCAGCCTTCTTCCGGATGACCATACTCTCTCGTTGGTTCTCGGCTCGGCAATCATGGGTGTAGGTATCGGCACGGTGTTCATCCATAACGGCTCATCGGGCGGCACGGACATCATCGCCGCCATGGTCAATAAGCGCAGCAACGCGACAATCGGACGCACGATGATGGTATGTGACTTCTTCATTGTCGGCTCGGCCTATTTCGTGTTGGGCTATTCCATCAGTGAGATTGTCTATGGTCTGTTAGTGACGGTCATGACGGGTTATATGTGTGACCTCATCATCAACTCAAACCGCCAGGCCGTTCAGTTTACCATCTTCTCGCCCAAATGGGAAGAAATAGCCACGGCGATAAATAACGATGCCAATCGCGGCTGCACCGTAATCCAGGGAATGGGCTGGTACTCCAAGCAGGAAGTGAAGATGCTGCTGGTAATGTGTCGCAAAATCGAGTCCGTAACTATCTATCGCATAGTTAAGAGCATTGACAATGAAGCTCTGATAACCCAGGCCAACGTCAACGGCGTTTACGGCAAGGGATTTGACACTCTGAAACTCAAAATGAAGACTCCTGAAGGGAATCAAGACGGAAAATAATCCGGTTTTTTCATCTTTTTATACAATTTAAGCGTTATATTTGCAAATTATGAAAGACCTGATTATACAAAAAGAAATGAACGAGAGGGCCGTGTTAGTGGGACTCATTACGCCCCAACAGCCTGAATCAAAAGCCCTTGAATATCTTGACGAGCTTGCTTTCCTGGCCGATACGGCGGGAGCGGAGACCGTCAAAGTCTTTACGCAGAAAGTTGACTGGCCTAACCCGCGCACGTTTGTCGGCAAGGGCAAGCTGGAAGAAATACGCACCTACGTCGAGGAGAACGAAATAGGCATGGTTATTTTTGACGATGACCTCTCAACGAAGCAAGTGAGCAACATTGAGCGCGAATTAGGGGTGAAAATCCTTGACCGCACCACTCTGATTCTTGATATTTTTGCCAAACGCGCCCAGACGGCTACGGCAAAGACCCAGGTTGAACTGGCTCAGTATCAATATCTTCTTCCGCGACTCACCCGCATGTGGACCCACCTTGAACGTCAGCGAGGCGGTATCGGTATGCGCGGGCCGGGTGAAACACAGATTGAAACGGACCGCCGAATAATCCTTGACCGCATTTCTCGCCTCAAAAAGGAACTGGAAAGCATTGACAAACAAAAGAATATCCAGCGTAAAAATCGCGGAAAGCTCACTCGAGTGGCCTTAGTGGGCTATACCAATGCCGGCAAGTCAACGCTGATGAATGTTTTGAGCAAGAGCGAAGTGTTTGCCGAAAACAAACTCTTTGCGACGCTTGACACCACAGTGCGCAAAGTCATTATTGACAATCTGCCCTTCCTGCTGACCGATACCGTAGGTTTTATCCGCAAGCTGCCGACTCACCTGGTGGACTCCTTCAAGAGCACTCTCGATGAGGTCAGAGACGCAGACATTCTGCTCCACGTCGTTGACATCTCCCACCCTAATTTTGAGGAGCAAATCCAAGTGGTCAACAAGACCCTGCAGGAAGTTTGCGGAGCTGCCGAAAAGCCTATGATTATGGTTTTCAACAAGATTGACGCCTTCACTTTCACCCCCAAGGATGAGAATGACCTGACTCCCAAAACCAGAGAAAACGTCTCGCTCAAGGAACTGGAAGAGACATGGATGTCAAAACTCAACGGCAAATGCGTCTTCATCTCCGCCAAGAAGCAAATCAACATTGACGAGCTCAAGCAGATGATTTACACCGACGCCAAGGAAATCCACCTGGCCCGTTTCCCCTACAACGACTTCCTCTATCAAAACTACGAATTTGAAGAAGAATAAAAAATACAAAATACAAAATAAAAAATAAAAAATAATTCAACCACCGTTAAACCACTGTTCAACCACCGTTAAACCTTAAACCTTCAACTTTAAACCTTCAACTTTAAACCTTAAAATAAGCCTTAAATGTCATTATCCGAACTTAAACCTATAACAGAAATCATCGCCCCGGGCGAACCGATAATCATAGCCGGCCCATGTTCGGCCGAAACTGAGGAGCAACTCCTCCAAACCGCCGCCGAACTCGCCGCCAACGGCATCAAAATTCTCCGCGCAGGCATCTGGAAGCCCCGCACCAAACCCGGCGGCTTTGAAGGTGTAGGCGCTCCCGGCCTGGCATGGCTGGCCAAGGCCAAGGAACTTTACGGGATGCAGACGGCCTGTGAAGTGGCCACTCGTCAACACGTCATTGACGCCATTTCCGCCGGAGTAGACATTCTCTGGATTGGCGCACGCACAAGTGCCAATCCCTTTGCCATGCAAGAGATTGCCGACACCATTGCCGAACTTAACGCCCAAGACACTCCCGTGCTGGTTAAAAACCCGGTCAACCCCGACCTGGAACTCTGGGTAGGAGCCTTTGAGCGCCTTTATAATGCCGGAGTGCGCCGTTTGGGAGCCATTCATCGCGGCTTCTCGGCCTATGGCAAACATCTCTACCGCAATATGCCCCAATGGCATATACCGATTGAATTGCGTCGCCGATTCCCTCAATTGCCCATTATCTGTGACCCGAGCCACATTGGCGGCAAGCGCGAGCTCGTCTCCCCGCTGAGCCAGCAGGCGCTTGACATGGGCTTTGACGGACTGATTATTGAAAGCCACTGTGACCCTGACTGCGCCCTCTCTGACAAGGCTCAGCAGGTTACTCCCGAGGTGCTCAACTATATTCTCTCCCAGCTCGTTCTGCGCCGCCCGCAAGGAACTACTGACGGACTTGACTCCCTGCGCCGCCAGATTGACGAGCTCGACTCCGAACTCGTTGAGCTCCTGAGCAAGCGTATGCGCGTCTGCCGTGAAATCGGCCAGTTCAAAAAGGAACACCGCATGCCCGTCCTGCAAATGAACCGCCACGACGAAATCATGCAGACCCGAATCAATGCCGCCAAGGAAATGGACATGGATGGCGACTTCATGAAGACAGTGCTCCAGGCAATCCATGAAGAATCCGTGCGCCAGCAAATCGAAGTACTCAACGCACGATGAAAATCCTGATTCTCGGTGCCGGAAAAATGGGGTCATTTTTCTGTGACCTGCTTTCGTTTGAACATGACGTGGCCATTCTTGACCCCAACCCTCAGCGCCTGCGCTTCACCTTTAATTGCCGCCGCTTCTCCTCAATGGACGAGGTGAGGGATTTTGCCCCTGACATGGTGCTCAACTGTGCAACCGTGCGCTATACCCTTGAAGCATTCAATCAGGTTCTGCCCCATCTGCCGGAGCGATGTCTGCTCAGCGACATAGCCTCCGTCAAAACCGGGCTGCCGGAATTTTACGCCTCATGCGGCCACCCGTTTGTCAGCTCCCACCCGATGTTTGGCCCGACGTTTGCCTCACTGAGCAACCTCAGCAATGAAAACGCCATCATCATCAAGGAAGGCGACGGACTGGGGCGCGCGTTCTTCAAGCAGTTATATTCTGACCTGCATCTCCACGTTGAGGAATACACCTTTGCCGAACATGACGAAACTGTGGCCTATTCGCTGTCAATTCCCTTTGCGTCGACTCTGGTCTTTGCGGGAGTCATGAAGCACCAGTCAGCTCCGGGCACTACTTTCAAGCGTCATCTCGACATTGCCCGCGGCCTGATGAGCGAAGATGATTTTCTGCTGACGGAAATTCTCTTTAACCCTCACACGACCTCCCAGCTCTCAAAAATCCGCACTCAGCTCGCCGAGCTTGAACAGCTCATTGAGAATAAGGACTCGGAGGGAATGAAAAAATATCTGAATCGAGTTCGTGGCAACCTTAAGTAACTGGATAGAAGCCATGCGGCTCCGCACTCTGCCCGTCTCCCTGGGCGGAGTGATTGCCGCATTAGGCATGGCGGCCTCTGAGGGGCCGGTTGACTGGCTCTGGGGCGGAGTGTGCATCGTTTTCGCGGTCCTGGCTCAAGTGGCGTCAAACTTTGCCAATGAGTACTTTGACGGACGCGACGGAATAGACACCGCCCAACGCCAAGGTCCCGCCCGCGGGGTTATTGCGCCCCCGGCAATGAAGCGCGCCACTATTCTGACCCTCTTACTGGCCTGCGCCATCGGGCTGCTCACTCTCTTGCGGGGCGGATGGATTCTCCTCCCCGCCGGAATAGCCATCGCCCTTGGTGCGCTTGCCTATTCTGCAGGGCCTTACCCGCTGTCGCGCAACAGATTAGGCGAAGTTGCCGTCATAATCTTTTTTGGCATTGTGCCCGTTTGCCTGACTTACTATTTGCAGACGCTGACCATCCCTCTCTGGGTCTTCATCTGCTCATTAGGCATCGGCCTGATGGGCGCAATGGTCATCCTGGTCAATAATTATCGCGACATAGCCTCCGATTCCGCCACCGGCAAACGCACCGTCTCCACCGCTGTCGGTCCTCAGGGCTCAGCGCTGATTTACTGTGCAATGGGGCAGTTTGCCGCCATGGCCCTCTGGATTGGCGGCGGACTGGAAACATGGGGCTTCCTCCCGTTGCTTCCCGCCGCAATGGGCTTCGTCGGCAGCATGCTGCTCTATCGCGGACTCCCCGCCCCCGGCGCCACAAAACTCCTGGCCATCACTGCCATCACCATGCTCCTGACCGCAGCGCTCCTGCTCCTCAATCAGCTCATTCTTCAAGGCCTCGGATACTATCCGGTTCCCGCCTGATTCACAGCGAGCCGATTGAGCCCAATTTGGCGGTTTGAGAATTTTTTAGTAAATTTGCGCATTAATTTTTAAATTTATGAGCGAAGAAACTAAAGATACTATTGAAGAGGGCGAAAAGAAGAGCCTTAACTTCGTAGAACAAATCGTGGCCAATGACTTGGCCGAAGGTAAAAACGGCGGCCGACTCAACACCCGTTTCCCACCCGAACCTAACGGTTATCTCCACATTGGCCATGCCAAGGCAATCTGCATGGACTTTGGAGTGGCCGAGAAATTCGGCGGCACCTGCAATCTCCGTTTTGATGACACCAACCCCGTCAAGGAAGACGTTGAATATGTCGACGCTATCCGTGAAGACATTCACTGGCTCGGATTTGACTGGGGCGACCGCGAATATTATGCCAGCGATTACTTTCCTCAGCTTTTTGACCTTGCCGTCAGAATGATTAAGGAAGGCAAGGCTTATGTTGATGACCAGACTTCAGAGGAGATTGCCGCTCAAAAAGGCACCCCGACTCAGCCCGGCCAGAACTCCCCTTATCGTGACCGCACTCCGGAGGAGAACCTGGACCTGTTCATGCGCATGAATGCCGGCGAGTTTGAGGATGGAGCCCGAGTGCTTCGCGCCAAGATTGACATGGCGAGTGACAATATGCACTTCCGTGACCCGATTATGTATCGAATCATCACGAAGTATCCCCATCACCGCACCGGGACCCAATGGAAGGTCTATCCGATGTATGACTTCGCGCATGGTCAGAGCGACTTCTTTGAGGGCGTGACCCACTCAATCTGCACCCTGGAGTTCGTGCCTCACCGTCCGCTCTATGATTATTTCGCTCAGGAGCTCGCTCAAGGAGGCAACTATTGCCCCCGTCAGATTGAGTTCAACCGCCTCAACCTGACCTATACGGTCATGTCGAAGCGCAAGCTCCTGCAGCTGGTCAAGGAAGGACTCGTCAGCGGGTGGGATGACCCCCGAATGCCGACAATCAGCGGTATGCGCCGCAGAGGCTACACCCCGGAGAGCATCCGCAAATTCATTGACACCATTGGCTATACAAAGTATGAGGCGCTCAATTCCGTCTCGCTCCTGGAGCATGCCGTGCGTGATGACCTCAATCGCCGCGCAACCCGCGTCATGGCCGTCATGAATCCGGTCAAAGTGGTCATCACCAACTATCCGGAAGGACAAACCGAGATGGTCAACATGGAAAATAACCCGGAGAACCCCGCCGAAGGAACCCATGAAATGCCGTTCAGCCGCGAAATCTACATTGAGCGTGACGACTTCATGGAAAATCCGCCCAAGAAGTTCTTCCGTCTGGCCCCCGGCGGCGAAGTGCGCCTCAAGGGTGCATATATCATCAAGTGTGAAGACGTCGTCAAGGACTCTGAGGGCAACATCACCGAACTGCACTGCACCTATGACCCCGAAAGCCGCAGCGGCCTTCCCGGCGCAAACCGCAAGGTCAAGGGAACGCTCCACTGGGTCAGCGCCGCTCATGCCGTCGATGCGGAAGCGCGCCTCTATGACCGTCTCTTTGCCGTTGAGAACCCCGCTGCCGAGACTGAAAAGGACTTCCGTGAGCTCCTCAATCCTGACTCGCTGAAAATCGTCAGCGGAATCAAGATTGAACCCTTCCTGGCCGAAAAAGCCAAGGAACAGGGCTCGAAATTCCAGTTCCAGCGCATTGGCTATTTCACCCCCGACAAGGATTCTACCCCTGAAAAAATCATCTTTAACCGCACTATCGGACTCAAAGACAGCTGGGAAAAAGAGCAAAAGAAATGATGGAAAAGCCGGATGATGAGCGCCTGATGCTCTATACTCAGTTTAAAAACGACCTCAGTGAAGGAAATTTAAACGAGTTTTATGATGTTGACGACCTGATTGCTATTGCCGATCAGGCCGCCGACCTGGGCGACGACTATATCCAGCTTGAGGCCATCCTGCGCGGCTATCGCTTCTTCCCTGATAATGAGGAGTTAGGAGTGCGCCGCGGCTATATCTATCATGACCTGCAAATCAAGGGAGGAGCAGAGGGAGTGGCAAGTCAGCCCCTGGGGCAAAATCCGCTCTGGACTCTGCTCCGGCTCCTGACCAAGGTGGATAAAATCGAGCCTTACAAGGCTCAGGCTCGCCTCGACAAGCTCATTGACCGCACCGAGGAATTTGATGATGAAGCAATTATCCAGCTAATTAACGTGGCCTGCAATTTCAGGCTCTATATGTGGCTCAAAAACAAATTCCCGGTCCTGAGGCATAAAACCACTTATCTCCCTACTCTGCTCTTTGAGCTCTATCGCCATTCTGATGAATTCAGGGATGTCCATTTCACTCTCAGCCTCCTCGAGGAGCTGACTGACCTGGAGCCCTTCAACATTGAGTTCTGGAACGCTACGGCGCGTGAATACATTAACCTCCAGCAGTTTGACAAGGCAATCACCCCGCTGGACTATGCCTTTGCCATTGACTCGGAAGACCTGATGACCATTGAGCTCCGGGGCATTACCCTGCTCCATCTTGACCGAATAGAGGAGGCGCTTCGGCTGCTCCAACCTTACTATAAGGCCAACATGGCGGCAGACAATCGACTTGCCGAGCTCTATGCCCGCGCCCTGATTGGAATTAAGAGATTTGACGCGGCGGCAAAGGTGCTGACCGAGCGCGCAATGTGTCGAATCGATGACTTCACTCCCATAGAGATTCTGCTGAAGCTGCGTCGCCCCGAGGCTCACGAGCTGCTGAGCCTCTTCTATAACTATTGCGTTGACCATCGCCACGCCAATGATTGGATTAGCAGAATCGAGGAATTCTATGAGGAGGGAGACTTCTATTCGGCCAAAGAGATGTATACCATCGAGGCTGACTTTGACGTCATGCCTGATAACTCGATGGCGAATTATCACACTTCGCTCTATCTCTCAGGCGATTACGAACAGGCCGCCACGCTCTTCATGGGCTATCTGACTGATAAGGACCAGAATATCTTCCTGACTCCTGACAGCTGTGTGGCCGGGCTGCTCTCGCTCTGCCGCCTCAAGCGCTTTGATGAGGCCAAGGCCGCCGTCAAAGCCCTGGAACGCAAATTCCCCCTACCCTATCTCGGCTCAAACTGGACCCTAAGCTCCACCCTTGCCTCCATCGGCTTTTCAACCTTCCTCAATATGCTCGGGACCATGCTCCTCTTCCCTGACCAATTTGACATCGAAGCCATTGACCTCTTCAATCCTAACGAATATTAATGACAATGATTAACAATCGCCGGCTCCTTATTCTCGCCTCGGGCTGCCTGCTCGGCGCCGCGTCAGTCCTCGCGGCTGAACCGGGCGACACGCTCGGAATCATAGGCCGCATCGCCTCAAATCCGCAGCTGACCGTAAACCAACCGGAAAAACTTGCGGCCAGACTCCTGCCCGTGCGCTCCGGCTCCGCTGCCGATGAATCAGCCGAGGGCGACAAAGCCCCTCAGGCCACCACCGGAGGATATAGAATCCAGGTGTTTTCCGGCAATAACCCGCGCACGGCGCGCTCTCAGGCCCACTCTCGCGCGGCTGCTATCCGCGCCGAATTTCCCGAATGGGGCTCTTACGTAACGTTTGATTCCCCTTATTGGCGAGTTAAAATCGGCGATTTCCGCTCCTACGACGAAGCCCGTGCCGCACTTGACCTTCTCAAAAAACATTTCCCCGGCTTTGCCTCCGAAATGAGACCCGTACGTGACAGAATCAAAAATGGAAATTAAAAACTACGACGAAGAAAAAGTGGCCCAAATTGCGGCTCACTATGAAGAAATACTCCGACTGATTGGCGAAGATCCCTCCCGTGAAGGCCTCCGCAAAACCCCGATGCGTGCCGCAAAAGCAATGTGGTATGCAACATCGGGCTATCGCACCAACCCCTCGGAACTGCTCAGCCAGGCTATTTTTGACTATAACGGCTCAAGGATGGTCATTGTCAAGGACATTGAGTTTTACTCTCAGTGTGAACACCATATTGCCCCCTTCTTCGGGCGCATGTCTGTCGGCTATATCCCTGACGGTACGATGGTTGGCCTGAGCAAGGTAGCCCGAGTGGTCGATGCTTATGCCCGGCGCCTGCAGGTCCAGGAACGGCTGACGGCTCAGGTCTGCAAAGAAATCTTTGAAACCCTTCCGGCAAAGGGGGCAATCGTTTGCTGCACGGCTGAACACCTCTGCATGAAAATGAGAGGTGTCGAAAAACAAGATGCCGCAACAACCACCGTAGACTATCTCGGAGTCTTTGAACATGACCTCAACCTCCGCCAGGAATTTTTCAACGCTATCAAATCATAACTTTTATAATAAAAATCATGCAAATTCAGCGTATTCAATCCGTCTATCTGCTCATAGCCGTCATCGCATCCGTAGCCCTATGGTTTCTGCCATGGATTCACATTGAATCCGCCTCAATTGACGCAAGTCCGACCAATAACATCACCTTCGGTATACTGAATACCATCAACACTCTACTGCCCTTGATTACCATTTTCCTGTATCGCAATCTTCGCCGTCAAAAGCATGTTTGTATGCTGGCGATATTCTTGGGTATAGTATCAACTGGATGCATTATGGCAGAGGCTCTCTACCTTCATTATCATGACGTTGCGGCCTCGACCGGCACCGCCTCAATATTCTGCTTTGTCGTCATGCTTTTCTTTGAGTTGCTGGCTCATCGTGCAATGATCCGCGACGAGAATCTCCTCAAGAGCGCCGACCGCATCCGCTAATGTTATTCTCCATAATAACAATTACTTATAATGCGGCGGAGACACTGCCGCCAACCCTTGAGAGCGTCGCCGCTCAGCAGATGACTGACTTTGAATATCTGCTGATTGACGGCGCCTCAACAGATATGACCCTCACCCTTGCCGCCGAAGCTCCGATTGCCAACAAGACAATCATCAGCCGCCCGGACAAGGGGCTCTACGACGCCATGAACCGGGGCCTCCACGCCGCCCAAGGACGCTACGTAATCTTCCTCAATGCCGGAGATTCTTTCCCCTCGCCTCTGACTCTCCAAACCTATGCCGACGCCATCCATTCGGCCCCGCAAGAGCCCGGAATTGTCTACGGACAAACCATGCTCGTCAATTCCGAGCGACAGATTATCGGCCCGCGCCACCTGACGGCGCCCGCCACCCTCTCCGCCCGCTCATTTCTTGACGGAATGACCGTTTGCCATCAGGCAATGGCAGTGCGCCGCGACCTTGCGCCCGACTATGACCTCCGATATCGATTCTCAGCCGACTATGACTGGGTAATCAAGGTACTAAAAAAGTCGCCACTAAACGTCTTCACAGGGCAAGTCACTGCCCATTATCTCAGCGAAGGAATCACGACGAAAAATCATCGCGCCTCGCTCCTTGAGCGTCTCAGAATAATGGCGAAACATTACGGGATAATGCCCGCTCTCGGCTCCCACTTAAAAAAAATCGGCAAAAAACTTGCAAAACTCACAAAAAATTCCTAACTTTGCAATCGCTTTAGGAGCCACTCATAGCTCTTGAGCGCATATGATTGTCTTATGGTGTAATGGTAGCACTAAGGTTTTTGGTTCCTTCAGTCCAGGTTCGAATCCTGGTAAGACAACACCCCAACGAAGTCGCAATCGCCCCAACCTCAAGCGTTTGCGACTTATTTTTTTACCATCCACCCTCCCATACCTCCACGCGAGATATCGTAAAACCTTAGGAGAATAGATGACCGGCCACCGTGGCGCCATCATCTTCGCTTCTATTTGTGTAATTGTGGAGCTGGCGCTCCATCGTGGCGGGGGCGCCACGATGCCCGGTCATGTACTCATTCATGGTTTTGCGACACGGCCGGGGGGGGGCGGCGGATCGGAATCCGCCTCTCCATAGGCTGCGCAGCCACGATAACTGTTATGAGGCCCGCAATGTTGGCATCGCCCTATGGAGAGGCGGATTCCGATCCGCCGCCGCCGTGTGTTTTTGCCACAGGGATAGCCCTGCCGGGCTATATTACGGGGTGTTTTTGACGGATTATCAGTTTTTTTGTTTCCCATTGAGGGAATTGCGGGGTTGCGCGGGGTTGGTTAAGTGGTTTATTTTCAGGGAGATAGGCGGGCGGGTAAAACGTGGGAAATCGGCATGCGTTTCCCACGCTGATAATCAAGCAGTTACGAGATCCGTGGGAAACGCAAAAAATTTGGACGTTTCGAAATTATATCATAACTTTGCGCTCAAAGAATCTATCAATCGTTACCCACCATGAAAAATCCATTGAGTTATCCATCCTCGCGACGCCGCTTGAAATTGCGCTTTCGGCTGAAATCAGCCTCAGTTATTCTTGATGATTTTGGCCGCGATGCTATGTGGTTGCAAAAAAATCAAGCATAGTAACCAGTCATTTATAATATAAAACAGCAACACCCATTAGTAACATATTGATTTTGTGATATTTACCCCTTGAATACAAACTAACGCATTGATTTACAGTCACTTGCAGATAATAGTAGATTTTAAATTTTTACATTGCTGATTTACTGACACTTAATGTTCTAAAATAGTAGATTTTTTAGAGGCATAAAATCGTATAAATCCAAATTTTATATGTAACTTTGCAGCAAAATCATCCACCAAAAACAACCAATCATGACTACGCCCAAAATCTCTGTTTGCATGCCAATGTTTAATGCCTCGCGCTATCTGCGCGAGTGCATTGACAGCATCCTGGCGCAAACGTTCACGGACTTTGAGCTCCTCAT
>JAAVCG010000024.1 GCA_014802435.1 Bacteroides sp. | reverse complement strand
GATTGAATCTAAGACATTCAATTCTGTCAACATTGAAAGAAGATTCCTCATTGGAAATTTGGATAGGATGTTTTGGCGATTTAAGATGGCACTCAAACATGAAGGTAGAGGAAGTTGAAACTTTCTTTATCAGATATTATCGAGATTTACTGACAGATAATGATAAGAAAAAGAAAACGCGTTTAGCCAAATTGCCTTCTATTAGTGTTGTGAATCTATGGTATGACAAAAATGAGAATCCATGGATAAGGAAGCCAAGATCTGCGTGTTTTATTCAAGACGTGATGGTATGGGAGAATGATAATCCTCAAAGACTCCTTACCGCCGCAAAATTATCTGAACGTGAAGAATGAAAACATATATTCCATCCAAAGCTCGATTATACTTTTACCCATGACCTTGTTGCATAGCCGACCTTCTTTTATTCTGATCATGATAAGCAACATAATCAAAAAAAAAAGATGTAATATTACCAATATTTTATTTACGATTGAGCTTTATTCGAAAGCCTCTACAAGTTTTTGCTGAATCAGGAGGAGTATTTTTAGATACTCCCATTGTAGCGTACGGTCCACAATGAGCATAACTATTGCCGCGGCACATCCAGTCCAGATTACTTCTGCACATAAAACACGTCCTTTGTTCTGGTGGTATTTTCGCAGTTTCGGCCTCCTCAAATTCTGTTTGTTCCCTTATTCGGTCTCTTATCTCGTCCTTTCGTATAATTTCTTTGTGCGTATTTTCTCTATTTAATCCAGTAGTTCCATAAAAGAATTGACGTTCTCTATAGCAAAATTGCTCCCAATCGGGATTATCATATTTAGTCTCATCATATTGCTTATTCACTATATTTTTTGCTGTTTCGTATTCCTTAGTTTTGCATACTCTGTATAATTTACCACTATTTTCTATAATAATTGGTGTTTGACACCCCTTCATTCGAATACCACAACAATCCGTATTTAATTGACATTTTATACAGTCGTTATCGTCTGTTACTTTTACCTGTTTGCCATGTTTTGAATATAATTCCTCAATTTGCTCAAAATACAACTGGTTATTGAGCCATTTCTTATCTTCATTTGAATAAAGAATAAAGTCCCGCAATGATTCAAGCGTTTGTGAGGACAAATCCATTTCAATACAATTGAGATTTTGATAATCTAATTTGCCTTTATGCTGGACTTTATAGGCAAAAGAGAACTCGATAAGATACTGTTTGCCATCTGGGGTAATAGCAATTAC
Source organism: Bacteroides sp. (assembly GCA_014802435.1). Lineage (GTDB taxonomy): Bacteria > Bacteroidota > Bacteroidia > Bacteroidales > Muribaculaceae > UBA3263. Next base: position 6,080 of record JAAVCG010000024.1, on the reverse strand, counting down.
GTCCGGCTGTTTATCTATCCGGTCATACCTATCATCAATTATAACTTTTGAGAAGGTAATATCTTTATCTTTGAATATTCCATAATAAGAAGGAACGTGAATCTTCTTCTCCTGTTGAATTATCTGCTCTGCCAACTTATACATTATGACCATATAGCAGATTTTGAGATTTGCTCCTCTATTCTCGCTATGATGAGCAAAGCCGTGTGCTCTGATTTCTCCATGTCTGGCTTGAAGTCGCTCATGGCAGCAAGGGCAAGTACAACCACAGTTCAAACCTTTTGGTACATCATCAACATGTACCATTCTACCATTGGCATCTTCTGCCCATGAAAAAATCATTTCATTCATAATTTATATTTATTACTGTGGACTCTGATAATTAATATGTTCAACAGTATACCGTAGTCTAACCCTTACAGTGGTTAATAAGACCATGTTTTGCCTTCTAATATTCCTACAAAATTTATCAATGCAACAGTAGCATTGACACACAAAAGCATATCAATCTTTGTTGAAGTTCTTCCATGAGTAAGAAGATTTGCCATTTTGTTTGTGACTTTGGCATATGAACGCAATTCTTCATTCTCTTTCCCTTTAAGACGATGCTTAATATAATTAGCCAATTGTCGAACGGCATCACTTTCTCCTATAGTTTTTCCGTCATCGTCATAAGCTCCATGAATATTAGGATTAAATACGGTCTTTGCTATAGAGATTATCACTTCCCTACATTGTAGTCCAATACTTTGAAAATCCTCAATATCTGATGCAGCTGCAACAGCTTTTTTTATTTTAATCATTCTTCTCTCAATCTCTTCCCAATCATCTATTCTTACAGTTTCAGAGACTTTATTTTGAGGACTATTTTTGAGTAAAGCTTCAGTCTCATAAAATAGATTATCGATATAAAGTATCCGATTTTGATACGACGAAAGATTATTGCCTGGAGCCTTATAAAATTGATGCCACTCCCAAAGGGTCCGAAACAGGCCAGAAAAGGTATAGTTCAGCTTATTGAAATAATCAGTCAATTCAGTATATAAGCGAATATATTCGTTATTAAATGATGATCCCTTTAATGTTATTGCATTAGTAGCGACATCATTCAATAGTTGTTTCATTCTCATCAAGCAATTTCGACATTTATTATATGCCTCGATGCCTCCGACAGAACTCCAATCTAAATCATCCGCTGACAATTTTGGTTCTATCCGACATGAAAAGCCATAGCATTCAGCTGGCTCTATTTCATTGACTGCATCTGCTATATTCTTACATATAAGTTCCTTTTTATCATTTGATAAGCCACTATAAACTCTGATAGAAATTGATAAATATATAGTATAAAAGTCAATTCCACCATTCCAATTGTCATGGTCTGTCAGAACACATGACACTGCGGCGAAATCGAGAAGTTGGTATTCTTCATCTTTGCCTCTATTCTTTAGCAATATTTTGGTCTGGGAAATTAGTCGATTAATATTACTTTGTATTTCATAATATGATTGAAATGGAGTGATAGGATACATAAGCTCAAGATATATAATTAGTCCCAGTCGTTAAAGTTTTCAATATAGGTGTCAACGGCTTTTATTTGAACATAGCGTTGCTTTGCACACTGGTATTTAGAGTACTGACCTTTCTCCGAGTCGATATACTCAGTAGGGTTCTCTAAATCTTTTCTAACTTCTTTGTCCATGTTTACAAGATTTTAGGTAAATCTATTTCCAACAAGATAGGGTTATTGGTTGTGTCAAATACATCTGTCAGAATTTTAGACCTTTTGACGTATGGCATCAGTACCTCGCTGACCATGAAATAGTCAATGCGGAATCCATGATTTTCAATACGATATTCCGGTCGGTTCTGGAAGAAATAAGAGTACTCTCTACCGTCAGGATGAAAATAACGGTAAGTATCGACAAGTCCGACCTGCGACATCATTGAATTGAAGTTACGATGTTCCCATTCGGTGAAACAGCCGTCATTCTTAACCGAAACTCCATCCCAAGCATCTTTATCCTCCGCAACGATATTAAGATCACCGCATAGGATTAGAGGCTTCTGGTGTGCAAGTTTTTCCAGATAGTCATGAAGTTCATAGTCCCACTGCTGTCTAATCTTCACAAACTCTTTGTTGGACTTATTGGCGTATGGGAAGTATGCGTTGACAAGTATGAACTGGTCGAATCGAATTACATTAAGACATCCGGTTTCCATCAACCATTCCGGCATATCGTTCCGTTGAGCCTCAAACTCAAAAGGCAAACCTCGATGGATGTAGGTGCTGACTCCGCCAACCAAACCATCGTCCATAATGCCAAGCCAACCAAAGTAGCCGTCAATACTGGTCAGGAAAGCACCTTTCTTCCTAACTTTCTGAAAGCACATAAGCTCTGGCTGCAAATCGGCAACCAACCGATTCACTGCTTCCAATCGAGCTTCAAACCCATTAACGTTCCAACTCAGTATCTTCATAATGTATCGGATATTAAGGTCGAGCCACAAATTGCTCAACAAAACAAATTTTTGAAATAATCTTCTTTAAAGAAATTGAGCTGAGGCTTTTATATGATTCTGCTTTATAGCACCAAGACATAGTATCGAGCTGCTCTTGAGAAAAATCATAAGACCAATCTAACTTAAAATCATCATCAACTCTTGTTCTTTTATCATTATTTAGATAGACTTGGATATGATATAGGAAAGCCCCCAACTTATTAGCACCTAAAGAATATTCTTCAAGATTAAACAAATTCTTTAGAGAAGCTGCGTAGTCTTTTAGACTATAATTCTTATCAGTAATATTTTGGAATAATTCATGTGCAAATTTCTGAATAATCAGCATAATACCAACAAGCCATTCCGAGTCTTTTGCATTATAATAGGATAAGACCAGCTTACAATGAGCAAAAAACTTTTCAAGTTGACGAAGTGTGAGATGTTGCTTTTGAGCCATCAAAACGCAAATATCCATAAATTCCCTTCGATTATCAGTAGAATTGATCAACTTATTAAGCTCAAAGTGATTCACCATTAATTCAGCGAAATCATGATATTCTATTGGGGGTAGATCTAATTCAACATCGAAAAACCGCCTTAAATATTCTTCTGCATTAAAATTGAACGAACCGTAGTGTCCTTGGATAGTTTTCTTTAGTTGCTCTTTATCAATAGATAGACAGAATACTATATTGGGTATATTAAACAAATGTTTAATCTTTTCAAGTACTTCTACCGCATATGATGGAGTACATCTATCCAACTCATCTATCACAAATATAAGAGGTTTTCCCTCAGATGCAATAGTGGCTGCAAACTCAATTAAAGCATTCTTATAAGTTATAAAATCAATCCTCTGTTCAATGTATTTTGCGATGTCACTTTCTCGGTAATTTATATCGGTTTCAAGAGCAGAATTATAAGTATCTTCAATTTCTTTAATAGCTTCTTCTCCAATTTTATCAGATATACTTTTACTCACAAAACCTTTTATTGCACATAGGGGAACTTTCTGCAAGGTTTTCCAAACAGCTCTACCTATCTCTGTTAAAGGATGTTTTTCATCAAAGAAATGTCTAAATTGACTTAGGATAGCAAGTGTCGGCTCTCCAAAATAATCATTATCCCACGCATTGAAAATTGTAGCACGATAACCTTCATTCAGCAGTGTTTGTACCCATTGATGCATGAATACAGTTTTACCCGTACCCCATGACCCATTAACAGCCATTACAAATCCATTTGAGTAATTAGACACTATGGAAGTTAATAGGTTGGAAAAGGGTATACGGTGTAACGTATCCGGACCAAATGGAGCATCTGGACTGGAGTTTATATGTTCATGGGAATGACGAAGAAAATCCGACATATTTTAATCGCTTTATACTTAGTATTATAAGTTTTTAATCTTAGGTCTAAAGAATTTCATGAATTTATTGACATACTCAAAGAACCAGGCGAATTGCTCAGACTGTTTGGAAGTATCCATAAAGTCGAAGTTTTCAACCAACTGCACCAGCGATACTCTTTTGTCATCTAAGCGTTGCCATGATAAATTTGGAGATATAGCTGCTGAAGCCTGTGCTTCATAATCTTGTTTCAAGGCATCAAAGTATTTCTTATTGTCTCCAGCATTATCGGTATTAATCTCAAAAGATACAGCAATTATTTTTTCTGAGAATTAACAGTCAAACTTAGTTGAAATCCAGATCGGCCAAGAGCAATAATAGACCAATGTTGAGGAGATGGCTTCTGCATTTTAAACGGATTGCCATTGTCAGCAACATATTCTTTCAATGCAGTCCAATACTCGCGTTGTTTCATCTTAGTTTCGGAGAGTTCATTATCAGTGGCAGCCTTCTTCACACTTCGAGTCCAATCATTTGGTTTTGCTACCACCTTAAACTGAGGTGCGGCAACACTATCTCCAATCTTTATAACTTCGATCTCTATGCCAAAGAAATTTATATTTTCATCGGTGATACGATTGAGCCAGTCTACTGCCGCACGATGTTCCTCCGTAAAATTCTTTGCAATCCAGATTATACTGAATGCATCGAGTCCAGCAGCATAAGTCATAATCTGTCCCAAATGCTTATGATCCGTAATCTCTAATTGATTCTCGATTAGAACATAGTGAGTAGTAGCTGTGTCTCTTGCAAGAATATCCGCACGAAATGGTCCAACATTCTTCTCCTGAGACTCGACTTCCAGCTCGATGCCTATTGCATTTCCTAATTGAGATATATTCTTTTCTTCGGCAAGCCAAGGGGTAAAATCCTTATCCTCAGTTTCCCAAACGTCTCGGAGATCAACCTTCTCTATTTTGCCGAGGTTTATTTTCTTCATTTTGATTATTATATTTGTAATGATTTGCTGCTCTACTTTGCAATTATTTACAGTTCATAAAGTAGTTGAAGGAGAGTTTTCAAGGTTATTGCCCCGTCAACTTCCTTATTTTGGAACACCATAAAGTATTTGAAATTATCTCCGGCAAGGTCGGCCCACTTGTTGCCGAGCCATCTCTTTTCTTCGCTTTCAGGATTGTCAAGATGGTCTCCTTTGGTCTCAATCAGCAGCGTGACGCCTGACTTCATCCTAACAATAAAGTCGGGGTAATGATTGATGAAACCATTAATGCCAAATTCATTTCTGTCACGGTTACGATGCCAGAAAAGAACGTTAGGATGCTCTGCAATAGCAGCAATAGCATCATATTCAAAGCCATTTACATTTTCCTCAGCAGCATAGAGTCCTTTATCAATGCCAACCAATTCGTCACGAAGTGTAATTTTATCAATGAATGAATAGTGACCTTTGAGCTTAATCTTACCGGTAGTAAGCCATTTACTAAATATCTTTCGCCTGTGATCTTTTAGCAACGACTCTATCTTACCCTTTATAGCATCGCGGGTGAGATAGATATTATCTATCAGATTGTCTATCTGGTCAGCATCCAGACGGTCTATAGCCCGTTTAACATACTCCTTAAGCTGTGGTTCGGGAATTACATCAATTTTTATCATTCCGGCTATCTGACCGATGAGAACAGACTTTCTTGTCGAGGCTGTTTTATCGACATATTGATTGCGGATAAAATTTGTGAGGCTTTGATTGTTCTTACGAACTGCATCACCTGAATCTGCCACATCAATAGTAATACCATCCGGACGAACGATGGTGAAATCAATATCAGCATCTTTAGTTGTCAAATCGAATCCTTCCGACAAGATGGATTTTTCAAGTGGAATCCACTCTTCGTCGCTGAAGAATACTGACTGCGAAGTCTTGATAAAGAAGATGGGCAGATTCATATTGATTGCCACTTCTCCAAATTGCTCGTTTATCGGATAATACATTTCCTGAGGAGTTATAGATGCAAGCGGGTTTATATCCCCCTTGTCGCTTTGTTGTTCAATAATTTGAATATATTCGTCGCTCACTTGCTGAGCCTGTTGCTGAAGCTGTTGAATATCAGTTGCCACATTCTCCGCAGTAAGTTCGTTTTTGAACTCCTCCACATCATTTATGCCAAGTTCAAGTTCATCATTGACTTCACTTTCCTCGACCTCAAT
>JAAVCG010000023.1 GCA_014802435.1 Bacteroides sp. | reverse complement strand
TATCATCCCGGATGTGCGCGAAAGATTTTTGAATCAACAGTTGTGCCGGATTTGCCTTATACTCGGGATAACATCAAAGAGTTAGCACGCGAAATTGTTACAGCAAGCACTACGGTAACAGGGGTGCAGGCTAAATTGTCGCTTGACATTGCTCGTGGCGGGAAAGACGAACCTCAGCGATTCACTATTGTCGGGCTATGGGGGCGTTTTATACTGAAACCTCAGACCGATCGTTTTGTCAATCTTCCCGAAAACGAGGATTTGACAATGCACTTGGCAGAGATAGCCGGAATAAAGACTGTGCCGCACTCTCTGATACGATTTGCTGATGGTGAACTTTGCTACATCACACGCCGAGTCGACCGAACAAAGAAGGGTGATAAAATCGCAATGGAAGATATGTGTCAGCTTTCAGAACGACTGACAGAGGATAAATATAAAGGCTCTTACGAGCGTATTGCAAAGTTGATAAAGAAACATTCATCCGCTCCCATGCTGGATGTCATCAACTTCTGGGAGATTGTTGTCTTCTCATGGCTTACAGGTAATGCGGATATGCACCTGAAGAACTTCTCTCTCTTCAAGCCGATAGAAAATTATATGCTGACACCGGCTTACGACCTGATATCAACTTCAATTGTTATGCCCGAAGACGATGAAGAACTGGCTTTAACGTTAAACGGTAAGAAGAAAAAGATAAAAAGAGAGGATTTTGAAAAAGTCATGTCTGATAGCGGCATGGATGAAAAGTCAATCACCAACCTGTTCAAAAAATTTGAGAAGGCTTACCCTAAATGGATAGAAATGATTGCACAGTCCTTCCTGCCGGATGAACAACAAGAGTTATATCGCGGGCAGATAGAGAGAATGTCAGCTAAACTCGGAATAATATGATGACCTGACCGGGGATATTAGAGGTGGTAGCCGGCTTGGAGGGCGGTGGTTTTGTCGGTGGCGAGGGTTGCGCCGAGGGTGGTCAGGAGGTCGCCGACGATGGCGCCGTTGATTCCGATTTGGAAGCAGCGGAGGGTTGCTTCGGGGCTGAGGCGGGCGCGGCCTCCGGCAAATCGGAGCGATATGCGCGGATGGATGAAGCGGAAGAGGGCGACAGTGTCCATCACTTCCTCTTCAGTAATCAGCGGGGTTGATTCCAGGGGGGTTCCGGGAATCGGCGCAAGGATATTGATGGGGATTGAGGCCGGGGCGATTTCGCGCAGGAAGAGGGCGAATTCAATTCGCTGGTCCATGGATTCACCCATGCCGATGATGCCGCCGGAGCATATTTCCATTCCGGCTTGGCGGGCGGCGGCTATGGTTTGGAGTTTCTCCTCTATGGAGTGGGTGGAGCAAAGGGAGGGGAAGAAGGAGGGCGCGGTTTCGAGATTGCAGTGATAGCGGGTCACTCCGCTCTGTTTCAGTTGCTCGAGCTCCTGGCGGTTAAGCAAACCCATTGAGGCGCAGAGGCTGAGTTCGCCTTCTGCGGCCATCTCGCGGTAATAATCACAGGCGCGCTCCAGGTCACGTCCCTGCATTTTTCGGCCGGCGGTTACGAGTGAGAATCTTCTGACGCCGCCTTGGCGGTTGAGCTGGGCAACTTGGAGGCAATGTTCGCGGGAAATCAGGGGGTAGACGTCGGCCGACGTCTTATAATGAGCCGATTGCGCACACCATTTGCAGTCTTCCGGACAGCGCCCGGAGCGGGCATTGACAATTGAGCAGGTGTCAAAAGTTTGGCTGGCAAGCCTGCGGGTGAGTTCCGCCGCTGCCTGATGAATTTCTTCTCGGCGCTCAGGGAGCAGCGAGGCGAGGGCATATGCCTCATCGGCTGTGATGTCGCCGCCGCTGAGGAGGCGCTCTTTAAGTTCTTGGATCATAAAATTTGCTGTTTAGGCCTGCAAAGATATGAAAATAAATACAAAATACAAAATAGAAAATACAAAATAGAAATACAAAATACAAAGTAAATTAAGAGTGAAAAATTAAGAGTGAAAAATTGGGGAGAAAATACAAAATACAAAGTACAAAATACAGTAAATAATAAAATATAGGCCGGGTCAGTTTGATTGACCCGGCCTGCGGAATGATTGTCGAAAAGAGGGGTGACGGATTACTTAACGAGAGTCTTCACGCCATTGATGATGAAGAGACCCTTACCGGCCTTGGCAACCTTGCGGCCCTGGAGGTCATAGATAGAGTTCTGAGCGGCAACACTGATTTCGTTGATTGCGTCATCGCCGCCTTCAATGACGGTCAGAGCGGGGCGTTCAGCAACCACTTCGGCAGCTACACCGTTTTCGGTGTGAGTATCGCCGGCAATTTTGCTTACGGGAACGCAAGAAACTTCTTCGAGGTAGAAGCCAACGTTGCGCTGACAGGTGAGACCACCGGCATCGAAGGTGATAGAGCAGTAGGTCTTGCCGTTGGGCGTATAGTACTGGTCAACTACGCGATAGCCGGGTTCTTCCCAGAACTTGATGTTTTCCTGCTGATAGGTGCAAGCGGGGATACATTCATCCTGAGCGGCTTCAGTGAGGCGAACGTGGAAGGGCTTTTCGGGGTTGTTCCAGGTGCATTCGCCATCTTCAGTTTGCACACGGAAGATGGTGCGGATACGGCAGAGTTCGTTCATCTTGGGGAGGGCGAACATCAGGTTGCCGAAGCCATCCCAAGTTTCGGTTTGAACCTTGATGGCATAAGCGCCGCGGTTCCAGGGATCTTCAACGACGGGAGAGTATTCGTCGGCAGCTTCATAAGTGGCGAAGCGCTTGGCGTTGAACCAAATCATGCCGAGGCCGGAGTTGGTGGCCAGGTCGGCTTCATCTTCCATTGCCAGTGCGGGCCAGTTGATGTTGTACTGAGCTTCCGGGTTGTTGATGGTTTCGCCTTCTTCGTTGGTGGTTACAACGTCCTGGCAGTACTGGTTGTCAGCCTTGAACCAGTGGAATTCAGGGTTGATTTCGTAGGCAAAAGCCTCGCCGAGCTGGAAAGTTTCGGCAGATGCGCCAAGGGCCATAGAGGCAGCGCACAGAGCGAGTAAAGATTTTTTCATAGAAAAAATTTGATTGTTTGATTAATGATTATTTGGATGAAATTTTTGTTTGTCAATTTAAGGAAAGGCGGACGGGAGCCCGCCTTTCCGGTTGGATTTTCTTATTCGCGAACGAGGTTAGGGTTCTTTTCAACTTCCGTCGGCGGATAGGGGTGATACATGGCGCGGATGCCGTTCCATGTAGCGGCCACGGGCTGTTCTTCCTTCAGGCGGAGGTCTGAGGGCAGGGGATAGACATAGGGAGAGGTGACTTTCTCGAACTTCTTGCCGGTTGTTTGCACGCCATGAGTGGGGGTTCCTTTGGGGACGAGAACGTCAAGCTGTTCGCCGGAGCGATACTCCCATGAGGCCTTGAGGGTCTGGTCGGCCCAGACACCGGAGGCATTTTCGCCGAGGCGGAACTGGTCAGCGCGGCGGGTCACCAGGGCCAGGGGATAGCCGGTCACTTCATAGCCATGTTCAAGGAAGGCCTGCTTAGCGAGGGCGTCGCCGGTCAGCGATGAAGCATTGATTTTATTGTCAGAGTTATATGCACGGTCAATAACCTGCTGCAGAGCCTGCTGGGCCTCAGAAGTGTAGACTCCGGCGCGCGCGGCTGATTCAGCAAACCAGCAGAGCACCTCTGAATAGCGGATAAAGCGGTGGTTCTGGGGGTAGGACTGACCGTCGTAGGCGGGTTTGGCGTAGCTATGGGGCTCAACGAGGGGATTTCCTTCCATGTCAGCATTGACAGTGAAGGGGGCAAACATCGGGTGGCGCGGGGAAATCATCGTAGTGCCGTTGCCGTTTTCGTCAAATGATTCGGCCCACCAGTTGACCAGGAGGATGTCGCCCTGAGAGTCGCGGGTATAGGTGTAGATCAGCGGGTCATAGACGGCGTCTTTACGGGGACCGTCGGGGAAGTTGGCCCACCAGCGGCGTTCCGGCACGAAGTCGCTCCAGCCGTTGTTAAGCCCGGCAAAGCGGTGACATTTACAGAACTGCGAAGTGGGGTTTCCGCCCATTGCACCGGGAAGGTCCATATAAGAGATGGTCAGTACCTGCTCGGCGCTCCAGTTGTTGGCAACGCTATAGACCTGGTTCCAGTCCTGTTCGAGGGCGAGGCCATATGTTCCGTCGTTGACTCCGTCAATGACTTCCTTGGCCTTGTCGGCGGCTTTTTTGTAATATCCGTCGCGTTCGAGGGGATATCCGGCCATTGCCATATAGACGGCAGAGAGGACAGACTTGACAGCCTGTTGGGTTACCCAGTAGTTGCAATTATCGGTACGGCCGAGTTTCCATCCTTCATAAGAGGTGGGGACGATCAGGCCATCGGCGGTTTCCAGGTCCTTGACGATGATTTCGTCATAGATTTTGTCGACGGGAGTCAGGGGCGACTTGCCTCCGTCAGGAAGGTTGTGCATATTGACGGGCAGAGGGCCAAAGATGCGCACGAGCTGGAAGTAAGCCGTTGCGCGCCAGAAGAGGGCGTTGGCCTTGGCCATATCGATGTATTCCTGCGTTGTAGGCACTTTGTCGGCATTGTCAATCACGAGGTTGGCGGCCTGAATCACGCGATATTGGGCGAGCCAGAGGTCATTTACGCCTTTATAGTCAGAGGGTTCTTCAAAGGCATCGGCCGAGAGATAGGCTGACTTGTTAGAGCCGGTGGTTGAGGTGATATCGTCGCCCTGCACCTGGGGAATGGCCGGGTTTGAGTTGGTCTGGGTCAGAGCCACTTGGGCATAGAGGGCGTTGAGGGCCATCTCCAGGTCATTTTGGCTCTTGAAGAAGTTCTCGGTGACGAGCTGTCCCTTGGGGTCTGCGTCAAGGAAGTCGGCACATGAAGTAGCGCCGGCTGAGAGGGCGGCAACTACAAGGACTTTATATAGATTCTTCATTTCTTTAGAATTGACTGATTAGGAATTAGAACACGAAGCGAACACCGAGGGTATAAGAGCGGGGAGCGGGAGCAGTGCCCATGTCGATACCGCTCTTCCATTCAGCGCCATCAGAGGCAAAGGTGAGAGCTGCGGGGTTCACGCCCTTATAGTTAGTGATGGTGAAGAGGTTCTGGATTGCAAACTGGAATCGGATATCGGCAAACTTGGTGACGGAGCGCTTGAGGTCATAGCTCAGCGAGAGGTTTTCAAGGCGCAGATAGTCAGCCTTTTCGAGCCATTTGTCTGATTCGCCGGGGCAGAAGTTGCTGGTGTACTTGGTGGGGTCGGCCATCTTGCCGTTGAGCACGTCGTCAACCCAGTTGGCGTCCGTCACGAAGCGGGAGTTGCCAATCAGAGTGTTCATGGCATAGCGGAGGGCATTGAGGCGCTTGCCGCCAAATGAGCCGTTGAAGAAGACGTTGAGGCTCAGACCCTTCCAGCTGACGGTGTTGTTCCATCCGAGGGTGAAATCCGGAGCGGATTTGCCCAGGACTACGCGGTCAGTGGCTTGGGGGGTGCGGGTCACTTCGCCGTCGGCAGTATAATAGGTGTCATAGCCGCCATCGTCAACTCCGGCCCAGCGATAGCCGAAGAAGGAGCCGATTGATTCGCCTTCCTTAACGATAAGGGCGTCATTGAGGATTGAAACGGTGCTGCCGGAATAGATTACGGGTTCTTGAGCGGTGAGTTTTTCAACTCGGTTCTTCATGAAAGAGCCCTGAATGGTTGTTGACCAGGTCCAGTCACGGGTTTGGATGCAGGTGGCATTCAGCGAGATGTCGAAGCCGGTGTTGCTGACTTCGCCGGCGTTGACAACGTAGGAGGCGCCGCCAAGGTATCCCGGAGGAGTGGTGTTCAGCAGGGCATCATGAGTGCGCTTGTAATAATAGTCAAGCGAGACGTCAATGCGGTTATTGAGGAAACCGAAGTCAAGACCAACGTCAAACTGATTGGTGCGTTCCCATTTGAGGTCAGGAGTGGGGGTTGTGTTGCTCCAATATCCGGTGTTGGGGGTGGCGGTGCCGTAATAAACCAGGGCTTGGGAGAGGAGTTCGAGGGTCTGATAGGGACCGATGTCCTGGTTACCGATGATACCCCAGCTGGCGCGGAGTTTGAGGTTGTTCATTACGGGAGTTACGTCCTGCATGAATTTTTCATTTGAGATGGTCCATGCGCCGGCCACTGAGGGGAAGTAGGCCCACTTGTTGTTGCTCAGGCGAGAGGAGCCGTCGGCACGGAAGGTTGCCGTCAGCATATAGCGGTTATCGAAGCTATAGATAGCGCGGGCCACGGCAGACATCATTGTCCACTTGGAGTAGCTGTTGCCGGCGCCCTTGGTATTGGCAACGTTGACATTCCACCAACCAACGCTTTCGGTCAGCAGGTCAGAGCCGCTGATGCTCAGGCCGCGGGTGGTTGACGACGTAGCTTCCCAAACGGCGGTTGCCGTCAGTGAGTGCTGGTCGTTCCAGGTGTTCATATAGGTGAAATTGTTGGTGGTCTGGAGGAGCCAGCGGTTAGTGTTGCCGTTGCCCATTGAGTTGGTCAGTGATGAGCCGCGCTTGGTGCTTGAGAAGTTGTAGTTATACATGTTGGCGTAGTCCACACCGTTAGAAGTGGTGAACGTCAGGCCCTTGCAGATGTTGAACTTCAGGTCGAGGCGACCGTTAAGAATGTCGCGGCGGCGTTCATTGTCGATGGTCAGTTCGCCATAGGGGCTATACATGATGGAGTTGTAGGGGTCCTGCATGTAGGCCTGGGCATCTTCGTCCCAGAGCTTCATAGTCGGCGAATAGTTGAAGGCCGCCCAGATGGGTCCTGTGGTCATTTCAAATCCGCCGATACCTTTGCCGACGCCATGGCTCATGTCAATGTCGACGGTGGTTTCGAGCCAGTTTGTCACCTTGGCGCGAACGTTTGCGCGGGCGGCATAGCGCTCATATTGTGAGGCCTCGAGGACACCCTTGTCGCGCATATAGTTAGCGGAGAAGTAGGATTGAATCTTGTCGTTGCCGGCGGTATAGGTCAGCTTATAGTTCTGAGTGTTGCCGGTGCGGAAAATCTGGTCCATCCAGTCGATGCCGGCGTCTTCACCGCTCAGATAGGGGGCAATGCGGGGGTCAGGGCTATCAAGGGAGCCGCTGAGAATCTTGGCGCCGTCAGGACCGCCATAAACCTGCAGAGCTTCAGCATATTGGCGGGTTGACATGATTTTGGGCAGGTGAGTTGCCTGGCTCCAGCCAAATGAGGCGTCGAAAGTGATTTCTGAAACGCCGGCCTTGCCGCGGCGAGTGGTGATGAGCACTACGCCGTTAGCGCCGCGCGAACCGTAAATTGCGGTAGATGAGGCGTCTTTAAGAATCTGCATGGAGGCGATGTCTTCCGGGTTGATTCCTTCGAGGCCTGATTCGCGCACGAGTCCGTCGACAACGTAGAGCGGGTCATTACTCTTATTAATGGAGTTTGCGCCGCGGATACGAATCTTGGGAGAGCCGCCCGGAACTCCGGCACTGATAACGTTAACGCCGGAAACACGGCCCTGGAGGGCTTCGCCGACGGTCGTAATGGGCTGAGCTGCAAATGATTTGGCGTCAACAACTGAAACCGAGCCGGCCAGGTCAGCCTTTTTGACGGCACCATAACCGATGACTACTACTTCATCAAGCATCTCCGAGTTCTCGCTGAGCTCGATGGTGACGGGGCTTGTTGACGTAACTTTGACCTTCTGCGTCTCATAACCGATTGACGTAACGGTCAGATTTGCGGGTAAAGAGGGGACTTTTACTCGGAAGTTGCCGTCAATGTCTGTTGCGGTGCCTTCCTTGGAATTGTCTACCTTGACGGTAGCGCCGATAACCGGTTCACCCTCCTGGTCAATGACCGTGCCTGTCACTGTTACGGAGGCTTCCGTCGCGCTTTGGGCGACTGCCTGCATTGACAGATAAGCGGGTAAGAACCCGATTACCATGAGCAAGAAAACTCTCAGTTTATCCATGGTAAATAGTTGAAATTTAATGTGATATCGGGCTTGCACCCGAGCATCGAAATAGGTTTAATGTGAGAAATTTGGTTGTAAATTATGCAGCAAATTTAAAGAATATTCCGTTATCTACAAATTTTTTTCACAAAAATTTTTATTCTTATGCTTATTAACATATTTATGGGGTGGGTAAAAACTTTTTCGCCTGCCGGGCGTTTAATCATTGAAAAACATTTAATAACTAACAAAAAAACACACGACTATTATGAACACTGCTCCGCTACAAGGAATCAAGGTGGTCGACTTCACAGAAGTGCAGTCCGGCCCTTCATGTACACAGATGCTTGCCTGGCTCGGCGCCGACGTTATCAAGATTGAACGTCCGGGAGTTGGCGACGCAACCCGTAAGGAACTTCAGTTTAATCCTGACCTGCCTTCTTACTACTATCTTCAGCTCAATTCTGACAAGAAATCACTTACTCTTGATGCCAAGACCCCTGACGGCAAGGCCATTTTGACCAAGCTCATCAAGGAGGCCGATATCTTCGTTGAAAACCTCCACCCCGGAGCTATGGATAAGCTCGGATTCTCATGGGAGGTTGTTCATCAGCTGAACCCTCGCTGTATTTACGGTACTATCAAGGGCTTCCCCCTCTCCTCAAAGTATGCTAACCTGAAGGCCTATGAGCCTATCGCTCAGGTAACTGCCGCCGCTGCATCAACTACCGGCCCTTACACCGGCCCGGACAATATCCCAACTCAGTCAGGCGCAGCCCTTGGCGACTCTAACACCGGTATGCACCTGCTCATCGGTCTGCTTGCAGCCCTCTGTCAGCGTGAAAAGACCGGCGAAGGCGTCTACGTTTATCAGTCAATGCACAATGCCTGCTTGAACCTCTGCCGTATCAAGACCCGTGACCAGCTCACTCTCGATAAGATTGGCTATCTGACCCAGTTCCCCCAGTATCCTAACGGCAAGTTTGGCGACTGTGTGCCCCGTTCAGGTAACATTGAAGGCGGCGGTGTGCTCGGCTGGACCTATAAGTGTAAGCCCTCCGGCCCCATGGACAGCGAAGAGGATGCCAACAACTATGTCTACGTAATTCTCCAGCGTGGCGCCAAGGACTTTGAACTCGCCTGTCAGGCTATGGGATTTGAAGACTGGTTGACCAACCCTGACTTCAACACTGCGGATGCGCGTGACCGTCACAAACAGGAAATCTATGCCCGTATCGGCCAGTGGTGTGCCGACAAGACCAAGTATGAAGTAACCGAAATTCTCGGCAAGTATGGTGTCCCCGTAGGTCCCGTAATCTCCACTAAGGAGCTGATGACTGATGAAACGCTCTATGACGGCAACACCCTCGTCAAGATTAACCAGGGCGGCGAAATCGGCGAATTCGTAACCGTAGGTTGCCCGTTCACCATGTCAAACTATCAGCCTACATATGGTCCTGCACCTGAACTCGGCGGTAACACCGAAGAAGTGCTGACTGCTCTGGGCTACACTCAGGACGAAATCAACGCCTTCGCGGCCAACGGTACGACCAAACCCCTCGCCACCCCCGCCGCTCCGGCCTCTAAGTAAAGTTTAAGGTTTAAGGTTTAAAGTTTAAGGCTTAAAGTTTAAGGTTTAAGGCTTAAGGTTGAACGGTTGTTTAACAGTGGTTTAACAGTAGTTTAATCTTCAATCACCGTTCCACCCACCGTTCACCGACCGTTCAACCACTATTAAACCACCATTAAACTACCGTTAAACCACCGTTAAACTTTAAACCTTAAACCTTCCACATTCCACCTTCAACCTTCCACCTTAAACCCTAAAATTATGGCTAATAACAATACTCAGGCGGCTCCTGCCTCAGCCCCTAAATTTCCCGAACAAGTTACGGGAATGTATATTCTGGCAGAATCTTTGCGTCGACTCGGTCTGATGGATGTCTACGGCCTTGTAGGTATCCCCGTGACTGAAGCCGCTTTTGCAATGCAGAAACTCGGAATTAACTATTATGGATTCCGATTTGAACAGCAGGCCGGTATGGCCGCCGCAACTCATGGCTATCTTACCAAACAGCCCGGTGTGCTCCTGACCGTTTCATCCCTCGGATTCCTTAACGGCTTGACCGCCACCACTAACGCTACGGTCAACTGCTACCCGATGATTCAAATCTCCGGAGCCTCTGACCCGACTATGGTCGATATGGACATGGGCACTTATGAACAGCTTGACCAGCTCAATACGGCCCGCCCCCTCGTCAAGGCCGCATTCCGCTGCTCTCACGCCAAGGATATCCCCGCCGCAGTGGCCCGCGCTTATCGTGCCGCAGTCAGCGGACGTCCCGGCGGCGTCTATATTGACATGACCACTCCCGCCCTGGGCGAAATCATGAACGCTGCCGATGTTGAAAAGCTCTTCTATGAGCCCGTTGACATTGCCTCTCCCGTCGCTCCGACTCAGAGCGCCGTTGACCGCGCCGTTGAAATTCTCACCTCGGCCAAGCGCCCCGCAATCCTCCTGGGTAAAGGCGCCGCTTATGCTCAGGTCGACGATAAAATCAAAACCCTCATCGAGACATATAAGATTCCTTATCTGGCAATGTCGATGGCAAAGGGCCTGATGCCTGATGCCGGTGAGCTCTCAGCCCTCAGCTGCCGCTCCACCATCATGAAGGACGCTGACGTAGTGATGGTTATCGGTGCCCGAATCAACTGGATGCTTGAATTTGGCCGAGGAAAATGGAACCCTGACATGAAGTTCATTCAGCTTGACGTCGAACCCCGCGAAATTGACCGCAATGTGCCTATTGCAGCGCCCGTCGTTGGCGATATGGGCGAGTCACTTGACATGATTCTCGCCGCTCTTAAGGGCAAGACGATGCAGGCTGACCCCGCATGGCTCACCTCCCTCCAGGCTGAAAGCAAGGCCAAGAACGCCAAATTCCAGCAGCGTCTGGCCGATGCCGCCAAGGTGACCCCCATGACCCACTGGAGCGCGCTCTCCGTTGTCAAACCCATTCTGGAAGCCAACCCTGACGTTATCCTCATCAATGAAGGCGCCAACACGCTGGATGATACCCGTGACTCAGTCGATATGTCGCTCCCGCGCCATCGTGTTGACTGCGCATCATGGTCAATCATGGGCATGGGCATCGGCTCCACTATCGGTGCGGCCGTCGCTACGGGCAAGAGCGTCGTAGCCGTCGAAGGTGACTCCGCATTCGGATTCTCCGGCATGGATGTCGCTACTATCTGCCGCTATAAGCTGCCTGTTACCGTAGTTATCTTCAATAATGGCGGTATCTACAACGGCATCGGTGTTGACCCCTCAGGCAAGGACGCCCCCGCGCCGACCACTCTCGATATCAACGCACAGTATAACCTCATCGGCGAAGCATTCGGAGCCAAGGGCTACCGAGTAGACAACATTGCCGACCTCAAGACTGCCCTTGAAGAAGCCATCGCCTCTAAGGCCCCGGCCGTCATTGATGTGCAACTCGCCGCTGATTCCGGCGCCGAATCAGGCCACATTGGCTATCTTAACCCCGCGCCCCTGATCGAGTATACCGTTTAATCCCCCTCCCTCCAACTTAAAATCTTACTACTATGGACATTTCTCACGTTCTACTCTATGCCATAGTGCCGATTATCGTCGTCATGCTCGCCGGCTATATTTCCGGTAAGAAGGGCGCATTTACCGGCGCCGATGCCAAGAAATTTAACAAGGTGGTCCTCGACTTCGCCCTCCCGGCTGCTCTGTTCGTCTCCATCGTCCAGGCAACCCGTGAAGATCTCACCAAGGACGCCAAACTGACAATAGTCTCCACCATTGGTATCATGGCCTGTTTCATGCTGGTTTACTTCGTGTTCCGCATGTTTAAGAAAAACACCGGTGCCGATGCCGCCGTATCAGCCCTTATCAGCGGCTCGCCAACGATTGGCTTCCTCGGATTTGCAGTCCTTGAACCTATCTTCGGCACTTCCCCCTCAGTGGCCCTCGTCGTAGCCATCGTCGGCATCGTCGTCAATGCTATCGGCATCCCCGTCGGCCTCTCGCTGATGAATGCCTCCCTTGAAAAGCAAGACCCCACCAAGAAGCATGAAAGCGCCTGGAAACCGGTTCTCCACGCTCTGGCTCAACCCGTTGCATGGGCTCCTATCCTCGCCGTAGTCTGGGTTCTCGTCGGAATTCCTTGGCCCAAGGCCCTCAGCCCCTCATTTGACCTGATTGCCAAAGCCAACGCCTCTATGGCAGTATTTTCCGCCGGTATTACCCTCTCGGCCATCAAGTTTACCGTCAATTGGCAGGCCATCCTCGGCTCTATCATGAAGATGATTGTCATGCCTGCCGCGCTCCTCGGTCTCGGTCTCCTGTTCCATATGGACCCGCTCAACCTGAAGATGCTCGTCGTTGCCGGCGCCCTTCCCCCTGCATTCTCCGGCATCATCATTGCCGACGAATACAACACCTACGTAGCCACCGGCACCTCATCACTGACCCTCTCCGTGATCCTCTTCATCGGATTCTGTCCCCTCTGGATATGGCTCACTGACCTCGCCCTCGCAGCCTTCTAAAAAAAGACTCTCCCAACCATAACGGCGCCCCGACCCCTCCCACGGCCGAGGCGCCGCTATTTCTTTCCTCCTCCTCCCTCTTGTCCCTCTCGAAAAAAAAACGTACCTTTGCACCATCAAATCACCCTCTTGTAAAAAGAATGAATTTGCAGACTATTTCAAGAACAAAGGCAAGGCCTTTCCTTAAATGGGCAGGTGGCAAGACTCAATTGTTGCCAACCATTGATTCTTTCCTGCCGGAATCTTTTGGGAGAGAAAAGAACATAACCTACATTGAGCCATTTGTAGGTGGAGGTGCTGTGCTCTTTTTCTTGCTTCAGAAGTATCCTAATATCAAGAAGGCCATAATCAATGACATAAATCCACATTTAATTAGGACTTATACTGTTATTAGAGATAATCCCTGTTCTCTGATTGACACATTGAATGAATTACAAGAAAAATTCAGAACTACCGGTGATTTTGATGCACAAAAAGAATTTTTTCTTGATATTCGTTCTCGCTTTAATCAGAAAGTCTATACGGACATTGAAGAGGCCGCGTATATGATATTTTTAAATCGCACCTGCTTTAATGGGTTGTATCGAGAAAACTCCAAGGGTGGTTTCAATGTTCCATTCGGGAAATATTCTAATCCTACCATTTGTGATGAGGCTCTTATCATCGCTGATAGTGAGCTTTTGCAAAAAGTAGAGATTCTTAATGGGGATTTTGCCCAAACAGGGAGGTGTATTGATGGTTATACCTTTTTCTACTTTGATCCTCCCTATAGACCGTTGGATGCTACATCAAGCTTTAATTCTTATGTTAAGGAGGCCTTTGATGACAATGAGCAAATTCGTTTAAAGGAATTTTACTCTACTCTTTCCGAAAAGGGCTGTTTCGAAATGCTTAGTAATTCTGACTGCAAAGGACGGAATGAGGCTGATGTTTTCTTCGACGAACTATATCAGGATTTTTACATAGAAAGAGTCTATGCAAAGAGAAGTATTAACGCTAATGCGTCAAAACGAGGGACTCTTACAGAATTATTGATTAGAAACTATGAGAACTTCCAAGGTTCTTCTACAAACCTTTTTGACTTATAAGATATGGCAGACCGTTTTAATGATTTCATGAAACCGCTGAAGGAAACCCACTTCTCGTTGAAAGACTATGTGGATTTCCCGAAAGTAGCGGCAAACGTAGAAACAATCTCTATCAAACTCAATCAGCTTAATTATCTCATAGGGCAAGAGGATATGGCTAAGGCTGTTGAGCGTCTATGGGAGGAGAATCCAAAGGTCTTCTCTGTGCTGGATATTCTCATTGCTGTGCGCACGAAAGATAAGAAGAAAGCTATTGATGAGAATGGTAACATTCACCTCGTTTCCGACTATTTCACATCTCCTGAGCAAGTAACAAAGTTTCTGAACGATTCAGGCTTGACTGAAGTTTTCCAGAAAAAGCAGATTAGAAATCTCGTAGACTATGTGTTCGGTGTGGAGGTAGGTCTTGATTCCAATGCTCGTAAAAACAGAGGCGGTCATAGCATGGAGGAGCTTGTGGCTAACATATTCGATAAACACGGTATCTCCTATGATCAAGAAGTTTATTATACAAATTTTCCTGAGATTGTCAAGGCATTAGGAGCGGACAATAAGAGATTTGATTTCGTTGTCAAATCGAAGGACAAAACCTATCTGATAGAGGCGAACTTTTATACAGGAGGAGGCTCTAAACTCAATGAGGTCGCTCGCTCATACTCTGAACTTGCACCAAAAATCAATGCGGTTCCCGGTTATGAATTTGTCTGGATTACAGACGGCATCGGCTGGGAGTCTGCCCGCAACAAACTCGAAGAAGCCTTCGCTCATATTCCGAGTGTGTATAATCTTTCTAACATAAACACTTTTATCGAACAAATTAAATCTTGATAATATGATTGCAGCGGAAAGAGCCTTTATTTCCGGATTAAAATCAGGTCTTTTTGAATTAAAGGATTATGTTGATTTTGATAAGGTGGTTGAGCATACTGAAAAAGTTAAAATTTACCTTAATGCTCTAAACGAACTTCTATCCTCCTCTGATGTTTCGTTAACTGTTCATGCACTTTGGGCTGATAATCCAAAGATTTTTTCAGTTCTAGGTATACTTCTCGCCGTCAGGGATTCAGAGGGAAAGTTTGTATTGTTACCAAACGGAAGTAACGTTCATATGTCGGATTACTTTAATTCTCCAGAGTCTGTAGTTGAATATCTCTCAAAAACGGGCCTACTCTCTTTTTTTCATAATCAAAAAGTTAATAATCTTATTGATTACGTATTTGGAATTGAAGTTGGATTAGATACACACGCTCGTAAAAATCGGGGTGGGGAACTTATGCAAAAATATATTTCAGACATATTATCCTCAAAGAATGTAACCTTTCAATGTCAAGTCCCCGTAAAAAAATTACCGAATGAATTAAAGAAGTCTTTTGGTAAGAAGAGAAAAGTGTTTGATTTTGTATTCAAGGGTAATGATAAAACTTGGATAGTTGAAGTGAACTTTTATGGAAGTACAGGTTCAAAAATCAGTGAGACAACCTCTTCGTACATAAACCTGCAAGAATTAATAACTAGAGTTCCAGGATATGACTTTATGTGGATTACAGATGGAGGAGCTTGGAAAAAAGATTCTGCATCGTTGTCAAATGCAATAGAGAACATCAATCACTTCTACAATCTAAAGTCTTTTGAAGAGGAAATCGATAAAATACTCGAAGAATAGCCTATGCTAGTCCCATTCTACAAATCAGACGACAGAGCCTTCACCATCGTTCATGGTGACTGTTTTGATGTGCTCCCGCAGTTTGATTTCAAATTTGACATGATATTCGCTGACCCTCCTTATTTCCTTTCCAATGGGGGAATAAGTTATCAGGCCGGGAAGGTGGTTTGTGTCGATAAAGGAGAATGGGACAAAGGAGGCACACCTGAATTTATCATGGAGTTTAATCGAAAGTGGTTAACTCTATGTCGCGAAAAATTAAAAGATAACGGAACAATCTGGATTTCCGGGACCCATCATAATATATTTTCCATAGCCAATCTATTAACGGAACTTGGCTATAAGATCCTTAATGTAATTACATGGGCCAAGACGAATCCTCCACCAAATATATCTTGTCGATTCTTTACCTACTCCACTGAATTTATCCTTTGGGCGAGAAAGTCACCTAAGGTTCCCCATAAGTATAATTATGAGTTGATGAAGGCAATCAACGAGGGAAAGCAGATGACAGACGTGTGGCGTCTCCCGGCGATAGGCCGTTGGGAGAAGTCATGCGGAAAGCATCCTACCCAAAAGCCGTTAGCTCTCCTTACTCGAATCATCTTAGCGAGTACCGATGAGCACGATTGGATTCTCGACCCATTTGCAGGTTCGTCAACAACCGGAATAGCTGCAAATTTATGTGGAAGGCGATTCCTTGGTATTGAAAACGAGTTAGATTTTGCGAATCTATCCAGGCGGAGGAGAGAAGAGCTGGATGATAGAAAAATCATGACAGAGTATCGAAATAGGCTCCACGACCTTGATTTTACACATAAACATAATGTGGTTGAGGAATCTCAGGAATACTATGGCTTGGACTTGCCTTTCTAAAACTTTGCATAGATTGCTTATACAAATATATCAATTAGACTGGTTAACCAACTGATTGAGTGTGGGGGGGTGGGAACATTTTGTAACTTTACGGGTAAAAAATGATAGTGATGACTGTGAAATGAAGATGAGAAAGAAGATTTCGATTTCAATAGCCGTAGTAATCGCAGTGGGGTTCCTGAAGCAATTGCTCCCGTTCCGGAATCCGGTTAAGGGCGCATCGGTTAATGACTATCCCATTCACCAACTAAACCGGGCATGCGGCCGATGACGCTGTATTTTTGAGGGGGTGATTTTGTGGTTTGCGAAATTTTTTGTAACTTTGCACCTGCGGTTCCGTAGCTCAGCTGGATAGAGCAACAGCCTTCTAAGCTGTGGGTCTTGGGTTCGAATCCCAACGGAATCACAAAAAAAAGGATGCCCTCTTGTGAGTGGCATCCTTTTTATTGTAATCAGTCTGATAGAGGGGGTTATTCTTCTTCTTCGCGCATGTTGTGGAAGACGTTTTGGACGTCTTCGTCTTCTTCGAATTTTTCAAGGAGTTTTTCGAGTTTTTCGCGCTGTTCGGGGGTGACGTCCTTGAGGTCGTTGGGGATGCGTTCAAATTCAGATGAGATGATTTCGTATCCGTTTTCTTCAAGGTAGTGCTGGATGGCTGAGTTTGCTTCAAAGGGGCCGTAGAGAATGATTTCGCCTTCGTCGCCGGCTTCGAGTTCGTCAACTCCGCAGTCAATGAGTTCCAGTTCGAGGTCTTCGAGTTCAACTCCTTCTTTGGCTTTGATTTTGAAGACGCATTTATGGTCAAAGAGGAAGCTGAGCGAGCCGGAGGTGCCGAGCGAGCCGCCATGCTTGGTGAAGTAAGAGCGGACGTTGGCCACGGTGCGGGTGTTATTGTTAGTGGCGGTTTCAACTACGATGGCAATGCCGAAGGGGCCGTATCCTTCATAGATGATTTCCTTATAGTCAGAGGCGTCTTTATCAGTGGCCTTTTTGATTGCGCGTTCAACGGTGTCCTTGGGCATGTTTGCGGCCTTGGCGTTGGCCATGAGAGCGCGCAGACGGGGGTTAGTGTCGGGGTCAGGTCCGCCAGCTTTTGCGGCAATGGTTATTTCCTTGCCGATGCGGGTAAATGTTCTTGACATGTTGCCCCAGCGTTTGAGCTTGCGGGCTTTGCGGTATTCAAATGCTCTTCCCATCTTGTTTAATTAGGAATTATGAATTATTAATTAGTTGTGTTTTTTGATATTCAAGTTTTTAGCGAAGTTCGGCGTTGAGCTGGGTCTTCAGGGAGTTGATGACCTTGTTCATCGTGGCGTCAATCTGCTTGTCCTGGAGGGTCTTTTCGGGGTCCTGGAGGGTCAGGGCTATTGCATAGCTCTTCTTTCCGGCGGGGAGGTT
Source organism: Bacteroides sp. (assembly GCA_014802435.1). Taxonomy (GTDB): domain Bacteria; phylum Bacteroidota; class Bacteroidia; order Bacteroidales; family Muribaculaceae; genus UBA3263. The sequence continues at coordinate 2,787 of JAAVCG010000023.1, read as the reverse complement.
TTTGCCTTCGTAGACGTCGAAGAGTTCAACGGTTTGGAGGAGTTTGCCACCGGCCTTTTCAACTATTTCCTTGACTGCGGCAAAGTTGACTGCGGAGTCAAGGAGCAGGGCCAGGTCACGGCGCACGGGCTGAGTCTTGGGCAGCGGGGCAAAGGTGACGGTCTGCTTTGCGGCCAGGCGGGTTATGGCGTCCCAGTCAAGTTCGGCAAACTGGACGGGGCGGTCAATATCGAACTTGCGGAGCAGGGCGGCTTGGAGTGTGCCCAGATGGCCAATGACCTTGCCGGAGCGGGTTTGGATGGCCAGCGAGGCGGCGAAAATGTCGGTCATGTCAGCGCTGACGGTCATGCGGACCTGGTCTTGGAGTCCGAGGACTGAGAGGATGCCTTCAACATAGGCGCGCAGATGGTAAACGGTGGCTTCTTCGGCCTGAGCGAGCCATGAGGTGCCGCGCACGTTGCCCGTCAGCCAAAGGGCCAGGCGGGAGCCTTCAGAGTAAGGGGCTAGGGGCTGTTCCTTGGTGGCGATGGCTGAGGGATTGAAGGAGTAGACGTTGCCATATTCGGCCATCATCAGGTCAGAATTGCGGCGGTTGACGTTATGGGCAATCGATTCCAGTCCACCGAAGAGGAGGGTCTGGCGCATCACTCCGAGGTCCTGGCTCAGCGGGTTCATCAGGCTGACGCTATGCTCGGCCGGGAAGGTTGCTCCCTCGGCATAATAGGTCGTGGAGGTCAGCGAGTTATTGAGGATTTCATAGAAGCCCTGAGCGGCCAGACGGTCAAGGACCTTGCGGGTCAGCGAGTTGGCGATGTCAGTGGGCGTCTTTTGGCTGAGAGTGGCCGATAGATGGTCAGTGAAGCCGATATTGTTATAGCCATAAATGCGGAGAATTTCCTCGATGACGTCGCAGGGGCGGGTGACGTCGACGCGATACGTCGGAATCCGGAGGGTCATCACTCCGTCCTTTTCCTGTTCAATGTCGATTTCCAGGGCGCGGAGAATAGTGCGGACGGTCTCGGCGGGGATTTCGGCGCCGATGAGGCGGTTGATTTCGTCAAACGAGAGGGTAACTACCGCGCGCTCAACGGGCTGCGGATAGAGGTCAACGACCGGGCCGCAGATTTCGCCGCCGGCCAGTTCGCAAATCATCATTGCGGCAATATGGAGGGCATAGAGGCAACCGTTGGGGTCCACTCCGCGCTCAAAGCGGAATGAGGCATCAGTGTTGAGCCCATGGCGACGCGCAGCCTTGCGGATGGTCGTCGGGTTGAAGCAGGCGCTTTCAAGGAAAATATCGGTGGCTGATTCGGTGACGCCTGAATCAAGTCCGCCAAACACTCCGGCCAGACACATAGGTTCTTCCGCATTGCAAATCATCAGGTCGCGCTCATGGAGCTCGCGCTCAACCCCGTCGAGGGTCGTAAACTTGGTGCCCGCCGGGAGGGTCTTGACGATGATTTCCTCGCCCTTGACCTTGGCCAGGTCGAAGCAATGGAGCGGCTGACAGAAGGAATGGAGAATAAAGTTAGTGATGTCAACTATGTTGTTGATAGGACGTTGGCCAATGGCCGTCAGCAGGTCCTTGAGCCATTTGGGGCTTTCCTGAACCTTGACGCCGCGAATGGTCAGTCCGGCATAGCGCGGACAGTCTGCCGCATTATCAACCGTGACCTTCACTCCCTTGCCGTTTTCATTGACCAGCGAGTGGAAACCCTCATCAGAGGGGCGGCGCAGATTGGGAACAATGCCGTTGGCAATGGCCTTGGCGGCCCAGTCGCGGGCCACTCCATAATGGCTTGCGCCATCAATGCGGTTAGGCGTCAGGTCCACTTCAAGGGTGAAGTCAGAGCTCAGCCCGAAGTATTCAGCCGCGGGAGTGCCGGGAGCGACGATGCGGTCCTCGGGAATGACGATGATGCCGTCATGGCTCGTGCCCGTGCCGATTTCGTCCTCTGCACAAATCATGCCGAAAGATTCAACGCCGCGAATCTTTGATTTCTTGATTTTAAACTCTTTATCGCCGTCATAGAGCGTGGTGCCAACCGTGGCCACTACTACGGTCTGTCCGGCGGCAACATTTGGCGCGCCGCAAACAATCTGGACGGGACCTTCCGGGAGTCCGAGGTCAACCGTAGTGATATGTAGATGGTCACTGTCAGGATGCTCGATGCAGGTCAGAACCTTGCCGATAACGATGCCGCGCAAGCCTCCACGGATGGATTCAACCTCCTCAACCGTGTCACATTCCAGACCTATTGACGTCAGATCTGCTGCCAAGGCCTTAGGAGCGGGCAGATTGTCCACATAACGGCCAAGCCAATTATAGCTAATATTCATTTGATTAATCCGGATTAGAAAAAACGTGTCAATTAACGCGCAAAGTTAAGCAAAAAATTTGAAAAACCCAAAAACCACCCCCACGCCATGCCTGTTCAGCCTTATGAGGTGGAGCTGCCGAACTAACTATAAGGCCGCTGATTAATTATTTGGATATGTTGGATTTTTTCATTAAATTTGCATTTATTTAAGAGCAATTCTCATTACGAAATAATAAAGTATGCCGTCACTTAACTGGATAGGTAAAGAGAAGATTATCACCCATCATGCAGAAGCACCTTTTCGCGTGTTGGAGCATCGCTATGGCTTCAATAGCAAATGCCCCGACAGCACTGAGGTCAGCGGTACGGGCAATAAGATAATTCACGGTGATAATCTTGCTGCACTCAAATCGCTCCTTCCTGAATATGAAGGACGCATTGACTGTATCTATATCGACCCGCCGTA
>JAAVCG010000022.1 GCA_014802435.1 Bacteroides sp. | reverse complement strand
GGTAGACAACACGACTCATTTACACGCCCTGACGGACGTGCCTACGTTCTTACGACCCGCTACGCGGGCCTCGCCTCACCCTGCAGAGACGGTGGCGGCGGATTGGAATCCGCCTCTCCATAGGTTTTTTGTGAACTTTTTTGCGGCGGGGGGTGTTATATTATCGAAAGACACACAAAAAGAGATTGACTTTTTTCATTGTGAAAGAAATGTGATAATGATTGGTTTATTATTTGACGAGGAGTGACCGCGACGGCCACTCCCCGCTGATTTTTTGCCCAACCCTATGGAAAGGCGGATTCCGATCCGCCGCCACAGGCAAAACGCATAGCGCCATGAAGCTCGGTCATATTCCCTTGAGCATAGACGGTGGCGGCGGATTGGAATCCGCCTTTCCATAGCTGCTTGCGCTCTTGTGATTAAGATAAAAGCAAGAGGGGGGTGGGTGGGAAAACTAAAAAATAGTTAAATATTTTGGGGGTAAGGGGGATTTTTCGTAACTTTGAAGAGCCCAAATTGCCGGATTTCCTCTCCCTTCACGGCTCTTCTCGGTCAGGCTTGTGGCTTTGGACTTGCGCTATGTTCTTGGCGGCGAGTCCTCTTAAGATTCGCTTAATAATAAAAAAATAACATAAATGACCGAAAAATGGAACTCAAGAGCCACAAACCACTCCGCCTCCCGCCCCAATGACCCGGCAGAATCAGACCTGACGCCCCTGAGCGAGCGTTTCGAGGCAACTCCGGTGATAGTCAAGTTGCTCAACGAACGCGGAATAACGACTCCTCAGGAGGCCCGGAAATTCTTTTCGCCGTCGCTCAATGACCTTCATGACCCGTTCCTGATGCCGGGAATGGACGTTGCTGTTGGTCGGTTGAACGATGCTATGGGTGCGAAAGAGCGCATATTGGTTTATGGCGACTATGATGTGGACGGCACTACGGCAGTAGCGCTGGTCTACAAATATCTGTCGCAATTCTATTCGCAGATTGATTATTACATCCCCGGCCGGTATGACGATGGCTATGGGATTTCGAAGCACGTCATTGACGAGGCTGCGGCCTCCGGCGTCAAGCTTATAATCATTCTTGATTGTGGAATCAAGGCCAACGACGAAATCGCTTATGCGAAGACCCTTGGCATTGATTTCATCATCTGTGACCATCACGTAGCGGGCGAGGAGCTCCCTGACGCCATAGCTATTCTTAATCCCAAACTCGAGGGGAGCACTTATCCGTTTTCTCACTTGAGCGGTTGCGGAGTGGGGTTCAAGCTGATGCAGGCTTTTGCCCGGTCCAACGGACTGCCTCAGGCGCCGCTGGATGCGCTGCTTGACCTGGTGGCCGTCAGCATTGCCGCCGATATAGTCCCGATGATTGGCGAAAACCGGGTGATGACTTATCATGGTCTGCGCCGACTGAACACGAACCCTAACATGGGGCTGCGCGCAATCATGAAAATCTGCGGCCTGACCCGCAAGGAAATAACCATTTCTGACGTAATCTTCAAGATTGGGCCGCGAATCAATGCCTCCGGGCGCATGCAGAGCGGACGCGAGGCCGTGGACCTCCTGGTTAGCCGCGATGCCGCCGACGCCCTGCGCATAGCTCAGGAAATCGACGGCTATAACTCTGACCGCAAGGAGCTTGACAAGATAATCACTGATGAGGCCAACGCCATCCTTGAAGAGCGGGGCGACCTGGCCGCCGAGCGCAAGTCAATCGTCATCTATAATGAATCATGGCATCGCGGAATAATCGGAATCGTGGCCTCGCGCCTCACTGAGGATTATTACAAGCCGGCAGTGGTGTTGACCCTGACCAACGGCCTGGCCTCCGGCTCATCGCGCTCAGTGCAGGGATTTGACATCTATGCGGCAGTGGAGTCATGCGCTGACCTGCTTGAAAACTTCGGTGGACATACGTATGCCGTAGGCCTCTCGATGAAGCCCGAAAACATCAAGGAGTTCTCGCGCCGATTTGAGGAATACGTGGCCGCAAACATCACTCCCTCACAGATGAAACCCGTCTGCGAGATTGACGCCGACATCAAGTTTTCTGAAATATCAACTGACCTGGTCGAGGCCCTGAATGCCTTCAATCCGTTTGGCCCGGGAAACACCAAGCCGGTTTTCCGCACCCGCGGAGTGCGCGATTGCGGCTCCTCAAAAATCGTCGGCAAACAGATGGAACACATCAAGCTCGACGTCGTTGACCCCTCAGTCAGCGAGCCACTTAACGCCATCGCCTTCAACTTTGCCAAGGATTTTGAGCGAGTGTCCTCCGGCCAACCCTTCACTCTGATCTACACCATCGAGGAAAATAAACATCATGCCGCCGGGATGCCTTATCAGCTCCTGGTCAAGGACATAATCTTTGAATGACGCCTCTCGAGGTACTCAAAAAATACTGGGGCTATGACTCTTTCCGCCCCATGCAAGCCGAGATTGTTGACTCCGCGCTGAGCGGCGCCGACACTCTCGGCCTGCTGCCTACGGGCGGCGGCAAGAGCATCACCTTTCAGGTGCCGGGAATGATTCTCCCGGGGTTGACAATCGTCGTCACCCCCCTGATTTCGCTGATGAAGGACCAGGTTGACAATCTCCGCGCCCTCAATATTCCTGCAACTTATATCCATTCCGGACTGACGCGCTCAGAATCGCGCCTCGGACTCCAAAAGGCCGAATTAGGCAAGGTCAAGTTCCTCTATCTCAGCCCCGAAAGGCTCAAAAACGAATCGTTTCGCCAGCGCCTCAGAGACTTCAACGTCTCGATGATAGTCGTCGACGAGGCCCACTGTATCAGCCAGTGGGGCTATGATTTCCGTCCCTCTTATCTCCATCTGGCCGAACTGCGCAAGCTCTTTCCCGGGGCCGTAGTCATGGCGCTGACGGCGTCGGCCACTCCTGAAGTGGTTGACGACATTACGCGCCTGCTGGAGTTCAGGCCCGGATTCCGCGTGTTTCGCAAGTCATTCGCCCGCCCGAATATCAGCTATATTGTCCGCAATACGGAAGACAAACCGGAGCGCCTGATGACCATTCTGCAAAACACCGCAGGCTCCGCCATTGTCTATGTGCGCTCGCGCCGGCGCACCCGTGAGATTGCCGAAACGCTCATAGCCGCCGGAATCTCAGCCGATTATTATCACGCCGGACTCGCCCCCGAGGATAAGGATGAAAAGCAGCAGCGATGGAAGGCAGGACAAAGCCGCGTAATGGTGGCGACAAACGCCTTCGGAATGGGCATTGACAAGCCTGATGTCCGCGTAGTTGTCCACTATGACCTCCCCTCCTCCATTGAGGAATACTATCAGGAGGCCGGGCGCGCCGGGCGTGACGGCAAACCCTGTTTTGCCGTGGTCATAGCCTCGGCAGCCGATAAGGGAGTGATTTCACGCCGCCTGAGCGAATCGTTCCCGCCGCGGCAATATATTGCCGATGTCTATGATAAGGCGTGCCTGTTCATCGACCTGGCTCTGGGCGAGGGCTTCAACAAGGTTTTTGACTTTGACTTTGGCCGCTTCATTCAGCATTATCGCCTTCAGGAGGGCGCGGCGCGCTCAGCCCTGCGCCTGCTTTCATTGGCCGGATACATTGACTTCGTTGAGGAAGTCGACGCCCGCGCGCGCCTGATGATGATTGCGCCCAAGCATGAGCTCTACTCCCTGCAACTGACTGAGGAGCAAGACGAAGTGCTGCAATACATTCTGCGAAACTGCTCCGGAGTGTTTGCTGACTATGTTCAGATTTCTGAAACGGTGATGGCCTCGCGCCTGCAGATGACCCCCGATGCCGTCTATCACGCCCTGCTTGACCTGACCCGCCTCCATGCCCTTCATTACATTCCGCGCCGCCAGCAGCCCTTTCTGTTCTTCCCCTCGCGCCGCATAGAGTCAAAATATATCGAACTCTCAAAGGATGTCTATGACCATCGGCGCGAGCGAATGAAAGTGCGCCTTGACGCCATGAAGAAGTTCGTCTTTGACCCGACGGCCTGCCGCGCTAACATCATCCTGGAATACTTTGGCGAGACTCCCGCCGGCCCCTGTGAGACCTGCGATACCTGCCGCGCCGCCCGCCGCCGCATCCTTCCGCCCGCCGACCCCGCCGCCCAGGAGGCTCTCATCAAATCTCTCGCCTCCTCTGAAATTGAACTCCGCGAGCTCATCAGGCGTTCAAAAATTAACCCCGAGCGCGCCGCCGAAATCATTCGGCGCCTGCTCGAATCTGACGAATTAACCCTAATTGACAGCAACAGAATCCTATGCAAGCACCCTTAGCCGAGCGCATGCGCCCGCAAACTCTCCAGGACTATGTCGGCCAGACTCATCTGGTTGGCCCCGGCGCTATTCTGCGCCGAATGATTGAACAGGAGCGAGTCTCCTCATTCATTCTCTGGGGGCCGCCGGGAGTAGGCAAGACCACTCTGGCCCGCATCATTGCCAATGCGACGAATTCACCCTTCTATACCCTCTCCGCCGTCCATGCCGGAGTCAAGGAGGTGCGCGAAGTCATTGAGCAATGCCGCGCTGACTCGCGCTCAATGTTTGCAACCGGACGCCCCATCCTCTTCATTGATGAAATCCACAGATTCTCAAAATCGCAACAGGACTCGCTGCTCGGCGCCGTTGAAAGCGGAGTAGTCACCCTCATCGGCGCGACGACGGAGAACCCCTCCTTTGAAGTAATCCGCCCGCTGCTGAGCCGCTGTCAGGTCTACACCCTCCGCCCCCTTGACGCCGAAGAACTCCAAACGCTGCTGACCCATGCCCTGGAGCGCGACGAAATCCTCTCGCAGCGCAACGTCAAAGTGGAGCAGACCGATGCCCTCTTCCGCTTTTCCGGCGGCGACGCCCGCAAGCTCCTCAATATCCTTGACCTGCTCGAACAGTCCACTCCGGCCAATACCCCGCTGATTATCAATGACCAAACCGTGACCGAACGGCTCCAGGAAAACCCCGCGGCCTACGATAAGGGCGGCGAGATGCATTATGACATCATCTCTGCCTTCATCAAGAGCGTGCGTGGCTCTGACCCCGACGCCGCAGTCTACTGGCTGGCAAGAATGGTGGCCGGCGGCGAAGACCCCGAATTCATTGCCCGCAGACTCTGTATCCTCGCCGCTGAAGATATCGGCCTGGCTAATCCTAACGCGCTGCTCCTGGCCAACGCCACCTTTGATGTGGTCAAGAAAATCGGATGGCCGGAAGGGCGCATCCCCCTGGCCGAATGTACCGTCTATCTGGCAACGTCGCCCAAATCAAACTCCGCCTATATGGCCATCAACTCGGCCCTGGGCGAAGTGGACCGCAGCGGCAATCTCCCCGTGCCCCTCCACCTGCGCAACGCCCCAACGGCCCTGATGAAAAAAATGGGCTACGGCGCCGACTATAAATACCCTCACGACTATCCCGGCCACTACGTTGCCCAACAATACCTCCCCGACGACCTCCAAGGCCACACCCGCTTCTACATCCCCGCCGACAACCCCCGCGAACGCAAATAATCCCCCACCCGCCCCCTATGGAAAGGCGGATTCCGATCCGCCGCCAACGTCATATAGCCCGCAGCGCGGGCGAAAGAACTTAGGCACGTCCGCCAGGGCGTGTATTGGCGTGTATGTTACCGAAGCAGAGCCGCATAGCGGCGACAGATATGTCGCTCCTACGGAGCTCTAAAGATAGCCTTCCCGATTTAATAACACGCCCTGACGGACGTGCCTACGATCTTATGACCCGCTACGCGGGCCTCGGCTTCCTCTCCTGCATAGACGTCTGCGGCGGATCGGAATCCGCCTCTCCATAGTTATGACCGCACTCCTGGAATGCATATAACTCTTATACTACAAGCTTTGCGCAGCCTATGGAAAGGCGGATTCCGATCCGCCGCCCGGTCAATGCAGAATCACATACACCCGACACGGCAGGGGACGGCGGATTGGAATCCGCCTCTCCATAGGCATTTAAGCATTGATTTTGGGTTTGAAACATACCAATAAAATGGCTGCGAGTCGGTGTTAACATAATTTAACATTGAGAATTTCGGGTAAGTGGCGGCAAATTAGTAAATTTGCGTGCATTTTTCTGTAGACTTCACATTAATAACTGATAGAGCCATGCGAGTTAGAATATTGGTAATCGACGATGAAGAGTCGATTTGCGAAATCTTGAAATATAACCTCGAAAAAGAGGGTTATGAGGTCAATACGGCCAACTCGGCTGAGGAAGCGCTGACTATGGATTTACCCTCATATCAGCTCTTCATCGTTGACATCATGATGGATAAGCTCTCCGGCTTTGACTTTGCCGGAAAGCTCAAAAACAACGAAGAGCTTGAAAACAAGCCTATTATCTTCTGCACGGCGCTTGCCGATGAGGATGACACGGTAATGGGCCTCAATCTCGGCGCCGATGACTATATAACGAAGCCGTTCTCGATTCCGCAGGTTGTGGCCCGAGTGCGCTCGGTTCTGCGCCGATGCAACATTCAGGACCATCTGCAGGCCAACCGATCTAAGGCAAAGTATGAGTCTGACATCGTTTTCCAGGGAATCCGCATAAACCGCAACGAGAAAATCTGTTATATCGACGGTCAGGATGCCGGACTGAGCCGCACGGAGTTTGACCTCCTGCTCTTCTTCCTTGAACACCGCAATCGCGTTTACTCCCGCGAGGAAATAATCCGTAACGTATGGACTAACGTGGTCAGCAACCGCACGGTTGACACCAGCCTTACCCGCCTGCGAACCAAACTCGGCGCCTATGGCAAACATATTGAAACGAGAGTGGGGTTCGGATATGGATTTAAAGAAAACGTTTAGCATGCAGTGGCGGCTCTTTTTGCCGCTGACTCTTCTGATTTGGCTAATCATGGGGCTCCTTGTGGTCTACATGGTGCGCCATGAAAAGCAAGTGAAGCGCGAGAATCTCGAGCTTCAGCTTCGTAATGTCAATACGACTATAATCAAGGCCTATGAAGAGGGTCGTGACCTTCAGCAGGTTGTCGAGTTTATTGACGATTATAACGACAACACGACTCTCGACGCCCTGAGAATCTCCGTCTACGATTCCGATAACAAGCTCATTGCCTCGGCCGGAGTGCCCCTGGTCATTGAAAACCCCCAGCATAACCTCATTGATGAGGTGGCCGAAGTCCGTAACCACGACGGAGTTGACGAAATCACTAACATCCGCCCCGCCTTCGTTGACCATGAAATGCTGATGCTCAACACTATGAGCAGCAACGACGGCTTTATTCAGGCAATGGCCGGAACGCCTTACAGCGTCGGAGTGAACCGCGCATTGAGTTATGACTCAATGGTTTGGATTATCGTCGGAATCATGGCCCTGCTCTCAACCGGCATCGCCTTCTATCTCTGCTCCATTGTCAGCAACAGCATCTATAACCTCCGCAACTTTGCCACTCTCGCCTCTGAAGGTAAGATTAACAATATTACCGACATGAAGTTCCCTAACAATGAGTTAGGCGAAGTGAGCCGCAAAATAGTCAGAATCTATCTTGATAAGGACAAGGCCCTCGAGCGCAGCAAGCATGAACATGAAGTGGCCATGCGCGCCGTCAAGGACCGCGAACTCATCAAGCGCCAGACCAGCAATAACATCAACCATGAGCTCAAAACCCCCGTCGGAATCATCAAGGGCTATCTTGACACGATAAACTCTGACCCCGACATGCCGGAAAGCCTGCGCCGCTCATTCCTGGAAAAGGCTCAGGCCCATGCTGACCGCCTCACCCAGCTGCTCAAGGACGTCAGCTCCATTACCCGACTGGAAGACGGCACCCAGCAGGTGGAAATCACCGAATTTGACTTCCATGACCTCGTCTATGCCCTCGCTAACGATATTGAAGTCAGCCATATGGGCGGCAACCTGGAATTCTCATTCTCAGTGCCCTTTGACTGCATGGTCAAAGGAAATTACTCGCTGATTACCAATGCCCTGGTTAACCTCGTGCGCAACGCGGCCAACTATTCCAAGGGCACCAAAATCGAGCTCAACCTCGTTGGCCAAAATGACTCGACCTACACGTTTGAGTTCAAGGATGACGGCATCGGAGTTGGCGACGAGCATCTTCCCCGCCTCTTTGACCGCTTCTATCGAGTTGATGAAGGGCGCGCACGCAAAGCCGGCGGCACCGGCCTCGGCCTCCCAATCGTAAAGAGCACGTTCATGGCAGTAGGCGGCGATATCGACGTCAAAAACGTTGACCCTCACGGCCTTTGCTTCACTTTCAGCCTCGTCAAGGCCGGAAACCAGGGCCCGCTTCCCTCTGATAATCAAAACCCTCAATCCCCAGAATAACAAATCTCCCGTATTATTATGAACATTGCATTTGCCATCGTCGTAGTCTTCCTCGCTATCGTAGTTATCAGCGCAGGAGTCAAGATTATCCCCCAGTCTGAAACCAAAGTGGTTGAGCGCCTGGGCCGATTCCATAAAGTGCTCCCTCCCGGACTCAACTTCCTCATCCCCTTCATTGACAAACCCAAGACAATCTATACCCGCCGCGTGGAAACCAACATTGGCGGCCGCCACGTTGTGCGCACCACTGCTACCACCGTCATTGACCTGCGCGAACAGGTCTATGACTTCCCCTCTCAGCAGGTAATCACCCGCGATAACGTAACCACGGAAATCAACGCCCTGCTCTATTTCCAGATTGTCGACCCCAAGAAGGCCGTCTATGAAATTGACAATCTCCCCAACGCTATTGAAAAACTGACGCAGACCTCGCTGCGTAACGTTATCGGCGAACTCGAACTCGACGAAACCCTCACCAGCCGCGACACCATCAACTCAAAGCTCCAGGTGATTCTCGATGACGCTACTAATAAATGGGGCGTAAAAGTGAATCGTGTCGAGCTCCAGGACATCACTCCCCCGGAATCAGTCCGCGTAGCCATGGAAAAACAGATGCAGGCCGAGCGTAACCGCCGCGCTGAAATCCTCAATGCCGAGGGTAAGAAGCAGAGCCTCATCCTCCAGTCTGAAGGCGAAAAAGCATCTAAAATCAATGCCGCTGAAGCAGTCAAGCAAACGGAAATCCTCCGCGCCGAAGGTGAAGCCAAGGCTATCATCCTCAATGCCGAAGCCGAGGCCGAAGCAATCCGCCGCGTGGCCGAAGCCGTTGCCGCAAGCAATACTGACCCCGCAACTTATATGCTCGCCATGAAGTATATTGAAACCCTGCGCGAAATGACCTCCGGCCAGGACAACAAAACAGTCTATATCCCTTACGAAGCCTCCTCCGTTCTCTCCTCTATCGGTTCAATTCAGAGTCTCTTCAAGAAATGAACCTGCTCTACGTCACCTGGACCGTCCGTCCGGAAATCTTTCAGGTAGAAAATCTGCATCTCTCTCAGCTGATGCTATTTGTCGGCGTGCTGCTCTGCATCCTCTGGGCAGCAGCCGATGTCATTTCCCGCCGACGCGAAAATGAAAAATGGCGCGCCGCCGGCTCCAAGCCCACTGAAAAGCCGGATGATTCCCCCTTCGGGTTTTATCTGGCCCTGGTCATCGGCATTATCATCCTGTTCAAGGCCGTCGGCAGCCCGGAAGGCATGGACCTCGGCCCCATCGGAGTAAGATGGTATGGACTGATGTTCCTCATAGGCTTCGTCGTCGGCTACTGGATTGTCTGGGCCATGTTCAAGCATGAAGGAGCGCCTGAAGAATGGGTAGCCTCGCTGCTTATCTATGTAGCCGTCGCCACCATCGTCGGCGCCCGCCTCGGCCACTGCTTCTTCTATGAATGGGACTATTACAGTCAGCACCCCGAAAAAATCATAGCCTTCTGGGAGGGCGGACTCGCCTCTCATGGCGGAACGATTGCCATCATCATCTCCATATTCATCTATAGCAAGGTAGTCACCAAGCGCTCCCCGCTCTGGACCTTTGACCGCCTGGTGGTGCCCATAGCCCTCGTAGCCGCACTGATTCGCATGGGAAATCTCTTCAACTCTGAAATCTTTGGCTATGCAACCACTCTGCCCTGGGGATTCAAATTCCCCCTCTCCAGGGAATGGCAGATTGAATATGCTCCGACTGACTCCGCATGCCACCCCACTCAGCTCTATGAAGCCGGAACTTACCTGCTCCTCTTCGGCCTGCTGATGTGGATGTACTGGAAACGGAATGCCCAGGCGCGACCCGGGCTTATTCTCGGCGTTTTCTTCATTGGAGTCTTCTTCCCCAGAATATTGATTGAATTCGTCAAAAACCCTCAGGAAGAGTTTGAGCGCTCAATGCTCCTCAATATGGGCCAGATTCTCAGCGTCCCCTTCGTCCTGGCCGGTATTCTCCTGGTTTATCGCGCCCTGACCCGCCCCAAGCTCAAATTGACCTTCCCTAACAAATTCCCCCAGAAATGATTACTCCCGAGCTGATTCAAACCGTCGGCTTTATCGCCTTAGCCCTCACGGGAATCATTGCCCTTTGGCTGATTACCGCTTATCGCTCACGAGTTGCCGCCGTCGGTAACGAAATCAACCGACAAACTGACGCCCCCTTTAATCCTGACCCCCGCCCTGCCCCACCCGCGGTCAGCATCGTCGTCGTGGCCGGCGATGATTCCGCCGCCCTCGAGCAGCTCCTCCATAAACTCTTTGAGCAGGAATATCCGTCGGCCGAGATGGAAGTCATCGTCATCAACGACGGCAAGAACGAAAACATCAAGGACGTAGTCACCCGCATCAAGCACCTTGAGCAGCGCCCTAACCTGCGCCTGACCTTCACCCCCTCCGAGCTCCGCAACGTCAGCCATCGCAAACTCGCCGTCTCCCTCGGCGTGAAGGCCGCGAAATTCCCCGTCGTGATGCTCCTGACCGAACAGTCACGCCTCTTCTCTAACCAATGGCTCGCCCGCATGGCCGCCCCCTTTGCGGATGATAACGTTGAAGTAGTCATCGGCTCGGCAATGCCCTCAGTCAAGTCTGACTCCGGAATGGGTGTGCGCTATCGCTCATTCGTCCATGCCTTTGACGCCGCCGAATGGCTATCGGCCGCTCTCAATGGTCGCCCCTGGCGCGGCCACAGGGCCAACCTGGCCTTTCGCCGCGACCTCTTTTTCAGCAGCGGCGGATTCAACGGCGCCCTGAACCTGCGCGGAGGCGACGACGACATCTTCGTCTCCCGCATCTGCAAACCGGACAACACCCGCGTCGTCGTCGCCGCTCAGGCCCATGTGCGCTACGTCTTCCCCTCCGCCCGGCGCGAATTTAAAGCCGTGCGCCCCGCCCGATTCTATTCCTCCAGAAATCTTGACAAGACCGAGCGCCGATTCTTCGGCGCCGCCTCCCTGCTCAACTGGCTGATGCTCCTGAGCGCCGTCATCGCCGCCGCCGCCGGTGTCCTTCTCCAAAACTGGCCCCTGGTAATCATCCCCGTGGTGATTCTCCTGCTTGCATGGCTCATCATTACCCTGGCTTGGCGAAAAACATTCAAGGCCCTGCGCGCCCGCCCCTCCCTCCTGGCTATTCCCTTCCGCCTGCTCCGCCTGCCTCTGACCAATATGCGCCAGCGCTATCTCTCCCGACGCCGGAAAAACGATTATCATCTCTTTTGAACCCTCCACGCCCCGGAGGCGTTATGTATCTATGAAACATCTGATTCTCACCTTATGCCTGACTGCCGCAGCATTCTCGGCCTCAGCCCAAAAAATTGAACCCATCCCCTTCGGCGACATGAACCGATGGGTCACCCGCAACATTAAAGAAAGCGGAATTATTGGCGGCAAAACAAAACAAGTCTACGAAATTGCCCCAACTCAGACCATTGATGGCGCAAAAGCATACTCAAACCTCGGCGGCTCCCCCTGGGCCACTTCTAATGTCTATGCCAAGGTGATGGGCGTAGTCAAAACCTCTAACGCCGTCTTCCCCGTTGACCGCCCCGGAGCCGGAAAGGCCGCCCGGCTCTCAACCTGCCTTGAAAGCTGCAAGGTCCTGGGAATGTTTGATATCGAAGTCCTCGTCTCCGGCTCTATCTTCCTCGGAAAAATGAACGAACCCATCTCTAACACCTCTAATCCATATTCAAAAATGGAGATGGGCATCCCTTACACCAAGCGCCCCGTGGCCCTCGTCCTTGACTATAAAGTCATTGACCCTCAGAGCGGAAAACTCACTTATGCCACTACCGGCTCAAAAAAGACCTATCCCGGCAATGACTCCAGCGACGTCTTTGTCTATCTCCAGCACCGATGGGAAGACGCTGACGGTAACATCCACGCAAAGCGAGTCGGAACCGCCCGCCAGCGCTTCTCCGGCAATTCTGACTGGAAAAAAGGCCACCGAATCCCTATCACATATGGCGACGCCTCTAAAAAGCCCGGATATAAGCCTTATATGGGCCTGCTAAACGGCGATAAAGCCTATTATGCCCGCAACTCTAAGGGAAAAATGGTGCCTATTCAGGAAGAAGGATGGGACGACGAAAACGCAACCCCTACTCACATGATTCTCATGTGTTCTGCCGGCTCCGGAACCGCCTATGAAGGGCAACTCGGAATGGAGCTCTGGGTCGACAACATTGGCCTTGAATTTTGATATCCGAAAAAATTTGCGTAATTTTGCCCGCAATAAATTAAAAATTCCTAATTACAAATTACTAACTAACATAAGGTGAATCTCGTAATAGTTGAATCTCCCGGTAAGATAAAAACCATAGAAAAAATTCTTGGTAAAGACTATAAGGTAATGGCAAGTCGCGGCCACATCCGTGACCTCGCCAAGAAAGGCGTTGACCTTGAACCCCGCGATGGGGCCGGACCCTCCTTTGAACCTAACTACGAGATTCCCGCTGAACGTGAAAGCCAGGTGCGCGAACTCAAAGCCGCCGCCAAGAAGGCAGACATCGTCTGGCTCGCCTCCGATGAAGACCGCGAAGGAGAAGCCATCGCCTGGCACCTTTATGAAGTCCTCGGCCTCAAACCCGAAAAGACACGCCGAATAGTGTTCCACGAAATCACCAAGGACGCTATTCTCAACGCCATTGAACATCCCCGCCAAATCGATATGGACCGCGTCAACGCCCAGCAGGCCCGGCGCGTCCTTGACCGCATCGTCGGCTTCGAACTCAGCCCTATCCTCTGGCGCAAAATCAAACCCGCCCTCTCCGCCGGACGTGTCCAGAGCGTGGCCGTGCGCCTCATTGCCGAACGTGAAAAGGAAATATCAAACTTCCGCCCCGAGCCTTTCTATCGCGTCAACGGCCTCTTCATCACCCCTGAAGGAGCCAAACTCCGCACTGAACTCTCGGCCCGACTTAACGACAATGCCTCAGCCATCAAGCTCCTTGAAAGCTGCGCCAAGGCATCCTTTAAAGTCAACAAAATCCAGACCAAACCCGTCAGCAAAAGCCCCGCGCCTCCATTCACAACTGACACCCTCCAGCTTGAAGCCTCCCGCAAACTCGGGTTCACCGTCAGCCAGACCATGCGCATTGCCCAGGACCTCTATGAGGCCGGACACATTACTTATATGCGTACTGACTCCGTAAACCTCTCAAATCTCGCCCTCTCCACCATTGCCAAGGTTATCACTGACAAGCTCGGACCCGAATACGTCAAAACCCGACGTTACCATACTGAAGCTAAAGGCGCTCAGGAAGCCCACGAAGCAATTCGCCCAACCTATGCCGACGTCGAAACAATTCCCGGCTCGGACCGCGAACAGAAACTCTACACCCTCATTCGCCGCCGTGCCATAGCCTCTCAAATGGCCGATGCTCAACTCGAACGCACCGTAGCCGAAATTGAAATCTCTAACTCCCCTCAACACTTCACCGCCTCCGGCGAAACCATCAAATTTGACGGTTTCCTCAGAGTCTACATGGAGAGCAACGATGACGAAACCGATGAGGCTAAAGACCTCCTCCCCGCCCTCACCCCCGGCGAGGAACTCCAACCCATAGAAATCACCGCGACGGAGCGTTTCACCGTAGCCCCCGCAAGATATACGGACGCCACCCTCGTCAAAAAAATGAAGGAACTCGGCATTGGCCGACCCGCCACTTACGCCACCATCGTCTCCACAATTCAGCAGAGAGACTATGTTGAACGCGGCGATCGCGAAGGAACCGAACGCTCCTTTGAAGTCCTCACTCTCAATCCCGTCACCGGAACAATAACCTCATCTGAAAAAACCGAAACCTACGGCTCTAACCGAGGTAAACTTGTCCCGACCGACATCGGCATGATCGTCAATGACTATCTCGAAGCCAACTTCCCTGATATCCTTGACTATAACTTCACCGCTCAGGTTGAAGACCAATTTGACGAAATTGCAAGCGGAAAATCCCAATGGAAAGAAGAAATCGGCAAATTCTATGACCGATTCCACCCTGAAGTGGACAAAGCAATCCAAACCCGCACCGAACATAAAGTAGGCGAACGCATGCTCGGCGTCCACCCCCAGTCCGGTAAACCCGTCAGCGTCAAAGTGGGCCGTTTCGGTCCCCTCGTGCAGATTGGCGACGCCGAAGGCGACGAAAAACCCCAATTCGCATCCCTCCTCAAGGGTCAATCCATTGCCACTCTGACCCTTGATGAAGCCCTCCGACTCTTTGAATACCCCCGTGTGCTCGGCGATTTTGAAGACTCGGAAGTCTCCGTTGCAATCGGCCGATTCGGACCCTACGTCAAACACGACGGAAAATTCACCAGCATACCCAAGGACATCGAACCCGCCGAAATCACCCTCGACCAGGCCATTGAACTCATCAAAAACAAACGCCTCGAGGAAGCTCAGCGAATCATCAAAACATTCGATGAAGAGCCCGAACTCCAAATCCTCAACGGTCGTTACGGACCATACATTGTCTACAAAAAAGACAACTACAAGATTCCTAAAACCGTCACTGACCCCGCAGCTCTAACCCTTGAGCAATGTCTGGAAATAATCAATAACCAACCCGCACCTAAGACCCGCAAATCGCGCGCTAAAAAATAATGGCTAAACTCGCTAACCTCCCTTCGGCCGGAAAACCGGACGTAATCCGCTCATTCCAGGCCGACCAACCCGCTGACCTACTCCCCTTCCTCGGCGAAAAATTACCCCAATATAAGCGCACCACTCTCAAGCAAATGCTTGCACATAAGCAAGTAAGGGTCAACGGCGCCGTTACATCCCGCGCAACTCAGCCCCTCGATCCCGGAGCAACAGTTGAAGTAAACCTCACCCGAGAATTCCGCGAATTTACTCATCGCCGACTCCGCATTGTCTATGAAGACGACCAGATAATCGTCATCAACAAAGGATACGGGCTCCTCTCCATTGGCGACGACACCGGACGCCAACGCGAAACCGCATACTCCATTCTCCGCGACTACCTCAAATGGGCCCACAAAGACAATAAACTCTTCATTGTCCACCGACTTGACCGCGATACAACCGGACTCATGGTCTTCGCCAAAACCCTTGAAGCCAAAGAAGCTCTCCAACACAACTGGAACAACATGGTCCTGGAGCGAAAATACGTCTGCCTCGTCGAAGGCAAACCCGAACCCGCTGAAGGTACAATCCGCACCCGTCTGGCCGAAAACTCCCGCCATGAAGTCTACGTCCTCCCAGACGATGCCCCCGAAGGACAATTAGCCATAACCCGCTATAAAACAATAGGCTCCATGCGCGGACTCTCACTCATTGAATGTCAACTCGACACCGGACGCAAAAACCAAATCCGAGTACACATGAAACACCTCGGAACCCCCATCAGCGGCGACCACCGCTACGGCGGACACCCCTCCCCGCTCCACCGCATGTGTCTCCACGCCCTATCCCTCCGCTTCGTCCACCCCACCACCCGCCGCGACATGCGCTTCACCACCCCCCTCCCCTTCCACTAATCCCCCGGAAGACCCCAAAAAACCCGGCCAGACACCCTATGGAAAGGCGGATTCCGATCCGCCGCCACGTCCATGCCGCCTCCCCGCATACACACACGACGAGCCAACGGCGGATCGGAATCCGCCTCTCCATATGGTTGCGCACGGGCAGCCTCGGAGAGGCGACGTCATTACCAACCCCAGGCGCAAGCCTGGGGCCAGCCTCCTCCCACAGGACACAAGAGCCTCGGAGAGGCGACGTTTTGGCGCAAACATAACGCCGCCTCTCCGAGGCTAACATAAAAAAACGCCTAATCTGACCCCAGGCTTGCGCCTGGGGCTATCAATAACGTGACCTCTCCGAGGTCATTTTTATGGACTGGCAATAACATGGCGGCGGATCGGAATCCGCCTCTCCATAGGGTTGAGGCCCGCGTAGCGGGTCGTCAGAACGTAGGCACGTCCGTTAGGGCGTGTAATTGCGTATATATGACCGATAGTCAAGCCGCAGAGCGGCG
>JAAVCG010000021.1 GCA_014802435.1 Bacteroides sp. | reverse complement strand
GGTGGAGCTGGGCGGGGGGGAGGTCCGGGGGGAGGGGGGTTGAGGGGAGGGTTGAGAGATGGAATCCGGCGGCGGTGAGTTGGCGGGCCAGGGCGGGTTTTCCGCGGAAGCCGTGGATAATCCAGGGGACCGCGGGGCGCAGCTCCTTATGCAGGGCAAGGATTTCGGCCCATGCGCGTACAATGTGTAGAATCAGAGGCTTATGCAGTTTTTCGGCTAACAGTGCATGTCGGCGCGTGAGTTCAATCTGAGCGGGGATGTCGCCTCCGCGCAGGCGGTCAATGCCACATTCTCCGATGAGGGCCACCTGAGGGGAGGCGGCGGTGCGCTCAACCCATTCAAAATCAACCTCTTCAGTGCCCCACCAAGGATGCCACCCAACGGAATAGAGCGCCTCGGGGCGCGAGGGCGTCTCGAGGCGGTCAAGGTTAATTATAGCGTTATCAGCTAAGGGATTATGAGTGTGAATATCAGCAACCTGCGGAATCATACGGTCTGGAGAATGGCATCGGCGATGCGACGGTCAGGACACAGACGGGGCACTTTGCGCTGTCCGCCGAGCTTGCCGGTCGATGCGAGCCAAGAGTCAAAAGTGCCCTTTGGGAGGGGAATCACTTCAACGGGGTCAAGGAAAATGGAGCCTTCGCGCTTGGCGGCATAGTCAGAGTTTTCATGACAGAGGTTGCTATCCAGCTCCTTGGCAAAGGTCTTGATATCAGGACGATAGCCATTAAACTCAACGAGCCATTGATGGCGTCCGCGGCTATGGTCAGTAGTATAGACGGGCGCGGCCGTATAGTCGCTGACCTGACAGTGGAGTTTATTACAGGTGGAGGTCAGTGCGGCGTCAGAGTTATGAACCATCAGTTCCTCACCAAAGGCATTGATAAAGAGCTTGGTGCGCCCGGCAATGGATATGCGCAGCGGGGCGGTAGACTCGATTTTGACGGTGTCGCCGGTTGAGTAGCGCCAGAGTCCGTTAGGCGCTGAGAGAATCAGTGCGTAGACCTTCCCTTGCTGCACTTCCCATGCGGGGACGGGTTTGCCGCCACCCAGAGGCTCGAATTCATAGAAAATGCCAACGTCCGGGAGCAGCATCATTGCGCCATGTTCGCGGAGGTCCTGAACGGCAAAGAAGCCTTCAGAGGCATTATAAGTTTCAAGATAGCGCATCTTGGGGTCAGTAATGGCCTCATATTGAGCGCGATAGGGGTCAAAGGAAATTCCGCCGTGGAAGAAGACCTCCAGGTTGGGCCATACTTCATGGATTGATGAAGCTCCGGCCTT
The DNA here is from genome assembly GCA_014802435.1 of Bacteroides sp. GTDB lineage: Bacteria > Bacteroidota > Bacteroidia > Bacteroidales > Muribaculaceae > UBA3263. The sequence goes on along the minus strand of JAAVCG010000021.1, from coordinate 9,442 downwards.
GGCCATCACCTCGCGGATAACGGTCAGGAACCATGAGGGGACGCCTGAAATCGAGCGCACATCGGCCTTGATGCTCGCTTCGACCAGGGCGGGAAGTTTTTCCCTCCAGTCAGTCATCAGGGCAACGTCCTTAGAGCGGGGAATACGGAAGGCACCGGCCAGCGAGGGCATGGCGTCAATCATATTGGCTGAAAGGTCACCGACATGGACTCCGGCGGGGACATCAGTCAGGGCCGTGGCAAACGAGCCGCCCAGGATGAATGAGTTGCCGCCAAAGATTTTGCTGTCAGGATATAGCTTAAGATACTGGGCCACTACCGTAGAGGAGCCGGCATAATGATTCCAGCGGAGTGATTCCTCAGTGACGGGAATAAACTTTGAGCGACCATCAGAAGTGCCGGAACTCTGGGCAAACCGCCGAGTTACACCGGGCCACAGAACATCTCTCTCGCCGGCCACCATACGCATTACCTGAGGGCGAATCTCCTCATAGGGGCGCATCGGGACGCGTTCAGCAAACTCAGCAGCCGAACTGATAGACTTGAAATCATACTGTCGGCCTATCTCAGTGTTACGGGCAGCATAAAGCAATCGAGCAAGTGTCTCTTTCTGAACTTTCTCAATATCATCAGCATGGCGACTCAAAGAATTAGCACGAGCGATGAAAAAAGGTTTGGCTATGGGTGTAAAGTTAAGCATATAGTTTCTGATTTTGCAAAGTTACGACAAATTTTGCGGTTTGCAGTGAATTTTCTGATTAATTTTGTGTCTTTCTTTCTACATTATTATAACAAACAAACCCATCATGAAGTTGAATTTTAATTTACCAAAAATTTCAGACGTCAGTCTATCAAGCAATTACGCCGTAAATTTACGTGAGCGCGGCTCTGTTTTGAGCCCCGTTGGCACTCCTCAGACCTCACTGACTGAGGCGGGAGTGAGGAATTTCCGCTTGCCGTCAGGGCGGATTCTCAGCGTTGGCGATGACCGTCATGACCTGATGATTGACGGCGAACTCATCGGCTCGCTCTCGGCGCCATTCGGGGCCCTTCTGCCGGAGGGTCCCGGCGACGACTGCATTATCCTGACCACCAATTCGGCGCCGGAATGGCTGATTGACAGCCAACTGCGGGGAAAGTTCACCCCCTTGAAATCAGAAATCACCCTTGAGGCCACTCAGGAAATCACCTCTGACCATGCAGTCGAGGCCCTGAAACTCAGCGGAAATTACCAGCGAGGCTCGGGCCAACTGACGGCGCCTGACCTGGCCAAAGCCTATCAAGTGATTGAAAGCGCCATGCTGACGGCTGAATCCCGGGCGGCCGGAAGCGGCCGGCGCGTGCAGCCCGTCTGGATGGCCTGGCAGATTCTTGATGCCGGAGGCAAGGTTATTTCGCGCTCGGAGCCGATGCTGATTCAGGCAACCGGCGGATTTCAAGGCAATAAGAGCGTAGAAATGATTCTGACGCGCAAGGATGGAAAGTTCACCGAGTGCTCCTCAGGAACCCTCCGGATGACCTCTTATGCGGTCCGGATTCAGATTCCCCGCAGCAGCGACTCCTGGCGCCGGCAGCGTGCGGCCCGGATTGAAATCCTCGCCTCTGAACCGCTCAGTTTCATCAATGGCGCCATCGGTGCCTTCAATCAGATTGACTCGGCTTCCTCAATGCTCTATATCTCACCCTTAGGGGGCGATGAAGCGAGCCTCAACGCCCTGAAGGAGCGCACCCGAAATGCCTTTTCGCGCTCGGCGCGGGTAATTGCCCGGATTGACAACCCGCTGGAGGGAGTGGAGATGACCCTCGGAGTCAGCGCGCTTGATGATTCGGCGGCATGGACCTCAAGCATCGGCGAGCCTAATGCCGTTTGCGCCTACAGGGGCGGTTCGGCCGTTGTCTATGCTGATGCATACCGCACGGGAATCCTGCTGGCGGCGCCGTCGCTCTCGCCCTTGTCGCCCGTAGGCTCCGCAAAGGTATCGGCCGGAAAAATCCATGAAATCATGGCCCCGGCGGGCAATTCCGGCGGATGGAATTATGGGCGCTATCATCTGCTCGTGTTTGCCGACGACGGAGTCTATGCCGTCAGCATTGACCGCTCACTGCAAACCATCTCATCGCAGCAAATCCATGGCTGCGGCGTCAGCGGTCCGGAGGCAGTTGCCCGCGCTTTTGATGCCATCTATTTTGCCGATTCGCGCGGTGAACTCCTGAAGTTAAAAGGCTCGAAGATAGAGTCGATTTCCGTGCCCTTTGCCGTTTCATCCGTAGGATTCTCATCGGCTCATTCGGAGCTTTGGATAACATCGCCCGGCGCCCGCCATACGGCAACCATAGCCCTGCCTTCAATGAAATGCACCCTGCGCACTGACCTCCATGCCACAAGGTTTGAATCTGACGGACTGGCCGTTGACTCTGCCGGGGCGCTGAGGGATTTGCATCGTGAGGCGGAGCGGAATTGCCTGGTTGAGTGGATGAGGAGGATTGAAACCGACTTCAAGAGCGGCGAAATCACCTGGCAGATTGATTCGGCAATGGTTCAGGGACTGGACCTGACCTTGGCTGCCGACGGCGGCGGCGCCCCTCAGAGGGTCAATCAGCTGCTGATCAGCGGGCGAATCAACGCTCCGCTGAGGGCAAAAATTTATTCGCCTCAAAGGCCGTATCTTTCAGTCAGTTTCCGCGGAGTAGTGGCCCCGGAGAGCCGATTCAGGCAAATAAAATTTTGAAAAAAGTTGCCAAAAAATTTGCATTTTGCTAATTTATGTTGTAATTTTGCAAACGTCAAACCAACATTTTAACAAACATCATGGAAGAAGAAAAACTCAAACAGCAGTTAGCCGAAGCTGAAGAGCGCGGCTATCAACGCGGGCTCAATGCCCGAATCGAACAGGAAATGAATCGACCGGGAGTATGGGAACAGCCACCCCAAGAACCAATCCCCGAAGAGGAAACATACCAAATCCTCGCCCACCCCACCCCCTCCATCTGGCAAACCTGAGAAAAATAAGAAAAATACAAAATACAAAATACAAAATACAAAGTACAAAATAACTTATAAATCTTATAAATCTTATAAATCTTATAAGATTCAATTCCCCCCTAAACACTAAACACTAAACCATAAACCATAAACCATAAACCAAAATGATCCAAACTATCGAAACTACCGCACAACAAGCCCCCGAACTCCTCAGAAACGACATTGACCAGCGCCTGACTAAACTGCGCCCGATGTCAACCCCCGTTGACCAGATTTCGCGATTCACTCTGGCGCGTCCCGTCAACAGCATGAAAGTGGGCTACTATGCACTGGCCATGCGCGACTTTGAAGCAAAAGTAACCGCCAACTTCCTGCAGACCAATCTCACCGAAAATAACCAGGAAATCAGCATCAAGGTCAACAAACCCTCCGCCTTCGACGTCAGCGAAACCGTCATGATCAGCGGCGCCGTTGACAGTAACGGCGAGCCTATCGTTTTCTACGTTATGAGCATTGACCGCGCAAAAATGACGCTCAATCTCCGCCCCATTAACCCGGTCATTGACAGCGACAATGGCGCCTCCTCGGTCCCCCGCATTGAAAAGGGCTCTACTGTTATGCGCATGGGGCGCGCAGCCGGCGAACTTGACGTGCAGACCGGTCAATATGAATCGCTCCCGGAAAAGAAGGAAAACTACTGTCAGATTTTCAAAACCCAGATTGAGCAGTCAACCCTGCTGACCCGCTCTAACAAGGAAGTGGGCTGGACCATGTCTGACCAGGAAGAAGTGGCCATCTACGATATGCGACTGGGAATGGAGCGCTCATTCCTCTTCGGCCATAAGGCGGTGATTAATGACCCCGTAAAGAAGTGCGACGTCTATCTGACCGGCGGCATCTGGAACCAGGCCGGAAAGGAGGCCAATTATAGCGACGAAACAATCTCCGCTAAGGAATGGACTGAAATAATGGCAATGGCCTTCACCGGACATAACAGCGGCAAGCGCAAAGTCCTTATCGGAGGCACCAAGCTCATTGAGCGACTGAGCCTGCTGACGACGGAGAGCACTCAGCGACTGATGATGTCAGAGCAGAAAGTAACCCGATGGGGACTGGACTTCAGCGAAATGATTTCAAAGTTCGGCACTCTCTATGTTATCCATTCTGAGGTGCTTGACTCATGCGGCCACACTGACGACGGCATCATCATCGACCCCGAATATCTAACAAAGTATGTTCATACGCCCTTCAAGGCTGAAACCCTTGACCTGCGCACTTCAGGACAGCGTAACACTGAGGCCGTCGTCATGACTGAAATCTCATGTCTGGTGCTCCGCCACCCAATGGCCCACTGCCGAATCATCAAAACCGATAAGCAAGACTGATGAAGCAGAATCTCACTCAAAGCCAAATGCTTGAAATCTGGCGTCGGAAACGTATGGTTGAGCCCTTGAGGCTCGACTGTACGGTCTCCCGGACCGACGGCCCTGACGTCGACGCCATTCTGACGGAGGAGATGCGCTCCTGGTATCTTGACCTGCTCGATAATGCCCCAATCTCAAAGCTCGCCCCCGTCGACATTACGGCTACCTGCAAGATTGACGCCCTGAGCGATGGCCGACTGGTCATCACGGCCCCCGACGGATGCCGGCGGATTCTCTCCGTCTGGTTTACCGGATGGGACTGCCCGGTTAACGTGGCCGATGAAGTCGCCATGAATAATTTCAACCCCTATCAGCAGCGCCCCGCAGCCTATAGGCTCGCCCCTGACCGCATAGCCGTCGGCGGCGCTCAAGGCTCGCTCCGCCAGGTGTTTGCCGCAATGGACATCTCGCCCGTAGTTTATATTTTTGATGACTCAGCACTGTAAAAATCCCCCCTACCCCGTTCAAGATGCTAACTCAGATAAGTAAAGCGGAAGCGGCTCTGGCCTCATTTCGCAAAAATAGAGAATTACTCAAGGAATTCACCTTCGGGCGGCAGCTTCAGGACCTCCCTGACTCCTCCGGGCGCCTTCATCTGACCAATAACCTGATTCATCAGTTGGTAAAAACCCTCGTAGGCCATTTTCGGCAGCAGGAGGCCGAAAAGACTGCTGATGATCATAACCGACTGGCGGAATTAGACGCCCGCATGTTTGAGGAATTCCTGATCTCCGGGGCCGCAATCCAGCATATCAGCCGCGAGCGTCGCCCCGGATTCCGCGAGGAGCTGACATGGGTCGACAACGTCAGCCCCGCAAATTTCTTTGCCTACCCGCTGAGAGATCCTCGCGCTCTCGATATTGAAATCATCGGGATGCGCCATGACTGGAGCCTCGGCGAGGCCATTGCCCGGCTGGCGTGTGGCTCACGTCAGGCCGCCCGAGAGCTTCACCAGCGCCTGCTCATGGAGGCCTACGACAAGACCCCGGGATTTGAGCGGTGCCTGATAACGGAGGTATGGACCAGGGAGATTGTCGAGGTGTTTCGCTGCCATGACCGAAGTCAGGCCAAGTTGATGACCATCAGCGAGCAGCAACTCCCCGAAATAGCCCGCATGAATCGCGCATATAAACGCACGGGAAAACCTAAAATTACCGTCAAAATGGAGATGAAAACCCAATGGATTGGCCGATTCCTGACACCCTCCGGGTTTGAATTAGACTGCCGACGAGCCGAACATCATCCCTTCGCCGTGAAGTTCTATCCCCTGCTCGATGGAGAGATACATTCATTCGTGGCCGGACTCGTTGACCAACAAAAGTTTGTCAATCGGCTCGTTAACCAGGTTGACAACATGATGACCACCTCGGCCAAGGGCGTGCTCCTCTTTCCGGAGGATGAATTGGCTGAAAACTTCTCGCTGGAGCAGGTAGCCGAGCGATGGTCAAGCTTTGATGGAGTCATTCCTTATTTGCCGCGCCTGGGCTCTGAAGGCCCCAAGCAAGTGGTCACCAATCCGAGTGACTGCGGCGCCTACGAATTGCTCAACATCCAGATGCAATTCTTTGACCGCATCAGCGGCATCAGCAACGCCCTGCGAGGAACAAGCGACGGCGGAAACTCCGCCCAGCTCTTCGACGCTCAAACCCGCAACTCCCTCGCCGCCATTGCCGACACCTTCGCCGCCTTCCGCGACTTCCAATCCGCCCGCGAAAGGCTTAAGGCTTAAAGTTTAAGGTTGAAGGGTGAAAGTTGAAGGTTGAAGGTTGAAGGGTTTAACGGTGGTTGAACAGTAGTTTAACGGTGGTTTAACGGTAGTTGAACGGTAGTTGAACAATGGTTTAATGATGGTTGAATGATGGTTGAATGATGGTTGAATGATGTTCTTAAAGGAGGCGTTGCAGAACATTGGGACCGTACATGACCGGGCACCGTGGCGCCCTCGCCACGGTGGAGCGTAAGCTCCACGATTTTTGCCTCAATAAATTGGCGCTCAGCCATATATGAGCATTATGGGGCCACGAAGCCCGGTCAAAAAAGCCCGGAGGGCTTCCACTTCAGTTAACCACCGGTAGCCAAGCTACCGGTGGACAAGCCCCTCCCCCACCCTCACGACCCCGGCCGGGGTCGCACCATCAACCACCGTTAAACCACCGTTAAACCACCATTAAACCTTAAACCTTAAACTTTAAACCTTAAACCATAAACCATAAACCATTCAAAGCACCTCAACATCCATGTAGAGGCTCTCACACGGGCCTACACCGAAGTTTGAGTTGCCCTCCACTCCATAAGCATACTCATAAGGGATGAAGAACTTCGCCTTTTCCCCATGGCGCATATACTTGAGTACCTCGGTCAACATCGGGTTATAACCTCGCGCCGGGAACATCGCCTTTTCAACAGCATTCTCTACCGGCTCGCCGCTCAGATGAAGAACGGTGAAGGTGACTTTTACGCGATCATTAGGCGCGAGGAGCTCACCTTCGCCCTCTTGGTCTATGCAGCAATAGATACCCGTATTGCCAATCTGCTTGAAGTCAGGATTTGACTGGAATTTGGAGCAGATGCTTTGGGCCATGATTCGATTCTGTTCGGCCTCAGGGCTATTGAATATTTCCTTTTCGATTTCCTGCTGCTTGCGGCGCTGAACCTCCGTGTTCGTTTCTTCAAACCGGCTGTAAATCTGCTTGATTTGCTCCTCGCCGACGCTGTCAAGCCGCAACGCGCCCATCACTGACTCCATGAACTTACCCTTATCCAAAGGCATGTCAGCCGATGTCATGCGGTAAGTCTCAAGAATCTGCAAACCAATCTGAATGCCCAAAACATAGCTCATCTCAGCAGTATCCGTAGCCATTACCTGGCGGATTCCGCGCTCAATCTCCTTCATGTTCAGAGTCTCCTGATTGACTTGAGGATTATTGTGAAGATTATAGTTATAATATCCGCCGAGGAAAGTTCCCTCTACGGAAATCACGGAATCCTCCCAATTCTTGGAGTTTTCCAGACGCTCACTGAGCAGCGTATCAATTGACTGATTGTCAGCGGCTTTCTCCGAACCGCCACAAGAGCTGAGCAGCACCGCCGCCATCGCTCCACAAATAATCTTTTTCATAAGTAATAAAAAAATCAAATTTCCGGGTGCAAAGTTAAGCATTTGCACTTCACACTTACAAATATTCCCCCAACTTTTTTTAAGCAAAGGCAAATTCCAATCCGCCGCAACAGCAAAAAGGGAAAAAAACTATGGAAAGGCGGATTCCAATCCGCCGCAACAGCAAAAAGCCCGCAACGCGGGCGATAGAACGTAGGCACGTCCGCCAGGGCGTGTATTGGCGAGAACGCGACCATCAATAGAGCCGCATAGCGGCGACAGATATGTCGCTCCTACGGAGCTCATAAGGTTGCCCTCCCGACTCATTAACACGCCATGACGGACGTGCCTACGATCTTACGACCCGCTACGCGGGCCTCAATATCTCATCCCCCATAGACATTGCGGCGGATCGGAATCCGCCTTTCCATAGGTTTTTCCTAACTTCCGGCCAAATCTTAAAGTTAGGGTGTTTGAGAGATTAGTTCGAGGGTGAAGTCGAGGGCTGAGTTGGCGGGGATGACGTCCATGACGGCTTCGGGGCCATAGCCCATCTTCGGGGGGATGAAGACTCGATATGTTCCGCCGAAGTGCATCTTTTCTATGGCCTTGGCAAGGCCGGAAATCAGGCGGTTGAGGGGGAGGTCAATCGGGGCTTCCGTCTCGTCAAAAATAGTGCCGTCGCTGAGGCGCCCGGCATAGAAGACTTTGACCGTAGAACCGGGAACGGGACACTCTCCGGAGCCTTCAATGAGGCGCTGGAGGATGATACCGTCTTCAAGTCTCTCGGCGCGGGGCAATGAGGCCTTGGATTCTACCCATGCAATCTCAGCGGCTTCGTCGGCCTCGGCATAGGGCTTGGGCGCGGGATTGACGATGGTGCGCACTGCCGTTTCGGCCGTAATATAATCATATCCGCCGAGGGTATCGCCCATAAAGGCGCGGATAACGGAGTCGGCAAAGCGTTGGCGGTCAAGGGTAACGCCGCTTTCGCTGAGAGTGTTATACATATCACGCATTGAGGAGCCGATGAGAGTGGCGGCTGCATCATGGATGTCGCCGCTGACTTCCCCAAAAGCAGCGACGCCTCCGAGGCTCAGAAGCCAGGGAGTCGCCGCTAAAAGAGTCAGTTTGCGCAGGTTCATTTGCCAAGAACTTCAAGGAGCTCCACATCAAAAATCAGGGTGGAGTTCGGGCCGATTACGCCGCCGGCACCCTGAGGTCCATAGGCAAGGTTTGAGGGGATATGCAGACGCCATTTTGAGCCGGCATTCATCAGCTGCAGGGCTTCAACCCATCCGGGAATCACCTGAGTGACGCCGAATGTGGCGGGTTCGCCGCGCTCTACGCTGCTGTCAAACACTGTGCCGTCAATCAGACGGCCGGTATAGTGAACCTTCACCTGGTCGCCGGCTGAGGGCTTGGGACCATTGCCTTCTTCAATGACTTCATATTGGAGTCCGGAGGGGAGGGTCACCACTTCGTGGCGCTTGCCGTTTTCTTCAAGATAGGCCTTTCCGGCTTCTTCATTGACCTTAGCGGCGGCAGCTGCGGCTTCCTGATTCTTCTTTTCCATTTCCTGGAAGTAGTCACGAATCACTTGCTTGGCCTCGTCATAGGTCATTTCAAGGGGTTGTTCGCCATAAACGGCAGCAACGCCGTTGGCAAAGTCTTGTACGTTGATTTTTTCTACTCCGGAGGCACGGAAGTTATTTCCCATGCTCAGTCCGAGTGCATAACTTATTTTGTCCATACTTTATTTTGGTTTATGGGTTTGGGTTTATAGTTTAAAGTTGAAGGTTTAAGGTTGAACGGTTTAAGGTTGAACGGTGGTTGAACGGTGGTTTAACGGTGGTTGAACGGTGGTTGAACGGTGGTTGAACGGTGGTTGAACGGTGGTTGAACGGTGGTTGAACGGTGGTTGAACGGTGGTTGAACG
>JAAVCG010000020.1 GCA_014802435.1 Bacteroides sp. | reverse complement strand
CGGATTCCGATCCGCCGCCCTCCTCCATGGATTGGCGAAAGCCACCCGGGCATCGTATCGCCCTCCACGGATAAACGTTGGCGGCGGATCGGAATCCGCCTTTCCATAGCTTTGACCGGGCTTCGTGGCGCCCCCGCCACGATGGAGCGCAAGCTCCACAATTTTCGCCTTTATTGGGGTCATCTATGGCGCTGTCGCGCCACCGTGGCGAGGGCGCCACGGAGCCCATTTTGCTACGCCCTCGATTTGGACGTTGGCGGCGGATCGGAATCCGCCTTTCCATAGCTTTGACCGGGCTTCGTGGCGCCCCCGCCACGATGGAGCGTAAGCTCCACGGTTTTTTGCATTTATGGAGTCATCTATGGCGCTGACGCGCCACCGTGGCGGGGGCGCCACGGTGCCCGGTCATTGGCGCGTTGCTATATATTTTGTATTTTGTATTTTGTATTTACCATTCCCCATTTTACATTTTTAATTTTTCATTTTTAATTTCGGAGATGGGGATGAGGTGGTGGATGATGGCGAAGACGGTGAGGCCGGCGGCGGAGTGGATGTCGAGTTTGGCGCAGATGTTGCGGCGATGGGTGGCGACGGTGTGGACGGAGACGCAGAGGCGTTCGGCAATTTCCTTGTTTGAGAGTCCGCGGGCAATGGAGCGGACAATGTCTTTTTCGCGGTCAGTGAGGTTATGGACTTCGGGGTCCTTGGATTCGGAGTCCGTATCGGGGTCGGTTTCAGCGAGTTGGGCGTTGCCGACGGAGCGCTCGAGTTCGCGCACGGCGGGGACGAAGATTCGGTTTTCCACTTCGCAATGGCTCATGAGGTCGGTCTCGCAGTTGATGATGTCAAAGAGGACGGAATTGAGGCGGTTCACGTCGGCCCCGGTGCCTTGATAATGGCAGATGAATATGTCCTTGAGTTCGTGCAGCTTGGTTGCGATGGGTTCGTGAGTTTTGAGGAATCGCTCGATGGAGTATTCGGGGTCACGCCGGCCCTGGATAAGCCCGTCAACATAAGTGAACACTTCAGTGTTTTCGTGTTCCATATGGTTGCGGACCTCGCAGACGTAATCATCAAAGAATTTGAGGATTACGAGGGCTACGGCCTCGCCCGACGAATAGTTGACGGCATCGATGAGCTTGCGGCGAATCTGGGGAAGGTGATAGTCAATGAAGTAGCTATGGGCGCGGCGCAGATAGGTCATGAGGTCAGTCAGCGAGACGGGCTGCAGGGGGAGTTTGCGTCCGGCAATGAGGGATGCGACGGCGAGGAAGGTGTTGGTGTCCACTGCAGCGCGGGCACACACCTGGGCAATCGTTTCGTCGCCGAATCCAAGGGGGATATTGAATCGGGAGAGGGCCATCAGGAGCACGGGGGTATCGGCAATGACCTCCCTCATTTTCATGTTAGAGTCGTAGTGTTCAGATTTCATAGGTGCAAATTTACGTATTTTTCATGGAAAAGCCAAAAATGGGTTATGTTTGACAATTCCGTAAAATTTTCGTAAATTTGCGGTCTGAAATGAACGTCAAATCTTACATATTCCTCATAATCATGATGCTGGCGGCCTTTGGGGCGTCGGCTCAGGAGAAGCTAACTCGCTCAGGGAGTGAGCCGAAGCAGTCTGCCGCCGCGACTGAGAGCGCCATGCAATGGGATGAGGCGATTACGCGCATCACCAGCTGGAACGTCAGCGAGTTTCTTGGCGACCGCTCGCTGCGCGAGGTTGACACCCTGATGGAGAATTACTGTCAGGAAGTGGCGATTCCGTCGCTTCAGTTTGGCTATGCGTCGGCCATCACGGGCAATTATGGCGCCGAGGGGACGACGATGAACTATTTTGAGCGCCCTCTGCCGGGGGGATTCTTTTTCAGCGATGCCCTGGCCCCGTATATCCCTACTGTGGAGGGAACTCCGTTTTATAATTCGCGAGTGCCGATGACTCTGTTGAGCTATAATTTCGGTTATGGGACGCAGCAGGCTCAGGACCGCCTGAAAGCCGTGTTTAACGGTAACATCAACCGCCGGGCGCAGGTTGGCGGCAATGCCGAGTATATCCTCTCGAAGGGAAGCTATGAAAATCAGGCCGACAAGCATTTCAACTTCGGGCTCAACGGCTCCTATTTCGGCGACCATTATCAGGTCATGGCGATGTTTAATCAGTATTACTCGCTCAACAAGGAAAACGGCGGCATTCAGAATGACCTCTATATAACAGACCCGGCCGAGATGCAGGGCGGAAATTCCAAGATTACGTCGAAGAATATCCCCGTGAATCTCCGCAACGCCCATTCGCGGGTCAACGGCCGCGAATTCTGGATGAATAATCGCTATCGCTTTGGCTTCAAGCGCTTTAATGAGGAGGACTCGACCGAGACTTTCATCCCCGTGAGCCAGGTTTTCTGGACTTTTGACTTCAATGAGCATCATCATCAGTTCCGCACCAAGAGCGCCGAAGACCATACCTTCTGGGCCAACAACTATTTTGACGACCAGAACACTGACGATGACGCCCGGGCGCTGACCGTGCGTAACACCGTTGGCCTCTCCCTGCTTGAGGGCTTCAACCGCTGGGCCAAGTTCGGGCTGTCGGCCTATGTTCAGCATGAATTTAACCGCTACCGTCAGCTTCAGGACTATGACCCCCTGGGGATTCGGCGCATTACCAAGGAACACTCCCTCTACCTTGGCGGCCGCCTGAGCAAGGAGCAGGGCTCGCTGCTAAGATATGACGCCCACGCCCGCATAGGCATTGCCGGCCAGAACATTGGCGAAGTGGAAGCCGGGGGCGAGGCACAATTCCGGGTGAAGATTCGCCGCGATACGGCCTCAATCCGCGCCTTTGCGGAGTTTACGAACCTGAATCCCTCCTTTTTTGTCGACGAGCTGGTCAGCAACCATTTCATCTGGAAAAATGACTTCGGGATGACGCGGCGGCTCCGTTTTGGCGGCGAGATTGACATTCCGCAGACGTGGACCAATCTGAGCGCCGGGATGGAAAATGTGCAGAACCTGATTTACTTCGGCTCGGAGGCCCTGCCGATTCAACATGGCGGCAACATCCAGGTCTTCTCGGCCACTCTCAACCAGGGGCTCCACCTGGGAATCTTCAACTGGGACAACGCCATCACCTATCAGGCGGCGAGCAACACTGACGTCCTGCGGCTGCCGGCGCTCAGCCTGTTCTCAAATATGTATCTGCTCTTCCGAGTGGCCACACTCAGGGTCCAGTTCGGAGTGGACTGCAACTATATGACCTCATATAAGGCGCAGGCCTATCAGCCGGCAACGATGACTTTTCATAACCAGGATGAAATCCGGGTTGGCAACTATCCGATGATGGACGCCTACCTGAACATGAAGCTCAGCAAGGTGCGCTTCTACGTGCTCTGCTCTCATTTCAACCAGGGCCTCTTTGGCGGCTCAAACTATTTCTCGGCGGCTCACTACCCCCTGAATCCGCGCCGCTTCATGTTTGGCCTGAGCATCGACTTCGCAAACTAATCATTTCTCCCCCCCGACTATAAATCTTATATATCTTATAAGTCTTATAAATTTTATATATCTTATAAATCTTATAAATAAACCCTGCATATGAAGAATTCGTTTGAGCGGAAGGCGGGCAGCAGGTTGCTGCTTTATGTCGTGCTATTGGTTGTCACCCTCGGGGTGATGTTTTCGTTGAAGCGCTGTCAGCAGTTTGAGATTCCGGCGGCGGAGCCGGGAGGGACTGACACCTTGCGAGTGGCCATACAGTATGCCCCGGGGTCATTTTATATGCAGGGTGACACTCTTGGCGGAGTTGATTATGACGCCGTGCGGGCCCTTGGATTGCCCTATCGGCTCTACCCTATCACGAATCCGGCCGAGGGCCTCGCGGGGCTGAATGAGGGGCGTTATGACCTGGTGATTGCCGACATGCCGCTGACGGCCGATAGTGCCGCCGAGTATCTCTTCACGGCCCCGGTCTATGTTGACCGTCAGGTGCTCGTTCAGCGGGTTGACAGCGGCAAGCAGCCGCAGGTCCGCTCAGTCATTGACCTGAAGGACAAGACGGTTTGCGTTGCTGAAAATTCGCCGATGGCCGCCCGATTGAAGAATCTGGCCGACGAAATTGGAGCGCCCATCATGATTGACGAGCGCCCCATAACATCGGAAAAACTGCTTATAGAATTATCTCATGGTCATAATGATGTTGATTATGCCGTTGTGAATGAATCGGTGGCGCGGGAGCTGGCCGCTGATTATCCGAATCTTGACTTTTCAGTTCCGGTATCGCTGAGCCAGTTTCAGCCTTGGATTCTGCGCAAGGGCTCGGAGGCTCTGCGCGATTCGCTCAACGCCCGGTTGCGTTAAGATAGGCTGCCGTGGCGGTGCGGAAGTCGCCATAGGCCGCGGAGTATTGGTCATGGGCCTGACGGGCGAGGGCTTCGGCCTCCAGGAGGTCAGTGATGGTTGAAGTGCCTGCCTCATAATAGATTCGGTTGAGGCGGAGGTTTTCTTCAGCCTGGCCGATAGCCTCAGAGGCGAGCTCCATCTTCCGATGGGCGGCCGTCAGTTCGTCCCATTTGTTTTGCATGTTGATTTGGAGCATCTGGCCGAGGTCTTCACGCTCGCTCTTGGCGTTTTCCAGCTCGAGGTTCTTGCGCTTGATGGCGTGAGAGCCACCCCACCAGCCGCTGATTGGGATATTGACCACGAGCTGCAGGGCGCCGAAGTTATGTCCCTGCTCCAGGACGTTATGGTAATACCATCCGGCGCCGCCGAGGACCTGAGGCAGGTTCTTGCCTACTTCCATTCGCTTTTCAAGCTTCTTGGCCTTGACCTGAGCGTCAAGGAGTTGATAATCAATCGTCCGGTCAAGGGCTGCGGCGGGGTCAACGCGGAGGTCAAGCGGATAAGCGGGCACTGCCTCCGGCACCGGGGCGGAGATATTGATGGGCCGGTCAAAATCCTCGCCGATGTATTGGCTGAGGACCATACGGCAGAGTTGGATTCCATTGTCAAGGTCAACCATATCGGCCTCATAGCCGTTGCGCTTGAGCTGCACCTTGAGCAGGTCATTGCGCATGGCCACTCCGGCATCCACGGCCACTTGAATCTGACGGTCAAGAGTGTCAAGAGTGGCTATGACTGACTGCAGGGTGTTTCGCGTGGCCTGGAGAGTGGCCAGTTTCCAATAGTATTGCTCCGTAGTTAGGCGCACTTCGCGCTCCGTCTGGGCCCGCTGGAGCTCACCGACGGCCTCGCCCACCTTTGCCAGCTGATTGCCGTTGACAATCTGCCCGCCCATAAAGATGGGCTGCAGGGCCTGCACTCCGGCCAGGACGCCATGCTTGACGAGCTCTATGTTGAGCATATCCAGGGCGTTATACTGAAACACATAATTATGAGAGCGGAAGCCGATTCCGGAGGCTGAAATCTGAGGAAAATACTTGGTGAAAGCCTCGCGGCGGGTCTCCTTGGCCATGGCGGCCGAGTTATCGGCGCGGCGAAGGGCGGCGTTATTCTTGACGGCGAGGTCAATGCATTGCTCCAGGCTGAGTATAGTGTCCTGAGGAGCGGACTGCTGGGCTGCGGCGCTCAATGTCGCGCCCAAGGCTATTATGGCGATATATATTTTTTTCATAAGTAGTTGTCCAATTTGAATTCTGCATTATACATCATACATTTTGCATTTTATATTATGTACTTTATATTTTGCATTTAATATTTTGTACTTTGTACTTTGTATTTTGTATTCTGCATAATTCATTTCTCACTTTTCATTCTTCATTTTTCATTTAGACCTATTCTTCATTTTTCATTTAGATCATGTGTGTTTCTAAGGGTTCATCCAAGGGAGAGTTGGCTCCTTTCTGGCGGGCTTTCATCTTCCAGTAGGCCACGGGGATAGTGGTCAGGATGAAAATCATGGTGATAGGAGTACCATAGAAGATAACCACACCCATAGGCTGCCAGAGGGCCGAACCGCCAATGACCATCGGGACGACGCCCATCGTAGCGGCGGCGGAGGTCAGGAAGATGGGACGCATTCGGCGCTGAGAGGCCTTGAAGATGGCGTCGCGGAGGGTTTCGCCCTGGTTGCGCAGCTCCTCGGCATAATCGAGCAGAACGATGGCGTTACGAACCAGAATACCCATCAGGGAGACGATGCCCAAGACGCAGGTCAGCGAGATATTCACGCCCTGAATCAGCATGCCGATGCCGGCGCCGGGAATACAGAGCAGCAGTGACAGAACCATCAGCAGCGCCGTATTAATCTGAGCATAGTGGAAAAGAATGATGAAGAAGATGATGACCACGGCAATGACCAGCGCCTCCAGAATCTGAGGCATGATAGTCATGGTGTTGTCCCAGTCGCCGCCGCGGGTAATGGTCACTCCGTCAGGGATATCCATTGAGTCGATAGCGTCCATGACTGCCATAGTGCGGTCAATGACGTTGACGTTACGCTGCACCTCGGCCATGATTGAGATTTCAGGGATGCCATTGCGGTGAGAGAGCTGGCCATGGTTCCATTGGGGCTCAACGTCGGCAAACTGGCGCAGGGGGGCTGAGGTAGTGCCGAGGGCTACGGGCATCGGCTCGTCGAGGAGGTCAGCCGCCGTTGACTCGTCGGAAGTAGGAGTCTTGAGCACTACGGGGATGCCATAATCGCCTTCCCAGACGGTTGCTACGGGGACTCCCGTGCTGTAACGCATTGCCAGGGTGGCTTCCACTCCGAGGTTAGTCTGCCCCAGGCGCGAGGCCTTGACTGCATTGGGGACCACTTCGGCGGCCACCAGCGGATTATCAAGCGATGAGCGCACACAGCGCAGACCGTCAACCTGCCTCATACGGGCCATGATAGAGTCGCTGACCTGCTGCAGCTGGGCAAAGTCGCGCCCGCTGATGCGGATTTCTATCGGATAGGCGGCATTAGAGTAGCTCAGCTGCTTGAAGCGGACAATGGCGTCAGGGAAGTAGCTCTCATAGGCGTCAGTGTATTCGTTGAGCACCTCGATGGTGGCCTCGTCGCTCTTGGTGTTGACGATGAACTGGGCAAAGTTGGGGCCGCCGACCTGAGGGGCGTAAGTGGCCTGGAAGCGCGGCGAGGAGCAGCCATGGAACGAGGCGATGGAGACTACCCTCTCATCCTTGGCGAGGATGGCTTCAAGCGAGTCGGCCACTTCTGAGGTGCGATTGACGGAGGTACCCGTCGGAAGGAAGATTTCAACGGCAAACTGGTTGCGCTCGGCTATAGGCATCAGCTTGACCGGACGGGTCACAAAGAGCAGGATGCCGCCAATGGTGACCACCAGGGAGACGACCAGAGTTGTGCGCGGATAGTTGAAGCAGACCGTAATCAGCTTGTTATAGACCTTCTGGAGCGACACGAAGAAGGAGAATTTCTTCTTGCCCGAAGCGATGGCTTCCTGTTCCTGCTTATAGATGGGCTGCTTGATGAGCTTATATTGGAGGAAGGGCACCAGCAGCTCGGCTACTATCAGCGAAACCATCAGAATAATGGTCAGCGCCCAGGGGAAATCGGTCAGGAAGTCACGAAACATCCCCGTCATTGTCAGCAGGAACGGGAAGAACGTGATGGAGATGGCCAGAGTGGCCGAGAAGATCGCCTTGAGGAATTCAGTGCCGGAGCGGAGAGTGGCGCTCTTATGGTCCATTCCCTCGGAGATGAGCTCCACATAATCATCAATGATGACCACGGAGTTATCGACAATCATGCCCAGGGAGAGAATCAGGCAGGCAAGGGTCACGGTGTTCAGCTCGATGCCAAACATATAGAAGAGGCCAAGGGAGATGAAGATGGCGATGGGGATGGTGCTCGCGGCAATCAGCGCCACCTTGAACGGCAGCAGCAGCATGATGACCACCACTACGGCCACGATGGCTATCACCAGCTCGCGCAGGAAGTCATCAACCGAGGAGTTGACAACCTCCGGCTGGTCCGTAATCTTGAAGAGGCTGACGTCAGAGGGAATCTCCGCATTGAAGGCTGCGAGCTGCTTATTGACCTCGCGGCCCATCTGGACAATGTTGTAACCATCCTTCATCTGCACTGAGAGCAGGATGCACTTGGTCCCGTTATTGGTGATATATGAGGTGGGGTCGGCATATTCCTTCTTGACCGTGGCAACGTCGCCCAGGCGCACAACCGAGCCGCCGGGGAGCGACATGATAATCATCTGCTCCAGGTCATAGACGGAGTTGATGGAGCGGTCAACGTGGATGGGCTGAGTATAGTTTTCAGAGCGCAGCGAGCCGCCCGTGGTCTGGAAGCCCTTGCTCAGAAGGAGTGCCCCGAGGGTCTTCTCGTTCAGCGCATAGTGAGTGAGCTTTTCCGGGTCAATCGTGACGGCTATCTGCTCGCCCTGCTTGCCATAGACGTCCATCGTGCCGACGCTTTCAATCGTGCGCAGCCGGTCGCGGAGGTCGTCCATGTATTGGCCCAGTTCCCGATAGGTCTTCTGGTCACTCTGCATCGTGATAAGCAGCGAGGATGTGTCGCCAAAGTTCGAGATGGTCTCAACGGCAAGCACTCCCGAGGGAAGCTTGAGCTTGACGGCGTCCATCCCTAATTTGAACTCATTCCAGAAGGGAGTGGCATCCTGGATGTTATCGTCAAGTTCAACGAAAATCATCACCATGCCGTCCGTACACTGGCTGTAGGTCTTCTTCTTGTTCACTTCCTTATAGGAGAACACATAGTCTTCAAGGGGCTTGAGAACTTCCTGCTCCATCTGTTCGGGAGTGGCGCCGGGATAGACCGCGGCAACTACGCCCTCGCGGATGGTGAAGCTCGGAAATTCATTCTTGTCCATCTTGATGAGCGCATAGATGCCAAAGGCAATGAGCACCACTGAGAGCAGGATGACTATACGCCTGTATTTCAACCCGGCAACGACTATGCCCGCAGGCTTCTGGAGCGGCTTCGGGGCCTGATTCGTATCTTGATTAGCCATGATTCGTAAGGTTTTTCAGGGATTTATACAAAAACTTATTCGGCGGCCACTATATCCGTTCCGTTGCTGACCTTCTGCATGCCGGCAATGATGACGCTGTCGCCCGGATTGATGCCGGAGCTGACAATGATGCCGTCGGCCGTGATGCCGCCTTGTTCAACGTAGCGCATCTGAGCCTTGCCGCCATTGGCGAGCCAGACGAAGTTGCGGTTGTCAGCGCTGAGCAATACGGCCTGCGGCGGAAGGATGATGCTCTGCTTGGGCGCCTGGCCGTCGGCTTCAGCCTCCGGAGTCAGAGTGACGGAGCAAAGCATGCCGGGCAGGAGCTTGCCGTCAGCATTGCTGATGCGGAATTTGACGTCGTAGGCGCGGCTCAGCGGGTTGGCAACCACTCCCTGCTCCGTCAGCCGGGCTGTGCGCGTTTCGCCGCCGAGAGCATCGATGGCCACTGAGGCTTCGCGCCCGGGTTTCATCCCTGAGATTTCATTTTCAGGCACTGAGATGGAGACTTTCACATCGCCCAACCCGACGATTGACATCACCGGAACAGCGGGAACCACGGTCTGGCCTACATCGGCCGTCTTCTCGGCTATAGTGCCGCTGACCGGAGCATAGATGCGGGCGTCATTAACGGCGCGACGGGCCATCTGGGCGGCATTCTCAGCCTGAGTGAGCTTCGACTTCATCTCCGTCCATTTGATGTCAGGCAGCGCGTTGGCGTCATGGAGCTTCTTCAGGCGCTCATAGGCATCACGAGCCTCTGCCAGAGTGGCCTCCGCAATGTTGGCCGAGTTGACCAGGCTCGCATCGTCAAGGTCAGCCAGCAGCTGGCCCTTGGTGACCTTCTGGCCCGGCGTTACGTAGATATGCTTGATAGTGCCCGGAACGGAGAAGCTCACCTCCGAGCCGTCGCCGCTTTCAATGGTGCCGGAATAGGTCCGTGAAGTAGCCGCATCAGTGCCCTTGACGGCCATCACCTCTACCTTCACTGCAGGCGCCGCTGTGATTTTTTCCTTCTTTAATCCACAAGAATTCAAGCCCGGAAGCACAATGGCTCCGAGCACCGGGAGGATAACACGAGTTGCAATGTAATTCTTCATAGTTGAAACAGTTTTTTTACGATTTATTAACTAAACGCCCCTCCCCCGCAAAAAGTTCAGATTCCCCGAATCCCCTCCCCCTTTTCATAATTTTTTTCATTTTTTGCGGTCTGGGCCATTTGGGCGTGCGTAACTTTGCACCGCAAAAAAATTACTAACTACTAATTACTAACTACCAATTATGAAAGCATTCCGACACGAAACCTGTGAGCGCACCAAGTCTAACGTACTGAAACTTCGCATGAAATACGGCGCCGCCGGTTATGGCGTCTACATGATGCTCCTTGAGCGCCTGGCCATGGAGCCGAAGCTCTGCCATGATATGGATTATGACGCCTTGGCATATGAATTTCAGGAGTCGGCCGATATGATTCGCCACATCGTTGAGGACTTCGACCTCTTCATCATCGACGTTGAAACCGAAACCTTTTCACACGAGCAGCTCACCTCTCAAATGGCGACCAAAGCTCGCCGCGCCCGCGAAGAAAAGCTCCTTGACGAATTCATTGAGCGCCGCATGGAGTCCCCGCGTTGGGCCGAAAACATGGCCTACGTTCACAAGACAAGCCCCGAGCGGGTCAAAGCACTGCTGCAATGCACCTTCCGCGACAAAATCCTATCGACCTACACCTTCCTGCCATCCTCCTCAGCCCTCGGACATATCCTCAGCGACCTAATAAAATCCACCTTCCCCCCAAAAGGCGACTAAGTAACTCACGGAAAGGCGGATTCCGATCCATAGAGTTGAGACCCACGTAACCTATGGAAAGGCGGATTCCAATCCGCCGCAACCGCCCAACCCAAGGGCGCCGCAAAATGGGCTCCGTGGCGCCCTCGCCACGGTGGCGCGGCAGCGCCATAGATGACCCGATAAAGGCGAAAACCGTGGAGCTTCCGCTCCATCGTGGCGAGGGCGCCACGATGCCCGGTCATTGCTATGGAAAGGCGGATTCCGATCCGCCGCAAGCGCAAAACCGAGGGCGCAGCAAAATGGGCTCCGTGGCGCCCCCGCCACGGTGGCGCGACAGCGCCATAGATGGCCCGATAAAGGCGAAAACCGTGGAGCT
>JAAVCG010000019.1 GCA_014802435.1 Bacteroides sp. | reverse complement strand
TTGCCTGAGAATCGAATATTTTGGAGAAATCCACAAAAATCAGCCTCCTGAAAAAATCCAATCCTCACCGACCTCAAAAGGAAAGGCTGCGCCATAAACATTTATTACGACACAGCCTCTTTCCTATATCAACTAAATGATTTACAGGCGGATGGTGCGGCTGACGGAGCGGCCAGCACAGATGGCATTGACAACGTAGATGCCGGGGGCGGGAGCGCGGAAGGTGTAACATTCATCAGTGCCCGTTGCGGAATCAATGATGTGGCCGCTGAGGTCTGAAAGGAGCATGCGCTTGGAGGCTCCTTCAGTGGCGAGCAGACAAACCTTTACCTTGAGGTTGCCAGCGGCGCTAACGATCATGTTATCAAGCGAGTTGGCTGCAACTTCTCCAATCTTCATCTCCGGCTCGGTGAGCGAGAGGCGATAAACGGCAGTTGCATGGCTCTTGACGCGTCCAAAGTCGATTTTCCCGGCCGATTTTTCCTTAAATTCGTGGTTGACAACGTCGCGGGTGAAGTACTCGGCATCAGGGTCAAGGGCGCCGATTTGAGAGAAATCAACAGTAAAATTCTTGGCCGATGACGACAGATTAGTAACCGAGACGGCCACATCGCCGTTTTCAAGGTCCTTGGCGAGAATCAGACAGTCTGCGGGGTCATGGAAAATCGTCTCACCGGCCTGACCCATGCGGTCCTGATTCAGGGCAATCAGTTCGCCGTTGGTCATGATGGCCAGGTCAGTTACCGAGAGGTTCTTAGTCATGTCATTAGAGAGGGTGAGCGGCGAGCTCCACATACACCAGAGTGCCATCTGAGTGCGATACTCATCCTTGGTCATGCCCGGGCCGGTTGCACACAAATGGCTTGAGGATTTGCCCGTGCCATTGATTCCAATACACATCATGTCGGCGTCATTGAAGCGGTTGACGCCATTATAGGCCCAGATATCCTTCATTCCGGCAATGGATTGCACGATACCGATGCCGCCGGTTTGACCTACCCAGCAGTCGCGGGTGTCAAAAGTGCAGCGCCAGCAAGAACCACCCACTTCGGCGCCCCATTTCCAGGGCTCGCGGGGACCCCACTCACAGATGTAGAGAATAATGTTGCGCCCGGAGTTTTTCAGTGCGTCGCCAATGGCCTTATAGCGCTTCTTGGCGGTTTCAACGTCGGCGGGAGCGCTGCAATAGTCATACTTGAGGATGTCCACACCCCATTCAGCATACTGCTTGGCGTCGATTTCCTCATAGCCATAGCCGCCATAGGCTCCGGCGCAGGTATATTCAGCCGCGTCAGAATACATTCCGAATTTCAGTCCTTTGGAGTGGACATAATCAGCTGATTCCTTGATTCCTTTGGGGAATTTCACGGGGTCTTCAAGAGGCTTTCCGTTAGCGGCGCGGGCCGGCGCATGCCAGAGGTCGTCAATAACCAAATGATTATATCCGGCCTCAATCAGGCCCTTCTGCTCCATCTGGTCAGCAACGGTCTTGATAACATCAGCCGAGATATTGCCCTCGATGGAGTTCCAGCTTAGCCAACCCATAAAGGGCACCGGCTGCTGCAGATTGGAGCTGACGGTCAGCGTTACGGGCTCAATGATTTCCTCGCCGTCGCTCTCAACCGTCACGTTATAGACATAGACGCCCTCTTCCTCAACAATGCCCTCAATCAGGCAGCGCTTTTCATTAAACGTCAGCCCGGCGGGAAGGTCACTGACTGAGATTTTGGCCTCCTTATCAATTGCGCGGAGCTTATGCATGAAGCGGAGTCCGGGCTGAGAGAAAACAGTCGTTGCCGCATCCAGTCCGGCGGCAAGAGCGCTTTCAGGAACCAGTTCGGGCTCATTTGAGTTTTGATAAACGAACTCGAAATAAGCGTTGGCCAGGTCAACATGGTCATAAGAATTGGAGCCGTTCTGGTCAATCTCAATGATCAGATACTTATATTCAGTCAGTCCGTCAAGGTCAATGGCCACGGGTTCGGGGTCATTAAACCGGAGAGTGCCCTCCATAACGGTAGTGGTAGCCCCGCCCTGGCGGCGAAGAATCACTTTATAGGCCACTAATTCAGAGTCCTTGGTCACAGAGGCATCCTTTTCAAGCGAGGAGTCAATTTCATCGTCAAGACCCAGGAGGGCATGAAACTTGGGAGTGGAGCCATTGAGCTTCACGACTACTTTAGCCGTTGCGTGGACCCCCACTCCGCTTTCATAGCGCACCCCCTTCATGCGGATAGGATTATTGTCGACCGAGCGGTCAGCGCGGACTGTCCCCCATCCGGTAGTGATGACGCTGAGGTCCATCGAGCTCAGCGGGATAATGCTCGCGCCCTCAATTGATGGCGTCGCGGGGAGGCTGACCGGCGCCGAGGTGCTGTACATGTCATACGCATCAATAAAACAGGGCTTTTCGCCCTCATAAGTCAGGCGTCCGTCGGCCAGGTCAACATGGTCGGCCCAGTTGTAATCTCCGGTTTGAATCTCAATTTTGATGTACTTATAGGGAGTCGTATCATCAATTTTGACCTCCACCGGGGCATCATTATTCTGGCGGTCAAGATGGCCTCCGGCAATGCTCGTAACATCAGAGGCCGTCGCGCCATAGGCCGTCACCGTAAAGTCTACGTCGCCATGATTGGGCTTAAGGTCAGCTTCATCGTCAACCCCGATGAGAGTATAAAATGAGGTTGCGCCCTTAAGGTCAATGACCACTACGGAGGGGGCATGGGTGCCGATTCCGCTTTCATAAACCGTGCCCAGGAGAGTGATGGGGTTATTACCGGTTGATTTGTTGAGTCGGACAGTCTCGCCGTCAAGGGCCGTGATATTTTCAACTCCTTCAAGCTCTGAAAGTTGAATGATACCGGGTCCCGTTGTCGGAGCTACGGTCCGGGCAAATGCGCCCGAAACAAGCAGGAGTCCGAGAGTGAGAGATGTGATTCGTTTCATGGTTATTTAGTTTGGATGTAAATAAATCAGAGAAGAGCAAGGACAAGCACCTGGGCGGCCACTACGCGCAAGAACATCGTCAAGGGATAAACCGTTGAATAGGCAACGGCCGGAGCATCGCTGACGGTCTGAGCGCCGCCATAGGCCAATGCCGGAGGATCCGTATAAGAGCCGGAAAGCAGGCCTAAGATATTGAGATAGTTAATCTTAAACACCTTGCGCGCAATGATGCCGACAATCAGCAGCGGAACAAACGTGATTATAAAGCCCCAGATGACCCACCACATACCGGTCTGGTTAAACACCGTAGCCGCAAAGTCCTTACCGGCGGCAATGCCGACGGAGGCAAGGAAGAGGCAGATGCCCAGTTCGCGCATAAGCATTGAGGCCGACGAGGAGGTATAAGTGACCAGCTTGGCCTTATAGCCGAAGCGCGAGAGGAGAATGGCCACTACGAGGGGGCCGCCGGCAAGTCCTAACTTCATTCCGAAGCCAATGTCGATTGAGCCGACAATGATACCGAAGAGGATGCCGATGAATATGGTAATCAGATTAGGCTCATTGAGGCGGCGCATGGAGTTGCCCAGACGGTCAGCAAGCCGGTTGATATCATCCAGGGCGCCGACTACGGTCAGACGGTCGCCCATCTGCAGGCGGAGACCCGGCGACGCCAGAAGGTCTACTCCCGCGCGGTTAACTCGCGTGGCATTCAGTTGAAAGGCCGAGCGCAGGCGCAGCGAACCGAGGCTGACGCCGTTATACTTGGGTTGAGTCAGCAGGATACGGCGGCTGACAACCTGGGCGGGATTTTCTTCCCATTCATGTTCAACCATCGGGCCAAGAACGGCGCGAAACGACGTTTCATCATGGGCCGACATGATTACCAGGAGCTTATCGCCGACATGGAGCACCGTTTCTGAAGTCGGGATGACAACCTCGCCATAAGCGTTCAGCAGGCGGGAAACGACGAAGTCACAGTGGATAACGTCATGCATCTGCTTGAGGGTCAAACCGTTGATAAGCTCATTGGTAACCTCGAAGGTTTCCTTGAGCGGGGCCGACATTGAGGCGTTGGCTTCCTCGTCGAGTTTGCGTTCCTCATCGGCAATGTTGATTCGGAAAATCCACTTGATGACAAGCATTGAAAGGATAATGCCGCAAACGCCAAGGGGATAAGCCGCGGCATAACCCATCGCCATCAGGTCAGCATCAGCAGTGCCGACGGCCTGTTGAGCCGCCGCCAGACCCGGAGTATTGGTCACGGCACCACTCATAACGCCCACCAGGGCCGAAATAGACGTGTTCCCGTCAATATAAAACAGCGCGACGACGATGCCGACGTTAAGCAGCACTATCAGCACCGCAAGCATATTAAGCAAAATCCCGCCCTCCTTAAACGACGAGAAAAATGCCGGTCCTACTTGCAGACCTATGGCAAAAATAAACAGTATCAAACCAAATTCGCGAACAAACTTGAGCACTTCCGGATTGACTACATAGCCAAAGTGGCCCATCAGGATGCCAACGAACAAGACGAAAGTCACTCCAAGGGATATACCCCCGAATTTTATTTTCCCAAGATAGATACCCGCCGCGATGACAAACGAGTAAAGCACCAGGGTTGCAGCAAGCCCTTCATTGCCGGGCATTAAAAGAGATTGAATCATTGCTTATTATTATTTCAAAAATCCTTGTTGTTTCAAAACTGAGAGCAGAACCGCCGAGAAATGCTCATTACCCTCGCGCGGATAACGCACATCAGTGAACACCGCCGCCAGGCTCGATTTATTATTTTCGGCCATAAATTTATGCGATTCCTCGCGGGCCTCTAAGGCCGAGTAAGCGTCATCGATATCCGCGGGCTGATATTTTTCATGGCTCCGGATGGCGTCTAACGGCAAGCGGGGCTGAGTTTCCGAGGGGCGCGCGGCCGGCACTCCGAGAGTAACGGTAATTACGGGGACAACAAGCTCCGGAAGGCCCAGGGCCTCAATAATCTGCGGGGCGTTCCATGTCGTCGTGCCCAGATAGCAGGTGCCATATCCGCGCATTTCAGCTATGGTGACAAACTGCTGAGCAAGAATCGTAGCGTCAAGCATTGCCGAGATGAAGCTCTGCAGATTGTCAAATCCCGGATCGGCGCCGCGCTCTTCGGCCCAGCGGCTCACGCGATTAAAGTCAGCACAAAAGGTCAGAACGGCACTCGCCCCCATCAGACACGGTTGATTAAAATGGGCCGGCGCAAGAGCCGCCTTCCCCTCCTCCGTGCGAGTAACGATGACGTTATAGAGCTGCATGCCGCCGCATGTGGGCGCCTGAGCTGCCGCTGAGAGCATCTCGTCAATCTCCCGGTCTGAAATCTGCTCGGGAGAGTAGTTCCTTATCGTGGTTCTCGTCTTAAAGTATTCCATATTTTTCTTTCAGTTCTTCCAAATCCATTGATGCCAGTTCCCAGAGGCTCATGGCATTGTCCAGTTTTTTCCCGAGGGCGGCATGGCGGTCATAGACGTCAGGCTCCTGAGGCGCGCCGGAGGCTAACTGCTCCTCCAAGGCAGCAATCTCGCCCTCGATGCGGCTGATTTCAGCCTCCGCTTCCTTCACTTTCTTTTCGGCGCGATTAATCGCGCGGTCGCGTTCCTTTTTCTCCTCATAGGAGAGCTTGCGCTGCTCCTTGGCCGTCGGCTCGGGTGCCTTGGCCGCAGGCTGAGCGGGAGTTTTGCGCTCCAGTTCCTGCAGTGAGGCGAGTTTCTTCTTCTCCAGGAATTCATAGATGCCGCCGAGACATTCCCTGACCTTGCCGCCGCCGAATTCATAGACTTTCTCTACGAGGCCGTCAAGAAATTCGCGGTCGTGGCTCACTACGATGACCGTCCCGTCAAAATCCTTGATGGCTTGCTTGAGAATATCCTTCGTGGCCATGTCAAGATGGTTCGTCGGTTCGTCAAGAATCAGCAGGTTGACCGGCTCCAGGAGCAGGCGAATCATTGCCAGACGGGTCTTCTCGCCGCCGCTGAGCACTTTCACTTTTTTGTCACTTGCCTCACCGCCAAACATGAACGCCCCGAGTATATCGCGGATTTTCAGGCGGATATCACCAACGGCCACACGGTCAATCGTGTCAAACACCGTCAGGTCCTCATCAAGCAACTGTGCCTGATTTTGAGCAAAATAACCGATTTTAACGTTATGGCCCAGGCGGAGAGTGCCCTCAAACGGTATTTCATGCATAATGCACTTGACCAGAGTCGACTTGCCCTCGCCGTTCTTCCCGACAAAGGCTACCTTCTCGCCTCGCTTGATGGTAAAAGTAGCGCCAGAAAAGACCTGATGGTCGCCGTAACGCTTGCCCAGGTCCTCGACTATCACCGGGTAATCGCCTGAGCGGGGAGCCGGCGGAAAGCGCAAATTCAGGCGCGAGGTGTCAACCTCATCCACCTCGATGCGCTCAATCTTGGCCAGCTGCTTCATGCGGCTCTGTACCTGCACCGCCTTTGTGGCCTTATAACGGAAGCGCTCAATGAATTCCTCGGTATCCGCAATCTGCTTTTGCTGATTCTGATAGGCTCGCATCTGCTGCTCGATGCGCTCCTGATGGAGCACTACGTATTTTGAATAATTTACATTATAGTCATAGATGCGTCCGAGGGAAATCTCTATGGTTCGGTTAGTTACGTTATCAATAAACGCCCTGTCATGGCTGACCAGGACCACAGCCCCCGCCTTCTGGGTCAGGAACTGTTCAAGCCATTGGATTGACTCGATGTCAAGATGGTTCGTCGGCTCGTCAAGAAGCAACACGTCAGGACGGCGCAGCAGCAGCTTGGCCAGCTCTATGCGCATACGCCAGCCGCCGGAAAACTCACTCGTAGGCCGCTGGAAATCATCGCGTGTGAAGCCCAATCCGAGCAGAGTCTTCTCAATCTCAGCCTCGCCGCCGGACCCATCCTCCATTGCCATGCGCTCAGTCAGCGATGTAACTCGCTCAATCAGCTCGGCATAAGAATCAGACTCATAATCCGTGCGCTCGCTAAGCTCCTGATTCATGCGGTCAAGCGATTGCTGCATCTCCTTGAGATGACCAAACGCCTTGCGGGCCTCATCAATGACGGAGCAGGTGTCTTCCGTCGTCATATGCTGCGGAAGATACCCGATGGTCACGTCTTGAGGAGCATCGACGCTCCCCGACGTAGGACGCTGAAGCCCGGCAATGATTTTAAGCATTGTCGACTTCCCGGCGCCGTTCTTACCCACCAGGGCGATTCTGTCACGCCGGTTTATCACATAATTTATATTATCCAGAAGAGTTTTAGCCGAAAACTCAACCGTCAAATTCCTGATTGCAATCATAGCCGCAAATTTACGAATTTTTCTCCGATTTCCGACTATCTTTCCCCAACGATTTCATCCCCCACCCATAAATAAAGTTCACTCCCCGGAGGTTTAAAGTTGAAAGTGTAAGGTTGAAGGAGGAAAAACTCTATGGAAAGGCGGATTCCAATCCGCCGCCAAAGGCGGTTTAAAGTTGAAAGTTTAAGGCTGAAGGAAGAAAAGCTCTATGGAAAGGCGGATTCCGATCCGGCGCCCATGGCAAAGGGAAGGAGCTGTATAAATCAAGGATTAGCGAAAGCCACCGGGCACCGTGGCGCCCTCGCCACGGTGGCGCGTCAGCGCCATAATTGCCCGAATTTGAGGCGAAAATGATGGAGCTTGCGCTCCACCGTGGCGGGGGCGCCACGAAGCCCTGCGGCATGTCTATAAAATTTTAATGTAGTAACTCCATATAGATCAGATTTTCTAATAGATCAGATTTTATACCCGAATAAACTTTTACAATCCTTACACAAAAATAGCCGCTAATGAATCACTCAATACTCTTTATAATCAACTGATAATAAGTCTATTAATAAACGAAAGAATCAAAAAAACAATATACCTTAAAAGAAAATAAACTAAAAATTTCTCATCACAATTTTGTACATATATCAAAAAATGCTTATATTTGCGGCAACTTCGGTTCATGCCGAAGCCACAAAAGGCATTTTACAAAGTTCTTTGTCTCGAAATCGCCAAAATTCAACGTCGAAGAGCAGTGTAAGAAATGTCCCTTTTGCCGTAATCGTCTATCCACGACTACGGCGCGGGGTGATTTTCTACCGTTCCTTCGACAAGCGTGTTTGGCGATACGCGAGACAAATAGACCGGGTAAATCATGCTCCGCGTATTCTATGCTAAAATCCAAATATTTTTTGAATTTTTTTATGTTATGCGTGCGAAAATTGTTTATTTAGTCTGTTACTATATAATTTATATGCTTCAGGGTCATAAGTTGACTGTTT
>JAAVCG010000018.1 GCA_014802435.1 Bacteroides sp. | reverse complement strand
TTATTAGGAAGATAATATGAAAAAGTGGCAGAAAATATCAGGTTGTGTAATCTTCGGATTAGGAGCAGTCATAGAATTGCTCTTGGTCTGCAACGCATATCTCGATCTTAAATACATCGTAGAACCATTCGATATTCAGGACATAATTGAAAGAATGTACCTGAGTATTGACTCGCTTTCATGCGCCATGTGGATAAACTACCTTGTGGCACTCGGACTGTTCGTTTACTTGTGGAAGAAAGGAGGCAAGCAATGAAACTAATTTATCGGGCGAAATGGATAATTGTAGTATTGTTTGCGATTATGTTCTTCTTTTCTTTCGCAGTTCTTTTTGCCGGAGGGACTACCAAGATTAATTGGTGTCTGTTGGTCGCAAATATATTGCTGATATTCGCACAGACGGCAAATGTGGTGTCTGCGTTTATGAACAAACATAGAGAGACAGGCATTGCACTGCTTGTTTTCCTTCTCTTGAGTACTGTGCTGATGTGGGTAATATACATTTGGAGTTGGAATTATACCGTTAAAGCATTAACAATAGGTTTTGAATGAATAAATCACTATATATCTTTGCCGTTGTCGGCAATTTTCTATTGCTGGTTTACGCTGCCATCCTCATTGTCGGGATAAGTGGTGGATGGCTTGACCGTGAGCTGTGGCTTCACTCCGATGTGGCAAAAGTCACACAACTCCTGCTTATAGCTTCGGCGATGGGATTGTTGTTTGCTAATATTCGTATGAGCCGTACACGATACGGTGGCAGGTATCTGTCCTTGATACTCTGTGGAAACTTCTTTGTCAATCCCTTCCTGAGTTTATATTTCCTGAGCGGCAAGGCTGACGGCAAACAGAAATCGGAGAAATTTCCAAAGCGCAAGGTCTATCTATTCCTTCGCAATGTTCAACTGTTCTGGTTTCTATATACATTAGCAGCGGTATTCTATACGCCACTGATTGACTCGAAAATAGGAGGTATATTTTATATCGCTTTGATTATCGCTGTCTCTGTGTTCATACAACGCAATATAGCGATAGCCATAAAACAAGACACGCCCGGATACATATTGCTAAACGTATGGTTCTGCTTCTTCTACGCCCCGATTTATTCACGTCGCGTCCTTAAAAACAACTGGCTATGAAAATTCAGAATAAATTCATAAAGATAATATTTGGATTTATAGTGGCAATTTTGACTTACTGTATTGTTGGACTTGTTCTTAAAGACCAACGGACAAAGTCGTTGCGAGAGCATAGGATAGAAGCACAGGCGATTATCAGCGAATACTATTCAATTAGTTTTACCTTTTATTATAAATATAAATTTAACGTTAATGGGAAAGTTTATTACGGAAGTGAGAAAAGACACCGTGAGAAGGATATTCCGGCAATAGGAGATACGATTTTGATTGAATATGATGCGCTGTCACCTAAAAACAATAGAGTAATCTCATCATATAACTATGATTGATATATCTTTAATATCTACAGCTTTCAACTTAAAGGGCATTACATCTAAATGTTTTGTCCATAAGGTTGAGTGTATTTTGGCAGGCTTGACATTTGTCAAAGTTCCGAATCGGGATTACAAGCTATTCTTTTCGATATATCCGTTATGGCGTTCTACCCTGAAAAGTTGCATAGATGTTCCTTTATTGCTTCAACCGTTGGTAGATGACAACGGTCTTGACATATATTTGTCTGACAGTACAAATATCATTGACAGATGCAGCACGCAATTCCCATTGTTAAGCGGAAGCAACATAGCCGCGGATTTTGTACGGGGTTTATATGAAATTATCGCAACCGACAAGTCCATACAAACCCACTTTGTACTCCAAATGAAGATATACGAGTTGATATATGGAATCGCTCTTTATCTCAACAATATAAAGATAGCCAAAGATGTTTATATACAGATTTCAAATCAAATATCCGGCTGGGACACAAAGATATTCAACTATTGGTACGGCGATAAAGATACAACTCTGACAAAACTTCTTGAATTTGAATCAAACAAGCGCAGAATAGTCAAGAATGTTGACCGCAACGCCTACGACCCCAAAGTAATAAAGTTACCAACTTATAAATTTCTTGTATAATGAAACTCACCGATAAACGATTTTGGATATTTGAGGCATTATCTCTTGTATGTGGAGAATTAACTTTCTGCATTGCTGCCGGGGCTTGGTTTGCATTATCTCAGGTTAATTGGTTTTCAGAATGGATATTCCAACTTCCAGTTGTGCTTTGCTGGGGTTTAGGGGCTTTCTTTTCATGGTTAACATCTAAAAGCGCAAACAATATTACATTTAGAACATATATATGGACTAATTGTGTGTATCTGGCATTAACAATTTACAATGTCAGTAACGGAGACGCATCGATAAACGGCTGGTATATATTGTTCTGCATAGGGTATGCCATCGTTTCTTTACCAGCATTAGTCTTGATGACAATTATTTACGCTAAAATAAACCAAACGACCAACAGCACAAAGTCCATCGGACTGGTTTTGCTGACAGCTTTGCCTCTGGTGGCTATAAATTTTATGGGACGTAACTTAGGAATTGGCAAGGAGGATAGGATAAAGGATGTTGCAAATGAAGTTATCGTAATGGTTGATAATTTCAAAGATAAGAACGGACGAATACCTATCGGACTTCATGAGATAGGAACTCCTTTCGAGGAAATTAATGAGACCTATAAATACAAGGACTATATTTTCTATTACGAACCGCAGAAAGACGGCTTTTATTGGCTGACCATCACATTCGGTCCGGATGAGAATTATTGTTACAATTCTAAAAATAAGTCTTGGATATGGGATTGCGATTCTGCTCAAGTAGAAATATACAAACAATACGACATTGAAATTGATTTTGTTGATGAAGCTGACTGAAAAAATAAGCCTTAAAATCTCGATGAATATGCGCAACCGAGTATTAACAATATTCTTTGCCATGACCGCCTTTATATGTAGCCGTCAGGCTTTTCTCGCAAAATATCCTAAGCTGACAAAGAAGAATTTGAACGAGTTTTTCTTGGACTGGAAAGCGTATTCAGATACCATTACCTCAAATTATGTTATCACAGATAGTGTGATAGCTGATATTATAATGTGGAATAATGTAATCTTTGGCCTTGAAGGGCATCCTACAAATGAACCCCAATATAATGTTGTACCTCAGACAATCAAAATTGAACGGTATTTTCTCGATGTGGATACCGTGATGGCGAAACTTTGCCTTGGTTTTCCTGAATTTTTAGAAGATTTGAAAGATGATCAATATGTTGTTGATAGCGTGACACCTGTTCTGCCATGGCGAGGTTTGTATCTGACATCAGACATAAACAAGAAACTGTCATCATTTGCAGGGGGATTAAAGAATGGTGATAAGATAGGAAAGATTCATAAGAAAAATATCAAAGAACTAAAGAAATATATCCCGGTTGATTATGGTCATTGGGGTGGTTATAGAAAATGGTCAATTTGTAAGGCGACCGGAACCGATTACAACATGGGTTGAATGATGAATTAAGAGGTTATGAAACTGACCGATAAGCGATTTTGGATATTTGAGGCATTTGCGGCTTTTGTTTCTGTAGCAGGAGGTTATAGTATGTTTTACCAATAGTCTTGGACTGTGGCACAGCGACGTCTCCGTTGCGTCACTCCAAGGCGTCGGCTCCGCACGGTGTTCCGCCGTTGAAGATAGGCGGGCAGGGGTCTGAGGTAGTGCCGGGCTCCTTATCGGCTTGCCGCTTTGCCTTGGCAAAGAAACGCCTCATATGGCATCACACCGAAATCAACCCGGACCGCCCATTCTCTTTCCATTTTGAACCATCGAAATTTGGATATGTTATATAAATGCACTATCTTTGCACTACAAAAAGGTATA
Organism: Bacteroides sp.; assembly: GCA_014802435.1. Lineage (GTDB taxonomy): Bacteria > Bacteroidota > Bacteroidia > Bacteroidales > Muribaculaceae > UBA3263. The sequence goes on along the minus strand of JAAVCG010000018.1, from coordinate 14,601 downwards.
ACTATGAATACAGCATCAGTAACAAGAAAACAGACCTCGTTTCGATTAAGTGAAAATTTGCTGAAACGTCTCCAGATAGAGGCTAAGAAACATAACCGCAGTCTCAACAATCTTGTTGAGAGTGTGCTACTCGCTTTTGTCTCGGAAAAGCCGAATAAGACAACCTTAGCTGCGATGAAGGAGGCTGAAACATCTGATAATTTAGAGACACTTGACCTCTCCAACTTCCGCAACTTCGTTGATTCCTCATCCTCTGACGGGCAATTATCGCGCACACATGGAATGCCATGTGGAAAACGACACACTACTGATATGGTGGGATAAAGAATCCGACATAATCAAGTTGGTCAGATTCGGCACACATTCAGAATTGTTTTGAGGAAAGGCCAAGAGTATTTAACAGTTTGTAAAAGAATAACTTGTTGGTTGAATTAAATTTTTCACAACATAGCCTCTCAAAATGATAAACGCTCTCAAGGCGGGGGCGGCGGATCGGAATCCGCCTTTCCATAGTTTTGCAACACCATCTTGCCGTGTGGGGGGAATTGAAGCGAGGAGGGGGACGTCATTTCTGGGATATTGGAAAAAAATGATGATAATAGCTGAATTTTCAACTATTATTGCTATATTTGCACTCTAATAGTTTAATTTTAGTCTATGAACGAGAATATCTATATGCTTGCCGACCTCGAAATTTGTCGTAGGATTGGCAAAAAAATCAGGAATCTGCGGTTGCGTCAGAACATTACTCAGATGTCGCTGGCTGAGCAATCACAGATCTCGGTGTCCTCGGTCAAGAAGATTGAGAACGGCGAAATAGGCTCTTTTGACTCCTTGATGAGGGTTCTCCGTATCTTGGGAGAACTTGATATATTCTCGCCTCTGTTGAACGAAGAAGAATTGAGCCCAAATGAATATCTTGAATTTGTTGAGGCCCGCAAACAGAAACAACGCAGAAGGGCTAATTCCTCAATCAATCATAATTCACCGATTAATCAGAAAGAATCAGAATGGTAGATATAGCAAAAGTCAATCTTTATGGCCGGCAGATGGGGTCTGTCCGCTGGGATAGTAATAGGAATGTTTCGCTATTTGAATATGCAGATAACTTCATGGGAGAGGGGTTGGAGCCATCGCCTCTCCTTATGCCCGTGCGTCATGGTCGTGTGTATTCGTTTGGCGATATAGGTCGTGAGACTTTCAAAGGATTGCCGGGAATGCTTGCGGATTCCTTGCCTGACACATATGGTCGAGCTTTGTTTGAACGTTGGCTTGCTCTAACCGGTCGGCAAAGTGGCAATGTTGTAGAGACTTTGTGCTTTCTTGGCAAACGCTGTATGGGCGCATTGGAATTTGAGCCGGCGATGGATAGAGCATACGGAGATGATGTCAAAATTGAACTTGATTCATTAGTGGAAGTAGCGAGTGAAGCTCTGGCAGAGAAGGAGGATTTCGGTGCTAATCTCACTGCGGACAAGAAAGCGGCAATAGCGGAGATTGTTCGTCTTGGAACTTCAGCCGGAGGGCAAAGAGCCAAGGCAATCATAGCTTATAATAAGGAAACAGGGGAGGTAAGATCCGGACAAGTTGATGCTCCCGTTGGTTTCGATTATTATCTGATTAAGCTGGACGGAGTTACAGCGGAGGCCGGATTTCGTGAAACGCAGAATTTCGGTAGACTTGAATATTCGTTTTTCCGTCTTGTGAGGGAGTGCGGAATAGAAATGTCGGAGTGTAACCTGATTGAAGAAAATGGTCGGGCACATTTTCTAACGAAGCGATTTGACCGTGTGAACGGGGAGAAAATCCATATGCAGACCCTATGTGGTATTGCGCATTATGATTACAGGATGCCGCGCTCTTATTCTTATGAACAAGCGTTTAATGTTATGCGAGCCTTACGCCTGCCTTATTCTCAGGCTCAGGAGATGTTTCGCCGCATGGTGTTCAATGTCATTGTCAGAAATCAGGACGACCATACAAAAAATATATCGTTCCTTATGGATAAGACCGGCCGATGGAGTCTATCACCTGCCTATGATATGGGATTCGCATATAATCCGAAAGGTGGATGGACCTCACAACATCAAATGTCGATAAACGGAAAGTTTGATGAAATTACAAGGCAGGATCTGCTCGAATTTGCAAGTCGAAACAACATAAAGGATGCTGCCGAAATCATAGACAACATAAAGGAATCCGCATCACGATGGCCGCTTATAGCAAAGGAATGTGAAGTACCTCGGCAAATGATTGATGCCATATTGCCGGAAATGAAACTAAGTCTCTGATAGTTATAGTATTATAGAATGCCGCGCCAATATACTTATAACCTGATATAGAGTGACAAAAAAATTATTAACTGTTAAAGATTTCTTTAGTATGGGAAATAGTTTTACTTTCAACAACATTCAGATTATCCAGTCGTTGGGCGACGAAGATAGAAAGACCGGGACGGAACTTTATAATGACCTGCTTCGTTGGCAACCGTATAAGCATGATGCTTTGAGTGTGTCACCTGTATCTGAGGTAAACACATTAGCAGAATTCCGTGCTAAACTTGCCGATATAGCGACTGAAAGAGAAGCCATCGGTGTCGGTATGATTCTCCATCTCGAGATGCACGGAGCGGACGATAAAAGCGGAGTTGTGCTAAATTCCCGTGAGCGGATGACATGGCAGGAATTGGGCGATGCTTTACGAGAAATCAATATCGCCACACATAATAACCTTATGGTTACTATGGCTACATGCTACGGTGGTTATCTTATACAGAGCATTAGCCCTGTCCGGCAAGCTCCAATGTACTTTATGCTTGGCTCCATGAGGGAGGAGTATGAGGACGACTTATTGGAAGCTTACACGGTTTTCTATCAAACACTGTTTGAAACCTTCCAGATTGGTGAGGCTTACTCGACAATGCGCCGACAGTGTGGCGCCTCCACAGATTATTTTTGGCCAATCAATGAGGAAGATATCTTCTATATAGTATATGGAGGTTATCTTATGGTCAACTGTACTCACTCAGCAGTGGAGCAACGTGCAAAGGAAAGCATCTCACGTATTGGAATGAATCGTGCCGAATGGAGGAAGGCCATAAAGGATTTTATCAAACTTGAGAAGCAGACTCGAAATAAATACTTTAAGAAATATAAAGATCTATTTTTTATGCTTGATGAACCTGCAAATAAGAATAGATTTGACATACCGGACGACATTCTTGAATTCAATTCGGCTTTCAAGAAGTTCCGTAACGAGCATCCTTGGTTTTACAGGAAATAAAAATTCACTATGTTACGTGTGTCTGATGTGATTTAATGCGACCATCTGAAGAATAGCACAAATACTCGTTGGTTGAATTAGATTTTTTTACAACAGTAACACTCAATTATCATATTATAATAGATTAACTGCATCATATCATATATATATGTAGATCTTATGGTATTTGTGGCGCTGATGCGACATCGTGGCGGGGGCGCCACGATGCCCGGTGACTTTCGCCAAATCATTAGTTATGCAACTCTCCTTAAGGTGGTTATTAATTGGAATTTATATAGTAACTGAGCATATGTGTTGTGATAATCTAATTCAATCAACGGATGGGGATAACAATTTTAAGATGAGGAGCGTTTTTTTGTTATATTCAAACAACGATTTGTTAGGGCTTAGTTGTTACTACGATCTTTCCAATCTGACCGCGTTGCTCCGCAAGGAGATGGGCCTTGGAAATGTTTTCGAGCGTGAATTTTTCTGCGATGATAGGGTGTATGTTTCCTTGCTTGATGAGCGACATCATGTCGCTGATCTGACTCCGGGTTGGATTGTTGCTGTAGAAACCGGTCAGATAGACCCCGGACGGGATATCCTTAATCGGGTCAAAATTTTTCAGTCCGTAAACGCCGCCTAACAGTCCTGTGTGGCAGACGATACCATGCAAGGCTGTGAGCCGCAGTGACTCATAGAGAGTTGAAGCGCCGATGAGTTCCAGAACTTTTGTCGCCCCCGCCGGGTATTTTTCAAGGAATCTCTTGCGGAAATCCTCGCCCTCCAATATGACATCGTCTGCGCCATAATCGCGGAGAAAATCGGCTTTCTTTTCGCTCCTTGTAGTAGAAATTACCGTGGCTCCGATTGCCTTGGCAAGCTGCAGTGCCGCGATGCCAACAGTCGAAGAGCCGCCGCGAATAAGCAGAGTGTCAGCGGAAGTGAGTTGCAATGATAAACTCAATGACCCATAGGCGGTATAGAAAGTTTCAGGGATTGCGGCCAATTCATCCCAATCAAGATTGCTTTCAATGGGAAAAACATGATCGGCAGGGAGCAGTGCATATTCAGCATAGCTGCCGTTGAAGCTGCGCCCCATGCCTCCCATGAGCGCCATTACACGCTGACCTTTTGTTAATTCGCTGTCAGATGGGTCAATAACTTCGCCTACACATTCTATTCCCGGAACGATGGGTTTCCTGATATAATCCTGAGCCACTTCAAACTGACGCAGGAGCACCTCTGAATGGTTGATTCCAAATACCTTAACTTTTATGAGTACCCATCCGGGGCGGGTCTCCGGGACGGGGATTTCCGTCACGGTCATTTCTTCCGCCTTACACGGTTTTGTCAATACAACGGCTTTCATACTTGTTTCCAACATTGAGGGTCAGGCGCGTAAAATGAACGGTGATAACCGTAGGCAACGGCGGGGCAGCCGCGGCAAAAACGAAGAAGCTCACACTTCGCGCATTTTTCAAATTTGTCATATCGGCGGAATGCTTCCATCTCCGCCCCTGTCCATAGTTCATGAATAGGCCTCTGGAAGAGATTGCCGACAATGCTTTCAAACCTGCGGCATGCCATTACATTACCGTTTGGCTGAATCGTGAAGTGACAGTCGCCGCAATGACATCCGTCATAGATGGCATCGGGGTCACTGTCAGCGGGTATCTTGAACAGTCCCTTTTCATAGAGGAACAGTGTCCAAAGATGGTCCTTGAGATTGAAGATGGTGCCGGAGTCCTTATGTTGCGTGAATTTCTGCCAGATTCGTTCAAGAAAATCGCGATACTCCTCAGGGGAAATATGTGTGGATTTCTCTTCCGAGGTAGGGCAGTAACGACCGAAGGCGAAAACATTCACTCCTTTTTCCACCACAAGATCGATTATGTCAGGAATCTCATTGATGTTGGTCCCTGAAACGGTAGTCATTATCGCCACACGGATACCGTTTCTTTTGAGAACATCGATTTTCTCAACCGTGGTGTCAAACGACCCCGGCTTGCGTATCGAGTCATGGGTCTTGCGCATTCCGTCAATGGATAGCTGATACTTCTGACATCCCATTTCCCGGAGCCGGCTGCACACTTCGTCAGTAAGATGAAACGGATTGCCGAGAATCGTAAATGGAATCTCCCTCTCTTTAAGCAAGGAAAGGATGGTCCAAAAGTCACGGTGAAGAATCGGGTCTCCTCCGGTGATATAGAAATAAGGCAGGCGGTTCATCTTCCGACACATTTCCTCACATTGCCTGATTACCTCCCGGGCTTTTTCAAGAGGCATTTCTATCAGATGCGGATGTCCTTCCGAAAATATGTAGCAATGCTCACACCGCTGGTCACAACTGTCAGTGATATGCCATTGAAACGCAAAAGATTCCATAAATTACAAGGTAAACGACTCCGATGTCAGACCCTTGGCAGGCTGCACCGGAGTCGTGATGACGGTTGATGATTTTTTACTTTTCACCGGCCCCGCAAGCCGAGCCGCAGGCGGCAGGCTTCGGTTCGGCGTTTTCGTCACCTGCGCCGCAGGCTGAGCCACATGCTCCTGAAGGAGTTCCGTTTTCGGCTTCTGCACAGAGATAAGCCTGTGCGGTGTGCTTTACAGCACTGTTGATGATACGTGTCATAGTCTTGCTTGTTTTTAATGGTTTAACACTGTTTATCAACGCAAAATTAGTGAATATTGTTCTATTTTTCAAGAGGTTACATTTTGTATTGTTAGTAACTTATTTGTCGCTTTTAGTGATTCTCAGCAAGTTGTAAATTTCAAATAAGATGAAAAATTTTACTTGCCTCCGGATATTTGGATATACGAGATTAAAACACTAACTTTGCATCAGAAAGTAATCCTGAAAATGAGAAGAAAAGAACAACTAAACTCGATAATAGAGATATGTCCGGTAAGAAATGTGGTGGCACGTTTCGGTAATAAATGGGCCCTTTTGGTGATACTCGTCCTCAGCGAGAACGAGCCGATACGCTATAATGAACTTGGGCGAAAGATTCCTGATATTTCATCCCGAGTGCTGTCAAACACCTTGCGGATTCTTGAGGCCGACGGACTTGTTGACCGTCGGGTTTATCAGGAAGTACCTCCGAGGGTAGAATATTCGTTAACGGAAACGGGCCGTTCTCTCGTTCCGATAATCCTTGAACTGACAGCCTGGGCTCAGAACAATATGAAAACCATTATCGAGCATCGCAATAAAAAAGAGCAGTGACCGGGAATGCATGATATTTGGAATCCGTGGCATGGGTGCGTGAAGGTCAGTGAGGGGTGTGCTCATTGCTATATGTATTTTCTTGATTGTTTGCGCGGAAATGTAGGGAGCAAAATATATAAGACTCAGGGATTTGACTATCCGCTGCAGCGCGCCCGTGGCGGCGGATATAAAATCAGGAGTGGCGAGCAAATAAGGGTCTGCATGACCTCTGACTTCTTTCTTGAGGAAGCCGATAATTGGCGTGAAGCCGCCTGGCGGATGATGAAAGAGCGGAGCGATGTGCGCTTCTTTCTGCTGACCAAACGCCCGGAAAGGGTAGAGCGGTGTTTGCCGTCAGATTGGGGTGACGGGTGGGATAACGTATTTTTCAACGTTACGTGTGAAAATCAGCGTAGAGCCGACGAAAGAATCCCGATACTGTTGAATCTGCCGTTCAAGCATAAGGGGATAATGACTGCCCCGCTGATAGGACCGATTGAGATCGATGAGTTCCTCAGCACGGGGCAGATTGAGCAGGTCATTGCCGGCGGAGAGAATTATGATGGCGCTCGGCCATGTGATTTTGATTGGGTGAAATCATTGTCCGCCCAATGTCGGAATCACGACGTATCATTTTATTTTATAGAGACCGGAACCGTGTTTATTAAAGATGGGAAAACCTATCGTATTCCCGGCAAACGGTTACAATCAGAAATGGCACTAAAGGCCGGGGTGAACCATATTGGGAAACCGATGGAATTTCACCTGACTGACCCATTAGGGTTTGAGATTGAAAAGGAATTTCTGCATCAACCATATTTCGGACCATCGTGTGAACGGTGTGGGAGTAGATGTATCTGTAATGGATGCAGCAAGTGTGGCAGATGCCGGCAGCCGGAGCATAATGTTTAAACATAGTTTTGTCCAACATGAAAAAAGAAGAAATACTCCAACATACCTCCTCCAAACTTCATGACCGCGGTTATATCTGCCGGATTGTAAACCCCGACACTGTCTCTCCTGACCGGGTGAGTTATACCCATCGGGACGACTATTTTATCTTGGGCATCATTCTCAATGGAGAAATTGACTGTATTATTGATTTTCAGAAATATACTCTGCCCGGAAACTCCCTGGTTCTTCTCTCTCCGGGCCAGGTGCATCAATTTATTTTTGAGAGGGATTTGGAAGCGCTTATGTTGGCTTTCAGCCCCACGCTGCTTGATGATAAGATTCGTTATCAACTCGAGCAATCTGCCATTTTTCATTCGCCGGTCTATGAGGCGGGAGCCATTGAGGCTGTAACTGCGCTGATGGAGTTGCTGTCACGGCAGAATAATGTGTCGGCCGGCAGATATTTAGCCCAAGCTGTAATCTCTATTTTGGCAGATAAGATTATTCAGCAGTGCAGTCAGGCCTCCCGGGAGTCCTCCCGCAGGATTGACCTGATGCTGGAGTTCAGGGGTTTGCTCCGGGAGAAGATAACGGCGGAGAGACGTCCGGGGTTTTATGCTGAAAGACTGAACATTTCGCCCATTTACCTTAATGAAATCGTTAAGGTGATAACCGGACTAAGCGCAAGTCAATTCATCAAAAATGAGATAGTACTTCTTGCAAAGAGGGAATTGTTTCATACCTCGGATAGTGTAAAGGAAATAGCCTATCGGTTAGGGTTTACCGATAATGCTTATTTTACACGTCTTTTTACCGAGACCGCCGGAGTTTCTCCCGGCAAATTCAGGGAAAACATTGATTAGTCCAATAGAAGCCTCATTTATTCCATTGACTTACGGCCCGATTTTTGCGAACTTTGCAGCAAAAAAAGAAGACTATGTTATTCTCAAAGTTAAAGAAGCGCATGGCAACTCCGTTTATTGCCATCAATCCTCATAATTGTATCGCTTGCTGGGAGTGTATCCCCGCCTGTCCCAAACACGTTCTCGGAAAAGTTTCCCTTCCATTCCATAAGCACGTAAGAATAGTCGATGCAGATGCATGCATAGGATGCAATAAATGTATCCGCACATGCCCCCGCGGAGTCTTCACCTCCCTGAAACGCTGATTTATGGTCTGATTACTCGTCCTTATCGTGAAATGCAGGTCTTGTTTCCGTTAATTATGTACATTCCTGCATTCAGGGCTTCAATGGATTTTGATTTATACATGAGCTGCTGCCCTGACAATGAGTAGACGGTGAAATCAGTTGCCGCATCGTTGCCTACGCGGTTAATTCCGTTAGTCAACTTCTCATAGTCAAGTTCTTTCAGCCAGTTTTCAATCATTGAAGAGGCATTTGATGTCTGGGAGCTGCGAATCCAGAGGCTTGGACTCAGGAAATTACCATCGGGAACAAGACGTTTGGCATCCGCCTCAACTCCGCTTATGCCGCTGCTTGCACTTGAAACGATAAGCCCGATATTTTTTCCTGCCATATTCTTGCCGTTGTGGAAAAGATAGGTTTGCAAGGGAGCTGCCATCTGACTCCACCAGAGGGGCGTGGCTATGATTATGGTGTCGTAATCCTCAAGATTCACATCCACCGGGTCTATTGCCGGATATGAGGAGCTGTCGTCGGGATTATTTTTGATAGCTCCAATCTGAGCACTCCCTATGGCGTAGTTGTTGGCGGCATAGTCAAGCCCTTTTTCCGCCGGTTCGATTTCAATTGCGTCAGCCTCTATCCGGGTGCTCAGTTCGCTGACAATCCGCTTGACATTATTAGTATAGCTATAGTAGACAATCAGGGTTTTAGCATTGATTGACAGGCAACCAATTATCATTGTTAAGATTAAAACGATTCTTTTCATATCTGTATCTTCCGGTAAAAAGTCATTTTTGCTCATTAGGCTCGATTTTTCTGATTATGCGTGCAGGATTTCCGGCGACTATGGTCATTGGAGGAACATCGTGGGTAACTACGCTTTGTGCTCCGACTATTGCCCCGTAGCCGATTCTGACACCGGGCAGAATCGTTGAATTAATACCGATCCACACTTTATCCTCAATTACGATAGGTCGCCCGTAAGTGGCGCTGCGGTTATCGGGATTTACGTCATGGTTAATGGTGATGAGGTTACACTTCGGACCGATGAAGACTCCGTTGCCGATTGAAATCTGACCGCGGCCGAAGAAAGTGCAACACTGCTGGATAAAACAGTCCTCGCCGATGCTTACCGGCTTCCCGTAGTCAATATAGAGCGGGGGAAGCAGAGTGGTGCTTTCAGGGAGCGGTTTGCCAAGAATCTTTCCCATCAGTTCATGGATGCGCTTCTGATCGCGGATGCTGACGGTTGAAAGTTCTTGAGCCGTTTCCATGCAGGAATAAATGTCGTCAATCAGAAGTTCATATCCCGGCTCATTGGGTGATACGACCTCGCCGTTACGGTCTCTTTCAAATATCTCTTTCATATCTTGATTAGTTATTTTTCGTGCTGCAAAATTACGTCAAAAAAAATAGCCTCACTTTGTTGTGAGGCTCAAACTTTAAAAAGGGTAGGGGCGATGCCATACATCTCCTTATATAGTTTAGAGAAGTGAGAGAGGTTCTTGAATCCGACATCATAACAGATCTCCGATACTTTTTGGCTTCCTTTAATGATTAGGTCTCGGGCGGCTTCCAGTCGCCGACGTATCAGCCATTTCTGAGGTGTCAGCTCACTCACTTTCTTGAAGTCTCTTTTGAAAGTAGCAAGGCTGCGCCCTGTGAAATATGCCATTTCCTCCATGGATAGCTCATTCATATAGTTATTCTCCATGAAATCAACAATATCAATTTTCCAAGGGTCCACGAAGTCAAAAAGCGAGGCATAGAGGTTCACGTCCGTCTCCAGGATAATGCGCAGGCCTTCATTCATCTTCATCCGGAGCATGTCCTCATCCGGTTGTCGGTCTTCATCAAAATAAGGGACCAGTGATTCAAAAAGGGTTCTGACATCCGGGCGGTTGGGCGGAAATTTCATCAGGCTCACCTTCTCCCGCTTTGAATCAGACGGAATATCGCGCTGATTTATCGTCTGATAGAACTCCTTTAAAAAGTTTCGGGAGAACTTGATGACGATAGACCGATAGGGCTTATTTTTAGAGGCTCGTTTCTGGAGCCACATCCTGTTTTCGCGGCGCATGAACGCACAGTCTCCCGGATGCAGCAAAGTCTTGCGTCCGCAGTCAGTAATCTCCAGTTTGCCGGAGAGGATATATATCAGAGTGTGCTCACGGTTGCAGTGGGCACATCCGCGATCATCCGTAAAAAAGCTCGCGATAAACACGTTGGAGCAGTTGAATACATCAAGCTTTTCCATAGGTATCTCTAAACTGAGTGGGGCTGATGCCGGTTTGGCGCTTAAACATTCGGGAGAAGTGTTGCGGATACTGGAATCCTAATTCGTAGGCAACGATGCTTATGTCAACGGTTGATTCGGTCAGCCGTCGTTTTGCCCGGTCGACGATATGGCGGGTGATAATTTCCTGGGCCGTCACTCCGGTTTCCTTCTTAATCAGGTCTCCGAAATAGCCGGGAGTAAGGTTTGCCTCCTCGGCAAAGTAGTTGACCGTCGGCAGCCCATACTTAGTCCGGTCAGATTCCAGATACTGTTTCAGTGAGGCTTCAAACCGGGTCAGAATGTCGGAATTCACTTTTCCGCGCGTAATGAATTGGCGTTCATAGAATCGCGTCACGTAGTCAAGCAATACCTGAATCTGACTGGAGACGATTTCCGCCGTATGCTTATCAACCGGATGAGCAATCTCCTCCTTTATCCGTTCAAGGCATTGCTTGAAGATGCGTCGTTCATCGGCCGAGAGGTGGACTGCCTCACGCTGTGAGTAGTCAAAAAAGTCGTAGTCCTTGATTTTGGAGGCCAGCGGGGTTTTGTGAAGCAAATCCGGATGAAACATCAGGCCGACGACGTCGGGCGCTATCTCGTCAACCTCCGTGTCTACGCTGATTAATTGCCCCGGTGAAAAACTAACTATGGTCCCTTCCTGATAGTCATAAGGCTGGCGGCCATATTTCAGGGTGCAGTTCGTCCCGTTCTTCAGAAAAAGGGCATAAACATCATAATCCATACGGACATGATTGACTGTTTTGGTCGCTTCGGTGAGGTCAATCACCGTCACCAGCGGATGCTTCGTTTCAAGCCCGTAGAGTTTGTTATATGCGTCGATTGAATCAAGTCTGACTATTGTTGAATCCTGTTTCATACCGCGAATTTACAAAATTTTTATCAATTACATCCCATTATCAGCAATTGAGGTTAGTATTACCCGAATTCAGGTCGGTAAATATGGAAATATCATGCTAACTTTGCACCAGTCAAATTGTTTAAAATAATAATAGTGAACAAATTTCTTATTTTTACCCTGATGACATTAACATCTACAGTAACATTAAAGCCACAAGACATGAGTAATAACGACCCGAATCAAAACAAGTCTATCGCCCCGACCGAACAGCTGACGCTGACCTCGGACTGGGACAAAGTGTTCCCTAAAAGTGAAAAGGTTGACCATAAAAAAGTAACGTTTGTCAACCGCTACGGCATCACCCTCGCCGCCGATATGTATGTGCCCAAAGGAGCCTCCGGTCAGCTCCCCGCCATCGCCGTCAGCGGCCCCTTCGGCGCAGTAAAGGAGCAATCCAGCGGCCTGTACGCTCAGCTGCTTGCCGAACGCGGATTTCTGACCATCGCGTTTGACCCCTCATTTACCGGCGAGAGCGGGGGCGAGCCCCGGCGAGTGGCGTCGCCTGACATCAACTCGGAGGATTTCTCTGCAGCAGTGGATTTCCTCTCGGTGCAGCCCGACGTCGACCCGGAACGAATTGGTATTCTGGGAATTTGCGGATGGGGCGGAATCGCCATTCAATCAGCAATCAATGACCCCCGAATCAAGGCAACTGTGGCTTCGACAATGTATGACATGACCCGAGTGAGCGCCAACGGTTATTTTGACGCCGACAATTCCAAGGAGAAGCGTAACGCCATGCGTGCCGCTCTTGCCCGGCAACGGACAGAAGATTATCGCCGGGGCGAATATTCCCGTGCGGGTGGGGTAGTGGACCCGGTGCCTGATGATGCTCCGCAATTCCTGAAGGATTATCATGCCTATTATAAGACTCCGCGAGGTTTCCATCCGCGTTCCGGTAACTCAACCGATGGATGGAACGTAACGTCTGCGCTTCCCTTCGTCAACTTCAAGTTTTATGACTATGCTGATGAGCTTGAAAGTGCCGTGCTCATTGTGCATGGTGACCGCGCTCACTCTTATTACTTCGGTAAGGATACGTTTGAAAAGTTGACCGGCGCCAATAAGCAGATGCTCACGGTAAAGGGCGCAACCCATTGCGACCTTTATGACCAGATTGACATTATCCCCTTTGACGAAATCGCCGCTTTCTTTACCGAATATCTGAAATGACAACTAAAGAATTCATTGAAATAATGGACTCCGGGGAGACTATCCCCGGAGGAAGTCCCATCCATGCCAAGATGCACGAACTCAGTCAGGAGGCGATCCGAATCACCATGGAGATAAACAACTCCTATCATAACCATGCCGAAATCGTCGCCCTTATGTCGGAGCTGACCGGCAGTGAAATCCATGAGAGTTTCGGGCTTTTCCCTCCGTTTTATACTGACTGCGGCAAGAATATCCGTATCGGCAAACGGGTGTTCATCAACTCCGGCTGCAAATTTCAGGACCAGGGCGGAATCACCATCGGTGATGACGTGCTCGTCGGCCATAACTGCGTGATAGCCACTCTTAACCACGTAATGGACCCGGACCGACGCGCCGATATGGTGCCCGCCCCGGTGAAAATCTGCAATAAGGTATGGATCGGAGCCAACGTCACCATCCTTCAAGGCGTCACCATCGGCGAGGGCGCAGTCATCGCGGCCGGTGCGGTGGTCAATAAAGACGTCCCGCCCCGCACCGTCGTCGGCGGCCTCCCCGCAAAGGTAATCAAACACATCTGAGGTCATGAGTAAAACAATATTTATCGCTTTAATGACAATGATTTCATTTATGGCATCAGCTCAGACAAAAGTTCTGCTCAAAGTTGGCGGAAACACAATGACCGCAACGCTCACGGACAACGAAGCAACACGCGAGTTGACGAAATTGCTCGAACAAGGCGACATAGCCATACGCATGAGCGACTATGGCGGCTTTGAGAAAGTAGGCGCTCTGCCTCAGTCATTACCCACCTCCAACACTCAGATAACTACCGAGCCCGGCGATATAATGCTCTATCAAGGCAATCAGATGGTTATCTTCTATGGCTCAAACTCTTGGAGCTACACCCGCCTGGGGAAGATTGACGGAGCTACTGAGAGCAATCTCCGTCAGTTTTTAGGCAATGGCGACATAGTATTGACTCTATCCTTGAAATCTTCTACCGAAATAGAAGATGTGACTGCTGACGCGAATAAAGAGCAAATCGTCTATGACCTGAACGGACGCAGGATAACAAAGAAGCCTCTTGCCCCCGGCGTCTATATCATCAACGGCAAACAGAGAATAATCAGATAATAAAAAACAAAAGATATGTTAGGAAATTTCATTTATTCCAATCCTACGAAACTCTATTTCGGGGATGAAGCTCAGAAAAATCTCGTCGACGCCCTCAGCGGCTTCGGCAAGAAAGTAATGCTGACCTATGGTGGAGGTTCAATCAAACGTAACGGCATCTATGATGATGTCATCGCCGCTCTCTCCGCTGCCGGCAAGGAAGTGGTGGAACTCTCCGGGGTTATGCCGAATCCTACGGTTGACAAACTAATCGAAGGCTGCAAGGTGGCCCGCGAAAATGATGTGGACTTCATTCTTGCCGTTGGTGGCGGCTCGACCATTGACTATGCAAAGGCTGTAAGCGTGTCGGCATGGTATGACGGCGACGCGTGGGAACGCTTCTGGGTGAAGCAGGAAGACCCCACGCCGGGCGAAAGAATCATACCCGTCGGAGCAGTGCTGACTATGGCGGGAACAGGCTCGGAGATGAACGGAGGCTCCGTAATCACCAACCATGCCACAAAAATGAAAATCGGCAAGGTGTTCGGCGAAGAGGTCATGCCTAAGTTTGCCGTGCTCAATCCGCGCTACACATTCTCGCTGCCCCATCGTCA
>JAAVCG010000017.1 GCA_014802435.1 Bacteroides sp. | reverse complement strand
TGGAGAGGCGGATTCCGATCCGCCGCCACGTCTGCTGTATTGTGTACTCCGGGGGCCTGGGCATGGACCAAATCGGATGCGGCGGATCGGAATCCGCCTTTCCATAAGGTTTTCGCCAAGATATAGCCAGCAAAAAGGAAATGCTGAGATGGGGATGACCATTCTCAGCATCGGTTCATTTTGTAGGCCCGAGGGGAATCGAACCCCTATCTAAGGTTTAGGAAACCTCTATTCTATCCGTTGAACTACAGGCCCGGATTAGCTTGAACGAGTGCAAAGTTAGTGATTTTTTTTGTGAAAATTTAGTTTTTACTGAATTTTTTCGTAACTTTGCGGAAATTTTATTGCTTGACTTTAATAATGGCTAAACTGCATAAGAAACTGAAACGTGTAAAAATTCATCGCGAAGGCACTGATATTCTGGTCGTTACCTTTGTGCTGCTTTTGATTTTAAACGTACTTATCTGGTCGCTTTCAACCCCCTGGGGCATTGCGACGTCCATTATCACGGGTATCTTCTACTTACTTTTAGTCAACTTTTTCCGCTCGCCGAAGCGCCATTTTACCGGCAACGAAGAAAACGTTGTGGTCAGCTCCGTCGACGGCACTGTCGTTGCGCTTGAAGAAGTCTATGAGCCGGAATATTTGAAGCGCAATTGCATCCAGTTGAGCGTCTTCATGACTCTATTTGACGTTCACGCCAACTGGTTCCCGGTCAATGGCGAGGTAATTTACACAGCCCATCACCATGGACGCTTCATGAGCGCATGGCTCCCCAAGTCAAGCACTGAAAATGAACGGTCAACAATCGTTATCCGCACCGACGACGGCCAGGAAATCCTCGTGCGCCAGATTGCCGGCGCTATGGCCCGCCGAATCGTAACGTATGCCGAGCCGGGCATGGAGGCTAACATTGAGGACCATATGGGTTTCATCAAATTCGGCTCGCGAGTTGACATCTTCCTGCCGCTCAACACTGAAATCCTGACCCAACTGAAACAAAAAACCATTGGCGGCATAACTGAAATTGCCCGCCTGCGCCCTGAATCAGAGGCGAACAATAAGGAAGGAGAAATCTAATGAAACGCTATTTCAGCTGGCTCCCTAACGCCATCACCTGCCTGAACCTTACTTCCGGATGCGTTGCCCTGGTGCTCGCTTTCAACGGTTTTTATGGCTATGCCTCACTGGCAATCTGTGCCGCGGCCGTTTTTGACTTCCTTGATGGCGCCGTGGCCCGCCTGATGGGCGCTTATTCGGATATAGGCGCCGAACTTGACTCTCTCAGTGACCTGGTCAGCTTTGGCGTTGCCCCCGGCCTGATGGTCTATTGCCAGCTCCCCGCGCCTTATAATATAGTGGCCGTAATGATTCCGGTTTGCGGCGCACTCCGCCTGGCCCGGTTCAATGTCGATACGCGCCAGACTACTTCATTCATCGGCCTGCCCATCCCCGCAAACGCCCTCTTCTGGATTGGCATGACCGCATTCTGGCAGGGCTCAGTCCTTATGAATGAAATCTTAGTGTGGACGCTGTGTGTCGTGTTCATCTCCCTGGCCATGCTTGCGCCCATCAATCTCCCCTCGCTTAAGTTTCATGACTTCAAGTTTGCGGGTGAAAACCGCGTGCGCTATCTGCTTATCGTCCTGACTATCGCCCTGTTAGCCCTCTTCGGCGTTCCCGGATTGGCCTTAGTGATCATCGTCTATCTGATGCTTGGCGCAATCTCCGCCTTCATTAAGTAATCCCCTCCGCGCCGCCCCGCCTTCTCCTTATGATAACAGTACTGATAATCATAATCTTAGCCTATCTGTTTTGGCGCTACGTCGTGCCCTATCTGATTCGCCGAAAACTTGAAAAGACCTTCGGTTTTGACCCGCGTAACGCTCAGAATCAGCGCCGGCAGCGTCAGCAAACTCAGCCTCAACAGCCTACCCATAAAAAAATCATTGACCCGACTGTCGGCGAATACGTTGAGTTTACCGAAACGGAGACAACCACACGAGTGGAAACTCCGGAAGGAACTGAAACGACCACCGTCACCGAACAGCAAATAACCGATATTCAATGGGAAGACCTGCCCCCGAAGGAATCCGAATAATCGACGCTACGATTGACGACGCTCCTTTGATTGCCCGCGCCATTATGGACGCCGTCGGACCTGAGATAGTCAACGGAATGGCCGGCGAAAACGGCTCGGCCGACGATGTCTTCGGTGTCTTTACTCGCCTTGCCCGCCGCGATGACTCCCAATATTCTTACCTCAACACGCGCATAGCCTTAGCCCCCGACGGCCAAAAGGCCGGAGTGTGCGTCAGCTATAGCGGCAAAGAATTGATCCCACTCCGCCGAGCCTTCTTTAATGAGGCCCGCCAAGTGTTCGGATGGCAATTAACTCCTGAAGAAGTGGACTCACTCCCTGGCGAAACCACCCCTGAAGAATTCTATCTCGACACCCTCTCCACCCTCCCCAAATATCGCGGCCAAGGGATAGCAACCGCCCTGATTGCCGATGCCAAACTCAAGGCAGACCAATGCGGCCTCCCACTGGGGCTTCTATGCGCCGATGATAACCCAAGGGCCCGCAAACTCTACGAATCTATTGGTTTCCAGCCCGTTGGACGCCGTCTGTTTGCCGGTGAAGAAATGACAAATATGCGCCTGATTGAATAATTGCGTAAATTTTACACAAAATATTTGGCCGATTCAAAAAATTATGCTTAACTTTGCGGTGTAAATATTACACAAACTCTAAATTATTACAATTATGTTAGGCGCAATTATCGGCGACATCATCGGCAGTCGCCACGAATTTCATCCCACGAACAATTACGATTTCCACCTCTTCACTAACCGTTGCTTCTTCACCGACGACACCATCTGCACCTTCGGAGTTGCCGACGCACTGGTCAAGTCCGAGCCATATGCCAAGTCAATCCACTCATGGTGTCAAAAATACCCCCATGCCGGCTATGGCGGCCACTTCTACGGCTGGGTACATACCGCTAATCCGCAACCCTACGGATCATTCGGCAATGGCTCGGCAATGCGCGTAAGCCCTATCGGATGGTGGTTTTTCACAGCAGAAGAAGTTCTTGAAGAAGCGAAAAAGACGGCTGAATGTTCTCACAATCATCCCTTTGGAATTGCCGGAGCTCAAGCTGTAGCCATCGCCATCCATGACTGCCTCAAGCTGCGCAGAACCCATCACGGCGGCTCCATCTCACGCGATGACATCCTCAACATAGGCCTGCGCCGCGCAATCCAATTCTACGAGTCGGACCACACGAAATTCCACCTCAATATTGAACACCATCGCAACATCTTCGACGAAACCTGTCAAGGCACCGTCCCCGTAGCCCTCGCAATCATTCTCCAAAGCCAGGGGTTTGAAGACGCCGTGCGCCGCGCTGTCAGCCTCGGTGCCGATGCCGACACTCTCGGCGCCATCGTTGGCAGCATTGCCGAAGCCCTCTGGGGAATACCCGAATGGATAAAACAGAAAGCGCTGACCTATCTCGACCCCGAAATGCTCGCCCTCCTCAAAGACTTCCGCCACAAACTCCACCTTCGCCGCAAAAAATATGAGGAGGAACAAGAAGAGAAAATGCAACAGCATATGCTACTAATGCGCTGGAAACTCGGACTGGGCAACATGAACGACATTATGTTTGACACCCCTACCCCTTCTCCGCAGAAAACACGCATCGCCACGGCCGACATGATGGAAATCACCCCGATATCCTCCGAGGACAAATCCATATGTACGGACTGGAAATATGGCTATATATCTCACGAGCAGATGGATATTCTTAAGATGGGCCACATCCCCGAATCGCAGGAAGACCATTGGTTCATGTACTTCAACCCCAAGGATATGACCCTCCACTATATTCGCAGCTAGACCGGAATGGAGGCGTTCACAGTTCATCTCAGCGGATATTCACGCGGAATAATAATTAAGAAAGTAGAAATCAACCGAAACCTTGCCACATTTGGCGTCAACGGGGATGATTCAGCCCTTGCTCTATTAAACTATCTGCTGACGGCAGAAACGGGTTTAGACGCCGAAACTGCCTGGAAAGAATATCTCCGGGTCTGGGCATATACTGAAAATAAATATAACTGATAATGGAACAGAAAGAGTATTGCTACAAATATCCGCATCCGGCGGTCACGACTGATTGCGTCATCTTCGGCTTTGATGGCCAACGCCTCAAAGTGCTGCTCATCAGGCGCGGAATCGACCCTTACAAAGGCCTATGGGCGCTCCCCGGCGGATTCCTCACCCCCGACGAAACCGCCGAGCAGGGAGCCGCACGCGAACTCAAGGAGGAAACCGGATTTGAGGCCTCCTATCTGGAGCAGCTCAGAGCCTACACGGCCCCGGGACGCGACCCCCGCGAACGGGTCATTACAATAGCCTTCATAGCCCTGGTGAAGATTGCCGACGTCTGCGGAGGCGATGATGCCGCCGAGGCCCGATGGTTTGCAACTGATGAGATTCCGCAATTAGCATTTGACCATGACCTGATTCTGCGGGATGCGCTCACCCGCCTGCGCGAGAAAATCCATTTCCACCCCATCGGCCATGACCTCCTTCCCGAGCAGTTCACCATGAAGGAGCTCCAAACGCTCTATGAATCAATCCTTAACGTCAACTTCGACCGCCGAAACTTCGCCAAGAAAATGATTCATATCGGCATTCTCTCTCCGATTGAGGAGCCCAAATCGCGCCCGCAGCTCTATGAGTTCAATCTCAAGACCTACTCCGAGCTGAAAAACCGCGGATTCCGCCTGGAATTTTAACTGAGCGTACGAGCTACGGAGGGCTGACCGACGAACCAGACAATATCGCCGAGGTTAAAGCGCTGAGTCGGAGTCAATTCAACGAATTCCGAACCGCGCTGAATCGCTACGACGAGCAGATGATGCTTGCCGCGAAGATTAGCTGACGAGAGAGTCTTGCCTAACAGCGGCGAACTCTCCGTCAGCTCTATGCTTTTAAAGCCGACGTCCTCGCCTGAGCCGGTGTCTGTTGACTCCTCGGCGCCCGCCTCAATCAGCGGCATAACCTTGGTGATGTTTTCTTCCGTGCCGATAATGCCGACCAAATCGCCCGGGAAAAGGCGCTCATCCGGTCCCGGAACGGGTATCAGGCGGCCGCCGCGCATGATTGAAGCCACATTGATGCCATAATTACTGCCGACGTTGCTTATACAAAGCCTGTCGCCGATAAACGGACTGTCATAGCCAACAGTTCCGAAGGCCATGTGCATATTGCTGACAAGATTATTGTTTGCGCCGGTGCGCCGCAATTCGCGCTCATTGAGGTTATTAAGGAATTTATTCTCAATTCGGCTGAGACGGTGACGCAAATTGCGCGAGGCAAAAATAATCCAGAGCACAACTCCCGTAATACCGAAAAGCATACCCAGACCAAGGCCGAAATGCATGCTTATCACGTAAACGACGAAGCTCATGCAAATCAGCAGGCGGAAGACGCTCATGCAAACCAACGGCGCATCAAAATGAGCGTTAGCCTTGACCAGGCGCTCCCGCTCCCAACGCTTTGATGAGGGGAAAGTCAGCCCCAACAGGAATGGAGCCATGGCAACCAATGTCAGCACGCAGCAGAGCAGACGGCCCCAGAATCCGGGCAGGAAGTTGCTTACCAGCGGATGAACATAAAGCCGGAATACAAGCGCTATCGCCACTAAGACAACACTATAGAGCACAACTCTCCAGGCATATCGCTTGAGGACTGAGGTCCAGAGGGCGCGAACCTCTGAGGTATTGGCCGTTGACTCCGAGTAGCGGTCAACGAGCCATTGGAGCCGCTTGGGCAAATGCCGCTCTACGATGTTATAAACCGGGTCGGCACACTTGATGAATATCGGAGTGGTAAAAGTAGTGATTACCGAAACGGCAACTACTATCGGGTAAATAGTCGGGTCCAGAACTCCGAGCGACATGCCAAGTGAGGCTATGATGAATGAAAATTCACCAATCTGAGTCAAAGTGAAGCCGCTCTGAATGGCCACTTTGAGCGTCTGTCCCGAAAGGAGCATACCGGTTGTTCCAAACAGTATCATTCCGATAACAACGGCAGCCGACAACACCAAAATAGGCTGCCAGTACTCCATGATTACCTGAGGATTAACCATCATGCCGACGGAGATAAAGAACACTGCCCCAAACAGATTTTTAACGGGAGCAACGACGTGTTCAATGCGCTCGGCATAACTCGTTCCGGCAAGTATCGAGCCCATCACAAACGCCCCGAGAGCCAGTGAGAACCCACATTCAACCGCACAGACGGCCATGCCCAGACAGAGAGCCATTGAAAGCACTAACAGCGTCTCCTCATTCAGGAACCGCCGAACTCCGTTAAGGAACGACGGCAAAAGATACGTCCCCACAAGGAACCAGATAATCAGGAAGAAACAGAGTTTGGCCACGGAATAAATCATCTCGCCACCCTCGACATTACCGACGGCCACGGAAGAAAGAATAACCATCATCAACACGGCAAACAAATCCTCAACAATCAAGACACCGAAAACCTGCGCGGCAAAGCGCTTGTGGCGCAATCCCAGGTCAGTCAGCGCCTTCAGGATAATCGTTGTCGACGACATGGAAATCATGCCGCCAAGAAAGATGGAGTTGATGTTTGAAAAGCCTAACAGATGGCCGATGGAAAATCCCGTAATCATCATGCCGATGATGCAGACCAGACAGGTCACAATAGCCGAACTGCCGCAGCTGAGTAACTTTTTGAAACTGAACTCCAAACCCAAGGAAAAGAGCAAGACGACGATGCCTATCTCCGCCCAAAAGTCAATATTATCCGCATGGGCCAGCGACGGCAACGGCTCAAAATTTGGCGACGCCAGAAATCCGGCGACGATATAGCCAAGCACTACGGGCTGCTTTATCCACTTGAAAAGCAGCGATACAATTGCTCCGAGGACCAGGATATAAGCCAGGTCCATAATCAGCGATTCAATCATGAAAGTTGATTACTAAGGGTTATAGATTCAGTGGGGCCGAGGGAAGAGAGGTCCTCAAACAGAGTCATATAATCCGTCGTCTCCTTCAGCAGGACAACGAGGTTCATCCGGGTTACCCGCTCCGTATAATCGTAATCGACATAAGTCTTGACCAGCGTCACGCCATGATGGCGCAAAACCCGGTCATAGGCCGACATATCCGTACATATCTCGCCGATTTTCAGGCGGATGATGCGCGATTCGGAACCGACGGCATGCTTATGTTCAATGTTTTCGAGCTGAACCAGGATAAAGAGTATTAACAAAGTGGCAAAAATTGAAACGACATACATCCCTACTCCGACGGCCAAACCGATAATCGAAGCCATCCAGATGCCCGCCGCGGTGGTCAGTCCTCTGACGGAGCCTTTCATCTGAATAATCGCCCCGGCGCCAAGAAAACCGACACCCGTGATGACCTGCGCCGCGATGCGCCCGGGGTCACCGTTTTTCAGCCCTACGTATTCCTGACAGACATAAATGCTGACAAGCATCGCAAGGGTGGAGCCTAACGCTATGAGCGAGAAGGTTCTGAGCCCCGCCGGCTGGCCCTTGCGCTTGCGCTCAAATCCGATGCTCGCGCCAAGTACCATACTCAGGCAGAGCTTGAACAGCGCCTGAGGAAATGACACCTCAGGCGCAGTCAGCTGCTCATACATTTCGTATATCGTCGTTAAAATCGTCACTTTTTCATTTCAAAGTTTCGAGAAGCCAGGCGATAATTATCCGCAAACAACTCTACGCGATAGCTGCCGGGGTTAAGAGTGGCGTTTACATCCCAGTAAATCTTCACTCCGGCTATTTCCTGACCTTCATATTCAACTACTTTCTGAGCCGACGCTTCGAGGGTAGCTCCCTCAAAGGTGAAATGAATGCCATTGCCGCTCAGGAGGTTACCCTCCGGAGAGGTGATGCGCAGATAAATCGTCTTTTTGCCGACGGGGGTTGAATTATTCTGCGGAATGGTGAACGTTACCATCAGCTGTTTGGCCTTGGTTATGTTCTTTTCATTCTTGCCGTTACCCTTGAGGGCCGTGAGGCTCACTGAGCTGACGTTCAGCTTCTCGGCAAGCACCATCTTTTCCGTCAGCACCTTGTTCTCGCGCGCAGTTGACTGTACCTGTGATGAGAGCTGATTGTTCTGCTGCTCAAGGGTTTCATTCTTCTGGCGGAGCTCCTGATTCTGCTGATTCAGTTCATTGATCTGCTCAACATAATGGCGCATAATCTGCTTCAAGGTAGCTATTTCGGCCTGCAATTGGGCTATGCGCTCTGACGAGAGCTTATCCCGGCGCTTGAGTTCCTGCCGAAGCTCCTCTACTTTGTTCTTGGCCGCTTCATATTCCGCGCGGATGGAGTCATTATTAAACAAAACCATCTGCCCTTCATGCTGAGTGAAGCTTGCCGAGAGCTCATCATATTCATTGGTCAGCTGCAGCTGTTCATTCATCAGCTGCAACTCGGCTATCTGCTGGGTGGCCTCCTGAGTGGCCCGGTTTTGACGCACGAGCATCCAAACCAGGCAACCCAGTACTACACCTACTACGAGGCAGGCCGCTGAAATGATTACTTTCTTGTTCATTTAACGATGGGGCATGCGGCACACTTGGCCTGAATTTCCGTAAAGAAGTCGTTGCCCTTGTTGTCAACGAGGATAAACGCCGGGAAGTCCTCTACTTCAATCTTCCAGATGGCCTCCATTCCCAGTTCGGGATACTCCAAGAGTTCAACCTTCTTGATTGAATTGGCCGCAAGAATTGCTGCCGGGCCGCCGATGGAGCCGAGATAGAACCCGCCATGCTTCTGACAGGCGTCTGTAACCTGCTTGGAGCGGTTGCCCTTGGCTATCATAATCATCGAACCGCCGGCTTCCTGGAACTGGTCTACGTATGAGTCCATGCGGCCGGCAGTAGTCGGGCCGAAGGAGCCGCTGGCCATTCCCTTCGGAGTCTTGGCCGGTCCGGCATAGTAGATGGGGTGATTCTTCAGATATTCAGGCATCGGTTCGCCCTTGTCCAGGCGTTCCTTAATCTTGGCGTGAGCAATGTCGCGGCCAACGATGATGGTGCCATTAAGGCTCAGGCGAGTGCTTACAGGATACTTGCTCAGCTCCTTCAGCACATCGGCCATCGGCTGATTAAGGTCAATCTTAACAACTGCACCCTCGCCGGCATTACGCAGCTCTTCCGGAATCAGTTCGCCCGGATTCGAGTCCAGCTTTTCAATCCAGAGGCCCTCGCGGTTAATCTTAGCCTTGATATTGCGGTCGGCCGAGCAGCTAACTCCCATACCGATGGGGCAAGATGCGCCATGACGCGGCAGACGAATCACTCTGATGTCATGAGCAAAGTATTTGCCGCCAAACTGTGCGCCGAGTCCTAACTCTTCTGAGGCCTTCTTAAGCTCCTTTTCAAGCTCGATGTCGCGGAAGGCGTGGCCGAGTTCATTGCCGTGAGTGGGCAGATTGTCAAGATACTTGACTGAGGCCTTCTTAACCACTTCAAGGTTCTTCTCAGCCGAGGTGCCGCCAATAACGAACGCGATATGATAAGGAGGACACGCCGCTGTGCCAAGAGTCTTCATTTTCTCAACGAGGAAAGGCACCAGCTTCTGAGGAGTAATGATAGCCTTGGTCTCCTGATAAAGATAAGTCTTATTTGCAGAACCGCCGCCCTTGGCAACGAACAGGAACTCATATTCTGAACCCTCGCCGGCGTGAATGTCAATCTGAGCGGGGAGGTTACAGCCCGTGTTGACCTCCTCATACATGGTCAGCGGTGCGTTCTGACTGTAACGAAGGTTATCTTCCGTGTAAGTCTTATAGATGCCGTGAGCAATCATCTCCTCGTCACAGCATCCCGTCCAAACGTGCTGGCCCTTATGGGCATGACAGATGGCCGTACCCGTGTCCTGACAGAAAGGAAGCTGACCCTTGGCGGCAATTTCCGCATTACGCAACATGGTCAGCGCCACGAATTTATCATTTTCGCTTGCCTCCGGGTCATGCAGTATCTTGGCAACCATCTCGTTATGCTCGCGGCGAAGCATAAACGCGTTGTCGTGAGTCGCCTGGCGGGTCAACACCGTCAAGGCCTCCGGATCAACCACGAGAATCTCATGGCCGTTCCAGTTTTCAACTTTTACATAGTCTGAGGTCAGATGATAATACTCTGTTTTGTCCGGGCCGAGGGGAAACATCGGCTGATATTTAAACGGTTTCGTCATAATGAATGAATGTTAAAAATCTTTCCGCAAATTTAGCAATTTATTCTAACATAAGCAAATTTTCACCCCATTTTCACCCCCTCCCCCAAAATCATTTATCATTTTAAACCCCGGATAGGCGACGCTATTGCCAGGACGGCGTTACAAAACTCACGATTAAGCAAAATCTGACCGGGCTCCGTGGCGCCCTCGCCACGGAGCCCGGTCAGAGACCCCTATGGAAAGGCGGATTCCGATCCGCCGCCACCGCATAGAAGATAGCCCGGAGGGCTTCCACGAGCGTTAACCCCCAGTCGCGAAGCCACTGGGGGACAAGAAAATACCGCAAAAAGGCACCAACCCCGCAGACAAACCGGCGGATCGGAATCCGCCTCTCCATAGGCCTCCGCAACAAAAGCCTCGCGAAAGACACCGCCACATCTACCATACAAAGCTGACACACAACCAATTGAGTCGCCACGAAGCCCGGTCAGCACCCCTATGGAAAGGCGGATTCCGATCCGCCGCCTCCGCTCTGACCATTGCTCATGACCCGGAGTACACATCTCCGCAGACGGTGCGGCGGATCGGAATCCGCCTCTCCATAGGCTGCGCAAAAAAAGCCTCGCGAAAGACACCGCCACATCTACCATACAAAGCTGACACACAACCGATTGAGTCGCAACGAAGCGCGGTCAGCACCCCTATGGAAAGGCGGATTCCGATCCGCCGCCTCCGCGCTGACCATTGCTCATGACCCGGAGTACACATCTCCGCAGACGGTGCGGCGGATCGGAATCCGCCTCTCCATAGGCTGCGACAAAAAAAGCCTTTGTGAAAAAATTTGTCACACTTTTTCCTTTCAGATATCGCGGACTTTGCGTAACTTTGCAACTGAAAAAAATCACGTCTTACTTTAACTCCAATCCCGAGATAAATTCAACCTTATACCAACAATATGCAAATGAACCAACCAATCCGCGCCGGGCGACTTATCCTAACCCTCGCCGCCCTCATCCTCTGCGCCCTAAATTCCTCCGCCCAAGTCTTCACGTACACCTACGAAGGCTCAACTATTGAGTATTCTATAATTAACAATTCCGAAGGCTCTTATACCGTGGAATGCTATGGCGTATGGGATACAGCAAAGGATCTCATTATTCCGAAAGAAGTTACAGACAAGGAAGGCCAAACATATAAAGTAACCGGAATCGGCAACCGTGCTTTCTACAACCGCTCTTCGCTGACTGTCACCATCCCCAATTCTGTAACCGAAATCGGCTATCAGGCTTTCTGGGGATGCTCTTCGCTGACCGCTATCACCATGCCTAATTCGGTGATCAAAATCGGCCCCGGTGCTTTCGAAGGCTGCCGTTTGCTGACATCCGTCACCATCCCCAATTCGGTGACCAAAATCGACAACAGTACTTTCAGCGGCTGCTCTTCACTGACATCCGTCACCATTGGTAATTCTGTAACTGAAATCGGCCAAGATGCTTTCCGAGACTGCTCTTCTCTGACCTCTGTAACAATCCCCAATTCGGTAACCAAAATCGGCGACAGAGCTTTCTACGGCTGCACTTCACTGACATCTGTAACCATCCCCAATTCGGTAACCGAAATCGGCAACTATACTTTCTACAGCTGCTCTTCGCTGACATCTGTCGCTATCGGCAATTCGGTAACCAAAATCGGCGACGGGGCTTTCTACGTCTGCAGTTCGCTGACCTCTGTCACCATCCCCAATTCAGTAACCGAAATCGGCGACAGTGCCTTCGGAGGATGCAATAAATTAACAGCTGTTTATATTTCAGATATTACTGCATGGTGTAACATATCTTTTGGCGCGTATTCTGCAAATCCATTAGTTTATTCTCATAATTTATACCTCAATGGTAATCTAATAACCGATTTAATTATACCCGATTCCGTAACCAGAATCAGCGACTATGCTTTTTGGGAATGCTCTTCGCTGACCTCTGTCACCATCCCTAATTCGGTAACCGAAATCGGCTCCAGTGCTTTCGAACGCTGCTTTTCGCTGACCTCTGTAACCATCGGCAATTCAGTAACCGAAATCGGCTCCAGTGCTTTCTACGTCTGCATAAATCTTAAGGAGCTAACTCTACCTGAGTCGGTGACTGAGATCGGGTCCGATGCGTTTTGGCAGTCCGGGCTTACTGAACTTACGGTTTTGAATCCGATTCCGCCGACTGTAGATGATGACTATACGTTTTCAAATCCGGAAGCTATCGCACTTTATGTGCCTGCGGAGAGCGTCGAACTTTATCGTAATACCGAGCCTTGGAGTCGGTTTAAGTCAGTCAATGCTGTAGACACGGCGATTGAGGGAGTTGAGGTTGAGGCTGATGTCGCGGTTAGTGTTTGCGGGGCAGAGATTGTAGTGCCTGAGGGCTCGAAGATATTTGACCTTAAGGGACGCGCAATGCGGGCGACGAAGCTCCCCGCGGGCGTCTACATTGTCCGCACTCCTTCAGGCAAAACCGTCAAGGTTACCATAGCTCACCCGTGATTTTTTAGACCAGAGCCCCATAGCAACTATAGACTTGCGGCGCGGGATATTTTTTAAGGCGGAGGGTGTTTTCCTCCGCCTTAAAAAATTATGGTTGTCAAAAAAAAAACTATAGTTGCTATGGGGCTCTGGTCTAATAAATCAGGGGGACGCTATGGGGCTATGGTCAAAAATCCTCGGGGAGGATCACTTCCGTGAAGGTCCAGGGTGTGGGGCGCCGCGAAATATCGTAGTTTTCAATGCTCAGCGCGCGGCTCAGTGATGCCGACGCCGGCTTTTCCGCGGCCTGAGTCGGAGCCCCGAACTCCCTCCGGTCGCCTACGACGGCCAGGATTTGCGCGGCGACATTATCCGCCCCTCCCTTTTGGGGCGGCTTCTGAAGGGTGACTATCAGCTCCCTCTTGGCGCGGGTAAACGCCACGTAGAGCGCATTGAGTTCGTCAAGCCTTGACTCGTCATAGAGCTTCATGAGCTGTGGCGCAAACTTCGTCGCGGCCAATGCGCGCGTCGACTTGATGGGGAAATAGTCAGGAGTCTCACAATCAAGGCCTAATGCCTCAAAGGCCGCCTGAGTTTCATACCAGCGGAAATCCTTCTCCCGGACAAACGTTTCAGGCATTATCGGGATATGCACGCAGGGAAATTCCAGGCCCTTGGATTTATGAATCGTCAAGACCCTGATGGCATCAACATTGCCGGAGAAACCGATGGCGGCTTTCACGCCCGTATCTTCCCAATAATCAAGAAAATCAAACAAATTAGGATTCAGCGAGCGGCAAAAATCCAAAATCATATCCTGAAACGCACAAAGGTAAATGGCATCCCGTCGGCGCCAATCCTCCGGCAGCTCACTAATCATCTCCTCAACTATCTCAAAGAGCGAGAGTCCGCGAGTGTTCACATTATCCATTGCCCGCGGCTCAAAAGCGCCTGATTGCAGCTCCTTCATCGCCCGGTCAAGCGCCGCCGCCGAGTCCATTCCTTCGTCGGCAAGCTGGCGCAGGCGCTCGTCAAACCGCTCCATCAGAGTCTCCGGAGTGGAATACATCGTGTATTCCTTCTCTTCCAGGGGGTCAATCAGGCGTTTCAGGGAGCTTATCAGATATTGCACGGAAGTGGCGCTGCTGATGAGCAAAGCCTCGTCTGAAAGGATATTGACGCCCTCTAATTTGCCCCCGTCAACAGTCTCTGCCAGCAGATGGCTGATAACCGTAGTGGCCTGGGTATTAGTGCGCGTCAAGACGGCAATATCTCCCGGACTATACCCTCCCCCTTGCGGGTCGAGCTGACGGGCAATATGGTCAATCATCCGCTTTATGCCGTCTTTCTCGCCCTCTTCCGGAACGTCTATAACCACATAGCCGGGCTCATCAGTCCGCTTGGCCGCCTGAGTGACCGTTGAGTAAACGCCACGGAATCCAAGCGCCTCACTGAGCCCCGCAAAGAGCATATTATTGAAGTCAACAACTACGTGAGAGCTGCGGAAATTAGTGTTATGCGGTTGATATTCAACATGGTGCTTTATGTCCTTATCCGTCATCAGCTCCGTGTCCAGGAGTTTCGGATCCGAGTTGCGGAATCGGTAAATACACTGCTTGACATCGCCGATAATCAGATTATCATTGCCCCGGGAGAGGCTTTCAAGGAGCAGAGGCTTGAGATTATCCCATTGCAGGCGTGATGTGTCCTGAAATTCATCAATCAGGAAGTGGCGATAGCGCCGACCGATGCGCTCATAGATAAACGGAGTCTCGCTGTCGCCGATAATCAGCTTGAGCAACGTGTTAGTGTCGCTCAACAGTATGGTGTTATTGTCTATTTTCAGCTCCTCGGCAAACTTCAGAATCGTCCCGAAAAGCCCGTAGTTATGTATGCTTTCGGTGATTTTCAGTGCCGTATAGTAAACCTGAATGAGCTCCATGAGTTGCGTGACTAATTCCGCCGTGAGCTCACACCCCGGCTTGACCTTGGAGAGCACCCGCTCCGGGTCTGAATAGACGTCAGTATAATCCGCCTCCAGGGGCCATACTCCTTCCTTGAGCTTGGCTATCATCGTATAAGGCTTCTGGCGCGAGTCCTTGATATCGTCAAGGTTAATCTGCCGTCCAAGGTCAAGAATCTCAGCCGTCAGCTCCTCCAGTTTGGCATATAGAGCCCGCTGGAGTGTCGTAATCTTATCCGGGTCATTGGCAAAGCTGAGAATGTTATCTTTCTTCGTCTTGAAGGTCTCATTCGTCAGATTTTTAACGAAATCAGCAAGCACCTCGCGGCTGGAGTTCTTGGGGTTATAGAGGTCAAAGCTCTGTGAACTGCTTCGCAGACTCGAAATATAAGTTGCTATCCATGAGCGGATTCGGCGCGCATCCCGGGCATTCTTGGCCCCCAGGCTCGCCTCCAGCGTATCATTGATGGCCTGCTCATTGACCGTCTGGTCGTTCAGTTCAAGGTCATAATTGCCGGAAAGGTCAGCCTCATAGGCAAACGAGCGAAGCACCGTCTGAAAAAACGCGTCAATCGTGCTGACATGGAAATTCCCGTAGTCAAACAGTATATCATTAAGCGCCGCCCGGGCCGCATTGGCCAGTGTCCGGTCATCTACCCCGAAGTCGGCCAGTAGCCCCGCCCGATAATTACTCTCGCGGTCAACGTCGGCCAGCAGCCGCAATTCGTTGACTATACGGCTCTTCATCTCCTCCGTGGCCTTATTGGTGAATGTTACCGCCAGGATTTCACGATGGCGATTACGAACCTGAGGATAAAACAACCGGAAGCGGCCCGTATCAGGGTCCGCTTCGCCAAGCGCCATGCGTATATAATTCAGTGCAAGCTGATAAGTCTTGCCCGAGCCGGCCGATGCCTTCTGTACTATCAGATGATTAGCCATTGACCTGATAGCCTAATTGTCGAAGAATCCCAAGGAGTTGCTCCCGCCGGTTACCCTGAATCAGGATTTCACCGCCGCGGGCCGAGCCGCCCGTGCCAAGTTTTGACTTGAGCTGCGATGCCAGTTTGGCCACTTCCTCATGGCTTTCCGTAAAGCCGCTGATTATCGTCGCCTCCTTGCCGGCGCGCCCCTTGCGCTCATAGCTTATAACGAGGCGTCCCTTGCTCTTCGGCCCCGCGGCCTTCGGCTCCTCAGCCTTGATTTCCTCCCCTTCCGGGAGATTGCCGGAGTTCAGGAGCGCCCCGAGGGCTGATGTCCAGTCATTGCTCATATTCTTCATGCTCATGTGAAATATCATCGCCCTCCTCATTGACCGAGTAAACCACTCCGGCCTCGCGGGCTGTCACGGGATTCAAAAGATGTCTGATTAAGGAAATCTCGCGGAAATCATCTGACGGCAGCTCGCTGATATAGGCCTCCGTGCTCGCCTCATTGGTCTTAACTGCCTGCTGATAGCAGCGAAGGGCAAACGCTGAAAATTCATCGCCGCGCTCTGAATGTTCCCCTAATTTAACCATAGCCACTGCCAACTGACAGAGCCTCTCGACTTTCATCGAGTCAAGACCCGCATTGCCCCTCGACATCAACTCATCGGCCAACTTTATGGCCGAGTCATAATGACCGGAACTTACGGCCATCGTGATTTCCTCCGCCGTCTGCTCAGGGGTGAATGAGGGCTTACATGCCCACGCCAGAGTAGCAACTCCGGCCAATAACAAGATTATGAGTTTATAGTTAATCATACTGCAAATTTACAAAAAATTTTTCAATAATCTGTAACATTTACCAACTTCATTCCGTCTTTAAGACATGAACGCTAAAATTTTCAATGAGCTGATGACCCGCGCCGGTCGACTGATGATGATTGCCGCCCTCAGGGTGACTGAATCTCAGGCCGATGCCGCTGATGCTGTCCAGGAGGCCATGATTCGCCTCTGGCAAAAGCGCTCCGAGCTGCAAAAGGCCGAGAATCAAACGGCCTATGCGGCAATGACGGCCCGCCGGTGTGCCCTCGATATTGTCCGCTCGCGCCATTCCGCTGACCCCATTGATGAAGTCCGAGGAATGGCCGCCGACGACGATAACCCCATCGAGGCGCGTGACTCGCTCGCCCTTGCCCTCAAGCTCATTGATGCCCTCCCCTCTCCCGCCCGCGAAGTGATGACCATGCGCCATCTTGATGGCCTTGAAATCAGCGAAATACAAGAAAAGTTAAACCTCTCAGCAGCCAATGTCCGCGTTATCCTCAGCCGCGGACGAGCCGCCCTGAGAAAAAATTTTGAGATATGATTAACGAACTCCTCTCCAAATTCTATAACGGCGAAACATCCCCCGCCGAAGAACGCCAACTCCTCAGCCTCCTCGAGGAAAACCCGACGCCCGAACATGAGGCCGACCGCCGCCTGCTCCGCGCCCTCTGCGCCCCGATGCCTGACTTCTCCGCTATGGCCCGAAAAGCCTCTGCCGTTACCCCCCGGCGCATTATCCGGTTCCCGCGCATCCGGATTGCCGCGGCCGTAGCTATTCTCCTGGCTGCCGTCGGAAGCTTCTTGCTTAAATCTCCTCAACCTCAGGAGGAATTAACTATCGACCAGGCTCGCGAAACGACAATTATGGCCCTCACTGCCTACAATGACGCAATCACCCGCAGCCTTGACAAACTGAATAATCTCTAACCTTTCAGACATATGAAAAAATTCATCCTAACCCTGCTCCTGACCCTCTTTTCTTCTTTAGGAGCTCTCGCCCAGACAAAACTTTACGAAGCTTGTCGATCTGACTCGCAATTTGAATGTGTTTTCATCGGCAAAGCCATGCTCAGGATGGTCAATTCCCATAAACTCCACGTCAAGGGAATGGATCTGAACACAGTGATCGAAAAGCTTGAAAGTATTGAGGTGATTTCCACGGAAAAAGCAAAGGCGAGCACCAAGCTTAACGAAATGATTACCAAGGAATTCGCTCCGGAGAAAAAGTATGAAATCATGATGGAGGCGAAAGACGAGGAAGACACCGTGACCATCTATTGCAGAAAACTAAACGATAAAACCAATGAATATGTCCTGGTAAACGCATACACCGGTGACCATGAAACTACCGTTATCATCCTGACCGGCTCAATCACCCCTGAAGACCTCAAAAATTTACGCAGATTATGAAAAAACTGATTCTCAACCTCCTGCTCATCTTCTCCTCTCTCGGCGCCTCGGCTGAGGCCTTTGACTCCGTTTTCAACTCTTTCAAGGACGCTGATGATGCCGAATATGTCAAAGTCCCGAGCCTCCTGGTCCGCCTCGGAGCCTCACGGGTCAATCATATTGACTCCCTCCCGATGAACATTAAAATCACCGGCATCAGAGTCCTCGAAGTCCCCGAATCCATTGGTCCGAAGTTTGAAAAAGCCGTCATGGAGGCCGGACGGAAATGCGAACTGATGCTCGAAGCGACCGACGAGGGCAACAAAGCAATCATCTGGCTCGAGCCCAATGGCAAAAAGGCTTATAACAAAATGATTATCTACTCTGACGATGATCACACTCTGGTTGAGCTCTCCGGGAAGTTCAGCCCAAAGTCGCCGAAGTAATTACTTCCGGCCAGCAGAATCACCCCTGTCGCAGCCATACTGATGGCCTCGGCCGGGGTTTCTGCTTTCCGGCCCTCAAGCCCGTGCTCCCGGGCTTTGCGCTGCAAGGCCTCCGCCGGAAGTGCCCGCGGAGTGTCCGGCGCCGTGAATATATAGCAGCCCTCCCTCGGCAGAAGTTCCAGGATGGAATCCACGTCCTTATCCGCCGCAAAGCCTATAATCGCCGTCAAATCAGGCGTCTCCGCTATGAAGCGCGATGTGTAGACCCATGCCCCGGGATTATGCCCCGTGTCA
Organism: Bacteroides sp.; assembly: GCA_014802435.1. Taxonomy (GTDB): domain Bacteria; phylum Bacteroidota; class Bacteroidia; order Bacteroidales; family Muribaculaceae; genus UBA3263. The sequence goes on along the minus strand of JAAVCG010000017.1, from coordinate 26,815 downwards.
AATATCAGGGTCCGCCCGTCAGGCAGCTCCGTCCGGGTCATCCGCCCCTTGAGCCCCGTCAGCGACCCGACATTGGCTGCCCCATTGGCTATCGCCTCCGCCCCAATCTCCGGAAAATGGCGCAGCGCGGCAATAACCGTCGCAATATTTTTCAGCTGAAATTCGCCGTCAAGCGCCAAGTGGAATCCCTCATCCGGGAAATCCCAACCGCCGCCGGCTGATTTAACTCCTTTCAAGGGACGCGCAAATTCTATCGGCGACCCGTTTCTTTGAGCCACTTCTTCAAACACTTCCCTGACCTCCGGCTCGTCTGCCTCGCCAATCACTACCGGAACCCCCGGTTTGATTATCCCGGCTTTCTCCCCGGCCACTGCGGCCAACGTATTGCCTAACAGCGCCGTATGGTCAAGTGATATATTGGTGATTACGCTCAGCTCCGGCCTGATGATATTGGTGCTGTCAAGCCGCCCGCCGAGCCCCACTTCTATGATGGCAATGTCCACCCCCCGGCGCAAAAACCAGTCGAACCCCATCGCCGTAGTAAGCTCGAAAAACGAGGGTGCCAACCCGCTGACTTCCCGCCGATAGCGCTCAACAAAGCTAACGACTTCCTCCCGAGATATCATCTCCCCGTTAACGCGGATGCGCTCCCGGAAATCGCTGATATGTGGCGACGTAAAGAGCCCCGTCTTAAGCCCTGCCGACTGAAAAATCGCACCAAGCAGTGATGATGTCGAGCCCTTGCCGTTTGTCCCGGCTATATGAATTGTCCGAAGCCGTTCATGGTTGATTCCCATCTGTCGGCATAAGTCCGTAATGGTCTCTAATCCCGGCTTATAGGCCGTGGCTCCTTCACGCTCAAAAACCGTTGTCTGAGTGAATAGCCAGTCAAGTGTCTCTTCGTAAGTCATCAGAATATAAAATAACCCATAACTCCCGCCGCACAAATAACTGCAATCGGGTGTATCTTAAGTTTATAAACCGTAATAAACGCTGCAAGACAGATGATGATGCTCTTGCAAATTGTCTGCGTGTCGGTCCCGAAGTTGTCGCCGTTGCAGAGAAGCAATGCCGCCGACGCTATCAGCCCGATGGTGACCGGACGAAGCCCCGCAAAGATTCCCTTGACTATCGCCGAATCCTTATGCCGCTGAATGATATGTGATGTGTAAAGAACCAGCAGATATGAGGGCAAAACCACTGTCAGAGTGCAGATTATTGATCCTAAGAGCCCCCATAGCGGACTCGCGAACGCCGCATTGACTTCCCCCGGAGCAACGTAGCCTATGTATGTGGCCGAGTTGATGCCTATCGGACCGGGAGTCATCTGCGAAATCGCAACGATGTCTGTAAACATTGTCGACGTTATCCAGCCGTTGCCAACTATTTCGCGCTCTATAAGCGTCAGCATGGCGTAGCCTCCGCCAAAACCGAAAAGGCCTATTTTCAGATAGGACCAGATGAGTCTCAGGTAAATCATTTCGCTTCCTCCTTTCGGCCAAAGACGAACCAGCCGCCCAGAGCCCCTAAAATTATGTATAGTATCGGATTGCTGACAATCGGCCAGCCGCTCCAAATCAGCAGCGCGCTCCCTATGGGTATCCACGCCTTGCGCCAGCCGATGCCCGCGCTCTTCCAGTTAGTGACAAGCGGCGCGATAATCAGCGCCACTACTGCCGGGCGAATCCCCTTGAATACCTTGCTGACTATCGGATTATTCTTTATAATGTCAGGGGTCAGGAAGATGGCGATGGCAAGGATTATCAGAAACGACGGCAATATCGTCCCTAACGCGCTGACTATCGTCCCCTTGGTTCCCGCTATCTTGTCGCCGACGGCAACGGAGATATTGACCGCCAAGATGCCCGGCATCGACTGGGCTACGGCCAACTGGTCCATAAATTCTTCCTTGCTGAGCCACTGATGTTTATCTACTATCTCGCGCTCCATGATGGCTATCATGGCCCAACCGCCGCCAAACGTGAAGGCCCCGATTTTGGCAAACGTCAAAAAGAGCTGTAACAACCTGTTCTCCTTATTCATAATCTCTTGATTATCCGCGCAGGATTACCCGCAACAACACAATCTGACGGCACATCCTTGGTCACTACTGACCCCGCGCCGATTACTACACGACTCCCGATCGTAACGCCGGGCACTATCGTTACCCCACCGCCTATCCAGACGCTATCGCCTATTCTGACGCCCTCTGACCATTCTATCCCCTGATTGCGCTCCTCGGCCTCCAAGGGGTGACAGGCCGTATAGATGCTAACGTTTGGCCCGATAAACACGTCATTGCCAATCCTGACTTCACCCTCATCAAGTATCGTCAGATTGAAATTTGCAAAAAAATTCTCTCCTATATGGATATTAAAGCCATAATCACACCTGAACGGCTGATTAAAATGAAAAACCTTGCCACAGCTGCCCAACAGACCGCGAAGCAACGCACGCTGCCCTTCAAGGTCCGACGGTCGCATATCATTAAACTCCCTGATTTGCTCCCTGACCCTAATCAGGCGCTCCACAAGGTCCTGATGAGTAGCATCATATCGCTCGCCACTCACCATCAATGACCAAATATCTTTCTCTTGTTCCATTGTAATTAAACGTTAATTCCATCGCAAAGTTACAAAAAATAATCCAAACCCACCACCCCCCGCCAGAAAAAAGCCCCGCCAGAAAAGCCGCGCCGCAAAACTGTTCAGCGAACAAAGTGAGCGGCCCCGCCAGAAAAAGCCCCCCGCCAGAAAAAAGCCGCCCCGCAAAACTGTTCAGCGAACGCAGTGAGCGGCCCCCGCCCCAAAAAGCGCCCGCAAACCTTTTCCCCCAAAAAGGCGTTCTAACATAAAAGATTCCATTTATGACACAGACTCAAACTAACACCCCTCAAACTCATCTCTCACGCGCTCAAGCATTCAAAAGCGACCTCCGACGCCTCTTCAACTTCCTCGTCATGGTACTCTCTGCCGCCATGATAATCTGGATTTCTTATGATACCTTCAATAAGCGCGACCTACTCCAGGACCATGGTTACATGACCTTCCAGTTCTGGGTCTGCATCACGTTTATCATTGACTTCATAATCGTGGTCCTGACCAGCGACCAAAAAATGAAAACGTTCCGCTCTCATCTCTTCTTCCTCATCCTCTCAATCCCTTACCTCAACATAATCAACCAGTTAAACATCCACTTATCGCCTGACGCCATCTATTTCATCCGGTTCATCCCCTTGGCCCGTGGCGCCCTGGCAATGTCAATCGTCATCGGATACCTGAGCAGCAACGCCGTCTCCTCTCTGTTTATCCGCTATCTGACAATAATGCTGCTAACGGCCTATTTCTGCTCCCTGATTTTCTTCCAGCGTGAATATGGCATTAACCCCCAGGTCACCGGCTATAGCGATGCCCTCTGGTTCTGCGCCATGAACCTTGTAACCGTAGGCTGCAACATCAGCCCCGTGACTGCCGCCGGCAAAATCGTCGCCGTCGTCCTCCCCATTACCGGCATGATAATATTCCCGCTCTTCACCGTCTATCTGACCGACTACGTTACCCGCAATCAGAAAAACAAAGAATAACCTGCAGCTAAAATCAATACGCTCAACCCGATACGCTCGCCTCGACTAAAGAGGCGGGCGCCCAATTGACGTCGGGCGGGAACATAAAACGTCAGCCCCGGAAGATAAAAGAGCGACGTCTCTATAAACAAATCAAGCCCTCCGGAATAAATCATCCAACTGCAAAAAAGCGTACACCCCGCGCCTATCAGACGCCCCGCAATGCTCCGGTCCGTCTTCAGCAGATAAACCCCGCAAAGCAGGTAACAGGGCAAAATCATCATCCCCGTAATGTTCAGCGCCGAAAGATACAAATCATCGGCTGTCATGACCAGCAGCAGAAACAGCGTCATGACAACACTGGAAATCCCAAGCCCGTAGGCCGGCATCCCGTGAGAATTCAGTCGCAAAAAGGAGTGCGGAAAAATCTTCACCCGCGCCGCCGCATAGGGAACCTCCGCGCAGACCAAGGTCCACGCTACCCAGCCCCCGCCAAGCGAGATGATAACTGATAGAATCACAAGCCAGTAGGCCCACGGCCCGATTACCTCGCGCAGACAGTAGGCAACCGAGGGGTCCTCAAGCCCCGCCAACTCGCCACGGCTCATTACTCCGTAACAAAACACCGAAACGACAAAGTATAAAACCCACGCCGCAAAAAAGCCCGCAACCGTAGCCTTGCCTATGTCCTTTGAGCGCTTGGCCCGACCGCTCATCATCGAAGCGCCCTCTATGCCGATAAAACACCATAGCGTAACGAGCATCGTACTCTTTATCTGAGTCAATAGCCCACTTGAATCCGTCAAGTCACCAAGCTCAAAGATGCCATAATGAAAATTCGCCCCTAAGAGCGCGATTATCAGCAATATGGCCGCAATTTTGACTACGGAGAGAACCACCGTCAACACCTTGGCCGTCTTCATCCCTGACGCCACTATATAATAGTAAAGCCAAATCAATGCGACGCCGAAAATCAACGTCGCCCACCCATGTTTGAGCAATTCCGGAAAAAACGCACCAACCGTATCATTCAGCATAACCGCATAGGCAACATTGGCAAACGCCGTACAGAGCCAGTAACCCCAGGCCATATTGAAGCCCATAAACGGACCGAAGCCCGCTGCCGAGTATTGATAGATACCCGCATCAAGGTCCGGATGCAACTCCGTTAGACGCTTAAACGTAAAAACCAACAATAACATTCCCGCTGCCGTAATCAGCCAGGAGAGAATTACGGCGCCGGCTCCCGCGCCTACCGCCATATTCTGCGGTATATTAAAAATTCCGGCGCCCACCATCATGCCGAAGGTCAGCGCGGCCAGCCCGACGAATCCAAGTCGGACCGGAGGTTTCTCTGATTTATTCAATGCAATTTAAAATAATGGGGACGCGAGATGTCGCGCCCCCACCGACATATTTCTATTTTCCTAATTGTTTTTACAGCTGTGAATCAGGATTGAGGTTTGCGCTCTCAATATCCTTGAAGTAGCGATAAGTGCCAACCATCAGCTCGGCGCAGGCATCCTCGTCAGCAACGATGATGGCATGAGGATGAAGCTGCAATGCTGAGATGGTCCACATCTGAGAGATACCGCCTTCCACTCCGTGCTTCAGCGCGCGAGCCTTATTGTGGCCGTTAACCAGCAGCATCACCTTCTTGGCGGCCATAACCGTGCCTACTCCAACGGTCAACGCCGTCTTCGGCACCAGATTCAGGTCATTATTAAAGAAGCGGCTGTTGGCAATGATGGTGTCCTGAGTCAGCGTCTTCATACGGGTCTTTGAAGTCAGGCTTGAACCCGGCTCATTAAACGCGATGTGGCCGTCAGGGCCTACGCCGCCAAGAAACAGATCGATGCCGCCATATGACTCAATCTTGGCCTCATAGCGTGCACATTCTGCCTCCGGATCCTCCGCGTTGCCATTCAGGATGTTAACGTTCTCCGCCGGAATATCGATATGATTGAAGAAATTCTCGTGCATGAACGTATGATAGCTCTGCTCATGATTCTGAGGGATGCCTACGTATTCATCCATATTGAACGTTACGACGTTCTTGAAGCTTACCTTGCCCTCCTTATAGAGCTCTACAAGACGGCGATACATTCCCAGGGGGGATGAACCCGTCGGAAGTCCAAGAACAAAAGGCTTTTCCGCTGTAGGATTGGCGGCATTGATGCACGCTGCCACATAATTTCCGGCCCAGCGTGACAGGTCGGAATAGTTCGGTTCAATGACTAAACGCATTTCTCTTTTCTATGGTTAATGAGGTTGATATTCTTTTCAATGGCACAAAGTTAATAAAAATTTCCGAAACCCCCAAATAATTCTCAAAAACCACCCTCCCCCCGGCCCGCAAAACTGTTAAGCGAACGCAGTGAGCGCCCCCAGCAAAGCCCCAGCCCCGCAAAACTGTTCAGCGAACGCAGTGAGCGGCCCCCGCCCTCAAAACTGTTCAGCGAACGCAGTGAGCGGCCCCGCCCGCAAAACAGTTCAGCGAACGCAGTGAGCGGCCCCGCCCGCAAAAACAGTTCAGCGAACGCAGTGAGCGGCCCCCGCGCTCCATCCTGTATTTTGTATTTTGTATTTTGTATCCTGTATTTTGTACTCTGTATTTCGTATTTTGCATTCCGCATTTTGAATTTTGCATTTTTTTCCCTACCTTTGCCGTATGAAAAGGCCGGAAATCATTCATTTGCCGCAAGTGCTTGACAATCGTGGAAATCTCTCTTTTGTCGAGCAGATGCGACATATCCCCTTTGAAATCCGACGCACTTACTGGATATATGACGTCCCCGGAGGCGAACAACGAGGCAGCCACGCATTCAAAAACACTGAAGTTGTAATCATTGCTCTCAGCGGCAGCTTCGACGTTTGCCTCACTAACGGTGAAGAAACTCTGACTTTCTCCCTTAACCGCTCCTACTATGGCCTCTACATTCCCGCCGGATGGTGGCGAACGGTTGAAAACTTCTCCACTAACTCGTTTACCCTCGTCCTTGCGTCTACTGACTATGACCCCGACGACTATATTCGTGATTTCGAGCAATTTAAAGGATGGAAAAAGACCCTAAAATAACCAGCGTTTATGACTGTACAATCGTAGAGTTTGACCGTCACCATAGTGACCGAAGAGGTAACCTAACCGTCGTTGAAAACTCTCTGACGGTCCCCTTCGACGTCAAACGCGTTTATTATCTCTACGACGTCCCGGGGGGCGAAAGCCGTGGCGCACACGCCCATAAAGGCCTGTATCAGCTGATTGTGGCCGCCTCCGGAAGCTTCAACGTCACCCTCGATGATGGCTCGGTACGCCGCTCTTTCCTCCTTAATCGCCCCTACCAAGGGCTGTTGATTGTCCCCGGAATCTGGCGCACGATCGACGATTTCTCCTCCGGCGCCGTCTGCCTGGTGCTCGCCTCTGAACTCTATGATGAATCAGACTATCTGAGGGAATATGACGACTTTATCCATTTCAAAAGCCCTACTCCCGTAATTTATGATTAAGTTCCTTGACTTAAAGGCGGTTAACGAAGCCCACGGCGACGAAATCCGCGATGCCGTCAATCGCGTCATCAGCTCCGGATGGTATCTCCAGGGAGAGGAAAATGACCGGTTTGAGGCCGAATATGCCCGGTTCATCGGCTCTGAATTCACAATTGGCTGCGCAAACGGACTCGACGCCCTCATACTCATTTTCCGCGCCTATCGCGAAATGGGACTCCTCAATCCCGGCGACGAAATCCTCGTCCCTGCTAACACCTATATCGCTTCCATTCTGGCAATTACGGAAAATCAACTCAAACCTATCCTAATTGAGCCCGACCCGCTGACCCTCCAAATTGACCCCTCAAAAATCGAACAAGCAATCACGCAGCGCACCCGCGCCATACTGATTGTCCATCTCTATGGCCGATGCGCTTATAATCAGCAGATTAGCGACATTTGCCGCCGCAATAACCTCCTGCTCATTGAAGACAATGCGCAAGCTCACGGCTGCCAATATCAAGGACACCGAACCGGCTCTCTCGGCGACGCCTCAGCTCATAGCTTCTACCCCGGAAAAAACCTCGGAGCCATGGGCGACGGAGGTGCCGTTACCACTAATGACCCCAAACTGGCATCAACCATTCGCTCCCTTGCAAACTACGGCAGTTCAAGAAAATACGTCTTCAAATATCAGGGACGAAACTCCCGACTTGACGAAATTCAGGCCGCGATTCTCCGCGTAAAACTCCGCCACCTCGACGCCGACAACCTCCGCCGCCAACAAATTGCCCGCATCTACTTCGAGGGACTCAAAAACGCCCCTGACATCATCCTCCCTAACGCTGATTGCCCCCGCGAACAAAACGTATTCCATCTCTTCCCCATACTCACTCCCCGCCGCGACGAAATCCAATCCCGCCTCACCTCTGCCGGCATCCAAACCCTTATCCACTACCCCATCCCCCCCCACAAACAAGAATGTTACGCGGCCTGGAACCACCTCTCACTCCCCATCACCGAACGCCTCGCCGCCCAAGAACTCTCCCTCCCAATCTCCCCCGTCCTCACCCCCGCCCAAGCCCAATCCATAATCACCGCCCTCACCTAAAAGTCTATATGGTAAAACTATCCGTAAAAGATACCGAAGTCAATGTTATCAAAGTTAACGGCGAAGACTACATTTGTCTTACTGACATGATGCGCGCTAAGGATGGCGAATTCTTCATAACCGATTGGCTTAGAAACAGAAACACGCTTGAATTTATTGGTATCTGGGAAAAAGTTTACAATCCTGATTTTAATTATGGCGAATTCGCCACAATTAGAAATCAGTCCGGCCTTAACAGCTTTAAAATAAGCGTGAAAGAATTTGTTTCTCGCACTAATGCCATATCTATCCAAGCTAAGGCCGGACGATATGGAGGAACATATGCCCATAAGGACATTGCATTTGAATTTGCCATGTGGATTAGCCCTGAATTTAAAATATACATCGTTAAAGAATTTCAGAGGCTTAAATCAGAGGAACAACAGCTGGTAAGCTGGTCTGCTAAACGTGAACTATCAAAAATTAACTATCGTATTCACACTGATGCTATAAAACAAAACCTTATCCCGACAAAGGTTACGAGAGCCCAAGCAAGCATTATTTATGCTAATGAAGCCGACGTTCTTAACGTTGCGATGTTTGGCATGACAGCAAAACAATGGCGTGATGCCAATCCTTCCATTAAAGGAAATATTCGAGATTACGCCTCTATAAATGAGCTTATTTGCCTATCCAACATGGAAAATCTTAATGCTGTTTTCATTCAACAAGGTATTCCTCAGCATGATAGACTTATAAAACTTAATCAAATAGCCATTCATCAAATGAGTATTCTTGAAAATGACGAATCTAACCGAAAACTCCTCAAGTAACCGCTTCATGCGGAGATTACTTGCGCTGGAGCCAGGATTGGCGTTGCGGCTCCGGCAGGCGCTCTATAGCATAGCGTAAGGCTGTGCGCGGCATCCGAACGTAATTCCGCTCAAGATAGCTGAGCAGCAAGCTCATATCCCGCTTGCCAACCTCGCGCAACGTCCACCCGATCGCCTTATGAATCAAGTCATGAGGATGGCCAAGCAATCTATCGGCCAACCGCAACGTCGGCTCCATTATTCCCGCCCGGATGAAATCAAGGGTAGTGACTATCGAAATGCGCTGCTCCCAAAGATTATCACTCGCCGAAAGCTCCAGGAGAACATCAATCCGGCCCCCCTCGTCAATCCTCAAATAAGGCCCCAAGATATACTGGCATGAAAGGTCAACCAAGTCCCAATTATTTGCTCTGCAAGCATTTGCAAGATATAACGCAGCAATAGCCTTGCGCCTTGACTTTTTCTCCGCCATGACAGACTCGCTATCCCTCTTTCCGGGAAGATTCCGCTTCATCATCTCTACCATCAGCAACAAACCACACAATCTGACCTCATGCCATTCCGAGGCCAAAAGCTCCGGAATCTCATCAAGCGATATGCTGCCATAAACTTTGCGCACAATCCCCCTCGTCGTCGGCACTCGCAAACCCAAAAAACGGTCGCCCTCGCCATACTCACCCTCCCCGGTCTTAAAAAACCGCATCAAATGCTCCCGCTGCGCATCATCCCGCTCCGCAAGAATCATCTCCAGAACCGCCCTGACTCCTCCTTTATCCATACACTTACTCCTCCATCAAAAACCGCCTCAACGATTCAAGTAAAATTGACCAAAAAATAATCATACGACTTTTAAGTATAATCAAAACTTTCCGCAAATTTACAAAAAGTTTTAACTACTCTCAAAACTTTTGTTAGGATTTTTTGAGGATGAGGGAGCTGAGCCAGTAGGCGAGGCCGGCAGCGATGGAGACGGGGAGGAGGAGTTGCTGCTGAGTGGTCATTTCTACGGTGATGAATATTGCCATCAGGGGCGCACGAGTGGCCGAGGCCATCACGGCCCCCATTCCGCAGACAACGGCCAAGGACACAGGCATGGAAGTTAGTTGCGCAAAGAGCAGCCCGGCAATACCTCCGGCAAAGAGTGTAGGCGCAAAATCGCCGGCCACACCGCCGCCCGAATTAGACGCATAGGCAGCGATTGATTTCAGGGCCATCACCCCGACCAAAGTCAAGGGCAACAGATACTTATGAGCGGTAAACAGAGTCATGACCGAGCCGGAGATAACCTCCCGGGGGTCACCATTGGCCATCTTGCCTAAGATTCCGTAACCCTCGCCATAAAGCGCCGGAAAGAGGAATAGGAGCACCCCGAGAAGCAGACCCGAAGTAATGGCTCCGAGCCATATATTCTTAGTTTTCAAGCGGGTAAAGAGCTGCTGAGTCCATTGGCCCGTTCGATAATAATATGCCCCATAAAGGCCGCAGAAAAGTCCGAGCAGAAGAATGAGCGGCAGCTTGTCAAGGGGCATCTGAGGATGAGTCCAAAGGGTCATGTCAGGCGTCTGTCCGCTGAGCAAATACGCTGTCATTGAAGAGATTATACACATTGCAGCCAACATCAGCAACGGCAGCAGGCCAATCTGCATCCGGAGCACCTCAAGAGTGAAAAACATCCCCCCGACGGGCGATTTGAAGATGGCGGCAATGCCCGCCCCGGCCCCACAGGCCGTACACATCACCAACTGGTCACGGCTCAGGCCGAACCATCGGCCCATGTTGCTGCCAATGGCTGCCCCGGTATAAGCAATCGGGCCTTCGGAGCCTGCCGATCCACCGAAGCCCAGGGTCAGGGAGCTTGCCAGGATAGGAGCATACATGATGGTGGGACTGATGACCCCATCACCCTGAGGACCAATGATTTGCTTAATTTTTTCAGTGGAGTGTTCAAGGGGCTGACGGATTATATACTTGACCATAATCACGGTTAATACTATACCGAAAAAACCGGCAATAATCAGCCAAAAATTCGTCTTCGTGATATCCATATCGCTCATAACGGCCGATGTAATCACTCCGACAAGCCACTTTAAAAACCACGCAGCCACCCCGATAGCCACCCCGGCAACCGCCACGGGAAGCCACGGATGGCTCTGTGAATAATTATGGACCGCTTTCAAATTCATAACTCAAAAACGCCCCAATCCCCCCTTTTGTTTACAGGAAAGCAGCGACTTTCCGAATCTTAGCCAATCGGGCCATAAAACTCGGATCTCGCTGTGCTTTTTGCTTATTATAGTTCGTTTGCAGACGCAGCCAAAGGTCTGCCTCAATTCCAAGCGCAGCTTCAAGAAGCAATGCATATTCGGTTGTAACTGCCCTCTTTCCGTTAAGAACTTCATTTAACACCGATGGCGGTAAACCTATCTCCTTTGCTAAAGCACTTTGAGAAATTCCACGATACTCAATTTCATCCTTAATCATCTCTCCGGGATGGATTAGATTTCCGGGGGTCAGATTATTCGCTATCATATTGGGCTCAAGTCCCTCAATCTGTATCTTCATTCCTTTTTTATTGATAATGGTTCGACAATTCCAGTATGTTACAAATAGTCAAGACAGGCTCCTCTTCATTCAAGGAAACAGTAAATTCTATCCGATATTGATTATTTACCCTCACAGAACTTCTGCCCGACTTTTCTCCTTTCAGTACCTCATAATTAAGCGATCTGATTTGCCATAATGACTCAATAGATGATGCTTCAACTAAGAAAGCTATTGCCTTCTGGTACCGTCTGATAATATCGGGCTGAAAACGGAACTTACGATTGGAACTTTTTCCCTTCTCATAGAGTTCACGCAATGCTTCCTCCTCAAAAGTAACTATCATGACTATAACATTTGTGCAAATATACGAAAAAAATCTGAAATTCGCAAATATGAGAATTGTTTACAGTTTGAAGGAATAGATGACGCCTATGGTATGGGGGGAGTCAAATTCATCGGCATCAGTGGTTTTGGCGAAGCGATAGAAGAGGTCGAGGGAGTTATGGCGGTTGATTTTGAAGCCGGAACCGGCAGTGACGCGCCATTTTTCGCAGAAATGAGCCGCCCCGCTAACATCCTTTGAATGATTTTGCTCGGCCAGAAGCGAGTAGAGTTCAAAGGACCAATAAGGGGAGAAGCGACATTTTTTTGAGGGCTTGACCTCCGCCAAGATGCGCGAGCGAAGGACGTGTTTGCTCTTTGAGGCAACGGTCTTGTTGCCGGCGGGTTCAAGGTCGTCAATGTCAAATCGGGGCACGAGCATTTCCGGCCTGTAAGTGTACTGATAACGCTCTCTGAGGCTGAGAGTCAACACCTTAAGCGGTTTCCACTCGCCCGTTAAGCCCAGGGAGACGCGATGTTTATTCGCCCAGAAGGCCGATACCTGATAATTAGTTGTATGCTGCTGAGGGGTATGCGCCTGAATGAACTTATAACTGACGCCTATCTTCAAGGGTTTCAGCGGCTTATAAGAGGCGGAGACCTCCGCGCTCCATTGGTCGGAGGAATCAAACCATTGCGCCGACCGATACTCCACTCCGGCGCCTACATTGAGCCCGAAGTTAAACTTATGCCCGAATTCGGCCCCGCCTAAGAGGGTCTGAGCCCCGGCGGCCGAGGCTAAAGTCAGCAGCGCCGAGGCAAGAAGAATACGCAGTTTCATTTTATTGGCCCTCTTTGGGAAATTTGAGCGTGGAGTCAACGGTGTTAATGCCTGAGTCCGTAGGTATATAGTAGACTTTGAGCATTGCCGTGTCGCGCAGGAAGTCGATATGGCCAACTTCTATACGCTTGATTTCAAGGCCTGTACGCTTCTCAAGGTCAGCTTGCAGCTCTGCCATACGCTCCGGGGCGGTCAGCTCGGGGCGATCATAGAGAATCAGCTTGCAGGCAACGTGAGTAATCCAGTTTGAGCTCTCGCAGAACCATATCCATCCGATAAACAGGACGTTAGCAACCAAGGCCTGCAAGAGGTTAGAACAGAGCGCATTGATAACCGAGATGGCGATAATGACGAAGAGATAAGTCATTTCACGCACGGGCATTGACTCCGTCCTGTAACGTATGATGCCGAAGATGGCAAACAAACCCAGCGCAAACCCTACTTTCAGCTTGACTCCTCCAAGCAGATAAATCAGGAAGAAGATGCTGACGGAAATCAGCGAGAAAGTGAAATAATAGTCGCGGCGGCGGCTCTTGGGATAATATAACAGATGAATAATTGACGTAACAACCAGGGCATTAAACGCAAAGCGAATAAGCAGTTCCCAGAGGTCAAAGGCATTAAATCCCGTCGGGTCAATGAGCCCCCAGAGACTTGTAGCATGTTCGGCGGCAATTGAGGCCGGTTCATTAAATTCGTCCATTGGAAAGATTTAAGATTTTATGATTTGGTTATTGTTTGATTTCTTAATCAGGCGTTCAACGTAACGCAGGCGCTCCTTGAATCGGTTTTGCTTCAATGAGCAGTCAGTCAGCGCCATTCCGATGCAATATTTAGAGAAACCGCTCTGCTTGATTCTGAGCGTTTTAAGGATCTCAAGAATCGGCGAATGGGTCAATCCGTCGCGCTTGACTTCAACCACCACTAACGGCCCCATATCGCGGTCAATTCCGGTCACTTCATTATGGAATTTCAGGTCAAGGTCAATCGTCAGTCGCTCGGTCATAGCGTTGTTAACCAGCGTAATCCGCCGGAAAGCATTGCTCAGGGCGGGAGTCAGATGATGATTCCCATACCATGACTTTGCGGTCAGAAACTCGCGATAGTTATCCAGGTCAGGCGTATATTCGGGAATCTGGATTCGCTTCTTGTCAGTGCGTCCCTTGTTATTTTTGCGCTTGACTTCAAGGAATCCTACTCCGGAGCTTTCATAGCGGCGCACACGGATTTTCTGGCGGGTTTTGAAGCCGCTGTGATGCCGCATAAACATCTCGCGCCGCTCCGTGTCATAATAAAGCGTAGTGTAAGGCATCAGCTTTTTCCCTTCAATTTCCTGAATGAAATAGCTTCCGGCAGCCATGCGGAGGAGCTCCACAAGGCCGTCGACAGTCGTGACGAATTTAGTATCTACCCGGTTAAGGAGCTTGACTTTACCCATCTGCTCCAGGGAAACCGAGCGATAATCATCTAATATCTGCTGCAGCATAACGCGCCAAAATTACGAAAAAAAAGCGAGACAAACCGTTAAATAACGTTAAATCATCGGCCGGCCTTAATATTTTCAATCATCTGAGGCCCGGGCACGAAATAGATTTCAACCCGCCGATTAAGGGCGCGGGCACTCCGGCTCGGCTCTACCGACACCGGCTCATCAAACCCCATGCCGTAAGGAATCACTCCCTCCGTCCGGAAGCCCTGCTTCTCAAACCAGTTGACAATATTATCAGCGCGGGCGCGGGTCAGCAGGTTCAGATACTCCTCCGTGCCCGTATCGTCGCTATGGACCGTCACCAGAACCTTATAATAATCAGGCACTTTCAGATGGCGAGAAATGGTCATCAGCGGTTTGACTCCATGGGGTGCAATCAGAGTGTCGTTGGGCAAAAAGAGCTCGCCGGCGGGGATAGTCATCGTAACGACCAGGCCGTCACGCTCATCGGCATCGGCCGTAAATCCCGACTTACGCAGCCGAGCAAGCAGGTCAGCCATGCGCGTCTTAGCTTCCTCAACGTGCTTCTTGGGAATTTCCGGTGAGGCCAAGTTGGCGTCCACGCTCAGCTCGGCAATCTCATCATGATACTTTTCAATGGACGACTTGGCGCTCACAGCCATAGGGAGCACCGCAAGGCCCAGAATGGTAATAATCTTGGTCAGTTTCATTGCCGCTAAGTTACGAAAAATATCCCGTTCAGCAATCTTAAAAAATCCTAAATTCAAAATTTATTCGTAACTTTGCGGTCAGACATGAAACGGATTTTAACCATAATCATTGCCCTGGGCGGAATCGCGGTGCAGGCTGAAGAGCCGGCTGATTCCGTGCGTGTCAACACCTTGGAGGAGGTCACAGTGACGGCCTCTGCGGCGCACCAGCGCATTCAAGGCAAGCGAATCGGTGCCGAATTCCTGGAGTTGAAAAGCATGAAATTGCTCCCCAAGTTTGGCGGCGAAAATGATATCATCAAGTCGCTGACCCTCCTGCCCGGAGTCAGAAGCGAGGGCGACGGCGCCGGCGGGTTTGAAGTGCGCGGAGGCAATTCCTCCCAGAATCTGGTTCTCATTGACGGGATTACGCTCTATAATCCCTCCCACGTCATGGGCATATTCTCCACTTTTAATGACGATGCGCTCGGAGGCGCCACTCTCTATAAAGGACCCATTCCGGCGGCCTACGGCGGCGCCAGTTCGGCAGTGTTGGAGACCAGACTCGCGCCCGGAGATATGGAACAATATCATGCATCGGCCACCATTGGCCTCCTTGCCGCAAAAATCAAGGCCGAAGGCCCCATCATTAAGGAGAAACTCTCATTTGCCGTGGCCGCACGCCGCTCTTATGTCGATGCATTTCTGCAACTCGTCCCGAAGTATCGGAAAACGGTCATGAACTTCTATGACGTGACGGCGCGGTTACGCTTTCAGCCCTCCTCGCGCCATCTCATTGACGGGAGCTTCTTCATCAGCCATGACAATATGGCCATCCATAACGTCATGGGCATGTACTGGGGCAACCTCGGCGGCTCCGTCAACTGGCTGGCTCATTTCAGCGATAAGATTTCGCTGACGTCGACCATCGCAGCAGACCAATACGCGCCGAAAATGGAAATGACCATGATGGAGATGGACCAGACAATGTGGACCGGAATCAATAATTACTCGCTGACGGAAAAGTTGCGATGGGTAATCACCGAACATCACTCCCTGGAATTCGGACTGCGTTCCGAATGGCTTCGCGTCAAATCGGCCGAATGGAAAATCAACTCGCAGACTGAACGGGAAGTGCGCTCCCTCTCTGATAATTCCCTTTGGGGCGAATGGACCGGCAGCTTCGGCCGCAAAGTCGATGTCACAGCCGGAGTCAGACTGAACCTTTCATCAGTCCCCGAGGGCGAAAAATTCCATGATTTCAGCTCCATCTATCAACTGGAAAACCAATTTGACGCTAAAAACTATTTCCGCGCGGAGCCTCGTCTGAATTTCAAATATAACCTCAATCAGCATCATAATCTCAAACTGGGAATAGGCTCCGCATCACAAAACATCCACAGCATCCGGGCGACGACGACCTCCCTACCCTTTGACCGCTTCGCGCTGACGTCGGCCCGAGTGAAACCGGAGCGCTCAATCCAGTATGCCCTGGGTTATAACGGAATGACCCCGAGCGGCTCATTTGACTGGAGCGCAGAAGTCTACTATCGCGACATTGACAACGTCTACGACCTTCAGGACGGCAAGACGGTATTTTCCGACATCATGCTTGAAAGCATTATCCTCGGCGGCAAGGGGCGGAGCTTCGGCGCCGAATTCATGGTGCGCAAAAATCTCGGCCCCCTCTCCGGATGGGTCACATATACCATCTCACATACGGAGACGAAGATTGACGGAATCAACGATGGAAAATGGTATAACGCCTCCAATAACCGCCGCCATGACTTCTCCCTGACGGCTCTCTATCAGCTTTCCCGACGCTGGAATTTTGCCGCGACATGGATTTTCATGTCGGGCCAACCGCTGACGGCTCCCGACGTGAAATATGACCTCTCCGGAGTGACATGTTATTATTACTCCAAGCGAAATTCATATCAGGCGCCTCCAACTCATCGGCTTGACCTCTCGGCAACGTATACCCACTCCGGCCAACGCTTTACCTATGAATGGGCCTTTGGAATCTACAATACCTATTGCCGCTATAACCCTTACATGGTCTTCTTCCGCGATGATCCTGACAACCCCTCGGGCACTCAGGCAGTCATCCAAGCCATGTATGGCCTCGTGCCCTCGGTTTCTTACACTCTAAAATTCTGACTATGAATCGATTCTTAGGTATATTACTGATAGCCTTCGGGCTGATTTCATGTCAGCGTGACCTTGACCTGGAGTATCATGACATTGAGCCGCTGACGGTTATCGAAGCCTCTCTCACTCCTGAAGGTGCCCGCGTGGCGCTGACGCTGACCACTCCCATGGACGAGCCTATGGACCGCACCCGCCTCACTGACGCCATAGTGACCCTGACTGACCTTACCTACGGCTCTGAAGTAACTTTGACCCTTGATGACGATGGCTGCTTCATAAGTGCCGAAGGTGGCATTGCCGGCCATGAATATCGACTCAGCATTGACCGACAGGGCGAACTGTTTCAGTCTGAAACCCGAATGTTGGCGCCGACGGAAATCATCGGCCTGCAGTTTTTCTGGATTAACATGCCTTATGACCAGGTCGCCGTACTGCAAGGGCAATTTACTGACAATCCGACTGTTGACGATGAATGCTATTGGGTAAAAATCTACCGCAACGGCGAGATTTACCAATGGCAAGAGATTGATGACCGCGGCGCATTTGAAGGAGTCGGGACGTTCACGGCCATGACCTCGCGACGCGATACCGACGCCGAGGATGATTCAACGGTGCTCTATGACGGAGACATCATGACCGTAGAAGTCTATCCCATAACGCGCCGGATGCATAACTACCTGGAAGCCATAGGTAACGACAGCAATGGCCCGGCCCTCTTCACCGGCAATCGCGTCTTAGGCTATTTCCTCGCGTCATCTCCGGCCTCCGCCTCCATCACCTTCCATCCCGCCGAACTATAACCCAATCCCCGCCGCAAAAAGCGGATAATTAGTCATCTGCTCCTGCCCCCGATAAGGCATCAACGAATAACGTATCCCCCGACGGGACGGGTCCGCTTTCAGATATGCCGAAAGAGACTTAGCTCTCACATTGGTTGACGACTTAACCTCTATCGGGAGCAACATGGAATCTTTTTGAACAATAAAATCGAGTTCGGAGGTTGAATTGTCATTGCTCCAGTAATAGATTTTATACCCCCTTGAAGCCAACTGTTGCGCAACATATTCCTCAGCAATCATGCCCCTGAATTCCGGCGAGAGGCCGTCAAATCCCATAACCATTGATGCCGGAACATCAGCCATACATCCGAGCAGACCAACGTCAAGCAAAAACAGTTTAAAAGCTGAGACATCCTCATAAATCTTAACGGGCACAGCAAGTTGATTCACACGGTTAACCCTATAAATCAGACCGGCATCTATCAGCCATCGAATGGCCAGCTCAAACGCCGAGGCTCTTGCTCCCGGCTTGATGGCTCCATAGATAAACTTCTTGTTTTCCTTGGCCAACTGAGCCGGAAGACTCTCCAAAACTTGCCCGATTCTTACCGATTCAACCTTGGATGTATGCTTGGAAATATCGTCGCGATACGCATCTAAAATCAAATTCTGAAGATAACGCACCCGATTTAAATCCTTCTTTTCAGCAAAAGATTTGACCACTTCCGGCATGCCTCCGACATAATAATACTCGTAAAGCAACTGAGTCAACCGCTCTGAAAACGGCTCAATCAAAGTAAAATCTCCGCTCTCAAGCATATCCGCTAAAGCGCTATGACCCATAGCCCGCAAAAATTCAATGTAAGTCAAAGGATAAATCCTGAGCATATCAACTTTCCCTACCGGAAAAGATTCCTGCTGAGTCAACGTAATTCCCAGAAGAGACCCGGCAGCCATGATATGATAGCCGGGGGCACTTTCACAGAAATATTTCAGGCTATGAAGTCCGCGGGGAGCCTCCTGAATCTCATCAAGGATAATCAAGGTCTCGCCCTCATCAATTGACTCCCCTGTAATGGCCTGAAAACCAAGCAGCAACCTGTTAATATCATAATCGGCAAGAAAAAGCTTACGCATCATTGGCTCGGTATCACAATTGATATAAACCACATTCCGATATTCATTGCGTCCAAATTCAGTCATCAGCCAGGTTTTTCCAACCTGACGGGCGCCAAGCAGAATCATCGGCTTTCTATCAGCCGACATCTTCCACTCCTTTAAGCTGTTATATGCACTACGATACATTTTTCTGGGGATATTTTGCTTGCAAAATTACATTTTTCTGGGGATAAATCCAAGCAAAAATGACATTTTTCTGAGGATTCAGGCTATTCTCGGAGCGATTCAAGATGGTTATAGAGCAGATTTCTCAGAGTCTCCGCGGGCGGAATCCGAGTGTAATTACTGAGGATTTCATCGCGAAATGATGAGTGCATTATCCCCTTAATTTGAACTCGAGGCATATTAAAATTCCCCTCCAAATTATCAAGCAGATACTCGTCTTTTGCCTGACGTTCAATGAATTTGTCAAGCTGCTTTTCCTTGACTTCGCGCTTGAACTTGGCGGGCTTTTGCTCCATGAGCCCCTCATGAGAGAATGTCTCGGCCTCAATGTCGATTTCAAAGAGGTCAAAATCCTCCACGACCTGGCGGACAAATTCCGCCTCAACATGGAAATCATAGGCAAGAACGTCATAATCAAGCGTGGCCCGGAGGTCATTCTCGGCGGCAAGTCGCTCAAGAATCATCAGATAAACTCCATAGCCGGCAGCGCCGAGTTTCATGCGGAGTTTCAGTACTTTAGAAGAATTGCGCTCATCGGCGCTGTGGCGAAAAGACTTCATCATAATTAGTAATTAGTAGTTAGTAATTAGTAATTTTTTCGGTGCAAAGTTACAGCCGCCCTTGAGGGGTAAACCGCAAAAAATAAAAAAATTTTTATGGAAAGGCGGATTCCGATCCGCCGCCATGTCATCTTCCGGTTGAAGGTTGAAAGTTGAAGGTTGAAGGAGGAATCCGCCTTTCCATAGAGCTTCGCGACAGCGGGCGGGATTTGGATTTTTGCTTTTTTTTGGTTAAATTTGCGGGTATGGAACAGAGGAAAAGAATCATCATCATGGGGGCGACTTCAGGGCTTGGGCGCGGGGTTGCCAAGCGGTTTATTGAGGCCGGATGGATTGTAGGGGTAGCCGGGCGCAACGTGCAGGCTCTTAACGAGTTGAAGCAGAAACATCAGGAGCGGGTATTCACGGCGGTAATTGATATTTTGTCAGTCGATGCGCCGGAGCGCCTGCATGAGCTGATTTCTCAAACCGGAGGGATGGATATCTATCTCCATTGTTCGGGAATCTTGCGGGCCGATGAGGAGTCAATGCCGATTGAAGATGAAGTGCTTACGGCAGAGACCAATGCCGTGGGGTTCACCCGGATGGTCAGCGCGGCTTATAAATATTTTGAGGCCACGAAACGCCCGGGGCGCCTCGTGGCCATCAGTTCCATTGCCGGCATCAGGGGGCTGGAATCATTACCGGCTTATTCGGCCTCAAAGGCCTATGACTCAACCCTCTTGGAGGCTCTCCGGCAGCGCAGCCGGCGCGACTCCCTGCCCCTGAAAATAGTTGACATCAAGCCGGGATGGACGCGCACCCCGCTGCTGAACTCCGGGCGGAAATATCTGCTGGAAATGGAATCCGAAAGCGTTATCCGCGGAATTTTTAAGGCCACATTGCATGCCCGGCGAAGTGCCATCATCGGCCTGCGATGGAAGATTTTGACCTTTTTTGAGCGCATAGTTCCGGGATGGATTTACGAGAGGATTCATCTCGATTTGTGGAAATGAGAGATTTTTCGTAACTTTGAGGGGTAAATTCCTTTTGACTTATAGTTTATGAGACTGAAATATATTGTTTTAGGGCTTGCATGCGGCTTAGGAATGCCGGTCAGTGCCCAAGTAAATTCGCCACAATCCGCGGGCTACGGCGAGCGCGCCGCCCTGATGCTTGCCGACGGGAACTATCTCGGATGCATTGACCAGTGTCAGACGGCATTGAAATTAGGCTCAGTGGAGCGTGAAAAGTTAATGTGGCTCCAGGCCGTAGCCTCTTATCAGGCAGGGCTGGCCAATTCGGGAGCATTGCTGACGGCTTTTTGCCAGCAATTTCCCAACTCGCCCAAGCGCGAACCGGCGCGGCTGATGCTTGCGTCGCTCACTTTTTTCTCAGGCAATTACAGTGTGGCCCTGCGCCAGCTGAACCAAATCAGCCGCAATGCCCTCGAGCCCTCGCAGGCCGAGCAACTGGACTATCGGCGCGCCTTTTCAATGCTGAAACTCGGCCAGTTGGATTCCGCCGAAAAGCTCTTCAGCTCACTTTCAGGCAAGGGTCAGTATGCCAACCCGGCGCTCTTTTATCGCGGCTATATTGCCTATTTGCGTGAAGACTACGGGGAGGCCGCGAGCCTTTTTCAGCAAGTGGACCGCAATCGCGAGCCCGGCAGCAGCGCTGACTATTATCTCTCACAAATCAGATTTAAAGAAGGAAACTATAAGGAGGCCATCCGCCTTGCCGAGCCGCTGATTGGCGGCGATTCAGAATTTGCGGCCGAAGCCCAACGAGTTTGCGGCGAATCACAATATGCCTTAGGCAATGAGTCAAAAGCCCTGAGCCTGCTGCGCCCCTACATTGCGCAGCATGAAGCGGAAGCGCCCCTGAGCGTCAGATACATAGTAGGCACGGACGACTACAGCCGCGCCGACTATGACCGGGCAATCGACCTGCTGGCGCCCGTGACGGAGCTGCAAAACGCTATGGGTCAGAGCGCCGCGCTCACCATTGGCCAGTCATATCTCTCCGAGGGCAATGCCGCGGCGGCAATCCTGAGCTTTGAAAAGGCCGTCAAGATGGATTTTGACCCTGACATCACGGAGCAGGCTTACTATAATTATGCTGTGGCTCAGGTTGATGGCGGCCGAGTGCCCTTCGGCTCATCGGTTCAGACCCTTGAGGACTACATCAAGCGCTATCCCTCATCAAAAAATGCGGCTACGGTTCAGGACTACCTGGTCAAGGGCTATATGGCCACCAACGACTATGAAGGGGCTCTGCGCTCGCTCAATGCGCTGAAAACCAACACTCCGCAGATTCAGTCGGCACGCCAGCAGGTGCTCTTCGTCCTGGGGTCAAGGGCGCTCCAAAGCGGAGATGCCGCCAAGGCCATAGACCTGCTCTCTCAGGCCGATAAGCTCAAGAAGCAGAACCCTGACATCGGGCGACAGACAACCCTCTGGCTTGCTGATGCTTACTACGAACAGAAAAACTACAAGCAAGCCGAGAAATATTACCGCGAATTCCTTCGTCAGGCACCGAAAAATGACCCCAATAGCGCTACGGCGACGTATAATCTGGCCTACTCCCTCTTTGGTCAGCGGAAATATGACGATGCCCGCGCCCAATTTAAATCGGCTGAACAGCTCAAGCAACTGCCCGCCGACGCAAAAACCGATGCTCACACCCGCATTGCCGACACATACTATTATGCGTCAGACTTCACTGCGGCTCTCAAGACTTACAAGGAAGCCTATGACCTGAACCCCACGACGGGCGACTATGCCCTGCTCCAGCAGGCCATCATGCAGGGCCACCTTGGCAAGTCCTCTGACAAGTTGGCCACCATTGAGAAGGTAATCAGCCAATTCCCGCAGTCATCCCTCCAGCCGGCGGCGCTGACTGAAAAGGCCCTGACCCTGAGCGCCTCAGGCAAGCAGGCCCAGGCCATCGCCACCTATGAGACCATCTCGACGAAATTCCCGGTGACGAAACAAGGCCGCAACGCCCTGCTTCAGTTAGGAATTCTCAATACCAACGCCGGAAAAACGGACCGCGCGATTGAATATTACAAACAGGTCATCAAGCGCCATCCCTCAAGCTCGGAGGCCTCACTGGCGGTTCAGGATCTGAAAGTGATCTATGCCGAGCGGGGCGACATTGAGGAGCTCAACTCCTTCCTGATGGCCACGGAAGGGGCGCCACAGCTTGACGAAGTTGAGCGCAACGCCATTGCCGCCATGCAGCTTCTGCGCAAGGCCCGCGCGGCAACCCAAAGCAGTGAGCGCCTGAGCCTCAGCGAGCAACTTTTGGCCAAGTATCCTGACTCGGAGGAGGCCGAAGAAGCCACCAATATCGCCGCAAAGGCCGAATATGACCTCGGAATGACTGACCGCGCATTCAATCGCTATGGGGTGCTCGAACAGCGCGCCTCGACGGCCTCCATGCGCCATCAGGCAGGTATGGGTCAGCTGCGCAGCGCCCGTGATCTGGGTCGCACCGAAGTGATTCTCTCCGTGTCACAAAACATCCTGGAATCAGGCGCCGCCGCCGGGACGGACCTCCCGGAAGTGAAGTTTATCCGCGCCGGCGCCCTTGCGGAGGCCGGTCGCGAGGCCGATGCCCTCACCCTGCGCAGCGAACTGGCCAAGCATCCGGAGAACCTTTACGGCACCCGCGCGGCCTATGATATGGCCGATTCAGACTTCCGCGCCGGAAACCTGACCAAGGCACGCACGGAAATTGAAGCGCTCATCGACGCTAATCCGCCCCATGCTTATTGGCTGGCACGCGCCTATGTCCTTTTCAGCGATATTCTCCGCGCCCAGGGCAATGACTTTGAGGCTGATGAGTATCTGAAAGTGCTTCGCGAGAACTATCCCGGCACCGACGCCGACATTTTCCAAATGATTGACAAACGCCTATCCAAATGAAGCGATATATCCTCCCGGCAATGATTTTTGCCCTTGGCGTCAGCGCCACGGCTCAGAATCTCAACACGGAAATCACCGTAACTCACCAGATTGTTCCGGAAGAACAGGCAGCCACTCGCCTGCGTCTCCTCCCGGAAATCAGCCTCCCGACGGTCAGTCAGGGCCGCCTCCCCATGTCGGCCACAACCAATTGGGCCGAGCTCACTCCGCTCATCCGCACTCTTGAACCGGCACCATGGGCCTGCAGCCTTCCCCGCTCAAATCAGAAGGGATATGCCGCCCTGGCCTATGGTCCGCTCTGGAACCTCGGCGCATCGGCCGGCCTGAGAGCCGTTGACCGCGACAGCCTCCAGGTTGAGGCCTTCATGCAGTTTGACGGGTTTGCTTACCGCACCAAGTATCCTGACAATTTCTTTGGCGATGACCGCAAAGTCAGCCTGCGCCGCAACTCGGCCCTCATTGGCGGCCGCTCAACTTGGATAGCCTCCGGAGGCACCCTCTCAGCCCTGCTCACTTATGGGTTCTCCAATTATAATATGCCCTTCCCCGTTGACCCTTCAACGGTTAACGCCAACTTAGGCAACCTGAGCCTCGGATGGAACGGACGCACCGGCAAGATTGACTATCGCGCGGCAGTTGATTACACTCTGCTTGCCTTTGGATTTCCCAATCAGCCCACTCACAACATCGGCAACATTGAATTAGGGGCCAACTGGCATGCCTCGACCTATAGCCATTGGGGTCTGACGCTCCGGGAGCAGCTCATGCGCTCCACTTCCGGCCAGACCAAGGGCATTACGCATATCGAGCCGGCTTTTCAGCTGACAACCAAGCCCTTCACCGCGCGCATAGCCGCCGGAATAGACCTTAAGAGCGGCAATACGGACTATAAATCGCTCTTCATCGTCCCCAAAATAGACATCAGCTGGCGCCCGTCGGCACAGTTTAATCTCTGGGCCAAGACCGATGGCCGCATGGAGGCCAACTCCCGCGCCATGCTCTATGAGGTTCAGCCCTATCTCCATGCTGACTATGAGGCGGGATTCTCGCGCCTCTTTACGGCCGATGCGGGCCTGACTCTCGGCCCCTGGGCCGGCGCGTCAATCGGGTTCTTCGGGGGCTATGCCTGGACCTGGGACTGGCTGATTCCGATGGATGGCTTCGGGCGGATGCACGGAGTTGACATGCGCGGAGCCCACTGGGGCGGCGACATCAGCTATGACTATCGCCGCTACCTGAGCCTAAAAGTCCGCGCCGAAATGGCTCAGAATCCCAAGGGCGATTACTCCAAGGGCTATGCCATCTGGGGCGACCACGCCAAATTTAACCTGACGGCCTCGGCAACAGTGCGCCCCATCACTCCCCTGGCCATCAACCTGAGCTATCATTTCCGCAGCTCGCGCAACAAGGAATCACTGATGATGCCCTCCGGCTATCAGAACCTCATGACCATCTCCAAGCTCAATGCCTCCGTCAGCTATCAGCTAAACCAAGCATGGACCATATTTGTTAATGGAGAAAACCTTCTTAACCGCCAATGGTATCTCGGGCCGTCCATTCCCTCCCAGGGAATTGTCGGGATGCTCGGAGCCGAATATAAATTTTAATCTAAACCACTGAAACTTATGGAAGTAATTGACTTTGCCAAGCAGGATTCACTCGTGAGCCAATACATGATGGAGCTCCGAAACGTTGACATTCAGCATGATATGCTGCGCTTTCGGCGTAACCTCGAACGCATAGGCGAAATCATGGCCTATGAAATCTCCAAGCATCTGGACTATAAGACCGAAACGATTCAAACGCCGCTGGCCCCCTGCCAATGTCAGGTAATCGGCTCTGACGTTGTTCTGGCAACGATTTTCCGTGCCGGTCTGCCTTTCCATCAGGGATTTCTCAACTTTTTTGACCATGCGGAAAACGCCTTTGTCAGCGCCTATCGCAAATATAAGGAAAAGGAGAATTTCGACGTCTTCATTGAATACATCGCCTCACCGGACCTGACGGGCAAGACCCTGATTCTCGTTGACCCGATGCTGGCCACCGGCGCCTCTATGGAGCTGAGTTACCGTGCATTGCTCACCAAGGGAACTCCCGCGCGCATCCATGTGGCCTCAGTGATTGCCTCTCAGGCCGCCGTTGACTATGTCAAATCCACTTTCCCGGAAGATAAGACCACTCTATGGATTGGCGCAGTTGACCCGGAAATCAACTCTCACTCTTATATCGTTCCGGGACTCGGCGATGCCGGTGACCTTGCTTTCGGCTCGAAATTATGATTTTACATATCTTTTGGTTGCTCCTCGGCCTGGGTTTAATCCTGGTCGGAGCAAACGTGTTGACCGACGGAGCGTCGGCCATAGCCCGCCGTTTTGGTCTGAGTGACCTGGTTGTGGGCCTTACGGTCGTAGCCTTCGGGACCTCCGCGCCTGAATTGGCCATCTCTATCCTTTCAGCCATCTCCGGAAGTGCGCCGCTGGCCATCGGTAACGTAGTCGGCAGCAATATTTTCAACATCCTGATGATTATCGGGATTACGGCCATAGTCAGCCCTATCGTGATTGAGCGGTCAGTGATGTCGCTTGAGATTCCAATGGTTATACTCTCGTCAGTGGTGCTCCTGATGCTCGGCAACAGCGGCATTATTGACGGCACGGGAATCAACATTGTTTCGCGCCTGAGCGGACTGTTCCTGCTGTTGCTGTTCCTGCTTTTCATGCGTTATACGTTTGCCTCGGCCAAGAATCCGGAAGTGGCCTCTGCAACGGATGAACCCGCCGTAAAATCCATGAATATCTGGCGGGCTATCCTCTATGTGATTATAGGGCTTGCGGCTCTGATTTGGGGCGGCGACAGGTTTGTTGACGGAGCCTCGGGCATCGCTTCGGGGCTGGGAGTCAGCGAAGCCGTCATCGGCTTGACGATAGTTGCCGCGGGGACATCTCTTCCGGAACTGGCCACTTCCATCGTTGCAGCCGTCAAGGGCAAGCCGGGCATGGCCGTAGGCAACGTTATCGGCAGCAATATTTTCAATGTGCTGATGGTTTTAGGGGCGTCGGCAGTAATCACTCCGCTGCCCTTCGGGAGCATCGGTAATCTTGATTTGCTGACTCTGTTAGCGGCCTCGGTGGCCTTCTGGCTCTTTGGATGGCTCTTCAAGACGCGCACCATCACTCGGATTGAGGGCGCCCTTCTTGTCGCCGGCTATGTTGCTTATATCCTGGCGCTGCTGCTCTAAGATTTATAAGATTTAT
>JAAVCG010000016.1 GCA_014802435.1 Bacteroides sp. | reverse complement strand
TAAGAATAGATGATGTGCGTTATTCAACGGATTCGATGAGTAGCTGTAGAATTCAATTCTACACCAAGCCTCAATATCGGAAATATACACTTCTTCAAGACCGCTGCAACCGCAGAAGGAATCCTCGCCAATTGAGGTCACAGAGCTGGGGATTTCAACCGATGTCAGACCGCGGCAGCCGTCGAAGGCATTCTCGCCGATTGATGTCACGGAGTTTCCTATGGTTAATTCTTTTAAAGACCATTTGCCCTTGAATGGTGAGTAACCATACTCATGATCGGTTCTGTAGCTAAGATTGCGTCCAAGGTGTAACGTTTCTAACGGGCAGTCATAAAACAATCCTTCATCTAAAAAATTATATCCTAAAGAGAGGGTGGTCTCGCCATCTTCAATTATCAGATTTGTGAGCGCTTTACACACATTGAACGCGTAATTGCCAATTGAGGCCACGGAGTTGGGAATAAAAACCGAGGTCAGGGCGCTGCAACCATAGAAGGCAGACTCGCCGATTGAGGTCACGGAGTTAGGGATTTCAACCGAAGTCAGGCCGCTACAGCAATAGAAGGCGGACTCGCCGATTGACGTCACGGAATTGGGGATAGTAACTGAGGTCAGGCGGATGCAGCCGGAGAAGGCAGATTGGCCGATTGAGGTCACGGAGTCAGGAATTTCAACCGAAGTCAGACCGCTGCAACCATAGAAGGCACCGCAGTCTATTGAAGTCACGGAGTATTCTTTGCCATCATAAATCACAGAGGCGGGTATTACAACTTTGCCGGAATATCTGAGGGATTTTCGGTAAGTAACAGAGCAGGTTGAAGTTCCGCGATTGATGTTGTAACAAATGCCGTCAACCTCGAAACTATAGACATAGAACGGCTGATACGACAATGGTTCAAACGGCAGCAAAAGCAATCGTTTTTTCATTGTTTTTGTAATTTATTAGTGTTCTTAAATTCCAATTGCCGCGGGATCTGACTCATTGCCGTCCCACACCTTGAGACTCTCGCATTGCTTTGTCCTTGACTTATTCAAAAAAATTGCAAGATTTCGAGTCGTCAAGAGACGAAGCACAAAAGTGACGCTTTTTCTTAATGTATGTTTTTTTGATCCTCCCGCTAACCCGTTGGGAGCTGCGCGTTTAAATCAACGATGCAAAATTACGAATTTTTCCAAAAAAAACAAAATAAATACAGAGTAAATACAAAATGCAAAATACAAAGTAAATACGGAGTACAAAATGCAAAGGACAAGATACCTCCGTGGGTATGACCTCCCCCCTCCTGTCACAAGAGGGTGTTGCAGAACTTTAGATGAGTAAATGACCGGGCACCGTGGCGCCCTCGCCACGGTGGAGCGCAAGCTCCAAGATTTTCGCCTCAATAAATTGGAAATCAGTATTATATGGTAATTATGGCGCTGACGCGCCACCGTGGCGAGGGCGCCACGGTGCCCGGTGACTTTCGCTAAATCATGAGTCCTGCAACACCCTCTGCCAATATTTTTATGAGGGTGTGTCGTAATAAATGTTTATGGCGCAGCCTTTCCTTTTGAGGTCGGTGAGGATTGGAGGGTAAGGAGGACCTTTTCTCGGTCAGAGGATTTTGATTCCATCACGTGAAATTTGGGATAAGAAGCGCGGAGAAAGATGCGAGTGGCGACGGATAAGGTCAACGGATGTTTGCAGAAGTTCTTCTAAAAAACGGTGGAGAGCACTAAAAGTAAACATCTTTGGCGGCATGGAAACGAGAATGTCAACGTCGCTATCGGGTCCATTGTCACCACGTGCCACTGATCCGAACAGATATAATTCCGTGACCCCGAAATCATGCTGGAGCCGGGGGAGGATATCATTTAGTTTTGTAATGCATTCGTTAGCCGTACACATTGTATTGTCCATTAACGGAGGCAAATTTACAAAAAAAACTCAGAAAATGCAAATTCCGATTAACCATGCTTAAGGCTTCATACCACCGGTTTACATTTCAGGATTTAGTCACCCGAACAAATTAAAAGGGGAGGAGGGGGAAGAGGGTGGCGACGCCGCGGCCGCCGAGGGCTACGTAGCGGGCGATGAGGCGGGATTTCAGGGTTGGGGTGAGTTTTTTAGCGAGGTCAGGGTGGCCTTCGCGGCGGTATTCTCCGGCAAGGATTGCGCGGCGGCAGTCAACCAAGGGGAGATATTTTTCGGCGTGGCCTGACCGCAGTTCGCGGGCCACGGAGTCAAGGGCCTGCTCCCAGAGGCCTGCCTTGGATGAGAAGTCAAGCCCGGTGATGCTGTCAGTTTGTGCAATAATCTGCACGGGCTCAGAGAGTTTGAGCTCGCAAAGGCGCGGATTCCGGCATAAAAGCCTCACGCCGAGAATAAAGTCATCCCAGACGGGAGTCATTTCGGGCCACCGGCCGGCGCGGCGAATGAATTCGGTCCTGACGACATAACATTGAGTCGAGAGGATGCAGTGGAAGAGGTGTTGATACATAAGGTCGCCGCCGCGAAAGGGCTTATGGACCGTTGAGCCGTCAAGCCCCCGGCGGACCATTCCGAAGGCGCCGATGTCGGGAAAGTCGTTGCGTTGCAGTTCGGCCATTACCTCCTCAATATGGCGCGGGGGCATGAGGTCGTCGCTGTCAAAGAACATGACGTAGTCCTCCCTGACGGCGTCGAGGCCGCAGTTTCGGGCCTCGGCGGCCCCGGGTCGCGGCTCGCTGACCACCCTTACGTGAGGCTTACCCTCGGCAAATCGGCGGAGGGTTTGCAGAGTGGAGTCGGTAGAGCCATTGTCAACGAGGATAATCCGGTCAGGGCGGCGGGTTTGAGCGGCAAGGGACTCGAGAGTAGGCTCAACGAGGCGCTCACGATTGCGGACGGGGATGACGACGGCAATGCCCATAGGGGTTACTTCTGCGGCTTGGCCTTTCCGGCGAGCATTCCACACGCGGCCTGAATGTCCTCGCCCCGGCTTGCGCGGATAGTAGCGGTGATTCCCAGTGAGTTAAGACGGTCACGGAACGCAACCATCGCTGACTCCGGAGCGGGCTGAAGATGAGGAGTGTCAGGGAGGGCATGATAGCGAATCAGGTTAACGCGGACGTCAAAACCGCGGAGCAGACGGGCCAGGGCGTCGGCATGGCGCATATCGTCATTGATTCTATGCCAGATGATGTATTCCAGGGTGAGTCGGCGCTGATGGGCAAAGTCATATTCGCGCAGGAGCTCGAGAACCTGAGTCAGGGGCCATGCGCGCTCAACGGGCATCAGCCCGGCACGCTCGTCAGAAAACGGGGAGTGGACGCTGATGGCGATATGGACCTTGGTGCGGTTAAGGAGTTCGCGGAGTTCCTTGACTTTACCGATGGAGGAGACTGTTATCCGCTTAGGGCTCCAGGCCATGCCCCAGGGGGCGGTGAGGATTTCAATTACCTGAAGGACAGCGTCAAGGTTATCCATCGGCTCGCCCATGCCCATGAAGACGATGTTAGTGAGCTGCTCGGATTCCGGGATGCTCATTATTTGATTAAGAATCTGCCATGCGGCAAGGTTTCCGTGGAATCCCTGGCGTCCGGTCATGCAGAAAGTGCATCCCATGCGACATCCGGCCTGGGAGGAGATGCAGAGCGTAGCGCGGTCACGGTCAGGGATATAGACGGCCTCAACATCGCGTCCGCCGGCGCCTTCAAAGAGATACTTGATTGTTCCGTCGGCACTCTTGGCGGCGGCCTTGGGGACTTGCAGGCCTATGCAGTAATGCTCATCGAGGGCCTGCCGACCGCGCTTTGAGAGCTCGGTCATCTCGTCGATAGAAGTGGCGCGATTGACGTAGAGCCGCCGGGCAATCTGCTTGGCGGCAAATGAGGGGAGACCACATTCGGCGGCGACATTGCGCAGCTCCGCCATGGTCAGTCCTATAAGAGGTTTCTTCATTAGAATTTACCGGATGAGTTAACTTGGTCAGTTTCAACCTCCTCGATTTCATCCTTGAGGAAGTTTTCAATGACGCGGACGGTTGAGAGAGTAGAGAAGTCAGTGAGGAGTTCAACCCGCAGGGAGTAGAAATTATCATCGGCATCACGCTGGCGCTCCCTGACAATGCCGACGGGGATTCCCTCAGGGAAGACGACGGAATAGCCGGAGGTGATAACCGTATCGCCAATGGCAAATTCAACATGGCGCGGCAGCTCCTCAAGGACTGCGAAGCGGGGGGATTTGCCGTCCCAGACGAGGGAGCCGAAGGCATCAGAGCCCTTGACCTTGCAGCTGAGGCGCAAGTCACTGTTGAGCATGGAGATAACCCGCGCGGTATGGCGTCCGGTCACGTTGACGATTCCAACAATACCGTTGCGGTCAATCACGCCCATTTCGGGCATCACGCCATCGTCGCTGCCGCGATTAATGGTGATGAAGTTATTGCTATGGGCAATGGAGTTATTGATTACGCGGGCCGTGATGAAGCGATAAGGGGTCAGGGCCGAATCAGGGGTGACGGTGTCGGCATAAGCGAGTTCCTCGGCTCTCTGCAGGCGGCGATGGAGGGCCAGGTTTTCCATTTCCAGGGAAGAGAGACGCTCCTGGAGGTCATCATTAATCGTGCGGAGATTGAAGTAACCGGTGACGGAGTTAGCCGCGCCATAGACAGAGGAGCTGACAGCTCCGGCCGAGGTCATGTAGACAGCCTGCTGGTAGGGGTTGCCGCGAAAGAGCATCAGGCAGCTAACCCCTACTAACAGGATGAAGACGAACCATGCGCCATGGCGCACGAAAAAGTCGACAAGTTGCCGCATCAGCGGATCAGGAATGAGAACTTATCAACGTTTTTGAGGGCGACGGCAGTGCCGCGGGCCACGGAGAGCAGCGGGTCGTCGGCAACATGGAATTGGATACCGATCTTGTCGGTCAGACGCTTGTCAAGGCCGCGAATCATCGCGCCGCCGCCGGCGAGCCAGATGCCGTTTTTGACAATGTCGGCATAGAGTTCCGGAGGGGTCTGTTCAAGGGCGCTGAGCACTGCGGCTTCAATCTTAGAGATTGATTTTTCAAGGCAGTGGGCAATTTCCTGGTAGCTCACGGGGACTTCCATCGGGAGAGCCGTAATATGGTTCGGGCCATGGACAACATAGTCCTCCGGGGGATTTTCGAGCTCGGTCAGGGCAGAGCCTACGTGGATTTTGATTTGCTCGGCAGTGCGTTCACCAACCCGGAGGTTATGGGCGCGGCGCATGTGGCCGATGATGTCTTCGGTCAGGTCATCGCCGGCAATCTGGATAGACTTGTTGGTCACGATGCCGCCGAGGGAGATAACGGCGATTTCAGTAGTGCCACCGCCTATGTCGACAATCATGTTGCCTGCGGGGGCTTCGACATCGAGTCCGATACCGAGTGCGGCGGCCATCGGCTCGTAAATCATGTAGACGTCGCGTCCGCCGGCGTGTTCGCTTGAGTCACGCACGGCACGAATCTGCACCTCAGTGGAGCCGGAGGGGATGCCGACAACCATTCGGAGCGAGGGGGAGAACCAGCCGCGCGAGGAGCTGCTCTTTTTGACGAGTCCGCGAATCATCATTTCAGCGGCGTTGAAGTCAGCGATGACGCCTTGGCGCAGGGGGCGGATAGTTTCGATGTTGGGGTTTTCCTTACCCTGCATCATAGAAGCTTCCTTGCCGACGGCGATAGGTTTCTTAGTGGTCTTGTCAATGGCGACGATCGAGGGTTCGTCAATGACAATTTTATCATTATGGAGGATAATGGTATTGGCCGTCCCGAGGTCAATAGCAATCTCCTTAGTCAACGAAAAGAGTCCCATTTTCTTTAAATGAAAAATGATAAATGAACGAATGAAAAATGTAATTTTTTTGAAATAATTTTAAATGAAAAATCAGGTCTTGGGATTCTGACTGTTGCTTTTTGCGGTCTTGAGGATTCTGATCATCATAAAGATTAGCGAGTCCAGGTCAGCTTTCATGCTGTCATATTGCGGCTGAGTAATATAGCCGGTTTGACAGAGGGCATCAAGCCAATATTCAGTCTCGTTAGCTTCCTTGAGTGAAATCTGAACCTTATAGATGAAATCAGCCTTGGTTTGAGCTCCCTGAGCCTCGGAAATATTGGCTCCAATACTGGCGCCGGAACGCAAAATCTGCTTGGCAATAATGAATTCCTGCTTGGTAGAGGTAAGATACTGATACAGCCGGATTATTCTGACGGCAAAAGCCTTACTTTGGACCAGAACCTTATTTTCCTTGGCAGTCGGCATGAACGACCTAATTTTTCATTTTCAATTATTAATTTCTCGAATTAGTGCTTAAAGTGGCGGATGCCGGTCATGGCCATGGCGATGCCGTTGGCGTTGCAGTAGTCGATGGTTTCCTGGTCGCGGATGGAGCCTCCGGGCTGGATTACGGCGTTGATTCCGGCTTCATGGGCAATCTGGACGCAGTCAGCAAAGGGGAAGAAGGCATCTGAGGCCATCACCGCGCCCTTGAGCGAGAAGTCGAAGCTGCCGGCCTTGGCGATGGCTTGCTTGAGGGCGTCGACACGTGAGGTCTGGCCTACTCCGCTGGCGAGCAGCTGCTTATTCTTGGCAAGGACAATGGCGTTGCTCTTGGAGTGCTTGACAATCTTATTGGCAAACAGCAGGTCCTCAATCTGCGCGGGGTCAACGGGTTCCTTGGTGACGGGGTTGAGGTCCTCGGCGGTTTCAACCTTGAGGTCGCGGGCCTGAACGAGGGCGCCATTGAGGCATGAGCGATAACTTGACTTGGTCTGCAGGGGCTTTTTCTGCACCAGGATAATGCGGTTTTTCTTCGTTTTGAGCACTTCCAGCGCTTCGGGGCTATATTCCGGGGCGATGATGACTTCAAAGAAGATGGTGTTGATTTCATTAGCGGCTTCAACGTCAACCTTGGCATTGGTTACGAGCACTCCGCCAAAGGCGCTGACGGGGTCGCCGGCCAGGGCGTCGCGCCATGCTTCAGCGACGGTCTTGCGCGAGGCCACACCGCAGGCATTGTTATGTTTGAGCACTGCAAAGGTGGTTTCCGTGAAGTCAGCGATGAGGCTGACTGCGGCGTCGATGTCAAGGAGGTTGTTATAGCTGATTTCCTTGCCGTGGAGCTGGTCAAACATGGCTGAGAAATCGCCGAAGAAGAATCCGGGCTGATGGGGGTTTTCACCATAGCGCATAGGCTTGATGCCGTCGACGGCCACACGCAGGGCTGAGGGCACCTGGCCCTGACGGTCAAAATAATTGAAGATGGCGGAGTCATAGCCGCTGCTGACGGCAAATGCTTCCTTGGCAAACCATCGGCGCTGGTCAGCGTCAGACTTTGCGCCCTGGGCGGCAAGGAGGTCACGCAGAGGTGCATACTGAGCCTTGGAGGCAACGATGATTACGTCGGCCCAGTTTTTAGCGGCGGCGCGAATCAGCGAGATGCCGCCGATATCGATTTTTTCAATGATGTCTTCATCAGAGGCGCCGGAGGCTACGGTCTGTTCAAAGGGATAGAGATCGACAATCACCAGGTCAATGGAGGGGATTTCAAACTCTGCGGCCTGGCGGCGGTCGCCTTCGTCGTCGCGACGGTTAAGGATGCCGCCAAACACCTTGGGATGGAGCGTCTTGACGCGTCCGCCGAAAATTGAGGGATAGCCGGTCAGGTCTTCAACGGCATCACATTCATAGCCAAGGCCCTGAATAAATTCGCGGGTGCCACCGGT
Source organism: Bacteroides sp. (assembly GCA_014802435.1). Classification (GTDB taxonomy): domain Bacteria; phylum Bacteroidota; class Bacteroidia; order Bacteroidales; family Muribaculaceae; genus UBA3263. The sequence goes on along the minus strand of JAAVCG010000016.1, from coordinate 12,445 downwards.
GCTGAGGAATTTAACCCCGTCCTTATGGAGAAGGGCGAGAATTTCGTCAAGTCCGTCCTTATAAAACACGGAAATGAGCGCAGTCTTGATAGTTTTCATGTTTACTTTGCAAAGTTGGATGTTTAAACAGCCACAAAGTTACGAATTTTTTCCGAAATATTTCGTAAATTTGCACTCCAATTACAAGCAAAAATTTTTTAAGAGCCGAATCTCCAATCTTATGCCAACCATTGAACATATAGAAATCAACCGCGACGGCGGCCGCGCGACAGTCGACCTGGACCGACTGCCCATCCTTGCAACCCGTAATCTCGTCCTGTTTCCAAACCTGGTGTTCCCGATTACGCTGGTGCGCGTAACGAGCCGCGAAATCGCCCAGGCGGCCTACGACAAAAACATCGCCATAGGCATTTTCTGTCAGCGAGATACGGAAATCTTCGTTCCCAATTATGGCGACCTCTATCAGGAGGGAGTGCTGGGGGAAGTGGTGCGCATCATTCCGCTGCCGGATGATTCGGCCATCGCCATGGTTCGCTCCAGCCAGCATGTCCGCCTGGTCCGCGAGTCTCATCATCCGGAGATGAAGATGGCCGTCGCCGCCAAGGTTGAAATTGTCAAGGAGGCTAAAGTGCGCCCCGATGATTATTTCCATTACACCCTGAATGAATGCAGGGAACTGACGGCAAAACTCCAGGAATCGGCCACTGACGCCGTCAGCATCGGGGTTCACCGCGAGGGCGAACCGGACTCTAACACTGACTATGCAATGGAGGTTAACCTGCTATGCACCAATGCGCCGCTGAAAATCAACGAGCGCTATGAGCTGCTGACCATTGCCGGCATACGCAAGCGCCTGGAGCGACTGCTAGCTCTGCTGATTCAGCGCCGGGAGCAGCGAAAAGTGTCCGAGCAGATTGAAAAACGAGCCCGCGAGGCTATGGCCGAACGCGGACGCAACCAATATCTTGAATGTCAGCTCCAGGAGATTCGGAATGAACTCTATGGCGACGAAGACGAGGAAGTCGACGCCCTGCATAAGGAGATTGACGAGCTGATGCTCGACCCGCAGACGGAAACCCTCCTCAAAAAAGAGCTCCGCAAGCTGACCAAGCTCAATCCGCAGAGCCCGGATTATCAAACCCAGTTTGCTTATCTGAAAACCGTTGCCGAACTGCCCTGGAACACCGTCACGGAGGACAACACCGACTTTGCGGCCGCCGAGGCCGAGCTGAACCTCACCCACTTCGGCATGGAAAAAGTCAAGGAGCGAGTGCTCGAGCAGCTGGCCCTGATGTTTCACTCGCCGGAAACCCATGCGCCGATTCTCTGCCTCGTAGGCCCTCCGGGAGTGGGCAAAACCTCACTGGGCGAGAGCATTGCGCGCGCAATGGGACGCGAATTTCAGCGTGTCTCCTTTGGCGGACTCCATGACGAGAGCGAAATCCGCGGCCACCGCCGAACCTACATCGGCGCAATGCCCGGACGCATCATCGAGTCAATCCGCCGCGCCGGCTCGTCTAACCCCGTCATCATGCTCGACGAAATCGACAAGATTGGCGAGAGCTATAAGGGCGACCCCTCGGCAGCTCTCCTCGAGGTCCTCGACCCGGAACAAAACGCCAAATTCCATGATAACTACATTGACCTGGACTTTGACCTGAGCCACGTCATGTTCATCACGACGGCCAACACCCTCTCCACCATCTCCGCGCCCCTGCTTGACCGCATGGAAATCATTGAGCTCAGCGGATATTCAGCCGAGGAGAAGCGCTCCATCGCCCTTGACCATCTGCTGCCGTCGCTGCGCCGCTCAATGCATCTGACTGAGGATGAAGGCCTGATTGCGCCTGAAGCCATTGACGCCATCATTGCCGACTATACGGCCGAGAGCGGCGTCCGCAAGCTCCAGAAGCTCCTGGCCTCGGTTTTGCGCAAATATGTCCGCGCTAAGGTCAGCCAAAAGCCCTTCCCGCAGCCCGTTATGCCGGAAAATCTCCATCAGCTCCTCGGAGTGGCCCCGATGAGCCGTGACCGCTACGGCACGGGCAATGTCCCCGGAGTGGTCACCGGACTGGCATGGACCGCCGCCGGAGGCGAGATTCTCTTCATTGAGTGTATCCTCACCCCCGGAAAGGAAAAAGGCGCGCTCTCGCTGACCGGAAACCTTGGCGACGTCATGAAAGAATCAGCCTCCATTGCCCATCGCTATGTCCTGGCCCACGCCGCCGACTTCGGAATCGCCCCCGAGCGACTCACCTCTGACGTCCACATCCACGTCCCCGAAGGAGCCATCCCCAAGGATGGTCCCTCCGCCGGAATCACCATGACCACAGCCATAGTCTCCGCCCTCACCGGCCGACCCGTGCGCGAAAACGTAGCCATGACCGGCGAGATGACCCTGCGCGGAAAAGTGCTCCCCGTCGGCGGCATCAAGGAGAAAATCCTTGCCGCCAAACGCGCCGGAATCAAGGAGATAATCATGTGTCAGGACAATCAGCGCAACGTTGAAGACGTTAACCCCGAATATATTCAGGGACTGACGTTTCATTACGTAATCACCGTAGATGAGGTCATTCGTCTGGCGCTGGCTTGAACCTCTCAAGCGCCTCCCCCGCTGGCTGCTGACGGCTCTGACCGTCAGCGCCGTGCTCTATCTGACGCTCTTTCCGCGACCGCTCCCTGACAGCGATTTCCAATTATGGGAACACACCGATAAGATTGTCCACGCCCTGATGATGCTCGGGGTCTACACCGCCCTGGCCATCGACCTCCGCCGCCCACTGACGGCGAAGCTACGCTGGAGCCTCTTCGCAGCAGTCGCCGCCTTCGGCGCCGCAATCGAACTCGCCCAATGGGCCATGCACCTGGGCCGCACCGCCAGCGCCGCCGACCTCGCCGCCGACCTCATCGGCACCCTCCTCCCCACCCTCCTATTATAAAAAAAGGCGCAAAAAACCTCCAAAATATTCCAAAACTTTCCAATTCTTTCCAAATTGGAAAGTTTTTTCCATCAAACCATCCCCCAGCCCCGCAAAAAAAGAGACCAAAGCCCCATAGCAACCATAGCACTCTACCCCGACTCCTCACCGCCTCCAAAAAAAGAAATATCAGCCGTTTAGCCCACCACTAAACGGCTGTATTCATGACTCTGTTCTTCGAAGCACTAAAATACTGGCCTCATAGAGACCATATATAGGAAATGTTACCATAATCAGGGTAAATATATCAGGAGGTGTAATAATTGCAGCAATTATCATTATTATAACGAAGGCATACGGACGATATTTACGCAATAAATCCGCATCAATGAATCCCATTTTTTCAAGGATATATGCAAATACAGGAAGCTGAAACACCACCCCCATCAAGAATGTGAGTGTAATGAATGTTGAGATATAAGAATCAAGTGTTATTGTACTAACGATAGATTCATCTACCTGATATGTCGCGAGAAACCGAAATGATATTGGAAAGAGTATATAATAGCTCATAAGCAGCCCGATGAGGAATAAAGCATAGATAACGACTGCCACAGCATAAGAATATTTTTTCTCACTCTCATATAGTGCCGGCGAAATGAATCTAAACAATTCAAAAACTATATATGGAGATGCCAATAAGATTGCCAAGACACATGAAATAGTGATATGCGTCATGAACTGCGCAGATAGTTCTGTACTTATGAGCGGTATACTATATCGGGTAAAATGAAAGTCCCATCCCAAAACATGCATGTAATGTTCTATTAACTTAAAAGTGCAGAAGTCATAATGCTGAGGAGCCAAAAGAATAGCAAACGTTTCCTTTTTGAAGCAAAAGATTATGACAGCAAGAACTATCACAACCGCAATAATTCGGAAGAGCATCTTGCGTAATATTTCAAGATGCTCTCCAAATGTAAGAAGACCGACTTCGGACGGCTGTTCACTCTCCTTTATCGACATTTTCTTTAGACTCTTTAGTCCGTCTCGCAGATTCTTCATCTGCGCGTCGTTGAACTTCTTCCTCAACTCGACGATTCATTTCTTCTTCGGAAGGTTCATTCATTCCCTCCTTAAAGCTCTTTACACCCTTGCCCATTCCTTTCATAAGCTCAGGCAATTTCTTCCCTCCAAAAAGAAGGAGAATCACAGCGCTGATTAAAATAATCTCGGTCGCGCCTATCATGCAGACTATCATACGGACGTAACTAAGTATATTGTACAGTCATTGAAATCTATCTCCCAGCTTCCGTTGTCAGCACTTTCCCACTGATACTTCTCTCCCATACGATTCCACCATTGCTGAAATTTTGTAGAGGTTTCTCCCATATCGTTGACAAGGCGTTCGTATAGCTCGGGATTATCGACAGTAAGAATCTTGGCCAATTCGTTCAGGCCATTGCGTCGCTCAAAGAGCATTTGAATTTCATCGCGTTCCTGTTCGGTAACACGACCCACTTCTTTTTTCATTTTATATTATTTTTGTTTAATAATTTTTTCAAAAGGATCAAGATAATCCACCTCGGGAATACTAATCTCAGACAAAAAGGATTTGTCAAACTTCCGGAATTCATCAAGAAGTTTTTTTGCGGAAGTTCGCTCAACATGAGACATTATGCATTGCTGATGGCTCGGAGTATTTATCTCGCGACACATCCTCTTATTCAGCCAAACACAACGCTTACATTGGAATGCATCACATATGCGGCATATCGGCGCGTGTTCAATCTTATATAACTGAGGATTCTTAATGTCAAGTCCATTATCTATATCACCGATACTCTGTTCATTATTGAGATAGAACGCAGGGCAGACATAAAATTTTCCATCGGGAGCTAACGTTATTGACTCATAGCCGGCATTGCAGTTGTTCATCCCTATTAACATTATGCGGTCTGTCAAAAGATTTAATTGAACTTGATGATCAACCTTATATTCATTGACAATCGTCGGAATTAAATCATCCAAAAACGCTTGATATTCCATAATGTTATGATCAGAGAAGTTTTCAACATCAGTGATCACTATATTGACTCTATCTGCAACCGAAAGGATAGATTTAAGAGAATCCCCATTCGACAAGAGATCTTCAATTCCGGTACGAATCACATATGAAATCCCTCTTGATACATTGTTTGCCAAAACATCTTCCCAGTCATTAATTACTACAATATCAGCATCTGAAAGGCCAATATCCGTATGATCAACTGTTCCAATCAGTGCAGCTATCTCGTCTGAAACATCGGCATTTGAATAAACAAACTGGACGGAGAGATTCTCCTTCATGGCATAGAAAATCGCTTTCTTCAACAGTTCAGGCGTGATGGATTCACCGGGTTCCAACCTGGGAGAATAATGACAATACGAGACGGCATTATCATCAAGAAGTACTGTAAGATATTTCAGCATTGCTCAGACGATTTTTCTTGTTCAAGTTTGCGGTATAACTTATTCCAATAGTAATTATTGGCCCGGACACGCGCCTTGTGCATTTTGCATATAGCCGTTGACCGTTGATAAATGGTATCCGTATCGGCGGAATCGTAATTCTCTCCTTGACACCAAGCACATCCACTTGCAACCTCGCAATCAATACATTTCTGCGGCGATTGAGTCGTTCTGTCAAGAGCTAAAAACGGACGCAATAAATTCTTGTCTATCCCATCATGCACATTACCTATTATTATAGGCTTTTTATCACGAAGAGAATAGCCCGCAAACCGAGTACATGGATAAAAATTTCCTGTAGCATCCACAGCCAACATCCTACCCGCACCACACCAATTTTGATTGTCGGTTTCAGGATTCATTGGTTTTCCAATGAATTCAGCGAAGAATGAACATGCATATTCTTTATAGTACCCGTTATCAATAATCTCATCGGCCAGTTCCACAAGTTGCTGCTCGAACAAGACATCGTCTCCCTCATGCCAAACATCTTCAAAAACAACGTTAATGTTAACCTCCTTTATACCCAGAGAATAAAGATGTAGTACACTTTCCCTAATATACGGAAGATCCGCACTACTTATCGTCACCTTTGTTCCGACACCCGGAAATTGACTAAGCCATAGAGGTATGTTGCGAACAACATCCTCATAGCTTCCCTTCTCCGGTCCTCTTCCTTTCCAAATTCGGTTTAGGTCATGTTTTCGAGGAGTACCATCTATCGTAATACCTACAGACAAGTGTTCTCGATTCTTGCTTATAAAATTTTGAACCTTCGGCGTATCATAATTGATACCATTTGTAGAAAACGAAAACCTATATGAGTTAAACCAATGATGATTAAGGCGAAACATCTCAGTCTTGATATAGTCGCAAATCTTGTCTATTAATTCTATCTCAAGAAATGGCTCTCCTCCAATAAAATCCCATATAACAGATTTTTGACGGAAATCATTTTCATGGGAAAGAATGTAGTCTATAGCAGATTTGGCTATTTCCCACGACATTCGTTCCTTATCGTTTTTTCCGACGAGGTAGCAATATTTACACGCAAGCTGACAATCTTTGGTAACAATGAAGGTAATGCTTTTAGCTACTCCACCTTCCCAAAGCTGCCTAAAGTCCTTAATCTCGTTCATTGGTATGTCGCAAAAATGGAACCTCCGGTGCATCCCCCAACGCAGCCATATCCACATGTACCTTTGCACGTTCCACTACAATCGGTACTACATCCACTGCCACAAGAATACGTGCAGCTTCTATCACAGCCTCCTCTGCACGAATTTTGACAAGTTAAAGAGCATGTACCCCGACATGAGGTATCGCATTGATTCTTGCATTCCAGAATACAGTCCGAAGCACATAATTGCGAACATTGACCTTGACAGGCCTGTCCACAACCACTGGCACATTGCTGCTTACATGTAGTAGTGCACGAGGTTTGACATCCTCCTGCACAATCTCCTTGACAGCTGCCTTTGCACTCGTTTTTACAACTGCCAGTGCACGTATTTACGCATAACCCAGTACAAGTTCCCGGACAATAGTCAGTAGGACTGGCTGGACCTGCCATCAAAGAATGTGGCGATACCACTAAAATACCCAGAATAGGCAAAGTTCTCTTAAATGCTTTGGCTATGAAATTTCTCCGATTATATCTATTCTGTTTCATTACATTATTTATTAGAGTGCCATGACACGCTCCTCAAATCAATAGCGAGTCCTACTCCATCAAAATAAATATTATAAACCTGAGGAAACTTTTTATACGGCTTAATTTTAATAGTAGCATTTGCTGTCCTTTTTACTCTATGCCCTAAATATTCATAGCCTTCGCCAGGAATAAAACCGGTTATTCCCGCAGCCTTCATACAAGCCTCTATGGTCGGATGTTTATCAGTAACATAGTATTCTACCGTTCCGTAATATACTATCCACTGATCATTTTTTCTATACGACTTCATCGCCTCCTTGGTAGGAATAGTATAATTTTGAATCTGAAATCTAAAAAACCAGTTCCAATACTGATCCCCATAGTACGACAATGAAAACCCTGAACATTGTCCGTATATTCCGACTCCTGAGGCACGCTCCCAGTCCGACCAATAATTATTAACACTATAAGCCATATCAATTTCAGCTCCACTTGCACAGATTGAAACAAATGCAAGGAAAATAGTTAAAAAAATTCTCATAATTTTTTACTTTAATGGGGTTGAATCATGCATGGGTAATAGTTCCCATGAACATTCTAACGTACCTCTATACGTAATATTTCTAACGAACTCAGGCATTGCTATTTTTGAGTTTTGAAACCAGGATCTTATCGTCCCCCATGCAATAGCTTCAGCATCATATTTATCCGAAGGAGCCTTGACAGCCTGTGCTGCCACAGACCTTATTTGTCCATCATAATAAAATGTTACAGTAAAATCTATCATTCAATCTTATTCTCAGTGCCGCGGTCATCCTCTCGTTGGCGATTTCGTTGTTGTACAAAAAAAGCGTAGGAATCTGTATCTGTTACCGTCCTACAACTGGAGGCTTCTCGCATTGCCCATCAATAGTCGGACGGCAACGCAGAAGCCCACGCTTGTATATGCAATCAATGTGTCCGGCTATATTTCTCCCGAAATATCGTACCGAAAGCAAGATAATTACATATCCACGGGCATCTACCGTTGCTCAATCCTTGACTATTGATTGAAATTTTGCGAGAATTTCCAGTTGTCAAGAATCAGCGCGGATAAACGCTTTCTTATGTATTTTCACTACATCCCGCTCCGCTTAACCCCAGACCGGGGCTTCTGTGAGGCGGTCTGCGACGGCAAAGTTACGATTATTTTTCGTATTTCACAAAATTTTTCTCGCGTAATTTATAAATTAATCGCCGAAAGGAGCTGAGTCTATAGCCTGGAGTGCTTATATTGTTGTTAGTGCGCACTGAGCGCTACCCGTGGATGACGCGTAACTAAATCGGAACGACCCCGGAGAGGGTCGCACCATACTCAGGGCTTTGGATATTGGAGGGTGTTGCGGAACTTTGGATGAATACTTGACCGGTGGCTTTTGCTAATTCATGAGTTTTGCAACTCCATTTCCGCAGGGATATACATATCTCATTGATTACAAATTAATTACGTTTATCATCCGCGGACGCGACATGTCGCGTCCCTACAAGGATAAACATAACGCATTGACTACGAATTAATTATGGAGAGGCGGATTCCGATCCGCCGCCCTGTCTATGTCAGCGATAGCACCGTCGCATCCTCAAGCAACAAATGCGTCAAGGCCGCTCGATGCGCGGGGCATGGAGCGGCCTTGAGGTATGGGGTTAGGGATTGGGCTTATTTGGCGAGGGATTCGCACTGGAGGCGGCGGCCTTCGGCGTTGACGGTGCGGGCAAAGGCGGGATAGTCGGTTTCAATGGTTTTGTAGACTTTGGCGGCAGCGGCGTAGTCTTTGAGGCCAACCATCAGCACGGTAGCTTTTTTGTTGAGGAGGAAGGGGACGAGCTGGGGGTTCTTGTCGGCGTTGCTGATGCCTTTGTCGTAGGCTTTAACGGCGTCGGCATATTTGTCGAGGTTTACGAGGCAGTCACCTTTGAGGGCCTGTGCGGTAGCGGCAACGACATTGTCGGTTGATTTGTATTCGTTGACGTATTTGAGGGCTTCTTCGTATTTTCCTTGACGGTAGAGGATGATGGCGCTTTCGAGGTTTGCGCGGTTGCCGGCGGCGAAACCATTGTTAGCGGCAACGGCCTGATAGGCAGTGAGAGCCGAGTCAGGGTTTTGGAACAAAGCAATGTTATCAGCAGCGCCGATGGCGTTGTTACCCTTTTCAACTGCGGGCTGGCGATAGCCGAAGATGTAGGCGATAGTGCCGATAACGACGATGGCGATGGCGATAGAAGCCCACATCATAATTGAGCGGATTTTTTCGTCCTTCTTTACTTGAGGTTCCTCGGCGGGGAGGATGGGGGTGTTCTTAATTTCTTCGTTTGCAGACATATATTGTGCTTTTAAGATTATTCGTAGGCGCAAAGTTACGCAATTTCTTCTCAATGAGCAAATTTTTTGGTTAAAAATCACCATTTAAGTGGGAAAATTTCGTAACTTTGCAGTAAAAATCTGAAATTATGGCAAAGAAAATCGTCGAGACTCCATTGATGAAGCAGTATCTTGAAATGAAGCAGAAACATCCTGACGCGGTGCTTTTGTTTCGGGTAGGCGATTTTTATGAGACGTTTAGCGAGGATGCGATTACGGCATCTGAAATCTTGGGTATCACTCTGACTCGCCGCGCCAACGGGTCAGCGTCGAGCGTGGAGCTGGCCGGATTTCCGCATCATGCTCTTGATTCTTATTTGCCAAAACTGGTCAGGGCAGGAAAGCGTGTAGCCATCTGCGAGCAGCTTGAGGACCCGAAGACGACGAAGAAACTCGTCAAGCGCGGAATCACGGAGCTGGTAACTCCGGGTGTGAGCATGAGCGATACCTGCCTGGACCATAGGGAGAATAACTTCCTTGCGGCGCTCCATCTGATGGACCGTCAGCTCTGGGGATTGGCCCTGCTTGATATTTCCACGGGCGAATTTCTCTGCGCCCAGGGGAAGCCGGATTATATTGACAAGCTCCTGAGCAATTTCGCGCCCAAGGAGCTACTGATTGAGCGCGGCCGCCGGGGCGATGCCGAGCAGGAATTGACGGGGAAGTATCTCACCTTTGACCTCGATGACTGGATTTTCACGACCGACACGGCTAATCAGCGCTTGCTCAAGCAGTTTGAAACGGGCTCACTGAAGGGATTCGGAGTGCAGGAGCTGACGGCGGCCATCATTGCGGCCGGCGCGGTTCTCCATTATCTGGACATTACGCAACACACCTCCCTGGGCCATATCACGGCCCTGCGCCGCATTGAGGAAGACCGATTCATGCGCCTGGATAAGTTCACCGTGCGCAATCTGGAACTGGTCGCGCCGATGACTTCGGAGGGAAAGAGCCTGCGTGATGTCCTTGACAGGACGGTGACGCCGATGGGGGCGCGCATGCTCCAGCGCTGGCTGCTCTTCCCGCTGAAGAATGCCGACGCGATTAACCGGCGCCTTGACATCGTTGAACATTTTTTCCGCGCCCCTGATGAGCGCGACGAAATCCATCGCCACATCGAGCAGGTTGGCGACCTGGAGCGCCTGGTCAGCAAAGTGGCCGTCGGGCGAATCACTCCGCGCGAAGTCATCCAGCTCCATTCGGCGCTGATGGCCATAGAGCCGGTCAAGCAGATATGCCTTCAGGCCGATGAGCCGACTCTGCGCTCCTATGGCGAGCAACTTAACCCCTGCACGGAGATTCGTGACCGCATCGGCCGCGAATTGGTGCCTGATGCCCCGGCCGCCGTGGTCAAGGGCAACGTGATTGCCGCCGGAGTCAGCCCCGAACTTGACGAACTGCGCGAAATTGCCTTCAAGGGGAAAGATTACCTCTTGAAAATTCAGCAGCGCGAAATTGCCAATACCGGCATCCCGTCGCTCAAAATAGCCTATAACAACGTCTTCGGCTACTACATAGAAGTCACAAACACGCATCGCGACAAAGTCCCCGCCGAATGGATTCGCAAGCAAACCCTCGTCAATGCCGAACGCTATATCACCCAGGAATTAAAGGAATATGAAGACAAGATTCTTGGCGCCCAAGAGCGCATCCTGGAGCTTGAAACCAGGCTCTTCAGCGCCCTGGTAGGCTCGCTTGCCGAGTATATTCCCGCCATACAGCTTGACGCCTCGCTGATTGCGCGGCTTGACTGCCTGCTGAGCTTCACCTCAGTCAGCCGCGACTATAAATATTCGCGCCCCGTCGTTGATGACTCGCTCACTCTGGAAATCTCCGAAGGGCGTCACCCCGTAATTGAACGCCGCCTCCCCGCCGGAGAGCCCTACATCGCCAACTCCGTAAGCCTCGAAAACGATTCACAGCAGATTATGATGATTACCGGCCCGAACATGAGCGGTAAATCAGCCCTGCTGCGCCAAACGGCCCTCAACGTCATCATGGCCCAATGCGGATGCTTCGTAGCCGCCCAAAGCGCCCATATCGGGGTAGTCGACAAGGTTTTCACCCGCGTAGGTGCCTCAGACAATATCTCCCTCGGCGAATCAACCTTCATGGTTGAAATGAACGAGGCCGCCTCAATCCTCAATAACATGAGCCGCCGCTCGCTGATTCTGTTCGACGAATTAGGACGCGGCACATCGACCTACGATGGCATCTCCATTGCCTGGTCAATCGTTGAATACCTCCACGAGCATGGGTCAGAACACCCCAAAACCCTGTTTGCCACTCATTATCACGAGCTCAACGAGATGGAACAGACCTTTGACCGAGTCGTCAACTTCAACGTCTCCGTAAAGGAAATTGACGGCAAAGTGGTCTTCCTGCGCAAACTCGCCCGCGGCGGCTCGGAACACTCCTTCGGCATCCACGTTGCCAAACTGGCGGGAATGCCCCCTATAATCGTAGAGCGCGCCCGAGAAGTCCTCAAGCAACTGGAAACCAACCTCAGAGGCGACCGCAAGATTACGGACAACGTCGGCGCCGCCCAAGCCCCCGCAGAAGGCATGCAACTGAGCTTCTTCCAGCTCGACGACCCCGTCCTGACCCAACTGCGCGACATGATTCTCGACCTCAACATCGACAACCTCACCCCCCTCGACGCCCTCAACAAGCTCCACGACATCCGCTCCATCCTCACCGGCAAATAACAAATCAGCAAAAACCGAGGCCGCTCACTGCGTTCGCTAAACAGTTCAGCGAACGCAGTGAGCGGCCCGGTGTTTGAAGCGGCGGCAGCGGTGATAAAAAAGGAAGCGGCCGGGTCCTTTTGGACTCGGCCGCTTGAGGAAGGGGCGGTTACCTACTCTCCCGCTTTCGCAGTACCATCGGCGTAGCAAGGTTTAACTTCTCTGTTCGGAATGGGAAGAGGTGGAACCCTTGCGCTATGGCCACCTTAATAGGGGG
>JAAVCG010000015.1 GCA_014802435.1 Bacteroides sp. | reverse complement strand
TGCAGGGGCTGCAAGGTCCACAGCCGAGCGATACTCATCGCCCAAACCCTTTCTTACAAAAGAATTATTTGCTTGTAAACAAAAGCGAGAGATTTACAAAAAGCGTTTTCAAAATAGCTGCTCTATTCCTCCTATTAAGGTGGCCATAGCGCAAGGGTTCCACCTCTTCCCATTCCGAACAGAGAAGTTAAACCTTGCTACGCCGATGGTACTGCGAAAGCGGGAGAGTAGGTAACCGCCCCTTCCCTTAAGCGGCCGAGTCCAAACGGACCCGGCCGCTTCCTTTTTTATCACCGCTGCCGCCGCTTCAAATACCGGGCCGCTCACTTCGTTCGCTAAACAGTTTAGCGAACGAAGTGAGCGGCCTCTGTTGTTTTATGAGCGGCCTCTGCTTCTGAAGGGAGCTGGGGGCTTGATTTCTTTGCTTCCGTGGACGCTCACTGCGTTCGCTAAACAGTTATGAGGCGAGGGGGCTTTCTCTTGTATGCGGGGGCGCTTACCTTCGTTTGCTTTGCGGTTTTGAGGCGAGGGAGGCTTTTTTTTTGTGGTGGGATTTGGTTGGGTTCTTGTTTTTTTGTAACTTTGTGGTTATGTTCAGCTTTGGGCTGAAAGTTTTTTCTTATGAGAAGTTTGCTTTATATGGTTATTTTTGTGGCTTTGGGACTTTGTGGTTGTTCAAGGCCATTGCCCGTTGCGTTGGATCAGGCTGACAGATTGATGCTTAGTGATCCCGGGGCTGCGCTTGCCACTCTGAATGGCGTTGATGTTTCTGAGCTTGGGGATTCTGCTGCCGTGGCTCGTTGGGCGCTTTTGTATAGTGAGGCGATGGTTGCCAACGGGATTGCGGCACCTACTGATACTATTGTCGATATTGCCATAGATTATTATCGTTTCCATGGATTGACTGATGAATTTAGGAGGGCATCTGAACTGAAGGCTCTTATTATGGATGATTCGGAGACGGATGCACTTGCAACGGCCCTTTATTTGCAGAGGGAGAAGGAGTATTTTCTCTATAAGGAGAGGGCTCGCCGCCAGTTGTATTTTTATACCGGGTTGATTATTTTTCTTCTTGCTTTAGGTGTTATTCTCTGGATGCGCCAGCGCATGCGCTATCAGCGTCTGCAAAATGAGGCTTTGATTGCCGAGGCTTCCGGATTAAGGTGTCAGCTTGAATCCGGTCAGGGAGATGTCAGCCGTATGGAGTCGAAGCTTCACGCTCTTCTTGACGGTCGTTTCACTCTGATAGATTCGCTTTGTCAGACTTATTATGAGGCACATGGCACTCCGCTTGAGCGCAAGGCAATTGTCGATAGGGTAAAGACTGAAATCGAGAGTGTGCGCCGGGACTCACTCCCGGAGATGGAGCGGGTGGTAAATGACTGCCGTGCCGGACTGCTTACTCAAGTGAAGAAGGCGTTTCCGGAAATCAAGCCGGATGATTATCAGCTCCTGGTTTATATTTGTTGCGGACTTTCGCCGCGCACGATCAGTCTGCTGCTCGAGGAGTCAGTTGAGGTCATTTATAAGCGGAATTCAAGGCTGAAGGCGCGGCTTAAGGAGCATGTTGAGCCTCAAATTCCTCATATTTTGTCTATTTTTCAGGGCGGTCAGAAAATTTGTTGACTGTTTTGTGTAACTAATTGATTTATAAAGCGCTTTATAGTCTGCGGTCAGATATATTTTTTGGATAATCAGCCTTTTCGGCAGTAACTTTGCGTCAAAAATATTTATTCATATGGACGCAAAAAAGCTTATCCTCTTCATGACCCTTTTCGGCTGTAATGCCTATGCTCATGAGGCCGCTGACAGCCTTTCTTACCAACTTCAAGAGATAGTTGTCAACGCCAATCAGCCGGCCACTAAACTCGTAGGCTCGACTCTGGTCACGACTATTCCGGGTTCAAACCTTGCCAATCTCGGCACGGCAATTGATGTTCTCTCCCTGTTGCCAATGATTAAGGTTGATGACCTGGCGGTAAGCGTCATAGGCAAGAACAATGCGGAGATTTACATTGACGGGCGTCCGATGCGCGATGAGCTGGAGTTGCAGCAAATTCTTTCTACCAACTTACAGACTATCGAGGTTTTGATGTCGCCCGGAGCCGCATATGACAGTACGACCGACGCGGTTATCCGAATCATCACAAGACCCGGTTTTATTCAGGGATTCTCACTTACTGACCAATTCCGTTTGCAATGTCGCCGAAAATGGTCAATGATGGACTATCTTAGCCTTAGCTATCGGGTCAACCGATGGGAATTTTTTCTCAATGGCGTTTTTAACTATAATAATTCTCTGAGTAAAGGCAAAACGATTAACTCATTGGTTTACAATAATGAAGCGACAACCGTTGGCAGCAGTCAGCTCAACCATTCTCCCTCAGTCGCGGCCACTCTCAAGGGCGGCTTTAATTATTCTCATGAAGGCCAATCGTTTGGCGCTTATTATCGATACAATCCTGAAAGGGGGCGGTTTAAAAACACAGGCGCTGAATGGATTGACGATTTCTCACCCATTGAGAGAGTGATTCATAATCGAATCAGGGCTCACGGCCATCTGATTTCGGCATATTATGAAAATACGTTTGCAGATAAATATAAACTTCATTTCGACGGGGATTTCAGCCGGTCATTTTCGTCAGGAACCGTCAAGACCTTCTATCCGGAATCTTCAATTGCTGATGTCAACTCCGCCGATGAACGCGAATCATCCCTGTTAGCCGGCAAGCTGACACTTGAGTTTCCGCTATGGCAGGGGGAATTTGTCGGTGGAACGCAGGCCAGTTTCACTCAATCCGCTCTTGATTTCAGGATGTTTAATGCTCAGGTTGGTGAATATATTCCCTCGGCCAAGACTGATGCGCGGCAGTCCTCATCAGCTCTATTCGCGTCATGGTCACGCATGTTCGGGAAGTTATCTCTCTCCGTCGGGGCAAGATATGAGTTTGTAGACTATGATTTCAGTGTAGACGGGACGCGCGACGAAAATATAAGTCGCCGTGACCACCTGCTGACTCCGGATTTCTCCCTTGGCTACAGTTTTAATGATGATTCGCAAATCAGTTTTTCATATAAATCCGCAACTGTCAGACCTCCGTATTCTCAGCTTACGGGTGCGCTGAACTATGTTGGCAGCCACGAGATAGAGGGCGGCAATGCGGCTCTCCGCGATGAGCGGATGCATGACTTCCAGCTCTTCAGTATGTGGCGCGGGGTGATGATGCAGGCGGACTTCACGCGAGCGAATGATACTTACGCTTTCATAAAAGAGATTCATGAAGCCTCTGACCTTCAATTAATTATGCATCCGGTCAATATTGATGTTTCCGCGCTCAGTGTATTTCTGATTTGGAGTCAGCCGGTAAAATTCTGGACTCCTAACCTGACTCTCGGTGTTTATCGCCAATGGCTTGAAATTGACGGGATTAAGCATAACAAGCCGATTTTTTCATATTATTTCGATAATACCATTTCTCTTCCCCGCGACTGGTCAATTACGGCTAATATGGGGGGCAGAAGTCAGGGAGACATGCACACGAACCGCTTCGGCGCCACATGGTTTACAATGGATGCATCCGTCAATAAGGGCTTGCTTAACAATGCGTTGACACTAAAACTCTCAGCCACGGATATTTTCAATACGTCAAATCATAACTGGACGATGAATACCGGGGGTATTTTCGTTGACAAACGTCAGAGCTATGACTATCGCGGAGTCAGTTTGAGCATTATTTATAATCTGAATCCTCGCAAGTCACAATATCATGGCTCATCAGCGTCGCAATCTGAGCTTGACCGATTATAAGAGTTCAGCGGAATTGGTTGATTTCCGGCATGTAAGTGAATCCGGCGGCTTCGAGGCGCGCGGTGAGTTCGGATTCGTCAATATCGAGGTCAGAACAGAGCGCCCGGAGCGATGGATATTCATCGCGCAGCTTCATGTTGATGGCGCTATAAAGCATAAAAGGGTCATTAGGCATTTCCATGGGTGCAAAGTTACGTAAAATTTTTTGTATTCAGAAAAAATAGTGTTAACTTTGCAATTATGAAAAAATATACCATAGCCGTTGCCGGCACGGGATATGTCGGCCTGAGCATCGCAACTCTGCTTGCGCGCCATAATCGGGTTCTTGCCGTAGACGTTATCCGCGAAAAGGTTGACAAGATAAATCGGCGGGAATCGCCTATTCAGGACGAATATATCGAGAAATATTTCGCCGAGGAGGAGCTTGACCTGACAGCGACGCTTGACGGAGCAGCGGCATATAAGGAGGCCGACTTCATAGTCATTGCCGCGCCGACCAATTATGACCCGCAGACAAATTGCTTTGACACTCACAATATTGAGGACGTCATTGACCTGGCAATCAGTGTCAATCCCTCAGTGGTGATGGTTATTAAATCGACCATCCCGGTTGGTTATTGCCGTTCGCTTTATGTTAAGTATGCTCGGCGGGGAGTCAAGGAATTTAACTTGCTTTTCTTCCCGGAATTTCTGAGGGAGAGCAAGGCTCTGTATGATAATCTCTATCCGAGCCGAATCATTGCCGGCGTTCCCAAGATCATTCCGGGGAAGGTATATGATGAGGAGAACGAGGCCATCATGAAGCTGACCAATCCGGAAGAAATCAGACATGATGCGGAGGTTTTTGCGTCACTTTTGAGTCAGGGGGCCTTAAAGCCGGATATTGACATCCTTTTTATGGGGATGAAGGAGGCGGAGGCCGTGAAGCTGTTTGCCAACACTTATTTAGCTCTTCGGGTTAGCTATTTCAATGAATTGGATACATATGCCGAGCTCAAGGGGCTTGACTCTCAGGCCATTATTCAGGGAGTTGGTCTTGACCCGCGCATAGGCACTCATTATAATAACCCATCGTTTGGCTACGGGGGCTACTGCCTGCCCAAGGATACCAAGCAGCTCCTGGCCAATTATGCGGAAGTGCCTCAAAACATGATGAGTGCGATTGTTGAAAGCAATCGCACCCGCAAGGATTTCATTGCCGACCAGGTTCTGAAAATGGCCGGATATTATGATTATAGTTCGGCAAATATTTATGGTGCCGCGCCTGAAGAGCCGGTAATCATCGGCGTTTTCCGGCTGACGATGAAGTCTAATTCAGATAACTTCCGCCAATCGTCGATTCAGGGAGTCATGAAGCGCATCAAGGCCAAGGGGGCTCAGGTGATTATTTATGAGCCGACGCTTGCCGACGGGTCCACCTTCTTCGGCTCGCAAGTGGTCAATGACCTTGCCAAGTTCAAGGAACTCAGCAAGTCCATATTGGCCAATCGTTATGAATCAGTGCTTGACGATGTGAAGGAGAAAGTCTACACCCGCGACATTTTCCGCCGCGATTAATCGGGCAGGGGGGGACTTCTTTACTCGTCAAAGTTCATTTCCTCAAAACCTCCGGCGGCAAATTCGTCGTCGCTAAAAGCGTTAGAGCCATAGAATTCTTCGTCGAATTCCTCAATGGCTTTAGCGTTTTTCGCATCGGGCTTGGCCTCAAAGATTTCAAGCTCTGATTCCTGAGCGGGAGCGGTGCCCATTGAGCTGGTACACAGGGGCTCAGACAGTGTACGTCCGGTTTCAGACTTCTTCATTTCAATATAGAAGGAGCGGTCGTTCAGGTAATCAAAAGTAAGCATCAGGCGAGTGCCTTCGTCCTCAATCTCGTCTGAAAGGATTGTCTCGTCCATCAGATAGGCATCTTCGGAGGCATCAAGGCCCATATCTTCGAGGGTGATTTCGCGGTTCTTCTCCCAATTCTCATCACAAATGAAGAATGAACACATCTGATTCTTGTCGTAGTTGACACTGTCGTAAATGGCATTGCGCAAATCCAAGAAAGTTGAATCGGCGTCAATTTGAATGTCGCGGCGGAAGTTTTCCACCTCATCTGAGGCAACTCTGAAGTTGAAAATCATATAGTTAGCTAAAATTTAGTCGTTTTTAACGGTGCTAATTTAATAAATAGTTTTTTAAAAACGCAAATCTTTTTCAAATTTTTTCTATTTTTTGCGGTTTTTAGTAAAAACAGGGTGTAATTTTGCAGCGTAAAAACCGATTAAAAACATCAACATCATGAAGAAAATCAGAAATCGCAAAGACCTGCAAATCACCGACCTTCTTATTGCCCACGGTCCTGCCGGATATGGCGTCTACGTAATGCTCACTCAGTATCTTGGCGAGCGCAAATCCTTGCGCCGACGTCAAGACATAGCCCGCATAGCTTATGAGCTGCATGCGCCGGCCGAGATGGTTCGTTCTGTCCTTGAAGACTTCGGCCTTTTTGAGTGTGTTGGCGACGAATTCGCCAATGAATCAGCTCCCGCCAAACAACCCAAGGAGCCCGCCAATCCGGAGCCGGCGCCGGAGGAAGCACCGGAGCCCGCAGAGCCGGCTAAAGAAACTGATGAATCTTATAATTCTTATAATTCTTATAAGTCTTATAAAGCTCATAAACCGCATGATGGGCAAAGAAAAATCCCCGTCAAGCAGCTGCTGAAACAGCGCCGAGCGGCAACTTGACGCCTTGACTTTCACCTTGACTTTCACTCGGGAATTTTCATATTTGGAATTTTTTACTTAATTTTGCAATCGCAATGAGCAGAAAGGTTTACTATCGATATAATCCCAAGAGCGAATCCTATGAGCGCGTTTACCCCTCAAAGCGTAAGCGTTGGATTGCTGCCGCCGGTCATTTTCTGGTGTCGCTATTGCTTGGACTGACAATGTTTCTGCTTCTTGACGGGATTATAGACCTTCCCAAAGAGCGACGGCTGAAGAATGAAAACCGCGACCTCAAGGAGCAATTGCTCCTGATGAACTCCCGGCTGGACGATGCCCTGGAAGTGATGGACGATATTGCTGACCGCGATAATAACTTCTATCGGGTCATGATGCAGACTGACCGCATAACCGATGCGCAGCGCTATGCGGGCATAGACCGCATTAATCGCCTCAATTCCATGTCTGATAATCAGTTAGTGGCCTCCTTGCAGGATAAGCTCAACCTTTTGGAGCGCGAGATAGTTGTTGAAAGTCGCAGTTTTGACCGCTTGGCAGACCTTGCGCGGAAAAATTCAGACCGCATAGCCTGCGTTCCGGCCATTCAGCCCGTCAGCGAGCTTAACCTCAAGCAGATGGCCTCCGGCTATGGCCGACGGGTTGATCCGGTTTACGGCACAGTTAAATTTCATGAAGGCATGGACTTTTCATGTAATGTCGGGACTCCGGTCTATGCCACCGGAAACGGGACCGTTGTCAAGGCAGAATGGGCCTCGGGCTATGGTAACCTTGTTGAGATTGACCATGGTTACGGCTACGTTACCCGCTATGCCCATCTGTCAGAGCTGCTGGTCAAGCCGGGCCAGAAGGTTAATCGCGGCGACCTGATAGCCAAGTCGGGCAATACGGGCAAGTCAACCGGGCCCCATGTCCATTATGAAGTCAGGCTCAGGGGAGTTGCCCAAAACCCGGTGAATTACTATTTCTATGACCTCACCCCGGAGGAATATGCTGAAATGATTACTCATGCCGAGAATGCCGGCCATGTTATGGACTAAAATATGGAATCAAACGATTTATCAAAGAAATATTACCGTATTCGCGAGGTCAGCGACCTGATAGGGGTTGCGGCCAGTACGCTGCGCTATTGGGAGCAGGAATTTCCCAAGCTGAGCCCTACACGCAACGCCAAGGGCACGCGCTATTATACTCCGACCGACATTGAAGTGCTCCGCCAAATCAAGTATCTGCTCCATGACAAGGGCCTCAAGATTGATGCCGCCAAGGAGCAGATGCGAGTGGCAACGGACACCGTAGCAACGCGCACCCGCGCCATTGAGCGGCTCCAGGCGGTGCGCGCTCAGTTAGTGAGCCTCAAGGATTCGTTGACCAAGATTCGCTGACCGCAAAAACAAGGAAGCTAATCCTCGCAAATTGGAGGATTAGCTTCAAAAAGGGTAGGGGAAGACTGCAGTGATTAGAAGCGGACTACGAGTTCGGTAACGAAACAGTCACTGACGGAGTCGCCGCCTTTCCAGTCAAAGTATTTTTCGTAGTTGAGACGCACATCGGCGTGAAGAGCCTTGTAAGTATAGGTCAGGGTTGAGCCGATAGTTGCGCGGTTACGTTTGAAGTTGAATGTTTCACTGCCGGTGGCGAGTTGCTGCTGGTCAGTCAGTCCGTCAAAACGTCCCTGGATTGACCAACGGTTGAAGACACCCCATTTGACGTCCTTATGCCAGTCGGCAAAAGCTACGTAAGAGTGAGCATCCTTGTAAGCATCGTGGACATAGTGCTGATACATATATTCAGCGGCCAGATAGACGTGTTTACCATTCCATTCAATGCAGAAGTCGGCCAGATTGGAGCGGGTAACATCGGGTTTGATTGAGGCATAACCGCCGGAGAGGGTCCATCCCATCGGGAGCTTGGCGGAGAGCTTTCCGGCGCAGGCCATTGCATGAGAATACTCTGCGCCCTTATGGAGCGATACGGGGTTGAATCCGCCGAATTCGGCAGTGAGCGGAGTCTTGGGAATTGCGTAGACCACCTTAGCGCCGAGCGCACGATAATTCATCATTTGCTTACCCATGAATGAACGGTTGGCAAAGAAGTAATTATTAGGAGCGCGGAAAGATTCAACGCCGAAGGGCATACGGAATTGGCCGCCCTGAACGGTCAGGCCCTTGATGATACGGAAACGGCCATAGGCATCAAGCAGAAGCAGATGGTCATTGCCGTCAAATTCGGCCTGGACGAAATAGTCAATGGAGGGGGCGATATAGCCGCCGACACTCAGGCGGGCGTTGCGCACGCGGAATCGGGAATCGCCGCTGCGGGTGTCAAGTTCCCAGCGGGAGCGGACAGTGCCGTGGACCTGGGGAATATAGCTCACCTCCTGGGCAACGGCCATAGAGGCCGATGCCAGGCAGAGCGCTGAAAGTGCGATGGATTTAAAGGATGCCATATTTTCCGCTGATGATAAGTACGATATAACCGAGGAGCAGACCGAAGAAGCCCATAAAGAGGCCGGTCTTTACCATGTCTTTTTGTTTGATGAGTCCGGTTGCGTCAGCAAGTGCATTCGGGGGAGTGGAAATGGGGAGCACCATGGCCACTGAAGAGCAGACGGCCACACCGATGAGCAGAGTGCCGACACCGCCATAAACGGCGAGTGAATCCATGTTTGTGCCGACGATGGCGAGAATCGGAACGAAGAGGGCTGCGGTTGCCGTATGGCTGATGAAGTTGGCCATGAGATAGCAGATAAGGCCCGAGCCGATAATAACCATGAGGGGAGACCAGGAAGCGAAGGGAATAGCTTCAATGAGGTGCTGGGCAAGACCGGTTTGATTGAGGGCCACGCCGAGGGCGAAGGCGCCGGCAATCATCCAGAGGATTGACCAGGAGATTTCTTCAAGGTCACGCTTGGTGATTACGCCCGTGATTGCAAAGACGCCGACGGGGAGCATTGCGACTACGTTAGCGTTCACTCCGGTGATTGAGTCAGTGAGCCAGAGGAGGATGGTGATGGTGAAAGTGACGTATACCACGTAGTTGCGCCAGTCGCTCTTATGGTTATCTTCAATTTCCAGATGGATGGTTTTTTGCTTGAAGGGGAAGAAAATGCGGAGCATGTACCAAGCAACGATGAGGAGCACGATAGTGAGGGGCACCATTACCATCATCCATTGGCCGAATCCGATTCCGAGGTTCATGCCTTCCGGGTCGTTGAGATATTTCAGGGCAATTGCGTTAGGAGGGGTGCCGATGGGAGTGCCCATACCGCCGATGTTGGCGCCGATGGGAATTGCCAGAGCGAGACCTATTTTGCCTTTACCGTCGGCGGGGAGGGCCTTGAGCACGGGGGCCAGGAAGGTGAGCATCATGGCGGCGGTGGCAGTGTTTGAAATAAACATTGAGAAGAGGCCGGTTACGAGGAGGAAGCCCAAAAGGACGTTTTCACTCTTAGAGCCGAAGGGAGCGAGCATCGTCTTGGCCAACTTCACGTCAAGTCCGCTCTTGGTTGCGGCAATGGCAATGATGAAACCGCCAATGAAGAGCATGATTGTCGGGTCAGCAAAGCAGGCGAGAATATCCTTATATTTCACGAGGTTTTCAAACTTGACGCCGGCAGAGTCAGTCTGGAGGAACCAGAGGGCGGAGTTTGAAGTGGCGAAGAGCAGGAGCACTACGACTACCATTGAAGTGGTCCAAGCCGGAACGGCATCAAAAAGCCACATAAGGGCGGCGAAGGCAAAGATGCCGATGACGCGCTGTTCAATCAGGTTGATCTGAGTCAGTCCATAGCAGGAAGCCGGAACAAACCATAATAAGAGGGTAACGATAACCGCGATAGCGATTTTCAGCCCCTTCATTCCAAGGGGGTTGCGATTCATTCTATGCTCTTGCTTCCAGTGATGGTAAGACTCGAGCAGATGATAACCATGAAAGTTTTTAAACATGATGAAATATGTGATGATTAATTTATTTTTCAGTCCGAAAAACGGGTGCAAAGTTACGAAAATTTACTGA
>JAAVCG010000014.1 GCA_014802435.1 Bacteroides sp. | reverse complement strand
TTTGCTTGAAATCCAAATTTTATATGTAACTTTGCAGCAAAATCATCCACCAAAAACAACCAATCATGACTACGCCCAAAATCTCTGTTTGCATGCCAATGTTTAATGCCTCGCGCTATCTGCGCGAGTGCATTGACAGCATCCTGGCGCAAACGTTCACGGACTTTGAGCTGCTCATAGCCGATGACGGCTCCACAGACAATAGCATAGAGATTGCGCAATCATACACTGACCCGCGCATCCGCCTCATCCGCCGCCCTCACGATTACATTGCGACACTTAACTGCCTGCTCAACGAAGCCCGCGGCAAATACATTGCCCGCATGGACGCCGACGACATAATGCTCCCGACGCGCCTACAACTCCAGTTTGACTACATGGAGGCTCACCCCGACGTTGACGTCTTAGGTTCAACTGCTGTAATATTTTCTGATGATAGTACAGAGGATGTATATGAACTTAGTGTCTCCGATGCTATAGTTGTATTACGAGATTTACTCACTGGAAATTGTATTTGCAATCCAACTACATTTATACGTAAAAAGGCGATTTATGAAAAGAATTTACGCTACGAACATCGTTTTCCCAATGCCGAGGATTACTATTTTTGGTATAGATGTATTTTGGCAGGGCTAACCATATATAATACTTCGGAGATAACGATGCGTTATAGGTTGTCTCATGGTCAGGTTTCTTCTGAGAAGAATAGTGAGATGAAGCAGCAAGCAAAGCAGATTAAGCATTTAGTTGCATCATCTATTTGCAAAGCATCTAATTTAGACTATATACCCCCTCTTGTACAATTTAATGATGCTAAATTAACGGTTATTATACCATTCCTGAATGAGGGAATAGAGCTGATTAGAACTGTTGAGAGTATTTTAAAGACGTCAAGTAATCGTATTCAGATTATTGCAATTAATGATTGTTCTACAGATGAATACGATTATAAAAGTGCGCTTGAGGGCCTCAATGTATCCTATGTCGTTAACTTTACTCGTAAAGGAGTCGCTCAATCACGTGATTTTGGTGTTAAGTTGAGTAAAACGCCATATGTAATGTTCTTAGATGCACATATGCGTGCTCTTTCGGAGGATTGGGACCAATTAGTTATAAATGAGTTACAAAAAAATCCGTATCAAATTTTATGTGCGCAGACAGATGTGATCTATAAGAATTATGATGGGTCATATTCTTACCCATCAAAGTTGGAACGCCCTGATTCTTACGGCGCATATATAGATTGGGGGACAAAAGGATACAATCCTGACCCTAAATGGTCATTATTCACAATAGGTAAAGAAGATATATCTCATATTCCAGTTGTACTTGGTGCAAGCTATGCAACATCTATTAAATTCTGGGAAAAGATAGATGGATTAACAGGACTTAAGTCTTATGGAAGTGACGAACCATACATCAGCATCAAAGCTTGGGGTATGGGAGGAAGTTGTTCCATTGTTAAACATGTTGTTTTCTCTCATTTATATCGTAAATCAGCACCGTATTATATTCCTGAAATTGATTGTATATATAATCGACTTTTGATTGCAAATGTTTTACTTCCTGACCCCTACAACAGCATAGTAGAGTCTCGATGCTTATTAAACTCTCGATTAGAATATTTTGAAGCAGTTAAGCAATTATCTGCCAATCGGTCTATTGTATGTTCTTTTAAAAGAAGACTTGAAGGATATGTATATACGAGGTTTAATAAAATTAATTCGATTATAACCAGAATAAATCAAAAAGATAATCTAATGGCGCGAGAAGCATTGATTCATGAAGCATATGAGTTTCTTGAAAAACAAGCAGAACCTCAAAATATCGGAATGATTAACGGTTTGGGGGCCCGATTACTGTGGTTTGCCTTGTATTACAATATGAAACAGCAAAGCGGATTTAGCCAGTGTGTCCAAAATAAGCTTACAGAACTTAATAATATAACATTGAATTCTTGTCAAGGAGTCGGATTTAATGAAGGATTGACGGGAATAGGGTGGTTAAATATTTTTTTGTTTCGAGTCTTAAATATTGGCGATGATTTAGAGAGCATATTAAAAAGAATTGATGTTGAGATTAGTAATTATATAAAGAAGAACGAAAATTTGAATAATGATGAAATTATAGGGATCTTTTGTTATGTTAATAATCGTATCTGTTTGTCTCGTACAAAAGGATTTCTATCATTATCGTCTGACTTGATATACATATTAACACATGTTGCTAATGAGTTACTGGATAAATACCCTGTTAATGATTGGCATGTTGTGTTTAATGTAATTCGATTTGTTAACTTATCACAGGATAATTCGATTGATAATATGTGGAGTCCTAAGTGTTCCGAATGGCTTAATCCTCCGAACTTTATCAGTGAGAGTCGTAATTATTGGATAAGTAATTTAGAATATGGCATAGATGGGTATACGCTTCCGGCTCTTTTAGCATTCAATCACAAATATTTTTAGCATTTTTTAATGAAGAACAAACTTAATCAGTTAAGTAAGGATTCCGAGGGAATGCTTACTGGAGGTTTCGCAACGCGAAGCCTCCCTACACTCTCCATTCACGGAGGGGGTGACACATTCTGTGGTAGTAACGGAATATGTTTTGATAACTATATCTGTTACACTAATTCAGAATGTTCAAAAATGGGCCGTTGTCCCTCAAACGCAACCAGTCCTGGTGAAATTGTGAAGCCCATCACCGGGTTTGGCGATGAAATCAATGGGCTCATCCTGACAGATTTCTAATAATCTTTAACCATGATAATGCTAACTTTTCGTGATTCTATATTCATGGAATCTTAGCATTATCTATTATTTGAATTATATGGCTACATTATCACCATATTGTGCCTTTATACCAGTTGAAGAAGGTATAGCGTTGTATAATTATGCCGGGCAGACTGTCATTGACCTAGTTCCGGAATTGGTTAGTTTAATCATGGCTAATAAGGAGACTATTGAAGAAATAAAACAGATTCATCCAGATTTGTATACAGCACTTAACTCCGGCAATTTCATTGAAAACTACCCTAATGAGATTTATGATCAATTAATAAACAAGATGATTTTGGAGTTTTCATCCGCTGAATCATTTCAATTGACTGTGAATCCTACTTTGGCATGTAATTGTAATTGTTGGTATTGCTACGAAAATCACGATAATATGCCATTAATGGACGAGAATCATCTTTCAGCTATAAAGCAATTTATCTCTAGAAAGCTCAACTCTTCACTAAATCATTTTCATTTGGATTTTTTTGGTGGAGAACCTCTGTTAGGGTTTGATTCTATAGTAAAACCTATAATAGAACACCTTAAATATGAATCAAAAGTATTTTCAAAGACTTATAGTATTGGATTCACAACTAATGGTACATTATTAGATGAGTCACGAATTCAATATCTAACTTCAGGAGGTACAAATCAGCCTGTTCGATTTCAAATCACTTTGGATGGAAGTCGAAATGCTCATAATGCTACCAGATCAACACGAGATGGAAGGGGAACGTATGATTTGATAATTCAAAACATCAAGTCTCTCCTTCAAAATGGAGCATCTGTTATGGTACGCTTCAATTATACGACACAAAATGCCTATACTTTTATTGATGTAGCTTCTGAATTTGATGATTTAACCGTAGACGAGCGTAAACGATTACTTTTCTCTTTCCACAAGGTATGGCAGTCCCTTGCCAAGGAAACTACCAATGAAATTATTCATTCAATGGAAAAAACTTATAAGTCATGGAACTATAATGTTGAAGACCGAATAATTTATAAAGGTGGACATTGTTACGCCGACAAAGAGAACTGTATAGTTATTAACTATAACGGGGATGTGTTCAAATGTACTGCCAGAGATTTTGATAACAAAAAGAGGATAGGTACACTTACTTCTGACGGACAAATTATATACAATAAACTATATTCAGACGTGTTGTCCTACCGATTTGGGACAAAAGAATGTAAAACTTGTAGATTGTTTCCAATATGTCATGGAAATTGTTCGCAGTTTTCATATGAAAATAGGTTTACAGAGGGATGCGTATTACACTATTCAGAAGAAGATAAACAATCGATTATTTTAAAATATTACAATGCATTTTGTAACGCATTAAAACCTCCTTTATCGTGAGTATGAATTATTGTAGTAAATATGTTGGGTGGAGAATGGCCTTTGCGGTTGCTGCTTTTGTCGTAGTGTTTGGGCTTTCGGCTGAGATTGGGGCGCGGGTGCGCGGTTATGGACGAATCGTTGATAGTTATAATCGGGAGTTCCTTACTGATTTTCGGGCCGACCTGTTGAGGCCAGATTCCTCGCTCATTCAGTCTTATTTTCCCAAGGAGGTAAACGCTTTTAATCAGCAGATGAACCTCGGGATTGACAGTCTTCCGCTCACGGACTGCATTATTTATGTTACGGCTGAGGGTTATTACCCTACTTACAAGAAAGTGAGCCGCCCCGGCGCCAAGGAGTTTAGTATTGAGCTGAGTCCCATCATGATGAACCGCGTACCGTTTTATAAGCCGAAGCAGCTTGAGGAGGTGACCGTGACGGCCTCAAAGCTGAAAATGGTGATGAAAGGCGACACTATTGTTTATAATGCCGACGCTTTTGCTTTGGCTCAGGGTTCGATGCTCGACGGGCTCATCAGCCAACTGCCCGGAGTGGAACTGAAAGGTAACGGACAGATTTTTGTCAACGGCAAGTTTGTCAACGAATTGCTGGTGAATGGTGAAAACTTTTTCAAGGGAGACCCGAAAATAGCCCTGGAGAATCTTCCCGCCTATATGGTCAACGATGTGCAAGTCTATCATAGAAATCCGATGATGGAGCGAAAGCCGCTTGAAGAGCTGCCGCTGGTCATGGATGTCAAACTCAAGAAGCAATATCAGACGGGGTGGATTGCCAATGCCGAAGCCGGATATGGTACTTCGGACCGATATGTAGGGCGCTTGTTCGGAATGATGTTTACCCGCGATTCGCGTTTGTCAATAGTGGCCAACGCCAATAATACCAACGATGAGCGTAAGCCGGGACAAACCGACAGCTGGAACCCGAATTGGCAGTCGGCCGGGCGCGCAACCATAGCCTCCGGAGGCCTTGATTATCTTTGGAATTCACGTTTGCGCACCTGGAAAGTGGAGGCCAATTTATCTGCACGCCATAAGAAGACCGACATCTCCACTTTGGAAAATGCAGAAAGATACCTTGCCGGCGGAAACATTTTTGGCCGTCAGCAAGACCTGAAAACGGCACGCGAATGGCGCGTAACCTCCCAAAATGAAATCTCATTTCATGTTCCCCGCCTTTGGCTCTACGTCAAACCCTCCTTTCGCTTCGAGCGCGAAAAGGCCTCAGCCGAGGCCAATGCGGCGAATTCCGACTCTTACGGGGTGGTGCTCAACACGCTTGATAATGTCTCTTCCTCCTTTAAGCGGCAATGGGTTGTCGGCACGGAAATTGATGGCCGATGGGACCTGCCGAGACGCCCGAAAGACATCAAATTCGGGGCAGGAGTGACATGGTCTGACCGCCGACTGGAAACCCTTACCAATCGCCGACTCCTTTTCCCGCAAGAGCCTGAGCTCAACGACGTTTCAACCCCGCTGGAGCTTATGCCGGAGCGCAAACTCCTGGCTAATGCCCGACTTGGTTACACGATTGACTATTCGGCCTCGCGGATTTTCAGCGGCCGAATCGGCGTCAACTATACTTATGACTACACGGACGTTAACAGCTCCCGCGATTATTTCCTGACGCAGGAGCCCGACGGTGACCCTCTCCCCTCGGTAGCTCATGCCCTAAGAAGTGCCGGCTTCGTCGCATCAAATTCTTTTGACTATCATCTGACTGAGAGTGACCATGCGGTGAAATTCTCCATTACCAACTGGTTTCCTGCGCTTAAAGACTACGATTATGGCTCGAATCTCATGGCCGCGGTCAATCTCCACTATGCGCCCGGCTCCATTTCTTACTTTCAGGCGGAAACGGAGTCGTTTGCGCGCCGTCGCCTATGGTATGCCGACCCGGAATTGAAATACAACGTAGACAATATCGGCGGCATTTCATATAAATATAATGCCACCTTGCCCGGGCTTCGTGACCTTCTCGACGTGACCGATGCCGCCAATCCGCTCTATATTTTTCGGGGAAATTCTTCGCTGAAAACTGCGCGATGTCACGAACTGTTTCTCTATATTTATAAACTCTTCAACAAGGGTCCGCGGATTTACATTACTTACCGAAAATATAAGAATCTGATTGCGCAATCTGCCGAATATGATATGACCTCAGGCGTGACCACCTATCGCCCCGTTAACGTGAACGGCAACTGGGACATCAACGCCGACCTCGGCCATTATGCCCAATTGGGAGCAACGAATAAATGGAGCCTTGAAACCGGAATCAAAGCCTTGTATCATAACGCTGTCGACATGATAGACCTGGACCTCAGCACCGTGCGCAACTTCAACCTTGGCGGTAAAGCCAAGCTGACCTACAAGATTATGGACGGCATGGAAATCACCGCCAACGGCAATGCCGAATGGCGCAAGGTTACCTCGCCGATGGAGGGCTTCAACCCTATCAGTGCCGTGGATTTTGACTATGGGCTTGTTTTCCGGGCGGCTAAATTGCCCTGGAACATCAGCGTCACCACTGACCTGATGATGCACTCGCGCCGCGGTTATTCTGACTCGCGCCTCAACACCAACGACCTGGTCTGGAACGCCCG
>JAAVCG010000013.1 GCA_014802435.1 Bacteroides sp. | reverse complement strand
CAACACAAAATTTATGTTTATGAGATAAATTAAAAAGTTTTTAATTAACTTTGCTCGTCACTTCTGAGGCAGACTCCCCTCAGACACACTCTGTGAAACACTACCGTCAAGATTTTTCAGGACGGGTCACCACCTTGCTGACGCGAGGGGTGAAATGAGTCGCTGTNGTACAGAATCCGTACAAAATGGTGCATAAAAACGCCTAACACTGACAGTTATCAGCATTAGGCGTTCCTGAATGTATTAAGTTTTATCGCTCAGTANCAGNTAATTACTANCAATACATATTATTGATAATNANCTNATTACTTGCCGATGCAGTGTGGTAAACTATCGCTGAATCAAGGAGTTACAGTTTAAATGGTTCAACCTCAATTTCTGTAAGTAACTGAATTACAGGTCGCGAGTGGAAACTTAGTGCATGTCTGCGAAGCAGGTGCACGTTGCCGTTAGCAAAGTTATCCACCGTCAAAGTAAAACTATTGTCCTTTTATTTTTCCGAAGACTGTCTTAGCCTCCATCTTCAAGCCACTCATGGCTTGCTGCTTTCAATTACAAAATTAGCAAAAATCGGCGAAATAAGCAACTAAAGCAGGAGCTTATCCAGAGCTGAACTGTATGGTTACGGATTGTCGACAAGTTGGATTTCCCAAGTTCCTTTCTTTGTCGCACCTTTACGACAAAGAAATATCCCTTTTGATTCAAGCTGCTTACGTTGATAACGAATTTGATCTACCGTCAAACCTAATTCTGATGAGAGAACTTGGAGGGTCACCGAGGGGTTTGATATAATGGTTTTCAGTAAATTAACTTGAATTTTAGAAATATTTCTTGACCTTGCTATTTTAAGTAATTCTTCGGGATTTTCTTTGGTAATTTCTTTGGTTTCTTTGGGATTTTCTTTGGTAATTTCTTTGTCGTTAAACAGGGCTGGCGATACACCTTCTTCTCCTTCGTGGCAGGGAATGCGGACGAGGAAGGAGAGGCGATCTTCGTCCGTCTCGAANGATGCTGCCGGGGAACCATTGTGGGCTAACTCTCGCTGTATTGTTGGTATNCCGGTATTGCGNCCCTCAGTCAAAGANAGTTCTTTCAGNAACTCNCCGAGGCGNCGGTTACGATAGTAACGGCTTACCATGCGCTGACCTTTCTGAATTGCATCCATGGGAATNGAGCGGTCGGGACCTGTNGCACTGGANATAGTNATNTCGTATGGCTGTACTTCNACAACNATAGGNGTACGAGAACGNTANTCTCGATGATAGAAGGCATTGGTAATTGCTTCTTCCAANGCTTTCTCCGGATAGTTNTAGATTCGTTTGCTCGGACCGGATGTTTGTTTGATGATGTGGAGTTGTATCACCATCGTGCGCAGATAGCGCATGGTTTCCTCAATCATCTGAGGAACAGTTCCACGAATTGGAGGNACCTCNTTAAANTTGCGNGGATTTTCAAANACNCCTTCAGGGAANATGACAATTTCTACCTGCGTATAAGGAAAGAATTTTTCNGGATTNGGACAGAACATCATTGCCGCCACATTCTTGATCATGCGGTTCTCTTTCGGTCCGACAAA
Organism: Bacteroides sp.; assembly: GCA_014802435.1. GTDB lineage: Bacteria > Bacteroidota > Bacteroidia > Bacteroidales > Muribaculaceae > UBA3263. Next base: position 14,342 of record JAAVCG010000013.1, on the reverse strand, counting down.
AAGATCCATCTGTTCAAGAATATCCTCCAGACTATTTCCGTTAAAATCGCTCGCAAGTTTGCTACCTATCTTCTGTAGATAGTCAAGAACATGAACGCCAGAAATATCATTGATGCTTATTTCCGGATTGCCTCGGTCATCAAACGGNACNCGNTTAGCCATNTCNCGNAGCTCATCAAGAANNTAACCTTTAGCCTCAATNGTAGACGAACCTGATCGGATATAGCACTTTCGTTGCGGATTATTTTTAGCAGTGACACTTTCCGGCACATCATACGGACGGTTAATTCCCGACGGACACCATATAACAATGATATTCTTGCCGTCAATATCAACAATTTCGGTACGAGGAAGATAAAAAGGATTGATCTTATTATTGAAATTGATCATCTCCTTAAGAATAGAATCAATTTGTTCGGTTGGTAGACCTGCAACAGGGCGTTTGGCAACCCCATTCTCTTCCTCAACACCGACAAGGATATATCCACCACCGATATTGTCGAAGTCATTGGCAAACGCACAGATAGAGCGGTAGATCCTATCAGGATTCCACCCCTTCTTAAACTCAATCCTATTGGATTCAACTTTCCTCTGCTTCAGCAGATCCTCAACGTTTATCGGTAGTGCCATATAGTAATTGTATGCGATGTGGTTATAAGACTCCTAATGTATTTATTATTTCTAATTCTCTTGGGTCACTATAGCCATCGCTCTCCGCCATATTTGTAAAAAGTTGTTTTGCTATTGTCAGTTTTTCAACACTAAGTTGTCTTATTATAGCAGTATCTTGACCGAAGTCATAATCTTGAATGATTTCTATTTCTTCTTCTGAAATATTTAGCTCAATAAGAACACCATCCAGAAACTCCACTTCACGGGGATCGATAATACCATCAGCCTCCATAATTTTTATCAAGACTGAAACAATAGCATATTTTTCTTGCTTATTAAAGATTACGTTCATATTAATTGAAGATNTGATNTGAAAAATTCATGATACNTNTTATTNCCGATATTNATTACGAAAAGGTTCTCTTTAGCACGCGTAATCCCGGTATAAACAAGTTCNGGAGAAGTTACAACATTTTCATCACTATATGTATCATTTTGNATAATACATATGATGGTGGGCGCTTCCCATCCTTTAAAGCTTTGAATGGTCGACATTTTTAGATTTCGAGTAACCATTGTGAAACGATTCTTCAAGACTTTTTCAAGCCTCTCTAAATCNTGCTTATAACCGTAAGACGCTTGACTCTTCTGACGTGAGATTCTTTGAATACCNTCCTTAGATACAAAAGTTGTGGTGGTCTNCTTCCCTGAGTCGTTTCTATATTTAGAATCTAATTCTCTGAGCAAATTGGTTTGAGGTGCTATTATAGCTANATCTGAAANATTTATATCATTAGTATTAATGAAGTCAAGACATATTGAATATATTGTTTCTGTTAAGGACATATGGTCACCTTCATCAGGTATATTACNATATTGCATCAGGTTAAACTGAATCCCTGAATCCAAATTATTNGAGTCTTCTATTTCATCCGGATTACCGATAAAATGCTTTTGAAATCTCATAGCTAAGTTCGTAANAGCCGGATTGGAAAATCTNTGACCTTTTGTCAATGTTTTATTCCATTCACCNGGAATAACGCCAAGNAAAATATCACCATTCTTAGCTGTTTCNCGGTGATATATGTTTTGCTTGGGNTCACCAAATACNACGAACTCTCCGTTGTCTTGTAAAAAATTTCGTCTAATCAGTTGAAGCCAAGAGGTTTTATAATCNTGTACCTCGTCTATGAGAATAGCGTCATATTTTGGCAGTCCCTGAGTNACCCTATTAAAAAAATTCTCATTATCATAAGAATNAAAATANACATGAAGATTNCTCGCATTAGCGTGTTTGCGGAAAAACCTGTGATAGTAATCAATATGAATTTTATCCCATGGGAAATCNGCACGAACCTGTGANAACCGCATTTTCATGTAGTTAACTAATGAAATATTGAATGTAAGTATCAAGATATTACCTCCAGTACGNACTTGTGCATTGACGGCCCTATTTGCCAGGACTTGAGTCTTNCCTGAACCTGCTACACCGCTAATCTTTCGTTGACCTCCTGCTACACTTTTGGATAGATTTATTTGTTGAGTAGACAATTTGAAGTCAATCCCTTCTCNGTAGGAATGCCACNNTGGAGANAGGTCATNCTTTANTTGTTGAAGNACAACNGAATCAAAAACTGANGANNGATAATGAAACNGNAAATCATCAAAGAAATGTGTNGCNACTTTATTAGAAGGNTCATTGGTGGTATTTANGAAATCNGAACCATATACCTGTACCCATTNCTGATTCCCGAAAATCTCNGTTGCTTGCTCTTTNGTACCTTTGGTNCATACAAGTACTTTCTTNACAAGTGATAAATTACGANTNTCATCAATTACNGCNTCTGTAATCTCCCNGATGTTCTCAATTATTAGATTCTGCGAATTTTCAAGGGCAGTATATGGAGATTGGATTGTACGAATTTCGCCGTTGTTATCTTCAANATCAATTAACCAATGGTCATNAGTATTTACNTNGCANTTGGTCAGGTCTTCCTCAAATACAGATATNACGATNATTCCGACATTTGGCCGTATTATTANNAAATCCGGAGANGTTCCGTTCAAGTCGGGATTCAGATAAATCAAATCAGNAGGAGAAAGAATATTCTGCAACCTATAATATACCCATCCCTTTTCCAGTGANAAAAGATTGTTACTTATCTGTAAATTGACATCATANTCTCCATATANNGGAGNCTTNGCTNTNTCCAGNGGATTGTATTTCGATAAATCNAGTGATGTGCCATAATATACAAANCCTTTAGTCTTACANGTAAAACANTAATTNGTNTCTNAGGTNCGACCATAATTATTATTGGCAATANTTGAGAAANACTCAGAANTCTGAAATATTTCGCTGAATCGGTCTATCCTAAAAGCATTAGCATTTAAAGGACCCATACATAGNANATAGTGTGTATGNCCNGGAATTGCCATACACTTTGCCAGCTTTCCCAAATCTATATTAGTTACATCTAATATATTGGAGAATATATGTACGACAAAATTTTGTTCATACATAACACTACTGATCTCATTGCCATCTGTAACAGAGGGCAAATACTCATTAATCGGTATAACTCGGACTCCATTGTTTGTAGCTCTGGTCACATTAGCAACAGCTCTGCTTAAAGACGCATGCGATGGCTCAATAAGCGTAATCCTTTTGAGCCATTGGGTAAGATTTCTTTCTTTAAGGAAATCTATAACACATACTGCACCTATTCCTTGACCACATCCCCAATCGACAATTTCCAATGACAGAGAGCCACTATTCTCTTTAGGTGGAAATGGCATATTTTGTAAGGCGGCTCGGCATTTAGATTGGTGCATCTCTCCGTATGCTCCAATGTAGCAATCTAATCCCTCATCGCTTTTGAGAAGATCTAAACCATGATTTAGTTCCGGATGCCAATAAGGACGATGACGGAATTGTGTTGGTATATGAGCCTTACAATTATCAATAATTGCATCCATTGTAAGGTTACCAATACTATTAATTCGTTCTTTATAATTCATCATCCAATGATTTTTTCTCCTGATGGATTTTGTTTATGACGTTTCCAATTCGCTACAGCAACTTCTTTACTTGTATTTGCATAGCAGTATTCGCAAATATGGGGGCAAGTATTGTACTGGCCAATATCTTTACTTACAATGCAGCCGCAGAACTGTCTTTGTCCTTTATCCCTATTATTTTTTTGTTTAATAGCATAAGTCTCAGGTGTAAGCATTATGACGCCATCAGGAATTGATGGCGTGTCATCAAACTCTTCAAACATAGACGGCGCGGATGGCAGAACTCTCCTGACATCTACTTTCAAGAAGTCCATCAAATCTTTATCTTGATATGCAAACCGAATCATAAGATCATCATCTACGCAACGGTTATGTTCAATGCCATATTGCTCAATATTTATTTTTTCTCCACAAGTTGCAAGTTCGAAATTCCATCCACGCTTCCGGTTCATTTCAGATAGTTTAGATGCAAATTCGTTCATTGATGCCTCATCCCACTCAATATAATTGATGCCATTCTTTTCAAGATTGGATTTCACCTTACGATACGAGGCTATATCGGCAAAACTGAACACAAGTTTCTCGGTATAATCCTTGAGCTGATCACCAATATTTTTAATCTTTTCAAGCAAATTACTAATGCTGATTTTATCAGTTAGAATCATCGGGTCAAATCTCCATATCACATGACCTTTACCTAATTTATCTACCAGCATCTTGAATGTTTCAATACGTTGCTCTAACGGAGGGACACCCTTCTCAAGTCCCTCTCTTTCATAATCATTAAGAGTATATTGTATATAGCATCCGATCTTTCGCTCCATAAGATAATCTAGGTGCTTCAAAAGGGGGCTTGGATTCTTGGACCAGAATACAATGAACCTTGTATTGCTATAAGCTACATACGAAGTAACCCCATTGAAAGGATTGGTCCATGCAGAGTATCCTCGTTTCAATCTCTCAAAGAACCAATCAGCATAAAACGCCGGAATATCAGTGCTTCTACTTGCCGATACAATCACCGGTGCCTGCGCTTCCACACAGACACCCGAATCCAACGTTATCCTTATTTTATCAGTAGATTTCGCCATAATTGTAATTGTTTGTTGTTAACCAAGAAACCCATTTTTATTAAGGTTATAAGAATTGTCCGAAAGTCGCATTGACGATGTTGAATTATCGGCCGAAATATATATACACGATTCTTGATTGAGTCGCTCAAGGAAATTTCTAACATCTCTATTCATTCCGGCGAAGTTTAGAATATTTTTATCTGCGATGATTATAGTGTGACTTTTGGCACGACTTGTGGCGACATTGAATAGCCTAGGTTCAAGAGATCGAATTAATGAGGTATTAGGGATGAATAAAATTGTAATATCTGTCGTTAGACCTTGAACCCTCGCAATAGTTTCTATCAGCACTTGATTACCCAACCCCATCCGCAATGCCACTGCTTTTTGCAATGCTCGTGTAGTTTTTCTCAAGCATGTTAAAACTGACACTTCGGTTGATGGGTTTTCGCGTAGGATAGAGTACACGATGAATGTTGCCATATCCATTGCAAACTGAGGAGTGGCATCAGAAACATTCATATCAGTGAGTACCAAGGTGGGCCCACCATTATGATGTACTATCCTATTCAGAGAGGATAATCTTAAGACAGTGTCATTTTTAGCAGAGACAAGAGTTCCACGATAGAATATCCCTGTATAATCCGCATTACGTTGAGGAAGACGATATGTATGTATTAATTGATAGCTTGGAAATTGTCTCTTGTTTGACATTGTCATCAAACCATTGACGTAATCATTAAAACCATTTGAAGCGACTCTGTCTTCATTAAGTGCGATAACAGGTCCAAGTTGGGCAACATCTCCTACCCATAGGTTTCTATGCCCAATTTTGTTTGCTGCCGCGAACATTGGCATAAGTGCTTGACTTGCCTCATCCATTATCACAACATCAAATGCTTGTTCTTCAGTCGAATCCGTAGCGAATCCACTGACAATATAATACGTAGCCATAACAAGGTTGCCCTTGATTGGAACGACTTGTTTTAATGGAGAAAGCCGAGGTTCTTCGCATTGTTCATCACTCGTGAGATTCGATTTTAGAACCTTACCATTATTTAGAAGGTCGTCAACAGCAGGTTTTGTCGCAATCTCAATCAAAGCTCTGTTTGTCAGCGCAGTGACAAGAACTGATTTACCTTCCTTGCAAAGCTTTGCACAGAGTTCTGCAATCAAGTGAGTTTTCCCAGTTCCGGGAGGACCTTGAAGTAAAGTAATGCTTGATGACTGAATTTGTTGATATATAAATTGAAAAGGTTGAGTATCTTTTATCGGAATTGGAATATTGGACACTTGACTATAAGGATAGTCTAAAATATCGGATACACGCTGAGAATACTCATCTTGTGTAAGTCTGTAGAGATTGGCAAGATAATCGATGGGCGGACGATGAGGTCCCATTATGATCAGTGCCCCGGGTGCTTTTGAGATATACTCGGCAAAATCTAACTCAATACCACGGAATCCAAGTAGCACAAAGCCCTCTTCATTTGATTTTGCTTGCCAAATGCATACCGCTTCCGAGCCCTTTAATCTATTCTTAAACAGATATTCATAGGTTAAATTTCCCCACAGTCTATAATCCTGTATTTTGGCCGGCAAGTACATGGCTTGCACGTATTCGCCTTTTCGGGGAAATGCTCTTGACGCTCTGAATTTGACGATCATTTCACCGTTGACAAATTTTAAGAATTGCCCGATAAACAATTCCTCGCTGTCATTTAGCAAATGGAGAGCCGTAGCGGAGAACTTCTTATCGAAGTCCTCCGTTACAGCGGTAAGTTCCATATTTAGAAATTTACGAATATTCTCTCTTTGCTCCATATTTATTCAGGCAAAGGAATTGATGGATTTACTCCTGCTTGTTCTCCGGTCTCAAGTTCGGGAGCCATAAAACTTTGCCAACGTTCAAGTGTCGGAGATATAAATCTTTCAAAGTCGAACTGTATTCCATTGAAATAATGAAACACTTTGGTCATCTCTGAAAGATGATGTGGCCATTCGAGGTTTGATGATGAGAATCGAATTGTCATTGCTTCCTGTTCTTTCAGCATATCTATGAGGTTGTATTTCCCAACCTTTCCGTGCTCTGATACAACACCGAACATCGCTCCCGGCTGATTAAGAATAATCCAGTCCTCCGGTGATATTACTGTAGAACGATGACTCAAATTACTTCTAAATACAATTGGACGATTATTTCCTCCACAATCCTTAACACCATAAATACGAGTATTGTCGTAAACCGCATCTGATATATCGAACCCATCCTTAGCCAGGTCTTCTAATACAAGTTTACGTGCTTCATCAAGATATGTCTGACGTTGAGCCGTAGTCAAGTCATTACGTTCGCCCTCTGAACCAGCAATAGCACGACTGGCAAGTTGTGCTTTCAAGCGAGCATTCTCTTCTTCAAGAGCTTTAACTCTTTCAGCGTTTTCTTTTGCATTCTCAATAACTGATACATCAGTGCCCACTCTTACAATTGCCTGCAGCTTTGAACGTACTTCTGGTGTTATGATCACGTTGACTGTTATTGCATCTTTCTGGTTGTAGGTCTTAAGGCTCTCGAAGAGTGCCTTATGTTCCGGCCCCCAGCTTTCTATAAATTTTGTAACAGCATTACGGAACTGATCATCTTGCCAATTTAATGGTGCGTTAAACAGCATTATTACTCGGTTGTCAACGAATGATGCTATTTCTTCATTGGATTTTAATGCACCACGATGACGCTCTATTCCCGGATGAATCAGGACCTGACGGTAATCTTCTCCTCCGGGGATTTCTACAGCAATGTCCTTGAGTAGTTCATCAGGTTCATTTGACTCGTCGTAAAGTGCCGACAGCATGCAGTATTGTCCATGCTGATTGGGCACTATTGCGGCTCCTTCGCTATTGATCCGAAGTGCGTCCAAGCAATGATACAGGTTGTTCAGCAGTTCAACGACACGCTTTGTCCCACAACCGCCCAATCGTTTACTGGATCCATCAATCGAGCCATCCGACTTGATTGTCTCAAAGAGATCTTTCGCTATTAACATATTGGGAACAGTCCACAGATCAGAATTGGTATAGCCTATCATTCCGCCGTATGACACCCCTCCGGTCAAAGCATCTACAGCCATTACGAAATCATACTGCATCTTGAAATGCTCAGACTCCTTATCGCTCGGGAGCAGGCCTGTTATATATTTCGCTATGGGAAGAAGTGTCTGCTGAGAGTATTTATAAAATCTCCCATTATAGCTGTGAGTAAATGAGCCACCATATGAAAGGTTACTTTCAAATTTATTACGGATTGCAGATACAATTCCAGATGATGTTTGGATCTTCTCTATGCCCAATGACTTCGCATCTATATTGGAATCAAGCAAATACTCACGAGGATTGATACCTATTGGCTTTAGAATGTCAGATTTTAAAATATCTTCTATTCCATTATCGACACTAATCTTCTCTTTATTCTTGAAGTCTCCATATTGATTCGGAAGTAGATTAAAATTTGCCCATTGCTCCGAAGATGGATTTAAAACTCTCAACGTTCGACTTAGCCACGACGCATCTAATCCGTTAGGCAGCGCTTCAAGTTTACCTAACACTGATAGCTTTTTTAAAGCTGCATTGACGAAATTCTTGTCAAATTCACGCCATGACTCAGCAATAAGACTGTTTTCTTCCACTTCCTCAATCACACAGCCATACAGATTTCTTGCGATCTCTAAAAAACCGCGACGCTTTTCGCAAAAGCCAGGGTAATTAGAATATCGGCTTTCATCTGTCGGTATAGCTGAAAGTAAAGGAAGTAATTTATCAAGCCAACCAGTCTGTGTCATGATTTCTTTAACCCTCTCGTTTATGTCACCAGAAGCTGATTGAGACGTGTATTCTTTCCATAGCTTCAATGCAGTTATATCCTGATGTAGAAGCTCCCCACTTTTATCTTTACCTAATTTACGTAAGATTTCAAGCGCATGTGTTGATATATTTACATTTTGGCGAAAGTTTTCATCGTTCACATGAAAATCCCCTTTCATATCCGGAAGAAGAGCATATTTCTTAAGCAGACTCTCATCATGTGAAACCACAAGCGACAAAAAACTATTATACCATTCAATCAATCTTTCAAGCGAAAGATTAGGAATATTATTCCAATTTGTGTACGTAGACGATATATGTTCACAAAAATCAACAATATCCCATACACGAATATCATCATCTTTCCAGATTACGCTATTCCATGCATCATTATCTTCAATTAACTGTTGAGGATAAAGTTCTACTAAAAGATTGGTTAAAAGAGCTAATTCATCTTGTCTTCCTTTTAGAATGACGATATCCTTTAGATACACGGGCTCATGATTCAGATTCCGTACAATTGGTAATGTTTTGACAATTTCTCTATATTTCTTTTGAACAAACTCTTTATACCATTTTTCATCCAATTCTTCAGCTCCTGACCTTATACTTTTTAGCCCATTTACAATAAAGTGTAAATTTTTGTATCCTTCTTCGACCAAGTATGTGGATAAGTGCTTAAAAAGAGATAATATTGTTGAGTAGATCGACTTATTTATCCCCATTATTGTAAGAGAGCCATCCTCTCTTATAGATGGGCCATCAAGTCTTAAACGTTGTCTTTCAGTAGTAGATTCAAAACTTTCAGAGTTAACGATAAATGGCTCTACAAGTTGGTTTTCGATTCCTTCTAATGGTAACGAACAAAAGAAGCCACATTCGTCCCCATGAGAAATTATTGAAAGATCTTCAGTAACTTCTACAATCATTTTAACAGGGGCAACGAGACAATCTGTAAGAGTATGAAATTCTTCTACGACAAGAAAGTTCTTATTATGATGATCATCACCATTGAGTATACGAAGCTCAATCTTCTTAATGCCATCACGTAATTCGATAGATTCACCTCTAGAAATATATGTAAGATTCCCATTATTATCAAAGGTCACGGATTTTATTTCGGGGCAGAAAATCATCGTTGAAGCAATGAGGGAATGAAAACTTTCAATACCTAATTTTAAGCTCTCATGTCCCATATCATCTGTGATTCGATACGTGAACCTAGTCCAATCTTGCGGTTCTATCCATTGTCTTGAGTCTCGCATTTTCTGTAATCCCTCCCGTAATTCGTCTTGAGAATTACCATTACGAAAGAGAGTGAGTTTGAATCCCGAGATGTTTCCTTGTCGATCAATCACATTACTTTTAACATCAACAATTTTTGAAAGTCGATGTGTTGTAAGGAAGCCAGTCCCAAATCTTCCGGTAGTTTGATGATTATCTTTACCAGAACTGTGCTTGTACATAAGCGCAATTCGAGCCTTATGAGTAAAAGGAGCTCCATTATGGCTAAACTCCATAACATCTCCCTTAATATTAAAGCGTATATCAACGCTGGTTCGGTCTGGGGATGAAGCGATAGAATCTTTGGCATTTTGGATAAGTTCCCAAACCCAACGTTTCATGTCAGGTTTGTTAATTGTCTCAATGTCACGCATTCTATTTGAAACTTCGGATACATACTTATCTTCCAAAGCTTCTGCCAGTGCGTCTTCTTCTGCTTGTGATGCAAGTTTTGTTATATCCATATTTGATCAGCTTGTTTAGTATATTGTTGTAATACCATTTATTACCAAATGGTAAACAACTGCTTACATAATTACTGGATTTTTAGTACATCAAATCAAAATTTTTGTATTAGTTGTCGTTATTATCAAGTCTTTATTATCAACTATCAATAAATCTGCTATTCGAGACAAAGTATACAAATCCGGTTGGGAGGTGTTGGTGCACCATTTTGAGACGGAGACAGGATCTTTGCCTAATTGCTCGGCGAGCCATTTGCCAGTCTGACCAGTTTCCGCTAATACTGCTTTTATTCTATTTAGTTTTTGACGTTCTGTTTTTGTCTCCATTGAATAATAAATTAAATTTGAACGTAAAGTTAATAAACTTATCGTTTGTGACCAAGGGTTTATGCTCTATAACATAGAGAATCCGACAGGCAGGATAGTTCTTGTCGGATTCTCAGGATAAAATTACCACTATTTATCTTCGTGAAGACGTTTCAGGCGGTCGAGGGAGTGGGTGCGGATGAGGGAGTCGCAGTATGCGATGTCCTGCTGCCAGCGTCCGGTTTGCCATTCGCGGTATTTATTGGGATAATTCTCACGGTAGAATTGTCCGAAGGAGATTGCTTCGACGTTTTCATGATGCCAGCGGTCAAGTTCTATGATGCGTTGCTCATACTCGTGTCTTGTGTTTGCAGCAGAGTTACAGACCAGAATACTCCCCATCAAGCAGATACCGACAAGTGCGCCGATACCTATGACAATAGGGAAATTGAGTTTTATCAGATTCTTCAATCTAATGAAATTAGTATCAAGACGGTCGCGGTCTTCATCGCAGAGGTGAGCCTCAATGTTTGATGGTATTTGTCGTTGAGCTTTTTCGATGCGTTCGCAACATCTATCCATAGCCGCTTGCGACTGGCGAAGGGCGGAGATTATCTCCGCGGAGTGAGCGATGTCCTTTATTGAGCCGTCATCGTCAAGGAAGGTCTCAAACACCACTCCGGCAAGTTCTTCCTGATTCTTGGCTACAGCTTCTTCTCGGCTTATTGCTGCCTCAAATCTTTCGACCAGTGAGGTCTGTGTGGCTATGGTTTTCTTATCGACTACATCCGGCACATCGGCAGTGGAGGGTACGTTGTCAAATGGATTGTCCATAATTATTTACTGTTAAGATGGTTTTTGCTTTTTTGACTTCCTCGGCTATGAAGCGTATTGCCTCAATAGCCCATTGGTCGGATTCTTTTGTGCTATTCAGATGGTGAGCAATCTGGTTTAGATTGTTCTTCATTCCCACGAGGTCGCGGAACCACTGTAGCGTCTGAGGAGAACGGTCGGGGATTTTCCGACGCATCACGATGAGGCGACAAAGAAGGCTGAGTTTCAATCCTCGTTCCTTAGCCTTCTCCTCCAGAGCCTTTCGCTCGATGGGGGTTAGTCTGAAAGTGATACGTTCAGACAAGTTTTCGTCTGAGTTACTATGTTTGCGCCTGCCTTGCAGGACTGAGGGTTTGTGTTTCATACAATATTGTTTTTACATTTTATATCCATTACGTCTTTTCCATTCTTCATCAGGATCATCAGTGCTCTTACCATCACAAATCTCATATTCTGCATTGCGTGAGTTACCGGATGGAGTATCCTTAATATTTTTAATTCCGGCACTTTCAGATTTTGACTTCAAGGGAGAAGATTGAGAGGATTTGTTCATTGCCGGGGCTGCAGAAACTTTAGTTGCCGTTGTCTTTGATGTTCCGGGCAGAGTGATGTTAACAGGTGGAATGATACTCATGTCAATGCCAAGATCCTTTTGCAGGCTGTAACTCCGTTCCTTGCCGTCACTATCAGTTATTTTTACGCATGGACCTTTTTTCGGATCAGTGAATAAAGTCAGTCCATCAGCAGCGAGTGCTCCTACAAAATCAGTAGCCCCTTTAACCGCTTTCTCAATCAGGTATTTGAGTTTTGTCCTACGCTTCCGAGCCTCCTCGACAGCCCGTTTACGTCGCATCTTCTCATCAATCTGAGATTGGGTAGCTGATGGCTTATGCTGGCGGGCTGTCTTATCTTTCTGACGTTTACCCTCCGCCTCCTGATGAGCTTTCTCTCGTTCGGCAGCTTTTTGGGCAGTCTCAAGACCGTACTTCATAGCGATGTATGCAGCTGCTCGGTTGGCATTCTTGTTTATGAACTTGTCACAGAATCGCTTGCCGTTGATGTCGGTAGTTCGGATCACAATATGATAATGCTCATTATCGGTATTGTCATGACGAGCTACGATATACGGGCATTCTGATACATCGTTTCCGCGCTGCCCCAGCTCATCAAGAAAATCCTTTATGATAGTCCTGACTTTGTCGCGTCCGTTGTCCGGCATCGAGCGGAGCATGGCAGTTTCTTCCGGAGTGAATGAAATGATGATCGTGTAACATTGCGTCCTGTAATCGTAGGCAGTTGCCATCCAGTCCTGTGCCTGTTCCTCCGGCGATGCTGACAAATCGGTGAAATTTGCGAATAGTATGCCACCGTCTTTCTCGTGATTTTGCGCGTAGCCCAGACTATGGGAAATGTCGGACGATTTTCCTACTCTTGCGTTCATTTCATGACAAAGTTTTCACGGTTGTAAACCGTAGGTTTTGCAAACTGTCTGTCAGACAAATCGGGTCGAGGGGTTTCCCCTTGCAAGGGTGTTTTTTCAGGACGTAGCGACAGCGGAGTGTCTGACAAAAACACATCTTGCAGAGCAACCTGAATTTCCCGGTGCATAAATGACCTCATAACTGAAACCCTCCTTTCTGGCGGTCGATTATCGCGCTCCTTTCTACGACTCGAGAGGTCTGATTCTCGACTTTTTGTGGAGCCTCTTTGTGTCCGACATTCTTCGTCTGCGAAACTTCAACTTTCTTAACCTGAGCAGCCTTCCATTTTCTGTAGGATTCCGGCACCTTCGGACGGTACTTTTCAAACAGCGAACCGAAGCCTTGGAACAGCCCAGAGCGGTCGACCGCAGTTCCTTTCACTGCATCATTTATGGCGGCGAAAGCTGTCTTCCCAAAATCATTTTTAGGTATAAAGCAGCGCACCTCAAGAAAGTCAGGATTAGACTTCAGGTATTCGCAAGCCTCGGCGAGTCCTCGTTTCCCATTGAGGATGATGTGATAGCGTCGAGCCATAATCGGGTAAACATCATTGCGTATCACCGATTCCATAAGGGTAAGGAAGTCTAGGGGATTTTCATAGACCATACAGATCTGGTCTTTCCTGCGTTGACCTACGATGCTCATTCCGGCATCACCGATTTGGCGGAACACATGTCCGGTGAAAGCCATGAAACTCTCACGGTTCTCACCAACAGACATGGCTAAGACGCGCTCCGGTTTCTGACTCTTGACATGAGGCAATGAACCTTCGAGAGTGTGGAACTTCACGTTATCCATTGACAAGCCGTATCGGGTCATTAATTCTCCGAGTTCCCGATTTTTAGGATGACACGTATCTGTGAAATCCCAGATAGGTCTACTGAGTGCTGTATAGCCGAATGTTGCCGGAATACTATCTCGCTCGGAATATAGTGCTTCCACTACCTCCATAGCCTTTGAGAAAGAGTCGTTCTCCACAACACCGAGTTTCTTAGCCAGCGAGGACGCCGAACCAAATTCATCCGGATTCTTCATAGCCCATTCGTTACGGGCAGTGTTTACTGTCAGTTTCCGACCATCGTTGAAAGCAAAATGTCGTAGTGCGCGTTTTTGCGATAAGCAGATTAGTCCGGCAGCCATACATAGGTCATCGACAGGTATGATGGAGTCAAACTCCACCGCTGAAATTTTAGTATTTTCCATATTCAAAGTTTAAATGGTGAGTAGCAACTTGTCCCAAAAGACCCTTTGCCCCTTAAAAATCCCCGAACAACCCTTTAATTTTAGACTTAATGGTCAAATTGCAGGCTGAAATCGGATCGCCGATGCGTTAAGGGTCAAATTGCAGGCTAAAAGTTGTATAACGTCTTGAATATTTGTATTTTTGGGCATTTGAAAAGGAATGATTGCGT
>JAAVCG010000012.1 GCA_014802435.1 Bacteroides sp. | reverse complement strand
CATAAGCAGAATATCTCGCACATTGTGGAAGAAATTTCAAAAATTGAAAATCCCTCCATTCTTGTAGCCTATGGAAATTCTATTTCAAAAAAGAAATATCTTCGCCTCTGCCTGAAAGATATTTTGAAAGAGTTGACTCAATTCAAGGGGGCTAAATTTATCCAGCTTGGTGACTTAACCAATGAAGGTAATCCTCGCCATCCACTGATGGCTCGTGCCGATATCGAAATCAAAGAATATAAATTAAAAATGATATAATAGGGATATCTATGAAACAAATAATATTGGTTATAACGGTGATAATTTGTGCCAGTATATCTTCCTTGGCACAGGACTTTGAAGTAGAAGGTCTAAAATATTCGCTACTTGGAAATGGCGAAGTGGAAGTGAGCGAAGGGAATGTTTCCGGCAATCTTATAATTCCTGAAAAGATAGAGATCCGAGGTCGAGAGTTAACAGTTGTTCGTATTGGGAAGAACTCTTTTATCGGAAAGGATTTAACTTCAATTAAGTTGCCTTCATCAATTAGGACTATTGATGAAAACGCATTTATTAATTCCTCCTTATCCTCAATTAATTTTCCTGAGAGTTTATACTTTATTGGGAAACGAGCTTTTGAGAATACCCAACTTGATTCCATATTTCTCCCACAGTCACTTGCAGAACATCCCCATTGGCGAGATACCGGAATAGCCGAATTTGCATTTAAAGGTTGTAAAAAACTTCGTGTAGTTGAGTTTGATATTGAAGGTTGTGCTGCTGGTCCAGGAAAAGGGAGCTCTGAGAAAAAACCAATAAGGGTATATGCAGGGGCTTTTGACGATTGTGATAACATTGAAAAAATCATCTATAATGGGGCTCCTCCAATATTTGATCCTTATGTAAATAACTATAAATCTACAACGTTCCCAAAGATTGTTAAAGAATTTGCAACGCTTTATTGTCCCATAGAATATATTGGGAAGGGTCGTAGATTTAGGGTTGATGAAGCGATGGAGGGATTTGCGACAATAAAGCCTACTCCAAAATCAGTGCCATTATTTGAACTATCTCAAAAAAAAGAGGGACTGAAAGAAAAAGTTACGAATGAATTATTGGCTGCAATGAAAACTGGTTCAATTGGCTACGTAGACCGTCTTTTCGTATGTGGCAAACCATCTAATATTCTTTTTAAAGGAGACCCCAAGATTGATGACATTTATACTAAAAATGATTCAACAGTCATACTGCTTAATAAAAAGAAAAATGATTTGATTCACTGTAAATTTAATAACTATATTGAACAAATTAAAACAGTTCGATATGATGATAGTAATTTTACAGTAATAAGTGCGATATATAACGAAACTAAAAATATTGCTATTTTTAAATGCGATGTAGAATATATTTCAGAAGTATATATGGGAAATGCATATGGATATCAACGTTCTTCAAAATATAAAACTGATTTTTGTCTATGGTATAACGGA
Organism: Bacteroides sp.; assembly: GCA_014802435.1. Lineage (GTDB taxonomy): Bacteria > Bacteroidota > Bacteroidia > Bacteroidales > Muribaculaceae > UBA3263. The sequence goes on along the minus strand of JAAVCG010000012.1, from coordinate 75,534 downwards.
CAAGTTTACCGTATAGATAAGAAGTTTAGGGATTATATAAACAAGCTTTTTATAATGGTTAAAGCCAAAGAGGATCCAGAATAGAAGATAATGATAGCAGAGTAAAAATTTTTATCACCCGCAGTTTAAAATAACGGCCACTCACTGAGTATGGTGAGGGCCGTTATGATGTTTTGAAGGGGGAATCAGAGGTCGGATTTGGAGAGTTGGGTCAGGTGGATTATGACGTCGCCGGCGGAGTTCAGGAGGTCGACTGACTTGCCGGAATGTCGGGCTGCAGTTACTTCTTCCAGGGCAATGAGCAGGGACTGTTCCGTAGCCATGTCGGGGCAGGCCATGCGGGTTGTGGCCAGATGAGAGAATCCGAGAGAGCCGCTGACAGAGGGTTCGCGTGTGAGCCGGCCATTGAGGATGTTACATCCGGTGTCGCCGCTGACGGTTCCTTCAGCCACATCAAAAATCAAACGGCAGTCAGGGTTTTCCACTTCGGTTCCATTGATAGACTTAACTCGCCAAGGTCCGTTAAGGAAATCAATGTCGCTTTTTCGGAGGGTCATCACAGTCAGATTATCAGCATCATGAAGGCTGAGAATCGTCGAGCCATCCGGAGCAGTAGAAACAGAATAAGAGCGGACGGCATCCAGGGCGTGTGCCACGGGATACTCCAGCGAGTCAGAGGGGCAAAGGCGCATCGTCGCGGCCACTTCGCTGAGGCGGAGTTCCTGCTTGGGACCCAAATGGTAAGAGCCGTTGATTATGTTACATCCGTTGTTGCCATAGAAGCGGGCCTCAGTCGGGACGAATTCCAGGAAAGGCCATTCTTCATCAAACCCGGAGAGCTTCATGGAGCCTACGGTGCGCATGAACCAGTGTCCGTCAATAGAAATATCGACAGGGGTTTGAGTCGTTACGGGAAAGAGGGGCAAGGCATCCTGGGAATTGACAGTGGATGCCTCCTGCTTTTTGAGCAGGGAGCATCCACCGAGGGAAATCGCGGCCAGCAGGGCCACGGGAATAAGAGGAGATTTCATCATAAGATTATTCATTAGCGGGATCTAAGATTACCACATGGTAGTTGCCCTGATCATTCATCATCTTGACGAAGTTTTGCACATCGGCCGGAGTCAGGGAGTTGATAATCTCCACGGCATCCTTGATGTTATTAGATCCGGTCAGATACCAGTTACTGATATAACCTGCCCAGGCATCGTTTTGTTCAGCGCGTTCAACATAAGTCTTGACGAGGAATTCCTTGACCTTTGAGAGTTCTTCCTCATTGATATTGAGGGCCATGTCGGCAAACTCCTTTTGGATAGCAGCGAGGACGGTTTCCTTCTGGTCAGGGTTCATCGGGAAGGGCACGATGACGTTTGCATTCAGGCCGAGGGGAGCCGACATGGTACCCATAGCGCTGATGGAGTAAACGGCGCCCATCTCTTCACGGATTGTCTTGAGCAGGCGAGCTGAGAGAATCTGTCCGACAACGGAAACGAGCTTGGCATTGCGGGAGTTATAGTGAACATTACCGCTCTGCTTGATGAAACACCAGGTTTGAGGGGTTTCCATCTTGGTAGTGTAAGAGTCAGTGATGACTCCGGGGCGTGTTTCCAGGGCCGGGTCGGCGGTGTAGACGCGAGTCGGGCCATTCTGAGTTGAGGGGAGAGTTGCAATATATTGCTCACAGAGGGATTTGATTTGCTCGGGGTCAAAGTTGCCGACGAAGGTGAAGCTCCATTCAGAGGCATCAGTGAGCTGAGACTTAACGAGCTGTTCAATACCCTGACGGGTGGCGTTCTTAACGTCGTCGGCCGTCATAACCTGCTGATAAGGAGAGGTGTAGAAGCTCTTGTTGGCATCGCGGCGGAAGATGAACTGGGGGTTAGCTTCCTGGTTCTGGACGAGGCCATAATAGAGGCTCTGAGTTGCGGCGAATTCCTTTTCAGGATAGTTCACGGAAGTGAAATAGCCATAGAGGAGCTCCATGAGAGTAGGCAGGTCCTTGGGAGTTGCGGAGCCTTCAATTTCAGTTGAATATAATCCGAAAGAGGGCTGGAGTCCTACTTGCTTGCCAACGAGGTATTTTTCGAGGTCAGTAGAGGTGTAAGCACCAATGGCATAGGCGGGAGCGAAGATATCGATGGTGCGTACGCTGACGGGGTCAAGCTGATTGAGCACACGGGCGATACCGCCGGGAGCGGAAGCAGTGAGGAAAATTTCATCAGCCTTGAAGGGAGTCTTCTTGAGGTAAACGGTGGCGCCATTGCTGAGGGTAATCACCTGAGTTTCATCAAATTCAGTTGAGGCCTCAGAGTTAACGACACTGCCGGGAGCGGGAAGCGCGGGAATCAGGGGGTCTTCACGCACCTCATCCTTGAACGCTTCAATTTCTTCGGCATCGACGGAAGCGATAGCGGCGGCGAGCTCCTCATCAGAGGGGATTTTCACTCCGTCAGGGAGCATGCAGAGCACCACGCGATTATCGTCAGTGACCATTTCGCGGAAAGTGGTGTTAACGGCGTTGAGGTCAACCATCTGGGCGAACTGCTGCATCACCTCGTAAGTATCATCGAGGCTCATCATGGGAGTACCGTCAATGAAGCTGCGAATCATCTGATTGGTGAAGAAGCTGTTTTCCTGAGTGTTACGGTTGTTATATTGCTGTTCGAGCTGAGCCATCCAGTCAGCCTTGGCGCGTTCGAGTTCAGAGAAAGTGAATCCGCCGCGGGCTGCGCGAAGCACTTCGCGATAAATGCTCATGAGAGTGGTTACGATATCACCATCCTTTGCGGCTCCGATAACAGTCAGCGCATCCTCAGTGTTGCTGAGCATATAGTTTTCAATACTTGCCTGGGCAACTGCAAACGGGGTTTCCGGTTTGCTCATCATGTCAGAGAAACGGGCATTGAGCATAATGTCAATGAGGTCAGAGACATAGTCCAGACCGAGATAATAAGGAGTATTGCGCAGTTCCATCGGCGTCACTTCATGCTTAAACATCAGATAGACAACGGAATTGGTCATTTCCTTATCGGCACCGACGGCATAGATGGTTCCGGGAGTGTCAGGCACCGGGAAAGAGACGCGGACGGGGGCGTTTGCGGGCATTTCAATGTCGGCAAACATGCGCTTGATGACCTGTTCGGTGCGTTCAACGTCGACGTCGCCACAAACGATTATACCCTGGAGGTCAGGCCGATACCATGCTTCATAGTAATCACGGAGAGCCTGATGGGGGAAGTTATCAACGACTTCCATAGTGCCGATAGGGAGGCGTTCGGCATAGCGTGAGCCGGGGTAGATTTTGGGCAGAAGTTGCTCAAGAATACGCATTTGTCCGACATTGCTTGAGCGCCATTCCTCATGAATGACTCCGCGCTCCTTATCAATTTCTTCGGGTTCGAGGAGGAGTTCGTTGGCCCAGTCATGGAGAATCAAGAGGACCGAGTCAGTCACCTCAGGACGCGCCGTCGGGACATTGGTAATCTTATAGACGGTTTCATCCGTTCCGGTATAAGCATTAAGATGGGAGCCGAACTTAACGCCGATGCTTTCAAGATAAGAAATCAGCGAATTTCCGGGGAAGTTCTTAGTGCCGTTGAAACACATATGTTCCAGGAAATGAGCGAGTCCGCGCTGATTATCCTCTTCAAGCACCGAGCCGACCTTCTGAGCGATATGAAAGTCTGCCTGACCCTTGGGATATTCGTTATGACGGATATAATAGGTCAATCCGTTGGGCAAGACGCCCTGAACAACAGCATCATCGGCAGGCAGCTGGGGGATTTGCTGAGCCTTGGCCGAGGGAATCAGCGCCAATGCGGCAACTAAACCCAAAAGAAACTTTTTCATAATAATTGAAAAGTGAGATTAATTAATAAGATTCAAAAGAAGGATTGGGGGCGGGAGTAATAGCGATGTATTACACCGCAAAGGTACATAATTTTTACAAACGCACCAAATTTTTCGGTCAGATTTTCTTCAAATCATAGGTTTGCTTGCGGAGGAAATCCCCGAGGGTTTGGGCATTTTCCCGATAAGGCTCCTGATCTTCAAGAGAGATTGGACGACCGATGGTTACATGGAGAGTTGAATTGCGCTTGCGGACCACCTCGCGGGGAAGCATCACCGACCTCAGGGGCCAGCAGACATGCCCCATGATGTTACAGAGGCGGGAATTGCGGTCAGCAAAAAAGACGGGAATAACGGGGACCTTGGCCTTGAAAATCAGCTGGAGAACAGAGTCTTGCCAGGGACGGTCCTGAATGTTACCGCGGCGCCACGTAGTCTTGCTCATGGCTCCGGCAGGGAAGAATCCGAGGGGATGGCCTCCGCGAATCTGAGCGATGCATTGGCGGATGCCATTGATGCTGACGGCGCGCTTGGCGGGGTCTTTTTGAGCCATCGGGTCGACGGCGATAAAGTTTGGCGCCATGCCCTGGACATGGTTGAGAATCATATTGACCATCACCTTGAAATCCGGTCTTTTTTCGCCGAAAAGGGAGACCAGGGCAATGCCATCAAGGGCTCCGAGGGGGTGATTGCTGACGGTTATGAATGCGCCTTGCGGCAGATTTTCAAGCACTTCGGCGCCTTTGACCTCAACCTTGATATTAAGCGAATCTGAAAGGATACGGGAGGCGCATCGCGGTCCGGGCTCACTGCACGCCTGGCGGTGAATCTCATTGATTTGGTCAATTTTAAGCCAACGGAAGAGGCGATTGACCAGGCGGCGATGGCCCTGCAGCTTGGGTACCATTTGGATGACCTCATCAACTGTCAAGACCTCGGGGCGAACGGGTTTTATTTCTTCGTTTTGCTCCATTTATTTATTCGGGATTGAATCAAGCCGGTGATTGCCTTGACCGCCTCCGGGCGACATGGGGCAAAACTGGGCCAGTCATTAATGTTAATAATTACAATATTCTTATTCTTAGGGTCATAAACGGCATCTCCGCCAAAAACTTCCAGGCCCAATGTTTCAGCGGCCCGGGAACAGAGCGAGAGCAGCTCCTCAGAGTTAAAATTGAGGTCCACTCCCGGGCTTAAGCGATGGAAACAATGGAAGAAAGGAGAGGCGGAGAGCACCCCATAGAACTTAATCAGGATTCCATCAATATGAGCTTCGACGATGGCACTTCTGATGCCGCGCATGAAATATTCATGGAGAATTTCCTGGGCCTCCTCGGGGGAGAATACGGGGGTTATGTCCTCCTTATGTTGGGCATGAGAATCGGCCCGCTTGACCCAGGCGCGCTCAAATCCGCGCGCTTTCAGCTCGGGGATGATATTGAGGTCAGTCGGCGAGACAATATTGTCCGGATAATTGATTCCGGCGGCGAGGAGGCGTTTCCCCAGGAGTTCGCGGCGGCAATTGTCAATGCCATAGGCGGAGTTGATAACGAGTTTTCCGGCATACTCCATCTCGCGGAGCAGGGCGAGGGAGGCCTGTTCGCGACACATTGAGATGATAACCGGCTCGGTTACAGCTCCTTGCTGCAGTTCCCGCTCAGTGTAGACACAGACCTTGCGCCCCCGCCGACGCAGGGCGCCGACGACGGCGTTCAAAATGGCCGCATCGTTGGCAATATGGTTAGGCGAATAGGCCGGGGAACGCAGAATAGCCGCTATAGGGAAATCAGTCACGGCCGGGACGCTCCTGATAGAGCTTCGGAAGCGGGTTTGAAACGGAGCTGTGATGGTTTCGACGGGCGCGGAGGGCGTCAATGGCCATATAAATGGCGGAGCGCATTGACTGTGGGTCAGCCTCGCCGCGGCCGGCAATATCATAGGCGGTGCCATGGTCAGGCGAGGTGCGCACATAGGGCAATCCGGCAGTGAAGTTGACTCCGTCCGTGCCGCTGAGGGCCTTGAAGGGAGTCAGGCCCTGGTCATGATACATTGCCAGGACGCCATCAAACTTTGACTGATGGCCCGCGCCGAAGAAGCCGTCGGCCGGATAAGGTCCGTAGACCAGGATTTTTTCATCGCGCGCGGCCTCAATTGCGGGGATGATAATCTCTTCTTCCTCCTTGCCCAGGAGGCCTCCGTCGCCGTTATGGGGATTCAGGGCGAGGACGGCAATTCGAGGGGCATGGACAGCGAAATCGCTGACCAGGGCGCTGTTAAAGTCCTTGATTTTCTGAGTAATCAGCTCCTTGGTCAGCGCGGGGCTGATGTCCTTGAGCGGCAGATGAGTGGTTACCAAGGCAACACGCAGGCCGCGGTCTGAGGCCATAATCATCAGCGCGCGGTCATCGTCGGCCCCGAGGCGAGCCTGCAGATACTCCGTATGTCCGGCAAAATGGAAGTTATCTCCCTGAATATTAGCCTTATTAATGGGTGCCGTCACCAGGCAATCAATCTCGGAGCCAAGGAGGTCGGCCGTAGCGCGCTCAAGGGCGGCCAAGGCGGCTGCTCCGGCGGCTTCAGTCGACTTTCCGGGTTCGGCAACCACATCTTCGCCAACGACGTTGATGAAATTGAGCACACCGGGCTTGGCATTAGCCGCAGAGTCAATTATCTGATAAGGAATCTGGGGCAGGCCTAACTGTTTGCGGTAAGCCGACGCGATTTTCAGCGAGCCATAGACCACGGGGACACACAAATCAAACATTTGAGGGTCCTCAAACGACTTAAGGATAACTTCATAGCCAACGCCATTTATATCGCCGTGGGTGATACCCACGATAATTTTCTTATCTTCCATAAAAGTTAGTTTTGTTCAATAGCGCAAATTTACGAAAAATTTGTGAAATATAAAAAAATCAGCGGGGAGTGGCCATCTCGGTCACTCCTCGTCAAATAATAAACCAATCATTATCACATTTCTTTCACAATGAAAAAAGTCACTTCTGTGTGCTTTTCACCAATAAAACACCCCTCCCTGCAAAAAAGTTCATCCACCCCTCAATTTTTTTCAAAAAAGTTGCTTCACTCATGAAAAGTATTCAAAAAATATATATACTGAACTCATTGGTTGAATTAATTACTTCGTAAAAAATATAGCACAAACGACTCATTATAAATAAGGCGACGTTTGATTGAGTAAGATAGCCCGGAGGGCTTATACTTCAGTTAACCGGAACCATTGAATTTAGCGGGTGAATAGGACGGTTTTTGCGCACTAATGAATGTTTTGTGAAATTTATTTGGTGAATTATTTTGAAGTATAAATATATTTCACTATCTTTGTCGGCAAAAATCACAATCACTAAGCCTTTTACAATCATGACCAAGCCTCGCCGCCCCCGCCGCACTAAGGAAGACATTGAGAAAAGCATTAATGAAGCAGCCGTTGATCTGATAGGCCGCAAAGGCTTTGCGGGAGTTCAGCTCTCAGACATCACGCGCCAGGCAGACATTGAGCCGGTAGTCTTTTATAACCGTTATAAGAATCTTGATGCTTTTTATGATGAGTTTTTAAAGAAGTATGATTATTGGGTCTCCGAGGGTATCAAGCGCCGCAACGCGACGGAAGACGATGCGACTCCGACGATTGACTACTGTAAGACGGTCTTGAATGGATTGATTACTGATTTGCAGGAAGATAAAATCATGCGTGAGATTCTCCGCTGGGAAATTGCCGATGCCAATGCCGTAACGGAGCGGACGGCAATGCTTCGCGAGATGCTTAACATGCAGTTAGTCTTCAAGTTTAAGAAGCTTTTCCGCGAGGGCGAAAGCTCAATTGACATCGCCGTACTCTCGGCCCTGATGATCAGCGGAATTTATTATCTTTTTCTTCACCGTAACCGCTCGACCTTTTGCGGCATAGACCTCAATGACCCCGGCGACATTGAGCGGATGCGCAAAACGGTTGACGCCATAGTTGATTTAGCGTTTTCAACATTGAAATAATCCTTATATAAAAAAATATGCGTAAATTCATCATATCAGTTGCGCTGCTGGCCTCTGCGACAGCCGCCTCAGCCACTACTCCTGAAGCTTATAAGCTCTTTGACAATTCTTCACGCGAAGTTACATTCAACCAGATGGTTGACTCTCTGGCCAAGGCAGATGTGGTCTTCATTGGCGAAAACCATAACTGCCCTATCTCTCACTGGATGGAGCTTAAAATCGCCGAGGCCATGTTTGCGGCCCATGGAGGGCAGCTGACCATTGGCGAGGAGATGATGGAGGCTGATAATCAGCTGATTCTGGATGAATACATGACCCGCACCATTGACTATGACCGCTTTGAATCAGAAGCCCGGTTATGGGATAATTATGCCACGGATTATTATCCGGTAGTGTTTTTTGCCAAGGATAACGGCATCCCGATGGTGGCCACCAACGTGCCCCGAAGATATGCCTCAATAGTGAAAAACAAGGGTTTGGAGGCGCTTGACTCGCTCTCGGCGGAAGCTAAGAGTTACCTGCCGCCTCTGCCGATTCCTTTCAATTTTGACAGCGACAAGAGCGACTCGGCATTTGGAATGATGCAACTTTTAGGGGGTCGCACGTCGGGCGACACCGAGCGCCTGGCTCAGGCGCAGGCAATCAAGGATGCCACAATGGCCTGGTTCATAGCCAGAAACATTAATGAAGGGAAATTCCTCCATATCAACGGTTCTTATCATTCCGACAATCGCGACGGCATCATCCCCTATCTGCTGACCTATAGCCCGGGCCTGAAAATCGCTACGGTAACGTCCGTGCGCCAGGATGAAATCGACACCCTCGAGGAAGAGAACCTCAACCGCGCCGACTTCTACATCACAGTCGCCACCGACTTCCCCACCTCCTACTAAGGGAGAACTACCCAACTGCCAGACTTGGCAGAGCCCTCACGCTCTAATAATCCGTATTCACGCAGAGCTTTGGTCGCTCTCTCAATTGTTTTGATTGAGAGGGAAAGCGTGCGGGCTATCTCAGGATGGGTGATGACGGGATTGGCCTTAATCAGCTCAAAGACATTTTTTTGCGTATCCGTTAGTTTTACACCGACATTTACACCGACATTTTTGCAGTTTTCACCGACATTTTCACCGACATTCGCCTCTGAAGCTCCCTCATCTTGCTGCTGAAACTGGAGCGCCCTTAAATTGAGGTTGGCTATATGATGACGCAGCATAACATCCTGAGCCAGAGTAGAATCTTCACTCTCCCGGCTATCAACAAGTGATTGAATATACTCTCCCTTGTCTTCTTTTCTAACGATGGATGGAACAAGCCCTAACCGCCGCTGAATCATATTCATAACCAAGCGGGAGGTGCGGCCATTTCCATCAACCCAGGGATGGATGGTCACGAGGCGAAAGTGAGCTTCAAAGCTCAGTCGATAACAAGCAGCAATATCTGACGGGGCTATATTGGAGATTTCCCGGTTGAGCCATTTGCAAAACTCATCAACGGCTTGAGGGACCTTATAATAAGCAAGATAGCTTTTCCCACCCACTCCGGCGCTGACATTACAGAGTCTGAATTCACCCTTGGAAGAGTCAAATTTTCCGGCAATCATGGAATATTCGCTACCGGTTCGTCGCATCACGATAGCCGACAGTTGCTGCAATAATTCAGACGTGAACAAGAAGGGTTCTGACGCTATCTTAAACGCATGTAAATAGGCATCTTTCAGATCAATATTCATCATCTGCTCAGATAAAGAGCGCCCTTTTGCCGCAATTCCTTCATCAAATAAAAGTTGATTTTCAACTTCCGTGACGGTTGAGCCTTCAATAGCCGTGGAATGGGTCACTATAGAGTAGAGATAGAACTTCTGATAGTCTACCTGCTCCTCAACTCCGGAAGCTAAATAAAATTTCATAGCCTCCTCAATCTGAAAATCAAGATTTTTATCCATAATAATACGTAAACTCTACTCTCGGAGAACAATTTTAGAGGAGGTTATTATAAATTTTACGCTTCATTGCTGTGAATCAGTGATTTATAGTGCAAAGGTACAAAAATCTGCACGAAAATCCAAGGGTTTTCTACATTTTTCTGCACGAAAGTTGGAGCGTTTTCTACATTTTTCTGCACTTACACTCCTCCAGGCAGCAGGTTATGATTCGTGGCGACGGTGGAGATAGAGCTGGATGGCGTTGATGGTGTTTTGCCAAAGGATATAGGCGGCGGGGGCTACTGCGCTGATGGGGTTCATGAAGGTCATTGACATCCAGATTGCCAGGACGGTGCTTTTCTGAGCAAGTCCCTGAGCTCCGGCGACTTTATCGCCACATCGGAGTCCAATTTTTCGGCCTATGATGAATTGGGCTATGCAGGCCACTCCGGCACCAATGGCGAGAGCCAGCATCAGGGGAATCTCACTCGGGGGCTCAGCCATCACGAAGCTGACGGCGCGGCCAACGACGATAATGAGCGAGATGGCCCACATATAGAATGACAAGCCTGCATGGCTGGCCAACTGCGCATGAGCCTTGGGGGCTACCTTCAGGAGCAGAAGAGCGACGGCCAACGGGCCGATAATCAGAGGCATAACCTTGGACGCAATGGTCAGAAATGCGGGCCAGAAATCAACACCCTCGGCCCCTATGAGTGAAAAAATCGGGGGCGCGAGCAGGGCGACACTCAGATTGCTGAGAATGGAAAAAGTGGCCAGTCGGGGCACGGAACCGCCAAGCATCCCGACGATTACGGGAGCGGCAGTGGCCGTCGGACAGAAGACACACATAAACAGTCCCTGGGCAAAGCTGACGTTAAATGGCCGGAAGACCACATAAACAAACAGGGCGCCGAGAATCTGTACGGGAATCAGGATGCGCGAAAGCGAAGTAATCTTGATTTCGCGGGGCTTGACCTTACAGAAGGTCAGGAGCAACATGGCAAAAATGAGATATGGAGCAGTCCATTCGAGCTGCTCCATAAAGTCATGAAAGATGATGCCGATAACCATAGCTATCGGCAACATCCAGGGTTTTATTGCTTCTCTAAATTGCTTGGGGGTCATAACTTAGCGTTACGCATATCGCCCGTTTCATTAAAGGCGTTATGGAAGGCGAATGAGGATTTGAGTGAATGAGGAGTTTGTCCGGCACCCATCTTGAGGTACTCACGCAGGAGGGGACGATAGTCCGGATGGGCGCAGTTTTCAATGATGCGTTCGGCACGCTGCACGGGGTCAAGTCCGCGGAGGTCAGCAATGCCCTGGTCGGTCACGAGGACATCAACGGAGTGCTCGGAATGGTCCTGATGGGCCACCATGGGGACAATGTTGCTGATACATCCGCCCTTAGTCACAGAGGGGCAAGAGAAGATGCTCAGATAAGCATTGCGGGTAAAGTCACCGGAGCCGCCAATGCCGTTCATCATCTTGGTGCCGAGGACGTGAGTGGAGTTGATGGCACCGAAAATGTCGGCTTCCAGAGCCGTGTTCATGGCGATAACGCCCAGTCGGCGAATGATTTCGGGATTATTTGAGAGTTCGGAGGGGCGAATAGTGATTCGGCGACAGAACTCATGGTCATGGGCAAAGAGACGGGCCTGAGCTTCGTCACTCATAGTCAGCGAGCAGGTGCTGACATAGCGGCAGCGGTCACGCTCCATGAGGTCAAGAACGGCGTCCTGAGCCACTTCCGTATAGAAGGAGAAGGGGGGAATTTCATGGGCGTCGGCCAGGCCGTAGAGCACCGCATTGGCAACGTTGCCCACACCGCTCTGGAGCGGGAGGAACTCCTTGGGCAGGTGACCCTTACGGAGCTCGCTGACAAGAAATTCGCAGACGTTGGCGCCAATCTTGGCCGATGTTTCATCAACGGCAGTAAAGGGATGCACCTCGTCAGTGCAGTGAGTCTTCACGATGCCGATAACCTTTTTGGGGTCAACATAAAGATACGGCGAGCCGATGCGGTCATTGACATTATAAATGGGGATTTCGCGGCGATGAGGAGGATCGGCGGGAAGGTAGAGGTCATGCAGCCCCTCTAGCTTCGTTGAGATGGCCGAGTTGAGTTCAATGATAATATGTTTGGCCATTTTGGCGATGGTCGGAGCAATGCCGGCGCCTGTTCCGAGGACGAGGCGACCGTCAGGCTGCACATCAACTGCTTCGATTACGGCAATGTCAAGAGGGCCATAGAAGCCGTAACGCAACTTTTGAGCAAGTTCCGAAAGGTGCAGGTCAAAATAATGTGCGTCATGAGCATTGATTCGCTTGCGCAAGTCAGGAGTGTTCTGATAAGGGGTGCGACGCCCGATGGCATTCACCAGCGAGAGCGCCCCGTCGACATGACGGTTAGTAGACGCGCCCGTAAAGATATCCACTTTAAACGGACGACCGGCCTCATGTTCGACGGCAGCCTTAGCGGCCACGGCATCAAACGTGTCCTTAGGCGCTCCGGAGGCGGTAAACCCGCTCAAACCCAACGCCATACCGTTATTAATAAAGGATGCGGCTTCCTCAGCCGTCAAAATGGGAAATGACATTATGCGATGAATTTTTAATAATTTTGCGCAAATTTACGAAATTTTTTGCACATTTCCACATTTTCGTGCAAAAAAATTAGCGTCGGACTGTTGCAATGAGAGCGGTTACGAGTCCGATGGCGGCAGTCAGGGCGGCTACGGGAATAAGGTCGGCGGGATTGAAGACCACCGGATAGGCCTCAATGGAGAGCATCGAGGGGTCAGCGGCGAGCTTAACCCAGCCGAAGTGTTGCTGGCCGAGGCTGAGGAGTGTGCCGAGGATGATTCCGAGGGTCGCCCCGAAAGCAGTGATGAGAACACCACACCAGACGTAGACCCGACGCAAGCTCTTGCGGTCAAGCCCGAGGGCGGAGAGCGTCAGCGCATTGTCCTGCTTTTCAATAATCAGAAGAGAAAGGGAAGAAATGATATTAAATGAGGCGACTATGAGGATAAACCCGAGGAGAATGAAGGTCATCCACTTTTCCATATTGACGATTTTAAAGGAGCTTTCCTGCTGCTGCATCCGCGTCAGGATGAGGGCTTTATCGCCCAGCGCGTTTTGAAGTTCCCTGAGGGCATCCTGTTCTCCCTTCGGGGAAGGAAACACATGGATTTCAGTTGCCTGCTCATCATATTGGAGCAAATTGCGCACAAGGCTGAGAGGCGCAAAAACGGCGTCGCGGTCATATTCCGGCTGATTGAGCGCAAAGGCGGAAGTCAGGGCAACGGAGTCCGTCCGGAAGGCACCCAAGGGGTTGGCGGGATTGATGCGCCCTACCCTCTTGGGGACGTAGAGGCCCATGAGTTGCTCGGTCCCGATGGGGGCTTGAAGCTCATTGGCTACTCCAACGCTGACCACTGCCGGCTCTATGCCCGGATAATATTCAACCCATGGATTTCCGGCCAGAGAAAGGGAGGAAAAAGCCGGATAGAGGTCAGACGGGATGCCATAGAGGCGGATTGCGGTCTGGCGGTCGCCCATGATTGCCAGGGCTCGCTCGCTAACCACCGGGAAGGCACCGTCGACAGAGGGCAATGCGGCAATTTCCCGACAAAGGGAGTCGGCCCGCTCAAGCGTTTTGCCATCAGCGGGTACTACCTTAAGCGGTGGGTCAAGAACCCCGAGGCGCGACTCAATGAGCTGATGGAAACCATTAAAAACGCTCATGACCACGACCAGGGCGGTCGTGGCCACACAAATCCCCACCATCGATACCATGGAGATGATATTGACGGCCGAGCGGGATTTTGGCGCAAAAAGATAGCGGAGCGCTATGCGGAGTGAAACGTTCAGGAGTTCAGGAGCTTATCAATGTTCTCCAGATAGTCGATGGAGTCATCGAGATAGAACTGGAGCTCGGGGCACCGGCGCAACTGGAAGCGCACTTTCTGAGCAAGTTCGTAGCGCACGGTCTTGGCCTGAGCATTAATGTTTTCAATCACTTCGGGGGCCTGTTCGGAGGGGAACACGGAGAGGTAAGCCTTGGCTACACTCAGGTCGGGCGAGACCTTGACGGAGCTGACGCTCACCATCACATTGCCCAACTTGGCAGTTTCGCGGCGGAAGATTTCACTGAGTTCCTTTTGAAGCAGGCGGGATATTTTAGCTTGTCTTGTTGATTCCATAATTTATAGTTAAGGGGGTAAAAAATGAAAAAATTAAAAATGCTATTGTATTCTTATAACAAATTTTCGAGCCAATATGTTAGCTGAGAGCGTTCACTTTTAATTTTTTCATTTTTGCTGATGAGGGGGTTATCAGTCGCCCATCGTGCGGAGGAGTTCGTCGTTGGTTTGGGTTCGCTCCATGCGGTCCTTGATGAATTCCATAGCCTCGATGGGGGTGCGGTCACTGAGGAATCGGCGCATAATCCACATTCGGTTAATCGTTTCCTTGGGCAGGAGGAGGTCATCGCGGCGGGTTGAAGAGGCCATGATGTCAACGGCGGGGAATACGCGCTTATTGGCCAGTTTGCGGTCAAGTTGAAGCTCCATATTGCCCGTACCCTTGAATTCTTCAAAAATCACTTCGTCCATCTTGCTTGAGGTCTCGGTCAGAGCCGTGGCGATAATCGTCAGTGAACCACCGTTTTCAATGTTACGCGCGGCACCGAAGAAGCGCTTGGGGCGCTGAAGGGCGTTAGCGTCGACGCCGCCGGAAAGAATCTTGCCGGAGCCGGGGGCCACCGTATTATATGCGCGCGCAAGGCGAGTAATCGAGTCAAGGAGAATCACAACGTCATGGCCGCTTTCAACCATTCGCTTGGCCTTTTCCAGGACAATGCCGGCAATTTTCACGTGGCGATCGGCCGGCTCATCAAAGGTGGAGGCAATAACCTCGGCATTAACCGTGCGAATCATATCAGTGACTTCTTCCGGACGTTCGTCAATCAGAAGAATCATGATATATGTTTCGGGATGGTTTTCAGCAATCGCGTTTGCAATATCCTTGAGCAGGATTGTCTTACCGGTTTTAGGCGGTGCGACAATCAGGGCACGCTGACCCTTGCCGATGGGGGCAAACATATCAACGACGCGAGTGGAGAGATTAGTCGTGAACGGAGAGCCGCAAAGACGGAATTTTTCGTCGGGGAAGAGTGGAGTCAGGTGCTCGAAGTTCTGGCGGTCACGCAGGAAGTGAGGGTCGCGACCATTGACGGCAATAACCTCCGTCAGGGGGTAATATTTTTCGCCTTCATGGGGCGGGCGCACCGTTGCTTCAACGACGTCGCCGGTCTTGAGTCCCCATTGCTTGATTTGCTGTTGAGAAATCAGCACATCATCAGGTGAAGGCATATAATTATAGTCGCCGGAGCGGAGGAAGCCATGCCCCTGAGGTTCAATTTCAAGGACGCCGCGAGCCGTGATTATACCGTCAAACTTGGAGGCGAAGTCCTGGCGCTGGTTCATTTGGCGTCGTTCTTCATATTTTTGCTGGCGGTTCTTGCGGTTGTTGCCCTGCTGATTCTGAGGCTGAGGCATTCCGGGTTCGGCGAGGACCACGGGCTGGGCGGCAACGGCCTGGGCCACTTCCTGGCGTTCGCGTTCGGAGCGGGGCTTGAATTGCTTGCCCTGATGGCGAGTAGCGGGGAAAAATTCGCTGAGCGAAGAATCAGGGCGCGGACGGAAATCGCGCTTAACGGGTTCTTCGGTGGCGGTAGCAGGAGCCTCAGCATCAGCCGGTTGCTCTTGAGCGGCCGGCTCAACGGGCGCGGGAGCTTCAGGCATCTCGTCAGTGGGTGCTACGTCCGTGGGCGCGGGAGTTTCTTCCTGAGCCTCTTTCAGGGCCTTGGCTTCGGCTTCCTTTTGAGCCTTTGACTTCCGGCCTCGCTTTTTAGGTTCCGGGGCTTTTTCAGACTTCTCGGACTGGTCTGACTGGTCAGACTTGTCTGATTGGGCTGTTTTTTCGGGTTTTTCGGATTTGGGTTTACGGCCGCGTTTTTTTGGGGCCTCTGCTGCCGGGGTTTCTTCGGCGGGAGTTTCTTTAGTTGCCTTGGGCTTGCGTCCGCGCTTCTTGGGCTCGGCCGGCTTCGCGACGGCAGCGGCAGCCTCTGCAGACTGGTCGATAATTGCGTAGATAAGAGACTCGCCTTCAAGCGACTCGGCATCAGGAATAGCGAGTCCGGTGGCAATCTCCTTGAGTCGCTCAGGACTCATTTTCTTAAGTTCGTTAAACTTGTAAGTTTCCATTATAAATAAGGATAGGGAGTATTCAAAAAAAGAGGGGTTTGGGGAAAGCTCAATCAGTCTTAACCGGGAAAAATACGGAATAAGGAATGAGAGCCTAAAGTTAAAACGGAGAGAAGAATCAAAAAAACATTGAATTTTGATAGTGCAAAGTTAGTCATTTTCTCCTATATAAACAAATAATTGGTCAAAAAAGTTACAAACGGGGATTTTTTTGCGAAAAATTTGCACATCTGACAAAAAATTAGTAACTTTGCACCGCAAATTGAGCTTCGAATCCCGGGAAAGCCGGCGGAAAGTGATGCGTCCGCGGGCGATATGAGCGAAGGGTGCAGATGCCCAATTATGCGAAATACAGTGAGTTATTACAAAGGAAACCAAAACCAATAAAGAACGACAAATCCGAACAGCAATGGCAAAGATGTGTCAAATCACGGGCAAGACCGCAATGACCGGTAACAACGTTTCACACTCGAAGCGTCGCACCAAACGTAAATTCAACGTAAACCTCTTCAACAAGAAGTTCTTCTGGCCCGAACAGCAGGCATGGATCAGCCTGACTCTCTCAGCTAAAGGTCTGCGCACCATCAACAAACTCGGCCTCAACGCCGCTATCCGTCAGGCCTCTGAAAAGGGATACCTCAAAGAAATTAAAGTACTCGGAGCATAATAAAAGAATAAACCCATGGCAAAGAAAGCAAAAGGAAATCGCGTGCAGGTAATTCTCGAATGCACCGAACACAAAGCGAGCGGCATGCCCGGCACTTCTCGCTATATCACCACCAAGAACCGCAAGAACACCACTGAGCGTCTGGAACTGAAAAAGTACAACCCGATTCTCAAGAAGGTGACTGTTCACAAAGAAATTAAATAAGTTTTTCACCCCCACTTAACAGACTTTTAGGAAATGGCAAAGAAAACCGTCGCCTCACTGCAAAAGGGTGAAGGCCGTACCTACAGCAAAATCATCAAGATGGAACGCTCACCCAAAACCGGCGCTTACATCTTCAAGGAAGAAATGGTTCCCAACGACGCCGTAAAGGCCGCCCTCAAATAATCGGACCAACCATAAAATCTCCCTTAAATTACAGCATAATAAAGGTGTGTCACCCCGACACACCTTTACTTTTTTTCCAAAAAAAGCCGCCCGAATATAAATCCACACCAGCCCAATGAAAAGGCAGATTCCAATCCGCCGCCCTCTGAGAGGGGGAGGAGGGGGGAGGATATTCGGGCTTAGCAGTATCCCTGTGTTCCGTCTCTTCATACCCTGCAATGCACCAAGGAGCCGAACATGCCGACACCATGAGACACACTTCTCCGCCCTAAAGAATCCACCTCTTCGGTGTCATCGCTTTCTAAAGTATATGCCCAATAAATAAAAGAGAGCAGTATCGATCAAGCGGCCACTTCTTATCACATTTACACTAATAGATTACAATATTACTTCTCTCAATTAAATAACAAGCTTGTATTTAATCTCCTTGTCTGCAGCATACCAATTATTTCCGTAACCATCCGTTAATGTAATATTCGAACTAAGAATCCTATTTCCTAATACCAAGACAGGAATTTCCTGTTTTTTTGCTTGACAAACCAAACTCCTATATCTTGGAGAGTTTAAAAATGTATCATACCGAGAGATGTCATCAAACTGATTAACAACAATGGCAATAATACAATCGGAAATATCGATTTCAACCAAATCGTCTTCACTTCGACAGACCAATCGATATTCTCTCTCGTAAGCCCAATCTGCAGATTTAGAAAAAAAGATATTTTGATAATGCTTTATGCAATATTCTTGAGGATTATCTTCTACGATAATTGAAGCATCATACGGTCCATCATAATAGGAAATAGCTCCATGGAAAAAGATCTCTTGGCGGAACCTTTTGAGTAATTTGTGCATATCAAAGACTAAACACACACCTTTTCCTTTATCGGCATAATGTCCCCACATGGCCGGAAGTGCAAAACCGGGAAGAAAATCATCGTCAATTGTAAAACTACTTTGAAAATATCTTTTCATCTCACTTTCAACATCACTTATATCACAGCCAGAAGAATATAACATCCGATAACTTTCGTTAATATCGTTCATATTGGACAGAGGTGACATTCTGAGCATTTTCGACAAAAGTATAATAAGACCTGTATTAAACGATGTGTAATGGTATAATTTCTTAATATGCCGAAATCCTTCAGGAGTTATCATACTACCCAACTTAGACTCTGAATATTTTCGGAACCATCGATAACTTTTCCGATGGTTCCGAGGCGAATACTTGTACATATTTGAATGACTATTCTACAGGAAGCGAACTGTAAAACACAACGTCAATAAAAAAAGCATAATAATAGGCTGAATCAAAAGACTCTTCCGGAACATACGCAATAAAGTAATGATAAGTATCATCCACAATATCATGGGAAACGCCTAAACGTTTGTCAGGAGACCATGAAAACACACTATTATTGGTAAGTAATGATGGAGGGATTTCTGATTGAAAATATATAGACATTCCTTTAGGACAATGGCCAAAACATAAATGACCAATTTTATTAATACTTTTGGGAAGTATAATTGATTCAAGTGATGAGCATCCATAAAAGGTACAATTCCGAAGTTCAGAGATTCCTTCAGGCAACTTGATGTATTCCAATGACCAACATTTAGCAAAGCAGTACTTACCAATTTCTTTAACTGTATTTGGAATAACAATTCTCTTAAGATTAGCTGCCCAGCTGAAAGCAAATTCATCAATTTTGCGAGTCTGAAAAGACACTCCGTCTATAGTAACTTGCGAATATAGTTTCGGTTCTCCCGCGAGTTCGATTTCATCATAACCGATGATTTCCAAATGAGAATCAACGATTTTATATTTGACATAGTCAAGCATAAACGTTGTTTCATCTATCTTGCTGAAGACGGAACCCGGAGTTGAAGGAATCCCATCCGCAGAAATAACTGTTGCAAGCGCATCCGGATCCGAATTCTTATTCTCCTCAGGCTCATCCTGACAAGAAGGCACTATGCATGAAATGAACATTAGAATTAGATACCTAAATAAAACTTTTAATTGCATAAAAAATTCGATGTGCCGCGGTCATCCTCTCGTTGGCGGTGATTGGTTTGTAAAAGAAAAGCGTAGGAATCTGTATCTGTTGCCGTCCTACTGCTTGAGGCTTTCTCGCATTGGGCCCTATTCATGTCGGACGGCAACGCAGAAGCCCTACGCATATATGCTTACACTGCGACCTGTACTCGCGTACAAAGTCACCGGGTATAACATATCCACGGGCATCTACCGTTGCCTAATCCCTGACATGAATAAAAATTTTTGCGAGAAATTTCAAGCAGTCAAGAATCAGCGCGGATAAACGCTTTCTAATGTATTTTCGCTACATCCCGCACCTCATAACCCCAGACCGGGGCTTCCGTAAGGCGGTCTGCACCTGCAAAGTTAGTAAATATTTTTATATCACACAAAAAATTTCAATAAGATTTTCTTGGGGGGCGGGATTGTTTTGGCTTTATGTTTGGGCGGCGGATTGGAATCCGCCTTTCCATAGCGCGAAGCATTATGATGACTATGTCCAGTGAACCAAACGGCGGCGGGAAGTGTTATAGAGGCGTAACCCTTAAATTTTATGATTATGGATAAATATGTTTGCGACGTTTGTGACTGGGTTTATGACCCGGCAGTAGGTGACCCCGACAACGGGATTGCTCCCGGCACTCCGTTTGAAGAGCTTCCGGATGATTTTGTTTGCCCTCTTTGCGGAGTTGGCAAGGACCAGTTCTCGAAAGTAGAGTAAGCCCGGAGAAGAGATTCATCTCCCCTGCCCTTCTGTTAGATTGTTTGCCGAAAAATCGGCACGACATCTGACAGGAGGGTTGATTATTTACGGAATTTTACTTAACTTTGCGGCAGAATTAACTTAAGTTTTAGCTATGAAGATTAAAAGTGTATTGATGGCATCATTGATGACCATTGTCAGCTTAAGCTCATGCGGCTCAAGCAGCAAGGAAAAAGTTACAAGCGAGGAAACGACCCCGAGCAAGACGATTGTCTGCTATTTTTCAGCCACGGGAACAACGGCTGAGGCCGCAGAGCGCATTGCGGAAAAGACGGGAGGAGTTCTCTATGAAATCAAACCGGAAGTGGCTTATACGGACGCCGACCTCGACTGGACCGACAAGGAGAGCCGCAGCTCACTGGAGATGCAGGACCCGGAGGCTCGCACGGCCATTGGCGGCGAACTGCCTGATTTGACTCAATATGAGGTTGTTTTCATTGGTTATCCTAACTGGTGGAACACTCATCCGACCATCATCAACACCTTCATTGAATCGACTGACCTTGAGGGAAAGACCATCGTTCCGTTCATGACGTCAGGCGGAAGCACCATTGACAACAGCGTGCAGAAGCTTCATGAGCAGTATCCCTCGCTCAACATTCATGACGGCATTCTGATGAACCACGTCACAGACTCAGAGCTGGAGACCCTTTTAACCTCTCTTGACTGAGATGCAGCTTAACATCCGACCCGCAAAACATTCTGACGCAGAGGCCATTACGAGGCTTCTGCGTCAGGTTAACGATGTACACGCGGATGGGCGCCCGGACCTGTTTATCCACGGAAAAACCAAGTATAATACCGAGGAGTTAGAGGGGATTATTGACAATCCGCAGACCCCGATATTCGTAGGCGAGACGGAGAGCGGCGAAATTGCCGGCTACTGTTTCTGTATGGTTCAGGACCACACGGGGAGCAACAATCTGCGGGGGATTAAAACGCTCTATATCGACGACCTGTGTATTGACGAGCGGATGCGCGGTCAACACATTGGCCATCAGATATATGACTACGTAAAGAGCTATGCCCGCGAGCAGGGATTTTATAATCTGACTCTGAACGTTTGGAGCTGTAACCCCGGGGCTATGCGATTTTATGAATCCCTGGGGCTTAAGCCTCAGAAAATAGGGATGGAAGCAGTGCTTTTTCCTGAAGGAGCAGAGCTCGCTTGAGGGTCGTTCCGGCGGAATAATTACCGATTCCGTCACGTCGCACCACCCGATGGCAAGGAATCAGAATCAGCAGCGGGTTAGCGGCAACGGCATTACCGACGGCCTGAGCCGACGCGCACCCCACCCTACGGCCCAATTCGCCATAAGTGACAACTTCACCGGCAGGAATTCTGAGGAGTGCCTGCCGGATTTTGTTTTGAAATTCTGAGGGAGCGGCGGCAATCGGCGGGATATTTTCAGTCACTTTCCCGTCAAAATAATCATCGAGCCAGCGAAAAGTCAGCTGAAAGAGAGGCAAATCCGACTTCTGAGGGGGCGAATCAGGGGCGAAGCGCAGAGCCGCGAGAGTAACTCCATCGGCCGACTCAGCAATCATTCGCCCGAGGGGTGAATCATAAGTCGCGGCGAATCTCATCAGCGACAATCTGCAGCCCTACAGTTGCGGGCTTGGCAATAACATGAACCGACGGGGGAACGGGCGCCGGATTGGGGTCAACATAATAAATCTCGGCCCCCGGGCGGGCGTAATTAATCAGTCCGGCGGCGGGATATACAACCATTGAAGTGCCAACGATGACGAGAATATCAGCCTGGCTGACTATCTCGGCGGCGGGCTCGAGCATGGGGACGGCCTCCTGGAAAAATACGATATGGGGACGGACGTGATGGCCGTCAATAATCGTTTCGGGAGAGGTTTCACACGCTTCGGGGCGCAACTCGTAAACCTTGAATTCATCATCGAGGGCGCGGACCTTCATCAGTTCGCCATGGAGATGGATAATCAAATCTTCAGGGACTCCGGCACGCTCATGGAGATTATCAACGTTTTGAGTGATGACGCAGACATTGAAATCATCCATCAGCTCACGGATAATTTCATGCGCGCGATTAGGCTTTACGTCGGCCAACTGGCGCCGGCGCGCGTTATAAAACTCATGGACCAGCTCGGGATTACGGCGGAAGCCATCAGCGGAGCAGACGTCCATAACGTCATACTGCTCCCAAAGTCCGTCGGCATCACGAAAAGTAGAGATTCCGGATTCGGCGCTAATTCCGGCGCCGGTCAAAAAGACAAGATTTTTCATAACAATCTAAAGGTTTTACGATGAAGTTCACAAGGGCCATGGAGGGCAATAGCCCGGCGATGTTCAGCCGTTGGGTACGCTTTATTTTTCTCCCATTCATATTGCGGGAAATCTTTTGCGGCCCGGGCAATAAATTCGTCACGATGAGTCTTTGCGAGAATTGATGCGGCGGCAATGTTACCGAACTTGGCATCACCCTTAACAATGGTGTGCCATTCGACTCCGGCGCGCCAGGGGGCGAAGCGGTTTCCATCAACAATGACCATTTCCGGAGTGACATCAAGGGCATCCAGGGCTCGGTGCATCGCCAAAATAGAGGCGCGGAGAATATTGATTTCATCAATTTCAGCGGCCGAGCAAGAGGCGACGGCCCAGCTGACGGCTTCGCGCTCAATGATTTCGCGCATTTCATCGCGTCGGCGTTCGGTCAGGGCCTTGGAATCATTCAGATAAGGATGAGAAAAATCAGGCGGGAGAATGACGGCAGCGGCAAAGACGGGTCCGGCCAAACAACCGCGACCGGCTTCGTCACATCCGGCTTCAATGAAATCAGTCTGGAGGGAAGGCGGGAGGAGATTCACAGGCGAATTCCATAACGGCGGAGGACCGAGCGGATACGCGCCAAGAAAATATTAGCTTCGAGAGGCTTATTGACAACGAGGTCAGCGCCCTCATCATAGACCGCAATCTGGTCAGACGGGGAGATGACAACAACCGCAGGGGCGAGATCGCTGATGGGATAAACGGGGTCGCCATCAAGGATAAGCAAAGCAAAGTCATCAATCTGCTCTCCGCGGGATTCGCCGCGATGAATGAGACTGACGCTAAAGCCTAAGGGAGTCAACATGGCAGCGATAAGTTGCCCCAAACGGTCATCGTTTGTGGACACCATTGCGAGGTATTTGTTGTTAGACGAGTCTGCCATGTGGATGAATTAATTTTTGCAATGCAAAATTAACTAAAAAACTTCATATTTTCCAAATCTGCAACAAGATTGTAAAAGTTTTTTAACAGCGCTAAGAAAAAGCTGAAGGCATGGCTCCGGCGAGCCATACCTTCAGGGGTGAAAAATCAGAAAAAAGGGGAAGTTCAGGCAAGGAATCCGAGGAGGACACCGGCAGCGACGGCAGAGCCGATAACTCCGGCGACGTTTGGCCCCATTGCATGCATGAGCAGATAGTTAGAGGGGTCATATTCCAGGCCGAGATTATTAGAAATACGGGCCGACATGGGGACTGCGCTCACTCCGGCATTACCAATGAGGGGATTGAGCTTCTTGTCCTTGCTGAGGAAGAGATTGAAGAACTTCACGAAGAGCACACCGGAGGCGCTTGCAATGATGAAGGCCATGAAACCGAGGGCGAAAATCTTGATGGTCTCGGCAGTGAGGAACTGCGAGGCCTGAGTAGAGGCGCCGACGGTCATACCCAGGAGGATAGTCACGATGTCGGTCAGGGCATTAGAGGCAGTCTTGGCAAGACGAGAAGTAACGCCACATTCGCGGAGCAGATTGCCATAGAAGAGCATACCGAGCAGAGGGAGGGCCGTCGGCACGACGAAGCAGGTCAAGAGCAACCCGACGATGGGGAAAATAATCTTTTCGCGCTGAGAGACGGGGCGTGCGGGCTTCATGCGGATAACTCGCTCCTTCTTGGTTGTGAGCAGTCGCATGATGGGCGGCTGGATAACGGGGACGAGCGCCATATAAGAGTAAGCGCTGACGGCAATTGCGCCCATCAGGTTAGGCGCCAACTTGGAGCTGAGGAAGATAGCCGTCGGGCCGTCGGCACCGCCAATGATTGCGATAGCGCCGGCCTGGTCAGGTTCGAATCCAAGGAGGAGGGCCACCATGTAAGCGCCGAAGATGCCAAACTGAGCAGCGGCACCGACGAGCATCAGCTTGGGATTGGCAATCAGGGCTGTAAAGTCCGTCATTGCGCCGATTCCGAGGAAAATCAGCGGAGGATACCACCCGGCGGAGACGCCGTTATAGAGGATATTCAGGACGGAGCCTTCCTCATAGATACCGATTTCAAGACCGGCATGAGTATCGAAGGGGATGTTACCGATAAGCATACCGAAGCCGATGGGCACAAGGAGCATCGGTTCGAAATTCTTGGTAATGGCGAGCCAGATGAAGAAGAGGCCGACGCCGAGCATCACGAAGTTTTGCCAAGTGGCGTTATAAATACCCGTCAGATGCCAGAACTGGGCGAGATTGTCAGTAATAAACTGAGAAAATTCCATGGTATATAATAAGGTGGGGAGGTATTATCCGAGGGTTACGAGGACGGCGCCTTCAAGGACCGAATCACCTTCCTTGACATTAATAGCGATGACCTTACCGGCACGTCCGGCGGGGATAGCATTTTCCATCTTCATGGCCTCGAGAATAACTACGGGGTCAGAAGCGCCGACGGAGTCGCCGACCTTCACGGGAATAGAGAGGACAACGCCGGGGAGCGGAGCGAGCACAGTGCCGGCGCCGGCGGCAGCGGGAGCAGCGGCGGGGGCGGGAGCAGCGGGAGCAGAAGCCACGGGGCTCACGGGATTAACGGGAGCGGCGGCGGGGACGGGCGCACCGGCGGCGGGGATAGTTACCTGATAATCAGTACCGTTGACATTAACCGAGGCCTGATTGCCATTGACGGAGTTGATGCAGACGGTGTATTCATGACCATTGATTGAAATCTTATATTCTTTCATGGGGAGAATTTTTGAGTTAGAAAATTTAACGTTTAAGAGTGGGGATTTCACGCATAGCGCTGATTTTATTGTTCCAAGCTGATGCGGGGTTCTGTCTGATGGTGAGTTTCATACCCTGGGACTGAGTATGGAGTTCGAGGGCCACTGCGATAGCGGCGGCAATCTCGGCGTCAGTATCAGCCGGAGCGGGAGCAGCCACGGGAGCCTCAACGGCGGGAGTCTTCTTGGTGCCGCCGATACGCTTGATAAGGTAGAAACAGAGACAGAGCACGAGCAGAGCGGCGAAAACAATAGCCATAGCCATGATGGTCATGGCTCCGCCTTTTTCGTCCATTTTTTTGAATTTAGCGATTTTGTTGTTAGGAACGGGGATTACATTATGTCCGCCGGGTGTAATGGCCTTGATGGTTGACGAATTGTCTCTGACCTCCCAGGGGAGCGAAGCATCAGAGGCACGCGCATAACTGGCATCAGGGATAAGTGAGGCGGGGACGGTTACAGAGTCAAGGAGGCTGACACCGTCAGCATCATAAACGGCGATGAAATTATCGCGACCGGGGGTAAGGGTGAAGTTGAGATGGAAAGTTCCATCCTGCGGTTCGCCATCAGCAAAGAAAACGACGCTCTGGCCCTTTTCAATCTTGGTTTTGGAGTCACCGGTAGGGACGAAATATTTCTGTGGGTTAGAGAGGTCGTCAGTCAGATAGATGGAAGAGATGTTGATAGGCGCGTGAGTAGGGTTCACGAGCTCAATCCAAGCGCTGTGACGTCCATATTCATCAACGATAGAGTTATCGTTTTGGACCATCACCTCATTGATGCGCAGCTCCTTGCGTCCCTGTCCCATTGCCGCGGGGACGGCAATGAGAGCAAGGAGCAAAAGAGCGACAAATTTATTTATCGACTTCATTTTGGGGAAGAGCTTTAGAGGGGAATGTTGCCGTGTTTCTTCGGGGGATTCTGAACGCGCTTGGTAGCGAGCTGTTCAAGGCCGCGAATAATGCGGAAACGGGTGGTCTTCGGCTCGATAACGTCGTCAATGTAGCCATACTTGGCGGCATTGTAAGGATTGCAGAAGAGCTTGTTATATTCAGCTTCTTTTTCGGCGAGTACGGCCTTGGGATCTTCAGCATCCTTAGCTTCCTTGGCATAGAGGACCTCAACGGCGCCTGCACCGCCCATCACGGCGATTTCAGCCGAGGGCCAAGCATAGTTAAGGTCGCCGCGCAACTGCTTGCATGACATTACGATATGAGAGCCGCCATAGCTCTTGCGGAGGGTAACGGTTACCTTGGGCACAGTAGCTTCGCCATAGGCATAGAGCAGCTTGGCGCCATGGAGAATCACGCCATTATATTCCTGACCGGTACCGGGGAGGAATCCGGGCACGTCAACGAGTGAAACGATAGGAATATTGAAGCAGTCACAGAAGCGGACAAATCGAGCGGCCTTGCGTGAGGCATTAGAGTCAAGCACACCGGCCAGATACTTGGGCTGATTAGCCACGATACCAACCGAGCGGCCATTGAAGCGGGCAAAACCGATGATGATATTGCGGGCGAAATTGCGCTGAACTTCAAGGAATTGGCCATTATCGACAAGAGCGCCGATAACGTTATACATATCGTAGGCCTTATTTGCGGCTTCCGGAATGATTTCATTCAGGGCCTCGTCCATGCGGTCAACGGGGTCATTGCAGGGATAGATGGGCGCTTCCTCAAGGTTGTTCTGAGGGATGAAAGAAACGAGTGCCTTGATGAGTTCGATTGCTTCCTCGCCGTTTTCAGTAGCGAAGTGAGCAACACCGCTCTTGGTTGAGTGAACCTGAGCACCACCGAGGGCTTCCTGGGTAACGTCTTCACCGGTGACGGTCTTGACCACCTTCGGTCCGGTCAGGAACATATAAGAGATACCCTTGGCCATGATGGTGAAGTCAGTGAGAGCGGGCGAGTAAACGGCGCCACCGGCACAGGGGCCGAGGATAGCGGAAATCTGAGGGATTACGCCGGAAGCCATGATGTTACGCTGGAAGATTTCAGCATAGCCGGCCAGGGCGTTGATGCCTTCCTGGATACGTGCGCCGCCGGAGTCATTGAGGCCGATTACGGGGGCACCGACTTTCATAGCCATATCCATGATTTTGCAGATTTTCTGGGCCATCGTTTCGCTGAGCGAGCCGCCGAAGACGGTGAAGTCCTGAGCAAAGACATAGACCAGACGGCCTCCGATAGTGCCGCAACCGGTCACAACGCCGTCGCCGGGGAAGGATTTCTTTTCCTGGCCGAAGTTAGTGCAGCGATGGCGCACAAACATATCATATTCCTCAAACGAGCCTTCGTCAAGCAGCTGGTTAATGCGTTCACGAGCAGTCATTTTGCCGCGTTCGTGTTGCTTGTCAATGGCCTTTTGACCGCCACCGAGGGCGGCTTCCTTGCGCAGGGCAATGAGCTCCTGCACTTTTTCCAATTGGCTGGACATATATGTAATAACTGTTGTTTTAAGGTTTTTAGGGATTACTTAGGCTGTTCGCAGAGCTCAATGAGAGTTCCGCATGTGCTCTTGGGGTGAAGGAATGCAATGTCAAGTCCTTCAGCGCCTTTACGGGGAGCCTTGTCGATGAGTTTGCAACCTTTTTCTTCGAGTTCACCGAGGGCGTTAGCCACACCGTCAGTGATGTTGAGGGCAACGTGTTGAATTCCGCCGCGGCCGCCGTTGTTGGCAATGAATTTGCTGATGGCAGAGTCTTCAGCAGTGCCTTCAAGGAGTTCGATTTTGGTTTGGCCTACGCGGAAAAATGCGGTGCGCACCTTTTGGTCAGCCACTTCTTCAATGGCGAAACACTTGAGACCGAGCATCTTTTCATAGAAAGGAATAGCCTCCTCAAGTGAGGGAACAGCAATACCAATATGCTCAATATGAGAGATTTCCATATTAAAACGTGATTTATTTGGTTTAAAAATCTAATTAACAATGCAAAGTTACGCAAAATAAATGAAAAATGAAAAAATCCACCATAAAATTTGAGAGCCTGCCCCAAGTAAAGGACAGGCTCTCAGAAGTGTCAGATAGTGGCTTCAATGGGCCAGACGAAAGCGCGGAGGCCGAGGCGGGGCTTTGCGCGGTCAATGGCCTGAAGACGTTCAAGGAGGGATTCGACCCGGGAGTCATCGACCATCGTCAGCATCGCTTCGGCGAGCGACGGCCAGGCGTGAGAGCCCAGGTGAGGCTCACCGGTGTGAGACCCGCGGCCCTGCACGGTTCCGAAGGCCGTGTAGCCCCGACAGGCGCAGGAGTTCAGGACTTCCAGAATTTGTTCATGATGAGCCTGATCATAGGCTATGAATATCGCTTTCATTTTTTCGTTACGTTTTTGTTAAGAAGTTTACGCTGACGCTTGACTCCATTGCCGGCAAACACACAATAGAGCGCGGGCACGAACAGGAGCGTCAGAATAGTTGAGAAAGTCAGACCACCGATAACGGCCACACCCATTGGGCGCCACATTTCAGCGCCTTCACCGGTTCCGACGGCCATCGGGACCATGCCGAGGATAGTAGTCAAAGTGGTCATCACGACGGGACGCAGACGCGAGCGGCCGCCATCAATGACGGCTCGACGGATTGACATTCCGCGCTCACGATTGAGCGAGATATAGTCAATCAGCACAATGCCGTTTTTCACAACGATACCAATCAGCATGATTGCGCCAATCATTGACATGACGTTCAGAGTATGTCCGGTAATCCAGAGAATCAGGAAGACGCCGGAGAAGGCAAAGAGCAGCGACGTCATGATGATGCCGGGATAAGTGAATGACTCGAACTGAGCGGCCATCACAATATAGACCAGAATGATAATGAGCAATCCGAGCAGGAGGAGGTCACTGAACGAGTCCTGCTGGTCCTCATAAGAGCCGGCAAGTCCGATGGTTATACCGGCGGGGAGGTGCATATTATCAATCTGAGCCTGAGCGGCGGTGACCACCTCACTCATCGGCACTCCGTCAACGATGGCCGATACGGTAATGATACGTTCGCGGTCCTTACGTTCGATAGTGGGGGGAGTGAAGCGTTCAACAACTGTGCCGAGTTCCTTGATTCTGATGCCCTGACCGGTTGAGGTATAGACCATGATATTCTCGATATCAGAAATCTGAGTGCGATGTTCAGGGGCATACATGACCTTGATGTCATATTCTTCGCCGTCTTCACGGAATTGAGAAGCCGTAGAGCCGTTAATGCGGTTACGCAGGTAATAAGCGGCCGTTTGCAGGTTTATGCCATACATTGAGAGCTTTTCGCGGTCAAAGTCGACCTGATATTCAGGCTGATAGTCCGAGCGGGAGATAATCACGTCGGCAGTACCGTTAATTCCCCGGAGAATCTGCTGAAGGTCACGGGCAACACTGTCAGTCTGCTCAAAATCATAGCCATAGATTTCAAAGTCGACCTTACTCTGGCCGCCGAGGCCGCCACCACCGCCGCCGACGTTGACCTGGACCTTTTTGAAGTCAGGGAACTGAGTATCGATATCCTTACGCATTTCCTGAGCCAGCTGAACGATGCCTTTCTTGCGGTCCTTGGCATTGACCAGGCGCACGTTCATCGAGATAATGTGGGCGCCATTATCAGAGAGCGATGCATAAGTATTGTCAGAGCTTGCGGGGCCGACGGTATAGTTGGACACGAGGATTTCCGGATACTTTTCACGCCACATGCTGTCAAGGCGGGCCATCACATCGCGGGCATATTCCACACGTGAGCCAATGGGGAGCTCCAGATTGATGCCGAGGCGGGAATTATCCTGAGTGGGAATAAATTCGGTTCCGACTCCGCGCATGAGGAAGATGGAGCCCACAAAGATTGCCAGACAGATAACAATTGTTTTTCCGCGATGGCGCACCACCTTAACGAGCAGTCCGGCATAAGCGGCATCAAACTTATCAAGCGCCTTGGCAATGGGGGTGTACCAGTTCTTTTTCAGGCGGCCATCAGCAGCCGGATTGCGCAGACGCAGCCACTGGCTGCAAAGCATCGGGGTCAGGGTCAGGGCGCAAGTAGTAGAAATAATCATCATGATTGTCACCATCCATCCGAGCTGACGGAACATCACGCCGGTCATGCCGGTGACCATCGTCAGCGGGAAGAACACCGCAATCAGAGTCAGAGTAGAGGCCACGACGGAGATGGCCACCTCATTAGTGCCATGAACGGCCGCCTGGCGCGGGTCAGAGCCTCGCTCAATGTGAGTCGTAACGTTTTCAAGCACCACGATAGCATCATCGACGACCATACCGATTGAAATCGAGAGGGCCGAGAGGGAGATGATATTGAGGGTATTGCCAGTGGCATACAGATAAATAAACGAGGCAATGAGCGAGACGGGAATGGTGATGACAATAATCATCGTGGCGCGCCATCGGCCCAGAAAGAGGAAGACGACGACCATCACGAACAGCAACGCATAGAGCACGGTTTCCACCAGTGAGGCGATGGTGTTTCGGATATTGTCAGAGGTGTCCATGATGACTCCTATCTTGATATCGGCGGGGAGGTTCTTCTGAAGTTGCGGGAGCATCTTCATCACCTTATTGGAAATCTCGACGGAGTTGGCGCCGGACTGCTTCTGAATGACAATCATCGCGCCTTCCTGACCGTTATTGAAGGTTTGCTGAGTGCGCTCCTCAAGCGAGTCTTCAATGCGGGCTACGTCCTTGAGATAAACAATGCGGCCGCCGAAACTGCCAACGGGGATATCCTTCAGCTGAGCCGAGGAGTCAAACTCGCCTTGAACGCGCAGGGCATAAGTGTTTGAGCCAATATCAAAGGAGCCGCCGGGGACATTTCTGTTTTCCGCGCCGATGACGGATGAAATCTGCTCGACAGAGAGATTATAAGCCTCCATTCGCTGCGGGTCGACATAGACATGAATCTCACGCTTCGGCGCGCCGGAAATGGAGACTGTACCTACCCCATCGACACGCGCCAAGGGGTTGGCCACATTATCGTCAAGAATCTTATAAAGTCCGGGCATACTTTCCGTGGCTTCCACAGAGAGCAGGCAGATTGGAATCATATCCGTAGAGAACTTGAAGATAATCGGATTATTGACATCGTCAGGCAGAAGCGACGAGACCATATCGAGTTTATCACGGACATCATTCGTCAGGACATCAATGTCATAACCATACTCAAACTCAAGGGTAATCACCGAGGTATTTTCCCTGGAAGTAGAGGTTATGTGCTTGAGATGCTCAACGGAGTTGAGGGTGTTTTCGAGCGGTTTGGTAACGTTTTGCTCGATATCCTTGGCACTGGCACCGGGATACATGGTGATAACCATGATGGTGTTTGTGTCAATATCCGGGAAAAGGTCAATCGGCAGTTTTGTGAGAGAAAACAAGCCGAGAATAATAACCGTCACGAAGCATAGAAGAGTCGTGATGGGGCGCTTGACAGCTGAACCGTAGATACTCATTTCGTCACTTCAACTTTTGCGCCGTTAGAAAGTCTGGACTGGCCGCTGATAACTACCTGCGAGCCGGGTTCAACTCCGCTGAGGAGTTCATATTCGGCACCCAAACGCTGGCCCAGTTCAACGAGATTATAGCTCACCGTACCGTCAGAGTTCAGCACATAAACGTATTGATTACCGGAGCCCTGCTGCTTGACGACAGCCTTGTCAGGAACGACAACACGCTCGGCATTACCCAGATTGAGAGTAACCCTGCCAAACATTCCGGGGAGAATCTTTGAGTTTTCATTAGCCAGGGTGATTTCCACTCCGAAAGTGCGGGAATTGGCATCGACCGTAGGCATTACGGTAGAGACCGTGCCGGTAAATTCTTCGTCACCATATGTGTCAAACTTGATTGACGCGGGCATTCCCTTATGAATCTTGGGGAAGTCACTTTCAGTCACGTTAATGAGGAGCTTGACGGGCTTTACGCGGGCCACAGTAACGACAGGGAGGTTAGCCGCCATATCGCCCGGGTCATAATTACGGGCGGTCACCACTCCGGCAATCGGAGAGGTCAGAATGGTGTTTTCCCGGGCATTGCGCAGGGTGCGCTCAGCCTGAGCGAGGGCATTCTTAGCATTGGTCAGCTGAATTTCCATCGCGTCGACCTGCTGCTTGGTGCCTCCACCAATGTTAAAGAGTTCAACGGCGCGGTCATAGTTCACCTCGACGTTTTTCAGGTTAGCGCGCGCGTTATCAACCTGAGTTTCATAAGAAAACGTGTTGACATCATCAAGAATCGCCACGGTTTGACCGGCAGAGACCTGCTGGCCTTCATCAACGAGAATCTGCTTGATTCGTCCGGGCATTGACGAGGATATATTGTTGATAATCTGAGGCTGAACAGTTGCCGTATAAGTTCCAAGCTGGTCAACGGAGCGGGCCTCAACAGTTTCAACGCTTACTCTCGGAAGAGCTGCTTCTTCATTGGCCTGCTTGTCAGATTCCTCTTTGCCGGAAGAGCATGAAGTAGCAATTAAAAGGGCAAAAATGCCGGGAAGGAAAATTCTTTTCATCGTTAATTAATTATTTTGAATTCCGAGAGCTTCCTCGCGACCCAAGAGAGTGTCAAGTTCGCTGGTGCTCACCAAATAGTTATAAATTGCTTGATAATAAGATAATTGGGCTGATGTCAGGGCCATTTCACTATCACGGAGGTTCAGATAGGTTGCCGCACCGATTTCAAAGCTCTTCTGCATGATTTCACGCGCTTTTTCGGCCGATTTCATGCCCTCTTCACTTGATGAAATCTGATTGACCTGGCGGTTGATATTGTCCAGCGCGAGGTCGACCTGCATATTCAGGGAGTTGACCAGGGTTTCACGTTGGAGGTCAAGCTGCTTGACCTGAACCTGAGCCTGGCGGAGCTTCTGATATTTTGCGCCACCATGGAAAATTGGAATCTGCAGGGCAAGTCCGACGTTGGAATACGGATTAAAATGCTGATTCTTAAAGGGATTATCATTGCTCATCGCGTTCCAGTTGATGTTAAAAGTTGCGGCGAGAGTAGGCACCCAGGCCATCTTCTGCATCGTAACGTTCTGCTGAGCAAGTTTGCGGTTGATATCAAGTGAGCGCAATGAAGTGTTATCGCTGAGCGAGCGATTATCGCCAAGATAATAGCCATACATCTCCTGCTGCATATCGCTAAGTCCCACAGTGGGCATCAAGGTTGCAGTGGTTTCAATCCCCATGAGAACAGCCAATTGGAGCTGACACTGACGCACGGCAATATCGGCCTGAAGGAGTTCGGGTTCAACGTTAGTTACCTGAACCTGAGAGCGCAACATATCATATTCTGATGCCGTACCGGCCTTATATTGCCGCTCATAAATCTCGGCATTCAGCTTTGCCAGGTCATAATTCTGACGGATAACCTTGCGGGAATCAATGGCTAAAAGCAATGCATAATAGGCTTTGTTGACATTATTGACGAGGTCAAGGCGCGAGGCGCGCGCACTTTCAAGCGACTGGAGAATCTGAGTGTCAGAAAGGCCGATGGATTTCCATAACGAGGCATTAATCAGGGGCATAGAGGCCGAGAATCCGAGGTTCCAGTTATTATCGGTGCCCATCTTGATTGTCTGACTCATTCCCCCCATACTCATATTCATGCTTTGGAGCTCGATGGCTCGCTGATAAGCTCCGGTAAAGTCAATGGCGGGGAAAAGATTTGCCAGGACTTCCTTCTTGGAATAGTCGGCTTTCTTGATTTCCATGTCGGCAACCTTCAGCGTCTGGCTCTCATTAAGAGCGATGGCGACACACTCCTGGCGCGACAGGCGCAGAGTGTCAGTCTGGGCATAAACCGGGACTGCAACTGAAAAGACTCCGACGAAAAAAAGTTTTCGGAAAAGTGTCATATTGGAATAATAGTTGAAAAATTGGTGCAAATTTACGCAAAATCCGTGAGGTCACCAAATTTTGCGTTCAGTCCGGTCAGTCCTTTGAAATGAGTTCACCATAAAGGTCATGAAACCGGCGGCGCAAATGCTTCACTGCATAATGTTTACGTGACAGCAAAGTAGGCTCGGGAATCCCCGTGGCCGAGGCGATATCCTTGATTGCCATGCCGTCAAAAACAGTGAGACAGAACACTTCCCGCTGCTCTGGCGGCAACTCTGACAGGAAGATGTCCAGCTCCTGCCAGACGAGTTTGCGGAGCAATACAGTGTCAGGAGCATCTTGAGGGCTGCAAAAGAGCGTCTGAGCGAAGTCCTCAAAGACGGGGTCCGCAGTCGTAAACGGAAGCTCCCGCTTCTTGCGCCAGAAATTCAGTACGGCATTGCGCGCAACCCGATAGAGCCATGAAGAAACCCGCACAATATCAGATTCCTCACCGGAAGATACGCGCGCAAGCTGATAAAAAACATCCTGAAGAATATCCTCCGCATCCTCTCGGGAGTGGACCCGCTGACGAATGTAGCTCAGCAAATGCGGAGAATATTCCGCGAAGATATCCTCTATGTTGTCATTCAGCGACATCAGAGTCTGACTGGGCTCGGTTATGGAATCCGGAATGTTCCATGCGGCGACGGCGAATGAACTCAAGGCGCTCTTGGTCACTCATATTGTGCCAGCGGTCGGCCCAATCTCCATGATGACAGAAAATGTGAAGGCTCCACAAACAGAAGAACATGACAAAAATAAATCCGCAGCTCAGGAGCTGGCCAAGGACAAATAGCCCTACCCCTTGAAGATACGAAATGGCTCCAAGTCCGAAGACCGACGTCACGACGCTATTCCATAGCGCCCAAACTCCGAGTCCGGCAATTGCCGGAACAATAAGCAAAAAAATGAGTGTCTTAATCGCTTTTTTCATGTGAAATAATTAAAAATTAAAAACTACTATCCTTAAAGACACCCGGACTGCAAAAATATTTTATTCACCCTGAAAAAAAATCAGCTCCCGCCAATGTAACGGCGGGAGCTACTTGCGTTAAATTCGGTCGAGACGGACCACGTTTTCAATATGGGCCGTATGAGGGAACATATCAACGGGTTGAACGGCCGTGATTCGATATTTAGCGGCCAGCAGTTGCAGGTCACGAGCCTGTGTGGCCGGATTGCAGCTGACGTAGACAATGCGCTGAGGTTCAGCCCGAAGAATCACGTCGACAACGTCTTGATGCATGCCGGCGCGCGGCGGGTCAACAATCATCACGTCCGGACGCCCGTGTTCGGCAATGAATTCATCATTGAGCACATCCTTCATGTCGCCGGCATAGAAGAGCGTGTTATTGATTCCATTGATTTCAGAATTGACCTTGGCATCTTCAATTGCTTCGGGAACATACTCAATACCAACGACTTGACGAGCCCGACGTGCCACGAAGTTTGCAATCGTCCCCGTGCCCGTATAGAGGTCATAGACCAGCTCGTCGCCCTTGAGATCGGCCATTTCGCGCGCTACACTATAGAGCCTCAGAGCCTGCGCGGAATTAGTCTGATAGAATGACTTGGGCCCGACGCGGAATTTCAAGCCCTCCATCTCTTCCGTGATAAACGGCAGCCCGCGATAAGTGTGGACTTCAAGGTCGCCAAACGTATCGTTTGCCTTGAGATTGATAACGTAGAGCAGCGATGTGATGCGGTCTCCAAACCGTTCGGCAATCGCCTCCATCACCTTATTGATAGCCTCAGGATTATCCTCGCCGAAGCTCATCAGGGCCATTACCTCGCCCGTTGAGGCCGTGCGGATCATCAGCGTGCGCAGGAGGCCTTCATTTGCTCTCAAGTCATAGAAGCTCAGGTCATTATCCTTACCAAACTGCTTGACAAAATTGCGCAGCTCATTGCCGATTCCGGCGTCCTGCAGGTGACAGTAATTAATGTCCAGGACCTTATCAAACGCCCCGGGAATATGGAATCCGGCGGCGCGACGGTCAGCAAACACCTCGCCGCTCTGCATCTGCTCCGGAGTGAGCCACAGCTTGGCCGAAAACGTATATTCCATCTTGTTGCGATAATCCCAGATTGACTCCGAGCCTAAGGCCGGAAGCACCTCCGGATGGTCAACCTTGGCTATACGGTCCAGGCAGTCAATAACTTGCTGACGCTTATATTGCAGTTGGCTCTCATAAGGCAAATGCTGCCAACGGCAACCGCCACAAAGCCCGAAATGCTCACATCGGGGCTCCTGACGAAGCGCCGAGGGCTGCTCCAGGCGCTCGATGCGCCCTTCGGCATAGGAGTGTTTCTTGCGCGTCAGCCGAACCGTAGCAACGTCGCCCGGCGCCCCGTAGGGAATGAACACTACCATATTGTCAACGCGGGCAATCGCATTACCTTCCGCCGCAACTGATTCTATATTAACGCCCTCCAATACGGGCAATTCCTTTTTCTTTCGTGCCATAAACAAAAAATTTTCTGCAAAGTTACAAAAATTCCACGGAATTACGATAACTATTTTACAACCCAGAAGCCATTTCGCGGGGAGCCTTCTCTTACAAGCCTTCCTTCGGCCTTCAATTGGCCCAGGATCTTATCGATATGGCTGCGGGAGAATCCACAGGCCTTCGCTATCTCGACAATCGTGATGCGCCGATTTCGCGAAATCATTTTCAGGATGGTCTGCGAGAGCGTTTCAGCACCGTAGATGGTCTCCGGCTCCATGACGACGGAGTGCATTTCCGAATCATTCCTTTCCGGCGGAAGCAACCAGACGCCGTTACGGGCAGTCCCGATGCGCGTCAGTTTGCCGTCATCTTTCAGCTTCGAGATTATCCGGTTAATGCTGCTCTTGGAGAGGCCGATGGCGTCAGTCAGCTCGGAAATGGAGATTTTGTCATTCTCCTTGATAAGCCGCAGGATTGTCTCTGCCGCTTCACGCTCCTGAGCCGCATCTTGGAGTTCGCCTTGATTAACGGCCGGCGGAAGCTGCCGGTTTAATCCGCGCCGAGGCAGATTAAACGTCACTTCTGACTTGGTTATATCGCTTTGGATATCTACTTCACATCCCGTCAGATTCCTCCAGTTGAGAATCTTGTCAATCCCGTAGCCGCCGTTTTCTGAAATTCTTGCAAGCTTGAAGAAGCGCAGAAGGTTAGGATTGCGCGGCTGAGAAACAAGGGTGCGGCCAACCATTTCCAAGTCAACGGGGAAGCGCCCGGCGTTTTGAAATTGGATATGATCGTCAAAGACTCTGACTGTGGAGTGAATCTCACTGAAGTAGTCGGCATGCGCAAGCATATTGACGAGGGCCTCACGAATGCAGTAGATCTGCGAGTTATCTTCCGGCGCTATTCCGTCAGGGCGCGGAGAGTATGGATTGTCAACGTGGTTTCGCAGGCGCTGGAGAATGACGTTGTAGTATTCCCAGATGTTTTCTTGTTCTTGAATCCTGAACGTGTATCTGCGGCTGGCGTCTTGAATCGTCGTCCCGGGAATTTCCATGTAGTCAATCATGAAGTCAGGGTTGAAGCGGAGAATCACTTCGAGGTTTCCAAACATCAGCAGCCCGCCAATGGTCAGCAGCCCGTTGACAACTATTCCGGTCTTGATGGCGAATTCTTTGTCTGACAAGGCATTGTATTGAAGCATCGGGTTGAAGCCTCTGAGGTATTCTCTGAAGCTCTGAAATGATTTCTGATTGATGTCGGCAAAGGAGGTTTCAAAGACCACTTCGTTTGATTTCTTGCCGAAGGCCTGGTCGCGTTGCATGGCGCGGACTTCAAAGTCCGTAGCCCGTTGGTCGCCGCTGCCTACTCTGATAAACGTGTTGACCGGGTTTGTGATGTAGATTGGTTTTGTTTCCGACATTGGAACGTAGAAAGCCATGATGGTTTTCCCGTCAATTTCAAATCTTTCGGATTGAACGGAGAGGCGTTGGTTGAATTTACCGTTTGAGCGGATAACGTTGATGAAGTCTTGTTCTATTTTTTCGGGGCGGTCAATTCCTTGAATGTCAAAAGAGGTTCCTCGTTCGCCTTTGCGTTCTTTGATGCCGAGGACTATCCATCCGCCATTGGTATTGGAGAATGCGCTGACGGTTTCCCAGATGTTTTTGGGAAGGTCGTTTTTGGCTTCTTTGACTTCAAAGTCAGTCCATTCAATGCCGTTTAGTCGGTTGAGGAGTTCTTCTTTTGTCATTTTTAGTGTCATTTAGTTGTTGTTTTGCGGCACAAAGTTACGGTTTTTTTTCGGGTTTTCCAAATTTTTTCAGCATTTTCAGTGTCATTTCTTCATTTTTAGTGTCATTTTTAGTGTCATTCAGTCTCATTTTTGTCTCATTTTAGCCTTTTTAGTCTCATTTTAGTGTCAATCAGTCTCATTTTAGTCTCATTTCAGCCTCTTTAATCTCATTTCAGTCTCAATTCATACTTTTCAGTATCAAAACCAATAGATAGTGGATGTTGCATTTCAAAGGGGGTTGCGTATGTCGGGGATTTTTTGTAAATTTGCGGGTTATGGAATTTAAACTTTCTTCGCAATATAAGCCTACGGGCGATCAGCCGCAGGCTATTGACGCACTGGCGCAGGGGGTCCTGGAGGGCTCGGATGCGCAGGTGCTCTTGGGCGTGACCGGCTCCGGCAAGACTTTTACAATGGCTAATGTCATTGAGCGCGTTCAGCGCCCTACTCTCATCCTCAGCCATAATAAAACCCTTGCTGCTCAGCTTTATTCGGAGTTCAAACAGTTCTTTCCGGATAATTCCGTGCAGTATTTTGTAAGTTATTATGATTATTATCAGCCGGAGGCTTATATCCCCGGCATCGACCGATATATCGAGAAGGACCTGATGATCAATGACGAAATCGAGCGCCTGCGCCTGTCGACGGTGTCGGCTCTGCTTTCGGGGCGTCAGGATGTCATAGTCGTCAGCTCCGTCAGTTGCCTTTTCGGTATGGGCAACCCGACTGACTTTGATGCCAGCGTCATTGAAATCAAAGTTGGCGAACAGATTGGGCGCAACGAGTTTTTGCGCAAGCTCGTCGCATCGCTTTATTCGCGTAATGAGGCAGACCTTGCCCGGGGCACTTTCAGAGTGCGCGGCGACACGGTTGAAATCCGCCTTGCTTACGAGGAAATCACCTTGCGCATCGTCTTCTGGGGCGACGAGATAGAGTCGATTCAAACCGTTCATCCGCTCGACGGAGTAAGCCTCGGCAGCCACGATACGTTTAAAATCTATCCGGCGAACCTCTTCGTGACTTCCGCCGAGCGCCAGAATGCCGCCATCTCACAGATTGCTCTTGACCTGGGCGAGCGCCTTCAGGACTTTGAGCGCGAAGACAAGCTCCTGGAGGCCCAGCGCCTGCGCGAGCGCGTTACTTATGACCTGGAGATGATCAAGGAGTTGGGCCATTGTTCCGGCATTGAGAATTACAGCAGATATTTTGACGGTCGCCGCCCGGGCGAGCGCCCCTTCTGCCTGCTTGATTATTTCCCGGATGATTTCCTGACAATTATTGACGAGAGCCATGTAACCGTTCCGCAGATTCGCGCAATGTATGGCGGCGACGTCTCGCGCAAGGTAAACCTCGTTGACTATGGATTCCGCCTGCCTGCCGCCCTTGATAACCGACCCCTGAAATTTGAGGAATTCGAAGCCCTTGTGCCGCAAACAATTTATGTCTCCGCAACTCCCGCCGATTATGAATTGCAGCGCGCCGAGGGCGTAGTCGTCGAGCAGGTTATCCGCCCGACCGGACTTCTTGACCCAATAATTGAGGTGCGCCCGTCGCTCAATCAAATCGACGACCTCATGGAAGAAATCACCCGCCGAACGGAACTGGGCGAGCGCACACTCGTCACGACTCTGACCAAGCGCATGGCCGAGGAGCTGAATGATTATCTCGCAAAGTATGACATCAAGACCGCCTATATGCATAGCGACGTCGACACCATGGAGCGCATCAAAATCCTTGATGACCTCCGCGCCGGAGTCTATGATGTGCTTATCGGAGTCAACCTTCTGCGTGAAGGCCTTGACCTGCCGGAGGTGAGCCTCGTCGCCATCCTTGATGCCGATAAAGAGGGCTTCCTCCGAAGCCATCGCTCGCTGACTCAGACCGTTGGCCGCGCCGCGCGTAACCTCAATGGCCGCGTAATCATGTATGCCGACAAGATGACTGACTCCATGAAGCAGACAATCGAGGAAACCGAGCGCCGACGCGCCCTCCAGCTCGCCTATAATGAGGAACATGGAATCACTCCGCAAGCCATCGTCAAGGCCCGCAACAGAATAGTAGGCCTTGACCGTGAGGCAATCGAGGATCTCACACCCGCCGGAGCAGTCAACAAAAAGCCCGGACGCTCCCGCGAAAAGAAAGACGGCAAGCCTACGGTTTCCAAGCCCCTGCCTTATGAAGCGGAATACACTCATGAGGTCAACCTGGCGGCTGACCCCGTAGTTCAGTACATGAGCACCTCCGATATGCGCAAGAACATTGACAAACTCAAACAGCAGATGATGGCCGCCGCCAAGAAAATGGACTTCCTGGAGGCCGCTCGCCTGCGCGACGAAATGATTAAGATGCAAGACCTTTTAGAGCGAAAGGAGGCTACCCAATGATGCCCGGAGCTGACCGCTGGCTCCCCACTTCCGTCAAGGAAATGGAGGCCCTGGGATGGGACCACGTTGATGTAGTCCTCTTTTCAGGCGACGCCTATGTTGATCATCCCTCATTTGGCGCCGCCGTCATTGGCCGCACTCTCCAGGCCATGGGGCTTAACGTGGCCATAGTTCCCCAGCCCAACTGGCGCGATGACCTGCGAGACTTCCGCAAGTTTGACGCCCCGAGGCTGTTTTTCGGAATCTCGCCCGGAGCCATGGACTCCATGGTCAATCACTACACCGCCGCCCGCCGAAAGCGCCATGACGATGCTTACACCCCCGGCGGACGCGCCGGAGCCCGCCCGGATTACCCTACCATCGTCTATTCTGAAATCCTTCGCCGCCTCTTCCCCGATACGCCAATCATTGCCGGCGGAATCGAAGCCTCGATGCGACGCCTGAGCCATTATGACTACTGGCAAGACCGCCTGCGCCCATCAATCCTCATGGACGCCCCCGTTGACCTCCTGATCTATGGTATGGGCGAAAAACCTATCCGCGAAATTGCCTCCCGACTGCTCGCCGGCGAAAAAATCAGCGCCCTGACTGATATTCCCCAGACCTGCCTCCGAATCCCCGCAAAGGAGATTCCCGCCCCGTCAGACAAAGCCATTATCCTCAACTCCTACGAGCAATGTCTGGCCGACAAACGCAAGCAGGCTGCCAACTTCAAACACATTGAGCAGCAGAGCAATCGCCTCGCCCCTGACACCATCCTCTATCAGCAACATGGCCGCCGAGCCGTAAAGGTCAACCCCATGTATGAGCCGATGACCACGGCCGAAATCGACGCCTCATTTGACCTGCCGTATACCCGACTCCCCCACCCCCGATATCGCGGCAAAACCATTCCCGCCTACGAGATGATTCGCCATTCCGTCTGCATGCACCGCGGATGCTTCGGCGGCTGCTCATTCTGCACCATCTCTGCCCATCAGGGAAAGTTCATTGCCTCCCGCTCCCCCGAGTCAATCCTCCGCGAGGTGGAAGCCGTCACCAAAATGCCTGACTTCAAAGGCTACATCAGTGACCTTGGCGGCCCAAGCGCCAACATGTATGCCATGGGCGGCCGTGACCTTGAAAAATGTCGCAAATGCCTCCGCCCGAGCTGCCTGCACCCCGCCCCGTGCCCCAATCTCAACAATGACCATACCCCACTGCTGAAAATCTACAAGGCCGTTGACGCCATGCCCGCCGTTAAAAAAGCATTCGTCGGCTCCGGAGTGAGATATGACCTGG
Organism: Bacteroides sp.; assembly: GCA_014802435.1. Lineage (GTDB taxonomy): Bacteria > Bacteroidota > Bacteroidia > Bacteroidales > Muribaculaceae > UBA3263. Next base: position 33,837 of record JAAVCG010000012.1, on the reverse strand, counting down.
CTATGGCCTCATCCGGCTCACCTAAAACCGACGCCGCAAACCGGCAATACTGCGAGCAACTCATTGCACGCCATGTCTCCGGCCGACTGAAAGTTGCTCCCGAACATACTGAGCCTCATGTGCTTAACATCATGCGTAAGCCTGACTTCAGCCTGTTCTATAAATTCAAGGAGATATTTGACCGCGTAAACCAACGTAACGGCCTGCGGCAACAACTAATCCCCTATTTCATCTCCTCCCATCCCGGATGTCGCGAAGAAGACATGGCCCGGCTGGCTAACATTACCCGCAAACTTGACATGCACCTTGAGCAAGTCCAGGACTTCACGCCAACCCCCATGACCCTCAGCACTGAAATCTTCTACACCGGCTATCACCCCTATACCCTCCAGCGGGTCTACTGTGCAACAAACCCCGCCGCCAAAGACGCCCAACGCCAATACTTCTTCTGGTACAAACCCCAACCCAAGAAACACAAGTAAAAGAACACTAAAAGAGTGACAATGCCCTGGGGACGACAGGCGCCCACAAGAATGGAAAGGCGGATTCCAATCCGCCGCCACATCAGGTCCGCAAAGCACTGGGAACAACAGGCGCCCTCGCCTGTTGAGCCGCCGCAAAGGCGGCTTCATACCCTCAGACCGAGGCGATGGTGTTGCAGAACTTGCACTGGGAAGATGACCCGCCCTCGGGTCATCATGGCGCACCAGCGCCACCGCGGATGGTAAGAAGCCGCTTGCGCGGCTCGACAGGCGAGGGCGCCTGTCGCCCCCAGTGATTCTCTACGGTACAAAAAACGCAGAGGGAGCGCATCGGAATGATGCGCTCCCTCCTTGAGTTTTATTCGTTGGTAAGACTCTTATTCGGCTTTGCCGTTAGAGCCGAGCACGTTGACGATTTTGTGCTTGTAGAGCTTTTCCATTTCGTCGCGGGCCGGGCCGAGGTATTTGCGGGGGTCGAATTCACCGGGCTTTTCGTTGAAGACCTTGCGAACGGCAGCGGTCATAGCCAGACGGCTGTCAGAGTCGATGTTGATCTTGCAAACGGCGCTCTTGGCAGCCTTGCGGAGTTCTTCTTCGGGGATACCGATAGCGTCAGGGAGCTTGCCGCCGTTAGCGTTGATGATGTCAACGTATTCCTGGGGCACAGAGCTTGAGCCATGAAGCACGATGGGGAATCCGGGGAGCTTTTCCATAACGGCGTCGAGCACGTCGAATGCCAGCGGCGGGGGCACGAGCTTGCCTTCAGCGTTGCGGGTGCACTGTTCGGGAGTGAACTTGTAAGCGCCGTGGCTGGTACCGATAGAGATGGCGAGAGAGTCGCAACCGGTACGGGTAGCGAAGTCGATAACTTCTTCGGGGTCAGTGTAAGTGTGGTGGTCGCTTGAAACTTCGTCTTCAACGCCGGCGAGCACACCGAGTTCACCTTCAACGGTTACGTCAAACTGATGAGCATAGTCAACGACTTGCTTGGTCAGCGCAACGTTTTCTTCGTAGGGGAGGTGTGAACCGTCAATCATGACGCTTGAGAAGCCGCTGTCGATGCAGCTCTTGCAGAGTTCGAAGGAGTCACCATGGTCAAGGTGGAGGCAGATCTGGGGATGTTCCCAGCCGAGTTCCTTGGCATAAGCAACGGCGCCCTGAGCCATGTAGCGCAGAAGAGTTGCGTTGGCATAGTTGCGTGCGCCCTTTGATACCTGAAGGATTACGGGGCTCTTTTCTTCAGCAGCGGCTTTGATGATGGCCTGGAGCTGCTCCATATTGTTGAAGTTGAAGGCGGGGATTGCATATCCGCCCTTGATTGCCTTGGCAAACATCTCTCTGGTGTTTACGAGGCCTAATTCTTTGTAGCTTACCATTTGGTTAAGAGAATTATTTAATTGGGTTTAGATTTTGGTGCAAATTTACGAAAAATTTTCTTTTCCCGCAAATAAAAATCGGAATTATCAGAAAATCCCGATAATTCCGATTTTTAATCAGAGGGTTAATTCTCAGAGGGTGATTTTAACCGTGCGGTTGTCAAGTTTAATCATGTAGACTCCGCGGGCGGGCATTGAATTGACGCGACGTCCGGCGAGGTCATAGACTTCATATTGGCCGAAGTTGGCGCGAACGGCTTCAATCATTGATTCTTCTTCCTTAGCCTCAACGGTCACAGCACATTCGGCGCTGACTTCGCCGCAGGTGGCGGTGATGACGGCAGTGCCTTCAGCAATGGCGCTGACTTCGCCTTGGGCTGAAACCGTAGCCACGAGTTCGTTTGAAGAGGTCCAGACGATGGTCTTGTCTTCGGCTTCTTCGGGAAGAACGGTAGCGGTCAGAGTGGCTGATTCGCCTTCAACGAGGGTCAGCGTGGTTTCTGAAAGGACTACTGATTCGGCAACAACGGGAGCGGGTTCATTGACAGTCACCTTGCAGACGGCGTCAAAACCGCCGCATGAAGCGCTGATTTCAGCCTCACCGGGAGCAACGGCAGTCACTTCGCCGGCAGCCGATACGGTAGCGACGGCTTCGTTTGATGATTTCCAAGTAACCTTGACTTCAGTTGCATTGGCGGGAGTAACGGTAGCCTCAAGGGTCAGCGTTTCGCCAACTTCGAGGGTAGCGTTTTCAGTGTCGAGGGCAATTCCGCTGACGGGGATTACGAGCGTAACGTCGTTATCACCATCGCCGATAATATAAGCAGAGTTGGCGGGGATGCCTTCATAGGGGTCACAGGGATAGAATCCGTTGCCATAGATTACGTAAGCATTCTCAATGTGAGCGGGAGCGTTCAGACCAAGGAGAACGCCTTCAGCCTGCTCGGCAGCATCAGCCGTTGAAGTGATGATGGGGAATGAAACAGACTCAGCGTCGGCAGCGAAAATCACGGCGGTGTTGGCCGGGATTTCTTCGCCTTCAAAGGGGTCTGCGACGGCCTTAAAGTTCTCGATAGAGGCAAGGGTATAAACCGTAACACCTTCAGGAATAGCGACGGCAAAAGGGAAATGCAGTGAGCCGAAGCCTTCATTGAGGGCAACAGAAACCTCGGTCACTTCTTCAATCTTCCAGGGGAGGAGGCCATCCTTGTAGCTGTCAAATGAGTTGTCGTCCTTGAGCTTTGCTACAGAATAGTCGCTGCGCTCTGCGTCATTATAGCGGATGAGGGCCACACCTTCGCTGCTGCCGTGCTTGGGGTTGGTGAGGTCATAATGGCCTTCATTTTCCGCTCCGGGTTCGGTCATAACGGTTGACTTGCCAAAAGTTACCTGAGCGAGTGATTTGCCGGTGTTTGCAGCGCTGATAACGTAGAGGTCATCGTCAGGCTCGGCACATGAGGTAAACTGCCAGAGGGCGGGAACTCCGGTTTCATCCTTCACCTTAACGATATAGTTACCCTCCGAGTCAGCCACATAAGGCTCAATCATCTTCTTGCCTTCAAATCCGGCCTGAGCGGCGGTCAGAGTGTAATATTTTCCGGCTTCGGGAAGATTAAACGGCGCAGCGTTGGCCGCTGCTTCAAGAGCGCGATAGGCATCCAGGTCCTTGGGATTATTTCGCAGTGTTTCAATGGCTTGAGCAACTTCGTCGGTAATCTGACGCTTGCCAATCAGTTCGCCATTGGGAAGCGAATTGATAAACTCCTCGGCAAGCACTTCATAATCGCTCTCGTCAACAACTGAGGGCACGAAATGAGAGGCATCAACGCCCTTAGTCCAGCGGACAATACCGTCCCAGGCAACCATGTGCATTGCCGGATAATTGCTTTCACCTGAGAAGATGGTGATGCAGTCACGAACGGCATTATCAGCCCAGGCAAACTCCCATTCGCCGGCCTCGGCTTCGTCCTTGACCAGGGGCAGACGGGTGTTATATTCTTCAATAATCGGGCCGGCATAGCTATCTGCAAATCCGTTGTAGAGCTTAACCTTACCATTTCCGGCGTCAATCACATCCCAAATGCAATCAATCCCCGAGGCAAAACCCATCTTGGTGTTTTCTTCGGAGCAGACGCCGATGTAATAGTTATGCTGGACATTCTTGAACTTCATCTGCTTGCCGACGTAAAGGTCCTGAGGGTCATTCCAAACATCCTCCTTCAGGCCCTTATAGGTGCGGAATTCGGCACAGTTGGCAAACATGCCGGCGTTGGCGCTGCTGCAATCGTCAATGACGAAGACAAGATAGCGGGCCGAAGTTGTTGAAGGAAGTTCAACGAGGTGCTCGCCATGGGTCGACAGGTCACTATAAACAATGTCAAATGTGCCTTCAATCAGCGGAGTGTGAGCGTCGGCCCACGCAATTCCTGCTACATGATCAGGGTCGGCACAATCCTGAGAGCCGGAGCAGACAGGAACATCGGTCAGGGCCTCATCAACGGCATAAAAGCGATACTTGGTAACGAAACCATTGCCGGTGCTGTTCTGGCGGGGAGTATAGCCGAACGCACCAATCTCCATGGGGTCTTCGCCACGGTCAAAAATAATGTAGTGAGGATAGGATGTCTGGTCAACCGCTCCGCTCCAGCTTGTGTGCCAGAACGTCTTGACATTGTCATCAATAATATGGTTCAGACCACCATCCTCATTCTCTCCGGCATTGACATTTTGCTGAGAGCACCCCGTAACAATCCATCCGGAGCGATCCTCCGGAGTATCTCCGACAATGCTGCGGTGTTCGGCAGCATTGAGGCTCGCGGCAGTGGCCAGAGCAGCCACAAGTGCGAGAGACTTGAGATTAAACTTCTTCATAAAAGAAACTGGTTTTATGTGTTTTTGAATAATAAAAAATGGTCTTCATTAGTAGGTTTCAATAATTAGTTTATATTAAGATTCGAGACTGATATTCGCAAGATTTGAACTTAGGAAGAATGAGTTATGGGGTTCCATAATGATTGATGAGTAAGTTCGAAGATTGCAATAGCAGTCCGAAGATTGATATAAACTAATTTTCGAAACCTACTTATTTATTGATGTCCGCTGACGGCAACGCTGCGGTCAATCTTGCTGACCAGACCCTGGAGCACCTTACCCGGGCCGATTTCAATAAACTCGGTGCAGCCGTCGGCAATCATGTTCTGGACGGTCTGGGTCCAACGAACGGGGGCAGTCAGCTGAGCGACGAGGTTAGCCTTGATTTCAGCGGGGTCAGTATGAGGCTTGGCGTCAACGTTCTGATAGACAGGACATGAAGGAGTATGGAACTCCGTAGCTTCAATGGCGGCGGCCAGTTCGGCGCGGGCAGGCTCCATGCAGGGTGAATGGAACGCACCGCCAACTTTCAGCGGCAGAGCTCTCTTGGCGCCGGCGGCCTTGGCAGCCTCACAGGCAGCATTGATGGCGTCAATCTCGCCGGAAATCACGAGCTGACCCGGGCAGTTATAGTTGGCGCAGACAACGATACCATCCTGAGCGGCACAGATTTCTTCAACCTTTTCGTCGGGCAAGGCAAGAATTGCGGCCATCGTTGAGGGCTTGAGTTCACAGGCCTTCTGCATAGCCTTGGCGCGGGCGGAAACCAGGCGCACACCATCGTCAAAGTTCAGGGCGCCGCTGACAACCAGAGCGGAAAATTCGCCAAGCGAGTGGCCTGCGGTCATGTCAGGCTTGATTTCTTCGCCAAGCACCGTAGCCAGGATTACGCTATGAAGGAAGATGGCGGGCTGAGTGACGGCGGTTTGACGCAGGTCCTCATCAGTGCCCTCAAACATCAGATCCGTAATGCGGAATCCGAGAATTTCATTTGCACGCTCAAACATGGCGCGGGCCTGCTCATTATTGTCATACAAATCTTTGCCCATTCCGACAAACTGGGCTCCCTGTCCGGGAAAAACAAATGCTTTCATCTTAAATTTATGTGATTAAATTAGTTTTATGAGCGCAAATTTAACGATTTTTTTTTATTTTTTTTAGTTTTTCAAAAAAAATTACTATCTTTGAGCCCGAAAGATGAAGTGAACCAATAACTCACGTTGATTGTTTATTCACTAAAAACAACCATTTTTCAACAATTTTAATAACCAAAAAAAAGTAGAAATTATTATGAGAAATCTTAGCATCTTCCTCGCAGTTATTGGTGGCGCAGCTGTTGGCGCCGCAGCCGGCCTTCTCCTCGCCCCTGAAAGCGGCGACATTACCCGCGAACGCATCAAGCATTACCTCCGCGAAAAAGGTCTCTACCCCCGCAACGAACGCAAACTCGACGAACTCGTTGACGAAATCGCCGAAGAACTGAAAAAATAATCCCTCACCCATAAAAAAACTAACAAATCAGATTTAACGATAATGGCTGACAATTCAAGCACCGGTCACTTCGGCGCTATCCTTGCCGGAGCTCTCCTCGGATATGCAATGACTACTCTTCTCGCCCCCCAACCGGGTGAAACCCTGCGCGAGCGCCTCAAACGCAAACTCAGTGAGCATAGCCTGATTTTGAGCGACATTGAAGTGGACGAGCTTATTGCCCGCCTTGAAGAAGACGACGAGGACTTCTACCTATGAACCTGAATCCACTTTCCAGATTCATCCCCTCAAGCGACGACAGCGAAAACTCCGCCGAGGCTTACCGACGCATCTTTGACGAGGTGCGCCGACTGGTCAACCTTGAAGTGGAAGACGCCAAACTGATGCTCACGGAGAAACTCACTCTCCTGCTGGGCCGGGTAACTCTTGTCGCCGTGGCCTTTGTGCTCTCGGTTTGCGTCGTCATCTTCCTCTCCATGTCCATCTCTGATTTGCTGCTCAAAAGCTTCTCGCCCTGGGTCACTTACTTGATTGTCGCACTGTTCTATGCGGTGCTGGTTGGCATAGTGGCCCTGTTCCGCCGTCAACTCATCGTTGACCCCATTGCGCGCTATATCTCACAGGTCATTCTCGACCCCAAACCCAAACGCCCGTCAAACTCAAAGTCTGACTCTAATTCCGCCCAAGAAAAATGAAATCAACTTATAACATTCAGAAACCCGAAGCGGAATGGGACGGTTTGACGCTCGATGAAATCCGCTATGCCCGCGCGCTGACCCGCGCTCGCATCGACATCAGCAAAGAAATGCTCTCCGCCAGGACCAACGCACTGATGAACGGCAGAACGGCCGGAACCGAAGGAAAAACCATGTTAGGACGCATGTTAGGCGCCCTCAACTGGCTCGACTACGGGCTCATTGCCATCCGCCTGGGCTCCAAAGTATCCGGACTCTTCCGCAGCCGCAGAAAGTAAATAACCTCAAAAAAGACACATAATTATTAACCCTAAAACTCAAGTATTATGACTGTAGAACAAATTGGCACCAACGCCGGCGAAGTATGGAAGGCCATCTCTGAAGGTAACACTTCAATCAAGGCCATCAAAAAGGCAACCAAGCTCAAAGAAAAAGAAATCTTTGCCGCAGTAGGCTGGCTTGCCCGCGAAGGCAAGGTGACCCTCGGCGAACATGACCTCGACCCCAAGGACCTCACCATCGTCCTCGTCGCCGAATAATCACCCATTCCCCCCCCAAAAAAACGGGAGAATCCCATCCGCGGATTCTCCCGTTTAATATTGCAAAACCCTCACGATTTAACGAAAGCCACGGTGCCACAATTCCTTTCTCCACACACAGACAGCAGGACGCGACATGTCGCGTCCGCGGATAATGCGTGTAATTAATTCACAGTCAATGTGATATACAAATCAGAACCTGACGCAGGCGACGGATTAGAGGGAGGAGTATGGGGGGAGTTCGGGGAGGAAGGTGTAGGTGTGGGTTTCGGGGTTGAGGCGGCAGCAGAAGTGGCGCAGGCCGTTGCTGACGATGAGGTAGCGGGCGCGGAGAACCATGTTGTAGCGGGCAATCTGGTCAAAGACGGCGGCGGTGATTTCAACGGTAGGAGCCTTATATTCAATGATTACGAGCGGGGAGGCATCCGCGCGGTTCCAGACAACGGTGTCGCAGCGGCGGCTCAGGCCGTTGAGGTTCACCCCCACTTCATTTGCCATCAGCGCGGGGGGATAGCCTAAATGAGACGTCAGAAAAGCAACGAAATGCTGCCTGACCCATTCTTCCGGCGTCAGAATCACTTCCTTGCGGCGTAAGGGGTCAAATACCAGGGTGTTACCCTCGGGGTCGACCCGGAGCCGGAGGTCGCCGGGAGGCAGATTGAGGGGGACTATGCAGTTTTTTTTGGTTTTTGGCGACATTTTTTGTAATTTTGGGGACAAATTTACGCAAATTTTCTGAGATAATGGCAACCGCAGCCCCCTCTTTTAAGGACATCAAACAGCAGATAGCCGCCTCGCAGACGGCTCCCATTTATATTCTCCATGGCCCGGAGGGTTATTACGTCGATGAGCTCGTCAAGGCTTTTGAGGGTTTGATTCCTCAGGAGTCACGTGACTTCAACCTCTACGTTCTCTATGCCACTCAGACCACTCCGGAGCAGGTTCAGGAGGCCTGCATGCGTTATCCGATGATGGCTGACCGCCAAGTGGTTATCCTCAAGGAGGCGCAGGCAGTCAAGGCTGATTTCCTGGAGAAGCTGACGGCCTATGCCGAGCATCCGAATCCGCAGACAGTCCTCGTCGTTGCCGGCCGCGGCGACAAGGTGACCGGGGCCAAATTCCTCAAGGCGGCGCGGGCCTCCGGGGCCGTAGTCTTCGAAACCCCGAAGCTCTATGACAATAAAGTAGGCCCGATGATTGAGTCGCTGGTTCGAAATGAGGGCCTCTCCATTGACCAGAAAGCCCTGGCAATGCTGATTGACCACGTCGGCACAGACCTTTCACGCATAATCAATGAGGTCAACAAGCTCAAAACCGCCCTACCCTCCGGCGGCGCCATCACCCCTCAGGCGGTTGAAAAGCTCATCGGAGTCAGCAAAGACTTCAATAACTGGGAGTTAATTGACGCCATTGCCGTGCGAGATACGGCCAAAATCTACCGCATTGCCGATTATTTTCAGGCCAATCCCAAGCAAAATCCGGCCATAGTTTCCGGCATTGCCATCTTTGGGTTCTTTGCCAAACTCCTGCTGGCAATCTATGCCCCTGATAAGTCTGAGCCGGGCATTGCGGGAGCCATCGGCGCGCGCCCCTATTCCGGTGAGCTCAAGCGCATTATGGCCGGAATGAGAAACTTCAATGCCTGGCAGGTAATCAACGCCATTTCCGCCTGTCGCCGCTTCGACGTCAGAGCCAAAGGCATCGGTTCCCGCGCCGATGAATATGCACTGCTCCGCGAACTCCTTTTCACGATTCTCAACTGATGGCAGCAACAGTCACACCAAAACGCCTTGCGTCGCTCGACATTCTGCGCGGCCTTGACCTCTTCCTCCTTGTCTGGCTCCAGCCGGTAATGATTTCCATTGGCGGCGCGACGGATGCCGAATGGTATCACCGGCTGCTCTGGCATTTTGACCATGAGCGCTGGGAGGGTCTGCGCCTCTGGGACATGGTCATGCCCCTGTTTCTCTTCATGGTGGGCACTTCGATGCCCTTTGCATTTGCGCGTTTTCAGTCGGGCTCGGCCCTTGACCGCAAAGGAATCTACGGGCGAATCCTGCGCCGCTTCCTGCTGCTATTCCTCTTCGGAATGATTGTTCAGGGCAATCTTCTGGCGCTCGACCCGACGGCCATCCGCATTTACACTAACACTCTGCAGGCCATCGCCGTCGGCTATCTCCTCGGCTCCATGCTGGTTATCCACCTTTCCGTTCGCGGACAGGTGATTGCCACAGCTCTGCTGCTGATAATCTACTGGATTCCAATGGCTTTACTGGGAGATTACACTCCGGAGGGAAGCTTTGCCTACAGGGTTGACGAGCTCATTTTAGGCGATTTTCGCGGCGACCGCAGCTACACCTGGGTCTGGAGCTCGCTGACCTTCACGGTGACAGTCATGCTCGGCTCATTTGCCGGGAAAATGATGCGCTCAACCACCGCGCCCGGACTCCGCTCGCGGTGTGCGCTGCGGATGGTGCTCGTCGGCCTCGGACTGATTCTTGCCGGAATGCTCTGGAGCCTTGAGCAACCCATCATCAAACGCCTCTGGACCGCCTCAATGACTCTGCTCAGCGGCGGCATCTGCTTCATCCTGATGGCGCTCTTCTACTGGTGGATTGACGCCAAAGGCCACTCCCGAGGCCTAAACTGGCTGAAAATCTATGGCACGAACGCCATCACGGCCTACGTCGTCGGCGAAGTGATCAACTTCCGCAGCATTGTCAACTCCGTCAGCTTCGGCCTTCAGCACCTCATCGGCCAGGAATGGTACTCCGTCTGGCTAACCTTCGGCAACTTCGCAATCCTCTTCCTGCTGCTCCTGGCCATGCACCGCACTGACACCCACCTCAAACTCTAAGGCTCTGCCGCAAAGCGCGATGAGGAGTAATCATCAGTCTCAGTATAGCCCCGCTGAGCCGCCGAATAAGCCTTGTTAAACACCCGCTGATTGACGAATGCCCGGAAGTCTTCATTATCGAGATAATTGCGTGCAAACTCCGTCTTTTCGCCAAGCAGGGCGCAAACAAGCTGATAGAGCACAATATTTGACTGAATTTCAGCGCTCTGCTCGTCGCTATGTTGGACGGCATTTGAGAATTGCTCATTGGCGGCCAAACGCTCCGGAAGGAGGCGAATCTGGTCAATGGCTTCCTCCGGATGTTCCCATTCGATTCCGCCGAAATGAGTGTTGAATTCCTCCAGGATATTTGACAGTCGGTCAAAGTCAGGCTCTGAAGGCGCGCTGCCGCTGCCGACGGGTATCGGCTGAATCTCCGTATCCTCATTCTCCATCTGAAACTGTGCCTCGCCCTGCTTGATTGCCCGATACTGGTCAAAGTCTATGGCGTCAATCAGCCCCTCGGTCCAGTCCTCGCGCGGAATCCGCGGGAGTTTGGCCGCCAGCAGATGGAGATAAGTGTACATTTTCTCCCAATCCGTGGTCTTGTAAGGCGAAACGGCGGCAATAAACGGATAAAGGCGGTTAAAGCCCTTGATTGCGCTCTTTGAGTCAATCTTGCCGTCATCGTCAAGCTGCTTGAAGCGCTCTACGGCCCGGTCGAGAATCGGGTCGAGGCGCGAGCGGTCTTCTTCAGAGAGGAATATGCGGTTAATCTCCTCTACTTCTTTCATTGTGAAGAGATTGTAGCTCTCAATCTTATTGAGCAGGTCATTCAGCTTATTGGGGTCGGTTTCGCGGCTCAGGTTCGTCGCCTTATAGTATTTCTGAAAAGCCTCCTGAACGAGTTCGGCGTTGCCGGCAAAGTCAAGAACGAAGGTGTCACGCTTCTTCGGGTGACAACGGTTGAGGCGCGAGAGGGTCTGCACGGCTTTGACGTCAGAGAGCACTTTGTCGACATACATTGTGTGCAACAGCGGCTGATCATAGCCCGTCTGGAACTTATCCGCCACGATGAGGATGCGATAAGGGTCCTGCCCCATGCGCGCCTCGATTTCTGACGACGGGAAGCCGTTGATGGTGGCCTCTGTAACTCGCTGACCCTGATATTCTTTCTCGCCGGAGAAAGCAACTACGGCCTTGAACGGACTGTTACGTTGGCGCAATTTCTCAGAGATGGAATAGTAAAAGTCAATGGCACGCAGTATGCTCGAAGTGACCACCATAGCGCGGGCCTGACCGCCAACTTTGCCTTTGTTGACGACGTTCTGATGGAAGTGTTCAACGATGATGCGAGCCTTGGCATCGATGGTTTCCGGCTGAGCTTCGACCCAGGCGCGAATCTTGGCTGATGCCTGTTTCTTGTCAAATTCCGGGTCTTCCTCAATCGAGCGGACAACCTTGTAGAAGCTCTGATAAGGAGTATAATTTTGCAACACGTCCATGATGAATCCCTCCTCAATGGCCTGCTTCATGGAATAGACATGGAAAGGAATATGGAGGACATTGCCTTCCGGGTCAGCCGGCTGAGGAGTGCCAAACATCTCAAGGGTTTTATTCTTCGGAGTGGCCGTGAAGGCATAATAGTTGGCATTGGAGGCCATTTTGCGGCCGGCCACAATCTTTGCAATCTTCTCTTCCAGGTCTTCATCTTCCTCATCCATAGCGTTTCCGCTGACGCTCATATTCATCTTGGCCGACATTGAGCCGTTTTGTGAGCTATGGGCCTCGTCAATGATGATTGCGAAGCGGCTACTCTTGAGAGTAGTGCCTATGGCGTCGAGAATGAACGGGAACTTATGGACTATGGTAATGATAATCTTCTTGCCCCCTCTCAGAGCCGCAACAAGTGATTCCGAGCTGTCGGCCCAGGCAACAACGTCGTCCAGCTTCTGAAAGGCGCGGATATTGTCGCGAATCTGCTTGTCGAGGTTCACTCGGTCAGTCACCACTATCACGCTGTCAACCACCGGATTATTATCCTTCAGCAGCCCCACGAGCTGATAGGCCAGCCATGTTATCGAATTCGACTTGCCGGAGCCGGCAGAGTGCTGAATCAGATAACGGTGGCCGACTCCCTTATCCCGGGTTTCCTTGAGAAGTCGGCGAACCACTTCAAGCTGATGATAACGGGGCCAGATTACCTTGGTCTTGGTCTTGCCTGAATCTTCATCTTTTTTCTCGATTACCTGAGCAAAGTCCTCCAGGATATTGCTGAGGCTTTGCTTGGTCAGTACTTCTTCCCATAGGTATGCCGTCATCAATCCGCGGGGATTCACGGGGTTACCTTTGCCGCCGTTGTTGCCCTTATTGAAGGGGAGGAACCAGCTGCCCTTACCGGCAAGCATTGAACACATTGCTATGTCCGTATCATCAACTGCCAGATGCACGGCGCAGCGCTTCGGCTTGAAGAGCAAGTCCTTAGGGTCACGGTCATTCTGATATTGCGCTTTGGCATTTTCAATGGTCTGCCCGGTGAAGTGGTTTTTCAGCTCCATGGTCAGCACCGGCAGGCCGTTGATAAACAGTGCGACGTCGATTGACAGCATCGGGTCCGTCGGGCTGTAATGCAGCTGGCGGATGGCGGTGAAGTCATTGTCCTGATAATAGCGTTTCGCCGTGGGGTTCAGCTCGCTTGGCAGTGGATAGTAAAGGTCAAAGTGGAGCGAGATGTAGCGGAATCCGCGGCGGAGCACATCAGTTATGCCGCGCTTGGTGATTTCGTCTCGCAGCCGGGCAAAGAACTTACTCTTGGCTGACTCGGAGCTGAAAATGCGCAGCTCCTCGGCCTTGTCGGGCTGAGTGCGCCGGATAAACGCCTCCACCCTCTCCGGGAGCATGGCGTAAGTCTTACTGTAGTCAGAGCTGCTGCCCTGATTGTAACCGTTGACATCGCGCAAATAGTCAACGATGATATCTTCGAGTCCTTTTTCAGTAATATCCATCTTTAAGTCAAATTCTTATCCTATATAAAAGCCCATGGAGAGGCGGATTCCGATCCGCCGCACCGTTGAGGCGGGGATGGTGACATTTTTAATCTTCTTTTCCATGAATCAATCTGAACTTTTCGCGTGTGATTTCAATCTCACGTCGCAATTCTTCCTCCGATGGCATAACGAGATCATACTTCGCCTGATATACCCCGATATCCTTCCGGTCTCCGAGTGTATATTTAATAACCGCATCGTTCTTCTTGGCACATAAAATAATGCCGATTGTCGGATTATCGTCAGGTTGACATATATCCATGTTGTAATAATTGACATAGAGTTGCATCTGACCGACATCACTATAATCTGCCTTACCCATTTTGAGGTCAATGATAACATAACTTTTGGTCAATACATTATAGAAAACCAAATCGGGATAAAAATGTTGTCCGTCAATAGTTATTCTCTTCTGCCGTCCGATAAAGGCAAACCCTCGTCCAAGTTCAAGCAAAAATTCCTCAAGATGAGAAATCAGAGCTTTCTCTAATTCACTTTCATTCCATTCTACGTCCTCTTTTGCTCCTAAAAACTCCAGGACAAAAGGGTCATGAACAAGAGTAAGCGGGTCAAAAGTTTCAGGTTTTTCAGGTAAATTACGTTGGATTAACTCCTTTACCTCAGTTTCTTCTTTATGAGTGGCAAGCAGGCGCTCATAATATTGTGTATATATCTGGCGTTCAAGTTGGCGCGTGCTCCAGCGGCCTTTCGCAGCTTCCTCGGCATAATATTCACGAGCCTTTGGATTATCAACTTTCGTTAGAAGTCTATAATGGGTCCAGCTCAATTCGTGACGCAGTGCGTCACAATTTGGGAAACACAGATAAAAAGATCTCATGTTACGAAGATTAGACATATCAAAACCTTTCCCAAATTCGCTTGTAAGTTGCTTTGATATACGCTTTAACAACCCATCCCCGTAAGTGGCACGTTCCGCGCCGCCTTGAGCCTTCACAATGATTTTCCCAACATTCCAATATGCCAATACCATTTCTGAGTTTGCGACTGCAAACGTGCGGTTACGGGAGTCAAGCAATATTCTCCGAATTTCAGAGAATAAATTATGTTCATCAAGTTTATCAGGTATAATCTTCGTATTCATTTCTTGAGTCAATTTATTTTCTTTGATAACTGCTATCTTAAACTATCGGAAGGAGCACCTATGTCGCCGACAAAACGTCGCCTCTCCGAGGCTCCCCGTGAGGGGGATGGTTCCTGTCCCCGGGCTCGCGCCCGGGGTTGACAATAACACGACCTCTCCGAGGTCTTCTTTGCGGGCGCTGGCCCCTATGGAGAGGCGGATTCCGATCCGCCGCCACGGGCCCGGGGGAAATGATTTGTTGGCCGCGGACGCGACGTGTCGCGTCCCTACCGGGATGGGCGTATCGCATTGCGCGGGGGCGGCGGATCGGAATCCGCCTTTCCATAGGGTGCGGGGCATGGTCAGTCGATTTTTAGTTGGCCGGTGACGGCGTCGGCAATCAGGCGCTGTTTGTATTCGGTTAGGAAGTCAATTTCGGCGCGGAGATTGGCAATCATCTCGTCAATGGCCTTATTTTTCTGCTGAATATACTCGACAATAGCCTTTTGCTCCTCCAGAGGCGGAACCGGAAAAATACAGATACGAAGTTTTCCGTTATCAACACAAGGTATTGTTCCATTATTATCAACCCATGCCATATCGAAAAACTTGAGAAAATAGAAAAGGTAAAGCTCATTCTCCTGATTTGTAGGTTTTCTGACTAGAGCCTGCAAATTATTATCAATAAAGCACTGACATGTAGTTATTTTCCGATGATTTTTGCGCAGAGCTGCTCCTATCTTGGACATTAGAAAAGCTCCTGATGGAATCAGTGTAAATGAATTTTTTGCTAAATCATTTTCCGATAAATAATTAGACGATTTTTCAATATAAATTTCGTCACCATTTATATCACTCGTTTTATAAAAAGGATAATCTCCAGATTGTTTTCCCTGAAGGTGTATAGGGAATCCATTACCTCCTATAAAATCAAAAAGATGATAAAATTTGGGTGTTTGCCAGTGGACGGGGATTTTGGGGAGCCATGGGATGTTGGTATCGCGTAAGGGGGCGTTAGGGTTGAGGCCACGGGTAACGACGTTGGCGATTTCGGCTTGTTTTAGTTCGTCAAGGAGCCGTAACTCTCTCTCTCTCTCTCTGTTGTGCATCTATTTGTAAAGTTTTAGTTGAAAGAAATTCTACAATCTTCTCCTGCTCCTCCCGCGGCGGAAATGGGACACTAATGTTCCTCATTTCATCAAATTTTGTGGTCCACAGGTCAGCCACAATACCTTTTCCTAAACGATAAAATTCTTCAATATAATCATTTGACCTAAACATCAAATGAAAATATCGAGAATCAAAATCGGCAATGGGATAGGTCACTATATTAATGACAGAAACGGAGCCATCAAACTCTGAAACGCCGCAAGAACCTTTTCTATCGGAACGGGAGTTGACAACAAAATCTCCTTTGCGGACTAATTTACGGTTATCGCCATTATCCGTTTTCACAGCGTCCTCTAATTGGGGAGTAACACCTTGCTTAGATACCGAAAGAGGCTCGTAGTCTTTATCAGAGACTTTCTCAGAACGAAGTGCATAAAGACTTCTTATCTTCCTTGTTTGCCAGTGGGCGGGGATTTCTTTGAGCCAGGGGATGCCGCTGGGTTTGTATGAGTCGTAGCGTTCCATGGGCGGGATCAGGCGAGGATTTGGTCTAACATACCGGCTGTGCGAGCCTCGATGGCGCGGATGTCGGCGCGGATATCGGAGAGGGGTCGCAAAGCCACGGGTTTGTAGAAATACTTGGTGAACGACAGTTCGTAGCCAAGGACGGGTTCTCCGAAGCGGGCCTCGGGGTCGTAAGGGGCCACTTCGTTGGCGAAGAAAGCGTCGATTCCGCCGGGATATGTCAGGGGGATGCGTTCTGATTCGTTGCGGTTTTTGGCATATTCAATCTCCGGCTGTTCGCCTTTTTTCTTAGCTTTTTTATAGACAAGGTTTCCGTCCTTGTCGCGCTTAGGGCGTAGCACGGGGACTTCCCAATAACCAAACTCGCGGTTATCAAAGATTCGGCTTTCAGGGGTTTCCTCAAAGTTGAGGAGCAGGGAGAGGATGCGATTGCGGTCAGAGTCCGAGAGTTCGCAGTTTTTTTCGCCGAGGTTTTTGCGGAGGGGCGATTTGAAATCGGCGGCATTGATGAGCTGGACCTTTCCGCGTCGGCGGGGTTCCTTGCGATTGGTTAGAATCCAGACGTAGGTGCCGATGCCGGTGTTATAAAACATCTTTTCGGGCAGTGCAATTATGGCTTCAAGGAGGTCATTTTCAATAATGTAGCGGCGGAGGTTGCTTTCGCCTCCTCCGGCTTTACCGGTGAAGAGGGAAGAGCCATTGTGGATTTCGACGATGCGGGTACCGGCGGGGGTGTCCTTCATTCGGCTGATGTTGTTGGCGAGGAAGAGCATCTGGCAGTCGCCAATGTCAGGGATGAATGAGAAATCGCCGTCGCCATCGTAATTGAGGTTGAATCGGGAGTCGGTGAATTTGCGTTTTTCCTTGTCGGAGAGGCCTTTCTTGCGGAGGTCTTCCTTCCATGGGGTGCCGAAAGGGGGATTTGAGATACAGAAATCATAGGTTTCGCCCGGGTGGCCATCTTCAGAGATTGTTGAGCCAAAGGCTATATATTTTCGTGCGGAGCCCTTGAGGGAATAGCCCGTCCGGGGGAGGACACCGGAAATCATCATGTCAGCCTTGCAGGTTGCAAACGTCTCGGGCTGGAGTTCCTGGCCGAAGAGATGGATAGTAGCTCCGGGAATCAGCTCGGAGATGCGTTCCTGGGCAATTGAGAGGATTCCGCCGGTTCCGCAGGCACCGTCATAGACGGCATATGGGCGGTTTTCGAGTCGGTCAGCAATGGGAACTACGGCAAGGTCGGCCAGGAGTTTGACATAGTCGCGGGGAGTGAAGTGTTCACCGGCCTCGGTCACGTTGTTTTCTTCATTGAACTTGCGCAGGAGCTCCTCGAAGATTGTGCCCATAGTGTGGTTATCAAGGGCGGGGAGGATTTCGTTTCCTTCATCGTCAATGACGGGACGGATTGAGAGATTGATGTTAGAGTCCGTAAACTTGGCAATCAGCGAGCCGAGTCGGCCGGTCTCGGTCAGATTGTCAATCTGCTGGCGGAGATGGAATTTATCGATGATTTCGAGCACGTCTTCGCTATATCCGTTGATATAGTCAATGAAGTTCATGCGCAGGCGCTGAGGGTCAGTCTCGTTGATGAGAGTTTTGAGAGTAAACTTGGAGTGGTTATAGAAAGGAAATCCGGAGACCATGCAGAGAGCCTGGTCCTGATTGGTCACTCCGAAGCTATCGAGTTGGGCCTTGTGTTCGAGGACCTTCTGCTTTGTGGGTTCAAGAAGGACGTCAATTCGCCGCAAAACGAGCATCGGCATGATAATGTCCTTATACTTGCCCTTTTCAAAGGCATGGACCAGGACATCATTGGCAATGTTCCAGAGGAATGAGAAAAGTTTACTATATTGCGCTTGATTCATCGTGTGTGGGGGGGAATGGTTTCCGCAAATTTACAAAAAATCCCCGAAACCACCAAATCCCCCCGCCCTATGGAGAGGCGGTTTCCGCTCCTGCGCCCGGTCTGAGCGGGAATGGGGATGGTACAGAAGCGTGGGCGAGTAAATGACCGGGGAGGGCTTTAGTCGTCCATGGGAGGGAAGGTGGATTTGATTAACTCGCTGAGAATGTGACCGAGGGCTGAAGAGGATGGCAGGAAGGTATAGGAGGTTAGAATCTTGTCGCGGAAGGTGCATTGCAGTAAGGCTTTGACCCGCTCGGGACTGGTCTTGTGAACATAGGCCATGTTTTCAGCCCAGCGCGGAGATTCCAGGCGGCACTCAATGAACTCGTCAAGGGCCTTTTCCTCGCGGGCGCGTCGGGCCTTGGTTGCGAATTGAGCGGTGAGCTCTTCATGAGAAAAGGTCTCCGCGTCAAGGTCGATAATGAAGAGGTCAAAGTCCTCAACGATATGGCGAATCATATCCGCCGACTCCTGAAATTCATAGGCAAGAGCGTCATAATCCATGTCATGACAGAGCTTCGGTTCCATGGCCAGACGCTCCAAGAGCATCATGTAGACGCCATAGCCGGCGGCGCCATATTTCATGCGGAGTTTCAATACGTTAGACTTGGTGCGCTCGTTCGTGTTGTGTCGGAAAGCTTTCATAGTTAGTAATTAGTAGTTAGTAATTTTTTGCGGTGCAAAGATACGAACGCTTCTGAGGTCCAAACCGCAAAAAATGAAAAAAAAATTTTATGGAAAGGCGGATTCCGATCCGCCGCCCACAGCCGGGGGCAAGAATGCGTTATTATCCGCGGACGCGACATGTCGCGTCCCTACCGGGATGTGCGTATCATATTGCGCCGGCCAGGGCACAGCTGTGGCGGCGGAGGCAAGAATGCTTTATTATCTGCGGACGCGACATGTCGCGTCCCTACCGGGATGTGCGTATCATATTGCGCCGGCCCGGGCTCAGCGGGGGCGGCGGAGACAAGAATGCTTTATCGTCTGCGGACGCGACGTGTCGCGTCCCTACCGGGATGTGCGTATCATATTGCGCCGGCCCGGGCACAGCGGGGGCGGCGGATCGGAATCCGCCTTTCCATAGAGGGGGTGTTGCTGAGTTCCGGGAGCGTACATGGCCGGGCTTCTGCTCGCACGGCGTTTCGCAACGGCGTTATTCTGGGATGTAAATGATGTCTCCGTTTTCGAGTTCGTAAGCTGTTCCTACACGCTTTCCTTTATTTCCGGACGAGTTTTGATTGTCGGAGGGTGTGTAACGATTTATTTTTTCGCCTTCTTTTGTAATTATTTCCATATTCTCCTTACCGGGATTTTTCACCATTGTAAAATCCTCCTGAGAAAACATTTCGGTCATATTGTAGCGACTTACAAGAGCAACCATCAGTGCAACCGCAAACACCATTGCGACATCAAAAAGGTTGCTCACAACGCTCATAGGATCAGAATCCTCTCCGCGCCGAAGGATTGAACGTCTCCGTGCCATCATTTTTTATCTTTGAGTGTCTGTACAATGAAGTCAAGTATCATCAGGTTATGCATCGCCCACCGTTCTTTAGCCTGCTGTGTAATGAATCCGATAGCACTAACCACAAGACCGACGACTGTCGTTGCAAAAGCGACCTGCATATTATATGCCATCGAAGCTATATCGCCAGTAGCGAGACCTACGAGAGCCGGACCCATAGGTATTAGAGT
Organism: Bacteroides sp.; assembly: GCA_014802435.1. Taxonomy (GTDB): domain Bacteria; phylum Bacteroidota; class Bacteroidia; order Bacteroidales; family Muribaculaceae; genus UBA3263. The sequence goes on along the minus strand of JAAVCG010000012.1, from coordinate 14,180 downwards.
TCCCATAAGTCCAAGTATCGGTCCCATTTTTGTCAGAATCTTTGAGGTGGCGATGTTTTTCTCAGCTGCAAGCTCATAGTCAGAGACGAGCATATCCAATCTCGCGGGACTATCTGCAGATTTATAAATTTCATTCAGATAGTCAAGGACCAAAATTCCTTTCTTGTCGGAAAAAGACGCAAGATATTCGCTGATGTTGGATGGATTAATCTCCTTCACCTTTTCGTCTAACATTGCTGCGGTCTTCTTTTCAGTCATATATTGTCCGAAGAATCCACCAATGAGGATTATTGACCTGATGAAGAAATAGATGAGTAACACGATGACAGGCACGAGTAGTCCTGTCGAAATCCAGTACAGGATATTTGAAATTACATTCATAACTGATTATTTGTGTTTATTTTGATTTTTGCGAAAGAGTAGAAATCCCAGAATACTGCCGATGGCGGCGATGCCGATAATAGCGAGCAGGGAATTGATATTGACTTCATTGACACCTGTTGTTGCTGTCCGTCCGTTCACGGTNGCTATGATTCCAAGGAGNNCAATGATACAATTTATATAGAATATCACTTCGAGACGTTCGGAGNNNTCCGNCAGCAAATATNNTGCACCATAAACGAGTAATGGAATCATNACTGTTATCGCTNCTCCCAAACAGTAGCNGATATGGTTAAANTCCATTCCTGCATTAGAGAATANAATCTGCACGAGCAGATAAAATGAAACNGGNAATATNAGCAAACCGGGAATAAATANAAGAATATTCTTTATAATTCGATTTTTNAGATTGCNTGGCTCTGAAATCATACANAGGCANAATGCAATCTGTAANGCCACGTCCAATGTGAGGATTACCGCCAAGTCAAGCATTAAGTCCGGAGTCTGNAGCCATTCTGAAATCTGNATTTTCGACTGGCTGATTGCGATGTCGGTTGTTGAAATGGTGGCAAGTGCAAGAACCACAACNTCAGCTAACATTTGCCAAGGGCGCATAAAGGTCAGNTTGAGCACGAAACTCAAACCAACCATAAACATGATGAGAATTATAACCGTCTCCATTACTTATTCAATTTTCNGCGACGTCTTATAACGAGGAANACAACGAGGACGCATATCGCGACAANTCCAAGTACNAGTCCACTGTTGATATGACTTGTGGTCTTTTNGANATTGCTCAATTCTTCTTTCCNCATTANCTTGCCATCATNGGCNCCGAAATTCTCTGCGCGAATATTGCTTATAGAATTGTTATACGCNTTGGCGGTCGTTTTGTCGACGTTTGAAGCGATATACTCACGGAGTTTGGCGTTGTTACATACAAATCCGGAGCAAGAGGGCTGATNNTCGTTTACGACTTCCGTATGAAGTTTGGCCAACGCAGAAAGCTGTTCGTCTGTAGCNTTCCACATTCCNTTTCGCGCNGTCTCCATCATTACAGCCGTAATTTCTTCNATGGCTGCGGGATTGACAGACTTGAAGTAATCTTTTGNNCCGAGATTATGCNTGTCAGCGATGTATGTGTCGTAGATATCGTTCCACAGTTCGTTGTCGATTACATCAGGTTTCATCACATTCCAACCGTATGTGTTTCTAACGACATCTGCAATTCCGGAAGCATCGCCGGCACCGCCGCTCATCTTCTCCTTTATATACGTAGGATTGAGAATAGTAGTTCTACTTTCAACGCCNATAGCTTCTTTCACTTCCTGCATTTTTGCATGGTTTCTGTTTCGATAGTCGGCAAGGTAGGCATCCGGGNCTTTGCCTGTAACNTTTCGGACGGCGAGATTCATGCCACCCATAAACTCATAAACATGGTCAAGNCTGAGAGCACCCCAAGTATTACTCTGTCGTGGCTGAACCACTACATCCGTTCGGGTCAAAGCCGCCTCAAATGCGTAATCCCGCATTCGTTCCCAATCNTCTTCCGAACCATAAGAAGCTCCCATATTNNGGATATAAGTCTCGGCAATCTGACTCTCGTCATCCCATCTGTCTCCGGCCTCGACCATATCCTGAATTCCGCTTCCNTAGTTACCATCTACACCGCCAAACACACGTGCNGTTGACATCTCACGGGCCTCNTTGGGTGAGACGCCCTTGTTTACAAGATGNTTTTCAGATTCAATCACNCCGTCTGAAACATAGTTGGGATATTTGTCATCCTTGGCCTGCGAAGCCATCTCTACGGCTCTCGTAATCAAGAATAATCTGGAAGCTGCCANATCTCGCAATTGTCCTGAGGTCTGGACAACGACNTCAATTCGCGGACGTCCAAGCTCTTCCGAGGGAATCAANCGCAAATCAGTAACGCGACCGAAAGGATCCCTCAACGGTTCCACACCAAGCATATATAGTATCTGGGCAACAGTCGCCCCTTCGGTTTCAATGAATTCGCTGCTCCACAAGGTATAGCTCACTTTTCGGGGTAAGGAATCGTTATGAGATTCACGATACATTTTNAGAGTATTATCTGCCAGTGTTTTTCCCTTTTCCCAAGCGACGGCCGAAGGAGTTTCTTCTGCGTTGATAGCAAACATATTACGTCCTGTGGGTAAGACCAGAGGATTGAGAACAGGGTCACCGCCGGATGTCGGAGTTATAAANCCGCCATTCAAACCGTTAATGACCGATGCCAATTCACACTCAGGNCTATTAGCCAATGCTGTTGCATAATTACTGATATTCTTTATGGCGCGCTCAANCTCCANTATGGCCAAAGCCTTATCTATNTCATCTTTAGNATATTTNNNTGCCATTTCAAGAGCTTTCTCGGGTGACATTCCGGTGGCGTTCATCCGCTTCATTTTGGCGGAAGAACTTTCTTTTCTTTCCGATAACTTGGCNGTGGGAGCGGCTATTGGCATAGACGACCCCATTACCATCATTCTGGAGAATAAATCTTTTGAGCCATTAATGTCTTCATTGATTGCTCTGGCATTCTGCAAATCAGTCAGCGTTATGCCGGCAATTTTGCANATTTCCGCATCGGTAGCTACGCGGTTGTCTGCAAGGAGATTTGATGCAAGTGTGCGTGCCGGCTGCACATATCGTCCGGTGAANGCCAGCCCTTCCGAGCGGTTCTTACCNCGNTGTTTGTCAAGATTATGGAGGCTGTAAGCTATAGGGTCAACGGTCATTGCCAATACNGTCGACTTNAGTTTATCCTTNTCGTATGGTATTCCCATGACGTATAGNGCGCCGGTGATTTTTTCGTTGGCAAGCTCTTCGGCGAAGTTTTCTATTCGGGCAATTTCGGATTCGGNATAGGGTTTTGACAAGATGCTGTCAAGACGTAGTTCGCGATGGATGCCAAGCTCAACGACATATTTTTTCACCAGCCGNGAGGCTGCNTCGAGTTGCTTACTGTCGGGATTATCCATTTCGGCTTCCTTATTNTAAGATGCTATTGCATCCGTCAGATTTTTATAAATTCCGCGCACATTGCTTTCCAGGAANGGGGGAGTTAAGTAGTTTATGATTCCCGCATAGCTACGCCTTTTGGCTATCATCGCTTCACCGACATTACTTGTAGAATAAACGTAGAGATGAGGCATAGTACCCACTAATCTGTCTGACCAGTCGCGGCTGCCAAGTGCCACTTGTTTTCTTGGTGTAAACTCCAAAGAACCATGTGCTCCGAAGTGGACAATAGCATCGGCATTAAAACCATTGCGAGCCCAAAGATAGGATGCGACATAAGCATGAGGGGGAGCCATATCAGTGCCATGAACGATTTTGAAATCATCATCACCAATTCCGGCGGCAGTCTGAGGAATGAGTACAACGTTACCGAATTGGAGTCTTGCAAGGGCAAGATCTCCGTTCTCGGTCTTAAGGCCATGACCGGGGAACTCGCCATCAACAGCAGTGATTTCTTCCGACATTTCTTTACCGAGGTCTTTTGCAACCCATTTTTCATATTCTGATCGAGTTATAATCTCCGGGTTNGCATTATTGACGAAATCAGACATCGCTCCTATCGCGTAATTNCCAAATACACGCCCACGGTCATTAATCAACTTCTCAAACTCAGGGAGNGAGGAGGGAAGGTTCTCGACTTTGTAACCTTCCTCCTTGAGTCGNTTAAGCATATTGTATAAGGACGGTGCGACCTCCATNCCTTCGGCTACAAGTGAATTTTGTCCGGGACCTTTGAAGAAGAAAATTGCGACTTTCTTCTCTCCATTGGCTTTCTTTCGGAGGCTGACATAGTTATTGACAGTCTCGACAAATTCAGTAAGCCTTTCCGGAATANCTTTTATCACAGGCACGCCGTCGCTNCCCTCAAACTGTGCAAAAAGTGTCCAAGGTCTGATAGCACCATCAATTTCAGGGGTCACAACGCTTTGCGACATGAATCCTCCGTTCATACCCATCTTGTCAGCCATCCATTCGTCATAATCGCGATTGACGTTCAAAGGGGAAAACAAAGGAATGTTCTTTGTTTTGAGATATTCCACTACAGCATCGCCCATCCTTCCGTGAGCCATGTTTATCATTGCTGAGGGGGAAATACTATCTGTTATTCCGCTTCTAATTGCCTGTTGGATATTAGAAATTGGATAAACAATGGTACCGGTTGATTCCAGCTCGGCTATCAAATCTTCGGGCACACCCATCTGTCCGGTCAGAATGATTTCAGATGAGTTGTCTTTAAGGAGATTATTATCCTGAAGGAACTTCCTGTATTCCGACAAAGAATCAAAGTACAACATCTCATTGTCAGGATTCTTGAGATCCTGATGATAGAACATTCCGCTCGGAGCTTGTTTGGGGTCAGTGAGTTCGCCAATAAACAGTTTTTTGCCATCTATGTATTTTCTTACATAGTTGAGCATACTTCTGTAATTCGCACGACCACCGCCTTGGAGATATTGCTTTAGGAATTCTGTGTCAACGGAGTCTGTCGATACTATATAGTTGTCGGGATTAGTGGCAGCTGTCGTTATTACAGGAGTCCCGGATTCGGCTGCTTTTGACAACGACTCACGTTGCTCCTCAGTGATTCGCAATCCCATACCATTGACAAATACCATGTCGAATTTAGAGGCATTTTCTAAATCTTCAACACTAAGATTTTCAATCTTAATGAAAGAATTGTCATTAGATTTGCCAATTTCTCCGAGAGTAATAGGCTGGTAGTTTACGAAAGCTATTTTTGTGGATGAGCCCATGCTTTTCCACGCAACAATAGCAGCGGTAATCAAGATTGCCACTGCGACTGATGCAAGAGTTATTTTTCTTCTTGTCATTTTCGGTTACACATTGAGTCTATATTCATACACAATCCAACATCTATACTTTATTTCGGCCGCAAAGTTAATATCATTTGCCTATTACTGTCAATACTCAAAAATTAGAGAATTTTACATATTAATCTACTCTAAAGGGGCGAAAAGTCCTAAAAAAACACTTATTTTTAGGTATTGTGTGGTTTTTAATTATGATTTAACTTTGCATGGGTATTTACAGCCCGGTTTTAACTATTAAACTATGGCAAAGAATCAATCAATATTTCCTGACGACCGTCTTAAAACCATTATCGAGGAAGAGCCTCATCTATTAGGTATTTTAAGTAGGTTTGGACTGTCTTTTGGATTCGGCGATAAGACAGTTAGTGAAGCATGTAAGGAGGACAATGTTCACATGGAGTCATTCCTTGCAGTATCAAATTTCCTATACGGACAAAACTATTCCCAATTTGAGATAGCCCTGCCTGCCTTAATGGGCTATCTCAGAAAAGCCCATACTCACTTCCTTAATTTTCTATTGCCCTCCATACGCAGAAAACTCATTGAGGCTATCAATTTCTCTGATATAAATGACGTGGCTTTCCTGCTCCTGAAATTCTATGATGAATACGTTCAGGAAGTCCACAATCACATGAACCATGAAAACGATGAGGTGTTTCGCTATGTTAGCGACTTATTGAACGGTATCACTCATGAACAGTTCCGGATTACTGACTACTCATCAAACCATAGTAGCATGACTGAAAAACTGTCTCAGATTAAGGATCTGTTTATAAGACATTACCATGTGAAAGACAATGAAATCCTGACTTCGGCATTGTTCGATATAATTTATTGCGGCAATGAATTGAAAAACCATTGCGAGATTGAAAATAAACTCTTTATCCCGGCTGTTGAAAAACTCGAAAAGTCGTTGAAATTATCAAATCACGAATCAGTAAAAAATAACAACAGCAACGATGAAAAAAACGAGCTGCTGGATTCCATGACTGATCGGGAGAAAGATATAATCTGTTGTGTTGCAAAAGGATTATCAAATAAGGAGATTGCGTCACAACTATTTATATCTATACATACCGTAACGACATATCGCAGAAACATCTCATCTAAACTTCAGATCCATTCAACTGCCGGACTCACAGTTTTTGCCATACTCAATGATTTAGTTGATATAAAAGACGTAAACCCTCATAGAAAATAGTATTCAAAAGCGACCCGAAACTAATAATTAAAAACATAAAAAAGAACTAAACATTAAAGTATGTCAGAATGACCTTACTTAGATTGGACACACTATGCATCAAGAAAATGTATTTGTGTCCATTGTATGCGATATAAACATCGCCAACCTTGAAGAAATTTTTTTAAGAAATATTCTTTTCCGTTTTGGTGATGAATACACGAATATAGATTCAGAAGATTTCCGGTATGATGATAACAATTGTGATATAGTATTTTAACACAAATCTTCCTTGGAGGGCGATTTATCCACTACCTTGAGAGCATAAGATTTCATATTTGCTCATGTTATAAATTATGCGTAAATTTGCAATCATCTAACTCTCAAATGAATATGCAAACATTTTACCACGGTTCATCAGCACTATTCACTAAATTTGATTTAGCACATGTGCTGACAGGCACTGCAAAGGTCAAATTCGGATATGGTGTCTATCTTACCAGCAGCTTTAAATCGGCTGCTCATTATAGTGCGGCTAACAAAAATGCTGACACTCACTATGTCTATACTGTTGAAATACCTGAGATTACAGATACTAACCAGATAGTTTTCAAGCATCCTGTTCACCCCTCAATAGTCAGTCGTGCAGAAGAACAATTGGGGTTCTCAATCCCGGAGAAATTCACACTGGATGGTAAGGATTTAAGAAAGTTTCTCGCAAAGCATTTTGAGAAACACATCTGCATTGACTTAGCAGCAGGTCATTCCCTGAAAGATGCACTTCATCTCGCTGGTGAACAAGATGCTTCAGAGTTCTTAATTAGCATAGGTGTGGACTTTATCACTTGGCCATATAGTTGGAAAAATCCAGCTTTAGGCACTAATGTATGTGTGCTTAATGAGAACAATATCAAGATTATCAAAGTAGAACAAGTTGAACTTGATGCAAAACAGCAACTTATATCAGGGTCAGAAAAAGAAATTCAAATATGAAGAAATACAGCATCATAGGTTCCGGACAGTACAACTGGGATATTATCAAACTGAGAGAATATCCTGATGGTTTCAATATTGGGAAACGAAACAAATTCGTTGAAAATGTTCTTCTTGAAGAAGTTGGAGGAACTTGTGGAAATGTAATGTGTATTCTTTCCAAGCTTGGATGGACTGCACTCCCACAAGTCAAACTCATTAACACCACAGAAGGTCAACAGATTGCTCAAAGTCTTGCCTCATTTGGTTGTGATATAAGTTATGTGTCACTTGCAGAGAAAGGTGGATTTAGTGGTATGACCTGCACTCACCTAGAAGCAATAAAACAGGTGAACACGAATTAGGATTACGTTCTTTTGGCCCAGATGGTTCTCAATTTCGCAAGATTACAGAACTGCGAGCAAGAGATGAAGTTCCTGCATTTTTAGATTCAGTTACTGAAACACCTGATGTATATTTCTTTGACCATAATGAAGCAGGCCCAAGAAAAAATGCTGAAGGACTAAAAAAACGTGGGTCACTGGTTTACTATGAATGTGAAAATAGCAACGACTGGAAAAAGTTTATTAAATCTGTTGAAATTGCTGATATAGTAAAGTTCTCAGATGAAAATGTGTCTGACGTTTCCTTTACTGATGAATATAAGGATAAACTCTTTATTCAAACACAAGGTTCAAACGGTCTGCAATTCAAGTTGCGAGATGGAGAATGGATACATGTCAATCCCATACAAATTGAACATGTAGTAGACTGGGAGGGATGTGGTGATACAATCACTTCTGTATTCCTATATGAGCTTGGCAAGGTTGGATTACCCAAAGTTGCTAAACTGACTGAAGAACAAGTCTTTTCAGCACTAACAGAAGCAACAAAGAAAGCTGCTCTCTGCACTCAATTTTATGGTTCAAAAACTTGGTTAAAAGTACTATGAGTAAACTCAGCATAGCACAATTCATACAGGAATTTTATCCTCAATATTATCAGTGGAACGAATATCCGGCTGAAATGTGTATTCCGTTTAGCAAGGTCAAAGAACAATGGGGAATATTAGGAAACTTTGCACCCACACCACTCGTGGTGGATGGCGTTGATTTCGTAAACTCCGAACAATTATTCCAGGTGATGAAATTCAATGATGCAGACACCCTCAAAGCACTACTCTCCTCCAAGGGTATGAAGATTAAGTATGCAGCAAAAGCAGCAGAAAAACTTGGTCACCGCAGACCTGATTGGGGTCAAATAATAGTAGATGCTATGAAATTTTGCTTGCAGACCAAGTTTGAGCAGTCAGAACAATTCAGACACACACTTCATGAAACTGCTGGGAAAATCATTGTTGAAGACCAGACCTGCTTCAATAAAAAGACTGCAGATACGTGGGGAGCAAAACTCATTGATGGAAAATATGAAGGCAGCAACCTGCTTGGCAGACTTCTAATGGAACTAAGAGATAACGGCAAATTAGACTACAATCTCCCATCAGACATTTTCGCATTCATTAACACCATAAAGGTAGAATAAGCTAAGATGAGAGCTTGGTCGCAATATCGATTTAATTTATGTTGATTATATTGACACCCCCCAAAGCAATCTACCTGAACGTCATAGAACTACCCATCATACGCTCACAGACAATCGCAATAAGAAACTACTTGTAGCCCCCCAAAAAACCGCTAATTCTCAATAAGTTAGCAGTCTTACTCTCACCCACATCCCTCCAAGTCACCATATTAGTCACCACGTCCACTATGATTAGGCAACCTCTATGCCTAATCACAGCCTTTTACCATGCGCCGTAAACATGGCGGAAAAATGATTCAAGCAAGAGAAAAGGATGCCTAAATTTTCAGCATCCTTTCTTGTGGTGACCCCGGAGAGCTCCGGAATCATTATATTACAGTACTGATGATGCGCCGATTAGAGAGCCGTTGCTAACTATCCTCCACTAAACTGTCACCACACAATTCCAATGTTCTGCACCGATTTGATACAATCGGCTACTACAAATTTTACGAATTTCCCGCCAATCTCCAAAGACTTAGACTGTTAAAATTTGCTTGCCAGTCATAAACACTCCAAGTTCTTATCTTTTGCTGTAGTTAACTGCTACTACACGTAATTTACGACTAAATTCTACGTAAAAACAAGTACTACTTATTCTTAACCGATAAGAATACCAATTTTTAATTGAACCACTTTTCTACCATCCGACCGAAATCTAACCGTTTTCAGTCAATTCAACCACTTTTTAGGTCGGATTTTCAACTACAGTACATTTTAATGTATGTCCCACTGTCAATTATATCGGCTTCAAATCCAGTAACAACATTAATGCCACTGTAAAAATCAGCTCGAAGAACAATATCTGTTTATCTGAGTTACATATATAGTGTCAATGGTGTACCATTCTTTATCTTCTGATACTGTAATCCCTATATCCTTACACACATTGTTCTTTTTATTTCATAAATTGCAAGTTTAAAAGTAAGTTTATTTAGCGATAAATTCAAGAAACAGGTGTTCCATAAACAGGTGAACAAATTATTAAAAGGATACGACGAATACCCTTATTTAAAAAGCTTTTCTCGTTCAGTATCTCTGCGGGAAGACTCGTTTGCGCTATGAATTAATAGTTTTATTTGAGCCACTATTGGTAGTTTTTTTACACTATTGGAAGTATTAATAATAGCCAAGAAACTTTGCCATCTTTGTGCGATGATTTCTCCTGTTGTTTGGTTAATAGCTGTAATAAAAGGAGAAGCATTAATCCAGTCAATTTTCATATATTTTTCAGCTGAATCCGCAATATCAATGTATTCTACGGCCAATCTATTGAATAATTGCCGTGAAAATATGCGAGCCAACCTGAAAGTTTGTTCAATGTTTTTGTTTTGATTGAAGCGCGAGATAATGAAATTTTCAGCTCTCTTTGCATTATCATCATTTGTGATATCTGAAAATATCTCGGACTCCCAGTCCTGAGATATTCCTTGACTGAAGAAATCAGGATGTACCATTGACATTATTTCTTCAATAGTAGGCTCAATATTATCAATCGACCACACTTCATTCATTTTCGGACTATGACTTGGTTTGGCAAACCTTACATAATCGATTAAGAAATGAGGCCTATTTTTAACGATATTCAAAAATGCTTTTCGTTTAACGTCAAAATGATCTTGAAATATTGCTTGTTGTAAATACAGTTGCTCTGCCAAATTAGTGTCGGTAATAAAAGAGAGCCAATCCTCTACCTCAAAACTACCTAAATGATATTTAAATTCAATTTGGTTGGCGTGGTATATCTTTCTCATGATTGAAGTAAAACTATTCCGCTCAACTAAATTAAATTTAGTAAACTGTGAGGGGGCGATGTATAACTTTTCTGTAGAGTTGTAGTTATTGATACATTTCAACAGTATACTTAAATCATCTGCTACTAAATATTTAGTAGGAAGGAGCTTGTAGAAGTCAATCAGCAACCTAAGTTTATGTGGGCACTTGGTTGTTTGCAATATCTTCTTAATAACTGAAAATACTTCTGTCCAGTTATGTTCCCCATCTAAAACAAACGGTTGCATTATTGGGGAAATGTCAAAATGGTCCGTTATGGAGCGAAGGGTCTGTTGAAAAAAGTATTTCCCCAGATCAATATTCTGTTGGAGAGTACATCCTATCAGAAAGGATACGGAACTGTATATAGCTTCCTTATTATCGAGCTTGTTAGATTTTAATAGACACCTAAATTTACGAATGAAGGTATTGCACTCTTTTAGAGTCTTGATATTGCAAGACGACTTTAATTCCTTTGTTTTAAGAAAATTATACTTTTTATAATCGTAATTTGCTTCTTCCTTTCCATTACAATAGTCCCAACGTAGAAGACTGTAGAATTGATAACTTTTATTATTGAATTTGTATTTCAAAGATGAGGCAATAGTTTTACAACTACGTATATGCTGAATTCTTTTTGAAAAATCATGAACAATAATACAATCATCAAAGATACGTGGAGATAAATACTTTTCAATTAATTCTCCAGCTAAAGACGCATCCAATTTAGGAAATTTAGAACCTTTTGGAGCATAAAATTCATGTTTTTCAATAAAATCACAAAAACATTCTCTATCAAAATGACGATCTATCAATGACCAGATACGCTTATGTATTTCTGAAAGTATTTTATTTTCGCGTACTGAAAGCGTGTAAATCTTTATTCTTTGCGGATCTCTGAATATTCCTGACGCATAATTATTCTCGTATTTTAACAAAGTCGGAATAATCCTCCAAAATAGACCTTTGGAAAGGAGGTCACCGTCATTCATACCCTTAGAAATGGCATCAAGTAAGACAGTTTGACGTATGAAGCCATTTCGATAGTCTTCACGTTTAATACCGAAACGTTCATTTATGCTCCAAGTTAGTTGCGGAGCAAGTTTAGGCTTTCTCCTTATATATTCTAATGCCAATTGCATAACCGTACCTGATTCTTCTATTGAATAATCGAATAATTCAGTCATTAAGTCAATCAATGAATCGCGGTTAGAGGTATAAGCAAATTCATTTATTTCATAGTCAAACTTATATTCCATGGTTACCACATCATATAATACGGTGGATAAAACCTCTGCAGCAATAAAGCCCATTGTATCGTCAATTATTAATGGCCAATATTGGTTAAGAAAAATGATTTTATCTGTTTTATTATGCAACGTGTTGAAAAATTTTGACACGTAAGTTGTAATAGACTTACGAATGGAAGATATCCCAAATAAATATGAACAAGTTATAATATCTTCACGTAGAGTACGATCTTGCTTTCCAAAACAGATGTAAAATATCTTCTCAATTAGTTCAGGTCGTTTACGTATCACATGAGAGTAAAACATGTAAGGCCCCATATTTTGCTCCGAAATTTTGTAGTAGTTATTAGAATATTTATCGATATATTCTAATTCTACCCATCTGTCTATTGCATTTTGGAAATCTTCATAACTGATATTAAAGGTGGAACATAAAGGTGGGAGGAGTTCCGAGTCAATCATAAAGGGGCCAAGAATTGCAGCAATTGTTAGGGCTTTATTTAAAATCGTATCTTCTTTTGAGGTATTTCTCTTTATCAGACCGGCATAGAATGAATCAAATAATCGACCAAGATTTGAAAGGCTGGACAATCGCCCCTCTCTTTCAGCAACGGTTGCTGCCATCATGGCTAATCTGGGATTCCCACAAGAAACCGCAGCAATCTTTTCTAAATAATCCTCATTAGTTATTCTACTGTTTGCCTTGACTAAATCAATTATATTATCGTCAGACATATCGGCGATATCTACCACCTCAAGAGGATTATCTGATAGTTTATCGAGTATTTCATTTTTAGCATAGTTTCTAACAGTAAGAATAAGTTTCAGATGTCCGCCGATGTAACTATTTTGGAATTCTAAAATTTGACCAATATGATTAACCCTATTTACGTCGTCGACTAAAATAACATAATTCCGTCCCTCTATTAGATTACTATTAAGATCAGACAATAAGCTTTCTTCTTTATATGAGATACATTTCGAGAAGTAATCTTCCGAGCTACAAAAATCTTTAATGGCTTCGATTGAAATTCTTGATTTTCCGACACCTGGAGCTCCCGAAATAAGAACTATGTCATTCGTTCTTAAATGATTAACAATCAGATTTAACTCATCAGTCCTATGCATAAATTTAGTTGAAAGAGAAATTGCAAATTTTCCCCCGTTATTAGCATATTCCTTCAAAAATTTTTCAATTCCTATTACCTGCCCTGTATCTATATGAATCCCACATTCTGATGCAAGATCTTTATAATCGGAGTTAATGAGCCTTGCAATGTATTGTCCGTCATAGACATAACATTTGCATCCTTTTGACTCAGCATAATCAACTACTGATATTTGATTATCTTTTGAAATCTTGAAATTGGCATAAATGACAATGGTGGCCTTCTCAGATATTTCCCTATCAACGATATCTTCGAGACATTTATTAATATCCTTCCTAATTTTTGAAACGCCACTACTAATATCGGTAGAATATTCAATATAAAAAGCCTTATCATCGTCTTCTATATACGTGTCTGGTGTCCCAGAAACCGTTTTTTCTTTGCCATATTGAGAACCGACACAGGCAAAAACTTTGGCATTTGGAAATTTTCTCACTAAAATGAGATCCATGACTTCCTGAAACCTTGCCGGATTCATTTGTGCTATCGCATTTTCTATCGCAGCAATTTGTGACATATTTAAATGCTTAACTTATTAGATAATTACACGTAGTAAATATACAAAGGATGCCTTAATTTATCTTATACCGCGGACTCGGGCATCATACAACTCGTTAAACCACAACTGCTTGAAGAGGGTGTTGACGCGGTCTTCGGTGAGTTTGTTGTACAATTCCAGTTTGGAATTGATAAACTCCAGCAACTCGTTGTCAACCTCTTCGTTGAAACGTTCGCGTATGTTGTCGCGCGAGTTGTCTGGATTGAAAAATTCGAGCAGTTCCTCGTTGTTTGTCAAGCGGTATCGCAGACGCTGGAGGTCAACTTTGTCTTCTTCGGTCAAGTCAACTCCAAAGGTGTCATTAAGGGTCTTGATGATGACTGATAGATATTCTTTATCCTCCTGAGGCTGGGCTGTAACTCGCCCACCTCCCATACCTTGTTCCTCGGAGTCATTGCTTTCGAGTGCAATCTTTTTGATGCCGTCAAATTTTAACTT
>JAAVCG010000011.1 GCA_014802435.1 Bacteroides sp. | reverse complement strand
CAGCAGCGTCCTTATCAGCCCCGTCCGCGCTATAATCAGCAGCAACAGGGCGAGGGAGGCTACCAGCAGCGTCCTTATCAGCCCCGCCCGCGCTATAATCAGCAGCAACAGGGCGAGGGAGGCTATCAGCAGCAGCGTCCTTATCAGCCCCGTCCGCGCTATAATCAGCAACAGGGCGAAGGAGGCTATCAGCAGCGCCCGCGCTATAACCAACAGCAACAGCAGCGTCCGCGCTATAATCAGCAGGGAGGTCGCCCCGGCCAGAAGCCGTTTCAGCGTCCCGGCAAGAGTTTCACTCCCCGCCCCAAGCAGATTGACTATGAACTGCCCGAAGTTGACCCGAACGAGGAAGTACGCCTGAACAAATTCATGGCCAATGCCGGCATTTGCAGCCGCCGCGAAGCCGATGAGTTCATCAAGGACGGAAAAGTAAAGGTGAACGGCCAGGTAGTGACCGAACTGGGCACCAAGATTACGGCAAAAGACGTAGTTGAATATGATGACCAGGTGGTAGTTGCCGAACGCAAATGCTACGTGCTCCTGAATAAGCCGAAGGATTGCGTGACGACGAGCGATGACCCCAACGGGCGCACGACGGTGCTTGACCTGGTGAAGAATGCCTGCAAGGAGAGAATCTATCCGGTAGGTCGCCTTGACCGCAACACGACGGGAGTGCTCCTGCTGACTAACGACGGCGACCTTGCCTCGAAGCTGACTCATCCGCAGTATGTCAAGAAAAAAATCTATCATGTATGGACAGACCGCGACATTTCAGAAGATGACATGCAGCGCATTGCCGACGGCATAGAGCTTGAAGACGGCCCGATACACGCCGACGCCATCAGCTATGCCACGGAGACAGACCGCAATCAGGCGGGCATAGAAATCCATTCAGGCCGTAACCGCATTGTTCGCCGCATATTTGAGTCGCTGGGCTATCATGTGACCAAACTTGACCGCGTCTACTTTGCGGGACTCACCAAGAAGAATCTTCCGCGCGGCCGCTGGCGTTACCTGACTCAGGAAGAAGTTAACTTCCTCAAGATGGGCTCATTTGAATAAACCAAAATTACCTACAGCATAGATGAAAAGAACAAAAATCGTAGATATTTTCAACCCTGAACTCATTGGCAAGGAAGTCAGCGTGATGGGTTGGGTTCGTACACGTCGCGGCAACAAGCATGTGCAGTTTGTGGCGCTCAACGACGGCTCTACCATCAAGAACGTGCAGATTGTCTTTGACATGGAGAAGTTTAATGATGAAGAGCTCAAGCTGATCACCACCGGCTCCAGCATTCACGTTACGGGCAAGCTCGTGGAATCCATGGGCAAGGGTCAGACCTGCGAAGTGCAGGCTGAGAAGCTCGAAGTCTTCGGTACGGCCGACGTTGAAACCTATCCCTTGCAGAAGAAGGGTCACACTCTTGAATTCCTTCGCGAAAAGGCTCATCTGCGCCCGCGCACCAATACTTTCGGTGCGGTTCTGCGCGTTCGTTCAGCCTTGGCCTTCGCCATCCATAAGTTCTTCCAGGAAAGAGGCTTTTTCTATCTGAACACTCCGCTGATTACGGCGAGCGATGCTGAAGGCGCCGGCGCAATGTTTCAGGTGACTACTCTTGACCTGAACAATCCGCCTCGACTTGAGGACGGCAAGGTTGACTTCAGCGCCGACTTCTTCGGCAAGCCGGCATCACTGACCGTCAGCGGTCAGCTTGAAGGCGAACTCGGCGCGACGGCTCTCGGCGCAATCTATACTTTCGGCCCGACATTCCGCGCTGAAAACTCCAATACTCCGCGCCACCTGAGCGAGTTCTGGATGATTGAGCCCGAAGTGGCTTTCTATGACATTCAGGACAATATGGACCTGGCCGAGAAATTCATCAAGTACTGCGTGCAGTATGCGCTTGACCATTGCAAGGATGACCTGGAATTCCTCCAGCAGATGTATGATAAGGAGCTGATTGCCCGCCTGGAAGAAGTGGTCAAGAGCGAGTTCGTTCGNCTGACTTACACTGAAGGCATTGAAATCCTCAAGGCCTCGGGCAAGAAGTTTGAATTCCCCGTAGACTGGGGCACCGACCTTCAGAGCGAACATGAGCGCTACCTGGTTGAGGAACACTTCAAGCGCCCCGTAATCCTGACGGACTATCCGAAGGAAATCAAGGCGTTCTACATGAAGCAGAACGAGGACGGCAAGACCGTTCGCGCCATGGATGTNCTCTTCCCGCAGATTGGCGAAATCATNGGCGGCTCAGAGCGTGAAGCAGANTATCAGAANCTGCTGACGCGCATTGAGGAGCTTCATATCCCGATGAAGGATATGTGGTGGTATCTCGACACGNGAAAGTATGGCACCGTTCCTCACGCCGGATTCGGCCTCGGATTTGAACGCCTGGTGCTGTTCGTGACGGGCATGACCAATATCCGCGACGTTATTCCTTTCCCGCGCTATCCCGGAAACGCCGAGTTCTAAAAATNAGAACTTAATACAAGATAAAATTGTTGATTAAGTAGGGCAGAGGGCCGACGAGGTCAAGCCCTACTTAATTTTATTAATCATAACCAAAATAAATGAGTACTTTTGAAGAATTAGGCGTCGCGCCGGAGTTGCGCCGCGCCATTGAAGAAATGGGGTTTGAGAATCCAATGCCCGTTCAGGAGCGAGTGATTCCCCATTTGCTTGCCAAAGATAATGATGTCATAGCCCTTGCCCAGACGGGCACGGGAAAGACGGCGGCCTTCGGGTTGCCCCTGTTGCAGCGTGTTGATACGTCGAAGAATGAGACTCAGGCGCTGATTCTGGCACCTACCCGTGAGCTCTGTTTGCAAATCAGCTCGGACCTGGCCGACTTTTCCAAGTATATAAAGAATCTGAAGGTATTGCCCGTTTATGGCGGGTCGTCCATCATGAGTCAGATTAAGGCGCTCAGGGGCGGAGTGCAGATCATCGTGGCCACCCCCGGGCGATTGATAGACCTGATTGAGCGCAAGGAAGTAGACCTGAAGGATGTCCACACCGTGGTTCTTGACGAGGCCGACGAGATGCTCAATATGGGATTCCTTGACAGTATCGACGCGATTTTGGCCAACGTCCCGGAACAGAGGAAAATGCTGATGTTCTCGGCGACGATGCCTAAGGAAATAGGGCAGATTGCCAAGAAATATATGCACTCGCCGGAGGAATTCGTGATTGGCACCCGCAATAGCGGCGCCGAAAACGTCCGCCACATATATTATATGGTNAAGGCGCAGGATAAGTATCTGACCCTTAAGCGAGTTGCGGATAACACTCCGAATATNTACGGTATAATCTTTTGCCGCACCCGCAAGGAGACGCAGGAGATTGCCGACCATCTGATACAGGACGGATATAATGCGGATGCGCTCCATGGCGACCTCTCGCAGCAGCAGCGCGACATTGTCATGAAGAAATTCCGCGATAAGGTCCTGTCNCTGTTGGTGGCAACAGACGTTGCGGCCCGAGGCTTGGACGTTGACAATGTTACGCATGTGATTAACTACGGATTGCCGGACGATACGGCGGTTTATACTCATCGCTCGGGGNGAACGGGNCGTGCGGGCAAGACCGGTGTCAGCGTGGCGATTATCCACTCACGCGAGAAAGGCAAGCTCCGCGAGATTGAAAAGAAGATAGGCAAGACGTTTGAACACCGCGATGTGCCCACTCCGGACCATATCATTGAAAAGCAGCTCTATAACCTTGCTGACCGCCTGGAAAGGGTTGAAGTCAATGAAGATGAAATCGGGAAATATCTGGGCGGGGTTCAGCGCAAGCTTGAATGGCTCAGCGGCGAGGACCTGCTTAAGCGAGTGCTCTCGCTGGAATTTAACCGCCTGCTGAATTATTATAAGGATGCNCCGGTGATTGAAAACATATCAGACTCCAAGCCCAAGAAAGGGGAGAAGCCCCGNCGCGAGATTCCGTCAGANAAGGAGAAAGACCGCCGTTCGGCTCCGCGAGGCATGGCTCGAATCTATGTCAACGTCGGCAAGAAGGATGGATTTTTTGCCGGGAATCTGATTGATATGCTTAATCATTCGGTTGAGGGCCATAGGGTAGACGTAGGNCGCATCGACCTGATGCCCGGCTATTCGCTCTTTGATGTAAAGAAGGCCGATGCTCAGCGAGTTGTACAGGGGCTTAAGGGCGTTGAATTCTTTGGCAAGCGAATCCATTGNGAGCTTGCGGGAGAAGANAAGGACTATGCCCGGCTGAGTGCCCGCAAGGACCGCCATGCNGCNGCCGGCACCGGCAATTTTGANAAGTTTATGAAGAAATCNCGCCGGAAATAATCATCCGNCCGGAAGATAGGAAGAAATANGAAAAATAGGAAGAATAGGAGNNATAGGANAAATAAGAAAAATAGGAGCTGCCCTATTCTTCCTATTNTTCCTATNCCTCTTATTCTTCTTATTCCTTCTTATTGTTGTCGCGGTGGGCGCGNCGGGCTCNCGACATNGCTTCGCGTATGCCCCCTTCCGCTAAAAAGCGTTTNTCTTGCGCTTTNATCATGCGGTCAAGGAGATATTCCGTCTGTTTGACAATNGNGAACGCCAGATTGCAAAACTCCTCAGCAGNAAGACGCTCACATAAATCCTCATATCCTTCCTCAAACGTATCGGATAAGATATATAATAAATTCACTCATCTGATTATAATGGGGCGGCGATTATTGTGTCGGGGCCGAGAGTGACGGAGATGAACTGGAGGTGGACGCGTCCGTCGGCGGGATGATAAGTGGGTTTAAGNGTNTCAGGAGTGAGATTATTGAGCAGGGCGGAGTATTGTTGCGGGGTAAGGTTCAGGAGGAATTCTCCATGGTTAGTTGACTTGAGAGTAGCTTGGNCCCGGGCGGAATCGTAGGGCGAGAGGGCGAAGTCATCNAGGTTGAAAATCACTGTGGCGTTCTTGGCCTCGTTGACGTAGAANTCGTCGATAATGGCCTTCCTGGANTCCTCCGTGACATTGGGGGGCAGATTATTGGCAAGATATTCTTCCAGTCCGTCAGTCTTAAACATGGAGAGGAGATATTCAGGCGAGAATTGCTGGAAAATNGTGGCGTTAAANGTTGAAGGCTGAATGGACTTGACGTTGGCGGGATGGAGAATCATGCGGAGTTTNGAGCAATCAAAAAAAGCTCCGGCGCGGAGGTCGATNTGAGCCCCGTTGAGGTCGATGGCCTGCATGAAGTCACATCCGCTGAACGTTTCGGCCCCGAGCTTATCGAGCCCGGAGGGGAGGATTGCGGAGAGCAGGTCAGTATCTGANAAAGCACCGAANCCGATTTCTTTGAGNCCGTCAGGGAGCTTCACGGAGCTGATTGGGAGCTTGGAGAATGCGTTTTTGCCGATTTTGCGGAGCGAGGAGGGGAGGGAAAGCGAGCGCACCTTGTAATACTTTACCGTAGGAACTTTTGCNTCGTCGGAGTAGCGGTCGGCCTCGGTGCGCGTATCCTTAATTTCGCCNAGGAATCCGAAGGCGTAGTTGCCCACTTCCGTGATGCCTTCCTCAATNACGATAGAGGCAATNTGGCAAGCGATTTGGTCGTCAAGCCANGGGATGCGGCTCAGCGATGTGGGNGTNTAAGAGGGCATGGCNCCTTCTCCNCGGATATAAAGCACGGAGTCAGTTAATTCCCAGGAGATGTTTTTGTTGACTTTACCGCTGCGTGANGCGGCGGCAGCGCTGAAAATGCACAGCAGGGCGAATATGGAAAGTATAATGCGATTCATGCTGACAAAGTTATAAAAAAATTGTGTAAAATAAAAAAATATTTGTAAATTTGCGGGTATGGTACGAATTGAATCGAGTTGGGCTGAGCGGCTTGAGGGCGTTTTTGCATCTGCGGAGTGGGAACGTCTGGCGGAATTTGTNCGCCGCGAGTATGCCAATGAGTTGATATTTCCTCCGGCGGGCAAGATTTTTGCGGCGCTGGATTCATGNCCGTTTGATCGGGTAAAAGTGGTCATCATCGGCCANGATCCCTATCATGGTGTAGGTCAGGCCAATGGGTTGGCNTTTTCGGTAGCTCCNGGAGTAGCCATACCNCCGTCGTTGCAGAATATTTTTAAGGAGGTTTCAGCCGATATGGGAGTTCCAATGCCGGTTGACGGCGACCTGACTCGCTGGGCCGAGCAGGGAGTATTGCTTCTNAACTCCTCGCTCACGGTCAAGGCCGGGAAGCCGGCCTCACACGCCGGAATGGGGTGGGAGGTGATGACGGATGCTGCCATCAAAGCTCTGTCTGATGGCCGGGAGAACCTTGTCTTTCTGCTCTGGGGGGCGCACGCCGGGAAGAAGTCGGGGCTTATTGACCCGTCGAAACACCTGATATTGAAGGCGCCTCATCCATCGCCGCTGAGTGCCCACCGTGGATTCTTCGGTTGCAGGCATTTTTCGCGTNCCAATGCTTATTTACAGGTACATAACATATCACCAATCGTATGGTAGAAGATAAGAAACGTCAAGCCCTGGAATTACGTAAGCAGGGATATAACTGTGCCCAGTGTGTGGCGATGGTTTATGATGCGAGTCTGGAGGCCACNGTNGCGGCACTCGGAACGGGAGTCGCGGCCACCGGGAATATCTGCGGCGCGGCTAATGCCATGGCTATCATAGCCGGNCGNGAGGCNTATGTCGGGCCGATGGAAAAGCAGGCTCTTTATGGGCGCGTNGCGCGGCTGATTGAGAAGTTCAAGGAGCGCAATTGCGGCCATGTNAATTGCTGTGACCTCCGTCGCCCCGGGCGCAAACCCTGCACGGAGCTGATTACTGACGCTATAGAGATTCTGNATGAGGAGGGTTATTAGTCTCATANTCCTGATGTTATGGCTGAGAGTCGGGGCCGTNGTNGATACTCAAAACGGAGTTTTTGACCCGAATTTCAAGTCAATGAGGATTTATGGGTCGGCAAATCCGATGCTGTCGCCAATCATCCATCTTGGCGAGGCGGGGAGCGCCGTNACNCTCAGTTTTGACGAGATAGCGGANGATTCGCGATATTTGCGCTATCGGTTGCTGCATTGTAATGCCGACTGGCGTCCCTCGGAGCTGATTGAAAGCGATTACGTCAACGGGTTTAACCTTGGCGAGATTTATTCATATGCGCTTTCGCAGCGCACTTTGGTCCATTATGTGCATTATGACCTGACGCTGCCTAACGAGGAGGTTCAGCCGCTCATTTCGGGCAATTATCTGCTGCAGGTCTATGACGATGATGACCCGGATGAGGTCTTGCTCCAGGCGCGGTTTATGGTCAGCGAGGAGCGAGTGCCGCTGACGGTGAAGGTCACATCAAGCACCGATGTCGATTATAATTCGCGTCATCAGCAGCTGGAAGTGGAAGCCGACACCGAGGGCGCGGGCATAGGCGACCCGTTTAATGATTTGCGGCTACAGATTGTTCGCAACGGCTCGCTGACCCATTATCTTGACAAACCGCAGCGGATAGTCCCCGGGAAGGCGATTTATNCCCATCAGAAGCCNTTGATTTTCCCGGCCGGAAATGAGTATCGGCGCTTTGAGTCGACTAATGTGCGCTATGCCGGGATGGGGATTGAGGAATTTCAGCTCATTGAGCCTTATTATCATGTGAAACTGACGGATGACCGTCCGCGCGCCTATCGGAATTACGTCTATGATGAAGGTCAGTCAGGGCGTTTTTTCCCGAATCTGCTGTTCAGTGATGACCCTGATATAGAGGCGGATTACCTTGTTACCCACTTTCAGCTGACCATGCCGCGGCTGCNCACGGGCGACGTCTATCTGGAAGGGGACTTCACGCAGCGGCGCCGCGATTCAGACTCGAAGATGATTTATGACGAGGGCCTCGGAGCCTACGTCAAGACCCTNATGCTNAAGCAGGGACTATATAACTATCAATACGTAGTTGAGCCCNCTGCAGAGTCAGAGCAAAACCCGATTGAGGGCGACTATTTTGAAACCAATAATGAATATNNGCTTCTGCTCTATCTTCGCGAGCCGGGAGCGAGATATGACCGCCTGATAGGCACNTTAACAGTAAGATGACAACCGAAGAACAAATTATGTTTCAGATTCAAGACACATTGGTCAGCCTTGACCTGGCCGAAGAATTTTTTTGTTGCGACCTTGACGCCTGCAAGGGTGAATGTTGCATTGAAGGCGATGCCGGGGCCCCGGTGACGGATGCGGAATGTCGGGAGATTCGCCGCGCGCTTCCCGTCATTGAAAAGGATATGCTTCCGCGCGCCCTGGAGGAGGTGAAGAAAAACGGAGTGGCCTACGTAGATGAGGAGGGCGACCTGGTGACGACGATACTTGACGGGCGCAACTGTGCGTTTACGTGCTATGGCCCGGGGGGAGTATGCCTTTGNGCGCTTGAGGGGGCATNCCGTCGAGGGGAGACCNCATGGCGCAAGCCGGCCTCCTGCGCGCTCTATCCGGTCAGATTGACTGANTATGACTCGTTTACGGCTGTGAACTATCATAAATGGAACATTTGTCGCTCGGCCCGCGCAAAGGGTCGGCGCGAAGGAATCAGNCTNTATCAATTTCTTGAGGGGCCGCTGACGGAGCGATTCGGCGCGGAATGGTATGCCGAGCTGAAACTCTGCTGTGAGGAATATCTGGCCTCAAAGGNGTGAACCTTTTGAGCCGGANNGGCGTTTTATAGTCAAAGAAAAAGAAATACTAACCAAATTGAAAACACGACTATGAAAACTACCAAGACTCAAGACGAACAGCGCTATCCCGGAGCAAGCATTGATGCTTCCGATAATGATCAGGTCAATGCATGCCTTGAAAAGCAATATACNAAGGACCTGAATAATAATCCTCGAAATCAAGGTCAAATCGTTTAACACCGCAATAAGAAAAAACTCCTCCTGCTTCGGGGAGTTTTTTTAATGACAGAATTTTTGTAACTTTGCAGTCAAAAANTTGGATAAAATAAGATGGAAATAATCAAGAATGAAGAATTTGGCGGCGAGCGTCCGCTCTTTGCGTCACGCGACTTGCGCCTGGAGAATGTGACCTTTCATGCCGGCGAATCGGCGCTGAAATGCTGCAAGAATATTGAGGCAGTAGATTGCCTCTTTGAAGGGAAATACCCGTTCTGGCATACGGAGGGATTCCGGGTGGAGCACTGCCGGTTCACTCCCGGAGCNCGTGCCGCACTCTGGTATTCATCAGACCTGGTTATGGAGCATACTCAGGTNGATGCGCCCAAGATGTTCAGAGAAATGCAGCGCCTGAGCCTGCTGGACGTGAAGATTCCTGATGCGCAGGAAACCCTNTGGCACTGTTCAGACGTTAAGCTGCGCAATGTTGAGGTCAGCAATGCCGATTATCTGTTTATGCACTCTGAACGGATTGACATTCAGGACTATAAGCAGCAGGGTAACTATTCCTTCCAATATTGCAAGGACGTTGAAATCCGCAATGCCCATATCGACTCAAAGGATGCTTTCTGGGGCACTGAGAATGTTACGGTCTATGATTCCGAACTTACGGGCGAGTATCTTGGCTGGCATTCAAAGAATCTGCNCCTGGTGCGTTGTAAAATCTCNGGTACTCANCCCCTTTGTTACTGTGAGAACCTGATATTGGAGGACTGCACCTTTGCNGCTGATGCGGATTTGGCCTTTGAAGATTCCACCCTTGAGGCCACCGTGCANGGCCCGATTACGAGCGTTAAGAATCCGCGGAGCGGCCATTTGAAGGCCGGAAGCATCGGCGAGCTGATTATTGACAAGAATATTCTCCAACCGGCTGATTGCCAAATNGAAACGGAGCAATGAGCAGCCGGTTTGACTCTGCTCCTGACCGCCGGAATTCCGGGTCAATGAANTGGGACGAAGAGCCTGANGTNCTGCCNCTNTGGGTTGCCGACATGGATTTCCGGACGGCTCCCTGCGTCATTGAGGCCCTGAAGAGGCGAGTTGACCACGGAGTGTTTGGCTANACTCATGTGCGCCCGGAATTTTATCAGGCGTTGCAATGGTGGTTTGAAACGTATCACCGGATGCCAATCCGTCGCGAGGAGGTAATGTATGTCCCCGGAGTGGTTCCCGCGCTNTCGGCCATAGTCAAGGCGTTGACCAAGCCGGGCGAGGGAGTTATTGTGCAGACTCCGGTCTATAATTGCTTTTTCTCATCGATTAGAAATAACGGCTGTCGGATTNTTGAAAGTCCGCTCCGNCGCATTGACCTGAGCGCGAGCGAGTTTACTTATGAGATGGATTATGAGGACCTTGAAGTCAAGGCCTCAGACCCCGANACCCGNCTGCTGCTCCTGTGTAACCCTCACAATCCGGCAGGACGAGCNTGGCGNCGCGAAGAGCTGGAGCGCCTGAGCGAGATTTGCCGGCGCCACGGCGTTCAGGTCATCAGCGATGAGATTCATTGCGATTTGACTATGCCGGGATTTCATTATGTCCCCTTCTCAACGGTTGANAGTGAGGCAATTGTCTGCCTTTCACCCTCAAAGGCGTTTAATACCGCCGGACTTCAGATTGCCGCCATCATATGCCCCGATGAGGAACGTCGGCGCCTGATTGANCGCGCCATTAACATCAATGAGGTTTGTGACGTCAACCCCTTTGGNGTTGAGGGCCTGATTGCGGCTTATTCACCTCAGGGACATGAATGGCTTGAGGAACTGCGCAGCTATCTNTCAGAAAATTATGAGGTTATGNGCGAATTCNTGNGCAAGGAGCTCCCTCAGGTTGCCGTTACGAANCTGGAGGCCACATATTTGCCGTGGATTGANGTCAGGGCGTTTGGACTGACGGCTGATGAACTCGAGGAAAAACTCCTCAAGGAAGCAAAAGTATGGCTTAATTCCGGCTCGATGTATGGCAGCGAGGGCTATTTGNGAATCAACATTGCCTGTCCGCGCAGCCGCCTGCTTGAGGGCTTGAAGCGCATTGCTCAATGTCTCAGATAAAACTCATACAATCAGGCCAAAAGCTAACCACGGGCCAGCAATTACGCCTGGCCGCAAGCTTGTCATGGCCGGCGATGATGGCCCAGCTTTCGAGCATCATGATGCAATATATTGATGCGTCGATGGTTGGGCGTCTCGGNGCNGACGACTCNGCCGCCGTCGGGCTTGTCTCTACTTCGCTTTGGCTCTTCTGGGGNATATGCTCGGCTGTNACNATGGGNTTTTCCGTTCAGGTGGCTCATAGGGTNGGGGCGGCGGATTATACGTCGGCGCGCAAGGTTCTCCGNCAGGGAATTACGGCCTGTTTGATTTTCTCAGTGGTTATTGCGGCTATCGGAGTGGCAATCAGCGGGTTCCTNCCTCATTGGCTTGGCGGCACGGAGNCTGTATGCCCCAAGGCCTCGGTCTATTTTCTGGTNTTNGTNGCCGCCCTTCCGCTGCTGACGATGAATTATCTTGCCGGCGGAATGCTTCGCTGCGTCGGCAACATGAANGTTCCCGGNGCGCTCAACGTCATGATGTGTNTTTTTGACGTGATTTTCAACTTTTTCCTGATTTTTCCGGCTCATCATCTCTCCGTTGCGGGCATCGAGATAACTCTTCCGGGCGCCGGATTGGGAGTTCTCGGCGCGGCCCTGGGCACNGTTTTGGCCGAGGTCATTACGGCNGGAGCAATGATGTATTATCTCTGCGTCAAGGAAAAAGATATTTGCCTCAAAGGTCATCCCGGGAGCTTCNGCCCTGAGCGGCAAGTCATTAACAAGGCCATNAAGGTTTCGGCNCCGATGACCCTGGAACACGCCGTTATNTGTGGCGCCCAGATTGCCATTACGGCCATCGTCGCTCCCTTGGGAATCATGGCCATTGCGGCCAACTCCTTTGCCGTGACCGCCGAGAGCCTCTGTTATATGCCCGGATATGGCATAGCCGANGCNGCCACAACCCTTGTCGGTCAAAGCCATGGGGCAGGGCGGCGCGACCTTGCGCGCCGATTCGGGTATATCACCACGGGNCTTGGAATGTTGACCATGGGCATTATGGGNGTCCTNATGTGGTTTTTCGCNCCGGCGGTGATGTCGCTGATGAGCCCTGTGGAGGAAATCTGCACCTTGGGCGTTGAAGCACTGCGNATCGAGGCCTGGGCAGAGCCGATGTTTGCGGCCTCCATAGTGGCCTATGGAGCGATGATAGGCGTAGGCGACACAATGATACCCGCNGCGATGAACTTNGGGAGCATNTGGCTTGTACGCCTNCCNTTNGCGGCCCTTCTTGCCCCGAAAATGGGCCTCGCGGGAGTCTGGACAGCCATGTGCATCGAACTGACCTTCCGCGGCCTCATCTTCCTCATCCGCCTNATCCGCGGCAAATGGCTCAAACCCTAANCCCGTAGGGCGTACCCTCATTTTATGGAAAGGCGGATTCCGATCCGCCGCCACAGNATTTGTCAATNCCCGCAAATACGGTGGACGGCAGATCGGAGTCCGCCAGNANGTGTAATTATTAATTTTTTTTCAAATTTTGCGGTNTACCCCTCAANGGCGTTCGTAACTTTGCACCATATAAANACANTACTAATNACTAATTAAAATGAAGACTTTTCGCCACGACATCAACGAACGCAACAAATCAAACGTCATCAAACTCCGTATGAAATATGGCGCTGCCGGCTATGGCGTCTACATGATGCTCCTGGAGCGCCTGGCAATGGAGCCCAACCTTCGCTCTGACCTTGATTATGACATGCTCGCCTATGATTTTCAGGAATCGGCCGAGTTGATTCGCCATGTCGTTGAAGACTTTGACCTCTTCATCATTGATAATGACACCGAGACCTTCTCTCATGAAGGCCTTACCTCNCAGCTCACCCCCAANGCCCGACGNGCACACGATGAACGTCTACTTGACGACTTCATCAAGCGACGCGCCTCCACTNCTAAATGGACCAACTCCGTCGCTGTCAACCATAATGTAACTCCTGACCAAGTCAGGGCCCTCGTCAACCGCACTTTCCGCGACAAAGTCCTGTCCTCCTACACCCATCTCCCCCCATCCGCAACCCTATGCGGCCTCCTAAGCAACCTCATCCAAGACACTTTTGGCCCCAAAGACGACTAAACAAATCATTAGCTTCGCAAAGNGCATCNGAAATCAATAAATAGTNGGGGGAAGATTTGGTGGTTTGGGAAAAAATTTGTAACTTTGCGGGCAGTTTTCCAGACGTGTGATGGGAAATTTTACGTAAACGTTTAATTTTTAGTAACACAAAACCAACAACATTTTTCAAAAATGAAAACTTTTGAACTCGTAGCCGAACCTCGTACCGACCTCGGCAAGAAAGCAACNAAGGCTCTTCGCGCCGAAGGTAAGATTCCCGCAGTTATCAATGGCGGTGAAGTNGTTTCACTTCCTTATNCCGGCACTCTGAAGCCCGGTGAAAAGCTCGTAGAAATCGAGGACGGCAAGGGCCTGATCACCACTGACATCGTAGTAACCAACGACGCAGTGCGCAAGCTCATCTATACTCCCGAAATCTATGCNATTGACCTTGAAGTAAANGGCGAAAAGCGTCACGCTATCCTCAAGGACATTCAGTTCCACCCCGTAAAGGACACCGTTCTNCANATTGACTTCCTTGAAGTTAACGATAAGAAGCCCGTCGTTATCGAAGTGCCCGTAATTCTTGAAGGTCACGCAGAAGGTGTTAAGGCCGGTGGTAAGCTCCAGCTGAACATGAAGAAGCTTCGTGTCCGCGCCATCTATACCGACGTGCCTGAAAAGCTCGTCATCAACGTTGATAACCTCGGCCTTGGCAAGACCATGCAGGTTGGCGAGCTCCACTTCGACGGCCTTGAACTGATCAACGCCAAGAATGCAGTTGTCTGCACCGTAGCTCTNACCCGTGCTGCCCGTGGTGCTGCTGCCGCTGCTGCTGCCGGTAAGTAATTTACTGTATGAAATACTTGATTGTTGGGCTTGGGAATATTGGCGAGGAATATCGCCAGACCCGCCACAACATCGGCTTTATGATATTGGATGCTCTTGCCGGAGCGTCCAATATCTCTTTCAAGACCGAGAGGTATGGCGACGTTGCCCATTGTCGGCTTAAAAATAAGCAACTGGTTCTGCTTAAGCCGTCTACGTATATGAACCTGAGCGGCGAGGCGGTTCGTTATTGGAGTCAGAAGGAGAAGATTCCCGTTGACCATATTCTGATTCTGGTTGATGATCTGGCTCTTCCGTTCGGGGCAATCAGATTGAAGGGAAGCGGCTCGGATGCGGGCCATAACGGACTGAAAAACATTGCTTTGCTGCTTGGTACTCAGGCTTATCCGCGTTTGCGCTTCGGCATCGGTTCTGACTTTGCGCGCGGCCATCAGATTGATTATGTGTTGGGAAAGTTTACTCCTGAGCAGATGGAGGCGCTTCCGGCGCGGCTTGATGTGGCTATCGAGGCTATAAAGACGTTTGTCTTAGCCGGCCTGCAAACGGCAATGTGTAATTATAACAATAAGTAAGCCAATGGATTGTCGAGTGGATAAATGGTTATGGGCGGTGAGGGTCTTCAAGACTCGCTCCATAGCTACAGATGCCGTCAAGAAGGGCAGAGTGGAGGTTAATGACGTGATAGTCAAGCCTTCACGGATGCTTAAGGTTGGCGATATTGTTAAGGTCCGCAAGTCGCCCGTGACTTATTCCTTCCGTGTTATTCAGTTGGTTCAAAACCGATTNGGNGCAAAGTTAGTGCCTGAATATATGGAGAATATCACCCCGCAGAGCGAGCTTGACATTCTTGATATGGTTCGTATTGCCGGGTTTGTTGACCGCCGGAAGGGACTTGGCCGCCCCACGAAAAAGGAGGGCCGCGAACTCGAGCAATTCACCTCCGAACTTTGGAGCGACTTTGACGATGACATAGACCTCGACGACGACGAGGACGAGGAAGAAGATTAATCCGCTATGGGAAAGGAGATTGAGAGGAAGTTTCTTGTTGCTGACTTTGAGGCGGTAAAGGAGGCCGCGCGGGAGTCGGTCAGGATTTCTCAAGGATATCTGTCAGTTGACCCGGAGCGGACTGTTCGCGTGAGGCTTTGGGGCGAACGCGGGTTCTTGACTGTCAAGGGATTAACCAATGGAATGAGTCGCATGGAGTATGAATATGAGATTCCGGCGGCTGATGCCCGGGAAATGCTNCGTCTCTGCATCGGTAATGTGATTGACAAGACCCGTTATCTGGTTGATTTTGAGGGCTTGACATGGGAGGTGGATGATTTTCATTCNCCTCGCGAACTNAGGCTTGCGGAAGTTGAGCTGCAGAGCGAGTCAGATTCTCNGTCGCTTCCTCNGTGGGTTGGCCCTGAGGTTACGGGAAATCCCGAATATTATAATTCCAGTATTGCAAAATGAAGATTCTCAATATAGTAGTTGCGGCCGGGAGNGGAACCCGCTTNGGTGCCGACAGGCCGAAGCAGTTTTGTCTTCTGGAGGGTGAAACCGTTGTCAGTCATGCCGTTAGNCGCCTTCGGGNGGCTACGGGCAATGCTCCGACAGTGGTCGTTGTCTCNCCGGGATATGAAGATGAGGTGCCCGACGGCTGTTTGGTTGCTCACGGAGGCGCAACTCGNGGAGAATCAGTACGTAACGCTTTACGGGCGATTGAGGGGATGACGGCCGATGTTATTCTNGTTCATGACGGTGCGCGTCCGTTGCCTTCGCGTCGCTCAATTNATTGTGCCATAGAGGCTTGCCGGACTCATCAGGGAGCNATTCCCGTTGTTCCGGTNATTGATTCATTAAGGAGGGCCTCAGACGGNGCTCCCGTCAACAGGGCTGATTTCCGTTGCGTTCAAACTCCTCAGGCTTTTCGTGCCGANCTGCTTCGTCAGGCTTATAAACTTACTGAGGGCGAGGAGTTTACNGACGATGCATCAGTNATGACGGCGGCGGGATTCGGCGACATTGCCCTGACGGAAGGTTCCCCTCAAAACCTGAAAATAACCCTGCCGCTTGACCTTGAGATTGCTTCAATTTACTTGAAAAGAGATGACGCCTGAAAGTGACATAATGTATCTGAAGGGAGTCGGGCCGCAGCGGGCTGAACTTCTGCGTAAGGAGCTGGGAGTCAAGACNGTTGGCGACCTCTTNCGNCATTATCCTTCAAATTATGTTGACCGCTCACAGATTTACAAGATTTCAGACCTGAGCGGNAGCGAACTGCCGATGATTCAGATTCGCGGGCGATTTATCAGCAGNAATATCCAGGGCGAGGGGTTCAAGCAGCGCCTTGTCTGTCTTTTTTCAGACGGGACNGGGACCATTGAAGTTGTTTGGTTTCGAGGGGTTCAGAGCATNATNAAAAAGATTAATCCTGACACGGTTTATGTGCTTTTTGGGAAGCCGACGGAGTTTAACCGGCATTGGCAAATGGCTCATCCGGAGATGGATACGGAGGCCGCGGCTGAGAATCAGAAGGGCCTCAGGGGCGTTTANCCGCTGACNGANGGACTTGCGCGNAANAACATGACTTCCCGCCAGATTCATAATCTGGTTCTCTCGGCCCTTGACGGGCTGACCGGNGTCAANGACCCGNTGCCTCCGGAAGTTATTGAATCACAGCATTTAATGCCGTTGGCCGAGGCNTTTCGGGCNATTCATAAGCCGGCGAATATGATTGAGGCTGAGCGGGCGCGTTATCGCTTCAAGTTTGANGAATTGTTTTTNCTTGAACTTAACATTGTTCGCTATAGCCGGCATCGTTCGCAGCAATTGATGGGTCATCGGTTTGACCGGGTAGGCGATTTCTTCAACCGATTTTATAAGGAATGTTTGCCCTTTCCGCTGACTGGCGCTCAAAAGCGTGTGATTAAGGAGATTAGGGCTGATATGAACACCGGGCGCCAGATGAATCGCCTGCTTCAGGGCGATGTAGGGTCGGGCAAGACTCTCGTGGCGCTGCTGACGATGCTCATAGCCCTTGATAACGGGACGCANGCNTGCATGATGGCNCCGACGGAAATTCTTGCTACACAGCATTTTGAGAGCCTTTCGAAGATGGCCGGAGAGATTGGCGTGAATATCCGCCTGCTGACGGGGTCAACGCCCAAGCGGGAGCGCGATGAAATTCATCGGCAATTGCTTGACGGGTCACTGCATATCCTGATAGGGACGCATGCCGTAATTGAGGATGCGGTGCAGTTTAAGAATTTGGGCTATGTGGTTATAGATGAGCAACATCGGTTTGGNGTTGCCCAGCGTGCCNGGCTNTGGCAGAAGGCCTCGATTGCCCCTCATGTCTTGGTGATGACGGCGACTCCGATTCCGCGCACTCTTGCCATGACGGTTTATGGCGACCTNGACGTCAGCGTTATTGACGAGTTGCCNCCGGGGCGCAAGCCGGTGATGACCGTGTTGCGCTTTGACCCTCAGCGCCAGAAGGTTTATGACGGGATTCACCGTCAGCTCCTTGAAGGGCGTCAGGCCTATATTGTCTATCCTCTGATTGAGGAGACCGACAAGCTTGAGGCNCGTTCNCTTGAGGAGGGATATGAGTTTATCAGTCACCTCTTTAAGGACTTCCGCGTAGCAATGGTCCACGGGCGCATGAAGCCNGCGGAAAAGGACCGCCAGATGGAGCTTTTTGCCTCCGGAAAGGCGCATATTTTAGTGGCGACGACGGTTATTGAAGTGGGGGTGAACGTGCCTAATGCNTCGGTGATGCTGATTGAAAATGCCGAGCGCTTTGGCCTGAGTCAGCTTCATCAGCTTCGCGGACGAGTCGGTCGCGGGGCGGACCANAGTTTCTGTATNCTGATGAGCAAGCCTAACATCAGCGCCGATACCCGTAAACGCCTGGAAATCATGACGGCAACNACNGATGGATTCATCGTTGCGGAGGAGGATATGAAATTGCGCGGCCCCGGCGACATTGAGGGCACAATGCAGAGNGGCCTGCCGATAAATCTGAAAGTGGCCTCGCTGGTTTCCGATACTCAGATTATGGAAGTTGCNCGCACGGAGGCCATGCGTCTTCTTGATTCTGACCCTCATCTGCTTTCACATCCTGAGGTTGCGGCCACTATTTCCAAACTCTTTGANCGCTCGATGGATTGGGCGCGTATCAGCTGATTATGAGGNGGTTATTGCTCATTATGAGTCTTTTGCCGCTCATTGCNAACGGTAAGGTCNATTATTT
Source organism: Bacteroides sp. (assembly GCA_014802435.1). GTDB lineage: Bacteria > Bacteroidota > Bacteroidia > Bacteroidales > Muribaculaceae > UBA3263. Next base: position 47,644 of record JAAVCG010000011.1, on the reverse strand, counting down.
GGACGCCGAGGGCCATCTGCCCGCCGGGAAGGTGAAGGCCGTTGAGGCTCGGGTNAGCCTTTCGTCGGCAAGGATGGGGCGGCTGAGTCGGTGGACGTTAGGGTGGGNGACTGATTCGGTGACCATCATTTTTGATAGTCGCAACGTCATTGAAGGGGTTTCGGAGCCTAAAGTGACNGTTGAGGCNGGCGGTAAAGAGGTGGAAGCCAAGGANATGGATTGTAACGGCGGCTGGAATTCACTGGCAGTTGAATGGGATGGGGCGCAGGGCCGGATTCTTGCGGGCNCTGACAGATTACTGCCTGTGACGACCGTTGACGGGCTTAAGTGTCCCTATGGCGGACTTTTAACCGTAAATTCTCCGACGGGTAAGTTGAAAATCAGCGATTTAATTGCCGAGACAGATGATTATGACCTTGAGCGTCTCATGACTGATGTTGACACCGAACAATNTCTTGACGCTGACCTATNTGGACTCTACCGAATCGCTCGCGGGGCGCAAAGGGGGCGAATATCGCTTGGGATTGCTCCCGACGGCGGATGGTTTTGACTTGATTTACCTTGGCGGCGCGCGCATCAACGGCTNCGCATGGAAGCCCGGAATGAGGAAGGGAAGGCTTACGTCCCGAGGGTTTCAAAATCATTATGTTTTAAGCTGGATTGACGCTACGGGGCGCCCTCTTCCGGGCGAACATTATGCCACTTATGACCCGGCGGAAGGGCTTCTGATACTCAACTTTCCGGCCTTGGATGCCATCATGCGGTTTGCGCGCTGAAGAGGGGATTTTGTGGATTCGTAAATTTTGCGTATATTTGCAGAAAATTCTGTCACCGATATGATTGAAAGCGAAAATTTGCTGCAACTGATTTCGGAGGGCGTTGAAGGGCTCTCGTTTCCGCATAACCTCCCCGGACTCTATGAACCAATACGTTACACCCTTGAGGCCGGAGGCAAGCGCCTGCGTCCGCTGCTGACGTTGGCGGCCTGTCAGGCTTGNGGGGTAAGCGCGGAGGAGGCCCTGAATCAGGCGCTTGGCATTGAAATGTTTCATAATTTCACTTTGCTGCATGATGATGTCATGGACCGCGCGGAGACTCGCCGCGGGCGCCCNACAGTTCACATGAAGTGGAACACTCCGACGGCTATTCTCAGCGGCGATGCAATGTTGACCCTTTCAACTCAGTTGGTCTCCAAATGTCCGGCAGAGAAGCTGCCTGAGGTCCTGAACCTGTTTAATCGCACGGCGATTGAGATTTATGAGGGTCAGCAGATGGACATGGATTTTGAGTCGCGCACGGACGTCACGGTCGATGAATATTTGCAGATGATTCGGCTGAAAACCGGCGTTTTGCTCGGATGCGCGGCCGCTATGGGTGCCATCATGGCTCATGCTTCGGAGCAGACCGTCAGGGCATTTTATGACTTCGGAGTCAACTTGGGGCTTGCTTTTCAGCTTCAGGATGATTATCTGGATACGTTTGGCGATGCGGAAACCTTTGGCAAGGCCATTGGTGGCGACATTCGTAACGACAAGAAAACGTGGCTTTTAATCAGCGCCATGAATGAGGCGGCCGAGGAGATTGAGCCTTGGCTCGGTCAGGAGCCTACGGAGGAGAAAGTGGAGGCTGTTACGGAGATTTACCGGCGGCTGAACCTTCCGGCGGCAATTCATCAATTGATTGATGATTATACCGTTGCGTCAATTGACTCGCTGGCATCGGCCGGGCTTCCCGCTCAGGCTTTCCAATGGTTTCAAGACCTGACTGCCGATTTGACTAATAGAAAACATTAAAAGACAACATATTTAAGTAGAAAATAAGATGGAAAAAATCATATTAACCGGCGACCGCCCGACGGGTCGGCTTCATTTGGGTCACTATGTTGGCTCGCTTCGCCGTCGAGTTGAACTGCAAAACTCCGGCGAGTTTGACAAGATTTTCGTAATGATTGCTGATGCTCAGGCTCTTACGGATAATGCTGACAATCCGGAAAAGGTCCGTCAGAACGTCATTGAAGTGGCCTTGGACTATCTGTCAGTTGGCTTAGACCCGACGAAGACCACGATTTTTATTCAGACTCAGGTGCCGGAACTTTGCGAGCTGGCGTTCTATTATATGAATCTTGTTTCCGTTTCACGCGTGCAGCGAAATCCGACGGTGAAGACTGAAATCAAGATGCGCAATTTCGAGCAGTCAATTCCCGTTGGCTTTTTCTGTTATCCCGTGAGCCAAGCCTCAGATATTACGGCATTTAAGGCAACGACGGTGCCCGTCGGTGAGGANCAGGCTCCGATGATTGAGCTCACTCGCGAAATTGTCAANCGGTTTAATCATGTCTATGGGCCGACACTTGTCGAGCCNGAGATTCTTCTCCCCTCAAATGCGGCCTGTATGCGCCTTCCGGGAACTGACGGCAAGGCCAAGATGAGCAAGAGCCTCGGCAACTGCATTTATCTTTCAGACACTCCCAAGGAGGTGAAAAAGAAGGTCAACAGCATGTATACTGACCCGGAACACCTGACCATTGACTCTCCGGGACATCTGGAGGGTAACTGCCCGTTTATCTATCTTGACGCCTTCTGCAGCGATGAGCACTTTGAGCGCTATCTTCCTGACTATAAAAACCTTCAGGAGCTTAAGGACCATTACACTCGCGGCGGACTNGGCGACGGCACAGTGAAGAAATTCCTTATCAATGTGCTTGAAGAAGAGCTCGCGCCCATTCGCGANCGCCGCAAGCAGTATGAGCAGGACATTCCGGCGGTTTATGAGATTCTTCGCAGCGGGTCAGAAGCGGCTCGCGCCGTAGCGGCCAAGACTCTTGATGAGGTTCGCGAGGCAATGAAGATTAACTATTTTGGCGATGAGGCGCTGATTCGCGAACAGGCCGCTCGTTACAGCAAATAATTTTATTCAATCTGAAAGAATATGAAACGAGTAATTCTTCTGATTTTCGCCTCGTTGAGNCTGCTATGCGCGTCGGCCCAGAGTNCCGGCGATAAGTTTCGCACCGAAGCNGAAAAAGCCCTTGCCGATAAGGATTATATCAAGGCCCGTTTCCTTTTTTTGAAGGCTTATGAGGGCTATGTCAANTCGGGTAAAGCCGATGANGCCGTTCCTTGTGCGGTTAATGCGGCGGCTCTTTATCATCGTGAGAACTACTATAAGGAGGCTTTTGANAAGCTTTTTGCCGCAGAAAATATGCTTAATCAGGCCGAGCAGGCCTCAGGAAAGGTCAATGCGGCAAGTCACTACCCNCTGGCCCGTGAGCGCCAGAAGATTTATGTCAAGCTCCGGAAGCCTGACAGCGCCGCTGACCAGCTTGCGCGCATGAAAACATGGGCGGAGCAGGCCCGCGACAGCCTGATTACGCTTGACTTCCTGACGGCTTCCGCCCAGCAATATTATCAGTTCGGGCAGACCGACAAGGGCGATGCNGCTGTCAATCAGCTGATTGCGCTCTATGAAGGTCAGCAGGATTATGACAATGCCGAGAAATGTTACAAGGACCTGCTTGATGTGGCTGTNGCCACNGGCAATCCTCGCCTGATTACTCGCTCATATGAGAANTATATTTCNTGGGCTGACTCCGTTGCCATGGTTAAGTCAGACGCGCGAGTGGCCGCAATTCAGCATCAGCTTGACCAGGCTAATGCCGACATTGAAGACCGCGACAGCTCGCTGACGGCAAAGACGGCCATCATCGTAGGACTCTGCATNTTGGCAGCCATACTTGCAGCCGCGTTGGTTATCGGCGGCATTATCCTGATGCGTTACATTGCCCTGAGCCGNCGTCAGAAAAAGCAGATAGCCACNGCACAGGCCCATAACGACCTGAAGACGCGCTTTATTTCCAATATTTTTGCGCAGATGGAGCCGACATTGTCNACTCTNCCGGCGGAGATGCCCGCCGTGAAGGCTCTGCGNTCGTTTACGGCTAATGTGCAGGANCTTTCAGGGCTTGAGGCTTCGCTGTCAAGCCTTTATCCGACGGAGTCAGTTGATGTGACCAGGTTTGCCAATGAATTGGCTGAGGAGGTTAAGCCNCTNGTTGCCAATGATGTCAAGGTCATTGTNGATGCGGCNAAGATTAATGTGCCCATAGCTGAGCCGGAACTGAAGCAGGTGATGACACATCTGCTCAAAAATGCCGCNCGGTTTACTCCGGCAGAGGGNAAAATCACCATTGAGGTCAAGAAGCGCGGGCCGCATATTATTCAGTTCCTCGTTTCAAATACCGGCGAGCGCATCCCGGCAGAGAAGCAGGCTGATATTTTCAAGCCGTTTACGGAGGTTAGGGACCTGACTAAGGGNGATGGCCTCGGACTGCCCATCTGTTCNCTGATGGTTCAGAAAATGAATGGTAAGATNCGGGTGGATGAGACTTANACTCCCGGCACTCGGTTTATCATNGAGCTGCACCCATGAACTGAATGAAAAATTAAAAATGAAAAATTAAAAGTTAATACAGAATACAAAATACATAGTACATACAAAGTACAGAGTACGAAGTACGAATGTAAATTCCAAATTCGAAATCCCAAATTCCAAATTATAACTGCGGCTCCGGTGGGGAACACTGAATGTTTGTGTTGATTCCTCCCGGAGCTGTAGTTTTTTTCTTCCGATGGCCGCGATCCTGCCGGCGGGCTATGCGGCGAGGATTATTTACCGCAGAAATATGCTTAAGTTGTAAAAAATATTTTGCAGGTATTGGTTTTTTTCGTAAATTTGCGGTATTAAGTCAGGGGTGTGTGCCCCGAAACGGCTGAATCATCACATTGTGGCTCAGTTTATTGACATAAGATTATTGCTCTTTCCCTTTGCAGAAAACTCGCAGCAGAGGGGAAGAGAATTGTTTTTGAAAAATCCGGATTATTAACCGTTTAAGTCTGATGATAAAACGCTGTAATGCAGGCGCTTGAACTTCCATTGCTTGTTGACCGATTGGCTGAAAGTGTTGACTCCGCGCGAGTGGAATCGACTCGCAGAGCCCGTCGGCAGGCCTTGAATTTGATTGCGCCCGTTATCAGCGAAGAAATTTCGGAGCGAGGCCTTGCTTTATGGGCCCTCAGCATGCAGGCCGATGGTTATTCCGTCTCGACGATAGCCTTTTATCTGAAGGTTATTTCAGCCATGATGACTGAAATAGGGGAGCCGAATGAGGCTTTCTTGCAGGTCAGGCGGAAACTGAGCGGCGCCTCTGATTCGACGGCAATGAGCTTTGACGCTCTCAAAAAGATGATTTCCGAGCTGAGCTCAGACGTTGAAGGCAACACTCTTGGCGCCGACCTGACATTGATGGCTATCCTGTGGGGAGGATTGCGACCCAAGGAGGTGCTTTCACTTGAATTTGGTGAAAGCTATGACTCAATCGCCCCACTTCAAAGCATAAATGAAAAATATAAGCGTCCGCGCGCACGGAAGCTATTCCCCATTGCCTCTGCCCGCGAAATTGCAATGCGTATCCGCGGAATTTTGAGGCGCTATGGCCTTGAGGCAGAGTCTGATTCTCTCTGGGCGTTGGCCGCTTTGAAGGCCGAAGTTGCGCCGGAAGAGATTCTATCCGTATTGGGGCATGTCCCCGCGGGGCTCTCACTCTTAGGGATGTTTGACGCCGCGGAGACCGGCGCCACGGATCGGCTGTCAACCCTGGAAATCGTTGCTGACTCGCTGGCCGACAATCCTTTCCGATGGTATGCCATGCAACTCAGGCGCGGCGAAGACTATGAAACCATAGCCGAGCTCAGCGGCCTGGAGGCGCAGAATCTCTACTACCCGTCGCGCGAGGTGACGCGCAGGGTAGGGCGGCGACTGACCGTCAGCACCCGGCCTTTTCTCCCGGGCGTGGTCTTTTTCCGCATGCGCCCCTCAGATGTCGCGCCCCTCTTCCGCAAGATAGGCTCGCGGGCCTGGGTCTACCGCCAGACGGCCTCTGCCCAATCGCCCTATGCGGTCATTTCTCCGGCCGAGATGATGGCCTTCCAGTTAGCGGTAGGCGTACTGATTGACCGCACGGCAGCTCCGGCAGAGATGCACCCCGGCGACACCGTAGAAATTATCGGCGGCGACTTCCGCGGCCTCTGCGCCACAATCCAATCCACCGCCCCCAACGTCTACCGCCTCCTCCTCCCCGCCCTCAACGGCATCCCCTGGCAAATCGACACCTCCCCCCACCTCCTCCGCCCCCTATAATCCTAAGTGATTGACAATAGCCGCATAGCAAAAAACACACTTCTTCTTTACGTTCGCATGATTCTAATCATGCTCGTAACCCTCTACACCAGCCGAGTAATCCTTGCCGCATTAGGGGTTGATGATTACGGCATATATACCGTCGTTGCCGGCTTCGTATCCCTGTTTACTGTTATTTCCGGCTCTCTTTCAGCGGGTATCTCCCGTTTTATTACTTTTGAACTTGGGAAGGAATCGGAGAATAAGTGTCAGGAGGTTTTTAATACCTCTGTTGTTGTACAGGTCGTATTATTTATCTCAATCTTGCTTATTGCCGAAACAATTGGACTCTGGTTTATAAATAACAAGCTAAATGTATCCCAGGCAAGTTTAACAGCTGTAAACTGGGTGTATCAATTATCGCTGATAACCTTCCTGTTTAATTTATTGAGTGTTCCTTATAATGCAACAATCATTGCCCATGAGCGAATGTCGGCGTTCGCATATATCTCGATAATTGAGGTTACATTAAAACTATTAATTGCATTTTCAATTGCTCATATTAGTTCTAACAGGCTGATTATCTATGCTCTCTGCTTAATGTTAGTGTCTGTTGCGATCCGTTTTCTCTATGCTTTCTATTGCAACCGACATTTTGAGGAGTGTAAACTGACGTTTTCCTATAATCGTGGCATTTTTAAGCAAATATTAGCCTTTTCAGGATGGAACTTCTTTGGAGCTGCCTCTGCCTCTTTGAGAGATCAGGGTGTAAACGTTTTGTTTAATTTATTTTTTGGTTCTGTAGTCAATGCGGCCAAAGGAGTATCAGAGCAGGTAAACAACGCATTAAATTCACTTGTTCAGAATTTCGTGGTAGCCTTAAATCCGCAAATTATCAAGTCCTATGCCATAAATGATATGGATACTGTGTTTTCTCTTGCATTTAGGGGGGCCAGATTTTCATATTATATAATGTTTATTCCTTCTATTGCAATCATCCTTAATATCAATCCAATACTGTCATTTTGGCTAAAAGATGTTCCGGATTTTACGGCAATCTTTATTCAGTTATTGATTATTAGAGTTTTGATTGATAATATTTCTAACACACTTATCACCATAATGCTGGCATCAGGAAAAATCAAGCAGTACCAGATTATTGTGGGAGGTATGCAATTAATGAATTTCCCTCTCTCTTATTTAGCACTCAAACTTGGCGCGCCGCCCCAGTCTGCGTTTTATATAGCTATAGTCGTAGCGATTATGTGCTTCATTCTTCGTCTGATTATGTTGAAACAAATTGTACCGATAAATATTAAGTCATTCTTTTCCAATGTAATGTCTCGAATATTTTTAGTTACGATGCTCTCATGTGTCATTCTTATTCCGGTTAAACCCTTTATTTCGGACTCTACATTAGGGATGTTCTTATATGTTACAATTTGCCTATTGATATCCACTCTGTTAGCCTTTTATTTAGGATGCTCACAATATGAGCGAACAAAAATAACCAATAAGGTAATGCAAGTACTGCAGTCAAAACTCATACTACACAAATGATCAAAATAGAATCACCTAATCAATGTTCAGGATGCACTGCTTGTGCAAGCATTTGTGGACATAAAGCAATAACAATGGTTCCGGATGCAATGGGTTTTAAGTATCCTAAAGTAGATCCGGAGAAATGTATTGAGTGTGGACTTTGTGAAAAAGTATGTCCCTTTAACGATGCTTATGAAACCCCCTCAAACTTTCCTGAACCTATAACTATGGGTTCTCGACTCAAAGATGAGGTTACGCTTAAATATAGTCAGAGTGGTGGCGCTTTTGTCGGACTTTCTGATGTCGTTTTAAATAATCAGGGAATTGTGTACGGATGCGGAATAGATTCCGCTTTCAGAGCAGTTCACAGACGAGCAATAAGCAAAGAAGAGCGAGACTCTCTTCGCGGTTCAAAATATGTTCAATCAGATCTTTCTGATATTTTCCTACAGGTTAGAAAAGATCTACTTGACGGATTTAAAGTCCTTTTTAGTGGAACTCCTTGCCAAACAGCCGGACTCAATGCATTTATACCCAAAAAACTCCGACAAAATCTAATTCTCGTCGATTTGGTATGTCATGGCGTTCCCGGCCCTGCAATTTGGTCTTCTTATCTCAAATATATTGAAGCCAATTATGGAGGAAAGGTTGAAAGTGTAGCTTTCAGAAATAAAAAGAAATTTGGATGGAGTAGAATCCATATAGAAACCTTTACCTTACGTAAAAAGGGGGAGATTGACTCCGAAGATTTTACAAACTTATTTTACCAACATCTAATTTTACGCGAATCTTGTTTCAATTGTCCCTTTACAAATCTTCGTAGACCTTCTGATATTACCATTGGTGACTTATGGGGCGCTGAAAAAGTTAATGCAGAATTAGCAAATGATAAGAAAGGTCTCTCGTTGGTTCTCATTAATACTCCTGCAGGCCAGGATCTTTTTGATCAGGCTCAATGCCGGATGGAATCATTCCCTGTAGCTATAAAAAAAGTGATTCAGCCAAATTTACGGCATCCGTCAAAACGGCCGTCGGCTCGGACTCAATTTGAAAAAGAGTTTGAAAAATACGGATTCCAATATGTGCTCAAAAAATATGGGCCCGAAAGTTTCCGCTATCGCGCACGCTATATCTTGTTCCGATTAATGCATCTCCCAATCGGAGCATTTAACCGTTTAAAACGTCTCGTTACTAAATGAAAATTGGTATTGTAACTTTTCATCGTGCTGATAACTTCGGTGCAATGTTGCAGGCCGTTGCTCTGCGTCAAAAGTTGTCAGATTTAGGTCATGAGGTTTTCTTCGTTGATTATTGGCCGGACGACCATAAGGCTTTTTATAACCCTCGGCGAATTATAAACAGCCTCTTTAAACATCCAATCTCTTTTGCTCACGAAATCGTTAAAAAAGTCTGTGTTTATCCTATTGCCGTTAAGCGAAAAAAAAGATTTACGGATTTCGCTAAGAAATATATTATGCCTTATCTGGCCACTACAGCGGAGAGTCTTGACGCAGTAATATATGGCAGCGACCAGATTTGGGCGAGATTTTCGTTCCTGAATGGGGGAAAATTTGACCGTTTCTATTTTGCCGACAATGAGATACGCTCCGCTCGCCATATTTCATATGCCGCATCAATGGGCTCAACCAAGGTTGACGATGACGAACGCCGGTTTCTCGCATCCGTATTGAAAAAATTTGAAAAAATTAGTGTCAGAGAAGCAGATATGATTCCCCTGGTCAAGGAAACGAGCGGATTACAGGCCGAATTGGTTTGTGATCCGACCCTCCTGCTGCCCTCTGCTGAATGGAGGAAACTCCTTGATGTAAAAAATATAATAAATGAGCCGTATGCACTCTTCTATGAAATGCAACTTGGCTGTTTTGACCGCTCAGCTATGCGTCAGTTCTGCAAAGAACGCTCATTAAAGTTAATCACCATCACGGCTTTTCTGAGTCTTAACACTTTGGTGTCAGATGAATTAGGAGTAGTCGGCCCCGAGGAATTCATTTCATTGATTGCAAATGCTGATTTTGTCTTTACATCCTCATTTCATGGATTGGCCTTCTCCATTATTTTTGAGCGTCAATTCCTCTGTTCCTATAAAGAAAAGGGAGAGCGCGCCAAAACCTTACTCAATGCCGTGGGCCTGGAATCACGAATGCTTCCCGTCCGCGCCCGGTTTAAGGCAGGAGAAATCAAGAATATTGATTATACGTCAATTGGCTCTAAGATGGACGATTATAGAAAGTCATCCTTAAAGTTTTTGCAAACCATCTAAGGAAATGTCAACGCCCAAGATTAGCGTCATCATTCCCATTTACAATGCCGCGCCTTATATTGAGAAGTGCGCCCACTCGTTATTTCAACAAACCTTAGACAGCATTGAATATATCTTCATTGATGATTGTTCGCCTGATAATAGCTCTGACATTTTAAAAGAGGTAAGCGCCCGGTATCCTCAACGCCGCGACCAAATCAAGCACCTCCGAAACGAACGGAACCTTGGGGTTGGTCAGACTCGACAACGAGGAATTGACCTCGCAACGGGAGATTATATCATTCACTGTGATCCCGACGACTGGATTGACAAGGAACTATATGAAAAAATGTGGACCCGGGCAATTGAAACTCAATCAGATATCATCGTCTGCGGCTTCCGTTTGGTGCGCAACGGGAATTCCACCATCCGCAAACAAGTTCCGCCAACCTCTAAAGCCGAGATTTTCTCTCACTTTGCCTCAGGAAAGCTTCATGGTAGTCTGTGGAATAAACTCATCAAAAGAGATATTGCGCAGAAGTTTAAGATAGAGAAGGGGATCAATATGTGGGAAGATCTTTCCGTCACACCGCTGATGCTTCTGTCTGCCAACTCCGTTGACCATGTTGGGGATGTCTACTATAATTATAGGATAGACAACAATAGCTCCGTTTCAAGTTCTTACGGCCTTAAAACCTGCAAATCGCAAATCAACGCCGTCGAATCCCTGGAGAAAAGACTCAAGGAAACGGGAATGAACAAAATAATAAATCCTGACGATTTACATCTGTTGAATTGGAACGCACTCTATGTTCTGCTGATGTCAACGCGAATAGAAAACTATCGGGAATGGAACGTCCTGTTCAATGAACGCGTCAAGAAAATCCCCAAAACGAACTTAGCATTGCGATTCAAGCTCCTGACATGGCTCGCCAAACACAAACTTTACTACCTGATTTCCGCCCTCAACTACCTCAAACGCCTGTAACAGACCAATGACACGTAAAAAGAACTGGAGCTTAACGTTCTTGTGCGGATTGTTGATAGTATTCTGCATTTTTCCTTATCTGAGAATCATTCCTTTGGACTTAGATGCTCAGCCTAATGCTCTTATTTTGTCCGTACCAATTATACTATTAATTAGATACCGACATGTGCCCATGGAAATCATTATGCTCTTTTTAATGTTTCTGTGTGCTTGTGCGGCTCTAATATTTGACCCGAGTCCGATTGGATTTAGAGCCTTAGGGAATTATGTTAGCCTGTTTCTGATAACCTTTGCCACATATAAAGCTCTGCGATATACAAATGGAATCCCTTATAAGTTATTCTGTTACTGTATTTACGTTTGGTTTATCTTTGGGTTTGTGCAGACATTCATAGATTCCACATTTGGTGATTTCCTTACGCTTAGAGGCGGAGTTGAATCTTGGCAAAAGGGAGGTAGAGGAGCAACCAGCTTAGCGGTTGAACCGACATATTATGGAATGATATGTGTGTTTTTAATAATTCTGAACTATTTAAATTTTAGAAATTGCAAAAATTATAAATGGTTGAATCTTCTATTGGTGATACAAATTGTGTTCTCAAAGTCTACCATGGTAAGCTTGTTCTTGGCAATAGCTTTTGTAACTTACTTCTTATGCAAAGGACTTAGTAGCCGTAAAGGTATATACTATATAATATATGGAGTCATTGCTGTTATAGCAGGAAATTATCTAATCAAAAATTATATTCTTAATATTGAATCTGACTCCAGAATATTTACAATTCTCCACGCCATATATAACAAGCCGAGCCAATTCCTATTTGTTGACTATAGCGTAAATAATAGATTTATGCATGCATTCTTCCCTATTAAGGGATTTTTTGATGACTTTGGGATGCCTCATGGATTGGCTCATTTCAACACGTACCTAATGGAAGTAAAGCGTGACCCAGAATGGGGATATCTACTCGCTTACGACGTTGCTAAAGAATATCGAATTAATTGTGCTATTCCGCTCGTATTATTTGAAATTGGAATATTAGGATTCCCCGTTATTTACATCCTTTTTAAAACCTTATACGGATTGTCAAAGAGAGGATATAATGGTTTGCTATGTGGCGTGATTCTATTTTTTATGATGCTAAATAACATGCCTTTTTCTCAAGCAATACTCCCTTTTATATATGGTAATTTAATCTACCTCTATCAAGTTAATGGGAGGCCATATAAACCAAATTAATCCCCTATTTTAATCTAAACATCCATAAATGATTTCGGTAATTATTCCGGCTTATAACGTACAGGATTATATCGCAGAGTGCTTAGATTCTATTTTGAATCAAACCTATAAAGACTTGGAAATAATAGTTGTTGACGACGGTTCTACGGATAACACTCCGCAAATTTTAGAGGAATATGCAAAAAAATATCCTCAGATTCGCATTCTGACGCAGCAAAATTCCGGTCAAAGTGTAGCTCGGAATTGGGGGCTGCGAGAATCCTCCGGTGATTATATAGTATTTGTTGATAGTGATGACTGGTTGGCAACCAACAATAGCATAGAAATGCTATATGAGAAAATCACTGAAACAAGCGCAGATTTTGTTCAAGCAGGGCTTGCTTTCAAAAAGGGCAAAGTCTTGACGGAATATAAAATTCAATCACAGGGCTTAACCAAAGGAAGGGATATTTTATATAATATGTTAGAGGTAAAAGACCTCTATACATCACCATGGGCTAAAATTTACAGTTCGGAATTCTTAAAAGACAACAATCTCAACTTTATTGAAGGTCTGGTTAATGAAGACACTGCGTTTTCAATATGTATTGCCGCGAAAGCAAAACAAGTTGCTTATCTTAATGCGCTGACCTACGTAAGCAGAGAGCGAGATGGGAGTACTTCGCGTGAAGCATCAAGCATCCGAATGCTTGACACAATGCATAAGGTGATGAATCAAACCCGATGCTTCCTCAAAACGAATAACCTATTTGACAGTAAAGTATCCTTGCTCTTTGAGGCGCGTTATGTACGGTCAATGCTCTATAATCTCCTTCAATCAGCTCAGAGAAATAATTTTAAAACACTTAATAATGACCATAGATATTGTGTCTCGAAAACTGATTATATGAAACTCCTCCCGTATAGAAAACAGTTACCCTTAGCTCATCGAACGCTAAGCTATATATCGCAATCTCCGTTTTTCTTCTTTTTGACAGCAAAATTAATGAAATTCGCGGGATTTAAAATGCATTAAAATAAAGTTATGGAATTTGATTATTTGATTGTTGGGGCGGGGTTGGCCGGCGCGACGGCGGCTCATGAGCTCTCCAGGGCCGGAAAGCGATGTTTGGTGATTGACAAGCGGCCTCATATAGCCGGAAATGTGTTTACTCAACTCATTGATGGAATAAATGTTCATAAGTATGGGGCCCATATTTTTCATACCTCGGACCGCCGGATTTGGGACTATGTTAACTCGTTTGTGGAGTTTAACCGATATACGAATAGCCCTGTGGCGGTTGCTCCTGATGGCCGGCTTTATAATTTGCCGTTCAATATGAACACGTTTTATCAGATGTGGGGCGTTAAAACTCCGGCGGAGGCTCAGCAGAAAATTGATGAACAGCGTCGGGAGGCCGTCGAGCGGATGAGGGCGGAGGGCATTTCAGAGCCTCGCAACTTAGAGGAGCAGGCGCTGACCCTTATTGGCCGGGATATCTATGAAAAGCTTATCAAGCATTATACGGAGAAGCAATGGGGACGCAAATGCACGGATTTGCCGGCATTTATAATCCGGCGTTTGCCCGTCAGACTGACGTTTGATAATAATTATTTTAATGATTCTTATCAGGGGATTCCGATTGGGGGCTACACGCGCTTGATTGAGAGGATGCTTGAGGGAATAGAGGTTAGGCTCAATACTGATTATTTTGATGATAAGGATGCGTTTGATGCCATGGCGGAGAAGGTTATTTATACCGGCGAGATTGACCGGTTTTATGATTATTGTTACGGCCATTTGCAATATCGCACGGTAAGTTTTGAGACGGAGAGCCTCGACGAGGCTAATTATCAGGGGAATGCCGTTGTGAACTATACTGATTCGTCAACTCCCTTTACCCGCATCATTGAGCATAAGCATTTTGAATGTTTCGGCAATGATGTTTATGCCAATCCCCGGACTATTATTTCCCGAGAATATTCAAAGGAGTGGAATCCCGGCGATGAGCCTTATTATCCGGTTAATGACGAAAGGAACAGTGCGATTTATGAGAAATATAAAGCGCTTGCCGAGGGTGACGAGAAGGTAATTTTTTGTGGACGACTTGCTGAATATCGTTATTACGATATGCATCAGGTAATTTCCGCGACACTTGACAAGATTTCTCGCATAATTTAACCATAAATATAGTATGGAAAAAGAATTGGTTTCAATTATTACCCCGATGTATAAGGGGGCGGCTTTTGTTGGTGAGACAATTGAAAGCGTCATAGCGCAGGATTATCAGAATTGGGAGCTTATAATCGTTGATGATTGCTCTCCTGATGATGGCGCGGGTATTGCAGAGGTGAAGAAGTATTCACATGACCCGCGAGTTAAACTGATTGAAAGTAAGGAAAACAGAGGTTCATCCGGGGCTCGAAACATTGCTCTGAGGGAGGCGCAGGGACGCTTTATAGCTTTTTTGGATTCAGATGATATCTGGCATCCGGATTTCCTGACCAAGCAGTTGCGGTTTATGCAGGCGCAGGAGGCTCCATTGGTTTTTTCATCATATCGCCGCATTGATGAGATAACAAAGGAAGAATTGCTGAGGCCGTTTATAGTGCCTGAAAGGGTAACGTATAAGTCACTGCTGAAGACTTGTCCGATATTCCCGTCAACGGTGGTGATTGACACTCGGAAGGCTCCCAAGATATATTTTAACGAGGAGTTGGGAAGCATGAGAGATGATTATGTCTATTGGCTGACACTGTTTAAGATGATAGAATCCGGTTATGGCAATCCTGAAATCCTGGTTGATTACAGGATGAGAAAATCGTCAGTGACCGGCAATAAGGCCAAGGTTATCAAGCCTCAATGGAATGTGCTCTATAAGGTTGAGAAGCTCGGGCTTCTTCGCAGTGCATATTATTTAAGTTGCTGGGGCGTGATTTCTTACCTTAAGTATCGGAAGTAACTCACCGTTAGAATTTTTACGGAAATTTAAGTGAAGGGCGGACGGGGTTCGCCTTTTTTTTGGGGGGTTCGGTTTTTTTTATTAACTTTGCGGTATGAGAAAGAGTGAAATAGAAGTTGGGATTCAGGGCGTCGCAGGTTGTTTTCATGATGCGGCGGCTCGGAGTTATTTTGCGGGTTGGGACGTGCGGCCTGTGGAGTATGATTCGTTTGCGGATATGTTTGAGTCGCTTGGGGAGCATCCGGAGCGGCTCGGAGTTGTTGCAATCGAGAATACGATAGCGGGGGCTTTGTTGGGGAATCATGAGTTGTTGCGTCGGTCGGCGTTGACGGTCGTCGGGGAGTATAAGATGCGAATCAGTCATGTTTTGTGTGCGCTTGCGGGGGAAAGTCTGGAGACGATTCGTGAGGTTAATTCTCATCCGATGGCTTTGATGCAGTGTGAGGATTATTTGCGGCGTCATCCGCAGATGAAGATGATTGAGAAGTTTGATACGGCGGGTTCGGCGCGTGAGATAGCTCGGGAGCAGCTTCGGGGTCATGCGGCTGTTTGCGGGGAGTTTGCGGCTGATTTGTATGGTTTGGAGGTGTTGGAGCGTGGGATAGAGACGAATAAGCGGAATTTCACGCGTTTTTTGATTTTGGCAGATCCGTCGCGTGCCGGTGAGTTTCGGGCTCGTGAGGAGATGTTGAATAAGGCGTCGATAGTTTTTTCGTTGCCTCATACGCATGGTGCGTTGAGTAAGGTTTTGACGATTTTTTCGTTTTATGATATAAATTTGTCGAAGATCCAGTCGATGCCTTTGGTTGGGCGCGAGTGGGAGTATCGGTTTTATGTTGATTTGACTTATGATAGTTATTTTCGTTATCGTCAGTCGATAGAGGCAGTAAGGCCGTTGATAAGTGATTTAAAAATTCTTGGAGAGTATAGAGAGTATGAAGAAAATTGAGCCGGCCCGCAGGGTCAATGAGATTGAGGAGTATTATTTTGCGCGGAAGTTGCGCGAGGTTGCCCGGTTGAATGCCGAGGGCCGTGATATTGTTAGCCTTGGAATAGGGGGGCCGGACCGGATGCCTGCGGCTGATGTCGTGGAGACGTTGGTAGAGTCGGCTCGTCGGGCTGATTCTCATAGTTATCAGCCGTTTATGGGATTGCCGGAGTTGAGAGCGGCGATGGCTGATTGGTATGCGCGGAGTTATGGGGTTATTCTTGATCCGCAGCGTGAGATCTTGCCGTTGATAGGTTCGAAGGAGGGGATTTTGCATGTTAGTTTGGCTTTTTTGAATCCGGGGGATGGGGTTTTGGTTCCTAATCCGGGTTATCCGACTTATACGAGCGGGAGCCGGCTGGCGATGGCTGAGATTTTTCCTTATGATTTGAAGGAGGAGACGGGCTGGGAGCCTGATTTTGAGGCTTTGGAGCGTTTGCCTTTGGAGCGGATAAAGTTGATGTGGGTAAATTATCCGCATATGCCGACGGGGACTCCGGCGTCGAGGGAGTTGTTTGAGCGTCTGGTTGATTTTGGCCGGAGGCATGGGATTGTGATAGCTCATGATAATCCTTATTCGTTTATATTGAATGATAAGCCGCTGAGTATCTTGTCAGTGGATGGGGCGAAGGATGTTTGCCTGGAGATGAATTCGCTGAGTAAGAGTCATAACATGGCGGGTTGGCGCATGGCAATGTTGGCTACGAATGAGGAGTTTCTTCAGTGGATTATCAAGGTGAAGAGTAATGTTGATTCGGGTCAGTTTAAGCCGGTGATGCTTGCGGCGGTGAAGGCGTTGAATCAGCCTCAGAGCTGGTATGATGATGTTAACCGGACTTATTGGCGCCGGCGGGCCATCGCTGAGCGCATCATGGAGGCCTTGGGATGCCGGTTCAGACCGGAGCAGCGCGGATTGTTTCTCTGGGGGCGTCTGCCTGAGGGGGAGACGAGCGCAGAAAAGTTTTGTGACCGCATATTAAGTGAGGCGCGAGTTTTTATCACTCCGGGCTTTATATTCGGCTCTAATGGAGAGGGTTATGTGCGTATCAGCCTTTGTGCGACAGAGGAGCGGATGGAGGAGGCGCTGAAAAGAATTTTGGAGATGTCAAAATAAGTTCTTAACTTTGCAGGCATGAACGAGCTTCGTTTCACAAAAATGCATGGCATAGGTAATGATTATATATATTTTACCGAGATGCCTTGTGCTCCGGAGAAATTGCCGGAGCTTAGTCGGCGCCTGAGTGACCGTCATCGGAGCGTCGGGGGTGATGGAATCATCCTTGTGTTGCCGTCAGAGAAGGCGGATTTTCAGATGCGTATATTTAATGCTGACGGTTCGGAAGCGCGGATGTGTGGCAACGGGAGCCGCTGTGTTGGCAAGCTTGTTTATGATAAGCACCTGACTTCGAAGCTCGAGTTGACGCTTGAGACATTGAGCGGCATCAAGCATCTGCGGCTCCATCCGGGGCGCGATGGCCGGATAGAGTCGGTCACGGTCAATATGGGTAAGGTCAGCGTTCAGCCGGCGGTCGAGCTTGAGACTTCGGCCGGGCCGATGAGTGTTATTCCGGTTGATATGGGTAATCCTCACGGGGTTGTCTTCATTGAGGGTGACCCGGATGAGTTTGATGTGCATGGCATCGGGGCTGAGCTTGAGCATAATCCTTATTGGGCAGATCGCGCGAATATAGAGTTTGTTCAGGTCAAGGGCTCGGGCTGCCTGAAGATGAGAGTCTGGGAGCGTGGAAGCGGCGAGACTATGGCTTGCGGCACCGGCGCATGTGCAGTAGCCTCGGCGGCCTGGTTTGCCGGCTATTGCGGCTCGGAGAGCCGGGTATCATTGCCCGGGGGAGACCTGGAAATCAAAATCTTGCCGGACTTGACGGTGCTGATGACCGGGGGAGCCACGACGGCTTTTCACGGACGAGTAGAACTTGAAATATAAAACGAAAAACAAATTTTTTACATCTTGCTGATATATGATTAAGGTTAATGACAATTTTGGCCGTTTGGCTCCAAACTATCTTTTCTCAGAAGTAGCCCGCAAAATCCGAATATTTCAGCAGGAGAATCCTGAGGCTCACGTAATAAAAATGAGCATAGGCGACGTTACTCGCCCGCTCTGTCCGGCGGCAGTTGAGGCACTTCACCGTGCGGCCGATGACCAGGGCCTGGCGGAGACGTTTCGCGGCTATGGCCCGGAGCAGGGTTATCCGTTTCTGGCCGAAAAAATCTGTCAGTTTGACTATGCCGCGCGGGGAATAGACATTAGCCCCGACGAGGTTTTCATCTCTGACGGGGCCAAGAGTGACCTTGGAAACATCGGCGATATCTTCTCGGCCGACTGCACGGCGGCGATTACAGACCCGGTTTATCCGGTCTATGTCGATACGAACGTGATGACCGGGCGCAAGATAGTCTTCTTGCCCTGCACGGAGGCTAACGGAATGGTTCCGGGGCTGCCTACGGAGCCCGTTGACCTGATTTATCTCTGTTATCCCAATAATCCGACGGGGACCACCTTGACCCGCGCCCAGCTTAAGGTCTGGGTTGATTATGCCAGGAAGGTCGGTGCGGTGATTCTTTTTGACTCGGCCTATGAATGTTTCATCACCGAGGAGGACATTCCCCACAGCATCTATGAGATAGAGGAGGCAAAGGAGTGTGCCATCGAGTTTCGCTCCTTTAGCAAGACGGCCGGGTTTACGGGGATGAGATGTGGCTACACCGTAATCCCTCATGCGCTCAAGGGGGTAGACTCCATGGGCAATGAAGTGAGCCTCAACGGGCTTTGGCGCCGCCGGCAGACCACCAAATTCAACGGTGCGTCATATCCCATCCAGCGCGCCGCCGAGGCCATTTATACTCCGTCAGGCCAGACTCAGATACGCGAAAGCGTTGACTATTACCTGCATAATGCGGCCATTTTGCGTCAAGGCATCGGGGCTGCCGGACTGAACTTCCGCGGGGGCATCAATGCTCCTTATGTCTGGGTTAAGACCCCTGAGGGGCTCTCCTCATGGGAGTTTTTTGACCTGCTTTTGGCGCAGACTCATGTTGCCTGCACTCCCGGAGTCGGCTTCGGACTGTGTGGCGAGGGCTATGTCCGCCTGACTGCGTTTAACACCCTTGCGGCCACGGAGATGGCCATGGACAGAATCTCAAAACTTACGCTATAAAATTTACTCAAAAGATACTTTTATGTTACGATTTAAAGTCGTTGACGAAGCCTTCAACCGCAAGGCCATTCCGGTAGAAATCCCGTCAGAGCGTCCGCAGGCCTATTATGGCATGTACGTTTTCAATCGCCAGAAAATGTTTGAATATCTTCCGCGCGCCACTTATGAGGCCCTGGTGAACGCCATAGATAATAAGGAGCCGCTTCCGCTTGAAGTTGCCGACTCCGTGGCCGAGGGCATGAAGCGCTGGGCCATTGATAATGGCGCGCGCCATTACACTCACTGGTTCCACCCGCTTACCGACGGCACCGCCGAGAAGCATGACGCCTTTATTCAGCATGACGGCAAGGGCGGAGTGGTTGAGGAATTCAATGGCAAACTCCTTGTGCAACAGGAACCTGACGCTTCATCGTTTCCTAACGGAGGCATACGTAACACTTTTGAGGCCCGCGGTTATTCGGCCTGGGATATTTCCTCGCCGGCGTTTATCATGGACCAAACGCTCTGTATCCCAACCATTTTCATCTCCTATACGGGCGAATCACTTGACTATAAGACTCCGCTGCTTCGCGCTCTGAATGCCGTTGATAAGGCCGCGACGCGAGTTGCGCGTTTCTTTGATCCGACGGTGAACCATGTGCAGAGTTTCCTGGGCTGGGAACAGGAATATTTTCTGGTTGACGAGGCTCTCTACTCCGCGCGCCCTGACCTGATGCTCACCGGGCGCACCCTGATGGGCCATGAAAGCGCTAAGAATCAGCAGCTTGAAGACCATTATTTCGGCGCCATTCCCTCCAGGGTGGAGGCCTTTATGCTTGACCTTGAAATTGAAAGCCATAAGCTCGGCATTCCGGCCAAGACGCGCCATAATGAAGTGGCACCCAATCAGTTTGAACTCGCGCCGATTTTTGAAGAGACTAACCTGGCTAATGACCATAACCTGCTGTTGATGAGCCTGATGGCCGAAGTTGCACGACGCCATAACTTCCGCGTGCTCCTTCATGAAAAGCCCTTCAGCGGCATCAATGGCTCCGGCAAACACAATAACTGGAGCCTGGGCACTGACAAGGGCAAGCTGCTCTTTGCCCCGGGCAAGACGGTTGAAGACAACTTGCAATTCCTTGCCTTCATAGCCAATGTTATGGCGGCGGTTCATGACCATAACGCGCTGCTCAAGGCATCCATCATGTCGGCGACTAATGCTCACCGCCTTGGTGCCAACGAGGCTCCCCCGGCCATCATTTCCATCTTCATGGGCTCACACATCTCCGGGATTCTTGACAAGATTGAATCACTGACGGCCTCTGACCTTGAAGACCTTGCATCAAAGGAGGGAGTCAACGTAGGTCTCAATCAGATTCCTGACATCATGCTTGACAATACGGACCGCAACCGCACATCGCCCTTCGCCTTCACGGGCAACCGATTTGAGTTCCGCGCCGTCGGTTCCAGCGCCAACTGTGCGAGCGCCATGATTGCGCTGAATGCCGCCGCTGCTGACCGCCTGAATAAGTTTGCGGATGCGGTTGAGAATCGTGTCAGCAAGGGAGAGACCCTCAAGCAGGCCCTTCTTGCTGAAATCAAGCAACTTATCAGTACTCATAAGTCAATCATCTTTAACGGCAACGGATATTCTGACGAATGGAAGGCCGAAGCAGCCCGTCGCGGCCTTGACTGCGAGACCTCTGCACCGAAGATTTTTGATGCTTATCTGCGTCCGGAGTCGGTCAAGATGTTTGCCGATACGGGCGTGTTTAATCGTATTGAGCTTGAGGCTCGTAATGAGGTCAAATGGGAGATGTATACCAAGAAAATTCAGATTGAGGCGCGTGTCTTAGGCGACTTGGCCATCAACCATATCATCCCCGTGGCCACTCGTTATCAGTCAGTTCTGCTTGATAACCTCTACAAAATCAAGAGCCTCTTCCCGGCCGACAAGAGCGAGAAGATTTCCGCCCAGGATATGGCCGCCATCGAGCGCATCTCAGAGCATATCGCCATTATCCGCGCGGAAGTGGCGGAGATGGTTGAGGCTCGCAAGAGGGCTAACCGCATTGAAAGTGAGCGCGAAAAGGCTCTGGCTTATCATGACCATGTCTTGCCGCGCATGGAGACCATCCGTTACAACATTGACAAGCTTGAGCTTGACGTTGACGACGAAATGTGGCCTCTGCCCAAGTATCGCGAGCTTCTCTTTATCCGCTAAACAAGAATGGAACAGATAAAACATGAGTGTGGGGTGGCGATGATTCGCCTCCTCAAACCGCTCAGTTACTATAAGGAAAAATACGGCACGGCCCAATGGGGTCTTGACAAGCTCTATCTGCTGATGGAAAAGCAGCATAATCGCGGTCAGGAGGCTGCGGGAATCGGAGTCGTTGACCTTCAGTCGCCTCCGGGGCGCGAGTATATTTTCCGTGAGCGGGCCGAGGGAGCAGATGCCATCTCAGTGATTTTCAGCAAGGTGCGCCGCGAAATTTTTGAGGCGGAGCGCTCCGGTGAGCCGCTTCTCTTTCTGGGCAACATCTATATGGGCCATCTGCGCTACTCAACGACGGGCAAGAGCGGACTGAGCTACGTTCATCCCTTTCTGCGCCGCAATAACTGGACGTCACGCAATCTGCTTCTATGCGGCAATTTCAATCTGACCAACGTCAGTGAAGTGTTTGACTCGATAGTCTCCACGGGTCAGCACCCGCGATTCTATGCGGATACTGCCGTGCTTCTTGAGCAGTTAGGCCATGAACTTGACGAAGAGAATCAGCGGCTATATCGCTCGCTCAGAGATCAGTATGACGAGCCTATGCTCAGCCGCGAGATTGAAAACGGGCTTGATATTCCCCGGATTCTGCGCAAGGCCTCGCCCATGTGGGATGGTGGCTTCGTTATTTGCGGCGCAACGGGCTCGGGCGATATGTTCGTGCTCAGAGACAATAAGGGAATCCGTCCGGCATTTTATTATGCTGATGATGAGGTTGTCGTGGTCGCATCGGAGCGTCCGGTGATTCAGACCGTCTTCAATGTTAGGCGCGCTCAGGTTTCGGAGCTTCAGCCGGGAATGGCTCTGGTGGTGACTAATGACCTGAAATTCAGCATTGAGCGCGTCCTTCCGGAGGCTGAGCCGCAAAAATGCTCGTTTGAGCGGATATACTTCTCGCGCGGCTCGGATGCCGATATTTATCGGGAACGCAAGGCTTTGGGCCGAAATTTGGTGCCGCAGATTCTTCGCGCCGTGGGCGGCGATTTCGCCCGGTCGGTGTTCTCCTTTATTCCCAATACGGCCGAAGTGGCCTTCATTGGCATGTGTGAGGGCCTGGAGCAGGAGCTCGACCGCCGCAAGACGGATGAGATTCTTGCCGCCGCGGAGCTGACGGAGGAGCGGTTACGCGAGATTATGTCGCGCAAACTCAGGATTGAGAAAGTGGCAATCAAGGACATCAAACTGCGCACTTTCATTGCCGAGGGGGCGAGTCGCGATGAACTGGCCGCCCATGTTTATGACGTTACTTACGGCATTGTTGAAAACGGGCGGGATAACCTCGTTGTTATCGATGACTCCATAGTGCGCGGAACCACTTTGCGCCGCTCCATTATCCATATGCTCAATCGCCTCCATCCGGCTAAGATAGTGATAGTCAGTTCGTCGCCTCAGGTGCGTTACCCTGACTGTTACGGCATAGACATGAGCCGCATGAGCGAATTTATCGCTTTTCGGGCGGCGATGGAGCTGCTCCATGAGCGGGGAATGAGGTCGGTAATCGACGAAACCTTGGCAAAGTGTCTGGAGCGACCCGATGAGGAGAATTGGGTCAAGGCTATTTACGCGCCGTTTACTGACGAGGAAATCTCGGCCAAGATAGCCCGGATGTTGACCCCGCCTGATGTGCATTGCCCCGTAGAGATTATCTATCAGACTCTTGAGGGCCTGAGGAGCGCTGTTCCCAACCATCGGGGCGACTGGTATTTTTCAGGCGATTACCCCACCAAGGGGGGTATTCGCCTGGTTAACCGTGCTTTCGTGAACTATTGCACCGGGCGGCAAACCGCGCGTTAATGCGCGTCAAGCCAGTTTTGGGCTACTCCGGAGGAGACGGTCAGGGAGACGCGGCCGGAGTAGGCGCCCTGCATTTCGCGTTCAACTATTTCCTGGAGAACGGGAAGTTCCTCGGGGAAGACGTTGAAAATCAGTTCGTCATGGACCTGCATAATCATTGTTGACTTAAGGTTTGCCTCCTTCAGGGCCGCGTGGATTTTAACCATTGCGGCCTTAATAATGTCGGCGGCCGAGCCTTGGAGAGGGGCGTTGATGGCGTTTCGCTCGGCATATCCGCGGACCACTGCGTTACGCGAGTTGATGTCTGGGAGCATGCGTTTGCGTCCCATGACGGTTGTTACGTATCCTTTTTCGCGGGCATGTTCAACTGTTTCAGTCATGTAGTCCTTGACTTTTGGATATGTGCGGAAGTAGCCGTCAATGAGCTGTTTGGCTTCGGGGCGGGAGATTCCGAGCCGCTCGGAGAGTCCAAAGGCGCTAATGCCGTAAATGATGCCGAAATTGGCGGTTTTGGCGGCGCGGCGTTGGTCATCGGTGACCTCCTCCAGGGGGAGATGGTTGATTTTTGCCGCCGTCGCGCGATGGATGTCTTCGCCATGTGAGAAGGCTTCAATCATTGCGGGGTCGCCTGAAATGTCTGCCATCAGTCGCAATTCAATCTGAGAATAGTCGGCGGAGAGGAGCAGACAGCCCTCGTCAGGGATGAAGGCGCGGCGAATTTCGCGGCCATCGTCGGTGCGCACGGGGATGTTTTGCAGGTTCGGATTGTTGGAGCTGAGGCGGCCGGTAGCGGTTCCGGTTTGATTATAAGTGGTGTGGATTTTTCCCGTTTTGGGATTGACCAGAGAGGGGAGGGCGTTGATATACGTGGCCAAGAGCTTTCGCAGGCCGCGAATTTTCAGGATGATTCCAACCAGGGGGACCGTTGCTTTGTATTTTTCGAGGACTTCCTCAGTGGTTGAGTACCCGCCGGTTTTGGTTCGCTTAACTTTGGTGTCAATCTGCATTTCGCCGAAGAGGACCTGGCCAACCTGAGCGGGAGAGGCAACGTTAAATGGATGGCCTGCAAGCTCATAGGCTTGGCGTTCGAGGTCGTTACACCGCTCGGTNAGTTTGGTGCTGAGCTCATAGAGGATATGTGAGTCAATTCTGACGCCGTTCCATTCCATATCGGTCAGGACAATGACGAGCTTCTGCTCCAGAGAGTCGAGCTCTTGGGCGNCTTCGGCTTCAATTGCTTGACGGATAGGCTGATAGAGGCGGAGGGCGATGTCGGCGGCCTCACAGACGGTGTTGACCAGGCGTTCCGGNGGNATGGGGGCGTATTTTTTCGCGCGATTGGGGTCATCAAGGTCGAGAGTGCGGTATCCATCGAGCATCTCGGCGGCGACGTCGGCAAGAAGATGGCGCATTTCCGGCTGGAGGAGGTAGTGGGCCACGGCAGTGTCATAATGCTCTGCATTACAGCTGATTCCGAGTCGGCGAAGCAGGAGGAGGTCGCGCTTGAGGTCATGGGAAATGACTTGGAGGTCACTGCGGGAGAGTATGGGNGCGAGTTTGTCAAGACCTTCGGCTGGGAGCCAGGCAGCGCGTCCGGGGGCAATGGCGATTGCCGCGCCTTGGATTTGCGCGTTCATCGGNTCNGGGCCTATGGCGTAGACTGANAGGCCTATTNTCTTGGCCGTCAGGGCTTCGGNGAGGATTTCCTCGGCGGGGTCGGCATAGTCCTTTTCAAGGGAAGGTTTGAGCTGNTNCGGCTCAGCGGGGGCGAGGTCAAAGAGGGAGTTCATCCCGTCGGCGGGCTCGGCGGCGGCAGTGGGCTTGGNCGCGGCGGAGGGGGAGGGGAGGCGCTGGATGAATGATTTGAATTCGAGTTCTTCGTAGACTTCGCGGAGGGCTTTATAGTCAGGNTCACAGCGCTTGAGGTCGGCCGGAGTGACGGGGAGAGTGAGGTCGGTGCGNATNGTTGCCAAGTCCTTGCTCAGCAGGATTAAGTCGCGGTTATCTTCAACCTTTGCTTTAAGTGAGCCTTTGATNTCGGAGGTATGGTCAAGCATCTGCTCGACGGAGCCGAATTGGAGAATGAGTTTGACGGCGGTTTTTTCGCCGACACCGGGACATCCGGGNATATTATCGCTGACGTCNCCTTCAAGGGCGAGGAGGTCAATGACCTGGNGGGGGTGTTCAATGCCGTATTTTTCGCAAACTTGCTGCGGGCCTCTGACCTCAAATCCTTGTCCTTTGAGGGCGGGGCGNTACATGAAAATCCGGTCGGTNACGAGCTGTCCGTAGTCCTTGTCGGGGGTCATCATGTAGGTTGTGAAACCCTCGGCTTCGGCTTGATGGGCGAGGGAGCCGATGACGTCGTCGGCCTCATATTGNGGGAGTTCNACGACGGGGATACACATTGCTTGGAGTATGCGCTTGATGTAGGGTATNGCGAGGGTNATGTCTTCCGGTTGCTTTTCACGCTTGGCTTTGTAGTCGGGAAACATTTCGTGGCGAAACGTTTGACCGCCCGGGGGATCGAAGCACACCGCCAGGTGAGTGGGNTTTTCTTTTTTGAGGAGGTCATCAAGGGTGTTTACAAACCCGAAAATGGCGGATGTGTTCAGTCCCTTAGACGTAACCCTTGGATTACGAAAGAGGGCATAGTATGCGCGATAAATGAGCGCGTAAGCGTCAAGCAGGAAAAGGGTCATTCGAGAGTGGAATTGGGTTTAATGGTGGTTTAACGGTGGTTTAANGGTGGTTTAACGGTGGTTTAATGGTGGTTTGATGGTGGTTTAATGGTGGTTTAACGGTGGTTTAACGGTGGTTTAANGGTGGTTTGATGGTTGTTGATGGTCGTTTTTTTGTTATTGGGTTTTGGATCTTTGGTCAGCGTAGGCTCGGAGGTTTGAGAGTTGGACACTGATGGTCTTGATTTTGCTGCGGCAGTCTAAGAGCATTTCGTCATTGATAAATCCCAGGTCGTTGGCTAAAATCAGTTGACTGAGTACTTCATAGATTGAGCCAAAAGCCATGTTATAAAAGTGCTTTTGGTCCTTAGCAGAGAATCTTCCGGCTCCTTCTGCAATGTTTGAGCTGATGGAAATCACAGCCCTGCGAATCTGATTTGTAAGACCATGCCGCTCCTCATGAGGGAAGTCACGGGTTAGCATATAAATTTTGTTTACCAGTTGTCTGGTCTGTTGCCAAACTTCCAATCTCTCAAAACTCTGCATAATTCCTAAATGAGAAAAACAATTAAACAATTAAAAATTAAATATTTAAACAATTCAACAACAGTTAAACCACAGTTCAACCACCGTTAAACNACCGTTCAACCACTGTTCAACCACAGTTCAACCACNGTTCAACCACCGTTAAACCAGACTATACGCTCTGTTGGAGGGCGGTTAGGGCTTGGTTTAGTACGGCGCGGGGGGCGGCGATGTTTAGGCGCATGAAACCGGTGCCTTCGGGGCCGAACATGGTGCCGTCGTTGAGGGCGAGTTTTGCTTTTTTGACGAAGAGGTCAATGAGTTGCGGTTGGGTGAGGTTGAGGCCTCGGCAGTCGAGCCAGATNAGGAATGAGGCCTGGGGGCGGATGGGTTTGATTTGAGGGATGTTTTTGGCGCAGAAGTCTTCAACAAAACGGATGTTATCTTCCACATAGGCAATCATTTCGCGGCGCCANGCCTCGCCCTCGGGGGTATAGGCGGCACAGGCGGCTATGTGGGCGAAAATGTCNGCTTCATTGAGCTCATTNGCNGCGAGCCAAGAGAAGAATTTTTCGCGAATCTCAGGGTTAGGGACGATGGCGAATGAGCTGACNATTCCGGCGATGTTGAAGGTCTTGGANGGGGCCTGGAAGGTGATGGAGTTTTGNGCGGCGGTNTCGCTGACGGCGGCAAAGGGAATGTGACGGTTTCCCCAGAGGGGCATNTCACAATGGATTTCATCGCTGATNACGAGGATGTTACGCTCGGCGCAGAAGTCGGCAAGGCGGCGGAGGGTTTCTCGGGGCCAGATTCGGCCGCCGGGGTTATGAGGATTGCAGAGAATCAGGAGGCGACACTTCTCATCGGCCACTTCGGCGAGGTTGTCAAAGTCCATGTCAAATGAGCCGTCGGGGTTCATTTTCAGGGGGTTATAGACCACTTCNCGCTTATTGGCGAGGGGAGTGAGGCGGAAGGGATGATAGACGGGCGATTGGATAATNACCTTTTCGTCGGGCTTGACGAAGACGTTGATAACGAATCCGATGCCNTTTACGATTCCGGGNATGAANGAAATCCATTCGGGCTGAATCTTCCAGTCGTCATGTTCGAGGACCCATTGGCAGATACGGGGGCGATATTCCTCAGGTTCGCCGGTATAGCCGAAGATTTTGTGGTCAAGCCTTTTGCGCATTGCGTCGACGATGAAATCNGGGGTTTCAAAGTCCATGTCGGCAATCCANAGGGCGGTCAAGTCGTCGGTGCCATACATTTGGGGGAGGCGGATATACTTGAGCGCGTTAGTGTTATGTCGGTCAATTATTTTATTAAAGTCAGTCATTTTGGAGTGCTTGTTTGATGTCGTCAATTAGGTCCTGAGGGTCTTCGAGGCCGATGGAAAGTCGGATAGTGGTGTCAAAGAGGTCCATTTCGGCTCTCTGTTCGGGGGTGAAGGAGACGAAGATGGTTGAGGCGGGATGGATTGCCAGGCTCTTATTGTCAAANAGATTTGTTGCGCGCTTGAAGATTTTGAGTTTGTTGAGGAAACGGAAGCANGCGTCGCGGTCAGCGAGGTCAATAGTGAGCATGGCTCCGGCGGTAGGCCCGAACTGGCTGACGGAGAGCTCATGGAANGGGTTGTCCTCCAGGCCGGTATAGTTTACGGCTTTAACGGCGGGGNGCTCTC
The DNA here is from genome assembly GCA_014802435.1 of Bacteroides sp. Taxonomy (GTDB): domain Bacteria; phylum Bacteroidota; class Bacteroidia; order Bacteroidales; family Muribaculaceae; genus UBA3263. The sequence continues at coordinate 19,387 of JAAVCG010000011.1, read as the reverse complement.
TGAGGGCCTTGGCGACGGTGAGGGCCGAGGCTGCCTGGCGCTGATAACGCACGGGGAGNGTTTCCAGTCCGAGGCTCTGCATATAAGCGACATGGGGGGTCATGTAAGCGCCGAGATTGAACATGAGTTCAAATTGAATGCGGTCGCCGAAGCCGGGGCAGGTGCCATAGTCGATGATGGCGCCGCCAACGGAGGTTGCGCCTCCGCTGAGGTATTTTGTGGTGCTGACGATTTCAATGTCAACTCCGAGGCTTTTAGCTGAAAATTCGGTGAAGGGGATGGCCGTAGTGTCGGCAATGAGGGGGATATCGGCGCTATGGGCAATGTGGGCGAGCTGGCGAAGATCGGCCACTTCAAGCTGGGGATTGGTNATGATTTCCAGGTAGATNCAGCANGTGTTAGCGTCGACGGCGGCTTCAACGGCCTTGAGGTCAGTGAGGTCAACGAGTCGGGATTCAACGCCGAANCGGGCGAGNGTAGAGTTAATCAGGGCGAAGGTATTGCCGAAGACATGGCGCGAGGTNACGATGTTTTTTCCGGCNGAGGCCACGGCCATGAGNGTATTGGCGATGGCGGCCATTCCGGAATTGAGGGCAAAGACTCGNTCAGCGCCGGTGAGNGCCTTGATTTGGTCTTCGAAATGATAGACCGTGGGGTTCGTAACTCGTGAATAGTCAGGCATTCCGCTGCGTCCGGAGAATGATTCAATCATATCCTCGGCGCAGTTGAACTCAAATGCGGCGGTATGATAGACGGGCATTGAGATTGCTCCATAGGCGTCGGGGAGGCGGAATGGGGTGTGTATGGCTTTGGTTTCGTTATGCATTGGGATTGAAAGGAAATGTGAAATGATTGGTATTCAGGGGGGAAGATTACTCTTCTTCGTCGGGGATTTCAGATTCCGGCGGGAGGGTTTTGTGGAGCCAGATGAATCCGATGATTCCGCTGAGGATGGAGCCGACGACGATGCCTAACTTGGCGTGATTGAGGAGGTCAGCCTGTTCAGGGGTGCCGAAAGANAGAGTGGCGATAAAGAGGCTNACGGTGAAACCGATGCCGCCGAGCATTGAGACNGAGGCCATCTGGTGCCAGTTGGCGCGGGCGGGCATTGGCGCGAGTTTGAGTTTGATAGTGAGCCANGAGAAGGAGAAGATACCGAGGAATTTGCCAAAGACGAGGCCGCAGATNATTGCGAGTGAAACGCCTTCAAAGATTGACATGGGGTCAAGTCCGAGGAGGAAGATTCCGGCATTGGCAAAGGCAAAGAGGGGGACGATGAAGAAGTTGACCATGGGGTGGAGNGTGTCTTCAAGCTGCTGGAGGGGAGAGATAACCTTATCGCTTGAGGATTCCACTTCTTTGAGCCAGTTCATCTGGTCATTGCTGAGGATTGTATGAGANTTGAGNGTNGCNTCGTCTTCCGAGTGGAAATGGCCGATGGCGTCGCGAATCTTGCGGATATAGTTCATCGGGGCATAGACGGGCTTGGCGGGGACGCAGAAGGCAACGAGGACTCCGGCAATGGTGGGGTGGATTCCGGAATTGAGGAAGAGGAACCAGACNACGGTGCCCAGGAGGATATAGAAGGCCTTGCTCTGGATGAGGCAGCGGCCTCCGAGATANAGGATAGCGAGGACGAGGGCGGCCCAGGCGAGGAGTTCAAACTGGATTCCGCCGCTATAGAATACGGCGATTACGATGATGCCNCCGATATCGTCAACGACGGCCAAAGTGGTCAGGAAGACCTTCAGGGAGATNGGCACACGCTTGCCGAGCATTGCGAGGACNCCGAGGGAGAAGGCAATGTCTGTGGCCATGGGGATTGCGGCGCCGCCGCTATAGTCAGAGCCATGGGCAAGGAGGAAGAAGATGACTACGGGGATTGCCATGCCGCCGATGGCTCCGACGATGGGGAGCAGGGCCTGGCGGAACGACGAGAGTTCGCCAACGAGAACTTCCCTTTTGATTTCCAGGCCGATACTGAAGAAGAAGACGGCCATCAACGCATCATTGATGAACTCGATGAGGGTCATTGGTTCGCCATGATGGCTGAAAAGATTAAAGGAGCCAACCTGGAGGCGCACCTGCTGTTCCCAGAACTCTGAATAATAGTTATTCACTCCGGGAATATTGGCAATGATGAGGGCCAGAACCGTAGCGAGAATCAGGATGTTGCCGCCGGTTGCNTGGCGGCCGATGGCTTGGCGCGCGGCATAGAAGACGCGGTGAGGCATATTGTTGATTTCAGGTCCCGGGGCCTGANTGGCCGGGTGTTGATTTTCTCCCATAAGAATCTTGAATTTTGGGGTTTGGATGAACGGTTTGTATNTTTTCTAATTAAACCATTTATGGGGGGTAAAAGTTTAGTCAAGCTTCAAGACGGCGAGGAAAGCCTTCTGNGGGACTTCGACGGAGCCAATCTGCTTCATGCGCTTTTTGCCTTTTTTCTGTTTTTCGAGGAGCTTTCGCTTACGGCTGATATCGCCGCCATAACATTTCGCGGTAACGTCTTTGCGGACGGCCTTGATTGTTTCGCGGGCAATGATTTTGGCGCCGATAGCGGCCTGGATGGCTATGTCAAACTGCTGGCGGGGAATGAGNTCCTTGAGTTTTTCACACATCCGGCGCCCAAAGGTGACGGAGTTGTCGACATGAGTCAGAGTGGAGAGCGCGTCGACGCTTTCGCCGTTGAGGAGGATATCGAGTTTGACGAGTTTGCTCTCGCGGAAGTCATGGATATGATAGTCAAAAGAGGCGTAACCCTTTGAGATAGACTTGAGTTTATCATAGAAGTCAATGACGATTTCGCCCAGGGGCATATCAAAAATCATCTCCATGCGGTTTCCGGAAATATATTCCTGCTTGACGAGCTCGCCGCGCTTACCGAGGCAGAGGGTCATGATTGGGCCGATAAANTCGGCGGCGGTGATGATAGAGGCGCGGATATANGGCTCTTCAATGCGGTCAATGAGAGTGGGGTCCGGGAGTCCCGAGGGGTTATGGACCTCAGTCATGTTTCCTTTTTTGTCATAGACGCGATAACTTACGTTAGGAACCGTAGTGATTACGTCCATGTCAAATTCGCGGCCCAGGCGCTCCTGAATGATTTCCATATGGAGCAGGCCGAGGAATCCGCAGCGGAAACCGAATCCGAGGGCAACGGAGCTTTCCGGCTGNAAGGTCAGCGAGGCATCATTGAGCTGGAGCTTTTCAAGAGAGGCGCGGAGGTTTTCAAAGTCTTCAGTCTCAATTGGGTAGACTCCGGCAAAGACCATCGGCTTGACTTCCTCGAAGCCCTCAATGGCCTTTTCACAGGGGCGATTGACATGGGTAATAGTGTCGCCCACTTTGACTTCCTTGCTGGTTTTGATTCCTGAGATGATATATCCTACGTTGCCGGCTGAAATTTCCTTTCGGGGCTGCATGTCAAGGCGGAGAATACCGATTTCGTCGGCGTGATATTCCTTACCGGTGCTGACGAATTTGACGAAGTCGCCGGAGCGGAGCGTTCCGTTGACAACCTTATAGTAAGCGATGATTCCGCGGAAGGGATTGAAGACGGAGTCGAAGATNAGGGCCTGGAGCGGAGCGTCAGGGTCGCCAACGGGGGCGGGGATACGCTCAATGATGGCGCGGAGAATATCTTCAACGCCCTGGCCGGTTTTTCCGGAAGCGCGGAGAATTTCCTCGCGTTTGCATCCGAGGAGGTCAATNATCTGGTCTTCCACTTCGTCAGGCTTGGCCGAGTCGAGGTCAACCTTATTGAGCACGGGGATGATTTCNAGGTCATTTTCCAGGGCCATATANAGGTTAGAGATGGTCTGGGCCTGGATTCCCTGAGAGGCATCGACAATNAGGAGCGCACCCTCACAGGCGGCGATTGAGCGGCTGACCTCATAGGAGAAGTCGACGTGTCCGGGAGTGTCAATGAGGTTGAGGACATACTTTGTTCCGTCAAGCTCATAATCCATCTGAATGGCATGGCTCTTGATAGTGATTCCGCGTTCGCGTTCAAGGTCCATATCGTCGAGGACCTGGGCTTCCATGTCTTTTTGGCTGACGGTATGAGTGTATTCGAGCAGACGGTCGGCAAGGGTAGATTTGCCGTGGTCAATATGTGCAATAATGCAGAAGTTGCGAATATTTTTCATTTATGCATAAATTTTCTGCAAAATTACGAAAAAAAGGGGAAAAAACAAAATAGAAAAGGCGGAAAGCGCGCGCCGCAAACGCTGCACCGCTTATGGAAAGGCGGATTCCGCTCCGCCGCCCCTGTCTGAGGGTGAGATTGTGGAGCTTGCGCTCCATTCTTCGCCGTAAATTAAAATAGTGACGCGAGAGATTATTCTCCGTCACTGTGGAATATGTTGCTCAATACTGAGCCGAAGCCAGAAGGGTATAATCCCCCAACAACCAGTTAACATTATTCATTGCAAATTTATAAAATATTTTTGAACTAACCAAATAAATCACATGAAACGTTACATTTCTATTCCAATCACGGGGCGTGAGCTTCATCAGGTCAAGCCCCAGGGTGTGGAAATCAAGGCCAAACTAACGCCTCATGGCCATGAGTGTATAACGTCTCCGCCCCTGTCTGAGGGTGAGATTGTGGAGCTTGCGCTCCATCGTGGCGAGGGCGCCACGAGGCCCGGTCATGTTGCGGCCCTCGGTTTTGACGGTGCGGCGGATCGGAATCCGCCTTTCCATAGGGTTTTTAAGGATGAAGGATGAAAAATGGGGGGATATCCTTCATTTTTCATCCTTCATTTTTAATTTTTCATTTTTTGTTAGTATTCGCCTTCGGAGTTGAGGTCGGCGTCGGAGATGGGGCGTCGGCCCATTGAGTGCCAGACGTAGGCGATGTAGGCGATGACTATGGGTAGGACGGCGCTGACCCAGGTCATGGTGCGGAGGGTGAAGAGCGATGATGAGCTGTTGGCGAGGGTCAGCGAGGCCTGCGGGTCAGCGAGGGAGGGGAAGTAGGCCGTGGAGCCATAGCCCATGACCCAGAAGAGGCTCATGACGACGAGGGCCGTGCCGATTCCGGAGAGCCAGAAGCCATAGCGGAGGGGCTTCTTGACCAGGACGCAGAAGAGGGTGACCAGAACGCAGACCACACCGACGAGCAGCGCAACCGCGGCCCACCACATTTCCAGATAGTTCATCAGATAGCCGTATTGGCGGACGATGAATCCGTCAGGGGTCTGAACGAGAGTTGGCTGCAGGAGGACCATGATGAGGAAAAGGACAATCAGAGGGACGAAAATCAGGCCGCTGACGGAGGCTATGCGGCGCAGTTTGGCGCGATAGGCCTCGGAGCCGTCGGTGGAGAGCATGAGGAAGAAGGCGCCGTTCATGCGGGCCAGAAAGAGGATGGCGAATCCCAGGAGGAGACAGCGCCAGTCGGCCAGAGCTTCGAGTCCATGGAGGGAGTTAGCCCAGGTGGAGATTACGGGGGCTGCGGGGTCAGTGAGGTTGACCTTGTTAATGTTAAATTCTGCGCCGAAAATCATAGTGGCAACGGCAACTCCAAGGAGGATGCATCCGAGGGAGCCGTTGATGAAGAGGAGAGCATCATAGAATCCGGTGCCATAGAGATTGCCGCGTTTGCGGCGGAATTCATAGCTTGCGGCCTGGATAACGAAGCTGAAGAGGATGAGCATCCAGAGGGCCCATGCTCCGCCGAAGCTCGTTGAATAGAACAGGGGGAACGAGGCGAAGAATCCGGCGCCGAAGACGACGAGAGTGGTATACGTAAGTTCCCATTTGCGACCGAGGGCGTTGATTGCCAGGCGCTTGTTTTCATTGTTTCCGAGGCCGGGCAGGAGGGTTTGGCCGCCTTGCACGAAGAGGAGGAAGACCAGGGCGGCGCCGAGGACAGAAATCAGGAACCACCAGTAATTTTGATAGCAGGTAATCATTTTTTAGCAACTTGACGGATTTTGTTAATCATGATAGAAATCTCGGCGGCGAGCATTGCGGTGAAGACAATGGCGAATGCCCAGAAAGTGGTTTTCACTCCGGCGGGCGAAACGGCGCTGATAGCTCCGCGGGTGGGCATCAGGTCTTGGATGACCCAAGGCTGACGGCCAACTTCGGCGCAAATCCATCCGCTTTGGCTGACAATCCAGGAGACGACGAGGGCGAGCATAGCTGCGGCGGCCCACCATTTATTTTCCAGCAGTGCGGGCTTTTTATAGGCCAAGAGGAGCCCCAGGGCCAGGATGAGGAGCATATACATTCCTCCGCCAACCATCATATGGTAAGAATAATAAATCAGGGCGACGGGGGGAATGAGTTGGGCGGGGTCGTCATAATAACCGTAGCCGAAGAACTGATAGTTTTCACGGAGGGTTTGGAGGGCCTCGGGCGATTGGGTCTTGCTATAGTCAGCGAGGGCGGCGAGGGCGAGTTTGCCGCGGGTAATGCGCTCGGCATAGCTGACGGTGTTAACTTCTTGTCCATCAATGATGTCATGTCCGGCAATGATGTCTTCAATTCCGGGGATGAAAGCGTCNGCGCTGCCGCGAGTAGCCCAGGAGAGGACNCCGGGGGCGCCGATTTTGAAGATGAAGGGGTCAGAGCCGTCGTTGAGCTGTTTGTCAGACTTGAGGAGACCNATGGCGGTCAGTTCGGCATTTGTTGAGCCGGTCCAGACTCCTTCAAGGGCGGCNAACTTCATGGGTTGGGATTTGCTGACTTGGAGAATGGAGCCATGTCCGGCGGCCATAGTGAGGAAGAGGCCGATGATTCCTACCCATCCGGCGACTTTCACTGAGGGGACGGCCATGTCGGCGCGGCGCCCGAAAGTNGCGAGCCATCCGCTGACTCCGATAACGAAGCAACCGCTCAGGGCCCATCCGCTCATGACGGTATGGAAGAACTTATTGAGGGCGACGGGGGAGAGGGCGACGGCCCAGAAATCGGTCATTTCGTTGCGCATGGTGTCAGGGTTGAATTCCATTCCGGTGGGGAANTGCATCCAGGCGTTTGCAACGAGAATCCAGAGGGCGGAGAGGGAGGTTCCGATGGCGGTGAGCCAAGTGGCNGTNAGATGGAACTTGGGNCTNACGCGTTTCCAGCCAAAGAGCATGACTACGACAAACGTGGCCTCAAGGAAGAANGCGAAGAGCCCTTCAATGGCGAGNGGGGNGCCGAAAATGTCGCCGACAAACCAGGAGTAGTTGCTCCAGTTTGTGCCGAATTCAAATTCNAGGATGATGCCCGTTGCGATACCGCAGACAAAGTTGATGGCGAACAGGCTCATCCAGAATTTGACGAGTTTAAGCCATTTTTCAGGGCGTCCTTTTTTGAGATAGATGCTCTCCATTACGGCGCAAATGACTGAGAGTCCGAGAGTCAACGGGACGAAGAGCCAGTGATAACAGGCGGTCAGGGCGAATTGCCAGCGTGACCAGTCAATGGTTTGAATTAAGTCNNACATATATATGATAAATTAAAAATACAAAATACAAAATACAGAATAAATTAAAAATGAAAAATTAAGAATGAAAAATTAAGAATTAAGAATGAGGGGCGCAGGACAATTGCTCATTGCTAATTACTAATTACTCATTACTAATTGGGGAGAGGAGCGATTGGCGGACGGCTTCGGCTTTTTGGGCGTCGGTTTCGTATTGGGCCAGTTGATTTGGGAAGAAGAGGATTTTGAAGAGGACCAGCAGGATTGCNACTTTNATCAGGAGCAGAAGCCACAAGTGCCGGCCGGTTTTAGTTGAAACCGACCGGCGCCATGCGCTGATATAGAATTCCTTAATGCGAATTAGAGCTTTTGTCACTTTTGGTTTTTATACTGAGGTTGAATAGCTACGGGGAATTTGGAGAAGAGGGTTTGCACGGCCTCGGCTATGCTCTTGAGGTTACGGTATTGGCCTTGCGAGCCGTCCATGATGGTAGCGACNGAGGCTGAGAAGAGGGGCACTTTTTCGGCGGTGTTGACCATGTCGACGGTGAGTACNCCTTCTTTGTATATTCCGGTGATAACCTGAGCNTTAGGATTCCAGTAATAGTAACGGGGATAGACAAAGCTGGGATAGAAACCGCCCATCGGGCCGGGGCCGGGGCCGAAACCGGGACCCATCGGACCCATCGGGCCGGGAGGGGGCGCGAGGGTTGTATAGGCCGGGGCGGTGTCAATTTCGCGGTGAATGGTCACGGCAAAGTTGACCAGGAGGGNCGATGAGGGGTCCTCCGTGTAGCCTCGTTCAACCATCTGTTCGCGGATGGCCGCGGCGATGTTATAGTATGTCACCATCTGCATTCCNTCCGGGAGCTTGTTTTCGCCGTCGGGGTAGACAATGCGGAAGGTTTTATAGTCAGCAAGGTCNGCGCTATTGTANGTCTCGGAGTTGACGAGAGTGAACGGCGAGCAAGCAGTGAGAGTCATCACCATTGCAATAAGGGGCAGGAGCAGGTGTTTTTTCATGATATACATTGAATTGAGGTTTTCCTTATTAACAAAAGTTGACAATCAAAGGTTCACATGGGCAACTGCAAGTGCATTCGGTAGCGCCAGTAATGGCGAGGATTTGCGGGGATGTTGATTTGCTCCTCGCGGGGGTCCGGACGGCGGCGGANGGGGTCAACGGCGAGCCAGTCCTGCAGCGGGAGTATGGTGAGCATTGCCGAGGAGCGGACGTGGGCGTCAATGAATTGCTGACATTCCTCCGGGGCGGGGTCATGACCATCNGGNNAGTTGAGGAGCATCCAGAGTCGGAGCGGNGGCATATCGTGGGTCGACGTCGTNGCCACTGACTGGTAAGGGTAATGAGCAGGGTCAGCGAGGGTTACTCCGAATTGCTTAGGCATTCTCTGCACCTCNAGGGAGAGGATTTGGAGCCGGTCAAGCACTGAGGGGACGCAGGCGGGAATCATNCCGAGGTCCTCGGCNCAGGGGAGCATCGTCGTTGCGTTGACAACTGCGGGCAGNTGCTTCAGNCCGTTGTCGGCCCAGAGGGCGTTATGGCGATGATAGAAGAACTCTTCGTGGAGGCGNCGATAGGCCTGCTGCTGNGGTTCCGGGAGGGTGCGAAACATTTCCGTTTCATATCCGGCAATGCGCGGATGGAATCGCCCGGGGCGATANGGGTCAGCAACGAAGAGGAGGTCGGCAAAGCGGGGGAGGAGGTCAATTCTGCCGGCATCAAAGGCCTGNCGCTGGGAGGTGAATCCCTCAGTAGAGTGCAGAGGGAGAGCCATTTCCGGACTAAACTTAAAGCCGAATTGGAGGTCCATTTCCTCCGGAGTGAGGGGCAGGGCGNGGGAGAAATGGCCTAAGAGGCCATAGATCTGGTCAGCGGGGATTTCCCATATGCGGAAAAATCCGAGGACATGGTCAATGCGGAAGGCATCAAAATATTCGCCCATCTTGGTGAGGCGTTTGCGCCACCATCCGAATCCGTCGGCGGCCATGGTGTCCCAATTATACGTNGGGAAGCCCCAGTTTTGGCCTTCGCGGGCAAAGTCGTCGGGCGGGGCTCCGGCCTGCATCNCCAGNTTGAAGAGCTGAGGGAAGACCCAGGCGTCGACGCTATCAGGGGAGATTCCGATTGGGATATCGCCCTTGAGGGCAATTCCGCGGCTGCGGCAATAGTCAGCGGCNTCGAGGAGCTGGCAATGGAGATGAAACTGGAGGAAGAAATGGAATTGCATCTCGGAGCGCGTCTCGTCGTCGTTGAGGAGGTTGATGACGCGGGTTGTCGAGAACTTGGCGTCGTCGCCCCATTGGCGGAAGTCGGGGGTGCGATATTTATCGCGGAGGGTAGAGAACGCGGCATAGGGGATGAGCCAGGAATAATTAGCGTCGAGGAAGCGGTAAAATTCCGGGCGGGAGAGNGTTTTGTCGCCTTCCTGATTGAAAATGGCCCGNGCATAGGCAATCTTGGCGGCCATNACCCGCTCATAGTCAACGTCAGGGAGGGCTTGAAGCTCTTGGCGCTGCAGCTCAAAGTAGTTTCGCGTTGCTTCATCGCTGATGCGNCCGAGTTTTTCAAGGCGGAGGTAGAGGGGATGGAGGGCTATGGTCGAGTTGGCGTTGTAGGGGTAAGAGTCNGTCCGGGTGTGGGTCATGGTCGTGTCGTTGACCGGGAGAATCTGGATGACGCTCATCTGCCTGTCGGCGGCCCAGTCGGCCATGAGTTTGAGGTCTTCAAAGTCACCGACTCCGAAGTCGTCGGCGCTGCGGAGGGAGAACACGGGGATGGCCACTCCGGTAGCGTGCCATTTTTCGCGTCCGCGGAAGTCGAGCGGCCCGGGATTGGCNAAGGAGCGGTTAGGCCCTTCCTCCCAGATTACTTCTTCGCCGCGGCAGATGATGAACTTATATTCCAGGTCCGCGGGGAGGGAGTAGGGCACNGTAGCCGTATAGAGCGGGAGGGCNCGGGCGGCATCCATGCGGACGCCGTCGCGCGGGGACCAGTTTCCCAGTTCGGGACATGAGCCGACAACCTTGACTATCATGTCGTCGGCCACTCGGGGGGTGATGACTTTGAAGAGCATAAGCAATTGACTATTAACCACATTTGCTGGCACCGCAGGACTTGCAGACCAGACATCCTTCCTGATAGACCAGAGTAGCCTGGCCGCAGTTGGGGCAGACTTGACCGCCGGCCAAAGTGCCGGAGGGGATATATTTTTTCAGAGCGCGTTCAACTCCGGCTTTCCAGGTGTTGATGCTTTCAGAGTTGAGCTGGAGGCCGTCGACCATCTTGATAACCTGGTCAATGGGCATCTGATAGCGGAGCACTCCGGAGATTAGTTTGGCATAGTTCCAGTATTCCGGGTTGAACTTGTCGCTGAGGCCCTCGATGGTTGTTTTGTGGCCGCGCTTGTTGGTGAACTGGAAGTCATAACGCTTGTTGCCATGTTCGTCAACGGCCTTGATAATCTGTCCGTGGGTGACTGACTTGGGGAGGAAGAGTCCGTCCTCATCGTCGGCNAGGCCGGTGAAGATTTCATATGGTTTTCCGTCAACGAGGCCAATGAAGGCAATCCATTTNTCCTTGTTGTTCTGGAAGCGGACCACGTCTGCCTCAAGGCTTGCGGGCCTCTTGGCCAGCAGGGGGGTGTTGGCGCCGTCGGCAGCGGGTTCTTTATCTTTTTTCTTTGAGGGAGTTATGGCGTTGAGCACTCCGGAGCGGGAGCCGTCGCGATAAACCGTGCAACCTTTGCATCCTGATTTCCAGGCCGTCAGGTAGAGTTCGTTGACGAGCTGCTCGGAAACGGTGGAGGGGAGATTGATGGTGACGGAGATTGAATGGTCAACCCATTTCTGGACGCGCCCCTGCATCTTGACTTTTTCTTTCCAGTCAATTTCATTGGCCGATGCGCCGGCATAGGGTGAGCGGTTGACCAGCTCGGTTATTTCCTCGGCGGTCATGTTTCGGGAGGGCTGGAGTCCGTTAACCTTCATCCATTCAAGGAATTTGGGGTGATAGACAATGTATTCCTCAAAGGAGTCGCCGTTTTCGTCGACATAGTCCACCCGGACGTCACGGTCATTGGGGTTCACCTTTCGGCGGCGCTTATAGACGGGCATGAACACGGGCTCGATTCCGGAGCTTGTGCGGGTCATCAGCGAGACCGTTCCGGTCGGGGCTATGGTGAGGCAGGCAATGTTGCGGCGNCCATGTCGGGCCATCCGATTGCGCAGCTCGGGGTCGGCTTCAAAGAGGCGGTTGAGGAAGGGATTCTGCGCCTCACGGGCGGCATCGTAGACCTCAAATGCGCCTCTCTCCTGAGCCATGGTGACTGATGAATCATAGGCGGCCAGGGCGATTGTCTGATGAACGCGTTCGCTCATGTCTGAAGCCTCCTCAGTGCCGTAGCGCAGGCCCAGGGCGGCAATCATGTCGCCCTCAGCCGTTGTTCCCAGTCCGGTTCGGCGGCCCTGGAGGGTACGGCGGCGAATTTTTTCCCAGAGGTGGCGCTCCGTATGTTTTGTGTCGGCGTCTTCGGGGTCTTGGTCAATCTTGGCGATTATGGCGTCAATCTTCTCGATTTCCAGGTCAATGAGGTCGTCCATGATTCGCTGAGCCTTCTTGACGTGTTCCCGGAGCAGGGGGAAGTTGAGGCTCGCCTGCGGGGTGAAGGGGTTTTCAACGTAGGAGTAGAGATTGATTGCGAGCAGGCGGCAGCTATCGTAGGGACAGAGNGGAATTTCGCCGCAGGGATTCGTTGAGATGGTTTGAAATCCGAGGTCGGCATAACAGTCAGGGAGCGATTCNCGGGTGATTGTGTCCCAGAAGAGCACTCCGGGTTCGGCTGATTTCCAGGCGTTATGTACGATTTTATGCCAGATGGCGGCGGCNTCNACCTCCCGGGTGAGCACGGGAGAATCGGAGTCAACGGGAAATTTCTGAGTNAAGGGGGTTCCGGNCTCGGCGGCGCGCATAAACTCGTCAGTGATGCGGATTGAGACGTTAGCACCGGTAATTTTNCCTTCGGTCATCTTTGCGTCGATAACTGCCTCGGCGTCGGGGTGGACAATGGAGGTTGTGAGCATCAGGGCACCNCGGCGGCCGTCCTGAGCCACTTCGCGGGTGGTGTTAGAGTATCGTTCCATGAAGGGGACGAGTCCGGTAGAGGTGAGGGCGGAGTTTTTGACGGGCATCCCTTTGGGGCGAAGTTGGCTGAGGTCGTGNCCCACNCCGCCGCGACGCTTCATCAGCTGGACTTGTTCTTCATCGAGCTTGAGGATGGCGCCATAAGAGTCGGCGGGGTTCTCCAGGCCGATGACGAAACAGTTGCTGAGCGAGACGGTCTGNAACGGGTTTCCCATTCCGCTCATAGGCGAGCCTTGGGGCACGATATAGCGGAAGTCTTTCATGAGATTGAAGATTTCCTCTTCGCTCATGGGGTTAGGATACTTTGCCTCGGTTCGGGCGAGCTCGGCGGCCATGCGGCGGTGCATGTCGTCAGGGGTTTGCTCNTAGATATTTCCGAAACTGTCTTTGAGGGCATATTTGGAAGCCCAGACGCGGGCGGCAAGTTCGTCGCCGCCGAAATATTCAAGTGCAGACTCATAGACTGCCTGAGCGTCAATAGGTTGGTATTGTTTGATTGGTTGCATAGTGGGTACAAAGATACGAAATTAAATTAAAAATTAAAAATGAAGAATGAAAAATGCCTATGGAAAGGCGGATTCCGATCCGCCGCCCNCGGGCAAAACAGCACAATCTCCGTAAAATCAATGCGATATNCACGCCCCGGTAGGGACGCGACATGTCGCGTCCTACTGTCTGTATGACCTTTATCACAATGCTGACAAGCGATTTATCATCCGCGGACGCGACATGTCGCGTCCCTACCATGATGTGNATATCACATTGACTACAAATTAATTCTCGCTTTGTAGCGATCGTGTTGCAGAACTCAAGATTTAGCAAAAGCTACTGGCCACGAAGCCCAGTCATCTGCCGGTCACGACTGCGTGAGGAGGCTCAGACGTTGGCGGCGGATCGGAATCCGCCTTTCCATAGGCATTTTTCATTTTTCACTTTTCATTTTTCATTTTTTGAAACCGGGTTGCAGGGAAAAGGGCGTAACTTTGCGGTGTTGAAAATTGAATAATAGTATTTTTATGAATAGGAAAGTNTTGTTTTTGGCGGCGACTTTGCCCTTTTTTGCTGCTTGTCATCATCATGACGGGCATGAGGGTCATGACCATGAGCATGGCCACGAGGCCGTAGAGGGTCATGATGAGCATGATGAGCATGATGAGCCTGACGGGATAGTCATGTTACATGATGAGATGGCACAGCGCTTCGGAGTGNCGGTTGATTCGGTAATCAGCGCGCCGCTGGGCGAGAGCTTGCAGTGTTCGGCCACGATAAGCCGCAGCGCGGGTTCGGAGGCCGTTGTTTCATCGCCGGTGGCCGGAGTGGTTCATTATCTTGTGAATGTCGGCGGCAAGGTCGGCGCGGGCTCGGCGGTNGCGTCGGTCAATGCCGGGGCCGTCAGTGGCGGCGACGTCAATCNGGCGGCAAAGGCGGCTCTTGATGCGGCAGAGGCTGAGGTTAACCGCCTGAAGCCGCTCTATGAGGAGAAGCTGGTGACTGCGGCAGAATATCAGGCGGCNGTCACGGCGTTGGCTCAGGCNCGGGCGCAGTATTCGCCCCGGGCAGCGGGCGGACGTGCGTCATCGCCGATAGGGGGCACCGTGACGGCTCTGTTAGCCTCCGAGGGGGCTTATGTCGAGGCCGGGGCGCCGCTTGCTTCGGTGGCTTCNGACGGGCAGTTGACCCTGACGGCGCGCACTGCGGCTGAGAATTATTCGCGGCTCAAGGCAGTNAAGGATGCGCGGGTGCGCACGGCCGATGGTCGCACTCTGTTGCTGAGCTCCTTAGGGGGCAAGGGTGGGGGTGTAGCGGCCGATGGCGGGTATGCCACGGTTTCGTTCACCTTTAATAATGACGGAACGCTTGCGCCGGGAAGCACCGTTGAGGCATGGTTGCTCTCAGAGGGGGGCGAACCGGTCATCGCGTTGCCTCTGACGGCCATCACGGAGCAGCAGGGCGAGCATTTTGTTTATCGGGAGGTGATGCCGGAGCATTATTTGAAGACTCCCGTAGTGCTTGGGGCTTCTGATGGGGAGCGAGTAGTAATCCTCTCNGGGGTAAATCCGGGCGACCGCATAGTCAGCTCGGGAGTAATCACCTTGCGTCTTGCNGAAAGCAGCGGCGCCATCCCTGAAGGACATAATCATCAGCACTAAAGGTTTAAGGTTTAANGTTTAANGTTTAAGGTTTAANGTTTAAGGTTTAANGTTTANNGTTTANNGTTTAGTGTTTAGTGTTTAGTGTTTATGGTTTATAGTTTATAGTTTATGGTTGAAGGCCTATGGAAAGGCGGATTCCGATCCGCCGCCCCCTCACTAAACACTAAACCATCCCCCATAAACTATCAACTATCAACTATCACCCATCACCCATCACCCATCACTCATCCCCCATCCCCCATCCCCCATAAACTATAAACCATAAACTATAAACCATCAACCATCAACCCTAAACACTCAACACTCAACAAAANGAAGAGCGTATGTTAAATAGAATATTACGGGCGTCGCTTGACAATAGGATTGCCGTCTTGGTGCTTTCGGCCTTGATAATGATGGCGGGAATATGGTCATTGACGCGCACAGAAGTAGACATNTTTCCTGACTTGACCGCGCCGACCGTGGTCATCATGACCGAGGCTTCGGGGCTNGCTCCGGAGGAGGTTGAGCGTCAGGTCACTTATCCGATAGAATCAGCCGTTAACGGCGTCAGCGGCATCAGGCGCGTGCGTTCGGCGTCAAATCCGGGCTTCTCGGTTGTCTGGGCCGAGTTTGACTGGAATACGGATGCATATCTTGCGCGCCAGATGGTTACGGAGCGCTTGGCCACCATCGAGATGCCCTCCGGGGTTTCGGCTCCGGTGTTNGGTCCTCAATCGTCGATTCTCGGCGAGATGATGATTATCGGGCTNACGGCTCCGGGCGATTCGGTGACGATGATGGAGCTGCGCACTATTGCCGACAAGACCATCAGTCCGCGGCTGCTCTCGCTCAGCGGGGTGGCGGCAGTGGCGGTCATTGGCGGCGATGCCAAGGAGATGCAGATAGCCCTTGACCCGATGAAGATGCAGGCCTATGGGGTGACGCTCAGCCGGGTTGCGGAAGCCGTTGAGTCAATGAATGATAATGCCTCAGGCGGAGTCATCATGGACTTCGGTAATGAATATCTGGTCCGGGCTGACCTCAACACCGCTGACCCTCAGGCGCTGGCCTCNGCCCCCATTGGCGGGGGATTGACCCTGGGGCATGTCGCTACGGTTCAGAACGCTCCGGCCTCGCCCAAAATCGGCGCGGCAAGCATCGAGGGCACTCCCGCCGTAATCATCACGGTCACNAAGCAGGNCAATACGGGCACGCCGCAGCTGACCGAGAGGATTGACTCCGAGCTGGCCGACATTGCCGCTCAGCTCCCCGCCGGAGTCACGATTCACACTGATATTTTCCGCCAGAACGATTTTATCTCNACGAGCATCAATAACCTTCAGCGCACNCTGCTTGAGGGCGCCATCTTCGTTGCCATCGTNTTGTTTTTCTTCCTGATGAACGGGCGGACCACTCTGATTTCGCTCGTCGCCCTGCCGATGAGTATCCTGGTTACGGTCCTGANGCTCCATCTGCTCGGCTTCACGATTAACACCATGAGCCTCGGAGGTATAGCCATCGCCATCGGTTCACTGGTTGACGACGCCATAGTCGACGTTGAGAACGTCTATCGGCGCCTGAGGCTCAACCGGGCNCTTCCGCGGGGCGAGCGGCTTCCGGCGGTGAAGGTCGTTTTTGAGGCGAGTGCCGAGGTCAGGATGCCTATCTTCAATTCGTCGCTGATAATCATGGCGAGCTTCCTGCCGCTCTTTTGCCTGAGCGGAATCGAGGGGCGNCTGCTGATTCCGTTAGGCGTCGCGTTCATCATAGCCCTGGTGGCNTCGACCTTCGTTGCGCTGACGCTGACTCCGGTGCTCTGCTCCTATCTGCTTGGCGGCAAGCGCGATGAGGAGCGCCTTGACCGCGAGNCTAAGCTGAGCGTCCGCTTCAAGCAATTCTATGGCAAGACCCTTGAGNNCGTCCTTAACCGNCCGCGCCCTCTGTTNGGGGCCACGGCTCTGCTTTTCCTCATCGCCTTNGGANTGTTTTTCACTCTTGGGCGCGGGTTCCTGCCCCGCTTTAATGAGGGNTCGTTTACGATTAATATAGGCACTCTTCCGGGCGTCTCCCTTGAGGAGAGCGACAAGCTGGCGCGNGAGGCCGAGCGCGTAATCATGNCGGTTGACGAGGTGCAGACCGTGGCGCGCAAGACGGGGCGTGCGGAGCTCGACGAACACTCGCTGAGCGTCAATGCCTCAGAGCTTGAAGTGCCCTATAAGCTCAACGGACGCAGCCGCGCCGAAGTGGAGGCCGAACTGCGCCACAAACTCGGCGAATTGCCCGGGGTGAACGTGGAGATTGGCCAGCCTATCAGCCATCGCATTGACGCGATGCTCTCCGGCTCAAAGAGCGCGGTGGCCATCAAGCTCTTCGGCCCTGACCTGAGCCGCCTTTACCCCNTTGCCCAGCAAATCAAGAAGGCCGTCGGCGANGTGGACGGGGTTGTTGACCTCAATGTGGAGCAACTCGTTGAGCGTCCGGAACTTCTGATTCGCCCCCGGCGCGAGGCGTTGGCCGCCTATGGGGTGACTNTGGCCGATTTCCGCCGGTGGATTTCCCTGGCTCTGAGCGGCGAGGCCGTCAGCCGCGTCTATGATGGCGATTACCCTTATGACCTCACTCTGATTCTCAATCCTGAGAGCCGCCGCTCGGCCGAGACCCTGCGCTCGCTGCCTATTGACACTCCCTCCGGCCCGGTGCCCCTGTCGGCCCTTGCGGAGATTATCTCCTCAACCGGACCCTCGGCCATCAACCGCGAAAACGTCAAGCGCCGAATCATTATCAGCTGTAACATCGAGGGACGTGACCTGCGCGGCGCCATTGACGATATTCGCCGCGAGATTGACTCCGACATCGACCTCCCGGAAGGGTACTTTATNAANTATGGCGGACAGTTTGAAAATGAAGAAGAGGCCGGGCGCATCCTGCTGCTGACCTCCCTGGGCGCCCTGCTGATAATCATGCTGCTGCTCTACGGGCAGTTCCGCTCATGGAGCCAGACGGCCCTGATTCTCCTCAATATGCCCTTGGCGCTGATTGGCGGAATCCTGATTCTCNGGCTGACCGGGGGCGAGGTGAANATTCCCGCCATCATCGGGTTCATCTCCCTGATGGGTATCTCCACTCGTAACGGCATGCTGCTCATNTCTCANTTTAACGGCCTCGGCTCGATGGAGCTGCGNCGGCGCGTCGTTGAAGGCTCGACTGACCGCCTGCTCCCCATCGTCATGACGGCGCTGACTTCGGCCCTGGCNCTGGTGCCCNTGGCNGTCAACGGCTCCGAGCCCGGCAATGAAATCCAGTCGCCAATGGCCATGGTGATTCTCGGCGGCCTGATTTCGTCAACAATTCTGAATCTTTATGTCGTNCCGGCGGTTTATCTGCTCATTGAAAAACGGAAATCATGAAAAAAATCTTATCCATAGCCCTTCTTTTCGCGGGCATTCAGGCTTCGGCTCAGACAGCAGAATTTGACCGTGTGGTCAGTTCCGTAATGGACTCGCTGACAAATATTTCCACTCTCAGCCGGGGCTTCCGGAGCGAGGTGATGGCCCTGGAGGCTGAAAATAGGCTCTCCGGCCCGGAGGCGGGGTTTGAATATAAATGGCCTCAGCAGCGGGGCGCCGAAAATCGCTGGGGGCTTGAGCTGACCCAGGAGTTTGAATGGCCCGGCATCTACGGGGCGCGCCGTCGGGCGGCCTCGGAGCTGCGCCAACTGGCCGCTGAGTCAACCGAACAGAGCCGCCAATGGCTCCGTTATGAGGTCTCAGACCGCTTGCTGCAGCTCATTGAGGCCCGCCAGCGCCTTGCCTTGCTGAACGAGGTGGAGGCCAATCTCAGTCAGGTGGTTGACCGGCTGACGGAGATGCTCGCCGGCGGACAGACAACGGTTCTCGACCTCCGAAAGGCCGAATTTGAGCTCCTGGCCGTCAAGGAGAAAATAGCCTCGGCTCAGGCTGACTCTAACCGCCTGCGCGCCTCGATTGCCTTCGGGCAGTTTATCCCCGAGGGGATTGACGAGCTGACGGACTTTCCGGAACATGGACTTGAGATTCCGCAAGATAGCCCCGAGGAGATTGAAGCCACGGCCGAAGCCGCGAGGAGCCGGCTGCGCGCTCAGATTGAGCAGATGAAGCGTATGCCCTCATTCTCAGTTGGTTATCTCCATGATTTTGAGGAGGGCGTTCATTTCAACGGGCTCTCCATTGGCATCACTCTGCCCGACTTCGGCGCCGGCAAGAGCGCCAAAGCCGCTGAATTAGAGGCCGAAACCGCTCAGATGAAGCGCGAGGAGGCAAGGGCGATGCGCAACGTGGAAGTCGCCGCAAACATTGCCGAGGCTGCGCGCCTTACCGCCGTCCTCGCCGAATATGACAAGGCCCTGAGCCAGAGCGACTATCTCCGACTGCTCAAAAAATCCTTTGACGCCGGCCAAATCACCCTCACCCAATATCTCCTCGACCAAAACTGGTATCTGACCACCCGCCTTGACCACCTGGCCCTCCGCCTCCGCCTCCTCCGCCTCAGCGCCTGAGAACAACTCCCCTATGGAAAGGCGGATTCCGATCCGCCGNCANCTCTCGGGCCGCAGGGATAGAGGGTGGCTGTTGCAAAACCTTGGGGGCGAACCTGACCGGGCTTCGTGNCGCCCTCGCCACGATGGAG